>NZ_CP183332.1:2612462-3918693 GCF_048541825.1 Caulobacter sp. ErkDOM-C | reverse complement strand
GCCGGATCGCGGGCCTCGGCAGCCGCGACGCGCAGGGCGTTGCCGGTGATGACCTCGACCTCGAGACCGGCCGGATAGGTGCGCTGGACGTGGTTGGAGGTGTAGGCGGCGCCGCTGGCCAGAGCCAGGCGAACGGCTTCGTCCACGATGCCGGGATCGACGAAGGGCGCGTCGCCCTTGACCCTCACCACATGGCTGACCGAGCTGATGGCCTCGGCGCAGCGGGCGATGCGGTCGAGGATGTCGGCCCCGGCGCCGCGATGGACGGTATAGCCGCGCGAGACCACGAAGCCGGCCAGGGCGTCATCGGAGGGGTCGGTGCTGGTGGCGACGATGATCTTGGTCGGACAGCGGGCGCTGCGCAGGCGCTCCAGCTGGCGGATGATCATCGGCTCGCCCTGGAGCGTCGCCATCGCCTTGCCCGGAAGGCGTCGGGAACCCATGCGGGCCTGCAGGACGGTAAGGATCACGACGCTCTCCCCTGAAAGCTGTTGTTCCGCATAGCCTAGCCTCAATTCATAAAAGTCTGATGAATCAGAGGCTTAAGCGCCATTAACCCTGTTCCCGGGCCGTTGACGCGGCCGCTGGAGCTAGGCAGGCTTCGGACTGTCGGGTTTGATTCGGGGAGTCGCCTAAGCGACCCAACGACGCGGGTCTAGGGCGACCGGATCGTCGATGGCCATGTCGTCCCAGTCGAGATCCGGCGGCGGGCTGGAGGCGGCGGCGACCACGGCCGACAGCTCGGCGGCGGAGGTCACGCCCACCAGGACGGCGCTGGCTTCGGGACGCGACAGGGCAAAGCCGAGAGCGGCCTGCAGCGGATCGGAGCGGCCCTCGGCGATCATCCGGCGCACGCGCGACAGACGGCCCGAGGCGCCCTTCAACTGAGCGGGCACGCGATCGGGCGGCAGGAACAACAGGCCGTTGAGGAAGATCGAGCGCAGCTGCACCTCGACGCCCATGCCGGCGATGCGGGCCAGGGAGCCATCGGCCAGCAGGCGCTGATCGAGCAGGGAGGCCGGAGCTTGCAGAATGTCGGGCTTGAAGCGACGGGCCACGCCGACCGGATCGTCGCTGGCATGGGCCGAGACGCCGACCTTCTGGAACAGGCCTTCGTCGCGCAGGCGGGCCAGGCGATCCCACAGGGCCGCGCCGTGCGGGCCAAACAGGTCCGAAGGCGTCTGGACGATAATGGCGTCGGCGCGCTCCAGGCCCAGGCGGCGCAGGCTGCTGCGGGCCTCGGCCTCGACGAAGTCGGGACCCCGGTCCGCGCGGGCGGTCGACAGGGTGACGCGGAAATTGACGGGGCGGGGAATGAGGTCGCCCAGGATGGACTCGGCGCGGCCATAGACGCCCGAAACGTCCAGCACCGACAGGCGCGAACGGTCGGCGATGCTGAGGATGTCGCGCGCTTCGGCTTCAGGCGAGCGGCCGCGCGGCGACGACGTCATGCCGTCGAGCCCGAACTGGGCGGCCGCGAGACCAAGTTTTGAGACCGAAATGGGCATGACCATCCGTGAGGAGCGACACCTGTGTTCGTTGACTCTACGCGCCAAGGTTTGAAGAAGGCGTTTCTGGAACCTTGCCGAGGGGTTAAAGTCGGCGGTGATGAACAGCTTTCAAACGGCCGCCGACTGGCCCCTCCACGGCATGGCCGATGACGCCCGACCCGCCCTGCGGGCGGCGCTTTTGGCCGGTCCGGCGGCCCTGGCCACCATCGTCGCCCTGGGCGACGGCGGCCCGCGCCCGGTCGGGACGCAGATGGTGTTCGGAAAAAATATTGTCTCCGGCTTTCTGTCCGGCGGCTGCATCGAGGCCGATGTCGAGGGTCACGCCCTGGCCTGTCTCGAAGACGGCGCGCCGCGTCGGCTGATCTATGGCGAGGGCAGCCCGTGGCCCGACATCCGCCTGCTGTGCGGCGCGCGGATCGAGATCCTGGTCGAGCGCATCGCGCCGGGCGACCCCGCAGCGGCCACCCTGCTGCAACTGGCCGACGCGCGCCTCCCGGCCTTCTGGGCCAGCGACGGGCAGCGGCGGCAGTGCCTGGAAGAGCCGTTGGCCCCCTGGCCCGGCGCCTTCGAGCGCGCCTATGACCCGGTCCCGAGGCTGGTGGTGGTCGGCAGCGATCCCACCGCTCTGGCCGTGGCCAGCCTGGGCGCGCAGTCCGGCTTTGAGACCTTCCTGATCCGGCCCAAGGGCCCTGCCGCGCCACCGCCGCTGCCCGGCGTGACCTATAGCCGGGACGCGGCCAACGACGCCCTGGCCGACCTCGGCCTCGACGCCTGGACCTCGGTTGCCATCTGCGGCCACGACCTGGACATCGATCACGCCGCCCTGCTGGCCGCCCTGCCCTCCGACGCGCCCTATGTCGGCCTGCTGGGCGCGCGCCGGCGGCTGGGCGAGCGGGTTGAGCGCCTGAAGGCGGCGGGACTGACCGATCGCGACCTGACCAAGCTGCGCGCGCCGATCGGCCTCGACCTCGGCGGCAAGGCCCCGTTCGAGGTGGCGGTGGCGGTGATCGGCGAGATCATGGCGGCGCGGCACGGGCAACCGGCGCTGGCGCGGCGGGCGGGGGAGGCCTAGGGGCCATCACCGTTTCTCAACCTGACTAGGGCCGGGATACAGGCTCTGCGGGGCGGCGAAAGGGCGGCCTCCGTCCATACATGAGGGCGCGCCACAGCCACTCGATCGGACCAAACTGAAAGTAGCCTAGCCATAGGGCGCTCAACATCACCTGAATGGCGTAAACCCCGAGGCCGAGCACGAAGGTCGGGGCGGGGTCGAGCCGGCCGAACAGCCCCAACCCGTATCCATAGAACACCCAGCCAAAAATGATGGACTGAAGCAGGTAGTTGGTGAACGCGGTCCGGCCAATCGGTGCAGCCCACGTGACCAGCCCCTTTGTCCGATTTCCCGTCGCCAGCATCAAAATCACTCCGCCGTAGCCCAAGGCAAGGAGAATGGGTCCGACCTGACTGGCCATCGCCGCAACCTGTCCAAGGCCTGGGGTTTGAAGCCAACCGTCGGGTCCAGTGGCCAGCGTTATCAGAACGCCAGAGGTGATCCCCAGTAGGCCACAACAGGCGAAGACTGCGCCACTCGCCGCCCGGAAAACGCCGAGCCGCCAGAGCCATGCCCCCAGAGTGACTAGGCCAAATGTCCTGGCGAGGACGAAGAGATGGAGCGGCGCGAGGTTGCGTACCTCGTGGATGTTGAACGCCACCACCTGGCCATAGTCACCATGACCATAGACCGCATTCGCCTGCGCGACGTGCTGGACAATCCAGTCTTGGCCAGGAAACGGGATCGGAAGCCGCAGCAGGGGCATAGCGGCATAGAATGCCAGGAAGATCGCGGACGAGGCTCCCAAAGCCCATCGTGGCGCGAAGAGCAGGGGTAGGACCATCAAGCCGACGACGGCATATTCCGTCAAGATATCGCCGTTCCAGACGAAGAACAGGTGGATCAGGCCAAACAGCAAAAGCGCCGCCATCCGACGAAGAAGCAGGACAGGACGGTCTGGGCTCGACTGGAGTCGCTCAAACTGGATAGCCAAGCCCACGCCAAAGAGCAGGGAAAAGAGGCAGAACGCCTTGGTATGAAGACCTGCGGACACTATCAGCGCGACGGCCTTGTCCCACACGTCGCCACCGGTCGGTTCCAGCAAGAACTGAGTGAAGATGGACACCCGGAATTCGGTAACGAGGTTGACCATCAAGACGCCAAACAGCGCCAAGCCTCGAAGGGTGTCGATGGCCTGGATACGTTCGGCGCCGGATGCTGAAGCCTGTCGCGGCGATGGGGTATCGATATCGTTGTTCCCAGGCTGACCCGCCATGCGCTCCCCCCGCGACTCAAGGCTCCAGCGACCTGCCGCGTCGGAACTTAAGTCCGTTCGGGTCCGGGCCTGCAAGGGGTCGCAAGCCGACCTTCAAGGTCGGTGCGATCCTTACATCTCCCGGAGGCTGTAGCCTGCCAGTCTGGACAGGTCAGTCCACCGACCCAGGTCGCAGACCGGGCCTTGAGTGACCTGTCCAGACCGGCGATCGTCTCGCCGTGAGATGCAAGGAGGGCTCTGCCCGAGGGGGCGGCGGCGGCTTCGCCGAGCAATCCGGCGCGCACGGAACCCCTCTCTTTTTGAGAGAGGGAGGGGCCCGCCGCCGCAGGCGGTGGGAGGGTGAGAGGTTTCACCGCCGGCCGGAGAAATCTCGAGTCCTGTCGTTGAGCATCTCGAGGGTCGCAGGCCATGCTCCCGTCGTGGACAAGACCGCCAACGCCCGTCGTCTTCGCCGCAGCCAGGCCCTGGCCGAGAAGACCCTGTGGACCCTCGTCCGCAATCGTCGCCTGGGGGGGGGGGGGTCAGGTTTCTGCGGTAGGTCGCGATAGACCGCTATTTCGCCGACTTCGTTTGCGAAGCCGCCAAGGTGATCGTTGAGCTGGACGGCCCGGCCCACGAAGGCCGCGAGGACTATGATGAGCGTCGCACCCAGACGCTGGAGCTGTGGGGTAGGTGGTGGTGCGGTTTCCCAACGCGCGGGTACTGACCGATCCGGGCGGCGTATCGGACGACATCCTGGCGGTGCTTCGTTCGGACAGGGTGTAACCTCTCACCCTCCCACCGCTTCGCGGCGGGCCCCTCCCTCTCTCTACGAGAGAGGGGTTCCGTGCGTCGGCCTCTATCCCCGTACTCTCACGGGGATAACCCCGCCCCGCGCTCAACGAAATCAACGCCCTCACCGCCCCACCCACCGTCACGATCAAAAATCGACGCAGCCCCCTCTGGAACGCCCGTATTCTTCTCCTTGCCCCGCTCCTGGGGAGGCCGTCCAGCTGGCGACCTGACGGGGGGTGGGGGCGGTCGAGCGGGTCGCGCCCGTCGGTCGTCGTCTGAAGGCCCGATGGGGTCTGGCGGAGCGGAGCGGTCCTGCGGGGGCCGAACGTGATGAAGCCGGATCCGGACCGCCGGGAACACCCTTTGGCGACGCCCGGCAAGGCGCTCCAGGCGCGGGCTGAAATCGCCCGCGCGGTCCGGAAGGGTCGCTTCCCTTCCGCCCGTCGGGGGCCTCTCAATCGGGAGCGGGTTAAAACCCCGCGCCCCGAGCGGCTCATCGGATAACGATCGCGCGGAGCGCTCCGGCCACGGCCGAAACGGTACTCCTCTACACCCTCATCCGGGCCTGGCCCGGACGCTTCGCCGCCTCCCCAACCTTCAGCGGGTTACCCGCGTGAAGTCGAGAACCCGCGTCAGGTGCTATTGCGCCGTCCAGTCCCCAGACTTGCCGCCGGTCTTCTCGATCAGGCGCACGGCCTCGATGACCATGCCCTTCTCGGCGGCTTTGAGCATGTCGTAGATCGTCAGGCAGGCCACCGAGACGGCGGTCAGGGCCTCCATCTCGACGCCGGTCGGGCCGGTGGTCTTGACCCGGGCGGTGACGGAAAGGCCGCCCTCGCCCGGCTCGACCTCGACCACCACCTTGGACAGGGCCAGCGGGTGGCACAGGGGAATGAGGTTGGAGGTCTGCTTGGCCGCCATGACCCCGGCGATCTCGGCCACGGCCCGGACATCGCCCTTGCGGCCGGTTCCGGAGACGGCCAGGGCCAGGGTCTCGGGGCTCATCCGCACGAAGCCGGCGGCCACCGCCTCGCGGGCCGTCTCGGGCTTGCCCGAGACATCGACCATGCGGGCCCGGCCCTGGTCGTCGATGTGGGTCAGCTTGCTCACTGCTCGAGGAGCCGGGGCATGAGCTCGACCATGTTGCAGGGCTTGTGGCGGCTGTCGAGCTGGGCGGAGATGACCTTGTCCCAGCCGTCGCGCACCGCGCCGTTGGAGCCCGGCAGGCAGAACACGAAGACCCCGTCGATCAGGCCGGCCGTGGCCCGCGACTGCAGGGTCGACAGGCCCACCGAGGCATAGGAGACCATGTGGAAGACCACCGAAAAGCCGTCGATCTTCTTGTTGAACAGCGGCTCCAGCGCCTCGACCGTCACGTCGCGGCCGGTCAGGCCGGTGCCGCCGGTGGTGACGATGGCGTCGACCTGGCCGCCGGCGATCCAGGTTCTGACCTGGTCGCGGATCTGCGGAATGTCGTCGCGCACCACCGCCCGGCCGCCCAGCTCATGGCCGGCCGCCTTGACGCGGTCGACCAGCACCTGGCCGGAGGTGTCGCTTTCCTCGTCGCGGGTGTCGGAAATGGTCAGGATCGCCACGCGGACCGGCGTGAACGGAAGGTCCGGCTTGATCCCGCCGCCGGGGGTAAGGCCTGCTGCAGACATGATCTACTCCTGATCCCAACGTTTGGCGTCGGTCCTATCGCGGTCCGTTGGCTCGATCCAGCGGGCGCCGTCCGGGCCGTGCTCCTTCTTCCAGAACGGCGCGCGGCTTTTCAGCCAGTCCATCAGGAAGTCACAGGCCTCGAAGGCCTCGCGGCGGTGGCCGGCGGCGGTGGCCACGAAGACGATGGCCTCACCCGGCGCGATGGCGCCGGTGCGGTGGACGATGCGATAATCGTGCAGGGCGAAGCGAGTCCTGGCGGCTTCCGCGAAGTCGCTGATCGCGACGTCCGTAAAGCCGGGATAGGCCTCCAGCTCCAGCGCCGCCGCCTGGCCCTGCTCGGCGCGGGCCAGACCGACAAAGCTAGCGACCGCCCCGGTCTCGTCGCGTCCGGCGCAGAACTGCGTCAGCAGCGCGCCCGGCTCGAACGGCTCGGCGGTGAGGGTGATCATCCGCCGCTCATCGGCGGCAGGAAGGCGACCTCGGTGGCGGCCAGCAACGCCGCCTCGCCGCGCACCACGGTCTTGTCGACGGCGACCTGGACGCCCGGGCCGCTCAGGGCCTCAGCGAGATCAGGATCATCCTGGGCGATCAGACCGCGCAAGGCCGCCAGGGACGAGGCCTCGAAGGCCCGATCACGCCAGCCGGCCTGGTCGGCCAGGCGTCCAAACAGCAGCACCCGCGCCATGTCAGCCGCCCGTCGTCGACATGTGGCGGGCCACGGCGGGCCGCGCGCCGGCGATCTGGAAGTCGTGGCCTTCCGGCTTGGACCCGATGGCGGCGAAGATCGCCTGCTCCAGCTCAGCCTCGGTCGCGCCAGCCCGGATCACCGCTCGCAGGTCCGAGGCGTCGTCGCGGCCCAGGCAGGTATGCAGGGTGCCGGTGCAGGTCAGGCGGACCCGGTTGCAGGCCTCGCAGAAATTGTGGCTGAGCGGGGTGATGAAGCCCAAGCGTCCACCCGTCTCGGCGATGCGGGTGTATCGGGCCGGGCCGCCGGTGGCGTAGGCCAGGTCTTCCAGGGTCCAGAACGAGGCCAGGTCGCGGCGCACGTCCTTCAGCGACAGGTACTGGTCGGTGCGATCCTCGTCGATCTCGCCCAGGGGCATGGTCTCGATCAGGGTCATGTCGCAGCCGCGCTGGTGGGCCCAGGTGATCAGGTCCGGCAGTTCGGCGGCATTGTCATGCTTGAGGGCGACGGCGTTGATCTTCACGGCGATGCCCGCCGCCAGGGCCGCGTCGATGCCGCCGATTACCTGGGCGACGTCGCCGCCCCGGGTCAGGCGCTTGAACAGGTCGGGCTTGAGGGTGTCGAGCGAGACATTGATCCGCCGAACGCCATGGCGGGCCAGATCTTGCGCATATTTGGCCAGCTGGGTGCCGTTGGTGGTCAGGGTCAGCTCATCCAGCGCCCCCGATCGAAGGTGACGCGACAGGCCGGCGACCAGCTCCATGAAGCCCTTGCGCACCAGCGGCTCGCCGCCGGTCAGCCGCAGCTTGCGAACCCCCAGGCCGATAAAGGTGGAGGCGACGCGGTCCAGCTCCTCCAGCGTCAGCACCTGCGCCTTGGGCAGGAAGGTCATGTGCTCGGCCATGCAATAGACGCAGCGCAGGTCGCAGCGATCGGTGACCGACACCCGAAGATAGGTGACGGCGCGGCCGAAACCGTCGATCAGACGGGGCGCGGTCAAGGCCGCTTGCGTGGGGCTGTCGTCATAGGGCGTCATGTCAGGAGACAAGATAGGCGTTGGGAGACATGGCGGAAAGCGAAAGCGGAAGGTTTGAGGCGATCGTCCTGGCCGCCGGCCTGGGCGCCCGCTTTGGCGGCGGCAAGCTGCTGGCGCCGTTTCGCGGCAGACCGCTGATCGCCGGGGCGCTGAACGCCGCCCTCGAGAGCCCCGCCATTTCGGTCGTGGTCGCGATCGGTGACGACCCTGCGCTGGAAACAGCCATCCTGGGACTGGACGAGGACGCCGACCTGCGCGTGGTCAGGGTCGCCGATCCTGCCCGGGGCATGGGCGCCTCGCTGGCCGCCGCCGCCCGGGCCTTGTCCACCGACATCGACGGCGTCTTCGTCTTCCTGGGTGACATGCCGAGGGTCGGTCCGGCGGTCGCGCCGGCCCTGATCCGCGCCCTTTGCGGACGGAACGGCATCGCCGCGCCCGTCCATGCGGGCCGGCGCGGTCATCCCGTGCTGTTCGGCGGCGACTGGATCCCAGCCCTGCGAGCGCTCGACGGCGATGTCGGGGCCCAGGCGCTGATCCGTCAGGCCGGCGCGCGCTTCACCGCCGTCGAGACAGACGATCCCGGCGTGCTGTTCGACGTCGACCGGCCCGAGGACCTGAAGCGGCCCTAGTGACAGGTCCGGCGGCGCTCCAGAAGGATGGTGCGGATCTGGTCGATGATGCGGATCGCCCCTTCCGGGTCGCCGCGTTCTTCCAGCGCGATCAGGCGGGGGATCAGCACGGCCAGGATGCGGCGTTGCTGGGGCCCCAGCGCATTGAGGCCGCGGGTGAATTCAGCGATCTCCTCGGCGGAGACCTCATGGACGGGGGTCGAGGTCCCCCTCACGGGCGACCCGCCGGGCCCGGACGGCCGACAACGTCGCAAACAGCAGGGCGACCAGTACGCCATAACTGAGCAGGGTCAGGCCTACGACGACCGTGGCGATGTAGATGCGCAGGTCGATGATCGACACGACATGCGAGGCGACAGCCATCATCTGACAGGCCGCCGCGAACACGCTCCAGAGCCGGCGCGCCTTCAGCGAGACCCAGACCAGCAGGATCATGACCACCGCATCGATGATCATCACCCCCCATTCGGGGCTCAGGGGATCGCGGATCTGGGCGAACGGCGTCGCGATCCAGCCGGCCAGATAGACCGCCGCCGCGAACCGGGCCCAGCGGTCGCCCTTCCAGAGGGCGAAGCCGCAAACCAGCACGGCGACGCTGAGGGAAATCCATGGGGTGAGGGTTTGGTACACGGCATGGCCCCGACGCGAACTGGCGCGCGACCATGCCGTAAGCTGCCCAGATAGAGAAGCGCAGGATCATGCGGCCCGACCGCCTTCGACCGCGTGGAGGCCGCCGGTGCGGGGCACATCTGGCGGCTTGTCCATTTCGCCGACCGACACCGTGCGGCAACCGATCTGTTCACGCACTGCCTGCAGGCCGGCATGAGCGCGGATGATGGTGCGGCGAGCCGACAGGATGTGGGCCAGGGTCTCGCCCAGGTCGTCCACTGCGTCCTGGCCGATCACCGCCGACAGGTTGGCTTCCAGCCGCAGGCTGGGCAGCAGGCCCATCAGCTCGGCCGTCTCACGCAGGGCCGCGTCGATCGCCGCCTCGGCGCGCATCAGTTTCTGGGCCCCGGCGCGGGCCGCATCGATCCGTTTCATGCAAGACTCTCCGGTCACGCGGAGGACATCCGCGCGCTCAAGATCTCGTTTTCTGGTTTGTCGCTGGTCGCTCAGTGCGCCGGCGGCGGGCTCCAGCCCTCGCGAAACCGCTGGAGGGCATAGAGGAAGTCGTGGGCTCCGGTGGTCAGGGCGCCGAGCAGAAGTCCGCCCAGGATCGCCAGTCCGACAATGAGACCCAGCCACTGCAGGGGAGTCAGGTCATCGCGCCAGCTCCTTCCTGTTCGGTCCGCAGCGGCCGGTCGTCCGACAGAAAGGCGGTCGCCGCCAGCACGCGCAGCAGAAGCTTGGACGGTGGATCGCCCGCCGTCTGCGACTTCCTCAGGGCCGACACCGTCTCGGAAACCAGCTGGCCCCGCTCCGGCGTGCCCGCCAACAGGATCAGCCCCTCTTCCAGGGACTGCCAGCTGGCGATGAAGAAGCCCGAGCTCTCGGGGCGCATCCGCGCCGTGTCCCGGGTCTGATTGTCGTTCATGGTCGTTCCCACCTGTGCGGTGAGAAGAGACCCGCGCCGGGGCCAGGGCTAGGTCGCCTGATTGCCTACGGTAGTCATTGCCGGGGTCCGCGGCCTCCCAGGCCATGAAGGCCAGGGCCGCGTCGCGACGGCCCAGGCCCGACAGGCGGCGACGCGCGCTCAGCACGTGCATCTCGACCGTCTTGGGCGAGAGGCTGAGCAGCCGGGCGATTTCCTTGGACTGCAGATGGCGGGCGATCAGGCGCAGAATCTCCCGCTCACGCGGGGTCAAACGCTCGAAGCCTGGAATATCGCCGGGTTCTACCATGACGACAGCATGCAGTCAGCTTCGCGTGACGTCCAGCGCAAGCCGTGCGCTGGACGTCACAAGACTAGGCTGTTGCCGTAAAAGGCAGCCGTGCCGTCGACTTGCTCGTCAGGGCCAGCAGGGCGTTGGCCACGGCGGGCGCAATGACGGGCGTGCCCGGCTCGCCCACGCCGCTGGGTGCAGAACCCGACGGCACGATGTAGGTCTCGACTGTGGGCGCCTCGTTCATGCGCAGCACGCGATAGCCGTCGAAATTGGTCTGATCGACCACGCCTTCGGTCAGGGTGACCTCGCCAAACAGCGCCGCCGACAGGCCGTAGCAGGTGCCACCTTCCGTCTGGGCCGCGATCTGATTGGGCGAGATGGCGACGCCGCAATCGATGGCGGTGACGACGCGGCCCACCTTGGGCTGGCCGTCGACCAACTGGACCTCGGCCACCTGGGCGACCACCGAGCCGAAGCTCTCATGCACCGCCACACCCCGGCTCCAGCCGGCGGTCGGCGCAGGGCCGGCCTTTTCCATGGCCAGGTTCAGCGCCGCCAGATGCCGGTCGGCCCCGACCTTGGCGTAGAGCGCCCGGCGATAATCAACCGGATCCTTGCCGGCCTTGCGGGCCAGCTGGTCGATGGTGTGCTCCATGACAAAGGCGGTGTGGGTCGCGCCCACCGAACGCCACCACAACACCGGCACCCCGACCTCGGGCAGGGCGAGTTGGGCGTCGACGATCGGCGTGGCCTTCAGATAAGGCGAGCCGGCTGTGCCCTCGATGGCGCTCTGGTCAGGGCCCTTGCCGCCCATCGGCGAGCCCTTCATGATCGACTGGCTGACAATCCGGTGACGCCAGGCGGCCGGATAGCCGTCCTTGTCGAGGCTGATCTTGACGGCGTGCACCACCAGCGGCCGGAAATAGCCGGCGCGCATGTCGTCCTCGCGGGTCCAGACCAGTTTCACCGGCCGGCCCTTGCCGATCTTCTTGGCGATGTGGACGCATTCGGCGGCGTAGTCGGACTGGAAGGTGGCGCGTCGACCGAACGAGCCGCCGGCGAACAGGGTCTCGATCTCGACCGAGCCTGGCAGGGTGCCGACGATCTTGGCCGCGTTCAGCTGGTCCAGGGTCTGTCCCTGCGAGCCGAAGGTCAGCTTGACCTTGGAGCCGTCCACGGCCGCGACACAGTTCATCGGCTCCATGGTGGCGTGGGCCAGATAGGGGAACTCGTAGGTCGCCTCGAACACCTTGGCGCCCTTGGCGCTGGCGATCACGGCGGCGTCACCCTTGGAGTCGAAGCCTTCCCATTTCAGGTCGGCCGGACCCTTGCCCGCGGCGATGTCGCGGAAGCTCGCGGCAATGGCCGAAGAGCTGCGTTTCTCGGCCTTGTCCTCGTTCCATTCCAGCTTCAGCGCCTCGCGGCCCATGCGGGCGGCATAGGTCGACTGGGCCACCACAGCCACGCCGGTCGGGATCTCGAAGACGTCGAAGACACCCGGAACCTTTTTGGCCTCAGCCGCGTCGAAGCTCTTCAGCTTGCCGCCGAAACGCGGGGCGTGGGCGACCATGGCTGTCAGCATGTCGGGCAGGCGGACATCCTGGGTGAAGCGCGCCGTACCGTCGCTCTTGGCCTGCGAGTCCTTGCGGCGCACCCGGTCGGTTCCGATCAGGGTGAAGGTCTTGGGATCCTTCAGGGGCGGGTTGGCGATCGGCGTGATCTTGGCGGCGTCGGCTATCAGTTCGCCGAAGCCGGCGGTCTTGCCCGACGTGTGGCTCAGGACGCTGTCCTTGACGGCGATCTCGCCGGCCGGGACGCTCCATTTGGCGGCTGCGGCCTGGACGAACATCGCCCGAGTGGCCGCGCCAGCCTTGCGCAGTTGATCCCACGATCCGGAGATAGCCGACGATCCGCCCGTCATCTGGGCCCCTGCAGTACCGTTGGCATAGAGCTTGGCGTTGGCCGGGGCCTGCTCGACCATGACCCGGGTCCAGTCGGCGTCCAGCTCCTCGGCGACGATGGCCGCCAGACCGGCGTGATTGCCTTGGCCGAATTCAACGTGTTTTGAGATCACCGTCACGGCGCCGTCGGCCGCGACCTTGATGAAGGGCCCGAAGGCGCCGACCTCGACCTTGGAGCCAGCGCTCATGATGTCGGCCGGCGAGCAGCCGACCACCAAGGCGCCGCCGACCAGGGCGGCGCCGACGACCACGTCGCGGCGGTTTACGACGCCTTGGGCGCCGAACTTGTTGAGGGGTCCGTTCATCGGCCGGCTCCACGGCTGGTCGCGCCGGTGGCGGCGGCAATCGCTTCATCGATGTCGGCGGGCGGCTTGCCGGTCGCGGCAACCGTCGTCAGACCGCCGGCGGCGGCGTCCTTGATGGCGGCGCGGATGCGCTGATAGGTGCCGCAGCGACAGATATTGCCGCTCATGGCTTCGTCGATCTGCTCGTCGCTGGGCGCCTTGTTCTGTTCGATCAGGGCGGCGGCCGACATGATCTGGCCCGACTGGCAGTAGCCGCACTGCGGCACGTCGTGTTTGACCCAGGCCTGTTGCAGCGCATGCGAGCCGCCCAAGCCTTCGATGGTGGTGATCTTGACGCCGGTCAGGCCCTCGATGGGGGTGACGCACGAACGGACGGGCTGGCCGTCGACATGCACCGTGCAGGCGCCGCACTGGGCGACCCCGCAGCCAAACTTGGTTCCGGTCAGGCCCAGTTCGTCCCGCAGGACCCAGAGCAGGGGTGTTGCGGGATCGGCCTGAACCGTCACCGTCTTGCCGTTCACGTCGAGAGTCGCGGCCATATGTTTTCGCCTCCAACCGAGCTCGGGCCGGGGCGCGACCCTGCTAGAAGCTCAAACCTAACACTGTTCACACCGGTGGAGACCAGCAATATTTCATCGACGGACGCCGTCTTTCGCGGCGCGGTTGAAACCGATCGTGCGAAAGCTGGAGCCGAGTGATGAGAGGGGGCGCGGAGCGACCGCGAAACCGACTATGCTCATCGGGCCGCCTGCTTCGCGGCCGCCGCCCCTGGAGTTGACCGTGCGCCGCCTTGTGCTTGCCTTGACCGTGGTCGGCCTGACCCTGTCAGCCTGCGCCACCCAGCCGGGACCGGCCATCACCACGCCGGTGACCTATGGCTGCGCCAAGGGCAAGAGCTTCCAGGCGACCTATCCGGCCAGCGGCAAGAAGGCCATTGTCTCGGCCGGCGGCGTCACAAGAGCCCTGCCCCTGGCGCGCTCGGCGTCCGGCGCGCGTTACGCCAAGGGCGCGTTTGAGATCTGGGGCAAGGGCGACAGCGCCCGCCTCTCGGGATTCCCGGGTGGACCTTATGACAATTGCCAGACCCGCTGAGGGGACCCTCTTGGACAGCTTTCCCGCCTATTTCCCGCTCGCCGGCCGCAAGGTGGTGATCGCCGGCTCCGGCGACGGCGCCGACAACAAGGCGCGCCTGTTCGAAGGCTCGCCGGCCACGCTGGTGCGCATCGACGGCCACGCCGCCTTCCTGCCCGGCTCCTATGCCGGCGCGGTCCTGGCCTTCATTTCCAGCGATGACGAGGTCTTCATCCAGGCCGCCGCCGCCGCCGCCCGCGCCGCGCGGGTGCTGGTCAATGTCGTCGACAAACCCGCCCTGTGCGACTTCAACACTCCGGCGGTGATCGACCGGGGTGAGGTCGTGGCGGCCGTCGGCACCGGCGGCTCGGCTCCCGTGCTGGCCACCATGCTGCGCAACGACATCGAGGCCCAGGTGCCCGAAGGCGCGGGACGCGTGGCCGCCCTTCTGCGCCGCTTCCAGGATGAGGTCCGCAAGACCCTGCCGGCCCTGCACGAGCGCCGCTCGTTCCTGCGCGACGCCGTGACCGGCGAAGCGGCCCAGGCGGCGATGTCGGGCGACATGGAAGCCGCCGGACGCCTGTTCCGCGAGGCCCTGGCCAAGGGCTCGGCCCGCAAGGGCCGGGTGCGCTTCATCGCCGGCAAGGGGCCCTCCGACCTGCTGACCCTGCGCGCCGTCCGCGCCCTGTCGGCGGCCGATGTGCTGGTGGCTGACCCGGACGCCGATCCTCAGATCATGACCATGGGCCGCCGCGACGTCGAACGACTGTCGCCGGACGCGGCCAGCGCCGAGCACCTGATCCAGCTGGCCCATGAGGGTCGCCAGGTCATTCGCCTGATCACAGGACCGGTCGAGCCGGCGCTGGTCCAGGCCCTGGCCGCGGCCGGCGTCTCCGTCGAGGTCCTGCTGTCGGCCCCAGCGGCCTAAAGGCTGGTCACACCTCGTCCAGCGATCGGCCCTTGGTCTCGGGCAGCAGGAACAGGGTCGTCACCACGCTGACCAGGGTGAAGAACACCGGGTACCAGAGGCCCGCATAGATGTTGCCGACCGCCGTGACGATGGCGAAGGCGAAGAACGGCACGAAGCCGCCGACCCAGCCGGTGCCGATGTGATACGGCAACGACAGGGCGGTGTAGCGCACCCGGGTCGGGAACAGCTCGACCAGACAGGCGGCCAGCGGCCCAAACAGCGCGGTCGCGGCGATCACGAAGACCAGCAGCACGCCGAACATGCCCGGCAGGTTCATCCGTGCGGGGTCGGCCTTGGCCGGATAGCCCGCCTGAGTCAGCGCCGCCTTGATCCGGGCTTCGGTCGCCGTCTTGACCGCCTTGGTCTCGGCTTTCGACAGGCCTAGGGCGCTGGGCGAAGCGACTACGATATCGCCGACCTTCATCACCGCCGGCGTCCCCGCCGGGGCCTTCTGGTTGTCATAGGAGACCCCCGCATTGGCCAGGGCGCTCTTGACGATGTCGCAGGACGAGACGAACGCCGCCTTGCCGACGGGATCGAACTGCAGGGCGCAGTCCTTGGGGTCGGCGATCACCGAAACCGGCGAGCGGGCCGAAGCCTCGGCCAGCGCCGGGTTGGCGGCGCGCTCCAACAGGTGGAAGCCCGGGAAATAGAAGGCCAGGGCCAGGGTCATGCCCGCCAGCATCACCGGCTTGCGGCCGACCTTGTCCGACAACCATCCGAAGACGACGTAGAAGATCGCGCTGACCGCCGTGGCGCTCATCATCAGGGCGTTGATGGTGACCGGATCGACCTTCAGGAACTTCTCCATGAAGGTCTGGCTGTAGAAGAAGCTGGTGTACCAGACGGCGCCCTGGGCGCACATCATCGACAGGAAGGCCAGGATCACCAGCTTCATGTTCTTCCACTGGCCGAAGGCTTCGGCATAGGGCGCCTTGGAGGCTTCGCCCTCTTCCTTCATCTTGGCGAAGGCCGGGCTTTCCGTGAGCTTCAGGCGCATCCAGACCGAAATGCCCAGCAGGCCGATCGAGACGGCGAACGGGATCCGCCAGCCCCAGGCGTCGAACGCCTCGATGCCGACGACGGCGCGGGTGGCCATGATCACCAGCAGGGCGCCGAACAGGCCAAAGGCCGCCGAGGTCTGCACCCACGAGGTCGACCAGCCCCGCTTGTTGGGGGGCGAGTGCTCGGCGACATAGATTGCCGCCCCGCCGTACTCGCCGCCCAGGGCGAAGCCCTGTACGCAGCGCAGGATGATCAGCAGGATCGGCGCGATGATCCCCGCCTGCTCATAGGTCGGCAGGAAAGCGATGGCGAAGGTGGCCCCGCCCATCAGCAGCACGGTGGCCAGGAACGCGCCCTTGCGACCCGCCTGATCGCCGATCTTGCCGAACACCAGCGCGCCCAGCGGCCGGAAGGCGAAGCCGACACCGAACAGGGCCAGGGCGGCAATATAGCCGGCGGCGTCCGGAAGGCCGGTGAAGAAGGTCTTGGAAATGACCTGGGCCAGGCTGCCGAAGATGAAGAAGTCGTACCATTCGAACGCGGTGCCGGCCGAAGAGGCCGCCACCACGGTCCGCATCGAGGCGCCGTCTTCCGGCTTCGTCTGGTCGGTCATGCTGTTCCCCCTGGAGCCGTCACGCTCCCTTCGCGGGCAGCTTTAGCGTGGTTCGTTCGTCGGGGAAACTCAGGCGACGGCGGTCTTCGAAATCGGGCCTTCATCGGCCAGGCGCAGGATTTCCGTGACCAGGGCCGTGGGCGAAATCGGCTTGGCGGCGACCCCGTTCATGCCGGCGGCGTGATAGGTGGCGCGCTGGTGGGCCATGACATTGGCGGTCAGGGCGATGATCGGCGTCAGGCTTGCCGGGCCCGGCAAGGCGCGGATGCGGCGCGCCGCTTCCAGCCCGTCGATCCCGGGCATCTGAACATCCATCAGCACCAGGTCGAAGGCGCCGTTGCGCGCCGCCTCGACGCCGGACAGGCCGTCGTCAGCCGTATGAACCAAAGCGCCCAGTTGCTGCAGGATCCGCGAGGCGACCAGCTGGTTGGTCGGGTTGTCCTCGACCAGCAGAATCCGCAGACCCTCCAGGATGTCGGGGGAGGCCTGCAGCGCCGCAGACGGGGCGACGCAGGCCGGCGCGGCGATGGTCAGGGTAAAGCGCGATCCGACGCCCGGCTGCGACTGGAAGACGACCTCGCCGCCCAACATCTGGGCCAGCCGCCGGGTGATCGCCAGGCCAAGGCCCGACCCACCAAAGCGCCGGGTTGTACTGGCGTCGCCCTGCTCGAACCGCTCGAACAGCCGCCCCTGGACCTCAGCGGGAACGCCCACGCCGGTGTCGATGACATCAAAGGCAATCTGCGGCCCCGAACAGGCCTCGATGCGACGCGCCCGCACCGTGACCGAGCCCCGCAGGGTGAACTTCACGGCGTTGCCGATCAGGTTGAACAGGGCCTGGCGCAGACGGGTCGGGTCGGTGCTGATCCAGCCCAGATCCGGCGCGTCGATCTCCAGAGTCAAACCCTTGTGCTCGGCCTGGCCCGCCATCAGCCGCCCCACGCCGCTCAGCAGTTCGCGGGGATCGACCGGCTCGTGATGGATCTCCAGCCTGCCGGCCTCGATGCGCGAGATGTCGATCACATCGTCCAGCAGGGTGGACAGCATCTGGCCGCAGGCCAGGGCTTCGGCCAGCAATTCGGAGGCGTCGCCCGGTAGGCTCTGGCGCCTGAGCAGATGCATGACGCCCAGTACGCCGTTCATCGGCGTGCGGATTTCGTGGCTCATATTGGCCAGGAACTGGGCCTTGGCCTCGCTGGCCGCCTGGGCCTCGCGCTCGGCCACAACCAGGGCCAGCTCGGCCTGTTTGCGCTCGTCGATGTCGAGGATCAGGCCGAACGCCTTGCGGATGCGTCCGGTCGCGTCGCGGCGCACCTCGTGGAAAATCCGCATCCAGCGGGCGTGGCCGTCGACACCCAGGATCCTGACGTCGAACACCTGCGGGCCGCCCTGACGCCAGACATGATCCGAGGCCTTGAGCGCTTCGCGATCCTCGGGATGCAGCATGGGCCAGACGGCCGCATGGACATCCTCATAAACGATCCGCCGGCCCATGATGCGGTGGAACTCGGGCGAGCCCCAGAAGGCCTTGCTGACATGGTCGATCTCGTAGACCCCGGCGCGCGCCGCGCTCAGGGCCATGCGCAGCCGGCGGGCATTGACCTGCGCCTCGCGCCGGGCGTCGGCCAGGGCGGTGACGTCGTCCATGTAGGTTATGACGCCAACGATCTCGCCGGACGCGTCGCGCCAGGGACGGGCCTCCCATCGCAGGGTGTGTTCAAGGCCCTCGGCGTCGCGAAGGCGATCCTCACGGCGGGTGACGATCTCGCCGGACAGGGCGCGGGTCACCGCCGAGACAAAGCGGCGCCGGCCGCCATTGGTCAGTTCCTGCAGCGACTTGCCGATCACGTCGGCTTCGGTCGACTTGAAGAGGTCAAGGAAACGGGGACTGGCGAGGCGGAGCCGCAGGTCGAGGTCGTAGACGGCCACGGCGAAGGGCGCCTCCTCGACCAGCTGCCGGGCGCGGCGTTCGCCCCACAGGGCGGCGTCACGGCTGCGCACCACGTCGGTGACGTTCTGGGAAATGCCCTTGAGGGTGAACAGGCCGCCGTCCAGGGGCTCGGCGCGGAAGGTCGAGCGCAGGGTGAACCACTGGCCGTCGCAACCGCGCAGACGGAACTCTGCGGCGCCGGACTCGCCGGTTCTGACGGCCTGATGGAAGGTTTCCAGCACCGACTGCCGCTGATCGTCGGCCAGCCGGGCCAGGAACGCCGGGGCACTGTCCAGGTCGCTCGGCGACAGGCCCGTGGCAGTCAGGGCGTCGGGCGTCCAGTCGATATGCTCGGTCACCGGATCATAGGTCCAGAGGCCGATTCCGGCCGCCTCGGCCAGGATCTCGCGGGTGCGGATGGCGGCCACCTCGACCGAGACGTCATGCAGGGTGCCGACCATTTCGCCGCCGGGGCCCAGATGCGAGCGCCCCTCGAGCCAGACCGTCCGGCCATCCTTGCACAGCACCCGCAGGCGGTTGACGGTGAAGCCGGACTCGCGAAGACGCCGGCCGGTGTCGATCAGTTCGGGGTGACTTTCGGCGTGCACGAACTTGATGCAGGCCCGGCCGACCAGGTCCTCCGGCGACCAGCCCGTCAGGGTCTGCCAAGCCGGGTTGACCACCGAGAACCGGCCGTCCGGCGCGACGACGGCGAACAGGTCCTTGGCATTGGCGAAGAACCAGCGGGCCGCTTCCGCCTCACCGAACGGCGAGGGCGCGAGCAGGGTCGCGTCGGAAGACGGGGAAGACGGCATCGGGGCTCCGGAAGATCGCGCGGAGGATGGTGGGGGCCATTGGTAAACGGAGTGTTGCCTTGGACACCCTCGTTCGACGAGCGCGCTCGTCGAACATCACACTTCGGCCCACTGGCGCAGCAGGTTGTGATAGGTTCCGGTCAGGGCCAGGATCGAGGGGTCGGCCACGCCCACGGCCTGGGACAGACGCTGGATGGCGACGTCCATGTCCAGAAGCAGGGCCCGGCGGGCGTCCTCGCGCACCAGGCTCTGGATCCAGAAAAAGCTGGCGGTGCGGGTCCCCCGCGTCACCGGCGTCACATGATGCAGGCTTGAGGCCGGATAGAGGATCAGGTCGCCGGCCGAAAGCTTGACCGCGTGGCTGCCATAGAGGTCGTCGACCACCAGCTCGCCACCGTCATAGTCGTCGGGTTCCGACAGGAACAGCGTCGCCGACAGGTCGGTGCGCAGGGTCTGGCCGGTGACCGGATCACGGCGCACCGCATTGTCGATATGGTCGCCAAAGCCCATGCCCCGGCCGTAGCGGTTGAACATCGGCGACAGGATGGTCTGCGGCAGGGCGGCCGAAACGAACAGCGGGTTGCGCTCCAGCGCCGCCAGGATGATGGCCCCCACGGTCCTGGCCGCCTCGCCGTCCTGCGGCAGCTGCTGGTTCTGCTTGGCCAGCGCCGCCTGAAAGCCCGAGGTGATGTTGCCGTCCGCCCAGGGCGCAGCGTCCATGATCGCCCGGCATTCGGCCACCTGAGCCTTGGTCAGGACCTCGGGAATCTGCAGCATCATGAGGGGGAAACCCGGGGCCCTGAGAAGAGAGCGCCCCGTCCGGCGAAGGGCCTGCCGGACGGGGCGAACGTCAAGTGAGAGGGGAGTCTCAGTACTTGACGTTGACGGTGAGCATGGCCTGACGGGCCGGGGCCGGATCGGCGTGGTGGACGCCGTTGGTGCGCAGGATGAAGCGCTGGTCCGTCAGGTTCTGCACGTTGAGCTGCAGGTCGATCTTGTCGCTGACCGCCCACGAGGCGAAGGCGTCATAGCGGGTATAGGCCGGGGCATAGACCTTGTTGACGCCGCCGCCGGCCCCGCCCTGGTTGCCGCCAAAGCTGTCGGAAACGTAGTAGGCGCCGCCGCCCAGCGCGATCTTGCGGGTCACGCGATAGGTCGAGAACAGGCTGAAGCTGTGCTCGGGCGTATTGGCCAGCGGATCGCCCTGGTTGACGCCGGTATAGGCCCCGCGCACCAGCTCGCTATCCATGTAGGTGTAGCCGCCGAACACCTGCCACTTGGGGGTGACATTGCCCGAGACGCCCAGTTCGACGCCCTGGACCCTGGCTTCGCCGACCTGCTGATAGACACCGGCCGAAACCTGGATCTGGGCGTTCTTGCGCTCGGTGCGGAACAGGGCGCCTGACACGGCCAGGCGGTCGTCGAACAGGGTCCACTTGGCGCCGATCTCGCTGCTGATCGTGTCTTCCGGATCCAGCAGGGTGGTCGACAGATTGCCCGCGCCGATGCCGCCAGCCGTGTTCTGATCGCCGCCGGCGATGGTCGGCGGGGTCGAGGCCGTGGCGTAGGAGGCATAGAGGCTGGAGGCAGCGGTCGGCTTGAATACCAGGCCGACTTGATAGTTGAAGAAGTCCCACTCGGCTTGCGGCACGCTGGTGAACACCGTGCTGGTGATCACGCCGGCGGCGCTGGTCACGGTCACGTTCGTGCCCCGGGTGTTGTAGACGTCATAGCGGCCGCCCAGGTTCACCTGCAGCTTGTCGCTGAGCTTGATCGTGTCGAAGCCATAGATTGCGGCGGTCTTGGTCACCGAGCGGGCGGCCGGGGCGCGGGTGATGGTGCCGGTCCAGCTGTTGTTCGGATTGGGGGCATAAAGACGGGTGCAGTCGCCGACGCCGGCCGTGGTGAAATTGGCCGTGAAGCCCGTCGGGCAGGCCGAGCCGGCCGCGCCATAGACCACGTAGCTGGCGTTTTCGTTGATCTCGCGGGCCAGCTCGACGCCGATGTTGAAGCGGTTTTCCACCGCGCCCAGGTCGAACTTGCCGCTGAAGTCGGTGACCGCCGCGAGCGTGGTGGTCGGGTTCCAGCGCGACTTGGTTCCCCGCTTCATCCACCATTCGCCGGCCACGAACTGGGCCGCGCCGCCGTCGCCGGGGTTGGTGACCACATAGTCGTTGACCGACTTCGAATAGCGAACCGCCTGGCGGACCGCGAAGTCGTCATTGATCTGGTGGTTGAGGATCAGGGTGGCGATGTCGGCCCGGGTCTTCAGGAAGTCGCGCGACAGGCCGTAATAGGCGCTGCGTGACACGTCGGCGATGCCGTTCGCGGGACGAACCCGGCCATCCGTGGCTGTCGGGGCCCAGGTGCGCTTGGAGGCCAGCGGAATGCCATAGTCGGGGTCCTGCTCGCTATCGAGATGATAGTAGCTGGCCGTCACCTGGGTGTCCGTGCCGATGCCGAAGGCCAGCGACGGCGCGATGCCCCAGCGCTTGAAATCGACGCTGTCGCGGCCCGGCGTGTCGCCCTGCGTGTACATCAGGTTCAGGCGGAAGGCGGCGGTCTCGCCAAAGGCATAGTTGGCGTCGGCCGTGCCGCGCACATAGGCGTCCGTGCCGCCGGCGATCGAACCGCGCACAAAGCTGACCGGCTTGGGCGACTTGGAACCCAGATTGATGCTGCCGCCGCCCGAGCCCCGGCCGCTATAGACCGAGTCCGGACCCTTGATGACCTCCACCTGTTCCAGGTTGAAGACCTCGCGGGTCTGGCCGCCGCTGTCGCGGATGCCGTCGACGAAGACGTTGTTGCCCGAGGCCTGGCCCCGGATGAACGGCCGGTCAGCCAGGGGCTGACCGCCCTCGCCCGCCCCAAAGGTGATGCCCGGCGAGGTGCGCAGGATGTCCTGCAGCGAGGTGGCGGCGGTCTGCTCGATGATCTTGCTGGAGATCACCGTGATCGAGCGCGGCGTATCGACCAGCGGGGCGGTGTACTTGCCCGACTGCACGTCGGTGGCCCGCTTGCCGTCGACCTTGACCCCCGCGACTTCAGTGGCGTCGTCGGCGACGGCGGTGGCGGTGGCGATCGCCGCATCCACTTCGGTGGCCCCAATCTCGGCGGCCCCAATCTCGGCGGCATAGGCCTGGCCCGCGCCCAGGGTCAGGCCCGCGACGCCGGCGACGGCAGCCACGCTCAGGGCGCGACGTTGACGGCCGACGATGCCGCCGAGGGTTGGGCTGTGGGTGTTCGCGTTACGCATAGTAAGATCCTGTCCCCAGCGGGGCGACGATCCCTCGCGCCCCTCCTGATATTGCGAGGCGTTCTTATCTGGGCCCAAGCAGGTACGCAATGATAATCATTCGCAAAATGGCGGGGCCGTCGGGGCGCGCGGTTTCGCGACCTCGCGCTGTCGCTACGAGGGTGATGGAAAGGGTCGCGGAGCGTCCGGACCACGTCCGGATGAGAAATAGAGAATACCGTTTCGACGAAGCCGTTCGCTCCGCGTGACCGGCTTCCAGAAGCCTTCGAGGCGCGGGGTTTTAACCCGCTCCCGACGTTCGGCCTCCGGCGGGTGGAGGGGTTAGCGACCCCGTCCAGACCGCTTGGGCGATTTCAGCCCATGCCTGTTGCTCGCTCGACCCTCGAGGTCACGTCGTTTCTGTGTTCCAGGGCCGACCGCCGCCAGAGACCACCGAGGTTGGCGGCCCAGAGCATAAGATGCTCCTCCCGCCATCGATTGAGCTGCCCGCTCGATCACCCCCCGCCGCCGCAATGGTCGCTGGCCTTGCGCCCTTTCCTCGCGACGAGGTGGGGACAGAATACGGGAGGTTTCAGCGCGTCGGATAAGTTTCCTGAACGCCCGCGCCGGTCCCCGTTCCTTCGACCCTCTCCCAGAGGGAGAGGGAGGGACCCACGCTTGCGTGGGAGGGTGAGGGGTTACACCGCCAGCCGTTGTCGCACTTGGGGACGTGCCTTGTCCGGAAGGGCTTCGCAAACCCCTCATCCTCCCACGCCTACGGCGCGGGCCCCTCCTTCTCCCTCTGGGAGAAGGATCATTGATCCCCGTCCCCATCCGGGGATGGCCCGCTGCCGATCCCCGTGGCCGCTGGAAGAAACACCGTGTGGCCTGCCCCCGTCCGCGCGACTGGCGATCCGCATAGTGACTGAGGCGCGGCGATAGGGCGCTACAGCCACCACCACCCACCACCCACCACCGTCATTCCCGCCCTTGTGGCGGGAACCCCTGCTTCAACTGACACGTAAAGTGCCAGCGGGGTGCGCGCGCACCCCGCCCCTCCCGCACCTGCGGTGGATAGAGGGCTCCCGAGCCAAAGGCTCGGAATGACGGATACGAGAGGGAGCGGCCAACACCGCGCCTGCCCGTCCGCCCCTCGCGGGCAGCGCCTTCCTTACATCTCACGGCGAGACGATCGCCGGTCTGTCCAGGTCACTCAAGGCCGGCCCTCCGGGCCGCCGCAGAGCGGCCGGTCGAAGACCGGGCCTTGACTGACCTGGACAGACCGGCACGCTGCAGCCTCCAAGAGATGTAGGGATCGCACCGACCCTGGAGGTCGGCGGGCGACCCTTTAGGCAACTTTCGGCGGTTCGGCGCTATACGTGCCTTCGTTCCGTGCTGCCATTGACGGAGACATCACCTCAATTTTCCCTCTAGAAAGACCGTCCTCGGCGGTCAATCGAAGTCACTAGGATGGCGAGCATGCGCCTAACCGATCACGAGCTTCTACCCGTACTCCGCATCGAGTACGTCCGAGGCCCGGCGACTGCGATCTTGGTAACCGTCGGCGGGAAGGGATACGTAGTCACAGCAGGCCACGTTGTTGAAGGCCTTCAACCTGGAGACAACATCCGTTTTCGCGTTGATGAAAGCTGGTCAGCGCTGCCGATTGAAAGCGTGCGATTTGGTGTTCGGGACGACATAGCAATTCTGACATCTCCGCTACTCGGCCCAAATTCGGGGCTACCTGAGGAACGGATCAACGGCTTTATCACGGTGGGCTCAACAGCGTCCTATTGCGGCTTCCCTCTTGGGATCGAGGGCGTGCGGCCTGAGGGTCACCGGTGGCCGATTCCAATGGTCAAAGCCGCAATCTATAGCGGCTCGACGAACCTCGAAGGCCCGATGGTTCACCTATTCGACACAGTGAACAATAAGGGGTTCAGCGGCGGACCTATCTACGTCAACGACGGCACAGCCATTCCCAAGCTTTGCGCGATAGTCTCTGGATACAAATTTGACCGCCCCATTCCGCTGATGAGACGCGACGAGCAGGGCGGATTTGTGGAAGATCCCGTTCACTTCGTTCAGCCCAACAGCGGCTTCATGTTGGCAGTGCCCATTCTACGCGCTTTAGAACTGATCCAAGAGGGCTGACTCCGAGTCCACTGACCGCCTAGTCGGACATCCCCAACCCACCTGCGTCGTTCAAGGCGCGCTCAGGAGCGCGCACCTCAGGATGAGGTGTTCAGAGCCACAGAGCTCCTCATCCTGAGGCGCCCGCGCAGCGGGCCTCGAAGGACGCACCCCGCTCCACCCCCCCAAACGCAAAACGGGCGGCCCCTCTCGGAGCCGCCCGCTGCATTCCGTCCGGAAAAGCCAGACTGAAAAGGCTTACGCCTCTTCGGTCGCGCCTTCCTTCTTGGTCAGGTCTTCGCCAGTTTCCTGGTCGACAACCTTCATCGACAGCTTGGTCTTGCCGCGATCGTCGAAGCCGAGAAGCTTCACTTTGACGATCTGGCCTTCCTTCAGCACGTCCGACGGCTTGGCGACGCGTTCGTTGCTGATCTGGCTGACGTGGACGAGGCCGTCCTTGGCGCCGAAGAAGTTCACGAAGGCGCCGAAATCGACGACCTTGACGACCTTGCCGTCATAGATCGCGCCGACTTCAGCTTCTTGCGTGATCGACTTGATCCAGTCGATGGCGGCCTTGATCTTGGCGCCGTCCGAGGCCGAAACCTTGACCGTGCCTTCGTCGTTGATGTCGACCTTGGCGCCGGTGGTGGCGACGATCTCGCGGATCACCTTGCCGCCGGTGCCGATCACTTCCCGGATCTTGTCGGTCGGGATGGTGATGGTTTCGATCTTCGGCGCGTAGTCGCCGACTTCTTCGCGCGGCGCATCCATCGCCTTGTTCATCTCGCCGAGGATGTGCTCGCGACCGCCCTTAGCCTGGGCCAGCGCTTGCTTCATGATCTCTTCGGTGATGCCGGCGATCTTGATGTCCATCTGCAGCGAGGTGAGACCCTCGCTGGTGCCGGCCACCTTGAAGTCCATGTCGCCCAGGTGATCTTCGTCGCCCAGGATGTCGGACAGAACGGCAAAGCCGTCGCTCTCGAGGATCAGGCCCATGGCGATGCCCGAGACCGGACGGATCAGCGGAACGCCCGCGTCCATCATGGCCAGAGAGGCGCCGCAGACCGTGGCCATCGAGGACGAGCCGTTCGACTCGGTGATCTCGGAGACCAGGCGGATGGTGTAGGGGAAGTCTTCCTTGGCCGGCAGCATCGGGCGCAGGGCGCGCCAGGCCAGCTTGCCGTGGCCGATTTCGCGGCGGCCGGGGCTGCCCATCCGACCGGTCTCACCGACCGAGAAGGGAGGGAAGTTGTAGTGCAGCAGGAAGGATTCCTTGTAGGTGCCTTCCAGGGCGTCGATGAACTGCTCGTCATCGCCGGTGCCCAGGGTGGCGACCACGATGGCTTGCGTCTCGCCGCGCGTGAACAGGGCCGAGCCGTGGGTGCGCGGCAGGATGCCGACTTCACCCAGGATCGGACGCACGGTGTCGACGGTGCGGCCGTCGATGCGGATGCCGGTGTCGAGGATGGAGCGACGGACGATGTCGGCTTCCAGTTCCTTGAACACCGAGATCAGCTTCAGCGGATCGATGCCGGCCGGGTTGGTATCGCTCTTGGCGAAGGTCTCGACGGCCTTGGCCTTGGCGGCCGACAGGGCCGAAACGCGGTCGCCCTTGGCGCGGATGGTGTAGGCGTCGGCCAGGTCGGCGCCGACGGCCTTCTTCACTTCGGCCTTCAGGGCGTCGGTGTTTTCCGGCTGGAAGTCGAAGGGCTCCTTGGCGGCGTGTTCGGCCAGTTCGATGATGCCGTTGATCACGGCCTGCATCGACTTGTGGGCGAAGCTGACGCCGCCCAGGACGATCTCTTCCGAGAGTTCCTGGATTTCGGATTCGACCATCATCACGGCGTCGGCGGTGCCGGCCACGACCAGGTCCATCTTGCTTTCCTTCAGCTCTTCGAGCGTCGGGTTGAGCACATATTCGCCATTGATGTAGCCGACGCGAGCGCCGCCAATCGGGCCCATGAACGGGGCGCCGGAGATCACCAGGGCGGCCGAGGCGGCGACCATGGCGACGATGTCGGGATCGTTCTCGAGGTCATGCTGCAGCACGGTGCAGACGACCTGGACTTCGTTCTTGAAGCCCTTGACGAACAGGGGGCGGATCGGACGGTCGATCAGGCGGGAAACCAGGGTTTCCTTTTCCGACGGACGACCTTCGCGCTTGAAGAAGCCGCCCGGGATCTTGCCGGCGGCGTAGGTCTTCTCGATGTAGTTGACGGTCAGGGGGAAGAAGTCCTGGCCGGGCTTGGCTTTCTTGGCGAACACGGCAGTGGCCAGGACGACGGTTTCGCCCATGGTGGCCAGAACGGCGCCGTCAGCCTGACGGGCGATGCGACCGGTTTCGAGGACCAGCGTCTTGCCGCCCCACTCGATCGTCTTGCGCATGATTTCGAACATTTTTTGCTTCTTTCGGTTCCGAAGGACCCATTTCCTTCAGGACGGACAGGGGCGGGCGGCCGAAGGGCGGTCCCGACTATTCCTCATCCAGTTCGACAGGCGTCCGGGGATCGTGATCCCCGGCTTACATGTTCGGAGCCGCATGAGGCGGATCCGCAGCAACCCTGGTTTCGGCCTGTCTTGAAACCAAGGCCCATAAAAGCGTTCGGCCGCCCTGCCGAAGCAGGGCGGCCGACTGCGCCAAAACTAGCGGCGCAGACCCAGCTTTTCGATGAGGGTCGCATAGCGACCAACATCGGACTTCTTCAGGTGGTCGAGGAGGCTGCGACGCTGGGAAACCATCATCAACAGACCACGACGGCTGTGGTTGTCCTTCTTGTGGGTCTTGAAGTGCTCGGTCAGGTTGGCGATGCGCTCGGAGAGGATCGCGACCTGGACTTCGGCGCTGCCGGTGTCACCCTCAGTGCGGGCGTGTTCGGCGATAAGAGCGGTCTTGCGCTCGGCAGTGATCGACATCGGTGTGTCTCCGCTCAGGTGAGTTGGAAGACCCGCACCGGATTGAGCCGTCCGGCGCGCATCTCGCACAAGGCCACCAGCCTCTCTCCCACCATGGCCGAAACGGTGCGATCGCCGGGCGTGAGCTCGGCTTTCAGCGTTTCAACCTGCCTTGGGAGCAGAACGATGGCGCGTCCTTGCGCAAGCCGGAAGGCGTCTTCATCGGTCACGGCCAGCGCCGGGATGTCGTCCAGCGCGGTCTCGACCGGAAGCAATGCCTCCGACAGGCGGGCCTCATAGCTCAAATTCTCGAGAGTTTCCAGCGATATCGCCGTCGCCTCGGTGAACTGGCCGACCCGCGTCCGGCGAAGCTGGTCAACGTGACCGCAGGTTCCCAGCCGGGCCGCCAGATCGCGGACCACGGCGCGGACATAGGTGCCCTTGCCGCATTCCATCTCCAGCACGATGTGATCGACGTCGGGGGCGTCCAGCACGCGCAGCGCGTGGATGTTGACCTTGCGCGTCGCCAGCTCGAACTCGACCCCGTCGCGGGCCAGGTCATAGGCGCGCTCGCCGTCGACCTTGATGGCCGAATAGTTGGGCGGGATCTGGTCGACCTCGCCGACGAACTCGGCCAGCACGGCCTCGACCTCGTCGCGGGTCGGGCGCAGATCGCTCGTACCCGTCGTCTCGCCCTCGCGATCCAGGGTGGTGGTGTTGCGGCCCCACTGGATGGTGAAGCGATAGGCCTTGTCGGCGTCGACCAGAAACGGAACCGTCTTGGTCGCTTCGCCCAGGGCGATGGGCAGGATGCCAGTGGCGAGCGGATCCAGCGTGCCGGCGTGGCCGCCCTTCTGGGCGTTATAGGCCCGGCGCACGCGGGTCACCGCGCTGGTCGAGGTCAGGTCATAGGGCTTGTCCAGGCACAGCCAGCCCGAGACGGGGTCGCCCTTCTTGCGGCGGGCCACGACTAGTCTTCCCGGCCTTCTTGATCCTCGTCCTCGACCACATCGGACAGGCGGCGCAGGTCCTGCTGCACCACCGGATTGTCGAACAGGCGGTTCATATAGGCGGCCGAGTTGAAGCTCTCGTCGTGGATGAACTTCAGGTCCGGCGTGAACTTCATGTCGATGGTCTTGCCCAGGCGACCGCGCAGGAACTTGGCCACGCGGTTGAGGCCGGCGACCACCACCTCGGGGCTGCCCAGTTCGACGGCGATGCGCGAAGGCGAGGACGCCTCGCGCTCGATCCGGGGCGCGATGCCGGCCCCCAGGGGCTCGACGAAACAGACCGCGTGGCGCAGGTCCGGGGTCAGCCGCACCTCGGTCACCGTCACCGAGATATTGATCAGGGCCGGGTCCTGCAGGTCTTCGTGGCGCAGGATCTCCACCAGGGCGTGGCGGATCAGCTCGCCGGCGCGAAGCTGGCGCTGCGACGGGCCCGTGGAGAGCGGCTTGGGAGTCTTGTCGGTATGGCGCTTCATGGCGCGGTGTCCTCAAGGCCCGGCCGGCGGATCGAACACCGGAGCGCGGGGGAAAATCAAGGCGCGGTGTCTAGGCTTGTAGGGGCGATAAGTCCAGTGCGGCGGTGATCCTCCCCTGTTGGGGGAGGTGGCCCGCAGGGCCGGAGAGGGCTGCTCCGCCTAGGCCGAGATGACCCCCTCAGTTGCTTCGCGACAGCTCCCCCCAAAGGGGGAGCATCTAGCCCTAAGCCGCCGTCCGCGCCTTGAAGAAGGCGATCACCTTGTCGCGCGTCTGCATGGTCGGGCCCAGCGGATCGGCGCGGTCCAGGTGCAGGGTCAGGACCGAGTGCGGGGCCATCGGCACGCCCTTGGCCGCGTCGGCGTCGGTCAGCTCCACCGTCTCGACCCGATCGCCGAACTCGCGCTTCAGGGTCTCGAAGCGCTCATCAGGCACCAGCTTGTCGGACGAGAACCGCAGCGCCAGCAGCGACAGGTCCTCGGTCTCAAAGCGGGTGCGGGCGCAGGCGATCTCGACAGCCGAGCAGCCCAGCGATCCCTTGCCCTTGCCGCCGAACGGCAGCGAGGGCTGCGACATCACCGGCGCCACCACCGAGGGTTCGGTCATCATCGCCAGAGCAAAGCCGCCGGTGAAGCACATGCCCACCGCGCCGACGCCCTTGCCGCCGCACTCCTTGCGGGCCTGACGCGCCAGCGCCCGCAGCCAGTCGACGATCGGGCTGGAGCGGTCGGTGGCCCAGGCGTTGAACTCGCGGCGTACACACAGGGTCTTGGCGATCTCGCCCAGGGCATAGCCGATGCTGACGGTCTTGGCGGGCTTGCCGAACAGGCTGGGGCAGAACACCGTCATGCCGGCGGCGGCCACGTCGCGGGCGAAGGCCAGGACGCCGGGGTGCAGGCCGGGCATTTCATGGATGACGATAACGGCCGGGCCGGTCCCGATCCTGTAGACCTCGCGGGTCCACTGGCCGTCATCGAATTCGAAACGCGTAAAGCCGTCCAGCGCGCTGGTCATCGTGTCCCACCCCCCTTTGTCGTTGGAGGTGAGCTTGGCTGTGATCTCGCCAGACGACAAGATGTCTAGCGAACGCCGTTCAGGTTGTCGGTCCAGTCTTCCATTGGGTCGGGGCGACGGCCGTCCGGCAGTTTCCATTCCCCGCGCCAGGAGAAGTCCAGCGTACCGCACACCCGGGCCGGGCCGGATGACTTTGGATCATCGCCCAGCGCCTGGATGCGCAGGTCGCGGCGCACGGCGATGCGGCTGAAGCTCAGCCACAGGCGCGTCGCGCCGGGGCAGAAGGCGCGGATATAGACCCTGCCCTGCTCGGCCTTGGGGTCGACCTCGTACAGCGAAGCCTCAGCGTCGACGCCCTCCAGACCGGCCAGACCCTTGGGCCCCAGGTCACGGTCCTTGCCCTTGATCAGCAGGCCCTGGGCCGGCACGCCGGTGGCCAGCACCTTGATGGGTCTGGCGCCCATCAGCCCCTGGTCGAACAGCACGGTCAGTCCGGCCCCGGTCAGCCGTTTGGCGTCGGGCGAGATCGGATCATACGAGAACATCCGCCGCTCGGCGTGGGCGGTCGTGGCCAGGGCGCAGGCCGCCAGAATGACCGAGAGTGTCAGTCTCATCGCTTGAAGTGCAGGTTCGCCGCTTGCGGATCAAAGCCGCTCAACCGCCAGACCGAGCCGTCGCGGGTGAAGGTCAGCAGGCAGGGGCCGTCCTTCTTGGCCGCGCAGACCCGGCCGTCGCCGGTCGGACGCAGGGCGCCGGCGATGGCGACGCGGCCCGGCAGCGGCTTGTCGGGGGTGTAGCCATAATAGTTGGCGGCGGCGCGGAAGGTCTCGGGCCGGATCAAAGCTTCTCCCGCAATGTCGGCGGCAGGACCGGCAAGGGCGGCGGCGATAGCCATCAGGCTGTTGTCGGCCTTGCGGTTGCGGGCTTCGGCCATCAGCCGCGCCTCGATCTCGTATTTCAGCGCCTGGCGGTCGACATGGGCGTCGAAGGTCGCCCGGTCACGATCGCGGATCGCCGTCAGCAGGGTGTGAACGTCGCCGGACGCATCGACGCGGTCGACGGTGGCGCAGGCGCTGAGCGACAAGGTCGCGGCCGTCAGGGCGAGAAGAGCTTTGATACGCATGCACAAGGCCTAGCGCCGGAATTGGGCGATTTCCAGTCCGACCTCAGGCGGTGAGGACCTCGAGGCCCCTGCGGCGGGCTGCGGCAACCAGATCCTTGTCGCAGGACGCCAAGATCGCGCCCAGCCGGGCCGCCAGTTCGAGATAGGCGGCGTCGTAGAGGGTGAGGTCTTCCTGGCGAGGGATCTTGGCCGTCGCGCCCCAGGCGTGAAGGTCAGTATGGGGATCGATGGCTATCGGGAGGTCGGACAGAAGCCGCAGAGCCCTATCCGCAAATGCCACGTCACAACGCCCGCGCCTGACCGCGTTTCGCAGGACATTGGCTGCTTCGAGCCGCCAAAGAGACGGGACGGTTGCGCCTTCCCTGCCGACCATGCGGATAACATCCTGGGCCGCCCTATTGGCTTCGACCTCGAAGATCGCCGCCATCGTCATTGAGGCGTCGAGAACCAGGATCACCCGCGCCGACCCTCTTCGATTAGCTCCCGGATCGTCACATCGCCCAGCGTCACGCCGCGACTGTTGTCGATCAGCGCCTCGGCGGCCGCCATTGCCTCAGGGCTTCCCTTGATCGGGATCTTCTTGGCGCGGCGGATGACGATATCGCCGTCCTTGGCTTCAATCTCGACCCGCTCACCATCAACCAAGCCAGCAGCGCGCCCCGCGTCACGCAGACCGCCTGAGGCCATAGCCTCACCCCATGTTCCGACCGTGATCTGGTTCATGTCCAGGCTCCAACAGGCGATTATCTTGCCACGCCGCGCCTTTTCCGTCGAGTTCGCCGACCGAAAACGAAAAAGGCGCGGACCTTGCGATCCGCGCCTTTCTGAGAGTTCTGAAGCTCAAGTCCGGCCCTAGTCGAGCTGGCGCTTGATCTCTTCGACGGTGAAGCACTCGATGGTGTCGCCGACCTTGATGTCCTGGAAGCCGGCGAACATCATGCCGCACTCCTGGCCAGACGGAACCTCGGGGACCTCGTCCTTGAAGCGCTTGAGGGTCTGCAGCGTGCCCAGTTCCAGAACGACGATGTCGTTGCGGATGATCCGGACCTTGGCGCCCTTGCGCACGACACCTTCGGTGACGCGGCAACCGGCGACCTTGCCGACCTTGGAGATGTCGAAGGCTTGCAGCACTTCGGCGTTGCCCAGGAAGGTTTCGCGCTGGATCGGCGCCAGCATGCCCGAGAGCACGCCTTTGATGTCGTCCAGCAGGTCGTAGATGATCGCATAGTAGCGGATCTCGACACCTTCGCGCTCGGCCAGCGCCCGCGCCTGGGCCGAGGCCCGGACGTTGAAGCCGATGAGCGGCGCGCCGGCGCCCTTGGCCAGCATGACGTCGCTTTCGCTGATCGCGCCGGCGCCCGACAGGATGATCCGCGCGCGGACCTCGTCGGTCGACATGGCGTCCAGCGACCCGATGATCGCTTCGGCCGAGCCCTGCACGTCGGCTTTGATGACCAGCGGCAGTTCGCGGTATTTCTTGTCCTGCAGCTTGGCCATCATGTCGGCCATGCTGGTGGCGCCCGCGCCGACCGGATGCAGTGACTTCTCACGCTTCAGGCGGATGCGGTACTCGGTCAGCTCGCGAGCGCGGGCCTCGTTCTCGACGACCGCGAACGGGTCGCCAGGCGAAGGCACGCCGTCCAGGCCGAGGATCTCGACCGGGGTGGCGGGACCGGCTTCGGTCAGTTGCTCGTTACGCTCATTGAGCAGGGCGCGAACCCGGCCAAACTGGCTGCCGGCCACGACGATGTCGCCGCGCTTCAGCGTGCCGCGCTTGACCAGCACGGTCGAAACCGCGCCGCGACCCTTGTCGAGCTTGGCCTCGATCACGACGCCGTCGGCGACGCGGTCGGGGTTGGCCTTCAGGTCGAGCACTTCGGCCAGCAGGGTGATGCGTTCGATCAGCTCGTCCAGGCCCTGGCCGGTCTTGGCCGAGACCTCGACGATCTGGGTGTCGCCACCCAGGCTTTCGACGACGATTTCGTGTTGCAGCAGCTCGTTGACCACCCGGGTCGGATCCGAGCCGGGCTTGTCCATCTTGTTGACGGCCACGATGATCGGCACTTCAGCGGCGCGGGCGTGTTTGATGGCCTCGATGGTCTGGGGCATCACGCCGTCGTCGCCGGCCACCACCAGGATCACCAGGTCGGTGATATTGGCGCCGCGCGCCCGCATTTGCGAGAAGGCGGCGTGGCCGGGGGTGTCGAGGAAGGTGATCTTCTCGCCGCCGTCCAGGCGAACCTGGTAGGCGCCGATATGCTGGGTAATGCCGCCGTGCTCGCCGCCGGCCACATCGGCCTTGCGCAGCGCGTCCAGCAGGCTGGTCTTGCCGTGGTCGACGTGACCCATGACCGTGACCACCGGGGGCCGCGACTCCAGGTGATCGTCGATGTCCTCGGCGCCGATGAAGCCTTCTTCGACGTCGGCTTCCGACACGCGGCGCACGGTGTGACCAAATTCGGTCGCCACCAGCTCGGCGGTGTCGTTGTCGATGACGTCGTTGACCTTCAGCATCACGCCCTGACGCATCAGGAACTTGATGATCTCGACACCGCGAACGGCCATCCGGTTGGACAGCTCCTGCACGGTAATGACGTCAGGAATGACCACTTCGCGAGCGACCTTGACCTGGTCGGCGGGACCGCCGCGACGCTTTTCCTTTTCACGTTCCCGGGCCCGGCGAACCGAGGCCAGCGAACGCATGCGGTCGGCGGAGTCTCCATCGCCGGCCACGGTCTGGATCGTCAGACGGCCTTCACGGCGCATCGGCGCGCCCTTGGCGCGCGACACGGCCTTGCCGGGGGCGGCGGCCTTGCGGCGATCATCATCGTCCTCGGGACGACGGCTGACTTCACCGCCGGGACGCGGCGCCGAGCGCATGGCGCGCTGGACTTCGGGCGTCGCAGGAGCGGCGGCCGGAGCGCCAGGACGCGGACCGCGCGGCGGACCGCCTGGGCCCGGACGGGCGCCGGGAGCCGGGCGCGGGGCCAGGGCCGAATAACGAACAGTCTGGGTCGGGCGGTCGCCCTGCGGACGATCACCCTGGGGCCGGTCGCCCTGCGGACGATCGTTGCGGAAGCCGCCTTCCGGACGCGGGCCTCGCGGCGCGGCGTCGGCACGCGGAGCAGCGTCGGGACGCGGCGCGCGTTGATTATAAGGACCGTCCTGGCGCGGCGCGCGCTGGTTGAACGGCTTGTCGCCTTGCGGACGATCACCCTGCGGGGGGCGCTCGCCAGCCGGCGGACGATAGGTGGTGGTCGAGGTGCGATCGTCGCGACGTTCGCGGCTGGGCTCGTAGGTGCGGGTCTGGCTGGGCGAAGCCGCAGCAGGACGCGGGGCCTCGGCGCGCGGGGCGGCCGGAGCCGCAGCCACCGGAGCCGCAGGCGCGACGGGCGCAGACGCCTGAACGACAGGCGCCGCGGCGACCGGGGCCACAGGAGCCGCAGCCACCGGAGCCGAAACCACGGGCGCTGCCGGAGCGGCGACAACGACCGGAGCCGGAGCCGGCTCAGCGGCAGCCTTCGCAGCCGCAGCTGCCTTGGCAGCGGCTTCGCGAGCTGCAGCTTCGGCGGCGCGCGCCTTGGCCTCGTCGGCGACACGTTGCGTCGCCTGACGGTCCTGGTTCTCGCGGGCCGCCTCGATGGCGCGTTGCCGGGCGCGCATCTCGTCTTGCGAGAGGCCGCCTGCCGAATTGCCGCCACCAGAAGACTGGGACGAACGCGGCTCGTTGGTGTGACGGCGCTCAGCCGAGGACGGCGCGGCCAGGTTACCGGCCGGCGCGGCGTGCGGACGGGTCCGCTTGGTTTCGACCACTACCGTCTTGGTGCGGCCGTGGCTGAAGCTTTGCTTCACCACGCCGGCGCTCACCGAGCCCTGGCGGGGCTTCAGTGTGATGGGCGCGCGCCCACCAGGGGTGCCGGGCCGACCGTTATCGTTCTCGTCGCTCATGCGCTCGCTTGTACTTCCGCCGGGAGGAAACCCAGCCAAAAACCGTTCGTTCCATGTGAGAAAGGGGCCCGGACGTACTTCCACGAAAGAAGCGCGTTTCCCGACCCTTTACGCACAAGCGCAGCCCTAAGGGCCACGCTCCACCTTGTAGATTCTAGAGCCTTGCGATCAGACCGGCCATGCCGGTGCAATCGAAAGGCTCTAGGGCTCCTCGCGCCAACTCGCCGACCAGGTCGGGGGGAGTAGCGGGCGAAAGCCTGATAACCGCTCGACGTCCAAAGTCCAGCGATCAGTGCCGCGCCCGGCAAGAAGCGCAGTGTGTATCACATTCTCGCCGCCTAAGGCCAAACCCAATTCGTCGGATGTGAACATCCCGAGGATTCGGGGATTGTTCGGCGCCTTGTAGACGGCGGTCAGCATCTTTCGGCGGCCGTCATCGGCGCCGTTTGACGCCTCGATCAGCCAGGCGGTCTTGCCGGAATTGAGCGCGACGACGACCTTTTCAAAGCCCGAGATAATGTTTCCCGCCCGCCGCGCAAGACCCAGACCATCCAGAACCCGCTTGGCCAGCAAGGCCTCGACCTGGTCGGCCAGGTCGGCGGGGGCTGTCAGCTTGGTCTTGGCCGAACGCGAGAACAGGCCCTTCTTGGCCGCCAGCGTCACGGAGTCGCGGTCGGCTCCGACCCAGATCCCCCGGCCCGGCAGCTTGCGCGCCAGGTCGGGCACCACGACACCGCCGGGACCTTCGACGAAGCGGATCAGCTTGCTCTCGTCGGTCGCCTCGCCCAGCACGACATCCTTGCGAAGGCGGAAGGCCTCGGCATGGGTCTTGGGCGCATTAGGGTCGACGGGAACGTCGGCGACCTCAACGGCTGGATCTTGGGGCTCTTGGTCCATGGGGCTCTGAAAGACCTCGGCCCTCCCGGAAAGCCGGAAGGGCCGAAGCGTTTCTTAGTCCTGCGTCTCTTCGGCGGCTTCGGTCGGCGTTTCCGCTTCGACGTCCGCTTCAGTCTCGGCTTCGACTTCCGTCTCGGCCTCACCCTCGGCGTATTCGACCTCTTCCTCGATCTCTTCGCATTCCGGCTCCGGCGGGGCCTCGACCCAGCCCATGACGATCCGGGCGCGCATGATCAGCGCTTCGGCGTCTTCGGGCGACAGGTTGAAGCTTTCCAGAATGCCCGGCTCGCGAACGCGGGCGCCGTCCTTGGTTTCAAACCAGCCGCGCATGTCGTCGGGCACCAGACCGGCCAGATCCTCGACGGTCTTCACATCGCCTTCGCCCAGGGCGACGGCCATGGGCAGGGTGACGCCCTCGATCTCGAGCACCGCATCCTCGACGCCGTACTCGACGCGCTTGGCGTCCAGGGCGGCGGCTTCCTTTTCCAGGAATTCGCGGGCGCGGGTCTGCAGTTCGTCGGCGGTCTCGTCGTCGAAGCCTTCGATGGCCGCGATCTCGTGCGGCTCGACATAGGCGACGTCTTCCACCGCGGCGAAGCCTTCGGTGACCAGCAGCTGGGCGATGACCTCGTCGACGTCCAGGGCTTCCTGGAACAGGGCCGTGGTCTCGGTGAACTGCTTCTGACGGCGCTCGCTCTCCTGGCTTTCCGTCATGATGTCGATCTGCCAGCCGGTCAGCTGCGAGGCGAGGCGGACGTTCTGGCCGCGACGGCCGATGGCCAGCGACAGCTGCTCATCAGGCACCACGACCTCGACGCGCTCGTCTTCCTCGTCCATCACGACCTTGGAGACTTCAGCCGGGGCCAAGGCGTTGACGATGAAGGTCGCCTCGTCCTCGGACCACTGGATGATGTCGATCTTTTCGCCCTGCAGCTCGGCCACCACCGCCTGCACGCGGGAACCGCGCATGCCGACGCAGGCGCCGACGGGGTCGATCGAACCGTCATTGGAGATCACGGCCATCTTGGCGCGCGAGCCCGGATCGCGGGCCACGGCGCGGATCTCGATGACGCCGTCATAGACTTCCGGCACTTCCTGCGCGAACAGCTTGGCCATGAAGCCGCCGTGGGCGCGCGACAGCATGATCTGCGGGCCCTTGGTCTCGCGACGGACGTCGTAGATATAGGCGCGGATGCGGTCGCCGACGTTGAAGTTTTCGCGCGGGATCGACTGGTCGCGGCGCATGATGCCTTCGCCGCGGCCCAGATCGACGATGACGTTGCCGTATTCGACGCGCTTGACGCTGCCGTTGATGATCTCGCCGGCGCGATCCTTGTACTCGTCGTACTGGCGCTCGCGTTCGGCTTCGCGAACCTTGTGCATGACGACCTGGCGAGCCATCTGCGTCTGGACGCGGCCGATCTCGAACGGCGGCAGGTCTTCTTCATAGACCTTGCCGATCTCGGCGTCGCGCCAGGTGCGCTTGGCGATCGACAGCTGGACCTGGCCGATTTCGCCCTCGATCTCCTGGTCGTCGCCGACCACGGTGATGATGCGCTTTTGCGAGGTCTCACCGGTCTTGGTGTCGATCTTCACCCGGATGTCGTGCTCGGCGCCGTAACGGGCGCGAGCCGCCTTCTGCAGGGCGTCCTCGATCGCCTCGATGACGACTTCCTTCTCGATGCCTTTTTCGCGCGCGACCGCATCAGCGATCTGCAGCAGCTCGAGCCGGTTGGCTGAAATGCCGATGGCCATGGTCAGTCCTCTTCACTTTCGGACAGGTCAAAATCTTCGTCTTCGGCGTCGTCGCCGAGATCGTCTTCGTCAGCGTCCTCGCCATCGGCGGCGACGTCATCCTCGTCGGCGTCTCCGCCATCGGCGGCAACGCGGGCGGCGCGCTGGTCGGCGCCCCGCTTCATCAGGGCGTCGGTCAGCACCAGCTTGGCGTCGACCAGCCACTCGAAGGGGAAATAGAGGGTGGTGTCGTCCTCGCCCTCGATGTTGAGGCCGACTTGGCCGTCCTCGACCCCGGCCAGCTCGCCCTTGAAGCGCTTGCGACCCTCGGCGACGCGGTCCAGCTCGATGCGGACCTCGAGGCCGGCATAGTCGTCGAAATCCTTCAGTCGCGTCAGCGGGCGATCGACGCCCGGGCTGGAGACTTCCAGGGTGTATTCGCCGCTGATCGGGTCGGCAGCGTCGAGAATCTCCGACACGGCGCGCGACAGCTTGGCGCAATCCTCGACATTCATGTCGCCGCCCGAACCATCGGGCTGCATCGGACGCTCGGCCATGATCTGCAGCCGCCGCGTCTCGGCCCCGCCCATCAGGCGCAGGCGGACGATCTCGAAGCCGACAGTCTCGGCGACGGGATCGAGAATTTCGATCAGATCACGGTCTTCCTGCGTCTTGCCGCGCAACGGATTTCTCAACTCAAAACTGGGCGGTCCGGCGCGGGCGCCAAACAGCCAAAGAAAAAGCGGCAGCCTTTCGGGCCGCCGCTCGAAAGCGCACTCAGCGCTGACGGACGATGTAGGGGCTATATAGCGCGATCAGTGAACGGGTGGAAGCCCCCGTGACAGGCCGCCGCGACAGGCCGTCTCGAAGGACCTTCATGCGCGGCCTCTTTCGCACCGCAACACTTGTGGCCTATACAGACGCCCGCGCAGGACCGCCTCCCCGCGGGCCTCTCCCCACAGAAGAGTCACAATGGACCTCTCAAAGATCGCCACCGGCGTGAACCCGCCCTACGACCTCAACGCTGTCATCGAGATCCCGCAGGGCGGCGAGCCGGTGAAGTACGAGATCGACAAGGCCAGCGGCGCCCTGATGGTCGACCGCTTCCTGCACACGGCGATGTTCTATCCGGCCAATTACGGCTTCATCCCGCACACCCTGGCCGATGACGGCGACCCCGCCGACATCATGGTGGTGGGTCCGACCCCGGTGGTGCCGGGCGCGATCATCCGCTGCCGTCCCATCGGCACCCTGATGATGGTCGACGAGGCCGGTTCGGACGAAAAGATCCTGGCCGTGCCGGTCGACAAGCTGCACCCCTTTTATACGGGCGTGAACAGCTGGCGCGATCTGCCGGTGATCCTCACCGAGCAGATCGCCCACTTCTTCCAGCACTACAAGGATCTGGAAAAGGGCAAGTCGACCAAGATCACCGGCTGGGTTGGCCTGGAAGAAACGGCCGAAGTCATCCGCGCAGCGATCAAGCGCCACGACGACAACTACTAAGACCGCTTGGCGGCTTCCTTCCCCGGGTCGGGGAGGGAAGCCGTTACAGAAATTGTCCAGCGATCAGCAGCAGCACCATCACCGCGTCGATCAATACCGTGGCGCCGGCAAAGCCCTTGATAAAGCGGCCGCCCTTGGCGAGCAGCGAGCCCATATAGAAGACCTTGCTGATCACGGCCGCGCCCACCGCCAGGTCGCGGGTCTCGGGGTGGAAGGCCGCCCAGACCAGCATACCGCCGGTCAGACCGATCAGCAGACCCCAGCCCCGCACGATCACATCGGCCAGCGGCCCTTCCAGGGTCTCGCCATAGGTCGAGCGCATCGAACGGCCCGGCGCGATCACGAACTGCAGCATGGTCAGGGTCAACAGCCCGCTGACCACCAGGACGATGTGGAAATTGCTCGCAAGCCAAGCCATTGAAGCCCCCTGTCACCCGTCATCTTGCCGGGCAAGGCGAGCCTACCCGCTCGTCAGATGCAAATGAAATCCAGAAACACCGGCGCGCAGTCGCCCAGCTTCTTTTCCTCGTAGCGGGTGGTCACGTGGTCGGCGGGCGGGGCGTTGCGGTCGGCCGTTTCGCTCTCGAAGCGGAAGGCCGGATCGGCCAGGACCCGCTCAATGGTCCACTCGGCATAGTCGGCCCAGTCGGTGGCGAAACGCAGGCGGCCGCCAGACTTCAGAACGCGAGCCAGTTCCGCCACCACCGCCGGCTGGATCAGGCGGCGCTTGTTGTGCCGCGCCTTGTGCCAGGGATCGGGGAACATGATGAACACCCGCGTCAGACAGGCGTCGGGCAGCCAGCCGATCACGTCACGGGCGTCGCCCTCGTGGATGCGGACGTTCTTGAGGTCCTGCTCCTCGATGTGACGGACCGCGCTGGCCACGCCGTTGACGAAGGGCTCGGCCCCGATGATCAGGGCGTGCGGATGGCGACCGGCCTGGGCGGCCATGTGCTCGCCGCCGCCAAAGCCGATCTCAAGCCAGGCTTCGGTCGCTTCGGGCATCAGGTCGCGCGGCTCGAACGGCGCCTCGGGCACGGCGATTTCGGGCAGCAGGGTGTCGAGCAGGGCCTGCTGGCGCGGCTTCACAGGCCGCGACTTGATGCGGCCGAACGTGCGCAGAGGCCCGTGGGGGATGGGTGCGGAGGTCATGGGGCGGCGTCTTAGCCGTCATCCGGGTGTGAGGCCAGCAGAACGACCCCAAACGAAAGCGGGCCCCGATCGCATGATCGAGGCCCGCTTCGAACAATCAGGAGAGGCTGAGGCTTACGCCAGACCCTTCAGTTCGCTGGTCAGGTCGGTCTTCTCCCACGAGAAGCCGCCTTCGTTGTCCGGCGTGCGGCCGAAGTGGCCATAGGCGGCGGTGCGGGCATAGATCGGCTTGTTCAGCTGCAGGTGCTCGCGGATGCCGCGCGGGGTGGCGCCGCCGATCAGGGTGGGCAGCAGCTTTTCCAGAACCTCGGGATCAACCCGGCCGGTGCCGTGCAGGTCGACGTGGAACGACACCGGCTGGGCCACGCCGATGGCATAGGCGATCTGGATGGTGCAGCGGTCGGCCAGGCCCGCGGCCACGACGTTCTTGGCCAGGTAGCGGCAGGCATAGGCGGCCGAGCGGTCGACCTTGGTCGGATCCTTGCCCGAGAACGCGCCGCCGCCGTGCGGGGCCGCGCCGCCGTAGGTGTCGACGATGATCTTGCGACCGGTGACGCCGGCGTCGCCGTCGGGACCGCCGATCTCGAAGCGGCCGGTCGGATTGACCAGCCACTGGGTCTTCTTGGTGATCAGGCCTTCGGGGAAGATCGGCAGGATGTGCGGCTTGATCAGGTCCAGTACGCGCTTGGAGGTCGCGGCCTTGCCGTCGATCTTCTTCTTGTGCTGGTGGCTGACCACGATCGAGACAACGCGGACCGGCTTGCCGTCGCCATCATACTCCAGGGTCACCTGGCTCTTGGCGTCGGGCTCGAGCGCCGACAGCTCGCCGCTGTGGCGCAGCTGGGCCAGGCGGCTGAGGATGTTGTGGCTGTACTGCAGGGTGGCCGGCATCAGCTCCGGGGTCTCGGTGCTGGCATAGCCGAACATGATGCCCTGGTCGCCGGCCCCCTCGTCCTTCTTGTCGCTGGCGTCCACGCCCTGGGCGATGTGCGCCGACTGGCCGTGCAGGTAGTTGGCGAACTTGGCCTTCTCCCAGTGGAAGCCCTTCTGCTCGTAACCGATGTCCTTGATCGCGGCCCGAACCTTGGGCTCCAGCGATTTGAGGATGTCCTTGGTCAGCTGCTTGTTGGCGGCCTTGTCGCCACCCGGCTTGCCGGCCCGAACCTCGCCGGCCAGCACGATGCGGTTGGTGGTGACCAGGGTCTCGCACGCCACGCGAGCTTCGGGATCGGCGGTCAGGAAGGCGTCGACCACGGTGTCGCTGATCCGGTCGGCGACCTTGTCGGGGTGGCCTTCGGAGACGCTCTCGCTGGTAAAGATGTAGGACGAACGGCTCAAGGGACAGCTCCGGCCATGGAATTGGCGGAAACGGACGACGCGTCCATCCCGCTAGCCGGACAGCATATAAAGATATGTTTATGTCTGCAAGCCGCGCCGATCGTCGCGGGTCTTCGCCCTATGCGTCGCTTTCGACCACGTCCTCGTCGGCCATCGAGCGGACCAGGTCGAGGATCCGGCGGCGCACCTTGGTCCGAGAGATCTTGGGGAACAGGCTGGCCAGTTCCAGGCCCTCGGGAGTCATCAGGAAATCGTGGACGAACTGCTCCGAACCGGTCTCGGCCAGACCCTCGGAATCGGTCGGATCGGCCAGGCCCTCAAAGAAATAGGCCACCGATGACTGCAGGCTGCGGGCAATTTCATACAGCTTGCTGGCGCTGACCCGGTTGGCCCCACGCTCGTACTTCTGCACCTGCTGGAAGGTCAGGCCCAGATCCTCGGCCAGTCGCTCCTGGCTCACACCCAGGATCTTGCGGCGCATTCGGATACGCGCGCCGACGTGCAGATCGATCGGGTTGGGATGGCGGTCTTGGTCGGAAGGAGCGCTCATGCCTACGCTTGCTAGCTGAAATTGCGGTTTCAATTCAGCCTATCTCTAACGAATTTGTAACAATTAAAAGCCCCCACCCGCTTTTGGGCGAAAGCCAGCGAACATCGATAGCCCGAGCATTAGCATGAACAGGCTGTCGCCAAGCCGGGCATAGGGTGTGATTTTACCCATATTCGGTAAAGAGCCGTCGATCACTCCGGTTTCTCCCAGGGTCAGCCGGGCCCCGCGGACAGTCTCGCCTCTGGCGTCGATCAGGGCCGAGACCCCGGTCGGCGTCGCCCGGATGATCGGAACCCCGGTTTCTATGGCCCGATAGCTGGCCAGATTCAGGTGCTGCAAAGGCCCGGAGGTCACACCAAACCAGGCGTCGTTCGATACATTGACCAGGGCGCGGACCCTGGGATCGGGTCTGGCCAGGCCCGGAAACAGGCTCTCGTAGCAGATCAGCGGCTGGACGATCAGATCGGGCGAAACCCGCAGCGGGGCCGGACGCGGCCCGGTGGCGAAGCCGTCTCCCAGATGGGCCAGGCTTTTGACACCCAGCTTGGTTAGCAGGGCGTCCATCGGCAGATACTCGCCAAAGGGCACCAGCCGGTGCTTGTCATAGATCCCGACCAGTTCGATGTCGGTCGCCGTGCGTTTCAGGGCGATCAGGCTGTTGTAATAGATCGGCCTGTCGGGCGATCCGTCATAGCGATAGCCGCCGATCAACAGCAGCTGACCCGGTTGCAGGGCCTCGACGATCGCCTGGCGCACCCAGGTTCCTGGCGCCAGATAGTCATTGATGGCGGCCGGCAGGGCGCCTTCAGGCCAGACGACGAGGGTGGCTGGCGTGCCGGTCGCATAGGGCCTGGCGGTCAGCGAAACATAGGCCTGGACCACCTGGGCAAAGCGATCGGCGTCCCACTTGGCCTCCTGCTGGATGTTGGCCTGGACGATGCGCACGGTAGGGGAAGAGGCCTTCCCCGCCGGCGCCGCCGGCATCCAGCCGTTGATGTACAGCGCCGCCAGCGCGGCGGCGGCGGCGGCGATCGCTTTGCGGCCCGCCAGGCCCTCGCGCCAGACGGCCGGCGCGGCGGCGATGGCCAGGGTGATCCAGGTCAGGCCGTAGGCGCCGACCAGAGCGGCGGCCTGGGAGGGGGCCGAACCGGCCTTCCAGGTCTCGCCCGGCAGGTTCCACGGAAAGCCGGTCAATACATGACCGCGCGTCCATTCCAGCGCCGCGAAGGCGCCGGCGAAGACCAGAATGCGGCGCACGCCCGCCGGTCGGATCAGACGATAGATGACAGCGGCGACGCCCCAGAACAGGGCTAACCCACCGGCCATGGCGGACACCGCAAAGGGCGCCATCCAGCCCTGATTGGCGGCGTCGACCATGAAGGCCTCGCCGATCCAACCGGTGCCGAGCCCGAAATAGCCCAGGCCTGCCAGCCAGCCGCGCAGGAAGGCCGAGCGCAGCGGCCGAGGCCCTTCGATCGTGTCGAGCAGCCACAGCAACAGGGCGTAGCCGAGCAGGCCCGGCAGCACGCCGAACGGCGGGTGGGCCAGGGCGGCAGCCAGACCGGCCAGCAGGGCCAGCCCGCGGTCACGCCACAGCGAAGCGAGCTTGAAGTTCACGAGGCGGCGGCTTCCGCCGGCTGCACGGCTGCGCCCGGTACAGCGGCGGGCCGCACCCGTACCCGTCGAACCCGGCGCGGATCAGCGTCGACCACTTCCAGCTCATAGCCGTGCGGGTGGGCGATCACCTCGCCCCGCTGCGGCACGCGACCGGCCAGGGCCACGACCAGGCCGGCGACGGTGTCGATGTCTTCTTCCATGTCGGGCGGCGCCAGTTCACGGCCAAGCGCCGCTTCCAGTTCCTCGAGCGGCGCGCGGGCGTCGGCCTCGAACACCCCGCCGGGCCGGGCCACGATGCCGGCGACCGTGGCGTCGTCGTGCTCGTCATCGATCTCGCCGACCACGGCCTCGATCAGGTCTTCCATGGTCACCAGCCCATCGGTGCCGCCAAATTCGTCGATGACCAGGGCCAGATGGATGCGGCCGGTGCGCATGCGCAGCAGCAGATCCGCGGCCCGCATCGAAGCGGGCACATAGAGGGCCTCGCGCCGCACCTTGTGCAGAACGATGTCGGCCGCAGCCGGGCGGTTTTCGCCTGCGGCCAGCAGTCGGAACACGTCCTTGACGTGAACCACGCCGATCGGGTCGTCGAGCGTCTCGCGATAGATCGGCATCCGCGAGTGTTCTGCCTCGGTGAACTGGGCGATCAGGGCTTCGAACGGGGTGGACAGCTCGACCGAGACGATATCGGCGCGGGGCGTCATCACGTCGGCGACGCGGAGGGTCTTGAAGGCCTCGGCCTGATCGACGATGTCGACCGCGCCGTCCTGGGCCGGCTCGGACGGACGGACCAGCTCGACCGGCGCCGACAGCCGCTTGCGCATCTTGCGGAAAAACGCCCGCACGCCCCGGCTCTGTCGAGCTGGACCGGCGGGCTGTGGACTAGAGTCGTCGCTTGGCATGGCCTTGGAGAACTATCCCTGCTCGGGGGCGTAAGGATCAGGCACGTCCAGCGTGGCCAGGATCTCGCGTTCCAGGGCCTCCATGGACTCAGCCTCTTCATCGCCTTCGTGGTTGTATCCTAAGAGATGCAGCACCCCATGCGCCACCAGATGTTGCAAATGGTGGGCAAGAGGCTTGCCCTGCTCGATCGCCTCGCGCTGGCAGACCCCGAACGCCAGGGCGATGTCGCCGATCTGGCCTTCCGGATTAGGGGGCGAGGGGAAGGACAGGACGTTGGTCGCGTAGTCCTTCTGGCGGAAGTCGCGGTTCAGGGCCTGAACGCTGTCGTCATCGGCCAACAGGATCACGATCCCTTGGCCTTCGATGTCCTGATGCGCATCCAGCACAGCCTGGGCGGCGCGCCAGACCAGGGCCTCGGTTTCAGGCTCGGCCTGGAGCCAGGCCTGGTCCTCGATCTCGATGTCGACTGTGATGGTCATCGTGTCGTCGTCTGCAGGGCGTCGGCGTCATAGGCCCGGACGATGCGCTCGACCAGCGGGTGACGCACCACGTCGGCGGCGGTGAAGCGCGAGACCGAAACCCCCTCGACCCCTTCCAGGATCGAGACGGCGTGGGCCAGGCCGGAGTCGCGGGGATTGAGCAGGTCGATCTGGGTCGGGTCGCCCGTCACCACCATGCGCGACCCCTCACCCAGCCGGGTCAGGACCATCTTCATCTGCAGGCGCGAACAGTTCTGGGCCTCGTCGACGATGACAAAGGCATGCGCCAGGGTGCGGCCGCGCATGAAAGCGATCGGGGCGACCTCGATCTCCAGCTTCTCGCGGCGGCGTCGCAGTTGGTCAGCGCCCATGATGTCGGTCAGGGCCTCCCAGACCGGGGCCATATAGGGATCGACCTTCTCGTTCAGGTCGCCCGGCAGAAAGCCCAGCTTTTCGCCGGCCTCGACGGCGGGGCGGGTGACGATCAGGCGATCGACCTCGCCGCGCAACAGCATGCCGGCCCCGTGCGCCACGGCCAGGAAAGTCTTGCCAGTGCCGGCCGGGCCCAGGCCAAACGACAGCGGATGGCTGCCCATGGCCTCCATATAGCGAGCCTGGCCCTTGGTCTTGGGCGACACCGAACCCTTGCGCACGGTGCGGGCCGAGGCCTGACCACCGGTGCTCTGCGCCTCGCCCACGGCGATGCGGATGTCGGCCTCGACAATCTGTTCGCCGGCATCGGCGCGGTCGGCCAGGTCCCGCAGCGCCCGCTTGGCGCCGGTGCGGCCCTTGACGTCGCCGGTGATGGTGACGCCGCCACCCGGCGTCTCAATGAGCACCCGGAAGGCGTCCTCGATCAGGGCCGCATGACGGCCATGGGGACCGGAGACGGCGTGAACGGCGTCATCCGACAGCGGCATAAACTCAGGGGTGCGGCTCAAGCGGGCTCCAGGATGGAAGACGTTTCCAGCACGCCGCCCAGGCTCATCTTGGCGGCGGTTTCGATACGGACGGCAACGATGGTTCCCAGCAGGTGCTCGCCGCCTTCGGCGTGAACCGCCTGCAGATAGGGACTGCGGCCGACGACCTGACCGGCATGGCGCCCGGCCTTCTCGAACAGCACGGGCATGGTCTTGCCCACCTGGCCGGCATTGAAGGCCTTTTGCTGCACGTCCAGCAGCTGGTTCAGACGCTCCAGGCGCTCGGCCTTCACCGCCTCGTCGACCTGGCCGGTCATGGCCGAAGCCGGGGTGCCGGGGCGGCGCGAATATTTGAACGAGAAGGCGCTGGCGAAGCCGACCTCGCGGACCAGCTCCAGGGTCTTTTCGAAATCGCCGTCGCGCTCGCCGGGGAAGCCGACGATAAAGTCGCCGCTCATGGCGATGTCGGGCCGCGCAAGGCGGATCTTCTCGATCAGCTTCACATAGCTTTCGGCCGTGTGGTCGCGGTTCATGGCCTTGAGGATCTTGTCGCTGCCCGCCTGCACCGGCAGGTGCAGATAGGGCATCAGCTCGGGCAGCTCGCCATGGGCCTCGATCAGATCATCGCCCATGTCGCGCGGATGGCTGGTGGTGTAGCGGATGCGGTCGATGCCATCGATCTTCGCCAGCTGACGCACCAGCTTGGCCAGGGTCGAGCCGTCGCCATTAAAGGCGTTGACGTTCTGGCCCAGCAGGGTGACCTCGCGCACGCCCTGAGCGGCCAGCCGCCGGGCTTCCTCGAGGATGTCGTTCACCGGCCGCGACCACTCGCCGCCGCGCGTATAGGGCACCACGCAGAAGGTGCAGAACTTGTCGCAGCCCTCCTGCACGGTCAGGAAGGCGGTGACGCCATTGACCTGACGCTCGGCCGGCAGGGCGTCGAACTTTTCCTCGGCGGCAAAGCTGGTCGACAGCCGCTCGCCGGTGGCGCGGTGGGCGCGGGCGATCAGCTCGGGCAGCTGGTGATAGGATTGCGGACCAACCACCAGATCGACCGCCTTCTGGCGATGCATGATCTCCTTGCCCTCGGCCTGGGCCACGCAGCCGGCCACGGCGATGGTCATGCGACCACCGGCCTGCGCCTTGCGCTCCTTCATCAGCTTGATCTGGCCAAGCTCCGAATAGACCTTCTCGGTGGCCTTTTCGCGGATGTGGCAGGTGTTGAGCACCACCAGATCGGCGCCTTCGGGATCATCGACCACGCCATAGCCCAGCGGCCGCAGGACATCGGCCATGCGCTCGCTGTCATAGACGTTCATCTGACAGCCGTAGGTCTTGATATAGAGGCGCTTTTGCGGGGTCTCGCTCATGGGCGAGGTTATGGGGGTGTGAGGCCCGACGTGCAAGGACATGGGCGGAAATCCTCCCCCTGAGGGGGGAGGGGTCGGCGAAGCCGACGGAGGGGGAAGTGCTGCTGACTCGGTGCGGTCTTCCCCCACCGGCCTGACGGCCGCCTCCCCCTTCAGGGGGAGGACTTGGGCCACGATCAATCCTCGATCGGAACCCCGTACAGCTCCAGCCGGTGATCCACCAGCTTGTAGCCCAGCTTGCGCGCGATGGCGTTCTGCAGGGCCTCGATCTCCTCGTCCACGAACTCGACGACCTTGCCGGTCTTCATGTCGATCAGGTGGTCGTGGTGATGGCTGGGGGTTTCTTCATAGCGCGAGCGGCCGTCGCGAAAATCGTGCCGCTCGATAATGCCGCTCTCCTCGAACAGGCGAACCGTCCGATAGACCGTGGCGATCGAAATGTGCGGGTCCACAGCGTGGGCGCGGCGGTGCAGCTCTTCCACGTCCGGGTGATCGTCGGCGGCCGACAGCACGCGCGCGATCACGCGGCGCTGGTCGGTCATGCGCATGCCCTTATCGATGCAGAGCTTTTCAAGTCGATCCAAGGCGGCGCCTCCGTCTGAGTCGATGGCAGGATAGGCGGTGAGCCCTTAAGTGTTAAGCGCCCGCCGCATGACAATCGCGTCCCTAGCGCCATCCGGATGGGGATAATAGCCCTTGCGCAGCCCAACCCGGGCAAAGCCGGTCGCCGCATAGAGGGCGATGGCGGCCGTGTTGTCGGACGCCACCTCCAGGAACATGGCTTCAGAGCCGGTTTCGGTCGCGATCCCGGCCGCCATTTCGACCAGGGCGCCGCCCCAGCCGCGACGCCGGGCGGCGGGGTCGACAGCGATGGTCAGGATCTCGGCCTCGCCGGCGATCGAGCGGCACAGGATGAAGCCCTTCTCGACGGCCGGCTCGCCCGCCTCGCCCATGACGGCGAAGACGCCGGGCGACGTCAGCAGGTCTTCGAACTCCAGAGCGCTCCACGGCCGGGGAAAGGCGCGGTCGTGCAGGTCGGCTAGGATGAAACAGGCCTCAAGGCCCACGGGACGCAGGATCATGAGGTTGGAAGCGTGGCGTAGGGCGCGCGCAGATAGAGCGGCCGGGGCGAATGGGCCGGCGCGGGCCGGGCGGCGGCCAGTCGCGCCACGGCGACCGGATCGGGCGAGACCGGCGTCAGGATCGTGGCCTTCGGGAAGGTTTCGGCCAGCAGCGGCGCGCCAGACCCGATCAGGGTCACGGCCTGTCCGCCATGCAGTTCGGCCAGCCGCGCGGCGGCGAAGCCCAGGTCGAGGGCGTCGGGGGCCATCAGGGCCACGCCGCCGTCGAAGATCTGCAGATAGACCTGGCTCATCCGCGCGTCGAGTACGGCGGCGACGAAGCCTGGCGTTCCGAAAGCCAGGGCCTCCAGCGTGCTGACCCCCACGCAGGGGATCGACAGCGCCGTGGCCAGGCCCTTGGCGAAGGCCAGACCCACGCGCAGGCCGGTGAACGAGCCAGGACCAACCGTGACACCGATCCGCGTCAGGTCCGAAAACGGCACGCCGGCTTCCAGCGCGACCTCGCGGGCCAGGACGCCGATGCGTTCCTGGTGGCCCCGGGTCATGGGCTCGCTGCGCGACGCCAGCACCCGGTCGCCGTCCAGGATGGCGATCGAGCTCGCGCCCAGGCAGGTGTCGATGGCCAGGATCATGCTCCGCCCCCGTTCGGGGCGTAGCCGCCCGCGCCGCTCTTCCAGATGAAGTCACGCAAGGTGGCCTTGGCTAGCACCTCGGTCGGCGGCAACGCATCCGTGGTCCAGCCGGGAACCTCAAACACGTAGCGCAGCACGGACTCGCCGGGCTGGGTGCAGATCACGGCGTGACGATAGGCGTCCTGGCCCATCCAGCAGCGCTTGGGCGGCACGTCCAGCCCGGGCCACGGCATGCCGAAGACCTCACCGCGCGGGCCTCTCGCCGATCGGCCGGCGATATGGATCTCGCCAACCGTCGTCAGGCCTGGCTCGCCGAGGATTTTCAGCATCGTCACGTCGTCGCGGGCGACGGTGATGACCGAGCCCTCCATCGCGACCCGGTCGTTCGGAAACAGCGCCTGGATCGCCTCGGCCCTGAACGGGGTCTGGGCCATGATCGGGCCGACGGCGTATTCGTCGAGCGCCAGCAACGACGTCGCGGGGACCGATGGCGCAGCGGCCGGAACCGACGCCGGCGGTGCGGGCTTGTCCGCCGGACCACAGGCGGCGAGCAGCGCCAGCGGAACGGCGATCAGGGCGAGGGGCAAGCGCATGAAACGATCAGGCCGCGCCGATGGCGGCGACCTCGGCCGGCCGCCAGACGAAGCCGTTCAGCTGGCCCTTGGCGTTGAGCATCTCGACTGGCGGCAGGCCGCCCTTGGTCCAGCCCGGCACGCCGATCAGATAGGCGACATTGGGCGCTTCGGGTCGGGCGCAGACCACGGTGTTGATGTCACGCCCCTCGCCGGCCCGGCAGTTGGCGATGTCGAGACCCAGCGCCGACCATTTAGTCAGCAGGGTCTCGTCCTTGGGGCCGCGCACGTCGCCGCCTTCCAGGCGGATCGAGCCCAGATCGCCGTCCTCGCCCTTGGAGACCTCCATCAGCGGGGTCTGGTTCTGCTCGACATTGATGATCGGCTGGGGCCGGCCGGTTCCGACGTGCAGAAACGCCTGGGCGACCATCGCCCTGGGGAACAGCACCTTGAAGGTCGGTAGGTCGAACGCCGTGGCGCCGGTAATCGGGCCGACGCCGTCAACGCCAACGGTCAGCGGGCCCTCGACATAGGGCTTCACCATCACCGCGACAGAGCCGCTCTTGCCAGGCTCGGCGGGCGGCGGGGCGGTCCCGCCCTCGTCGGCCTTCTTCTCCACCGGACCACAGGCGGCAAGCAGCAGGAACGGCAGGGCGATAAGGGCGCGGCGCTGGATCATGCGGTGGTTTTAGCGCGTGCGCGTCGGATGCACAAAGAACCCGTCACCTCCGGTCGCCGAAACGACCGGAGGATCAGGTCGGGCCGATCCCTACTCACGCGGACCGGCCAAAAGCTGTGGCGCGAGATCAGACGATTTGGGCAGCTTCCTCGAAGTCGAGGCGCGGGCTGCGCGGGAAGAGGCCCTCTTCCGTGCCATGGCCAATCGAAGCAATGAAATTGGACTTTATGTTGGTGCCCGCGAAGAATTCCGCGTCGACGCCCGCATTGTCGAAGCCCGACATCGCGCCGACGTCCAGGCCCAAGGCCCGGGCGGCGAGGATGAAATAGCCGCCCTGCAGCGAGCTGTTGCGGAACGCGCCCCACTCCTTGGCCACGGGGTCGCCGAACCAGGCCTTGGCGCCGGGGGCATGCGGGAACAGCTTGTCGAGGGTCTCGGGGAAGTCGAGGTCGTAGCCGACGATCACCGTGGCCGGGGCCTGCAGGATCTTGGGGCCGTTCGAACCCGACGACAGGGCCGCCAGCTTGGCCTTGGCTTCTGGGCTGGTCACGAAGACGAAGCGCGCCGGGGTCGAGTTGGCGGCGGTGGGGCCGAACTTGACGAGGTCATAGAGCTCGCGCAGCAGGCTTTCCGGCAGCGGGTCGGTCTTCCAGCCGTTGCGCGTCCGCGCCTCGGTAAACAGTTGGGCGAGCGCCGGGGCGTCGAGCTTGGCCATTTGCGATCCTCAAGGAAGCCATCAGCAACTTGTATGGTTGCAATATAGGCTTGCGAGGCAGGCGCGCAAGCCGCAGGGCGGGGAAATTCCTAGAGCGTCTGCTCGACCCGGGTGACCTCGGGCACATAGTGCTTGAGCATGTTCTCGACACCGGACTTCAGGGTCGCCGACGAGGACGGGCAACCCGAGCAGGCGCCGCGCATGTGCAGCCAGACCACGCCGGTGGCGGGTTCGAACTTGCTGAACACGATGTCGCCGCCGTCCTGGGCCACGGCCGGGCGGATGCGAGTGTCGAGCAGTTCCTTGATCTCGGCGACGATCTGGCTGGATTCCGCATCATAGACGCCGTCGTCGTCGTGACCGCTCGTCGTGGCGTCCAGCAGCAGGGGCCGGCCGCTGGTGAAGTGGTCCATGATGGCGGCCAGGATCGGCGCCTTCAGGTGCGGCCACTCGGCGTCAGGATCCTTGGTCACGGTCAGGAATTCAGGACCGAAAAACACCCGCGTCACGTCGCCCAGCTGGAACAGCGCCTTGGCCAGCGGCGAGGACTCGCCCTCTTCCTGCGTCTTGAACTCGCGCGCGCCCTCACCCAGCACTTCGCGGCCGGGCAGGAACTTCAGCACCTCGGGATTGGGCGTGGTTTCGGTCTGAATGAACATGTCGGAGAGATGGACCTCGACAGCCCCGGGCGCAAGATGTCGGGCGCCTCAGAAAGAAAGGTGACACAGGCGTCATTTTCTGGCGTGATACGGAAAACAACGACCTGCGGGAGGCTTCCATGAGCGATGGCTCGATTGATCTGAGCGCCGAAGTGCGCGCCAAGGCCTGGTCCATTCCCCTCGAGGACTACCATGTCGCCGATCCGGTCCTGTTCCAGGCCGACGCCATGTGGCCCTATTTTGAACGGCTCCGCAAAGAAGACCCGGTTCACTATTCCAAGGGCAATGAGGAAACGGGCCCCTACTGGTCGGTGACCCGCTACAACGACATCATGGCCGTCGACACCAATCACGCGGTGTTTTCGTCCGACGCCCATCTGGGCGGCATCACGATCCGGAACTTCGACGAGGACTTCGTCCTGCCGATGTTCATCGCCATGGACCCGCCCAAGCACGACATCCAGCGCAAGACCGTCAGCCCGATCGTCTCGCCGGTGAACCTGGCCAAGCTGGAAGGCCTGATCCGCGAGCGGGTCTGCCTGATCCTCGATGACCTGCCGATCGGCGTGCCCTTCGACTGGGTCGACAAGGTGTCGATCGAGCTGACCACCCAGATGCTGGCCACCCTGTTCGACTTCCCCTGGGAAGAGCGCCGCAAGCTGACCCGCTGGTCGGACATCGCCACCGCCTCACCGGAAAGCGGCCTGATCGAAAGCGAAGACGCCCGCCGGGCCGAACTGCTGGAGTGCCTGGGCTACTTCACCAATCTGTGGAACGAGCGGGTCAATGCCACCGAGCCCGGCGGCGACCTGATCTCGATGCTGGCCCACGGCGAGGCCACCCGCGACATGCCGCCGATGGAGTACCTGGGCAACATCATCCTGCTGATCGTCGGCGGCAATGACACGACCCGCAACTCCCTGACCGGCGGCCTCTATGCCCTGTCGAAGAACCCCGAGCAGGAAGCCAAGCTGCGGACGCATCCCGAGCTGATCCCGTCGATGGTCTCCGAGATCATCCGCTGGCAGACGCCCCTGGCCCATATGCGCCGCACGGCTCTGGAAGACGTCGAACTGGCCGGCAAGCAGATCAAGAAGGGCGACAAGGTCGTCATGTGGTACGTCTCGGGGAACCGCGACGACACCGTGATCGAAAACGCCGACAGCTTCATCATCGACCGCGAAAATCCCCGCCGCCATCTGTCGTTCGGCTTCGGCATCCACCGCTGCGTGGGCAACCGCCTGGCCGAGATGCAGCTGAAGATCGTCTGGGAAGAGATCCTCAAGCGCTTCCCGAAGATCGAGGTCCTCGACGAACCGCGCCGGGTCTATTCCAGCTTCGTCAAGGGCTATGAGACCCTGACGGTGCGGATCCCCGAGCGGGTCTAATCTCCTTCTCCCCTTGCGGGAGACGGTAGCGGCTGAAAGCCGACTGGATGAGGGGTCGCACCGACGCCCCTGATCCAGTCGGTCTGCCGACCATAGCCGACAGGCCTTTCAACCCCTCGTCCAGCGCTGCCGCGCCACCTTCTCTCGCAAGGGGAGAAGGAAGATGTCTCAGGCTCCCCAGAACCCAACCAGCTTTTTCACCTCGGCCACGGTCGGAGCCGCCACTTCGCGGGCCCGTTCCGCGCCCTTGGCCAGAATGCGGTCGATCTGCGCCGGATCGGCCAGCAGGGTCCGCATCCGCTCACCGACCGGGGCCAGCTTTTCGACGGCAAGCTCGGCCAGGGCCGGCTTGAAGGTCCCAAAGCCCTTGCCGGCATACTCGGCCAGCACCTCGGCCTTGGTCCGGCCGTCCAGGGCCGCGAAGATGCCGACAAGATTGTCGGCCTCGGGCCGGGTCGCCAGCTCTTCCAGGGTTTCGGGTAGGGGCTCGGGATCGGTGCGGGCCTTCTTGACCTTGGTCGCGATCATGTCGGCGTCGTCGGTCAGGTTGATGCGGCTATAGTCCGACGGATCGGACTTGCTCATCTTGGCCGAGCCGTCGCGCAGGCTCATGATCCGGGCCCCGGGACCCTGGATCAGCGGGTCGGGCTGCGGGAAGAAGTTGGGCGCAGCAAAGTCGTGGTTGAACTTGGCGGCGATGTCGCGGGTCAGTTCCAGATGCTGCTTCTGGTCCTCGCCCACCGGCACGTGAGTGGCCTTGTAGATCAGGATGTCGGCGGCCTGCAGCACCGGATAGGTGTAGAGCCCCACCGAACTGCGCTCCTTGTTCTTGCCGCTCTTTTCCTTGAACTGGGTCATGCGGTCCAGCCAGCCCAGGCGGGCCACGCACTGGAAGATCCAGGCCAGTTCGGCATGCTCGGGCACGGCCGATTGCGGGAAGATGGTGGCCTTGGCCGGGTCGAGGCCGGCGGCCAGATAGGCGGCGGCGATCTCGCGGGTCTGCTGGGCCAGGGCCGCCGGCTCCTGCCACACCGTGATGGCGTGCAGGTCGGCCACGAAGATGAAGGTGTCGATCTCGTGCTGCAGGCGGGCGAACTTCACCAGCGCGCCCAGATAGTTGCCCAGGTGCAGGGCCCCGGAAGGCTGCACGCCGGAGAGGACGCGGGCCGGGCCCGCATAGGCGGCAAGGGGGGCGGCGACGGGAGCTTGGTCGGTCATGGCTTCAGCCTTGAATGCGTAGATTTGAGTTGGCGAGCGCGAGAGCGCCAACCGCATCGGAAGATGCGGCGATCAGGGTCAGCGGGAGCCGCGCCATCGCGACGCGAAGGGACCGATCAAAGCCATGAGCGCTGGTTACCGCTCCGCGCACGGCAGGGCAAGCCGGCTCAGCGACCCGCCCCGCGCCGCAGCACGGTCTTCGCCTCCGCAATCGTCACCCCGCCCGACAGCAGCAGCAGCAGCGGATAGAGCCCCGCCGCCACGGCGCAGGTCGCCAGGATCGCCAGCTCCTTGGCCGAACCCAGACCCAGGGCCAGGATCGGCGCCTCAATGGCGGCGCGCCAGTGCGACATCGCCGCCAGGATCAGGCCCAGGGCGACGCTGGCCGCCAGCACCCGGATGATCTTGCCCCAGGCCATGGCGCTGGGGGTGTAGTCGCCGCGCTTGCTCAAGGTCAGCACCATCTGCAGCACATTGATCCACGAGGCGGCGCTGGTCGCGGCGGCCAGGCCCGGTACGCCCATGAACGGGAACAGGGCCAGGCCCAGGCCGATATTGACGGCCACCGAAACCAGGGCGAACCGCATCGGGCTCTTGGTGTCGCCCCGCGCGAAAAACGCCGGCGACAGGATGCGAGCCAGCACGAAGGCGGGCGTTCCCCAGCCATAGTGCAGCAGGGCATTGGCGGTCTGGCGGGCGTCAAACACCGTGAACTCGCCGCGGGTGAACAGGCCGTCGATCAGGAAGAACGGAATACTGAACAGCGCCACGGCGGCCGGCAGGGTCAGGGCCAAAGCAAAGACGATGGCCTGATCCATGGCGCTCTGGGCCTCGCGACGATCCTCGGCCACCACGGCCCGCGACAGGCGCGGCAGCAGGGCCACCCCGATGGCCACACCGACCAGGCCCAGCGGCAGCTGATAGAGGCGGTCGGCATAGGCCAGCCAGGTCCGCGCACCGTTCACATGGCTGGCCAGCACGCCGGAAATGGTGATGTTGATCTGGCTGGCGCTGGCGGCGATGGCCCCGGGCACGGCCAGGGCGATCAGGCCCCTGATCTCCGGGGTGAGGCGCGGCAACCGCCAGCGGATCGTCGCCCCGGCCTTGCGCACCGCCCAGACCAGCAGCAGCACCTGGCAGATCCCGGCGGCCAGAATGCCCCACGAGGCCGCCGTGGCCGCCTGATGGGCGGTCTTGGTCGGGATGACCGCGATCAGGGTCACAAGGTTGAGCAGGATCGGCGCGGCGGCCGAGACGATGAACTTGCCCCGGGCGTTCAGCACGCCCGACAGCAACGCCACGATGGCCATGCAGGGCAGGTAGGGCATGGTGATCTGGGTCAGGATCACGGCCAGCTTGTACTTGTCGGTGCCAAAGCCGAAGCCCGGGCTGATGACCATCATGAGCCACGGCATGGCCGCCTGCGAGATCAGGGTCAGACCGACGGTGAAGGCGGCAATGGTGGCCATGGCGTCGGCCGCCAGCTTGTCGGCGACCTCGGCCCCGTCGCGATCCAGGGTCTTGGAATAGGCCGGCACAAAGGCCGCCGCAAAAGCCCCCTCGGCGAAGATCCGCCGGAACAGGTTGGGGAACATCTGGGCGGTGTTGAAGGCGTCGGCCGCGAAATTGGCGCTGGCCCCCAGGAAGTACGAGATCACCAGGTCGCGCACGAAGCCCATCAGCCGGCTGACCAGGGTCAGGCCCGAATAGATCGCCGAGGACCGGATCATGCCGGGGGCTTTTTTGGGGGCGGCGGCGGGGGGTGCGGTTTCGGTCACGCCCGGCTTCTGGGCGCTGGCGCCAACGGCGTCAAGGCAACAGCACAGCCGCCAGTTCGAAGCCTGATCGCCAGGCGCCCTCGACCGAGCCGCCGCCCAGCCAGTCGCCGCAGACGCCCAGGCGGCTTGCCGCGTCCCACAGGGCCGAACGCGGCGCGGCCAGGGGCCGGGCATAGCGCCAGCGATGGGCCACCGCCGAAACGGCGAGGGGCGCAGACGATCCCAGCAGGGCCTCAAAGCCCGCCAGCAGCCGGGGTTCGGCCTGATCGGCGGTCAGTTCCAGATGGTCGCGCGACCAGTCGGGGGTGGCGTGGATCACCCAGGCCTCGGTCGCTGCGCGCCCTGGCTTGCTGGCCTCGCGGCTGGCGAAGGCCACGACCTCGCCGCCGGTCAGAACCGCCTCAGCGCTATGCACGGGCTGAACGAACACCGCCATCAGGGTCCAGCACGGCGCGGAGCGAACGGCGCGGGCCAGGGCGGCGAATTCGGGCTGGACCGCAGCCAGCAGAACGGCGGCCTGTTCGGCGGGTATGGCCACGACGAGGCGGTCAAACGGCCCCTCGTCCTGCGTCGTCCCGGCCAGGCGCCAGCCGGAGGCGTCGCGCGAAAGCCCGCTGATCGTCTGGCTCCAGCGAGTGTCCAGATCGGCCGCCATGGCCTTCAGCGGCGCGTTCATCGCGGGGACCCCGACAAACTGTCCGGGTCCTGCGGCAGGCCAGGGCGCGGCCAGACCCTGCAGGCTCCAGAACTGCACCTGAGCCTGAAAGTCGGCCTCCAGGGCCGTAAAGGCCGGCGCGCCGTGGTCAAAGGCGGCCTCGCCATCGCCCAACGCTTGCCGACGGGTCGACATCCGGCCACCGGGGCCGCGCGCCTTGTCGAAGACCACGACCTGATGACCGGCCGCCTGCAGGGCGGTGGCGCAGGTCAGACCGGCCATGCCGGCCCCGATCACGGCGGTGCGAAGCTGGCTCACCATGGAATGGGCGCTCCGTCCCAGGCGAAGAAGCCGCCATTGGCCTCGGGGCCCAGACTCTCGACCACCGCCAGCAGGGCGGCGGCCGACTGCTCGGCGGTGAACAGGCGTCCGTCGGCTACCCCCGCCTTGAACGGCGCGCTGAGCGCCGTATCGACGGTGCCGGGATGCAGCGCCACGCAGACGCCCAGCGGCCGGGTGCGGCGATGCTCGATCGCCAGGGTGCGGATCAGCATGTTCAGAGCCGCCTTGGAGGCCCGATAGCCGTACCAGCCACCCAGCTGATTGTCGCCGATACTGCCCACCCGGGCCGACAGGGCGGCCAGAACGCTGGGCTGGTCGCGCGGGGTCAACGGCAACAGGTGCTTGGCCGCCAGGGCGGGGCCCACGGCATTGACCAGAAACACCCGCGACAGGGCCTCGGCGTTAAGGGCCCGCATGGTCTTTTCGGGCGCCAGACCCTCGCCGTGCAGAATGCCGGTGGCGATCAGGATCAGGGTCGGCGCCCCCAGGGCGGCGATCCGAACGGCCGCCGCCGCCAGGCTGTCCTCGTCGAGAATATCGGCCGCAATCCAGACCAACCTGTCCTGAAGGTCGCTCGCCGGCCAGTCCGCCGGAAACCGCCGCGACAGGACGATGATCCGGTCATAGGCCAGATTGGCGGCCAGGGCGCAGACCAGGGCCCAGCCGACGCCGCCCCCGCCGCCGACGACGACGGCCAGCCGGGCCGGTGTGGAAACCGCCTCAGCCATGCAGCACCAGGGCGCCGGCCGACAGCCCGGCCGTGCCGCCCAGGGTCAGGAGCAGCCTCAGGCGCGGATACCAGTCGGGCAGGCCGCTGGACCAGACATCCCAGGCCCCGTGGATCAGCAGGGCCAGGGCCAGCACCGCCAGCTGCGCGGCCCGCAGATCAGCGGGCAGCAACAACACAGCCAGGGCGACCAGGGTCGGGATCATGGCCAGCGACACGATCCGGGCGTCAACCGGGGTCTGACGCACCGCCATCGCCCAGCGCGCTCCGCCCAGAAAGGACAGGATCAGGCCGCCATACAGGGCCAGGGCGCGGGCGGCGAGGGCAGCGTGATCGGGAAACAGACCGCCGATCAGGGGCGGCGCCAGAAAGGGGATCAGGCCCAGCAGGCCATAGGCCAGCACCACGCGCGGCGTTCCGGGCGCGGGGGTCATGCCCGGCCTCCGCGCGGGGTTCTCTCAAGCCGGCGAACCAGAGCCTGCAACCGGGGCCGCAGCCGCAGGAAACCGCGATAGGCCCGCTCCAGCCCCCACAGCAGCAGGGGGTTGCGCGCCATCTGGCCAAAGGGTGCCAGCACGGGAATGGCCCGCCACAGGGCCGCGAAGGCCGCCGCGCCCGAGACCATCGGCCCGCCGGCCTCCTGGGCGTGAAACCGCGCCAGCAGCTCCGCCCGGTCGGTCGGACAGCTTCCGTCGCCGGCCACATCGACAAAGTCGATCGCGCCCCGGCGATCCAGCCGCCGCATCAGGGCGATCTCGCGGACGCACAGCGGGCAGTCGCCGTCGAACCAGACCGTTACCGCCGGCGTCGTCGAAGCGAGGGGCGCGGCGACGGTCATCGGTCTCAGGCCTGCCGGACCATGCGCAGGAACTCGTCCCGCGTGCGGCCATCGTCGCGGATCACGCCCAGCAGGCGGCTGGTCGACAGCATCGAGCCGGCCGTATCGACGCCGCGCAGGGTCATGCAGCTGTGCTCGGCCTCGATGACCACGCCGACGCCCAGCGGATCGAGCACGTCCTGGATGGTCTGGGCGATGTCGGCGGTCAGCTTTTCCTGGATCTGCAGGCGCTTGGCGAAGCCGCGCACCACCCGGGCAAGCTTGGAAATGCCCACCACCCGATTGCGCGGCAGGTAGCCCACATGGGCCCGTCCGATCACCGGCAGCATGTGGTGCTCGCAGAAACTGACCACCCGGATATTGGACAGCACGATCAAGTCCTCATAGCCGCCGACTTCCTCGAAGGTCCGCTCCAGATGTTTGCGCGGATCTTCGCCATAGCCGCTGAACAGCTCGCCATAGGAACGCGCCACTCGGGCCGGGGTGTCCAGCAGGCCTTCGCGCGACGGATCGTCGCCCGCCCATTCGATCAGCACGCGCACCGCCGCCTCGGCGTCGGCCTGGCTGGGGCGCGACGGGGTATGGGCATGGGGATGGAGCTCGTGGCAGGCGAGGGAGGAATTGCCGTTAATCTTGCTCGCCATACCGTTCTCTCCGCGCCGACCACCGAACCTAGGAGCGGCGTTCTATATCTCACTTGAGATATAGAAAAGCGGAGAGTTTGCAGACGCTCCGATTGACCGTCAGGCCGGGACACGAACGGCATAGGCCCGCACGAAGGCCTCGCTGACCGACAGGGCCAGATCCTGCGTCGACAACGGTCGAACATGGGTTCCGTTCAGCTGGTCCTGGTGCAGGCAGGCCACCAGCAGCGGCGACAGCAGCATCAGGCCGGCAGCGCGGGCGTCGGCCTGGATCATCTCCCCGCGGCGCATGTGCTCTTCCAGCCGCGCTTCCAGCACCTGCAGGGTCGGCTCGACAATATGGTTCAGGGCCGAGGCGCCGATCTGCGGGTCCAGGAACCCTTCGGCCAGACTGACGGCGAAGATGTCGCCCAGCTTGACCGGGCGCGGGGCCTGCAGGGCCCGGATCAGGGCCTCGGCATAGCCCTGGATCGACTCGGCGAACGGCCGGTCGGAGCTGCGCTGGGCGTCCAGGCCGTCGCGGCCCACCCGCAGGCAGTCAGCCAGCACCGCGTCGACCACCGCCTGACGGCCGCCGAAATAGTGCCTCAGGGTCGGAACGCTGACCTCGGCGGCCCCGGCCAGATCGCGCAGGCTGGGACGCGCCGCCTGCCGATGCATCAGGCGCGTGGTCATCTTGGTCAGCAGATCACGCCGCTTGGTCTCGTGATCGGCGGCCAGGGAGCCCTTGGGTCTCGACACCGTGATTGTCCTTGTGCGCGCCACCCGTAACGCGAAGGCGCGGCGGCGGCAATCTGGGCGGGGTTCCACAGGCGCGACTTTGCGACCTCGCGCGGAAACCGCCGATGGTGTGGGAAGGGTCGCGGAGCGTCCGGGCCTCGCCCGGAGGAGGGGGTAGTAAATACCGTTTCGACGAAGACAGACGCTCCGCGCGATCGTTATCCCTCTGGCCGGGGTGCGCAGGCCTGTTCAGCCTTTTGCCCCACCCGGGTTTTGTCCTGCCTCGCGACGGACCCAGCCCTGAGGCTGCGGCCACGCCGATTCCGGAGGAACCCGGAGCGAACCTTCGGACGGGCGGAGGCCTTGGCTTGCCCCCGATAGGCGGGTTTACGTCACCCGCCCTCTCTTTAAACCGGCCGCCCGGGCATACGCCCGAACGGTGGTCCCGCTCGATCACCCCTGACAGCCGCCTCTGGTCGCCGGCCGGACGCCCTTCCCGTGCTGTCAGGTGAGATTGAGTATGCGGGAGGTTTCGATGCGTCTGATGGGCGCGATCAAGTTTTTTACAAGCGGTTGATTGGACTGGAGTTTGTTCTGGGAATAACGGGGATACAGCACGGCCAATCCCCGTACGCCTAGCCCTCTCCCAGAGGGAGAGGGAGGGACCCACGCTTGCGTGGGAGGGTGAGGGGTTACACTGGTTGCCGTTGTCGCACTGGGGGCCGTGCCCTGTCCGGAAGGGCTTCGCTAACCCCTCATCCTCCCACGCCTACGGCGCGGGCCCCTCCTTCTCCCTCTGGGAGAAGGTTTCGTTCTGGCGTCCCGCCCCCTTCGTGCCGAAGGGAGCCCACCCTTCATCTCACGGCGAGACGATCGCCGGACTGTCCAGGTCACTCAAGGCCGGCCCTCCGGGCCGCCGCGGAGCGGCCGGTCGCAGACCGGGCCTTGACTGACCTGGACAGTACGGCACGCTTGCTGCCTCCAAGAGATGAAGGGCTGGCTCTGCGCGAGGGCGTGTCCGATTTCCACGCCTTTGCATGATTGTGGTGATCATTCAGACTCACCCATCTCTGGGCTCAACCTAAAATTATTGCCTGCCCTTCAAGATTGATCTCGACAGTGCGCGTTTAGTCGAGGCGAAAGTGAATTTGACAAGCCCGCTTGCAATCCCAGCCAGTCCACTCGACGAAACGAGAGTGATCGGTCGCCGAGAAACGCTGATAGGCACTCTGGCACTTGCCCTGCCCCTGCAGGGCTGCGAGGAGGTTTACAGTTATCGTTATCGTCTGACGCTGGATTTCGTGGTCGACGGCATCACCCGTAGCGGATCATCTGTTAGATCGGTGCGCTTCTCGCCCCCAATCAAGGCGTTCGGCAATATGAGCGCGGGCAGCTTTCTGACGCGCGGCGAAGCCGTCATCGTCGATCTGGGACGAGCCGGCTACCTGTTTGCAACCTTCGGTGAATTTTGGTCACTTGAGCGCGGGTTAAGCGGCACGAACTGGAGCCCTGACCATGTTTTCGGGCGCGAACTGGGCAAGGCTGACTTTGCAGACCGCAAAGCTGCTTCCAAGCTACGCAAGAGGACGAAACGCATACTTGAGTCAGCCGAACTTCCCATCTTAATGCGGTTCAAGAACCTCGCAGACCCGACTAGTGCTTACGTAGTCGATCCAACAAGTATGTCCGCAGCGTACGGCCCGGGGGTCGAATTCCGACAAGCCACGGTTGAGATAACACGCGACAAAGTCAGCATTGGTCGCGTTGAAGGAATGCTCCCTTGGTCTGGTAGATATGCGTCCTCAGGAATGCACTTGGGCGATGAACTACCGCGAGGTTCTGAGAGGCGTTACGAATTGTATGCGCCTATCAGTATTTTCTTGATGTACCCCAGCAATTACAATGGCTTCAACTAGAGAATTCTCTAGTCCCGCCCCAACTACCGCGCCACGCTCGCCCGCGCCCGCTTCAGCCCCGGTCGGGTATTCGGCGCCCCGGCCTCATTGGCCTCCAGCGCCGACAGCAGGTCCGCCTTCAGCGCCGTGACCTTGCGCGTCTCGGTCAGTTTCCCACCCTCGGCGGTCTGCACATAGAAGGCGTCGACCGCGCGCTCGCCATAGCCGTCGATATGGGCCGACTGGATCGACAGGCCGCTCGTCGCCAGGGTCTGGGCCAAAGCGTGCAGCAGGCCCGGGCGGTCGCGGCCCGAGGCTTCGACCACGGTGGCGTCGTTGGAGGCCTCGTTGTCGACCACCACGCTGGGCGCGATCGAGAAGGCTGCCGTGCGCGACTGTTCGGCGCCGCGACGGGGCTCGAAGCTCATGGTTTCGCCGCGACCGGCCGATTCCAGGGCGTCGGCCAGGCGGCGCAGGGCGCGGGGGTTTTCGCAGCCCATGGGGGCGCCGGTGACGTCCTGCACATAGAAGACATCCAGGGCCTGGCCCTGGCGCGAGGTGAAGACCCGCGCGCCGACCACATTGCCGCCCAGCGATGAGATAGCCAAAGCCAGGTCGGCGAACAGGCCGCGCCGGTCCCGGGCGGCGATGACGATCTCGGCGGCGTTGGAGCCCGGCGTCACCTGGCCCTCGGCGGCGGCTCCGCCCTGGATGGCGGCGCGGCGGGCCAGGGCCGCATGGTCCTTCAGCTCATCAGCCTTGAAGGCGCTGAAATAGGCGTCCTCCATGGCCGACGCCCAGCCCGCTGCGGCCGGGTCGTCGGCGATCAGGGCCTCGCGCGCGGCCTCGGCGACGGCCTCCTGGTGGCGCTGGACGCTGGCGGCGGCGTCACTGCCCCGGCCGCCGCGGAAAACGGCTTCGGTGGCGTTGTAGAGCTCGCGCAGCAACTGGCCCTTCCAGCCGTTCCAGACCCCCGGGCCCACGGCGCGGATGTCGGCGACGGTGATGACCAGCAGCAGGCGCAGGCGCTCGGGGTTTTCGACGATGCGCGCAAAGGCGGCCACCGTCCCTGGATCGGAAACATCGCGCTTCTGGGCGAAGTCGCTCATGACCAGATGGTTCTCGACCAGCCAGGCCACCAGCTCGACCTTCAGACGGTCAACGCCCAGGCGCTCGCAGGCGCTGCGGGCCGACCGGGCCCCGGCCTTTTCCTGGCCGCCCACCCCGCCCTTGCCGGTGTCGTGCAGCAGCATGGCCAGGAACAGGGCCTCACGGTCCTCGATCAGCGGCATGATGGAGACGGCCAGCGGATGATCCTCGGCCAGGCGGCCGGCGGCGATGTCGCCGATCACGCCCACGGCCCGCAGGGTGTGCTCGTCCACCGTATAGGAGTGGTACATGTTGAACTGCATCTGGGCGACGATGCGGCCAAATTCCGGGACGAACCGGCCCAGCACCCCGGCGTCGTTCATCAGGGTCAGGGTGCGATAGCTGCGCTTGCCCCGGGCCAGCAGGTGCAGGAAGGCCTCGCAGGCGTCCTCGTCACGGCGCACCCGCGAGGTGATCAGGCCCAACGAGCGGGTCACGGCGGTGAAGGCGTCGGGGTGCAGGTCCAGGTCGCGCTCGTCGGCGATCTTGAACAGCCGGATCAGATTGACCGGATCGGCCTCGAACACCTCGGGCCCGTCGATATTGAGCCGGCCGCCGTCTTCGTAGAAGCCCTCGACATCCAGCGCCTTGCGCTTGGGCCTGCCGCCGCCCGGCAGGAAGCGGGAAATGCCCTTGGGCTCGTTCTTGAAGTGCTCGGCTTCCAGCTTGGCCGAGAAGGCGCGGGTCAGGGCCCCGACCTCCTTGGCGATCAGGAAGTAGCGCCGCATGAAGCGCTCGACCGCCGGGGCGTCGCCGCGGTCGCCATAGCCCATGCGGCGGGCGATCTCGGGCTGCAGGTCGAAGGTCAGGCGCTCTTCGGGCCGGCCGGTGGTGAAGTGCAGGTGGGCGCGCACCGCATGCAGGAAGTCGAAGGCCCGGATGAAGGCTTTCGCCTCGCGCCGGTCGAACACCGCCAGCTTGAAGACGTCTTCGGGACGATCCACCGGGTGCAGATATTCGGCGATCCACATCAGGGTGTGCAGGTCGCGCAGGCCGCCCTTGCCCTCCTTGACGTTGGGCTCGACCATGTAGCGGCTGGCCCCGGCCCGGGCCTGGCGGTCATCGCGTTCTTTCAGCTTGGCGGCGACGAACTGGGCGCCGGTGCCCTTCATGACGTCGTCGCGGAAGCGCTTCTTGAGGTCTTCGCCCAGGCGCTCGTCGCCGGTCAGGCGGCGGGCCTCAAGGATGGTGGTGCGGATGGTGAAGTCTTCGCGCGACAGCCGCACGCATTCCTCGATGGTGCGCGAGGCGTGGCCGACCTTGAAGCCCAGATCCCACAGCGCATAGAGCATGAACTCGATCACGCTCTCGGCATGCGGCGTGGTCTTGTAGGGCCGCAGGAACAGCAGATCGATATCGCTGTAAGGCGCGAGGGTTCGCCGGCCATAGCCGCCGACGGCCAGCAGGCACAGGCGCTCGCCCTCGGTCGGGTTGCGGGCCCGGAACACGTGCACCGTCGTGAAGTCATAGAGCGCGGTGATCACCTCGTCGGTGACGCCGCTGAGCAGGCGCGAGGTCTCAAGGCCCCCGGCCCCATTTTCCAGCCGCTCCTTGGCGATCATCCGGCCGCGAAACAGGGCCTGTTTCAGGATCTCGATGGCGCGGACGCGCTGCTCGGCCTCGTTGCCGATCGAGTCGAGGGCGGCGGCCGAAAGACGCGCACGCAGGGCGTGACCGTCGACGACGTGTTCCAGCGGGGTGGGGCGAAGGCGACGGGGCATGATGGGGATATGGTGTTCCGGAGCGTGATAGCCAAAAGTGGATACCGGTTTTGGCGGCCATCACGCTCTGACTAATAAAGCACTAGGTCCTGAGGAGACCCTTAAGGCGATATAGCGCCTCGAGCGCCTCCCGCGGCGACATTCCGTCGACATCCAGGTCCTTCAAAGCCGCATCCACGACACTGGGCGCCGGCTTGGCGGGCGCCGACATGGCGTGGCTCATGGCGAACAGCGGAAGGTCGTCGAGGCGGGCGGGTGATTCGTCCTTGGTCTCGAGGCGATCCAGCACCTCGCGGGCCCGCGCCACGACCGGGGCCGGAACCCCGGCCAGCTTGGCCACCTGCACGCCGTAGGAGCGATCGGCCGGACCGGCGGCGGCCTCGTGCAGGAAGACCAGATCGCCGTTCCACTCCTTGGCCCGCAGCGACAGGTTGGAGACGTAGTCCAGCCGTTCCTCCAGCGTCGCCAGCTCGTGATAGTGGGTGGCGAACAGGGCCCGGCAGCGATTGGTGTCGTGCAGGGCCTCGGCGCAGGCCCAGGCGATGGCCAGACCATCATAGGTGGCCGTGCCCCGGCCGATCTCGTCGAGGATCACCAGACTGCGCGGCGTGGCCTGGGTCAGGATGGCGGCGGTCTCGACCATCTCCATCATGAAGGTCGAGCGGCCCCGGGCCAGATCATCGCCCGCGCCCACTCGGCTGAACAGCCGATCGACCACGCCCAGCCGGAAGCTGGCGGCGGGCACAAAGCAGCCCGACTGGGCCAGGATGGCCAGCAGGGCGTTCTGGCGCAGGAAGGTCGACTTGCCGGCCATGTTGGGGCCGGTGACGATCGACAGTCGCGGCCCGGTCTCGCCCGAGGCGTCCAGACTGCAATTGTTGGGCGTATAGGGATCGCCGGCCCGCTTGACGGCGGCCTCGACCACCGGATGGCGGGCGGCCTGGGCGTCGAAGGCCAGGGAGCGGTCGACGATGGGCCGCGTGGCCCCGCTGTCCTGCGCCCATTCGGCCAGGGCGGCGGCGACATCGAGCCGCGCCAGGGCCTCGGCGGCGATCTGGATGGCGTCGGCCAGCAGGCGGGCCACCTCGCGCCAGGTCTCGAAGGCGGCGATCTCCATGGCCAGCACCCGCTCGCCGGCCTGGGCGATGCGGGCGTCCAGATCGGCCAGCTCCACCGTGGTGAAGCGCACCTGATTGGCCAGGGTCTGGCGGTGGATGAAGGTGGCGTTCAGCGGCGGCTGGAACAGCGGGTCGGCCTTGCCGGCCGTGGCCTCGACGAAATAGCCCAGCACGCCGTTGTGGCGGATCTTCAGCGGCACGCCGCTTTCGACCGCCAGCTGGGCCTCAAGGGCGATGATCACCTTGCGGCTGTTGTCGCGCAGGGCGCGGGCCTCATCCAGTTCCTCGCGAATCCCGGACGCTACGAAACCGCCGTCGCGGGCCAGGGCCGGCAGGTCGGGACCCAGCCCCGCCTCCAGCGCCGCCAGAAAGCCGCCCAGCCCCTCGTGCAGATCGGGCGTCAGGGCGCGGAAAGCGTGCTCCAGCTCGAACGGCGGCGAGGACAGGGCATCGCCCGAGCCGGCCACCATCGCGGCCAGGGTGTCGCCGATCTTCAGGGTGTCGCGGATGCAGCCCAGGTCGCGCGGACCGCCCCGGCCTAGGGCCAGGCGCGACAGGGCGCGGGCCATGTCGCCCGAGCCCTTCAGGGTCTCGCGCAGGCGCTGGCGCAGGGTCCGGTGCTCGACAAACCACTGGATCGCGTCCAGGCGCTGGTCGATGGCCGCGACGTCCAGCAGCGGCCGCGCCAGCCGCGAGGCCAGCAGCCGCGCGCCACCCGAGGTGATCGTGCGGTCGATAGCGGCCAGCAGCGAGCCGTTGCGGTCACCGGTCTGGGTGCGGTCGATCTCCAGACTGCCCCGGGTGGCCGGGTCGATGGCCATGACGTCGGCGTCGGCCGCCCGGCGCGGGGCGCGCAGGGCCGGCAGGCGTCCGGCCTGGGTCATTTCCAGATGGGCGGCGATCAGGCCCAAGGCCCCGATCTCGGCCGGTGACAGGCCGCCGAAACCATCCAGCGTATCGACGCCATACAGCCGCTTGACCCGCGCCTCAGAGGCCTGCGGTTCGGACAGGGCCGACGGCATCGGCTGCACCAGGCCGCCACAGATCTTCAGGGTCTGGGACAGCTGCTCGTCGGACAACAGCCGGTCGGCGACCAGGGTCTCGGACGGGGCCAGGGCCGCCAGGATCGCGGCGACGCCATCCTTGCTGACCGAGAACACCTCGACCTCGCCGGTCGACAGCTCGACGCTGGCCACGGCGGCCTGTCCCGCCCGCACGGCCACGGCGGCCAGGCGATTGGCGCCGCGCGCATCCAGCAGGCCCTCCTCGGTCAGGGTGCCCGGGGTGACCACGCGCACGATGTCGCGCCGCACGATCGACTTGGAGCCGCGCTTCCTGGCCTCGGCCGGGTCTTCCATCTGCTCACAGACAGCGACCTTGAAGCCCTGGCGGATCAGTTTCGACAGATAGGCCTCGGCCGCGTGCTGCGGCACCCCGGCCATCGGGATCGGCTGGCCGTTGTGCGTGCCGCGAAAGGTTTGCGAGATGCCCAGGGCGGCGGCCGCCGCGATCGCGTCGTCAAAGAACAGCTCGTAGAAATCGCCCATCCGGAAGAAGATCAGGGCGTCCGGCTGCCGCGCCTTCATCTCGAAAAACTGCTGCATCACCGGCGTCGCGCCGGTGGCGTCATAGGTCTGGATGGTGGACGAAGCAGGGGCGTTCATGACGCCATGACTTAACGTTTGACGCTGCTTCGCAGAAGCGCCATGTAGAATGTTCATGTTTTGTGCTGAAGGTTTGTTCGGCCAACAAGAGGGGCGGCATGAGCGAGGGGGAAATCGTCCTCTACAACACCGAGGACGGACTCGCGCGTGTGCAGCTTCGGGCGGCGGACGGGACCGTCTGGCTGACACAGGCGCAGATCGCGGAACTGTTCGCGACCTCCAGGCCAAACATCACCCAGCACCTTACGGCGGTCTTCCAATCGGGTGAGTGCGAAGAGACCGCAGTATGTAAGCAGGACTTACTAACTGCCGCTGACGGCAAACGTTACCGCACGACCCTCTATCGCCTCGAAGCCATCCTGGCCGTCGGCTATCGCGTCCGCTCGATCCGGGGCGTCCAGTTTCGCCAGTGGGCCACAACCCGCCTGCGCGACTATCTGGTCAAGGGCTTCGTGCTCGATGAGGCTCGTCTGCGCGATCCCGGGCCGTTCGACTATTTCGACGAACTTCTGGAAAAGATCCGCGACATCCGGGCGTCGGAGAAGCGGTTCTATCAGAAGGTCCGCGACGTCTACGCCACGGCGACCGACTACACGGCGCGGTCCAATGACGCCCAGATCTTCTTCGCCACCGTCCAGAACAAGATGCTGCACGCGGTGACTGGCAAGACGGCGGGTGAGCTGATCGTCGCCCGCGCCGATCCCGGCGCACCGAACATGGGCCTGCAAAGCTGGAAGGGCGGAAAGGTCCGCAAAGGCGACGTCGATACGGCCAAGAATTATCTACACGCCGACGAAGTCAGCGAGCTCAACCGCATCGTGACCATGTTCCTGGACTTCGCCGAGGATCAGGCCGGGCGTCGCAAGGCGATGACCATGGCCGAGTGGTCCGAACGGCTCGACGCGTTCCTGACGTTTAACGACAGGGACGTCCTGGCCAATGCCGGAAAGGTCGGCGCCGATGACGCCAGGCGGATCGCCCGCGAAAGGTTCGAGGCTTTCGACAATGAGCGCAGGCTGGCCGATGATCGCGCCGCGGAGATCGAGCATGTCGAGGAAATGCTGCGCCTGACCGCCGCCCGTCTTGAGACGCCATAAGCTGATTGCCACTTGCGCTGACTTCGTGCCAGATCGCCATGGGGTTGTGGGGGCCGGTCATGTCAGCGTCAAAGGCGATCATCGCCGTTCCAGAGCGGCCCGCTGTTATGGCGCCCTACAGGCCAGACTGGCTGGAAAAGCCGACGGTCGACGACATGGAGTGGGCCTATCCGGCCCATGCGGAGCGCCACGGGATCGAAGGCAAGGCGGTGATCAAGTGCCAGGTCGGTCCTGACGGCCGCCTGGGAAACTGCCAGGTGATCTCGGAGGCTCCGACTGGCGAGGATTTCGGCGTCGCGGCCATCGCCCTGTCCCAGAAGTTCCGGATGCTGCCGCCGCCCGCCGACTATGCGGCCAAGACGCCCGAGGTGACGATCCCGATCGTCTTCCAGGTGCCGCAGAACAGCTGGTCTCGACTCAAGACAGCGACCACCGCGCTGCCCAAAGGCGCCGAGCCGTCTCTCGCGCCGCTGGATTCCGGCGATATGCTGTTGATCGCGGGCGTGGGGGCGATCGCCTTCGCGCTCCTGGCGCTGGTGTTCTCGGTCGCGGGTAAACGCGGCCGCGCCGCCTAGCTCCCCGTAACCTCGTCCCAGAACCGCTTGGCCTTGCCGACGAAATTGGCCGACTTGGGGTTTTGCTTGTCGTCGCACAGGCCGGCCAGCTCCTTGAGGAGCTCTTTCTGACGGGCCGACAGGTGGGTCGGGGTCTCGACGAACAGTTCCACCACCAGGTCGCCGCGCTGGCGGCTGCGCAGGGACGGCATGCCCTTGCCCTTGAGGCGGACGGTCTTGCCGGTCTGCGAACCTTCGGGAACCTTGACCGGGATCTTGCAGGTCCCGTCGCACTCCTCGCCGCCCATCAGGCAGGGGGCGTCGATCTCGCCGCCGAGGGCGGCAACGGTCATCGGCACGGGAACCGTGCACAGCAGGTCCAGGCCATCGCGCTCGAACAGCTCGTGCGGGATCACCGACAGGAAGATGTAGAGGTCGCCGCGCGGGCCGCTGCGGGCTCCGGCGTCGCCTTCGCCCGACAGGCGGATGCGGGCGCCGTCATCGACGCCGGCCGGAATGCGCACCGACAGGATGCGCTCGCGGCGCACCTGGCCGTGGCCGTTGCAGCTCTGGCAGGGGTCCAGCACCAGCCGGCCCGAACCGCCGCAGCGCGGGCAGCCGCGCTCGACCGCAAAGAAGCCTTGCGTGGCCCGCACGCGGCCATGGCCGCCGCAGGTGCCGCAGACCGTAGGACTGGTGCCGGCCTTGGCGCCCGAGCCGTCGCAGACCTCGCAGGTGATGGCGGCGGGAACCTTGATCTCGACCTCGGCGCCGGCATAGGCCTGCTCCAGGCTGATCTCCAGGTCGTAGCGCAGGTCCTGGCCACGCTGCGGACCGTTGGACGGACGGCGACCGCCGCCGAACATCTCGCCGAACACGTCGCCGAACACGTCGCTGAAAATGTCGCTGGCGTCGCCGCCAAAGCCGCCCTGGCCACCACCGCCGCCGCCGCCATTGACGCCGGCATGGCCGAACCGGTCGTAGGCCGCGCGCTTCTGCGGATCCGACAGGATCGAATAGGCCTCGTTGATTTCCTTGAAGCGGCCGGACGCCTCCTCGCAGCCGCCGTTGCGGTCGGGATGGTGTTCCATCGCAAGCTTGCGGAATGCGACCTTGAGGCCCGCATCGTCAGCGGTCCGGGTCACGCCCAGGATTTCGTAATAGTCGCGCATCGTCAGCGTCTGGCGCCCAAGAGGCCCACGGGAGAGGCGGTGATAGGGAGAGAGGTGGTGTTCTGCATCGCGCGACGCAAGGCGTCGCAGGCGTGCGGATCAAGCGAACGCGGCCGCGAAACGATCGTCAGAGGAACGTTTCGCGGCGCGCGCATGGCGAACTAGTTCGCCGGCTTGTTTTCGTCGACTTCTTCGAACTCGGCGTCGACGACGCCATCGTCCGCGGCGGCTTCATCGCCATCGCCCGAATCCTGTTGCGAGGCATACATGGCCTCGCCCAGCTTCATCGAGGCCTGACGCAGGGCGTCGGTCTTGGCCTTGATCAGGTCGACGTCTTCGCCCTCGAGCGCGGTCTTCAGGTCGGTCAGGCCGGTCTCGATGGCGACCTTGTCCTCGCCAACAACCTTGTCACCATGCTCGGCCATGGCCTTTTCCGTGGCGTGCACGGTGGCCTCGCCCTGGTTCTTGGCCTCGACCAGCGCCTTCTTCTTGTCGTCGCCGGCCTTGTTGGCCTCGGCTTCCTTGACCATGCGCTCGATGTCCGCGTCGCTCAGGCCGCCATTGGCCTGGATGCGGATCGAGTGCTCCTTGTTGGTCGCCTTGTCCTTGGCGTGGACATTGACGATGCCGTTGGCGTCGATGTCGAAGGTGACCTCGATCTGCGGGATGCCGCGCGGAGCCGGCGGAATGCCCTGCAGGTCGAACTGACCCAGGAACTTGTTGTCGACAGCCATCGGACGCTCGCCCTGGAAGGCGCGGATCGTCACGGCCGACTGGTTGTCGTCGGCGGTCGAGAAGGTCTGCGAGCGCTTGGTCGGGATGGTGGTGTTGCGCTCGATCAGCGGGGTGAACACGCCGCCCAGGGTCTCGATGCCCAGGGTAAGCGGGGTCACGTCCAGCAGCAGCACGTCCTTGACGTCGCCTTGCAGAACGCCGGCCTGAACGGCGGCGCCCAGGGCGACCACTTCGTCAGGATTGACGCCCTTGTGCGGCTCGCGGCCGAAGAAGTCCTGCACCGCCTGCTGGACCTTGGGCATGCGGCTCATGCCACCGACCAGGATCACTTCGTCGATGTCGCTCTTCTTGAGGCCGGCGTCCTTGAGGGCCTGTTCGCACGGACCGATGGTGCGGGCGATCAGGTCTTCGACCAGGGCTTCCAGCTTGGAGCGCGACAGCTTGATGTTCAGGTGCAGCGGGCCCGACGCATTCATCGAAATGAAGGGCAGGTTGACTTCGTACTGAGCCGTCGAGGACAGCTCCTTCTTGGCCCGCTCGGCCTCTTCGCGAAGGCGCTGCAGGGCCAGCTTGTCCTTGCGCAGGTCGACGCCCTGCTCCTTCTTGAACTCGTCAGCCAGGTAGTCGACGATCCGAAGGTCGAAGTCCTCGCCGCCCAGGAAGGTGTCGCCGTTGGTGGCCTTCACCTCGAAGACGCCGTCGCCGATTTCCAGGACCGAGACGTCGAACGTGCCGCCGCCCAGGTCATAGACGGCGATCTTCTTGCCGTCGTTCTTGTCCAGGCCGTAGGCGAGCGCCGCAGCGGTCGGCTCGTTGATGATGCGCAGGACTTCCAGGCCGGCGATCTTGCCGGCGTCCTTGGTCGCCTGACGCTGGGCGTCGTTGAAATAGGCCGGAACGGTGATCACGGCCTTGGTCACCGGCTCGCCCAGATGGGTCTCGGCGGCTTCCTTCATCTTCTGCAGAATGAAGGCGGAGACTTCCTGCGGAGAATAGTCCTTGCCCTGGGCCTTGACCCAGGCGTCGCCGGTCGGACCCTTGACGATGTCATAGGGCACCATCGCCTTGTCCTTCTCGACCACGGGGTCGGAGGCGGTGCGGCCGATCAGGCGCTTGATGGCGAACAGCGTGTTGGTCGGGTTGGTGACGGCCTGACGCTTGGCGGGCTGGCCAACCAGACGCTCGCCATCCTCGAGGAACGCGACCACCGACGGGGTGGTGCGGGCGCCCTCGGCGTTCTCGATCACCTTGGGGGTCTTGCCGTCCATGATGGCCACGCACGAATTCGTGGTGCCAAGGTCGATACCAATAATCTTGCTCATATTACGAACCTGTCGCTCCTGCTGGCGGACGGCGGTGACAAGGGCCTTAGACGCAAGCGCCCCGGTTTTTCTCGCTCCGTCCCCGTCTGGTCGAACTTCCTAACGGTTGATCCAATCCTCCCCGTCCCGACCAAGGTCGAGCGGACAGAGTGCGTTCCCCGAAGTTGACGAGCCCGTCAACCCCGCTTGGAAGCCGATATGGGGGATACGGGCTGGCCCGCAAGCCCATTCCCTCATCTTGCGAAGGGGAATCTTCAAGCCAGACCATGGAAAATGGCCGCGCCATGCCGGCGCGGCCATCGTCAACTCAGCAAAGGCGCGGCGTTCAGCCGCCGATCTTTTTCACCCAGGCGGTGATGGCCGGCAGCTGGCCCGCGCGCACGGACAGGCGGTAGGACACCGCAGCCTTGGCCTTTTCGACCTCACGCGCCAGGCTGGGGTCCGACGCCGTAAGCGCGTCCAGCTTGGTCAGCATGGCCGGGTCCGCCGAGCGGCCGCCCAGCGACGCCAGATAGCCGGAGCGACCCGAGGCATCGACCTTGGCCTCCACGGCCGCCTTGTTGGCGACTGCGAAATCGAAGGCCAGGTTCGGATGGGCGCCGGCGACCCTGCTGATGAGGCTGGGCGAGGTGGTCGCGCCCGGCTCATCGGTCATGGCCAGGTCCAGCGCCCGCTTGGCCAGGACCGGATCCCGCGCCGCGCCCAGCAGGGTGTAGAGTTCGGTGCGCAGCAGGGCGTTGGTCTCGACCTTGGCCTGGGCGCGCATGGCATCCCAGCCAGCGGCGTCAGCCTGGGCGGCGACGATGCCCAGGATGGTCTTGCGCAGCGGGCCGGGGACGGCGGCCGGGTCGGTCTTGTCGGCGGCGTAGCGACGCTTGGCCTCGGCCGCGACCGCCGGGTCACCCAGGCGGCCCAGTACGGCGATCACCTCACCGCGCAAGGTGGCCTCGGGACCGCTCTCGCCGGGCTTGGCGGTCCAGCCGACGCGGTCCATCAGCGGCGAAAGGCGCGCCAGGGCGACCTTGCGGAACGCCGCCTGCTCGGTGGGCATGCCGTCATAATAGCCGTCGACACCGCCATAGATGGCGACGATGCGGCCCCAGATCTTCGGATCGGCGGCGATCGGCGCGGCGATGGCCAGGTCCAGGGCGTCGGTGGCCGGCTGCAGACCCGCCAGGCCCAGGGCATAGACGTCGCTGAGCAGGCCCAGCTGATCGATCGGCGGCAGGCTGGCGAAGTTCGCGGCCAGGCCCTTGAACAGGTCCGGCGTGTAGAGGGTGCGGAAGTAACCCGCCTGGCCGGCATTGACGATCACCGGGCCGCAGCCCGGGACGGCGACGCTGGCCGATCCGCTCTCGACCAGGGTCTGAACCGGCGCGCCGCCCGAGACGGCGCGGGCGGCCACCGGCACGCTCCAGCGCAGCGCGGTCTTGCCCGGACGGTCTTTGGTGAACTCGCCCTGGGTCAGGGTGAGCTGCGATGCGCCGTCGACACAGCCGCCGCCCGAGACGGTGATCAGCGGCACGCCGGGCTGGCGGGTAAAGTCGCGGGCGATGGCCTTGATCGGCTTGCCGGCCGCGGTTTCGACCGCGCCCCACAGATCGTCGGTGACGGTGCTGCCATAGGTGTTGGCCTTGATGTAGCTGCGCACCCCGTCACGCCAGGCCTCGGGGCCCGCATAGGCCTCCAGCATGCCGATCACGGCCTGACCCTTCTGGTAGGTGATGCCGTCAAAGGCCTCGCTGGCCTCCTCGACGGTCTTCATCGGCTGGACCACCGGGTGGGTCGTGGCCAGGGCGTCCAGGCCCATGGCGTATTCGCGGCCGCCGATGGCGTTAAGGGCGCTGTTCCACTCGGGGAAGAACTTCTCGGTCGTGCGGCCCTCAAGCCAGGTGGCGAAGCCCTCGTTCAGCCACAGGTCGTCCCACCAGGCCATGGTGACCAGATTGCCGAACCACTGGTGGGCGGTCTCGTGCGCGATGGTGGTGTAGACGCCTTCGCGGTCCTCCTGGGTCGACAGGGTCGGATCCAGCAGCAGGGCATATTCGAAATAGAAGATCGCGCCCCAGTTCTCCATGGCCGAGAAGAACTGGCTCTGACCCGGCGCGGCGATGTGGTCGAGCTTGGGCAGCGGATAGTTGACGCCGAAATAGTCGTTGTACCACTCCAGGATCGGACCGGCCGACTTGAGGGCGAACTGGGCCTTGGCCAGGTCGCCGGGCTTGGTGATCACGCCGATCTCGGCGCCGGCGGCCGTGGTCGTGGCGCGCTCGAACTCGCCCAGGCCGAAGAACAGCAGATAGGTCGACATCTTGGGCGACGCGGCGAAGGTCACCCGGCTCTTGCCGCCGCCGACATCGACCGTCTTCTCGACGGGCATGTTGCTGATCGCCATCTGGCCGGTCGGCACGGTGGCCGTCAGCTTGAAGGTGGCCTTGTGGAAGGGCTCGTCCCACGAGGGGATGAACCGGCGGGCGTCGGCGGCCTCAAACTGGGTGTAGATCGCGCGCTTCTCGCCGGCGTCGGTCTGGTAGTCGAGGGCGAACAGGCCGTTGGCCTGGGTGTTGATCTTGCCCGCATAGTCGATCGACAGCACGTGGCGGCCCTTGGCCACCGGCTTGGCGAAGGTGAAGCTGGCCGTCTGGGCCTTGTCGTCCACCGCGATGGTCGCCGCGCCGGCGCCCTTCAGCGAGGCCTTGGAGAAGGTCAGTTCGTGGGCCTGCAGCACGATGGTGCGGGTCGGCTCCCGCACGTCGACCGTGATCTGCACCGAACCGGTGAAGGTCAGGTTGGCGGCGTCGGGCGTGAAGGCCACGTCATAGTGCGTGGGGACCACGGCGCGCGGCAGCTGGGTGGTGACGGTCTGGGCGGTCGCGCCCGGGGTCTGGCTGGCGGCGAGGGCGGCGCCCGGGACGCTGGTCGCGGCAAGAAGAAGCGCGGCGACGGCCGCAGAAGACAGAAGACGACGCATGAACGGCCCTGAACTGGAAAATTTGCTCGACCAAAACGGCCGAAGGCGCGAACCAACACCTTCCCTCCGGTTCCGGCGCGTTAAATATACGTAATGATCCAGCCGCTCCCCGTCGTTCCGGGCTTTGACCTCTGGCCCGGCCTGCTGTCGCCGCAGGCCCAGGCGGAGCTGGTCGCCGCCGTGTTCGAGGCGGCCCAAGCCGCGCCCTTCGCCCACTACGCCACGGCCTATGGCAAGGCGATGAGTGTCGGCATGACCAGTTTCGGCCCGCTGGGCTGGACCAGTGACGCGAGCGGCTATCGCTATGCCGACAGGCATCCGGCGACCGGCAGGCCCTGGCCGGCCATGCCCCAGGCCCTGCTGGATCTCTGGACAGAGCTGGGCGATCCGGAAACCCCGCCGGACTCGTGCCTGATTAACCTCTATCGCGGCGACGCCCGCATGGGGCCGCACCAGGACCGCGACGAGGCCGATCCGCGCTTTCCGGTGCTGTCGATCTCGCTGGGCGACACGGCGGTGTTCCGGATCGGCGGGACATCGCGCAAGGACCCGACCCGCAGCCTGAAACTGACCTCTGGCGATGTCTGCCGGCTGTCAGGCCCGGCGCGTCTGGCCTTTCACGGCGTGGACCGGATCCTGGCCGGCTCGTCGAGCCTGGTCCCGGATGGCGGGCGGATCAATCTGACCCTGCGGCGGGCGAGGACAGGCTGACAGGCGCAAACCCGGCGCGCGACCAGGCCGCCTCGCCCAACGGCGTAGCCTAGTCGACCCAGGCCGGGAAATAGCCGAGCCGCGCCTGCACCCTGCCGTCGTGGGCGGGAACAATGGTCAGGCCCGGGTCATCCTTGCGCAAGGCGGCCATTCTCTGGACCTGGGACAGCGTCCTTGCGGCGTCCGCATCCACCAGGGCGCGGGCCAGCCAGAACTTCGGCCGGGCCGCTTCGATGGCCGCCGCCGACCAGACCGTATCGCCGCAGAAGAAGAAGCGGCGTCCAGAGGACGTCGTCACGAACATGCCGACGGAGCCTTCCGTGTGGCCAAACTGCGGAACGAGAACCACCGTCCCATCGCCATAGACGTCGAGACTGCGCTCGAAGCCGCGATACGGTCCGGACCTGAAATCGATCGACTTCCAGGCCAGGCTGGCGCCGCCGACCTGACTTGGCCAGATGCTGTCCGCCCCATGACCGGCCTTCTCGATCAGGGTTCGCTCTTGTGGCGCCACCCAGATCTCCGCGCCCGGAAAATCCACAACGCCGCTGGCGTGGTCCCAGTGGCTATGGCTCAGCACGATACGCCGCACGGCAGGAACTCCGGCCCTGGCCAACTGGGCGCGCGCCGGGACGATGGGCTTTCCGTAAAAAAAGAACGGCCGCTTCCAGCCCGGCATGTCGCGGGCGTACTGCTCGTCGATCCGCGACCCAAGACCCGTATCGAACAGGAAGTCCTGGCCCTCGTGGCGAACCAGGACGGCCGAATAGACGACCTCGACCTTGGCCTTTCCCCCGCCCTGGTAGAGCATCGACTCGGGCGACAAGCGGCCGCCCGTCTTGATGATCGAGAAGCTCACGGCCTTGCCCGGAGCGGCGGCGGCGCTGGACGCCATGGCAAGGGCGGCAGCCACCCCAACCCAAAAGCGTCCGATGGTTTTGCGAGCGATCATGACCGGCGGTTCCTTGTGACGCCCAAACCTATTGCGGAACGAAGCATCGGAATAATATTTTATGTTGTGACTATTTGAATATTTTACCTATGGATTGGCATGGTCGATCTGAGAGCTCTCCGCTATTTCGTCGCCGCGTTCGAGGAGGGCTCGGTGACGGCGGCGGCGCGCCGGTGCGCGATTTCCCAGCCCTCCATCACGGCCGCGCTTCAGGGTCTGGAAGCGAGCCTGGGCGTGCGCTTGTTCGTGCGGAGCCGGCAGGGCCTGGCCCCCACCCGCGACGCCGAAATCCTCCATGGCCGGGCCTTGGGTCTGCTGGCCGAGGCCGCGGCCATCGAACGGGAGTTTCGCGCCAGGGCGCCGCGCACCCTGTCGATCCATATCCAGCCCGACATCAGCCTTCGCCGCGCCGCGCCCATTCTTCGCGCGGCCTACGAAACCTCACCGGACATCGTGACCCGCATCGTCGCTGATCCGAACCAGGCCGATCTCGTGATCGGCGCCGATGGCTGCCTGGGCGACGGGATGGAGTTCCTGCCGGTCTGGCACGAGCCCTATGTCGTTCTGGCCCCGGCCGGCCACCCCATCCGCTTCAAGACCTTTGTGCGCCCTTCAGACCTGGAGGGGCAGCCGATGATCGAGCGCACCCAGTGCCGCCTGCAGGCCCAATTTGAGGTTCAGCTTTCCGCTCTGGGCATCAGACCGGACATTCGCGCGGCGACAGCCGACGAGGACGCAGTGGTGACGCTTGTGGAGCTCGGCGTCGGCCTCGCCATCGCGCCGGCCAGCCATGCCGACGGGGTTGCCGGTGTCGTGACGCGCCCGCTGGCGCCCGAGGTCACGGCCAGCCGCACGATTGGCCTCGCCTGGCGCCAGGGCAGCTCACACGCCGATTTCGCCCGGACACTGGCCGGCGCTATAGCGCCGCCAACCGCCGCCTTGGCCGCAAAGCGCAGAGCCTAGTCTGCCAGAGCCCCGTTCAAACGAAAAAGGCCGCCCCCTGTGGGAGCGACCTTTCTCAGTGACCTAACGGAAACCGGTGTCTTCCACCGGGACACCCTAGCCGCGCAGCTTGCGCGTCAGGACTTCCAGGTCGTGGTTCAGGGCGCTGTCGTCGACGCGCAGGGCCTCGATGCGGCGAACGGCGTGCAGGACGGTGGTGTGGTCGCGACCGCCGAACCGGCGACCGATATCGGGCAGCGAGCGGGTCGTCAGCTGCTTGGCAAGCCACATCGCGGCCTGACGCGGACGCGCGATGGCCCGGTTGCGGCGCTCGCTCAGCAGATCCGCCTGCTTCATGCCGTAGTGGTCGGCCGTGGCCTTCTGGATGTCGTCGATGGTGATGCGCTTTTCGCCCGTTCGCAGGTGCGGGCGCAGGATGGCCTGCACCTCGTCGAGCGTCAGGCGCGACAGGCCCTCGCCGGCGCGGGCCGACAGGGTGTTGAGCGCGCCTTCCAGCTCGCGGACGCTGTCAGTGAAGCGGTCGGCCAGGAACTGCAGGACGTCGGGACGCAGCGTCGGGTCCGATCCGTGGGCGGCCGACAGGGTCTGGACCTTGCGCTCCAGAATGCCCATCCGCAGCGAGCGATCGGCCGGCTCCAGGCCGCAGACCAGGCCCGCCGAGAGGTGCGAGCGCAGGTGGGCGTCCATCTCGGTCATGGCCGAGGGCGGACGGTCCGACGAGAACACGACGCGGCGGCCTTCCTCGACCAGGGCGGTCAGGGTGTGGAACAGCTCTTCCTGGGTGGACTGCTTGCCGGCGATGAAGTGCACATCGTCGATGATCAGCAGGTCGGCGGCCCGCAGCTCTTCCTTGAAGGCGGCCGTCTGGCGATCCATCACGGCGCGCACGAAGGTCGACAGGAAGCGCTCGGCGGTCAGATAGACCACGCGCTTGGTCGGGGCCTGACGCATGGCCTCCCAGGCCAGGGCGTTGAGCAGGTGGGTTTTGCCAAAGCCATAGGGGCCGTGGAACAGGACCGGATTGAAGTGGCCATCAGCCCAGCTCGCCACCCGGCGCGCCACGGCGTGGGCGAATTCGTTGGCGGGACCCGGGACGAAGGTCTCGAAGGTGAAGCGTTCCTGCAGCCCCTGGGTGCGCGAGGGCTTGCCGGTGGCGACCGGCGCCACGCCGGGCGTGTCGGTCGAAACCGGCAGCACGATCTCGATCGGCTCGGCCTTGGCGGCGTCGACATAGGCGCCGGCAGAAGCTTCGAACTCCAGGCGCGACTTCAGGTCGATGCGGCGCGCCATCGGATCGTTGGCGGTCCACAGCTCACTGATGCGGCGCCAGGCGCTGCGACGAATCCAGTCGCGAGCGATCCCGGTCGGCGTCACCAGCACCACGTCGCCCGACGGACCTTCGCGCAGCAGAGCCGGCGCGATCCACGACCCGAAGGCCGCATCGCCCAGCTCGCGCTTCAACGCCACGCAGACCTTGTGCCAGACGCCGCCGGCCGGCTCACAGGCAACCGCTGGAATCGCAGCCGAAAAGTCCTGGCTCGCCACCCCACCCTTGATTGTCATTCGTCCACCGCCTCGTACCTAAAACGCGCCCGCATGCCTGCCGCCCGCCCCCCATGGCGAAACGACCGGTTTTCTCAACGCGCACGGGGGCTTAGTCAGCAGAACGCATAGGTTCTGCCGCCGCCGTTTTTTCCAAGGACTGGAAGAGCGCTGAGGCCCCTAAACTAGCCAGCCGACCCTGCTGGTCAAACGGAAAACTTGCGTCCGGGATCGGATATTTCTGTTGACTCGCGAGAGCCCCTCGCCTGGCAAGGGAATAGTTAAGTCCGGCAATTTTCGGACGCTGTTATTTCTTTAAAGTGTGCAGTTGAACGCAAAGCAAAAGCCGGTTGGATTGCTCCAACCGGCTCTTGTAAATACTTGAAATTCTTGGACGAACAGGGTTCGTCCAGTATCTGGACTAGGCTGCGGCCGTGTCCAGCTTCTTCAGGCGGGCGGCAAGGCGCGACACCTTGCGCGAACCCGTGTTCGGATGAACCACGCCCTTGGAAACGGCGCGCATCAGTTCCGACTGAGCCTCGATAAAGGCAGCCTTGGCGACGGCGACGTCGCCGGCCACCAGGGCGTCTTCGAACTTGCGGAGGAACGTGCGCACGCGCGAACGGCGAGCGGTGTTCACCTCGGTGCGACGGGCGATCTTGCGGATCGCCTTCTTGGCGCCGGGATTGTTGGCCATGGAAATTGGACCTCGAAACGGACAGCCGCGCGGAACAGCCGCGAAGCAGGGAAAATCTTGAGCGCGCGGATATACGGGAAGCGGCGAGATCGGTCAACGGCTGTCGAGGCGGAATCCCCGCAGGGTGCGACGAGGGGTCGCGCCCTCGCCTCAGCGCCCGTTAAACACCGGTTTACGCTTCTCGACGAAGGCCGCCATCCCTTCCTTCTGGTCCTCGAAGGCGAACAGCGAGTGGAACAGTCGCCGCTCGAGGGCCACGCCGGTGGTCAGGGTCGTTTCATAGGCGGCCAGGACCAGCTCCTTGTTCATGGCCACAGCCAGGGGCGACTGGCCGGCGATCTTGCCGGCAATGGCCAGAACCTCGCCCAGCAGCATGTCGGCCGGGAAGATCCGCGACACCAGGCCCGAGCGCTCGGCTTCCTCGGCCCCCATCATCCGGCCGGTCAGGATCATGTCCATGGCCTTGGACTTGCCCACGAAGCGGGTCAGGCGCTGGGTGCCGCCGATGCCGGGCGCGACGCCCAGATTGATCTCGGGCTGGCCGAACTTGGCAGTGTCGGCGGCGATGATGAAGTCGCACATCATCGCCAGCTCGCAGCCGCCGCCCAGGGCGTAGCCGGACACGGCCGCGATGATCGGCTTGCGGCACTGCTCGATGGCGCGTGCCCCAGCAGTAAAGAAGTCGGCCTTGAACATCTCCGCATAGGACTTGTCCGACATCTCCTTGATGTCGGCCCCGGCCGCGAAGGCCTTGGCCGAGCCGGTCAGGACGATGCAGCCCACGCCATCATCGGCCTGGGCCTCGCCCAGGGCCACGGCCAGCTCGCCCAGCAGCTGGGCGTTGAGGGCGTTCAGGGCCTCGGGGCGGTTGAGCCGGATCAGCACGACGCCGGCGGCGCCCTCCGGGGCGGTTTCGACGATCAGGGTTTGATACTCGGCCATCGGCGGGTCTCTCCTTGTGACGCTCGCTTTATAGAGCGCGTCGCGGCGAAGGGGAGCCATCCTGTGAGCCTCACGGCGCGGCGATCGCCTCTATCGCCGCCTGCTCGGCCGGCCAATGGTCAAAGGCCATCAGGATCTGCTGGGCGGTGGCGTCGGCGATCACCACGCCGTCCTCGCGGCGAAACTCGGCGCGGGCGGTGATCAGCTGCCGGGTCTGGGCCACGATGCGGGCCTCGATGGTCAGGGGGTGACTGCGGCCCACCTTCAGGAAGTTCATCTGCAGGTTCACGGTCCGAAACAGGCGGTCATGCGGAACCACCGTCATGGCCGCGAAGGCCAGGACCTGGTCGGCCAACGCCGCCAGATAGCCGCCAAACAGCGAGCCGTCGGCGGTGGCGAGGTCAGCGCTCGGGCGCCAGGACTTGCGCACCCAGCCTTGGCCCCAGTCGTCGATCAGGCCCAGCTTCAGGGTCTGAACGATCGGCGGCGGGGTGGCGGTCCCCGCCTTCAGGGCGTTCAATCGATCCGTGGCCCATGTCATGCTGTCCTCCCGCAAGGTTGCAGACGGCAAGGCTAGGGCGTCGGCGCGGGCCCTGTTACTCGACTTCCAGGGCGGCGCTGATCCGAAAGGTTCCAGAATGACGGCCGTTGAAAAGGCTCGCAAAGTTCCGCGCCAGCAGCGCGCCCAGACGACCGTGGACTATATTCTGGAGGCCGCAACTCAGGTTCTGGAGGCGACCGGCGAGGCCGGCTTCAACACCAATGCGGTCGCGCAGCGCGCCGGCGTCAGCATCGGCGCCCTGTATCGCTATTTTCCCGACAAGCAGGCGATCCTGCAGGCCCTGGCCCAGCGCGAGACCGAGGCGCACCGGCGCGCCGTGATGGCGGTGGTCGAGGGCGGGACACCGGGCCTGGCGCGGGATCGGGCCATGATCCGCGCCTTCCTCCAGGCCTTCGCCGGCCGCAGCCGGGCGCGGCGGATCGCCATGTCCAGCCTGCTGGCCACGGCCGACCACGGCGAACTGGCGGCGCGGTTCGCGGCGGCGGAAACCGGCCTGACCGACGCGCAGGGCCGGCCGCTGACACCCGTCCAGGCCTTCGTACTCAGCCGCGCGGTACAGGGCGCCATGCGGGCCGCGGTTCTTGAGGGCGCCGACTTCCTGCTGAGCCCAGAGTTCGAGGACGAGCTGGTGCGGCTCAGCCGGGCCTATCTGGGCTATCCGGCGGGAGGTCGGGCGCCGAAGGGAACCCTGGACCTCAGCCCAGTTTGATCACCCCCAAACCTCCCGTCATTCCCGCCCTTGTGGCGGGAACCCCGAGTTCAGCTGACACGTGAGGTGCCAGCGGAGTGCGCGGCACCCCGGCTCTCCCGCACCTGAGAGCTAGGTGTGCTTGCTATACAGCTTAATCCAATGTTTGGTAGCGATTGGTGCCGGCAGCGTAATAGTCTTTAATAATAAAGACTGAATGCCTCAATTAATATCTGGCAGATTCAATTGACTATATGAGTCTACGAGAACCTCATAGACTTTCAAAATTGTATATCGTTCTGTGAGCAATTCGTTGTCGTGTCCATAAAGATGCTCTATGCGAACGTCGCATTTAAGGGCGTCTCCCGGTCTAACGTCCTCCTGTCGTGCCTGAAAACGCTTAAGCCACTCAACGTCCTCAATGCGTGCAGAAACAGTACGCTTTCCGTGACGTAGCTCCCACTTGCTATCACCAAGATAGTCCGGCTTCTTCACGGCCAGGATCATGGTTGCGACTGGAAACTCAAGCGTCTGCTTAACTGCCATGGCTTCAATGTCTTCAATGTCCCACCTCATTGAGAGGTTCATTTCAACACGGTCGCCCTCGCCAGTAATGTAGATGGCTCGGTCTGTGGGCAGCAGGTGATCTTTAACGCCCTGAAAATCACGAACAGCCTCTATAAGGGCCTTTGGTCCCGGTGCCCTATAATCCGGCAAGTGGCGAACATCAGTTTCCGCTGCGATACCTTGGAGTTCTCTCGCAAGGTCTGGGAGACTTTTCGGAACTGTATCGTCATCAACCCATCGGATGATGGCGTATTTGGCCCGTACCAGATATTTTCCGACGAGCGGCTTCCAGTCCAAATCTTTGAGCGCTTGATCGTCAGTGGCGACAAGAGCATTGCGCAGCCAAGTTTTGATCGATCCAACTTGGATGTCTTCCAGCACCATTACGGTTTCGATGCCGGAGGAAATAGAAGTCAGGAGCTCCTTGTCGATGCGCTCGCACGCTTTGATGAAGTCATGCGTCGCGGCAAAGACGCGCGAGGCCGAACCCTCGCCCCGCTTGAAATCAATTTCAAAGGCAAAGTCGGCCTTCGGTGGCGCTGGCCGCTTGCTTGAAAGGGTGACATTTGCAGCCATGGCGGAATCTTATCCCTTTAGATTCTGCACCGCCACAGAGACTTTGCGGCAATGTGGCGCGTCACACCCCTAGGTGTATTTGCTACATAATACCGGGAATGGCGGTGATTTATTAGAGAGGCGCCCCCCCTTCGCGCCGAAGGGAGCCATCCTTAAATCTCACGGCGAGACGATCGCTGGTCTGTACAGGTCACTCAAGGACGGCCCTCCGGGCCGCCGCCGCGCGGCTGGCCTGAAAGGCCAGTCCTTGACTGACCTGTACAGACCAGCACGCTGCAGCCTCCAAGAGATTTAAGGATGAGCGGGACGCGGGGCGTCCGGCTTTCTGGGGAGAGCAAGCTGGCTGGTCACCACTCTCAAAAAAAGAATCCCGTGCGTCAGGCTTACCTTTTGGCGAGTGGCAGGTGTAACTTTGCCACAGGAAGTTGGGGGCGAAGATGTTTTGTATGAACTGCGGGGCTACAGTGCCCGCTAGCGCGAAGTTCTGCGGGAGCTGCGGCCAAGCGGTTCACGGCGACGGCCTCTCCGAGCTCCGAGCGCCGACCCCGGCTGCGCCTGCGCACCACGAGGATGCGACGCAGCCTCTGGGTGCAGCAGATATTCCACGGCCCACCCAGATCATCGAGCCAGAGGTTAGGTCGACTGCGCCAAGACCCTGGACAAGATTCTGGGCCAAACAAGTAGATGTTTGGTTCACGGCAATAATACTCGGAGTCATTTTCGGAATTATGTTTCCGCAATGGATTGCGGATATCAATGAGAGCCTGTTGGGATTAATTATTCTTGCCTGTAGCGTGCCAATTCACGCCCTGATGCTATCATTGCTCGGCACAACTGCTGGAAAAGCTCTGTTCAAGATCGAAATTACCAATAACGGCCAAAAACTAAATTTTGTTCAGGCGTTTGGTAGAGAGGCTTTGGTCTACCTCAAAGGGTTTGGCCTCGGTATTCCGCTTGTTGCTCTGTTCACGCAGATCGCAGCATTCAACGACTTGAAAAAAACCGGCTCGTCGAGTTGGGATCGCCAAAACGGCAATCTCGTCACCTACAGAGACGTGGGCGCTGCACGGATCATCGGAGCCATGACCGTTCTGATCCTCGTGTGCGCTTTAGTCATATACGGCGCGGCGATGGACCAAGGCTACTGACACACTATTTTTTCTTCGCTGCCTCATGCTCAGCGTTCGGGGGATGCTTGGCACACGAACGATGAGCTAGCCAACTTTGCCTCCCCCCTCAAACCTGACACACCGGACAAAAGAACGTCGACCGGCCCGCCTGCACCTCCCGCGCGATAACCCCCTTGCAACCCGCCGTCGGACAAGCCTCGCCCTCGCGGTCGTAAACCCGGAAGCGGTGCTGGAAATAGCCCAGGGCGCCGTCGGCGGCGGCGAAGTCCTTCAGGGTGGAGCCGCCGACCTCGACGGCCTCGGCCAGGACCGCCTTGATGATGGTCGTTAGAGATCCCAGCCGCTTGCCGGCGATCATCCCCGAGGGCTTGAACGGCGAGATGCCCGCACGGTGCAGGGCCTCGCACACATAGATATTGCCCAGGCCGGCGACGGTCTTCTGGTCCAGCAGCAGGGTCTTGGGGCCCTGCTTGCGGTTGGCAAAGGCCTTGATCAGGGTCTGGGCGGTAAAGCCCTCGCCCAGGGGCTCGGGGCCCATGGTCGCAAACCACGGATGGCGATCGACCTGGTCGGTGGCGATCAGGTCCATGAACCCGAAGCGCCGGGGGTCGTGATAGGTGACCACCGCGCCGTCTTCCGTCTCGAAGACCACATGGGCGTGCTTGTCGTCGGGTTTGACCTCGCGGGCGAAGTCGCCGGGGCGAATGGTCCCTTCCGGGGCCGCGATCTCGAACCGGCCGGTCATCCCTAAGTGCATGACCAGGGTGTCGCCGCGATCCAGCGGGGCCAGCAGATATTTGGCCCGCCGGTCCAGTCGCAGGATCCTGGCCCCCGTCAGCCGCTGGACGAAGCCGTCTGGCAGGGGAAAGCGCAGGTCGGGCCGGTTGGCGCGCACACGGCTCAGGCGCGCGCCGCTCAAGGTCGGTTCAAGGCCGCGTCGGACGGTCTCGACTTCAGGCAATTCAGGCAAGGGCAGGCCTCAAGGTGATGACGCGACGCAGTCAGCGGTCTAAGAGCGATCCACCATATAGAGAGCCTGGTCGATAGACGTCATGAGCAAGCCTGCCGCCACATTCGGTTTCAAGGACGTCGATCCTTCGGTGAAGGCCGGCCTGGTGCGTGGGGTCTTCGACCGCGTCGCCAAGAACTACGACCTGATGAACGACCTGATGAGCGGGGGCGTCCACCGTCTGTGGAAGGACGCCGTCGCCGCGCGCCTGAACCCGCAGCCGGGCGAGGTGATCATCGACTGCGCCGGCGGCACCGGCGACATGGCCCGCCGCTTTGCGAAGATGGCGCGCCGCGCCCAGGAGCGCCGGGGCGGCCCCGACGCGATGATCAACATCATCGACTACAATGCCGAGATGATCGCGGCCGGCATCGAAAAGGGCGGCGAGCCGGAAATCACCTGGACCGTCGGCGACGCCCAGCGCCTGCCCCTGCCCGACGCCTATGCCGACGCCTATGTGATCTCGTTCGGCATCCGCAATGTCACCGATATCGACGCGGCCCTGCGCGAGGCGCGGCGGGTGCTGAAGCCGGGCGGCCGCTTCATCTGTCTGGAATTCTCGCGCCCGGCCACCGAGTTTCTGGCCAAGGCCTATGACGCCTACAGCTTCAAGGTCATTCCGCAGGTCGGCGCGTGGGTCGCCAAGGACCGCGAGGCCTATCAGTATCTGGTCGAGAGCATCCGCCGCTTCCCCGACCAGCGCGCCTTCCTGGCGATGATGGAAGACGCCGGCTTCAAGCGGGCCACCTATGCCAACTTCACCGGCGGTGTCGCGGCGATGCACCAGGGCTGGGCCGTCTAGTCCATGGGGCAGATGTCCGCGTTCTGGCGCCTGATCGGCGCGGGCTGGGTGCTGATCCGGGCCGACGCCCTGATCCCGTGCGAGCTCGACCCCATCCTGCCGCCTTCGGCGCGGCTGGCGGCGCGGACCCTGCGACTGTTGTCGGGTCCCCGCGCGCGGCTGGGACGCCCGGGCCAGCGTCTGGCCGGCGCCCTGGAGGGCCTGGGCCCCGCCGCGATCAAGATGGGCCAGTTCCTGTCGACCCGGGCCGACATCTTCGGCACGCCCTTCGCCGAGGACCTGTCGCGCCTCAAGGACCGCCTGCCGCCCTTCCCGCTCAGCCAGGCCCGCGACGAGATCGAGCGTAATCTGGGCCGGCCGATCGAGACCCTGTTCTCGCAGCTGGACGAGCCCGTCGCCGCCGCCTCCCTGGCCCAGGCCCATCCGGCCACCCTGCTGGACGGAACCAAGGTCGCCGTGAAGGTCCTGCGCCCCGGCATCGAGCGCCGGGTCGCCGAAGACAGCGCCGTGCTGCGCCTGGCCGCCGATCTGGCCGAGCGCCTGGTTCCGCAGGCCCGCCGCCTGAAGCCGCGCGACTTTGTCGAGGTGGTGATCCGGGCCCTGGACCTGGAAATGGACCTGCGTTTCGAAGCCGCCGGCTGCGCCGAGCTGGGCGAGGTGATGGCCCGTGACAGCTACATGACCGCCCCTGCCGTGGTCTGGGACGGGGTCGGCAAGCGGGTCCTGACCCTGGCCTGGGCCGACGGCGAGGCGCTGTCGAACCCCGAAACGCTCGACCTGCCGGGCCTGGACCGCAAGGCCCTGGCCGACAACATCACCCGCGGCTTCCTGGCCCAGGCCCTGGACCACGGGCTGTTCCACGCCGATCTGCACGAGGGCAACCTGTTCGTCGCCGCCCCCGCAAAGGTGGTGGCCGTCGACTACGGCATCATCGGCCGCCTGGGTCCCGGTGAGCGGAAATATCTGGCCGAGATCCTGTATGGCTTCCTGAACCGCGACTACGCCCGCATCGCCCGCATCCATTTCGACGCCGGCTATGTGCCCGCCCACCATGATGTCGACGCCTTCGCCCAGGCCCTGCGCGCCGTGGGCGAGCCGATCTTCGGCCGCGACGCCCGTGAGGTGTCGATGAGCAAGCTGCTGGCCCAGCTGTTCGAAATCACCGCCCTGTTCGAGATGGCGCTGCGGCCGGAACTGGTTCTGCTGCAGAAGACCATGGTCACCGTCGAGGGCGTGGCCCGCCGCATCGACCCGGCCCACGACATCTGGGCTGCCGCCGATCCGGTGGTGCGCCGCTGGATCACCCGCGAGCTGTCGCCGGCCGCCAAGGTGCGCGACTTCGCCGACGAGGCTCTGAAGGCGCTGCGGGCCATAGCGCGGCTGGCCGAGACGCCGCCGGCCGCGGTGGCGGTGGTCGCCGCGTCGAAGCCTCGCCCCCTGGCCTGGTTCGCGGCGGGCGCGCTTGTGGCGGTGCTGGCCTTTGCGGCCGGGGCGCTGGCGTTCGGCTGATCAGCCGCTATTGGCCTGGCTTCGCTCCGGGGTCGCCGTCGCCCGGCGGCTCTCGCGCGTCTTCTGCACCTCCCAGTAGGCCGCGCCGTCATCAGGCTTGAACAGCGCCCGGGGCGCGCCCTCGCGGGACACCACCGCGAATACATTGCTCTTGGCGTCGTAGATCAAGGTGTCGCCATTGGCGCGCTTCAGAGTCTCGACGCCCTTGGGCGGATCGGCGACGAACCTGTGGGCCGCAGCGACATAGTCGTCGACCGTGTCGGCCCCGAACGCCTGGCCGTTGCGCTCGAAGCCACGCTGGGCGTTCTCCTCGGCGGTGCGGGTGCGGTTGGCCGCCCAGAACGGCTTGCCCGACACCAGCCGCACCGGCGCGTCGCGCACATCGCTGCGGCGCATGTCGGAAGAGGCCGACGGCAGATCCGTCGTCTCAGCCGCAACGGTCCGTTCGCCGGCCTTGGGGGCCCGAACGGCGGACGCGCCGCCATCGCACCCGGCCAGGACAAGTGCGCCGGTGGCCAGCAACAGCGTCGCGGCGCCGTGAAATCTATTCAACCTCATGAGCCCATCGCTCCATTCGTTCAACCTGGCCGATTGATGAACGAAAACGGAACAAGAGTCGAGTCCGTCACACGCTTGTCCTTTGTCGGATCGCCGCGCTTGGGTCATAAGGGCTAAGAGCGGCATGGAGACCAAACGGCGTGAGCGACAAGCGGGTTCTTTTGATCGTCGGCGGCGGCATCGCGGCCTACAAGGCGCTGGAGCTCACGCGCCTGCTGCGCAAGGCCGGCGTCGCCGTGCGGCCGATCCTGACCAAGGCGGGCGCACAGTTCGTCACGCCCCTGTCGCTGGGCTCTCTGGCCGAGGACAAGGTCTATGACGAGCTGTTCTCGCTGACCGACGAGGCCGAGATGGGCCACATCCAGCTGTCGCGCTCGGCCGATCTGGTGGTGGTGGCGCCGGCGACGGCCGACCTGATCGCCAAGGCCGCGCACGGCCTGGCCGGCGACCTGGCCTCGACCACCCTGCTGGCCACCGACAAGCCGGTGCTGATGGCCCCGGCCATGAACGTGCGGATGTGGCTGCATCCCGCCACCCAGCGCAATATCGCCACGCTGAAGGCCGACGGCGTCCGCTTCGTCGGGCCCGACGAGGGGGCCATGGCCTGCGGTGAGTTTGGCCCCGGCCGCCTGGCCGAGCCCGAGGTGATCTTCGCGGCGGTCATGGCGGCGCTTGAAGGCCCCGCCGCCAAGCCGCTGGCCGGCAAGCGCGCCCTGGTCACCGCCGGCCCGACCTTCGAGCCGATCGATCCGGTGCGCGGCATCACCAATCGCTCCAGCGGCAGGCAGGGCTTTGCCATCGCCCAGGCCTTGGCGGAGCTGGGCGCCGAGGTCACCCTGATCGCCGGACCCGTGTTCCTGCCCACCCCGCCGGGCGTGACGCGTATTGACGTCGAGACCGCCCGGCAGATGCTGGCCGCTAGCCAGGCCGCCCTGCCCGCCGATGTCGGCGTCTTTGTCGCAGCCGTCGCCGACTGGCGTGTGGACGAGGCCTTCGGAACCAAGCTGAAGAAGGAACGCGGCGGGCCACCGGCCCTGACCTTCGTCGAGAACCCCGACATCCTGGCCACGGTCTCGGCCACCGGTCCCAATCGGCCGCGCCTGGTGGTCGGTTTCGCGGCGGAGACCAACGATGTCGAGATGCACGCCCGCGCCAAGCTGTCGCGCAAGGGCTGCGACTGGATCATCGCCAATGACGTCACCGAGCCTGGCGTGATGGGCGGCGACGAAAACGCGGTGCTGCTGGTCACCCAGGGCGGGACCGAGCGCTGGGATCGCGCGCCCAAGGATGAGGTCGCCCGCGCCATCGCCCAGAGGATTGCCCAGGCGCTGGCCTGAGACTCTGGTCGCCCTGGGGCCAAATCAGCTACATCCGCTCGGCTCGCCTTTTTGGGACCGCCTGGCAGGAACCGCCCACATGACCGCTCAAACGATCCGCTTCAAGCGTTGGGACGGCAATCCTGACCTGCCCGTACCGACCTATGCCACGGCCGGCGCGGCGGGCTTCGACCTGCGGGCCCATGTGCCGGAAGACGAGCCCATCGTGCTGAGGCCGGGCGCGCGCTGCATGGCGCCCACCGGCTTTTCGGTGGCGATCCCCGATGGCTATGAAATGCAGGTTCGGCCGCGCTCGGGCCTGGCGTTCAAGAACGGCGTCACGGTGACCAATGCGCCGGGCACCATCGACAGCGACTATCGCGGTCAGGTCTGCGTGCTGCTGATCAATCTGGGCGAGGAAGATTTCACGATCCGCCGGGGCGACCGCATCGCCCAGGGGATCATCGCCGCCGCGCCGCAATGGACGCTGGTCGAGGTCGATGACCTGGACGCCACGGACCGGGGCGCCGGCGGGTTCGGCTCGACCGGGGTCTCGACCTGAGACCGGGGTAAGACCCTGGAGTGTTTTACGATCCGAATGGATCGGTAAAGGACTCTAGTCTTTTGGTTTAACGCGTTTTCTGACGACGATCCGGCGTCCACTTCGTCGGAAAACGCTCTAGCCGTTGATGGCGCGCAGGCCGAGGATCATGTAGCCGCCAAAGCCGGCGGCAAAGGCCGCAGCGGCGAGCCACAGCACGGGTCGAAACATGCCCAGGGGCGAGTGTTCCAGCGGCGGTTGAATGTTCATTGGCGCATCCTTTGGCGCGGGCGTAGCGAGCGCGGCGAACTTGGACCGCTTGGGAGATACGCGCTCCCCCAAGCTTGGTTGCAGTGGGGGACGGCTTTTACTCTGTATTGATTCTAGCACAAGACGAAATTGCGACCGGATGTCACACGGCGCTGTTCACGGCCCCGTTACTAATCGGCGCATCATGCGATCAGTAATCAGATTTATTCAGCTACAGATTTTTCCCTTTCGTCGATCAAGCTGCGATATAGATCGCGTCAAAACGTCGCAACAGAGGCAGGTTTGCTCATATTCTACTCTGTAGGTACGGTTTCTATGCCGATTGCACTAGATGAACTCGATCGGTGGCGCTGCTAGAGCAATTCTTTAACTTTGTGAAGTCAGCGAATTTCTCCGAGCCAAGGATCGGGAACTCTGAAATGTTTAACTTCAGGGTTGTGCACGCGCTTGTGTTGGTGTTCGCCCTTCTTGTCGCCAAAGCCGGCGCCCGTTCAACCGCTCGCGCGGCCTGAGAGACTGCGGGACGAGACGCTTTTGACCTTGCAGGCGTTGATTTTTGGACGAATGCGTCCATTTATCACTTGCCGAGCGCCCGGGACCCTTCTATCGGGCGGATCGGACTGTTGGGTTAGTCAGGGTTGGGTCATGGCCGCGCCGCAAAACAAGAAGCTCGTTCCCATGGTCGTCGGTGGCGTCGCCGCCGCAGCGATCCTGGTCGGCGGGGTGTTCTGGTACATCGACAAGCAGCGCTTCGAGGCCACCGACAACGCCTTCGTCCAGGCCGACACCGTGCAGATCAGCCCGCAGGTCTCTGGCGCGATCACCGAGATCCTGGTCGCCGACAACCAGCGAGTCGAGGTGGGCCAGGTGGTGGCGCGCATCGACCCCTCAACCTTCCAGGCCCGCCTGGACCAGGCCATCGCCAACGCCCAGGCCCTGGACGCCGCCGTCCGCGCCGTGGATGACAAGGCTTCGCTGGAACAGGCCCTGATCGCCCAGAAGGCGGCCGGCGTCTCCAGCGCCCAGGCCGATTCCAGCCGCGCCAAGGCCGACCTCGACCGCTATGACAGCCTGGCCCACCAGGGCTGGGTCTCGCAGCAGAAGGTCCAGACCAGCCGCGCCGGGGCCAGCCAGTCAGAAGCCGCCGTGGCCAGCGCCCAAGCCGCCCTTGAAGCCGAACGCCGCACCGCCCAGTCGCTGGGCTCGGCCAAGGCCCAGACCCTGGCCCAGGCCGCCGCCGCCCATGCCGCCGTCGCCCAGGCACGACTGGACCTGGACCGCACCGTGCTGCGCGCGCCGGTCGCCGGCGTGGTCGGCGCCCGCTCGGGACGTCCCGGCCAGCTGGTCCAGCCGGGCGTCGCGCTGATGTCGGTCGTGCCGCTGGGCCAGAGCTATATCGTCGCCAATTTCAAGGAGACCCAGGTCTCGCGTCTTCGCATCGGCCAGGCCGTCGAGATCAAGGCAGACGCCTTCGGCAAGGAAACCATTCGCGGCAAGGTCGACAGCTTCGCGCCCGCCACCGGCCAGGAGTTCGCCCTGATCCCGGTCGAGAACGCGGTGGGCAATTTCACCAAGATCACCCAGCGCCTGCCGGTCAAGATCGTGGTCGACACCTCCAAGCTGGGCGCCGCCCTGCGGCCGGGCCTGTCGGTCGAGGTCAAGGTCGATGTGCGCGACCGCTCGGGCGCATCGTTCGCCGAGGCCGGCCAGGCGCCGACCCAGGTCGCCCGTCAGGGCGCCCGTCAGGGCGCCCGTCAGGGCGCCGCGCGCTAAACGCCGGCCATGACCGACGCCGCAAGCCCCGCTCAGGCGGCCCCCGCCAAAACCCTGACCCAGGCCGACTGGACCAAGCTGTTCCTCGGCTTCGGAGCCATGGTCATCGGCCAGTTCATGGCCATTCTCGACATCCAGATCGTTGCCGCCTCGCTGCCTCAGATCCAGGCCGGGGTCGGGGCCAGCGCCGATCAGGTCAGCTGGATCCAGACCGCCTATCTGATCCCCGAGGTCGTGATGATCCCGTTGGCCGGCTATCTGTCGCGCCTGTGGGGTAGCCAGAAAGTCTACCTGGTTTCCTGCGCCGGCTTCATCGTCATGAGTGTGCTGACCGGCCTGTCGTCATCGATCGACATGATGATCCTGACCCGGGCCCTGCAGGGCTTTATCGGCGGCGCGATGATTCCGACGGTTTTCGCGGTGGCCTTCACCGCCTTCCCGCCTGAGCGCAGGATTACCGCCAGCGTGATCATGGGCCTGATCGTCACCCTGGCCCCCACGGTCGGCCCAACCCTGGGCGGTCACCTGACCGAATGGCTGAGCTGGCGCTGGCTGTTCTTCATCAATGTGCCCATCGGCCTGATCGTGCTGTTCGGCGTCGCGCGCTGGGGCAATTTTGACAAGGGCGATCCCAGCCTGAAACAGGGCTTCGACTGGCTGGGCCTGGCGGTCATGGCCGCCTTTCTGATGAGCCTGCAGTTCGTGCTGGAAGAAGGCGCCAAGAACAGCTGGCTGCAAGACGACCTCATCCTGGGTCTGGCGATCCTGGCCCTGACCAGCGGCGTGGTCTTCGTCTGGCGGTCCCTGAGCTACAGAAATCCGATCGTTGAGCTGAGGGCCTTCGCCAACCGCAACTTCTCGATCGGCCTGCTGATGACCGCGGTCTCGGGGGCCAGCCTGTTTGGCGGCACCTTCCTGCTGCCGCAGTTCCTCAGCCGGGTCAGGCACTATTCGGCCTCGGAAGTCGGCACCACCATGGTCATTTCTGGCCTGTCGATGTTCGTCACCGGCCCGATCGCCGGCCGCCTCGTGCGTCAGGCTGATCCGCGGATATCGATGTTCATCGGTTTTGTCCTGGCCGGTTGGGGCATGTACATGGCCCACGGCGTGACCCAGGAATGGGGTTTCTGGGAGTTCGCTGGCGTCCAGGCCTGCCGCGGGGTCGGGGTGATGATCGCGATGATCGCAACCCAGCAGATCACCATGAGCACGCTTGAGCCGCACATGGTCAAGAACGCTGCGGGCCTTGTGAACCTGTCTCGCAATACCGGCGGGGCCATGGGCCTGGCCTTGCTGGCGACCAGCATCGCCCAGCAGACAGCGCTCTACTACAGCGATATGACCTCCAAGCTGCAGTCCGGCAATGCCGAGGCCCAGGCCATGATAGCGGGTCTGAGCAGCCGCATGGCCCAGATGGGCGTGACAGACCCGGACGGCGCCGCGCTCAAGGCCTTTTCCGGCGTCATGTGGCAACAGGCCACCGTCCTGGCCTTTGGCGACAGCTTCACCCTGCTGGCCATTGGCTGCTTCATCGCGGCCGGGATATCGCTGCTGGCCAAGCCGACCGCCGCCGCCGGCGCCCCGCCCCCTTCGGACGCCCACTGATGCCCAGGATCCCCGGCCAGATCGACGTCGCCAAGACCGAGGCCATTCTCGACGCCGCCGTCGAGGTGATCGGCCAGCGCGGGCTGTCGGCCCCGATGGAGGCGATCGCCCGCCGCGCCGGGGTCTCCAAACAGACGGTCTATAACCACTATGGCTGCAAGGCCGAGCTGGTCCGCGCCCTGATGGCGCGACGGGTCGACCTGATCACCGCCCCGCTGCGCGAACCCGGAGCCGAGGAAAACCCGCGCGAGGCGCTGGAGGCCTATGCCCGCTCGATCCTGGAAACCGTGACCAGCCAGAGCGGCTATTCGGTAATGCGGGTCGTGATCCAGGGCGCGGGCGAAATGCCGCTTGTCGCCCACGAGGTGTTCGAGGCCGGACCGCGTCAAGCGCGCCGCCAGCTGGCCGCCTTCCTGGAGACCGAGACCCGCCTGGGCCGCCTGAAGGTAGAGAACTTCGACCAGGCCGCCGAGCTCTTCTCGGGCATGGTGCTAGGCCACAGCCAGCTGCGCGCCCTGCTTCGTCTGCCGGCGGACAAGACCCAGGCCCAGTTCGACGACCTCGCGCGCGAAGCCGCGATACGGTTCCTGCGGGCCTACGCGCCGTAACGCGCAGGCCCTTCAGGCCTAGGCTTCGACTTCGTCCGGCATGCCCATCATGTGGAAGCCGGCGTCGACATGGACCACCTCGCCCGTGGTCGAGCGGCCCAGATCCGAGACCAGCCACAGGGCGGCGCCGGCGACGCCTTCCATCGAGGTGTCTTCCTTCATGGCGCTGAACGCGCGGCCCTGGGCGATCATGCCCCGGCCGCCCGAAATGCCCGCCAGGGCCAGGGTGCGCATGGCGCCGGCCGAGATGGCGTTGCAGCGAATGCCCTTGGGACCCAGGTCGCGGGCGATATAGCGCGTCGCCGCTTCCAGGGCGGCCTTGGCCACGCCCATGGTGTTGTAGTTGGGGATGGTCCGCTCCGACCCCAGATAGGTCATGGTGATCAGCGACCCGCCGTTGGGCATCAGTTTCGCGGCGCGCTTGGCGACATCGACGAAGCTGAAGGCCGAGATGTTCAGGGCCAGCAGGAAACCCTCGCGGGTGGTGTTGTCGACGAACGAGCCCTTCAGCTCGTCCTTGTTGGCGAAGGCCACCGAGTGGACGACGAAGTCGATGGTCCCGAACTTCTCTTCAATGGCGGCGAAGGCGGCGTCCATCGAGGCGTCGTCGGTGACGTCGGCCGGCACCAGGGTGGTGACGCCAATGCTCTCAGCCAGCGGCCGCACGCGGCGCTCCAGCGCTTCACCCTGATAGGTGAAGATCATCTCGGCGCCCTGGGCGGCGAGCTGCGAGGCGATGCCCCAGGCGATGGAGTTGTGATTGGCCACGCCCATGACGAGGCCCTTCTTGCCCCGCATCAGCTCGCCCTTGGGGAATGCGTAATCGTCGGCCATGGGTCAGGGCTCCGTGTTCTGGGATATGACGGGCAGGCCACAGGGGCCACCGTCACACATCATCTTCGGGGTTAGCTATCAGGGTCGGCGCGCCGCTGGAACCCTCCAGCGGCGCGGGATCAGTCGGCCTTGCTGATGATCAGCGTGCCATTGGTACCGCCAAAGCCGAAGCTGTTGGACATCACCGTGGTCAGTTCACGGTCGGCACGCGTCAGCAGGATCGGCAGGTCGGCGAACTCGGGATCCAGGTTCTCGATATTGGCGCTCTGGGCGGCGAAGTCGTTGTTGAGCATCAGGATCGAATAGATCGCCTCCTGCGCGCCGGCCGCGCCCAGGCTGTGGCCGGTCAGGGACTTGGTCGAGGAGATCAGCGGGGCCTTGTCGCCAAAGACGTCGCGGACCGCGCCCATTTCCTTGCTGTCGCCGACCGGCGTCGAGGTGCCGTGCGGGTTCAGATAGTCGATGGTGCGGCCACCGGCCTCGGCCATGGCGATGCGCATGCAGCGGGCCGCGCCCTCGCCCGAGGGGGCGACCATGTCGAAGCCGTCGGAATTGGCGGCATAGCCGACCACTTCGCCGTAGATCTTGGCGCCGCGGGCCTTGGCGTGTTCGTACTCTTCCAGCACCACGATGCCGGCCCCGCCGGCGATCACGAAGCCGTCGCGGTCCCGATCATAGGCGCGGCTGGCCACGGTGGGACGGTCGTTGAAGTTGCTGCTCATGGCGCCCATGGCGTCGAACAGGTTGGACAGGCTCCAGTCCAGCTCTTCGCAGCCGCCGGCGAAGACGATGTCCTGCTTGCCCATCTGGATCTGCTCGGCGGCCGCGCCGATGCAGTGGGCGCTGGTCGCACAGGCCGAGCTGATCGAATAGTTGATGCCGCGGATCTTGAACCAGGTCGACAGCACGGCCGACGGACCCGAGCTCATGGCCTTGGGCACCGCGAAAGGACCGATCCGCTTGGGACCCTTTTCGCGGGTCGTGGCGGCAGCCTCGATGATCACCTTGGTGGACGGGCCGCCCGAACCGACGATCAGGCCGGTGCGCTCATTGGAGATCTCGGACTCTTCGAGACCGGAGTCGGCGATCGCCTGTTCCATGGCGATGTGGGCATAGGCCGTGCCGGGCGCCAGGAAACGCGCCGCGCGGCGGTCGACCAGGGCTTCCCAAGAGTCGAGCTTGACCGTGGCGTGCACCTGGCAGCGGAAATTCAGTTCCGCATAGTCGGGCGCGGCGACCACGCCGGATTTGGCTTCACGCAGTGAGGCAAGCACCTCATTGGCGTTGTTGCCGATGGACGAGACAATCCCCAGTCCGGTGACGACGACGCGACGCATGAACTTTCCTCTTTCTCTCCCCAGATCCAAACGGGGTCAGCTCTGTGTTGGCCGACCCTACGACTGGATCAGGACGCCATCTGCTCGGCGGTGAACAAACCGACCTTAAGGTCCTTGGTCTCGTAGATGGGCTTGCCGTCGGCTTCCAGAACACCGTCAGCGATACCCATGACCAGCTTGCGCATGATCACCCGCTTAAGGTCGATCTTGTAGACGACCTTCTTGACGTCTTGAGTGACCTGGCCCGTGAATTTCACTTCGCCGACGCCCAGGGCGCGCCCGCGACCGGTACCGCCTGACCAGCCCAGGAAGAAGCCGACCAGCTGCCACATGGCGTCCAGGCCCAGGCAGCCGGGCATGACGGGGTCGCCAATGAAGTGGCAGCCGAAGAACCAGAGGTCGGGATTGATATCGAACTCGGCCTCGACATAGCCCTTGCCGTACTTGCCGCCTTCTTTTTCGATCCGGACGATACGGTCGAACATCAGCATCGGCGGGGCCGGCAGCTGGGCGTTGCCCGGGCCGAATAGCTCGCCCCGACCGCAGGCCAGGAGTTCGTCGAAGGTGTAGGAGCTCTGTTGCATGGTCACGCCCTAGCACGACGGTGGGTCGCGCCTCAATGTTACTTTCAGTAACGCTTGTGAACGGTCCAGACACTTTCGTCACGCCGGTTGGCGGTCAGCGCCCGCACTGCGGCTGCGAGGCCGCGCCCCAGATCTGGCTTTCGCGGGCCCAGCCGGCCGACCCCTCGGCCTTGAGGCGGCACCATCCCTTTTCGCAGCGGTCCAGATTGGCGGTCGAGCGGCCGCGCAGCCAGGCGCTGATCCTGGCGCCGTCCCGGGGGCTGGCCAGCAGGGCCAGGGGCGTGGACTGAATGCGCATGGCGGTGCGGCGGCCGTCGGTTGTGCGCTTGTGCACCCAGGCCAGGCCGCCCTCGGGATCGCAGACCCGCCGCCATTCGCGGGTTTCGGCGACCACCTGAACCGGCAGACCCTTGGCGCGATAGACCCAGAGCAGACGATGGGCCTCGTCTGGGCCATTGCGGGCGTTGACGGTCTGATATTTCAACGAAACGTAGCGCGGAACCTCTAGCCCCGAGGGCGTGACCCTTGGCGGACCGGCGGCGCCGGCATTTCCAGCGGCTCCCGTCAGGGCCAGGACGGCCACAATGCCGAGCGAACGATGTTTGCGATTCGACGGCATGTTGCTTGGCCCCATCGGGCCCCTTTGCTACAGGTTTTTAAACGCCCGTCAGAGAGAGCTTTTCAAACCGCCCATGGCAGCCCGCAAGCTCAAAGTCATCGTCACCCGCAAACTCCCCGATCCGGTGGAGACGCGGATGTGCGAACTGTTCGACACCGAACTCAACGTCACTGACAAACCGTTGACGGCGGATGAACTGGTTGACGCCATGGGCCGGTGCGACGTGCTCGTGCCGACGATCACCGATCGCATCGACTCGCGTCTTCTGTCGCGATCCGGCGACCGGCTCAAGCTCATCGCCAATTTCGGGGCCGGGGTCGACAATATCGACGTCGCCACCGCCAATGCGCGCGGCATCATCGTCACCAACACGCCCGGCGTCCTGACCGAAGACACCGCCGACCTGACCATGACCCTGATCATGGCCGCCTCGCGCCGCGTCGTCGAAGGCGCCGAGGTGGTCAAGAGCGGCGGCTTCCATGGCTGGTCGCCGACCTGGATGCTGGGCCGCCGCCTGTGGGGCAAGCGCCTGGGCATCATCGGCATGGGCCGCATCGGCCAGGCCGTGGCCCGCCGCGCCAAGGCCTTCGGCATGCAGGTGCACTATCACAACCGCAAGCCGGTCAGCCCGCGCATCGCCGAGGAGCTGGGCTGCACCTACTGGGAAAGCCTGGACCAGATGCTGGCCCGGATGGACTTCATCTCGGTAAACTGCCCGCACACCCCGGCCACCTATCACCTGCTGTCGGCCCGCCGCCTGAAGCTGCTGCGACCGCACGCCATCGTGGTCAACACCGCCCGCGGCGAGGTGATCGACGAAGGGGCCCTGGCCAACATGCTGGCGCGCGGCGACCTGGCCGGCGCGGGCCTGGACGTCTACGAGCACGAGCCGGCGATCAATCCCAAGCTCCTGAAGCTGCCCAATGTCGTGCTGCTGCCCCACATGGGCTCGGCCACCGTCGAGGGCCGCATCGACATGGGCGAAAAGGTCATCGTCAACGTGAAGACCTTCATGGACGGCCACCGCCCGCCAGACCGGGTTATTCCGTCGATGCTGTAGGGCTTGGGCTGCGGCTCAAGGCGCCGCCGGATACACCTTCGCCTTCAGCCAGGCCTTCAGGTCGCCGGCCGAGCGGTCGGGGATCTGTTCCATCGGCACGTGGCCGACATCGGGATAGAGGATCAGGGTCGAACCCGGTATGGCTGCGGCGAACTTGGCGCCGTCCGAGGCGGGGATGACGGTGTCCTTGTCGCCGAACATGATCAGGGTGGGAGCCTTGATCCTCGACAGGAGCTGGGGCGAGGCCGGACGGCCCGGGCCGCTCTGCAGGCCCAGCAGGATATCGCGGTGGCCGGGCGCGCGGGCCAGTTCCACATAGCGGTCGACCAGCTCGGGCGTCACCAGGCTCTGATCGATATAGGCCGACTTCAGGCCTTGGCGCACCAGGGCCTGGGTGTCGATATTCTTCAGCAGGGCCCGTCCCCAGGGATGACGCAGGATGTTGAAGATCAGCACCCCCCCGCCGCCGCCTTCGCGCGGCCAGCCCGCCGCATCGACCAGCACCAGACCCTCGACCCGCTCGGGATGATCGATGGCGTATTGCCAGGCCACGCCGCCGCCCATCGAATTACCCGCCAGGGTGAAGCGCTCGACACCCAGTTTGCGGGTCACCTGATCGACCGCCGCCCCAAAGCCCTGACGTCCAACGGCATAGCCCTGGCCCGCCCGGGTCAGGCCGTGGCCCGGCAGGTCCAGTGTGATGACGCGATAGTCGCCCGAGAGCGACCGCACCCAGGGCTCCCAGGCTTGCAGCGACGCCGCATAGCCGTGAACCAGCACCAGGGTCGGGCCCTCGCGCAGGCCCTCGTCGCGATAGTGCACGCGCAAGCCGCCGCCCAGGTCCATATAGCGCGAGGCCGGGCTTTCGTACTTGGCTTCCAGGCTGTCATAGGGGATGTCGCCGCGTTGCAGGGCCAGCCATCCCACGGCGCCGAGCACCAGGATCAGGCCCGCGGCGATCAACAGACCGCGAAACAGCGTCTTCATCTGGCCCTACCCCTGACGTCTTTTTTATGGGGAGAGAGAAGGCCGGTGAAGCTTCGCCGTCAAGCGCCGCAAGCGAGGCAGGCCGGATCGGCTCCGATCCGCACAGTGCGGGTCTCCGCCGCCAGGGCGTCATAGATCAGCAGGCGGCCGCTCAGGGCCTGCCCCGCGCCGGTGATCAGCTTGACCGCCTCCAGCGCCATCATCGAGCCGATCACGCCGGCCAGGGCGCCGACCACGCCGACCAGGGCGCAGGTCTCGGCGTCCGGCGGAACCTCAGGCACAAGGCAGCGGTAGCAGGGCTGACCGTGGAACACCGCCACCTGGCCGGTCCAGCGCCCCAGGGCACCGCTGACCAGGGGCTTGCCGTGGGCCAGGCAGGCGTCGCTGACGGCGAAGCGGGTGGCGAAGTCGTCGGTGCCGTCGAGGATCAGGTCATACCGGGAAACAAGGTCTCCAGCATTGGCGGCGTCCAGCCATACCGCATGGGTTTGGACCGCCACATGCGGATTGATCGCCGTCAGGCGCTCGGCGGCGACCTCGACCTTGGGACGGCCCACATCTGCGGTCTGGTACAGCACCTGGCGCTGCAGGTTGGACAGCGAAACCGTGTCGGGATCGGCCAGACCCAGGGTTCCGACCCCGGCGGCGGCCAGATAGAGCGCGGCCGGCGCGCCCAGGCCGCCCATGCCGACCAGCAGCACCCGGGCCGCCTTCAGCTTCTGCTGGCCCGGTCCGCCGACCTCGCGCAGCACCAGATGGCGGGCATAGCGTTCGACCTCGCCGTCCGAAAAGCTCATCGCGCTTGATCTCCGCTGTCAGCCTCGCCACATGCGAGACATGCAAAACAGCAATTCCTTCCCAGACTGGCACGGCACGACCATCCTGGCGGTGCGCAAGAACGGACAGACCGTGATCGCCGGAGACGGCCAGGTCTCCATGGGCCCAACCGTCGTCAAGGGCAACGCCCGCAAGGTGCGACGCCTGGCCGGTGGCAAGGTGGTGGCCGGTTTCGCCGGAGCCACGGCCGACGCCTTCACCCTGATCGAGCGGCTTGAAGCCAAGCTGGAGCAGTATCCCGACCAGTTGGCCCGCGCCTGCGTGGACCTGGCCAAGGACTGGCGCACCGACCGCTATCTGCGCCGACTGGAAGCCATGCTGCTCGTGGCCGACGCCACGGCCATCTATACCGTCACCGGCGTGGGCGACGTGCTGGAGCCGGGCGAAAGCGCCGGCGGCGGCTCGGTCGCGGCCATCGGCTCGGGCGGCAACTATGCCCTCGCGGCCGCCAAGGCTCTGATCGACCAGGATCTTTCGGCCGAGGAGATCGCCCGCAAGGCGATGGCGATCGCCGCCGAGATCTGTGTCTACACCAATGGCAATCTGACGGTTGAGAGCCTGTAATGACCGAGTTCTCCCCCCGCGAAATCGTCTCCGAACTCGACCGCTACATCGTCGGCCATACCGAGGCCAAGAAGGCCGTCGCCGTGGCCCTGCGCAACCGCTGGCGTCGTCGCCGGGTGCCGGCCGACCTGCGCGATGAGGTGACGCCCAAGAACATCCTGCTGATCGGCCCCACCGGCGTGGGCAAGACCGAGATCGCCCGCCGCCTGGCGCGTCTGGCCCAGGCTCCGTTCCTGAAGGTGGAAGCCACCAAGTTCACCGAGGTCGGCTATGTCGGCCGCGACGTCGACCAGATCGTCCGCGACCTGGTGGAAAGCGCCCTGGGCATGGTCCGCGACAAGCGTCGGGCCGGGGTGCGGGCCCGCGCCGAGGCCGCGGCCGAGGAGCGCATCCTCGACGCCCTGACCGGTCCCGGTTCGACCGCCGCCCGCGAAAGCTTCCGCAAGAAGCTGCGGGCCGGCGAGCTGGACGACAAGGAAGTCGAGCTGCAGCTGGCCGACACCGGCGGCGGCGGAATGTTCGAGATCCCCGGCCAGCCCGGCGCCTCGATGCTGAACCTCTCGGAGATGATGAAGTCGTTCGGCGGCGGTCGCACCAAGGTCCATCGAACCACGGTGGCGGCCGCCCACGCGCCGCTGATCGCCGAGGAAAGCGACAAGCTGCTGGATCAGGAGGCCCTGACCCAGGAAGCCATCGAGCTGGCCGAGAACCACGGCATCGTCTTCCTCGACGAGATCGACAAGGTGGCGTCGTCGTCACAGCGCGGCGGGGCCGACGTGTCGCGCGAAGGCGTGCAGCGCGACCTGCTGCCGCTGATCGAGGGGACGACCGTCTCGACCAAGTATGGCCCGGTGAAAACCGACCACATCCTGTTCATCGCCTCGGGCGCCTTCCACGTCGCCAAGCCCAGCGACCTGTTGCCCGAGCTTCAGGGCCGTCTGCCGATCCGGGTGGAGCTGAAGGGTCTGACCCGCGATGACCTGCGCCGGATCCTGACGGAGCCGGAGGCCAACCTGGTCCGCCAGCATCAGGCGCTGCTGCTGACCGAGGGCGTCACCGTGATCTTCACGCCCGACGCCATCGACGCCCTGGCCGACGCTGCGGTGGCGGTGAACAACTCGGTCGAGAATATCGGCGCCCGGCGGCTGCAGACCATCCTGGAAAAGGTGGTCGAGGAGATCAGCTTCTCGGCGGCCGATCGCTCCGGCGAGACGGTGACCATCGACGCGGCCTATGTGCAGGACAAGGTCGGAGCGCTGGCGGCCAATGCGGATCTGAGCCGGTTTATTTTGTAGTCGAAAGTCCTCTCCCAGAAGGGAGAGGTGTCGGCGCAGCCGACGGAGAGGGAAGTTCGGCCAACCGTCGGGGCCCTTCCCCCTCCGGCCCTGCGGGCCGCCTCCCCCTTCTGGGGGAGGACCTTTCAGCCCGCCGCCTGAACCGCCTCCATCCCCAGCATCGCTGCCTTGCGCGCCAGGCCCCAGTGATAGCCGGTCAGCCGGCCGTCCTTGGCGATGGCCCGGTGGCACGGGATCAGCAGCGAGATCGGGTTGGCCCCGATGGCGCCGCCGGTGGCCTGGTAGGCCCTGGGGTTGCCGGCCCACGAGGCCACCTGGCCATAGGTGCTGGTCTCGCCGACCGGGATGCGCAGCAGGGCTTTCCAGACCTGGATGTGGAAGGGCGAGCCGATCAGCACCACCGGCAGCGGCCCCTTGCCGCCGGTGAAGGCGTGGACGGCGGTCTGACCGGCCGCTTGGTCGTCGCGGACCCAGTCGGCGGCGGGAAAGCGGCGGTGCATGTCGTCATAGGTCGCTTCGTCGTCGCCATCGGAAAAGGCCAGGCCCGCCAGGCCGCGCTCGGCCATCACGAACAGGCCCCTGCCGAACGGCGTCGGCGCCCAGCCATACCGGAGGGTCATACCGGCCCCGCGACGGCGCACCTCGCCGGGCGTGGCGGCTTCCTGGGCGATGAACAGGTCGTGCAGGCGCGAAGGGCCTGAAAGCCCCGCGTCATAGGCCGCGTCGAGCACGCTGGCCCCGGCCTCCAGGGATTTGCGGGCCTCGGCGTGGGCGATGGCCGAGACGAAGGTCTTGGGGCTGACCCCGGCCCAGCGCGTGAAGATTCGCTGGAAATGGAACGGCGACAGGCCGACGGCTTCGGCCGCCTCGTCCAGCGAAGGCCGCTCCTGCCAGCGCTCGGCCAACCAGTCCAGGGCGACGGCCATGCGATGATAGTCCGCCGAACGCTCGGACAGACGGGCGAAGGTTTCGGAGGGGTGCATGTCGAGAGCCATGGGAGAACCGTAAGCGTGCGCTGTCAGCGTGTCCGCCCGGTTCTTGCTCATGCCTGAGCGCCCGCCCCAGCCCCCGGCAAGGGATAGCGTTCGGCGCGGGCCTCGCGAATGGCGCGCCGCAAAGCGGCGGCGAATTCCACCCGTTCGGGCGGGCTGAGCGCTCGAGCCACGGTCAGGCGGCGGCGATAGATCCGCAGGCGAACCCGGGCCTCGTGCTCGCCTGGCTGATCGATATCAACACCCGTGAAGGCGGTGGGCGAGGTCCAGACCACGCGGGCGCCCTTTTCGTCCTCCCGGTTGACCGTGATCGCCTCGGCGGTGACCCGCACCCGCTCCCTGCGTTCAGCCGCCTTGAAGCTGGCGTTGAGGGCCAACCAGATCGCCGCCACGTCCAGGCCCAGAAACGGCAGCACCAGCGGCGCGCCCACCCCCAGCAGAAACGCCGCGATCATCAGGTTGAACACGACGACGACGCCCAGCACCACGTGCAGCCCGCGCCGGCTGAGCGACCGGTTGGGCTTGATCAGGGCGTCCATGTACAGCGGCTGGGCCATGAGAAAGATTTAGGCGCGCGACACCGCCTTGGCGAGGGGTCCGCATCACGGCATGGTCGTTGTGATGGCTCTTGTGAAAAAACCGGTCCGCAAACGCCCCGCAACCAAGCGGATCTCGCCGGCCGAACGCGAGCGCGTCGCCGTGCTGTTCGACCGCTTCGAGAGCCTGGAGCTGCGGCCCAAGACCGAGCTCAACTACAATAATCCCTATGAGCTGGTCACCGCCGTGGCCCTGTCGGCCCAGGCCACCGACGTCCAAGTCAACAAGGCCACCGGACCTCTGTTTCAGGTCGCCGACAGCGCCGAGAAGATGCTCGAACTCGGCGAGGAAGGCCTGATCCGCTACATCGCCTCGATCGGTCTTTTCCGCACCAAGGCCAAAAACGTCATCGCTGCGGCCCACCTGCTGATGGACCGCCACGGCGGCCAGGTGCCCCTCAACCGCGCCGACCTGGAAAGCCTGCCGGGCGTGGGCCGCAAGACCGCCAGCGTGGTGCTCAATGAGCTGGACATCGAGCCGGCCATCGCCGTCGACACCCATGTGTTCCGCGTCGCTCATCGTCTGAAGCTGTCGGCCGGCAAGACGCCCGACACGGTCGAGATGGATTTGATGCGAATCGTGCCCGGGCCCTATCAGACCCGGGCCCATCACTGGATGATCCTGCACGGCCGCTATGTGTGCGTGGCGCGCAAGCCCAGGTGCGAGATCTGCAAGATCTCGGACCTGTGTCCGTCGCGGGAGCTGTTCCTGGGAGCCTAGGGCCGCGCCGGGATTTCCAGCCCGCGCCGCACCGCCGGCCGCGCCAGGCAGCGCTCCAGCCATGCCGGAACGGACTTCAGGTCGGCATAGTCGACCAGCTCGCCCGCGTCGTAGTGGCCGACCAGATTACGCACCATGCCCAACAGGGCGATATCGGCGATCGTGAAATCGGCGCCCATCATGAAATCGCGGCCGGTCAGGCGTTGTTCCAGAACCCCCAGCAAGCGCTTGCTCTCGGCGGCATAGCGGTCGCGCGGTCGCTTGTCCTCATAGTCCTTGCCGGCGAACCTGTGGAAAAAGCCCAGTTGCCCGAACATCGGTCCCACAGCGCCGACCTGGAAAAACACCCACTGGATCGTCTGGTAGCGAAGCGCGGGATCGGCAGGCAGCAGCTTGCCGGTCTTTTCCGCCAGATACAGCAGGATCGCGCCAGACTCGAACAGGGCCAACGCCTGGCCGTCCGGACCGTCGGGATCGAGGATCGCCGGGATCTTGCCATTGGGGTTCAGCGACAAATATTCGGGAACCCAGGTCTCGTTCGCGCCAATGTCGATCAGGTGCGGCTCATACGGCAGGCCGATCTCTTCCAGCATGATCGACGCCTTCACGCCGTTGGGCGTGTTGAGCGAATAGAGCTGCAGGCGGTCGGGATGCTTGGCGGGCCAGCGGGTCGTGATCGGGAAGGCGGACAGGTCGGACATCAGCAACTCCTGCGGTTACAACCTAGATAGGTCAGCCCTCGCGATCCGCTAGAGCCTGGCCATCACCGCCGCCGCGAACGCCGCGCCGTCGTCATGGGCATGCTCCAGGAACAGGTCCGGCTCGATGACCTCCAGCTCCATCAGCTGCGGGGTGTGGTCCAGGCCCCGGATCAGATCGATGCGGGCATAGGTGAGGGGCAGGCTCGCCGCCTCCAGCACCATATGCGCCGCATGCAGGGCCTCGGGCTCGGGCGCGACGCCGGAAATCTGACCGCCAAACTGCGGCTGCACCCGGAAGTCGCCGCCGGTCGCCACCTTGGAAACGGCGTGGCTGAACGCACCGTCGAAGAAGAACAGCGACAGCTCGCCCTCTTCGGCCACCGCCGGCAGAAAAGGCTGGATCAAGGCCGCGCCGGGCGGGCCGCCTTCCAGCGTTCCGTGGCGCTTGAACCGGACGGTGTCCTGCGAACCCCCGGAAATCTGCGGCTTGACCACCACCTCGTCGACGCCAAAGGCGTCGAAGGCTGCGGCCAGGGCCTCGGGCGTCAGCCGATCATGGGCGTGGGTGGGCACGACGGGCGCGCCGCGCCCCTCCAGCTCGATCAGATAGGTCTTGGTGGTGTTCCAGCGCAGGGTCGGGACGGGGTTGATCACCGGGACGCCCGCCGCCTCCATGGCGTCCAGCTGGGAAAACCAGGCGGGCTGACGCAGGTGATAGCCCCAGGCCAGCAAGGGCAGCACCAGCCGGGCGGAGTCAGGATCCACCGGATCGGTCCACGGCTGGCTCGTCACGGTCAGGCCGTGAGCGCGCAGCGGGGCGGCAAGCCGCTCGAACAACCGCACGCCGGCGGCGGCATAGGCGGTGTTTTCCGAGGAGGGCGCCAGGATCAGGATATCAGCGGTCGTCGAAGTCATGCCCATGCGGTTAGAATGGCGCAGGTTCCACGGCAAGCCTCACGTTGCCTTGACCTCGCGCTTCCTTTACTTGCCGCCCCTTAGACGCTTTTCGCGCCCTGCACTTTCAAAGGCTTGCCGATCTCCATGACCGCTCTCTACGACGTCGCCGCCATCGGTAACGCCATCGTCGACGTCATCGCCCAGTGCGACGACGCCTTCCTCGAGCGCGAGGGCCTGGTGAAGGGCTCGATGGCCCTGATCGACGTGGCGCGCGCCTCCAGCCTGTATGACGTCATGGCGTCGGGCATCGAGGCTTCTGGCGGTTCAGCGGGCAACACCGTCGCCGGCGTCGCCAGCTTCGGCGGTCGAGGCGCCTTTATCGGCAAGGTCGCCGACGACCAGCTGGGCCGCGTCTTCACCCACGACATGCGCGCCATCGGCGCCACCTTCACCACGCCGCCTCTGGCCGAAGGCCCGGCGACGGCTCAGAGCCTGATCAATGTCACCGCCGACGCCCAGCGCACGATGAGCACCTATCTGGGCGCCTGCGTCGAGCTGACCAGCGCCGACGTCGATCCCGCCATCATCGAAGCCGCCAAATATTCCTATCTCGAAGGCTATCTGTTCGATCCGCCCGAAGCCCGTCGCGCCTTCGCCAAGGCCGCCGCCCTGGCGCACGGCTCCAGCCGCCAGATCGCCATCACCCTTTCCGACAGCTTCGTGGTCGAACGCCATCGCGCCGCCCTGCTGGGCTTCGTCGAAACCCAGTGCGACATCGTCTTCGCCAACGCCTCGGAAGTCTGCGCGATGTTCGAGACCGACGATTTCGACGCTGCCGTGAAGGCCCTGTCGGAGCGCGTCACCATCGCCGCCGTCACCCGCAGCGAACACGGCTCGGTCGTGGTCGCGGGCGGACAGATTCATGAAATCTCGGCCTACCCCGTGGAAAAAGTCGTGGACACCACGGGCGCAGGCGACCAATACGCGGCGGGTTTCCTCTACGGCCTCTCCCAGGGCCGCCCGCTGCCGGTTTGCGGCCAGCTGGGCTCCCTGGCGGCCGCAGAGGTGATCGCCCACTACGGTCCGCGCCCGCAGGTCAGCCTGCGGGACCTCGCGGCCCAAAACGGACTCTAAGGAAGACCATGGCCCGCACCGCTGAAGTGGTCCGCGAGACGAAGGAGACCCAGATCCGGGTCTGGATCGATCTCGACGGGACCGGCGTCTCGACGATCTCCACCGGCATTGGTTTCTACGACCATATGCTGGAGAGCTTCGCGCGCCACGGCGGCTTCGACCTCAAGGTCGAGACCAAGGGCGACCTGCACATCGACATGCACCACACGGTGGAAGACACCGGCATCGTGCTGGGCCTGGCCGTAAACAAGGCGCTGGAAGGCTTCAAGGGCATCCGGCGCTTTGGCCACGCCTATATCCCGATGGACGAGACCCTGACGCGCTGCGCCATCGATCTGTCCAACCGGCCCTATCTGATCTGGAAGGTCGATTTCAAGCGGCCCAAGGTCGGCGAGATGGACACCGAGCTCTTCAAGGAGTTCCACCACGCCTTCGCCATGAACTGCGGGGCCTGCGTCCATCTGGAGACCCTGTACGGCGACAACACCCACCACGTCGCCGAGAGCGGGTTCAAGGCCCTGGCCCGGGCGCTGCGTCAGGCGGTCGAGATCGACCCCAAGACCGGCGGCCAAGCCCCCTCCACCAAGGGCGTTCTGTAGGACACTGATCTCATGCAGACCGTCGCCCTGATCGATTACGGGTCGGGCAACCTGCGTTCGGCTCAAAAGGCCCTGCGTGAGGCGGCCCGTCGCCGGGGGATCGCCGCTGACATCGTTGTCACTGCCGATCCCGCCCTGGTGGCAAACGCCGACCGCGTTGTGCTGCCTGGCGTAGGAGCGTTCGCCTCCTGCCGCGCCGGCCTTGACGCCTCGGGCGTGTACGACGCCATGAACGAGGCCGTGCACCGCAAGGGCGCGCCGTTCCTGGGTATCTGCGTCGGCCATCAGCTGCTGGCCACCCGCGGCCTCGAGTTCGGCGTCACGCCGGGCCTGGACTGGATCGCCGGAGAGGTCAGGAAACTGGCGCCCAACGACCCGAGCCTGACCATTCCGCACATGGGCTGGAACGCGATCCAACTGACGCGCGATCACCCATTGTTTTCCGGCGTCGAAAACGGCGCGCACATGTACTACGCCAACTCCTTCGCCCTGACGCCGACCGATCCGGCCGATGTCCTGGCGACCACTGACCACGGCGGCCCGTTCACGGCGGCGGTGGTCAAGGACAATGTCGCAGGGGTACAGTTCCACCCCGAGAAATCTCAAGCTGCAGGGCTATCCCTGCTCGCCAACTTTCTGGAATGGCGCCCATGATCCTCTATCCCGCCATCGACCTGAAGGACGGCCAGTGCGTGCGTCTGCTGCACGGCGACATGGAGAAGGCCACGGTCTTCAACACCTCGCCCGCCAACCAGGCCGAACGCTTCGTCAAGGACGGCTTCTCCTGGCTGCACGTGGTCGACCTGAACGGGGCCATCGAGGGTAAGTCGGTCAATACAGCCGCCGTGCAGTCGATCCTGGAATCGATCTCGATCCCCGTGCAACTGGGCGGCGGCATCCGCACCCTGGAAGGCATCGAGGCCTGGATCGAGGCCGGCGTCAGCCGCGTGATCCTGGGCACCATCGCCGTGCATGATCCGGAACTGGTCAAGAAGGCCGCCCGCCTGTGGCCCGAACAGATCGCCGTGGCCGTCGACGTGCGCGACGGCAAGGTGGCGGTCGACGGCTGGACCGGTCTCTCCGAACTGTCCGCCATCGACCTGTCGCGTCGCTTCGAGGACGCCGGCGTGGCGGCCCTGATCATCACCGACATCAGCCGCGACGGCGCCCTGACGGGGGTGAATGTCGAGGGCGTGGGCGAGCTGGCCGACGCGGTCTCGATCCCGGTCATCGCCTCGGGCGGCGTCGCCGCCGTGGGCGATATCGAGCGCTTGAAGGCCCGTCCCGGCGTCAGGATCGCCGGGGCCATCCTGGGCCGCTCGCTCTATGCCGGAACGATCCAGCCGGCCGAAGCCCTGATGGTGGCGGCGGCCTGATGCTGAAGACCCGGATCATTCCCTGCCTCGACGTGAAGGACGGGCGGGTGGTCAAGGGCGTCAATTTCGTGGCCCTGCGCGACGCCGGCGATCCGGTCGAGCAGGCCCGCGCCTATGACGCGGCCGGGGCCGACGAGCTGATGTTCTTGGACATCACCGCCTCCAGCGAAGGCCGTGGCCTGATCCTCGACGTGATTTCCCGCACCGCCGAGGTCTGTTTCATGCCGGTCTCGGTCGGCGGCGGCGTGCGCGAGGTGGCCGACATGCGCCGCCTGCTGCTGGCCGGGGCCGACAAGGTCTCGACCAATACCGCCGCCGTTGAAAATCCTGACCTGATCGCCGCCGGCGCGGATGCTTTCGGGGCCCAGTGCGTGGTCGTGGCCATCGACGCCAAGCTGCGCGAAGACGGCAGCGGCTGGAACGTCTGGACCTATGGTGGCCGCAAGGACACCGGTCTCGACGTCGTCGACTGGGCCGCCAAGGTGGTCGAGCGGGGCGCGGGCGAGATCCTGCTGACCTCGATGGACCGCGACGGCGCCAAGATCGGCTACGACATTCCCCTGCTGAAGGCTGTAACCGGCGCGGTTTCCGTGCCCGTGATCGCCTCGGGCGGCGCGGGCAAGACCGAGCACCTGGTCGAAGCCGCCCGCGACGGCCACGCCGCCGCCGTGCTCGCCGCCTCGATCTTCCACTTCGGCGAAATCAGCATCGGCGAGGCCAAGCGGGCCATGGCCGACGCCGGTATCCCCGTGCGCCTCGACGACCTGAAGGGCGCGGCATGAGCAAGCTGTTCGAAACCCTCGAGCGCCTGGCCGCCACGATCGACAGCCGCAAGGGCGGCGATCCAGCCGCGTCCTACACCGCCAAGCTGCTGGCTGATCCGTCCCTGGCCGCCAAGAAGCTGGGCGAGGAAGCCGTCGAGACGGTGATCGCCGCCGTCGCCCAGGGGCCGGACGCGCTGGCGTCGGAAAGCGCTGACCTGCTGTACCACTGGCTGGTGCTGCTGGCGGCCTCGGGGGTATCGCTCGACGCGGTGGCCGACAAGCTGGCGGCGCGTGAGGGGACTTCCGGGATCGCCGAGAAGGCGTCTCGGCCTCAGTAGGCCGACATTCTACCTTTTCTTCCGTCATTCCCGCCCTTATGGCGTGAACCCCTCGTACCGCCGCAGGTGCAGCAGGGGCGAAGTGCCTGCGCACTTCGCTGGCTCTTCATGTGTCAGCTGAAACAGGGGTTCCCGCCACAAGGGCGGGAATGACGGAGCTTGATGTGAGCCTGAGCGCGCCCTAGGTCCGCCGCTTCAGCGCCACGTACAGCGCGCCCTCGCCTCCATGTCGCTGGTCGGCCTGTGACACCCCGGCAATCATCTCGCGCAGGGCTGGTGAGGCCAGCCATTCCGGCGTGTGCTTCTTCAGCACCCCGTGGCCGATCTTGCCCTTGCCGGTGATGATCAGCACGGCGCGATGCCCATCGGCATAGGCGCGGCGGATGAAGCCCTCCAGGGCGGGGCGGGCCTGATCCTGGTCAAAGCCATGCATGTCCAGTCGCGCGCCGATCGGATCGTGTTCCTTGATCAGGCGCTTGCGGCGATTGGGCTCGATATGGCCGGGCGCCGACTTCGGGGTCCTGACCGGGGCGGGCCGGATCTCGGCCGGATCGATGCGCAGCGGCGCGATCGAGGCCAGGTGCGTGGGCTGAACCTTCGCGGCCTTGGGAGCCTTGACCGGCCTGACCTTGACCTTGGCCCGCATCTTCAACGGCTTGTCGCCCGGCAGCGCGTGCACGGTATCGGCCACCATGCCCCACAGGCGCAGTTCTTCCGGTCGCGGCGGCCGTTTCATGGCCTATGACTTCGGTATCGGAACCAGGCGGTACATCCGCAGGTCATGGCGCACGCGGCCCGCCTCCACGCCGGCGCTGGAGCCGCTGCCGGTATAGAGATCGGCGCGAACCTCGCCCTTGATCGCGCCGCCCACGTCCAGCGCCACGGCCAGGCGGCGATAGGCGGGGAAGGCGCCGGCCAGCTTGGGCGCCGCAGCGTCCAGCCAGTAGAGGCCGCCCATGGCGTGGCGGCTGGGATCAACAGCGATGGCCCGGCCCGCCGGCAAGGGTATGCCGGCCGCGCCCACGGCTTCCTTGCCGTCGTCATCCGACAGCTTGAAGAAGATGTAGCGCGGGTTCAGCTGCATGATCTCGTCGGCCTTGGGCCCGCGATTGTCGGCCAGCCAGGTGCGGATCGCATCGCCCGAGGTGTTGTTGTCGGTCAGCAGACCCCGATCGCGCATGGCCGTGGCGATGCCGACAAAGGGCTTGCCGTTGCCGCCGGCGAAGGCGGCCCGCAGGCGGCGACCATCAGGCATGACCAGGATGCCCGAGCCCTGGATCTGCAGGAAGAACAGCTCTTCAGGGCGCATCCAGGCCAGGGGCTTGTCGATGGGCGAGGCCTCGATGGCCTTGCGGTCGGGATAGGGCTCGAACTTGCCGCCCTTGACCCGGCCGGTGACCTTCTTGCCGGCGAAGCTGGGCTCGAAAGCGCCCAGGTCCAGCATCACCAGATCGGAGGGCACGCCGCGCACCGGGGCGCTGAACGCGTCGGAGCGCGACATCTGCGCATCGTATTTCGGGGCGAAATAGGCGGTCAGCAGGCCCTGGTCGCCCACGGCCTGCGGCCGGAAATTGGCTTCCAGGAACAGGCGGGCGCCCCCTTCGTCGCGCGGACCGTCCGTGCGGGCCAGACGGCAGACCCGGGCCATCTCCTGCTCGCGGGCCACGCCGCAACCGGCGCGGAAGGCGTCCAGGGCGGCAAGGTGATCTTCCTCGGACCAGCCGGCCAGGGTGCTGAAACCCAGAACCGGGACGCTGGGCGTCTCGGGCGTGGTCGGGCTGACCGGCGGGACAAGGGGACCGGTCGCGATCGGCGGCGGCGTGGTGGTTGTACAGGCCGCCAGGGTCAGCGAAGCCAGGACGGCGATCAGACCAAGGCGAGACATCAGGCTTCGGCGGCCGCAACGTGGACCAGGGTCCAGTTGGGATTGGCCGATTTCAGGTCGCGCTCGAAGGTCCACAGCTCGGCGGTGCGGCGGTCATCGACGGCTTCACCCTCGGTACTGGTGGTGCGGGCGCGCACCTCGGCCAGGATGCGCACCGTAGCGCGGGCGGTGTCACCGACGACGGCGACCGTGTCGAGATCGACGCGGGGCGGCGTCATGATCTCGACCTTTTCCGACCGGCCTTCGGTTTCGCGCGCCACGATGGCCGCCTCGAAATTGGCCATGACCTCGTCAGCCAGCAGCGGCTTGAGCGTCTCGCGGTCGCCGGCGGCGAACGCTGTGACAATCATCTCATAGGCCGAGCGGGCCCCGCTCAGAAAATGGCTGGTGTTGAAATCGGGCTGGCGCGCGCGCAGAGCGGCGACACCCTCCAGTGGGCCCGTGACCATGGCTTCGGCGGGACCGGCCGGGGCCGGAACCGTCTTGGCCGTAACGGGCGCGTCCTCGGCCTGACGCCCGACGCGACGGCCCAGGGTGGCGTAGAGCTGGTAGAGAACGACAGCGGCAATAACCGCGAGAACGAGAATCTGTATTAGCACTTGGGTATCCGCGTCTGCGTCGACAGGCTGGTCGCCCTGTCTATATAGGCGAGGCGAGCTCTCCCGTCAGGCGCCTGGCGTTGCACCAGGGCCCTCCGCGTGTTAGCAGCGCCGCTCTCTCCTAGCGGCCTTTCTAGCGGCCGAGTACGGATTTATTCCTAATGACCGATACGACCGCCGCCCCCGAGGCGCTTACTGACGATAATGCGGCCGCTCAATCGGGCATCCGCATCATGGCCCAGTTCATCCGCGACTTCTCGTTCGAGAGCCCGCATGCGCCCGACAGCCTGCGCTCGGGCACGGCCCAGCCGGCCATCGACATGGGCGTTGAAATGAACGCCCGCGGTCGCACCGACGGCCTGTTCGAGGTCGACCTGAAGCTGTCGGCCCGCGCCACCCGCGACGACCAGCCGGTGTTCCACGTAGAGGTCGTCTATGGCGGCCTGTTCCACATCGCCGGCGTCGCAGAAGCGGCCCTCGAAGAAGTGCTGCTGATCGAGTGCCCGCGCTTCCTGTTCCCGTTCGCCCGCCGGGTGATCGCCGACATCACCAGCGAAGGCGGCTTCCCGCCTTTCCTGATCGACCCGATCGACTTCGGCGGCGTCTATGCCGCCCGCAAGGCCCAGGCCGAAGGCGTGGTGGTCGGCAACGCCTGAGGCGTTTTCGATCCGATTAATTTGAGAAACCCCGGCGCAGCGATGCGGCCGGGGTTTTTCTTTTCTAGCGCGGGCTCTGTCGTTACGGCTGCAGCCGATACCCGCCCATTTCGGTGATCAGGATCTTGGCCATGGCCGGATCGGGCTCGATCTTCTGGCGCAGGCGATAGACGTGGGTTTCCAAGGTGTGGGTGGTGACACCCGCATTATAGCCCCAGACCTCGGTCAGCAGTTCCTCGCGCGACACCGGCTTTGAGCCGGCGCGGTAGAGGTATTTCAGGATGTTGGTTTCCTTCTCGGTCAACCGCACCTTTTTCTGCTTTTCGTCGACCAGCAGCTTGGCCGAAGGGCGGAACTCGTAGGGACCGATGCGGAACAGGGCGTCTTCCGAGGCCTCGTAGCTGCGCAGCTGGGCGCGGATGCGGGCCAGAAGCACGCCGAAGCGGAAGGGCTTGGTCACATAGTCGTTGGCGCCGGATTCCAGCCCCAGAATGGTGTCGCTGTCGCTGGCCGCAGCCGTCAGCATGATCACCGGGGCCATCACCCCGTTCTTGCGCATCAATCGGCAGGCCTCGCGGCCGTCCATGTCAGGCAAATCGACGTCGAGCAGGACCAGATCCGGCTTGATCTCGCGCGCCATGCGCACGCCCTCGCCGGCCGTGGCCGCCTCGGCCACCGCGAACTCTTCGTGCAGGGCGAGCTGTTCGGCCAGCGCGCCGCGCAGGTCGTCGTCGTCGTCGATCAGCAGAAGGGTCTTGCGTTGCGCCATAGGCCGGAACATGCACCGCTGCGCCCCCCGGCGACAACCCTTGGGAGCGGAGAAGCCGACAATGATCTTCAGGGCCCACCCCGACGGCCAGATTGACGTCAACGGACGCACGGTTCGATGCGCCCTGGGCAAGGCCGGCGTCATCGCCGCCGCCGACAAGCGCGAGGGCGACAACAGAAGCCCGGTGGGCGTCTGGGCGATCCGCGAGATTCTTTACCGCCCCGACGTCTATCCAGACGGCCCGACCACCGCCCTGCCCGTCAAGGCGATGGCGCCTGACGACGGCTGGTGCGACGCGCCGGGCGACCCGGCCTATAATCGACCGGTCAAACTGCCCTACCCCGCCAGCGCCGAGCGATTGTGGCGAGACGACCATGTCTATGACCTGGTCGGGATCCTGGCTCACAACGACGATCCGCCGGTTCCAGGACTGGGCTCGGCGATCTTCCTGCACCTGGCGCGCGAGGACTATTCGGGCACCGAAGGCTGCGTGGCCCTGGCGCGCGAGGATCTGGAGACTTTGCTGACGTTGGCCAAGCCGGGCGACGCCATCGAGATCGCGCCCTAGGCCCGGCCTATAGACCGCGCTTGGCCTTCCCATCGATCAGGACGGCCTGTTGCCAACGGCTCGGCGCCTTGTCGGTACGATGGATACAACCCGCCCAGCAACAGGGCCGTTTCTTGCCCTCCAACAGTTCCTCGCGGGTTCTCTGGATGCGGCGCTGGCGGGTTGCGGACTGCTTGGCGTCATCGACCCAGCAAATGAATTCATTTCGCCCAAGCGGCGTCAGGCTTTCCCAAAGCCCAAGGACGGTCGGATCCGATTGCACCGCTGCCTGGAGGTCTTCACCGGCGTCGTGGACAGTCCCCTGGGCAAAAGCGCTCATCGCGAAACCTTGCTGCAACGACGTCGAAGGCTAGCGTCAAGTCCTGGCTGCGGGAGCGGAAATTGCAAGGTCCGCAGCCCCCCTCACCCCGAAGATCGCCGATCCCACCCGCACCGAGGTCGCGCCCTGGGCGATGGCGATCTCGAAGTCGTCGCTCATGCCCATCGACAGCTTTTCGACGCCGTTTCGCCGGGCGATCTCCCGCAGGGCCGCGAAATGCGGGGCCGGGTCATCTTCCGCGGGCGGGATGCACATCAGCCCCTCGAGGGTCAGACCCAGTTCGCGGCAAAGAGCGATGAAATCATCCGCTTCGGAGGGCTCCACGCCGGCTTTCTGTGGTTCCTGACCGATATTGACCTGCACATAGAGGCGGGGGGCCTTGCCCTGGCGGCAGATTTCGTCGGCCAGAGCCCGCGCCAGCTTCTCGCGGTCCACCGTCTCGATCACGTTGAAAAAGCCGACCGCGTCGCGCACCTTGTTGGTCTGCAGCGGCCCGATCAGGTGCAGTTCTACGCCGTCACGATGCGGCGTCCAGCGCTCCATCGCCTCCTGGACACGATTTTCCCCGAACACCTGCTGGTCAGCAGCCAGAACCGGGGCGATATGGTCCCAGGGCTGGGTCTTGGACACGGCGACCAGCGTAACCGAGCCCGGCGCGCGACCGGCCGCGATCTCGGCGGCGGCGATACGGGCACGGATAGAGGCCAATGCGCTGTCTTGGGGGGCGTCGGGCATGCAGGAGACCGCTTGAAACCGATGGATGAGCTGGATGCCCTGTCTAGGACGGCGATGACCTTCGCGCCAAGGACGGCGCGCGGTTTAGCCCTGCCCAGCCTGCTTTTCTTCACCGATCCAAACCGAGTTCCAGACCCCGAGGCCGTCGCCGAACGCCTGCCGCGCGGCGCGGGGGTGGTGTTTCGGGCTTTCGGCGCAGCGGATGCTGTGGCCCAGGGGCTGCGCCTGCGCGCCATCGCCGATCGCTGCGGCCTGGTTCTGCTGGCCGGCGCGGACGAGGCGTTGGCCCGGTCCATTGGCGCCGACGGCCTGCATCTGCCGCAAAGAACCAGAGAGACCGCGTCGCTTTTGCGCACAAGGCAGCCGGACTGGCTGATCACGATCGCAGCTCACGACCGCGAGGCCGTCATGGCCGCCAGCGCTCTGAGAGCCGACGCCCTGGTCGTGTCGCCGGTCTTTGAGAGCAACAGCCCGTCAACGGGAACGCCGCTGGGAGTCGAGGGCCTGAGCGCTCTGGTCTCAGCCACGGACACGCCGGTCTACGCCCTGGGCGGAATTCGGGCGGTAACCGTGGAAAGCCTGAGAAATACGGGGATCGTCGGCCTCGCGGCCGTCGAAGCGTTCTTGTCCTAGAACTTGAACGCAGTTTCCAGGCGCACGCGGGGCGCGGGCTCGACCGGCTCGGCCTTGCGGGCGGCCAGGGCCGGGTTGTTGTCGCCCAGGGCGACGGCGCCGCCGACACGAATGGACGGCGTAAGCTTGAAATAGGCGCCGGCTTCGACGTCCTTCAGCTCCATCTCACGACCGACGGGCTGGTCGAGGCCGAGCTTGAGGCCCCATTTGCCCTTCTTGGCGTCCCACTGCAGGGTCTTCTTGGAGTCCCGCGGGCTGAACACGCCCTTGGGGTTGCTGGTAAAGTCGTTTTTGACCGTAAAATCAGGCGTGGCAGAGCGCGTCTTGATCTGAGCGTGAGCGATCGTCGCCGATCCCGTGAGGATCAGCGCGGCGGCGCTTGCCGTAAAAAAACGCATCGCGGTCATCGCTACTCGTTACCTGTCCCAAACCCGCGTCCCCCCATGTAGGAGGTCGCGCCCTTATTATCGATTAAAGGCTTGGCTAGAACGTGGTCAACCGGCGTTTGGTCGCAGGATACCGCTATTGTCGCGATTCAACCGGCGCCTGTGGCGGACCGGTCACGCGATTCCTGTTTTGAGGCAGCGCGGCCATGCTATAGACCGGCCTCCGGCTGCGGGGGCGCGCCACAGTGCGCGATCGCGCCGGCGAGATATTGGAGCGAGGTACTATGGCGTTTGAGCGTGGGTCGGTTTTGCGCGGCGTCGCCGCTGGCGTACTGGCGCTGTCGGTTTTGGGCGTATCCGCCTGCGGCAGCACCAAGGGTCCCAAGGTTTTTTCGACCGTGTCGGAAGACGACGTGGGCGGCTTCAATCCCTTCAAGGGCCTGGGCGGCGGTGGCGGCAAGGCCCCGGCCAGCGAAGGCTCGATCGGCGTTAACGGCTATCTGTGGCGGGCGACGCTCGACACCCTGGCCTTCATGCCCCTGGCCTCGGCCGACCCTTACGGCGGCGTGATCGTCACCGACTGGTACGTAAACCCGGAAAAGCCTGACGAGCGCTTCAAGGCGACCGTCTACATCCTCGACACCCGCCTGCGCGCCGACGGCCTGAACGTCAACGTGTTCAAGCAGGCCAAGGATGCGGCCGGAGGCTGGACCGATACGCCCACCGCCGACCAGACGGCGACCGACATTGAAAACGCGATCCTGACCCGCGCGCGTCAGCTTCGACTTTCGAACATCAAGGGCTAAGCCCCGGCGGGTCTTCGTCGTTCGCGGCGAAGACCCCGACCGCCGCACTTTCAGCGCGCTCAGGCCGCGAAACCGCTTATATGTCTCGCGGACGCGCCTTTTGGGGCGCCTTTCCGCCTAATCTAGACATCTGGTTTCCATGGCCCGCTACAATCCCAAAGACACTGAGCCCAAATGGCGCGACGCCTGGGCCAAAGCCGACGTCTTCAAGACGGCGGACATCTCGGATGCGCGGCCGAAATACTATGTGCTCGAGATGTTCCCCTATCCGTCGGGGCGCATCCATATGGGCCATGTGCGCAACTACGCCATGGGCGACGTCGTGGCCCGCTACAAGCGCGCCCAGGGCTTCTCGGTGCTGCATCCGATGGGCTGGGACGCCTTCGGCATGCCGGCCGAGAACGCCGCCATGGAGCGCGGCGTCCACCCCAAGGGCTGGACCTACGACAACATCGCCGCCATGCGCGAGCAACTGAAAGCCCTGGGCCTTTCGATCGACTGGTCGCGTGAGTTCGCGACCTGCGACCCCGAATATTACGGCAAGCAGCAGGCCTGGTTCCTGAAGCTGCTGAAGCGCGGCCTGGTCTATCGCAAGGAAGCCTCGGTCAACTGGGATCCGGTCGACATGACCGTCCTGGCCAATGAGCAGGTCATCGACGGCAAGGGCTGGCGCTCGGGCGCCCCGGTCGAGAAGCGCAAGCTGACCCAGTGGTTCCTGCGCATCACCGACTATGCCGACGCCCTGATCGACGGCCTCAAGACCCTGGATCGCTGGCCCGAAAAGGTCCGGATCATGCAGGAGAACTGGATCGGCCGGTCCAAGGGCCTGCGTTTTAGCTTCAAGTTCGCGGGCGAAGCTCCGACCGGCCATGACGCCGGCCTTGAGGTCTATACCACCCGGCCCGACACCCTGTTCGGGGCCAGCTTCGTGGGTATCGCCCCCGAACATCCGCTGGCCGAGCAGCTGGCGGCCGGCAATCCCGAGCTGCAGGCCTTCATCGCCGAATGCCGCAAGGGCGGCACTTCGGAAGCCGATATCGAAGGCGCCGAGAAGCTGGGTCGCGACACCGGCCTGCGCGTGGTCCACCCGCTGGACCCCACGATCACCCTGCCCGTCTGGATCGCCAACTTCATCCTGATGGACTACGGCACCGGCGCCATCTTCGCCTGCCCGGCCCACGACCAGCGCGACCTGGATTTCGCCCGGAAGTACAACCTGCCGGTTTTGCCGGTGGTTCTGCCGCCCGGTGAGGATCCGGCGACCTTCGCGGTCGGCAAGGAGGCCTATGTCGGCCCCGGTTCGATCTACAAGTCAGGATTGCTGGACGGGATGGACATCGAGTCCGCCAAGTCCGAGGTGGTCGCCCGCATCGAGGCCCAGGACCAGGGCCAGGGCGCGACGGTCTATCGCCTGCGCGACTGGGGCGTCAGCCGCCAGCGCTACTGGGGCTGCCCGATCCCGATCGTCCACTGCGAGACCTGCGGTCCCGTCCCGGTGCCGGAAGACCAGCTGCCGGTGGTGCTGCCCGACGACGTCACTTTCGAGGCCGACAAGCCGGGCAATCCGCTGGTGCGTCACTCCACTTGGAAGAACGTAGCGTGCCCGTCCTGTGGAGCGCCTGCCCAGCGGGAAACCGATACGCTGGACACCTTCATGGACAGCAGCTGGTATTTCGCGCGCTTCGCCAATCCGGACGCCGCCGAGTGCATCGACAAGGCTTCTGCTGATCACTGGATGCCGGTGGATCAGTATATCGGCGGCGTCGAGCACGCGATCCTGCACCTGCTGTACGCCCGCTTCATCACCCGCGCCCTGAAGGACGAGGGCCTGCTGTCGGTGGAAGAGCCGTTCGCCGGCCTGTTCACGCAAGGCATGGTCACCCACGAGGCCTACAAGACCGTCGCCGGCGAGTGGGTTGAGCCCTCCGACGTGGTCATCACGGCGGAAGGTAACAGCCGCACCGCAAAGCATGCGACGACCGGCGAGCCGATCACCATCGGCGACATCGAGAAGATGTCGAAGTCGAAGAAGAACGTCGTCGCCCCCGAGGACATCTTCGAGGCCTACGGCGTCGACGCCGCGCGCCTGTTCGTGATGAGCGACAGCCCGCCTGAGCGCGACGTGCAGTGGACCAATTCCGGCGTCGAAGGCTCGTGGCGCTTCACCCACCGCCTGTGGAACGAGTTCGACAGCCAGCCGGCCGGCGATTTCGCCCATGACGCCGGCGACGAGACCGCCATGGCCCTGCGCAAGTCGGCTCACAAGCTGATCGGCTTCGTCACCGACAGCATCGACGGCTTCCGCTTCAACAGCGGCGTGGCACGCCTGTACGAGTTCCTGAACGCCCTGAAGGCCGCTCCGGCCGAAGGCGCGTCCCAAGGCGTCCTGGCGGCCCGTAAGGAGGCCCTGGACATCCTGGCGCGCCTGGTGGCTCCGTTCACCCCTCACCTGGCCGAGGAAGCCTGGGCCAGCCTGGGCGGCGAAGGTCTGGTGGTCGACGCGCCCTGGCCCAAGGCCGACCCGGCCCTGGCCGCCGATGACGAGCGCGTGCTGCCGATCCAGATCAACGGCAAGCGTCGCGGCGAGATCAAGGTCAAGGCCGGGCTGTCTGAAGCCGAAGTCGAAAAGATCGCGCTGGCCGATCCGGCCGTTCTGGCCCACCTTGAGGGGGTCACGGTCCGCAAGGTGATCGTGGTCAAGGACCGTATCGTCAACATCGTGGCCAACTGACCGATGAAACGCATTTTCCTGGTTGGCGCGCTCGCCGTCTCCACCCTCGGCCTCTCGGCCTGCGGCTTCACGCCGCTGTACGCGACGCCGGGCGTCACGCCGGGCTTGGCCTCGATCGAGACGGTCGCCCCCGATGGCCGGGCCGGTTTCCTGCTGCGCGAGCAGCTGGATGACGCCTTCGTTCACGCGGTCGACGCGCCTGCCGCCTACCGCCTGACCCTGGCGATCAACGAGCAGCGCTATGCGCGCGGCGTGCGGGTCGACAATGTCGCCAACCGCTACGAGCTGCGGATGGTGGTCAACTGGCGCCTGCTCGACGGCAAGACCGGCGCCGAGGTCCGCAAGGGCCGCAGCGAGGCCGCCGTGACCTACGACTCGGCCGACCAGCCCTATTCCGCCATCGCCGCCCAGAACGACGGCCAGGAACGCGCCGCCGCCGAGGTGGCCCGCAACATCCAGCTGGATCTGGCCGCCTGGATGGCCGGCGGCCGCAAGGCCAAGACCTGACGCTGCTGCTGAAGGCCTGACGCCATGATCCTGTCCAAGCGGCCGGACGTCGAACGCTTCCTGAAGGATCCGGCCCCGGAGATCCGCGCCGTCGTGATCTATGGCAAGGATCGCGGCGTCGTGCGCGATCGCGCCGACCAGCTGGCCAAGCGCCTGTTCGCGCGGCCCGATGATCCCTTCGACACCGCCCAGCTGACCGAAAGCGACGTCGAGTCCCATCCCGGCAAGCTGGAGGAAGAGCTTTCCGCCCTGTCGATGATGGGTGGCCGGCGCCTGGTGCGCCTGCGCCTGACCGGCGAAAAGGCCGGGCCCGACAAGGCAACGGCCGAAGCCCTGACCCGCCATGTCGACGGCCAGCTCAATCCCGAAGCCCTGTTCATCGTCGAAGCCGGGGCCCTGGGCCGCGACTCGACCTTGCGCAAGGTCGGCGAGAAGGCCAGCGGCTGCGCCGTCATCCCCTGCTACGAGGATGAAGCCGGCGATATGGCCCGCATGACGCGGGAGACCCTGGCCAAGGACAAGGTCAGCCTCAACAGCGAAGCCCTCGACCTGTTTGTTTCACGACTGCCCAAGGAACGCGGCGTGGCGCGGATGGAGATCGAGCGCCTGATCCTGTTCCTGGGCCCTGGCAGCGGCGTCAACGCCACGGCGGCGGACCTGACGGACTTTCTGGGGGTCGAGCCCGAGGCCTCGCTGGGCGACGCCGCCATCGACGCCTTCGGCGGCCGCCTCGGCGCGGCCCAGGCCGGCCTGCGTCGCGCCGCGGCGGAAGGCGAAGGCGGACCGGCGGCGGTGCGAGCCATGGGCTATCACCTGGGCCGTCTGCGTCGCACCCTGACCCTGCACAAGAACGGTATCGACCTGACCGCCGCCGCCAAGGCCTCCGGCGTGTTCTGGAAACAGGAACGCGAGTTTCTGCGTCAGGCCCGCGCCTGGACCCTGGAACTGCTGCTCGACATCCAGGGCGAAATCCTCAATGCCGACCGGGCCTGCAAGACCTCCGGCTCGCCTGACCAGCTGATTTCCGAGCGCCTGGCCCTGATGATCGCCGGCCGCGCGCGACGGCTGGGACTTTAGGCCAAAACCCCGAAAAAGGGCCATTTGCGCGCCTGTGGACGGCTTTCCGGAAAGCCTTCCAGAACAGGGCCTTACACGGATTATCGCCAAATTCGCCTTCCTCTCACGAAAACGGCGCCTCCCTGAGTACGGAAAGGCGCCGTTCTGTGCGCGACAGAGGCCGTTCAAAAAGCGTGAGTCCACACCCTTCGAAATCGCATTGCGTGCAGTCGGTTAGACCCCGCGCGTCAGCCGATTGCAGAGGTCGTCCAGCTGCTCGAGCGTCGTATAGCTGATGGTCAGTTGGCCGGCGCCGTCGCGGTGGTCGATGACGACATTGAGACCCAGCACCGATGACAGGTCGGATTCCAGGGCCTGGGTGTCGGTGTCCTTGACCCTGGCTGGGCGGCCGCCCTTGTTCTTGGACGAACGGCCATCAGGCGTTTTGCGGGCCAGGGCTTCGGTGTCGCGTACCGACAGACCCTTGCCGATGATCTCGCGCGCCAGGGCGGCGGGGTCCTCGGCGGCGGCGATGGCGCGGGCGTGACCGGCTGACAGCTCGCCGCTGACCAGATGTTCCTGCACTTCGTCGGGCAGGGCCAGCAGTCGCATGGTGTTGGCGACATGGCTGCGGCTCTTGCCGATGGTCTGGGCGATGTTTTCCTGGGTGCGGTCGAACTTGTCCATCAGCATGCGATAGGACAGCGCTTCTTCCAGGATATTGAGGTCCGAGCGCTGGACGTTCTCGATGATGCCGATCTCGAGGACGGCAAGGTCATCCAGCTCGCGAACCAGGATCGGCACGCTGCGCAGGCCGGCCCGCTGGGCCGCACGCCAGCGGCGCTCGCCGGCGACGATCTGATATTCCCCAGCGGCGCCCGGCGCCGGACGGACCAGGATCGGCTGCAGGATGCCCTTCTCGCGGATCGAATTGGACAGCTCGACCAGATCGTCCTCACGGAAAGTGCGGCGCGGCTGATCGGGATTGCGGCGCAGCAGCTCGATGGGGGCCTCGTTGGCCCCGCCCAGCCGTTCGCCCGGCGCCTGGGCCGGCGCGGAGTCGACCTCACCCAGCAGGGCGGACAGACCGCGACCCAAACCCCTACGCCCTTCGGCCATACCCGGCTCTCCCACCACAACGGACTCCATCTTCAAGCTCGTATCGACGACTGATATTTCGGTTTAGGCGGCGTGGGACAGACGGGCGCGTTCGCGGCTGATCACTTCACGGGCCAGCTTCAGATAGGCCTGGCTGCCCGCGCATTTCAGATCGTAGAGCAGGACGGGCTTGCCGAACGACGGCGCCTCCGACACCCGCACATTGCGCGGGATGACCGCGTCATAGACCTTGTCGCCAAAGTGGGCGCGGACATCTCTGGCCACCTGCTCAGACAGGCTGTTGCGCTTGTCGTACATGGTCAGGACCACGCCCTGGATCTCCAGGTTTGGATTGAGGCTGCCGCGCACCCGCTCGATGGTGCGGATCAGCTGGGTCAGGCCTTCCAGGGCGAAGAACTCGCACTGCAGCGGCACGAACACGGCGTCGGCGGCGGTCATGGCGTTGACGGTCAGCACGTTCAGCGACGGCGGACAGTCGATCAGCACATAGGTATAGGGGCCATTGGCCCGCAGGGGCTCAAGGGCGTCGCGCAGACGGTAGGACCGGCGCGCCACCTGTCCCAGCTCCAGTTCGACCCCTGACAGGTCGGCGTCGGCTGGTACGACGTCCAGGCCCGGGAGACTGGTGGCCACGGCGGCGTCAATCACCGGCGATTCGCCCATCAGCACGTCATACAGGGTCGTCCGGCGCTGCTGGCGGGTGATGCCCAGGCCCGTCGAGCAGTTGCCCTGCGGATCGGCGTCGATCAGCAGCACGCGTTCGCCACAGGCCGCCAGGGCGGTGCCCAGATTGATGGCCGTCGTCGTCTTGCCCACCCCGCCCTTCTGGTTGGCGATGGCGAGGACGCGGAGCGGCTGGAGTGGCTTAGCGGACACGGGAAAGCCTCTTTACTTGAACGATGCGACCGCGAGGGTCGCTTTGGCTGGGTCGCAGCTCGGCCTCGAAAGTCCAAGCATTCTCGGCTTCGGCAAGCTCGCTTGCCACATCCTGTCCCTTCAGGAACAGGCCAAGCGCGCCTCTGTGCAGATAGGGCCAGGAAAAGCCCAGGAGTTTGGTCATGGGCGCGCAGGCGCGGGCGGTGACCACCTCGACCTTGAGATTGAGCTCTTCGGCCCGGGCGTTGTGCACCTGGGCCGGCAGGTCGAGGGCCGAAACGACTTCGGTCAGGAACCGGCACCGCTTGGCCATGCTCTCGACCAGGTGGACCTTGGCGCCCGGGGTGTCTTTCAGAAGTATGGCCAGAACGATACCGGGCAGACCGGCGCCAGCGCCGAGGTCTGCCCAGATCTTTGCGCCCGGAGCCATCTCCAGCAGCTGGGAGCTGTCGAGCACGTGGCGCGTCCAGTAGGTGGCGATGGTCGCTGGGCCCACCAGGTTCATCACCGCGTTCCAGTCGACCAGCAGATCCTGATAGCGGGCCAGATCCGCCAGCTGGCTGTCGGTGACGCCGGTCAGGGCCTGATAGCCGGCCGCGTCCAGAACGGGTTCGGCCACGGCGTCGGGGGTCAAAACGGGCTCAGGCTGCATGGCGACGCACGTGGGCCAGCAGCGCCGTCAGCGCGCCGGGCGTCACACCTTCGATACGGGCGGCCTGGCCCAGGGTCAGGGGTTTCACCCGGGCCAGTTTCTCGCGGACCTCATTGGAGAGACTGCCAACGGCCAGATAGTCGAGGTCGACCGGCAGGCGCAGATCCTCTTCCTTGCGGAAGGACTCGGCGTCGGCGCGCTGGCGGTCGAGATAGCCGGCATAGGCCGCCTCGATCTCGATCTGCTCGCGCACCGCCATGTTCCACGTGGAAACCTCGGGCCACACCTCGGCCAGACGATCCAGGGTCACCTCGGGATAGGCCAGCATGGCGAAGATGTTGCGGCGCTCACCGTCTTCCTTGACCTTGAAGCCGGCCTTCAGCGCTTCGGGCGGGGTCAAAGAGACACACCGGGCAAAGGCGCGGGCCGTCTCGAGCTTGGTCTTCTTGGCGGCCCAGGCCTCCGCGCGCACCGGCCCGACCACGCCCAGGGCGAGGCCCCGGTCGGTCAGGCGCTGGTCGGCATTGTCGGCGCGCAGGGTCAGGCGGAACTCTGCCCGGCTGGTGAACATGCGATAGGGCTCGGTGACGCCACGGGTGACGAGGTCATCGATCATCACGCCGATATAGGCCTCGTCCCGCGCGAACACCGCGGACTCGCGGCCCTGCGCGGCCAGAGCGGCATTGAGGCCGGCGACCAGGCCCTGGGCCCCGGCCTCTTCATACCCTGTGGTGCCGTTGATCTGGCCGGCCAGATATAGACCCGGCAGGCGCTTGGTCTCGAGGGTTGGGAACAGCTCGCGCGGATCCACGTAGTCATATTCGATGGCGTAGCCGTAGCGCTTGACCTCAACCTGCTCCAGGCCGGGGATCGTGCGCAGGAACATCAGCTGGGTCGCTTCGGAAACCGAGGTCGAGATGCCGTTCGGATAGACCGTCGTGTCGTCCAGACCTTCCGGCTCGAGGAAGATCTGGTGGCTGGTCTTGTCAGCGAAGCGGACAACCTTGTCCTCGATCGACGGGCAATAGCGCGGGCCGATCCCCGTGGCGCGGCCACCATAGACGGCGGATTCGCCCAGCCGGTCGGCGATGATCTGGTGGGTCTCGGGGGTCGTCCAGGTGACGCCACACTGGATCTGCGGGACCGTGATCCTGTCGGTTAGGAAGGAGAACGGCACGGGCTCTTCGTCGGCCGCCTGCATCTCCAGGCGATCCCAGGCAATAGTGGCGCCGTCCAGACGGGCGGGCGTACCGGTCTTCAGCCGTCCCATGTGGAAGTCGAGGCCATAGAGACGATCCGACAGGCCGATCGAGGGCGCGTCGCCGACCCGGCCGGCCGGCGTGCGGGTCTCGCCCAGATGGATCAGGCCCTTGAGGAAGGTGCCAGTGGTCAACACCACGCGCGGCGCATGATAAGCGACCCCTGCCCCGTCGATCACGCCAGCGACCTTACCGGCCTCGACCATCAGGTCCTCGGCGGCGGCGGCGATGATGTCGAGGTTACACGTGGCATGAAGCTCGGCCTGCATGGCCTCGCGATAGAGCCGGCGATCGATCTGCGAGCGCGGGCCGCGCACGGCGGGGCCCTTGGAGCGGTTCAGCATCCGGAACTGGATGCCGGCCTTGTCGGCCATGCGGCCCATGACGCCGTCGAGGGCGTCGATCTCGCGGACCAGGTGCCCCTTGCCCAGGCCACCAATGGCCGGGTTGCAGGACATCTCGCCTATGGTCTCAAGCTTGTGGGTCAGCAGCAGGGCGCGAGCCCCTGTGCGCGCGGCGGCGCTGGCCGCTTCGCAACCGGCGTGGCCGCCGCCGATGACAATAACATCCCAGGTGTTGGACAAAGGTACGCGCCTCAATGCGAACGCCCCCGGGTCTGGCGGGGGCGCTGGAGTCACATATACCCTCTCCGGGCGAAAAGGTCGACGTGAGTCCCGGAGGTTTCACGTGAAACACTCACAGCGCAGCTGTGGTCAACCTGTGGATAACCTGTCCATGTTTCACGTGGAACTCTATTTGCCTATACAGAAGCTTGAGAACACACGGTCCAGAACATCCTCTGAGCCGATACTGCCGGTGATCTTGGCGAGGGCCCGCGCGGCAAGCCGAACATCCTCGGCGGCAAGCTCCACCTCCAGGCCCACATCCGACAAGGCCCGGTCCAGATAGCCTCGCGCCTCGCGCAAACGCTCAGCGTGGCGCAGCCGCGTAGCCGCTGGAAATTCAGATCCCGAGAGCGCGCGCACCACGTGGGACATCAGCCTCGCCCTGAGTTGATCCACCGCCTCCGTCGAATGGGCGCTCAGCGTCTCCACTGCCAGGCCCCGGGCGGCAAGACCAGACCGGGCTCGCGCCACGGCAGACCCATCCGCGATGTCGATCTTGTTGATCACCGCCCAGTCGCCGGAAGTCAGGAGATCGCTGCCGTCCGCGTCGGGCTGTTTCACGTGAAAACCGTCAACCACCCAGATCCGCAGATCGGCTTCGGCCGCCCAGGCCCGTGCACGGCGAACCCCTTCGGCCTCGATCACGTCGCCCGTTTCGCGCAGGCCCGCCGTATCGGCCAGCAGCACGCGGAAGCCGCCCAGCACCAACGGGACCTCAATGATGTCCCGGGTTGTGCCGGGCGTATCGGTGACGATCGCCGCGTCGCGCTCGACCAGGCCGTTCAGCAGAGTGCTTTTGCCGGCATTGGGCGCGCCCACCAGGGCGATGCGATAGCCATCACGCACACGGCGGCCACGGGAAACATCCGCCAGCGCCGCGTCAATCTCGGCCTTTAAGGTCTCCAGTCCGGGCCGGGCGCGGGCCGCGACCTCCTCCGGCAGGTCCTCATCAGGGAAGTCGACAGCCGCCTCAAGCATGGCGAGGGCATGGACCAGAAGATCGCGCCAGCGGTCATAGCGCTGGCTCAAGGCTCCGCCGATCTGGCCCAGGGCTTGCCGCCGCTGACCCTCGGTCTCGGCGTCGATCAAGTCGGCGACGCCCTCGGCCTGGGCCAGGTCGAGCTTGCCGTTCTCGAAAGCACGGCGAGTAAATTCGCCGGGCTCAGCCAGTCGCAGACCCAGAGCGCCCAGCGCTTCCAGCACGGCCTCGACCACGGCCCGGCCGCCATGCACGTGGAACTCCGCGGCGTCTTCGCCGGTGTAGCTGGCCGGCCCTTGGAAGAAGAGCACCAGAGCCTCGTCGAGCTCCACACCATCATGCTTCAATCGGCGGAGCGCGGCTTGGCGCGGCGGCGGAACCCTGCCCGCCAGCGCCGTCACACTGTCCCGCGTGCCGGGACCCGACACGCGCACCACGGCCACAGCCGCGCGCCCGGCCGCTGTGGCCAGGGCGAAGATCGTATCCGTCATCAGTCGCGCTTGCCGACCGCCGCGCCCGCTGCCGCCGTCATCAGCTTGCGAAATTGATCCTGGGCGCCGGCCCCGAAGGCCATCCAGTTCTTCATCAGCTCTTCGGGCGCCAACATGGCCATATTGGCGTCCATGCGCGTCTGCATTTCCTTGACCAGATGGTCGTTCAGCGGCGTCACGTCAGGCAGGCCCAGAAAGGCGCGGGCTTCCACGGGGGAGCAATCGATCTCGATGGTCATCTTCATGGCGGTTCCCTCAGGTCAGGGCACAATATTGTTATGGGCCAGGCCCGACGCGGCACGTTAGAGCGCTTTGGTCGAAAGTTACATCGACGCGATACGACGGAGAGCCCTGATGAGCGAGACCCTCACCATCACCACGCCTGACGGCGCCTTTACCGCCTATGTGGCGCGGCCTCAGGCAGGGCGCGCGCCCGCCGTGGTGGTCATCCAGGAAATCTTCGGCGTCAACAAGGTCATGCGCGACATCTGCGACGGCCTCGCCGCCCAGGGCTTTGTGGCCATCTGTCCTGACCTGTTCTGGCGGATCGAGCCCGGCATCGACATCACCGACCAGTCGGAAGCCGAGTGGAAGCGAGCCTTTGAACTGTTCAATGCGTTCGACGTGGACGCCGGCGTCGCCGACATCGCCGCTACCATCGCCGCGGTTCGCGCCCTGCCCGGCGTATCGGGGAAGGTCGGCGCCGTCGGCTATTGCCTTGGCGGTCTGCTGGCCTTCCTGACCGCCACCCGCACGGACGCCGACGCCTGCGTCTCCTACTACGGCGTGGGTCTGGAAAAGCACGTGGGCGAGGCCGACAAGCTGGCGCGCCCTCTGCTGATGCACATCGCCGAGCAGGACCAGTTCGTGCCGCCCGAGGCGCAGCAGGTCATTCTGGCCGCCCTAAAGGATCACCCGCAGATCGAGATTCACACCTATGCCGGCCGTGACCACGCCTTCGCGCGAGAGGGCGGCGCGCACTACGACGCCGCAGACGCGGCCAAGGCCAATGGCCGAAGCCTGACCTTCTTCAAGACCCACCTGGCCTGAACCGATGCTGGCAATCCAAGCTGTCCGCACCGGCGGACCTGAAGTGCTCGAGGCCGTCGACCTACCCGTCCCCGCAGCGGGGCCGGGCCAGATCCTGGTCCGTCACCACGCGGTGGGCCTGAACTTCATCGACACCTACCACCGCTCCGGCCTCTATCCGATGAAGATGCCGGTCGTACTGGGGCTGGAGGCGGCAGGCGTCGTCGAGGCGCTGGGCGACGGCGTCACACGTTTCGCCGTCGGCGATCGCGTCGCCTATAACGGCTCGCTCGGAGCCTATGCTGAGGCGGCCGTCGTCGTGGCCGATCGCGCGGTTAAGGTTCCCGACAGCGTTAGCCTAGAGGTCGCCGCGGCTGTCCTGCTCAAGGGCATGACCGCCGAGTTCCTGGTCCGCCGATGTTTCCACGTGAAACCTGCCGACGTCGTGCTGGTCCATGCCGCCGCCGGCGGCGTGGGGTCAATCCTGGTCCAATGGTGCAAGAGCCTCGGCGCGACGGTGATCGCCACGGTGGGATCGGAGGCCAAGGCGGCCATCGCTCGTGACCTCGGCGCCGACCACGTGATCCTCTACGACCACGAGGACGTCGCCGCGCGCGTCGCCGAGATTACCGCCGGCAAGGGCGTGGCCGTGGTCTATGACGGCGTCGGCAAGGACACCTTCGCGGCCAGCCTGAAAAGCCTGGCGCGACGCGGCGTTCTGGCCACCTTCGGCAACGCCTCCGGGGCCGTTCCGCCCTTCTCGCCGCTGGAGCTTTCGGGCAAGTCGCTGTTCGTCACCCGCCCTCGCCTGTTCGACTACATCGTCACCACCGACGAACTGGACGAAAGCGCCCAGGCGCTGTTCGCGGTCCTGGCCTCGGGGGCGGTCAAGATCGATATCGGCCAAACCTTCCCGCTATCAGAGGCCCGCGCGGCCCATGAGGCGCTGGAAGGGCGGCGTACGACCGGCGCTACCCTGCTGCTGCCGTAGGGCCGATACCCGGTCAGACCCACAAAAAAGCCCCGGGTCATCCCCGGGGCTTTTCCGTCTGGCGTTGAGTCGGTTTGGACTCAGGTATTCATCGACTGGAAGAAGTCGCCGTTGGTCTTGGACTGGCGCATCTTTTCGAGCAGGAACTCGATGGCGTCCGAGGCGCCCATCGGGTTGAGGATGCGGCGCAGCACATAGGTCTTCTGCAGCTGGTCGCGCGGGGTGATCAGCTCTTCCTTGCGGGTGCCGGACTTCAGCACGTCGATGGCCGGGAAGATGCGCTTGTCGGCGACCTTGCGGTCCAGGATGATTTCCGAGTTACCGGTGCCCTTGAACTCTTCGAAGATCACCTCGTCCATGCGGCTGCCGGTGTCGATCAGGGCGGTGGCGATGATGGTCAGCGAACCGCCCTCCTCCACATTCCGCGCCGCGCCGAAGAAGCGCTTGGGACGCTGCAGGGCGTTGGCGTCGACGCCGCCGGTCAGCACCTTGCCCGACGACGGGACCGTGGTGTTGTAGGCGCGGCCCAGACGGGTGACGGAGTCCAGCAGGATGACGACGTCGCGCTTGTGCTCGACCAGGCGCTTGGCCTTCTCGATGACCATCTCGGCCACCTGCACGTGACGGGTCGCCGGCTCGTCGAAGGTCGAGGCGATGACCTCGCCCTTGACCGTCCGCTGCATGTCGGTGACTTCTTCCGGACGCTCGTCGATCAGCAGGACGATCAGATAGATTTCCGGATGGTTGGTCTCGATCGACTTGGCGATGTTCTGCAGCATCACCGTCTTGCCGACGCGCGGCGGAGCAACGATCAGGCAGCGCTGGCCCTTGCCGAGCGGGGCCACAATATCGATGATCCGACCCGAGCGATCCTTCACGGTCGGATCGGGCAGTTCCATGTTCAGGCGCTCTTCGGGATAGAGCGGCGTCAGATTGTCGAAGTGGATCTTGTGCTTGACGTTGTCGGGGGCCTCGAAATTGATCTTGGCCACGCCGGTCAGGGCGAAGTAGCGCTCGCCCTCCCGCGGTGAGCGGATGGCGCCGTCGACGGTGTCGCCGGTGCGCAGGCCATACTTGCGGATCTGCGAGGGCGACACATAGATGTCATCCGGACCCGGCAGGTAGTTGGCTTCCGGCGAGCGCAGGAAGCCGAAGCCGTCCTGCAGAACTTCCATGGTGCCCGAACCCGAGATCTCTACGCCTTCTTCGGCGAGGGTCTTGAGGATCGCGAACATCATGTCCTGCTTGCGCATGGAGTTGGCGTTCTCGACCTCGAAGGTCTCGGCGAACGCCAGCAGGTCGGCCGGGGATTTCTCCTTCAGCTCCTGCAGGGACATGGTCTTCAGCCCCAGGGCCGCGACGGCGGCGCTGATCTCGGAGCCTTCGTCGCCGCCATCCTCTTCGGACTCGGCGCCGGGGACTTCGGCCGGGGTGGTGGTGTCGATGACGGCTTCCTCAGCGGAAACGTCGTTCTCGGTGTCTTCGGTCATGGTTTGACTCAAACGGGGACGCGGACCGCGAGAGGCGATCCGGCCGGAAAGGATTTCAGTTCCACGCCAGGTTCAGGAAACCGGGCGAGCGCGCCATGACGACGACGCGGATCGATTGGGGAACGGACCTTCGGAGCCAGGCTCCAAGGGGCGCGCCAGGACGGGCGCCAGTCCGTGAGAGATTTCAGGCCTGACGCAGCGCATCAGGCCTGACGGGATGGGAACCACATGCGGGAGGGCCGGTCAAGCGCCGCGCCCTGCTAAGGTTCGGCCTAGTGGTCCAGGAACTTGGTCGTCACCGAGATGACGATGACGATCGCCAGCACAAACGGTATCTCGTTGGTGATCCGCCAGAACTTTTCCGAGCGGGTGTTCTCGCCCCGCTCGAACTTCCGCCGCGACGCCGACAGGAAGCCGTGCCAGCCATAAAGGCCCACCAGGGCCACAAGCTTGGTCAGCATCCAGGGCTGCAGGAGGAAGTCCCAGCCGCGAATCTGGCCGTCGGCCATAATCAGGGCCAGACCGAACACAAGCGTCAGGATCGACGCCGGATTGATGATCCCGCGCAGCAGCCGACGCTCCATCACCTTGAACGTCTCGTCCATCTCGGAACCGGGCGTGGCCTTGGTATGATAGACGTAGAGGCGCGGCAGGTAGAGCATGCCCGCCATGAACGCGATCACGGCGAGGATGTGCAGGCCGCGAAAGACGTTGAAGTTCTGAACCAGGAAATCCGTCACGCTGCCGCTCCCAGCGTATGGGGGCATTGGCTGCGGTCACCGCCGCAGCGCCAGGCGCAGGTCGGCGCCACACCCTCTCGCGGCAAGGCCTCAACCACCGCCCGTGACAGGCCAGAGATGAAACCCGGGTCGACGCCCAGGGCTGCAACCCGGATATAGGCCGGGCAGCCGGCCTCGACGGCCAGTTCGCGGTATTCGTGATCCAGCTCGACCAGGGTCTCGATGTGCTCGGAGACGAAAGCGATGGGCGTCACCATCAAGGCCAGACCCTGCTGGCTTGCCGAGCGGATTTCGTCATCCGTCGAGGGGCCGATCCATTTGAGCGGACCCACCCGGCTCTGATAGCTGACCCGCCAGTCCCAGCCCTCGCCAAGCCTGGCGGCAACCGCAGCGGCCGTCGCCTCGATCTGTGTCTGGTACGGGTCGCCGTCCTTGATGATCTTTTCCGGCAGACCATGGGCCGAAAACAGTAGGCGCATCGGCCTGGGGCTTCCCGCCTTGTCATAGGCCTCGCGGATCAGCCGGGCGTGGGCCTCGATGAGGGCCTCGTCGGTGGGATAGCAACAGATCGTCCGCACCTTGCCCGGACCGCGATAGGCCTTGTTCCACGCCTTGACCGACGAGCCGGTCGTGGTGGTGGAAAAGTGCGGATAGAGCGGCAACAGAACGATTTCGTCCGGCGCCCAGGCCTTCACGGCCTTGGCGGTCTCGGCAGTGAAGGGCTTCCAGTAGCGCATGGCGATGAAACACTTGGTTTCAGCGTCCGGCATGGCCTGCGCCAAGGACGCTTCAAGCACGACCGCCTGCTTCTGCGTCTCGGGCAAAAGGGGCGATCCCCCGCCCATCATCGCATAATTGGCCTTGGCGCTCTTTTCCCGGGTCGTCGAGATCAGGGCGGCCAGCGGATAGCGAATGAAGGCCGGCGCCCCGATGATGGCCTTGTCGCGAAACAGGTTGAACAGGAACGGACGCACGGCGTCAGGGCCATCGGGTCCGCCCAGATTGAACAGGACGACGGCAACTTTCTTGCGCGGGCTCATTTGCCGGTCACCCGGGCCAGAACCTGCTCGACATGGGCGATGGGCGTATCGGGCAGGATGCCGTGGCCCAGATTGAAGATGTAGGGCCCCTGCCCCCATTGCGCGATCATCTGGTCCACCCTCCGCAGCAACTGGTCGCCGCCGGCCCGCAGCAGCAGGGGATCCAGCGCGCCCTGGATCGGCTTGATCTTCTGGATGCGCTGACCCATCGCGGCGCTGACCTGGGTGTCCAGGGCCACACCCTGCACCGGCACGACCGACGCGTAGTTTTCCACCAGGGCGCCGGCGCCGCGCGGGAAGCCGATCACCGGAACGGTCACACCCCGATCGCGCAGACCCTGCACGATGGCGACATGAGGCTTGATGACCAGCCGTTCAAACTGGGGTTCCGACAGCCCCTCGGCCCAGCTTTCGAACAGCTTCAGGGCCTGAGCCCCGGCGTTCACCTGCATGACCAGATAGTCGATCGTCGCCTCGACCAGCACGGCGATCAGCTGGTCCAGCTTTTCAGGGTTCTGGTAGGCATAGGTCCGCGCGCCGGTCCGGTCGCTGGAGCCGCCTTCGATCATGTAGGTCGCCACCGTCCAGGGCGCGCCGGCGAAACCGATCAGCGCCTTTTCCGGATCCAGGGCGGCCCGGACGCGGCGCAGGGTCTCGCCGATGTTGGATAGTTTGGCGCCTGCATCAGCGGCCAGCTCGGCCATCGACTCGATGGAGGGCATTTCGCCAAGACGCGGACCCTCGCCGGCCTCGAACCAGACCTTCTGGCCCAGGGCGCCGGGGATCAGCAGGATGTCGGCGAACACGATGGCCGCGTCATAGGGGAACCGCCGCATCGGCTGCAGCGTCACCTCGGCGGCCTTTTCAGGATCGAAGCAGAAGCTGATGAAGTCCGGCGTCGTGGCCCGAACGGCCCGGTACTCTGGAAGATAGCGACCCGCCTGCCGCATGAACCATACGGGCGGGCGTTCGGCAGTCTGTCCGGCGAGGACGGAGAGCAGCTTCGGGGTCGGGGTGATCAGGTTCGCAGCGTTCATGCAGGCCTTAAATCCCGTCCGGCCCTTGGGCTCAAGTCCGAAGGCCAATCTTCCATTTCTTAATAAGATCTTAAGTTTGGAAGCAGGAGAGGCAGGGCAAGTGGGAACTGGGGAAAACCGCTCTGTCATGGTCTTGTCGCACATGCCATCCCCGCTTATGCCCATGATCCCCCACATGGGGACGGCGCTCTGTTAATCATGGGGATGGATGGCTAGGGCCTTAGGTTCCTTAATGAACTCTTAATGCGCCTTGCGGTGCTTAAGGTCTCGTTAACCAATCGTCCCCGGCCGTGGGATTGCGATGATGCAATATCCAGGGATGCGGCGTCGGCTTGGGGATGTTACGCGGTCAATGCGGCCGTTGATCACAGCGACGCCATGACATGACGCTCCGGGACGGTTTTGGCGCCCGCGCGTCCCCAGAGGCAGGCCAAGTGGTTAAGCAACCGTTAACGGATGATCCACAGGAAGGTTCGGCCGGAGGGCTTGGCGAAGATCGCCCGGCGCCGCGCTTCGCGACCTATTTCCATATCCACCTGGTGTCGGATTCGACCGGTGAAACCCTCAACGCGATGGCCCGGGCCGTCTGCGCGCGGTTCACCGACATCCTGCCGATCGAACATATCTACGCCCTGGTCCGCTCCACCCGTCAGCTGGACCGGGCGCTGGAAGAGATCGCCGGAGCGCCGGGGGTGGTGATGCACACCATCATCGATCCGAACCTGCGCTCGGCGCTGGAGGAAGGTTGCCGGCGGCTGGAAATGCCCTGCATCGCCGCCCTGGATCCGGTGGTCAGCGCCATGTCGCGCTATCTGGGCGCGCGGATCTCCACGCGGGTGGGCGCGCAGCACGCGCTCAACAACGACTATTTCGACCGTATCGAGGCGCTGGACTATGCCATCGCCCACGATGACGGTCAGGGCGGTCAGGACCTGACCCAGGCCGATGTGATCCTGGTGGGCGTGTCGCGCACGTCCAAGACCCCGACCTGCATCTATCTGGCCCATCGCGGGGTTCGCGCCGCCAATGTGCCTCTGGTTCCGGGCCGTCCGCCGCCCACCGAGCTGTTCGAGCTGAAAAACACCCTGATCGTCGGCCTGATGACCTCGCCCGATCGGCTGATCCAGATCCGCCGCAACCGGCTGCTGTCGCTGAAGGAAAACCGCGAGAGCGACTATATCGACACCGACGCGGTGCGCAGCGAGATCATCGCCGCCCGCCGCCTGTTCGAGAAGATGGGCTGGCCGATCATCGACGTCACCCGCCGCTCGGTGGAAGAGACCGCTGCGGCGATCATCAACCTGCTGTCGGGCGGTCGCGGCCAGGTCGAGGTTCTGGGATGAGCGCCACCCCGGTCACCCTGGCCTCGAAGAGTTCGGCTCGCCAGGCGATCCTGCGCAACGCCGGGATTGATTTCGAGGCGGTCGTCGCCAGCGTGGATGAAGACGCCACCAAGGCCGGGTTGCTGGCCGAGGGCGCCAGCCCGCGCGACGTGGCAGACGCCCTGGCCGAGCTCAAGGCGGTCAAGATTTCGAGCAAGCGGCCGGGTCTGGTGATCGGCGCCGACCAGACCCTGGATTTCGCCGGCCGGCTGATCGACAAGGTCGAGACTCTGGACCAGGCCCGCGCCCTGCTGCTGGACCTGCGCGGCCAGACCCACAAGCTGCACTCGGCCGTGGTTGTGGCCCGCGACGGCAAGCCGATCTGGCGCGTCGTCCAGAGCGCCAAGCTTTCCGTTCGCCCGTTCAGCGACGCCTGGCTCGAAGGCTATCTGGAGCGCCGCGGCGAGCACATCCTGCACTGCGTCGGCTGCTATGAGCTGGAAAGCGAAGGCGTCCAGCTGTTCGACGCCATCGACGGCGACTATTTCACCATCCTGGGCCTGCCGCTGGTGGGGCTGCTGGACTTCCTGCGTCTGCATGGAGCCCTTGAGGCATGAGTTCGACCCTCACCGGCGCGGCGGTCGTCGCCGGCGTCTGCGGCGCGCCGATCAAGCACTCGATGAGCCCTCTGATCCATAATGCCTGGATCGCGGCGGCCGGCCTCGACGCGACTTATGTGCCGTTCGCCCCGATCGAGGAACGCTTTGAAGCCTTCGTTGACGGCCTGCGCGGCGGAGCCATTCGCGGCCTGAATGTCACCATTCCCTTCAAGGAACGCGCCCTGGCGGCGGCGGACACCGCCAGCGACCTGGCCCGCATGGCCGGCGCCGCCAACCTGCTGATCTTCGAGGCTGACGGAACGATCCGGGCCGACAATACCGACGGCCCCGGCCTGCTGGGCGCCATCGCCGCCCAGGCGCCGGGCTTTGATGTCACAACAGCGCCGGTCGTGATCCTGGGCGCCGGCGGCGCGGCGCGGGGCGCGGTCGCGGCACTGCTGCTGGCCGGCGCGCCGCAGGTGCGGATCGTCAACCGCACCCTGGCCCGGGCCGAAGCGCTGGCTATGGCGTTCGGCGCCAGGGTGGTCGCCGCCGATGAAGCCGCCCTCCCCGACCTGCTGGCCGACGCGGGCCTGATCATCAACGCCACTTCGCTGGGCCTGGGCGGTGGCGAGGGTCCCGTGGCGCCGCTGGCGCTGACCTCCGCTGACGCGGTGGTGATGGACATGGTCTACAAGCCGCTGCGCACCGAATTTCTGAAGCGCGCCGAAGCCCTGGGCCGGCGCACGGTGGATGGTCTGGAAATGCTGCTGCGCCAGGCCGTCCCGTCCTTCGAAGCCTTTTATGGCCAGTCCCCGCCGGCGTCGGTCGACGTGCGAGGCCTGGCGCTCAACTTGCTGGGCGAGGCCTGAACCATGATCATCGTCGGCCTTACCGGCTCCATCGGCATGGGCAAGTCGACCACCTCGGCGATGTTCGAGGCCGAAGGCGTACCCGTCTATGACAGCGACGGCGCAGTGCATGCGCTCTACGCGGTCGGCGGCGCAGCGGTCGCCCCGGTCGAGGCGGCCTTTCCCGGCGTGGTGGTTGACGGGGCCATCGACCGGACCCGGCTGAGCGCCGTCGTGATGGGCGACCCCGAAGCCCTGAAGAGGCTGGAAACCATCGTCCATCCGCTGGTCGGCGCCGACCGGATCGGCTTTTTCGAAAAGGCGGCGGCCGACGGCAAGGACATCGTCGTGCTGGATGTCCCCCTGCTGTACGAAACCGGCGGCGACAAGCGGGTCCACAAGGTGGTGGTGGTCTCGGCCCCCGCCGAGGTCCAGCGCCAGCGGGTCCTGGCCCGGGCCGGCATGGACGCGGCCAAGCTGGACGCCATCCTGGCCCGCCAACTGCCCGACGCCGAAAAGCGGGCCCGCGCCGACTTTGTCATCGACACCGGTCAGGGGCTGGAGCACGCCCATCAACAGGTTCGTCAGATCCTGGCGACCCTGCGACAACCTGCGTGACTTGAAGGGGCCGCCGAACCGGCCCATTGAATCGGCATGGCCCGGGAAATCATCCTCGACACCGAAACCACCGGCTTTGATCCGAAGACCGGCGACCGCCTGGTTGAAATCGGCTGCATCGAGGTGGTCGACTTCATGCCGACCGGTCGCTCGTTCCACGAATATTGCGACCCGCTGCGCGACATGCCGGCCGAGGCCCAGAAGGTTCACGGCCTGTCGATCGAGTTTCTGACCGGCAAGCCGCGGTTCGAGGCCATCGCCGACAAGTTCCTGGAGTTCGTCGGCGACTCCGTCGTGGTGGCTCACAATGCCGCCTTCGACCGAAGCTTCGTCAATTTCGAACTGGAAAAGTGCGGCCGGCCCGCCCTGCCCGAGGCCCGCTGGGTCGATACCCTGGCCATGGCCAAGAAGCGCTTTCCAGGCATGTACAATTCGCTCGACGCCCTGTGCAAACGCTACAAGATCAGCCTTGAAAGCCGCGACAAGCACGGGGCGCTGATCGACGCCCACCTGCTGGCCGAGGTCTATCTGGAACTGCAGGGCGGCAAGGAACGCGCCCTGGAACTGACGGCGGTGGTCACCGCCGAAATGACCGCCCAGCTGCAGGCCGGCGCCTATGGCGCCCGCCCTCGCCCGCTGGCGGCCCGCTCGACCGAGGCCGAACGCGCGGTTCATGCCGAGTGGATCCAGTCGACCCTGAAGGACAAGGCCGTCTGGGTGAAGCTGGGCCTGGTTGAGATCGCCAGCTAGGCCGGCGCGGGCTCTGTCGTGGGTTTGGTCGGGCGATACTGCGCCGCGTCGGTCGTAAACTCGGCGTGGCCATAGCGGACCAGATGCTGCCGCAACTGGGCCACCAGATCGCGGTCGGCCAGTCCCCGCAGGCCCGGAATCTTCAGCGCCAGGCCATAGATCGCCATGCGGCTGGTGACGATCGCGGCGGCCAGCAGGAACAAGGCGCGGTCGCCGGCCGTGATCTGCACGCCCATTCGGGCCGCCGCCGCGACGTCGCCGCCCATGAACTGGCGCAGGAAGAACACCTTGGCGAAGCCCCGTTCGACCGTGTCGAACAGGCGATTGCGCCACGAGCGGTCGGGCGGCAGATAGGCCGCCAGAGTGGCGCGGACCAGGGCGCCGCAGGTCTCGTCGTCAAAACCCCTGCGCAGGGTCTGGTTGCGAGCAGTCATGGTCTGGACCACGCCCACCGGCGTGTCGGCCAGCAGGTCCTCGGGCAGGCCCAGCAGGTAGCAGCGATAGCGGCTCAGCTCGACCCGGGCCCGCTCGGCCGCGGTGAAGGTGGTGCGACCCCGGGCCAGCAGCTTGTAGCTGAGCAGGAAGATCGGGATCAGGCCGGCCGGCATCTGGTCGACCTGCGGGATCGGCACGCCATAGACCTTCGGATCCCAGGCTCCGGGCCGGCGCAGGGCGTTGAACCGCGCCATCGAATGCATCAGCCGCACCATGGCCGCCGCCTTGAAGCCGGCGCCATGCCGCTCCAGGGCGTCCGGCAACAGGGTGGTGGTGAAGAAGCTGGCCGTTTCATTGACCCGCCGCGCGGCGGTCTCGTGGCCCAGGGTTCCGGTCAGGGCCATGGGAAGGGCCGCATATTTGTTCATGAAGGTGGCGACGAACGCCCCCCGGATGGCGAAGGGCGACAGATTGGCGGCGGCGTTGCGGTCCAGCCGCGCGCCCTCGCGCACCAGATCCATATCGACCCAGTCGGGAACCTGCTCCATGTCGCGGATGAAGGCGACCAGCTCGGGCGGGGCGTCGGGAACGGCCTCCAGTCCCTCGTCACAGGCCTTGGTCAGCATGGCGATCAGGCCCCGGAAGCCGTGCTGCGGCATCAGGCCGGCATAGGCGTCGGCCACCCGGTCGCCCAGCAGGGTGTAGGCCCGCACCAGGTCGAAGTGTTCCGCCGTCGGCTCGGCGCCCTTGACGGTGCGCGGCGCGATGCTGTCGGCGGGATCTTGGGTGAACCGCTCGGGCGTCAGGGTGAAGTCGATGCCGCCATAGAGCTCCGGCTGACGGGTCTTCTGGTCGGCGACCCGGGCGCGGACCTGTTCGATGGTGCCGATCATGCTCGAAACCCCTTGCGACGGATGGCCCCTCGCCCTGGATGTCAGGTTATGTAAGCATTGCTCATGTTTCTACTCGCCTTGCCCGGCGAGCGATCGTCGCGCGAAGGAAGCCGGCAAGTGACTGAGAAATCACGCAGAACGCCCCGGCAAGCGAGGGCCGAGGCCACGGTCGAGGCGATCTTCGACGCGACCTTTCAACTTCTGGAAGCCGGCGGTCTGGAGAGCCTGACCACCAACCACATCGCCCAGCGGGCCGGGGTCAGTATCGGCACGCTCTACCAGTATTTCGGCGGCAAGTCGGAGATCCTGGCGGCCATGGCCCAGCGCCGGGCCGAGGCCGCGCGCGGCAAGATCGCCCAGACCCTGATCGCGGCCCCGCAACTGGGCAGCGTCCGGCCGATCGTCCAGGCCCTGATGACCACCTTCGAGGGCTCGCCCGAAACCCGCAAGGTGCTGCTGGACGCCCTGTTCGATCACGGCGGCGACGCGGTGATGGCCCATCACCACCAGGCCTTCCTGGCGGCGATCGGCGGCCGGGCCGAACTGAACCTCGACCTTTCGCCGGAGTCCCTGTTCGTCCTGACCCATGCGGTGGCTGGCCTGCTGCGCGCCGCTGCGGCCGAACCTGACCTCAACCTGTCGCCGGCCGTGCTGGAGGACGAGTTCGTGCTGCTGATGGAGAGTTATTTGTCAGCGCTGATCGGGCGGCGGCGGTGACACGGCACGGCCCAATCCTGGGCCTTCCGCGCTCAGAGAGCCAAATCATCTTGGTGTTTTGTCCGCCGACGCTAAAAGGTTAGCTCCGTTTCGGGAACACCTTGCCCGCAGCGCCGCGCCTGGAGCCTCGGTTGTCACCTCCCCCCACGCTGGACATCTATATCGGTTACGACATCGCCGAGCGCGTCGCCTATCACGCCCTCTGCCAGAGCCTTGTCGATCACGCGTCCCGGCCGATCCGTATCCTGCCGATTGCGCTGTCGACGCTGGGTCGGCTTCACGACAGGCCTCGCATAACGCAGCAATCCACCGATTTTTCGTTCAGCCGGTTCCTGACCCCTTATCTGTCTGGCTACGAGGGCTGGTCGCTGTTCATGGACTGCGACATGCTGGTGAGGGCCGATATCGCCGAGCTTTTCGCCCTGGCGGATGATCGTTTCGCGGTGATCGTGGCGCAGCACGAATACGAGCCCCGCGACCGCGAGAAGTTTCTCGGCCACGTGCAACTGCCCTATCCCAAGAAGAACTGGTCCAGCGTGGTCCTGTTCAACAACGCGCGCTGCCGGGCCCTGACACCCGACTATGTCAACACCGCCAGCGGCCTGGATCTGCACCAGTTCCGCTGGCTGGAAAGCGACGCGCAGATCGGAGCCTTGCCTCTGGAATGGAACTGGCTGGTCGGCGAATACCCGCACAGTCCGACAGCGAAGATCGCGCACTTCACGCGTGGCGGGCCCTATTTTGCGGAATACGCCGATTGCGACTATGCCGACGAATGGCGCGAGGCCCTGGCCCGCACCGTGAGCGTCGCGAGGTCCGATGCCGGAGGCTGAGCCGCGTAAGGCCGCCAATCTGCTGCGCCGTCGCCTGCTGAAGAACCCGCGGGACGTGGAAGCCCTCCTCGCCCTTGCGAGCCAGTTGGAGGCCGCCGGTCAGGTCCAGGAAGCCGAGACGCTGGTGCGAAAAGCCCATCGTTTCGCTCCAGCGGCGCCCCAGCCCCTCTGGATCCTGGGCCGGATTCTCCAGCTGCAAGGCCGCTATGATGACGCTCTGGCCATAGCCGACGCAGCGCTGGCCACAAATGCGGCCTTCGGCGCGGCGTGGCAGTTGCGCGGCGACTCCCTGGCCAATTCCGGCCGCCAGCGGGAGGCGATCGAGGCCTATGCAGAGGCCCTGCAGGACGACACCGTCGCCTTCGACAACCTGGTGCGCCTGGGCAAGATGCATCGTGTGCTGGGCGAAAGCGAACAGGCCCTGGCCTATTTCGATCAGGCAGCCCTCTTGCGGCCGGACTCGGCCGTCCCGCTGTACCAACGCGGACTTCTCAGGCTGGCCAATGGCGATTTCGCCCTGGGTTGGCCCGACTACGAGGCGCGGTGGCGATCGGAAGACCTTGCCCAGACCCGCGGCGTCGTTCCGGTGGCCCTTGTTCCGCTGCTGAAGACCGCCCCGACGATCGCCGACCTTGTCGGAAAGCGCGTGCTGCTGATGGGTGACCAGGGCATTGGCGACCAGGTGATGTTCGCCAGCATGATCGCGGACCTTCAGCTTGTGGCCAAGAGCATCGTCTGTCTGTGCGAGCCGCGGCTGATGTCTGTGCTCCAGAACGCGTTCCCGGGCGTATCGTTCGTTCATCCGAGCGGCGCACAGATCGACAGCGGCGCCGTGGACGTTCTGCTCGCGATGAGCAGCCTCGGGGCGGCCTTTCGCAGGGTCGCGGCCGACTTCCCTGCGCGTCCCTATCTCAAGGCGCAGCCGGCCGGGGCTTCGCATTGGGCGACGCGGCTGGGTGAACGTCTCGCTGGCCTGAGAGTGGGCATCTCGTGGCGCGGCGGGGTCCCGCAGACCGGGCGAGCGGAACGGTCTGTCGAACTGGAAGCCTTACGCGGTCTGCTTGAATTGCCGGACTGCCAGATTGTCAGCCTTCAGTATGGCGACGTCGCCGCCGAGATCGAACAGGTCAACGCCACCCTGGCCTCGCCCATTCGCCACTTTCCGCCGGAAGACCTGCTGGACTTTCAGGACTTCGCCGACCTGATCGAGACCCTGGATCTTGTGATCTCGGTCCAGAATGCGACGGTTCATCTGGCTGGCGCCCTGGGCAAACCCTGCATCGCGCTGCTGCCCCAGAACGCCGAGTGGCGCTACATGAAAGGTGGCTCCACCCTTCCCTGGTACGCCTCGGTTCATCTGATCCGGCAGGCGCGTCCGCGCGACTGGAATCCCGTCATCGCCGAGGCCGTCAGGATCGTACAGAGCCTGGCGCGCGAGCGTCCGCCAACCGACCAGAAGACGCCCAAGCTGGGGGAAGGCTTCCGGAACGCGTTTGCCGGCAGTCCTTTCGACGGGCGCCTTTAAACCTTCAGATCCGCCGTCACCGGCGCGTGGTCGCTGGGGCGTTCCCATTCGCGCACCGTGTCGTGCACCTTGGCCGACACCTTGCCGTCGACGAAGGCGGCGTCGCGCAGGCCTGGGCTGGCCAGGATGTGGTCCAGGCGCAGGCCGCGATTGGACTTGCGGAAGTCGGCGGCGCGATAGCTCCACCAGGAATACAGCTTCTCGGGTTCCGGGACGGCCAGGCGGGGCAGGTCCAGCAGGCCCATCGACCTGATCATAGCGTCGAAGGCTTCCAGTTCGACCGGCGTGTGGCTGACCACCTTCAGCATCTGGCGGTGGCTCCAGACGTCATTTTCGCCCGGCGCGATATTGAGGTCGCCGGTGACGATCAGCGGATCCTTCGGGTCACGCTTCTTCAGGGCGGCGGTCAGGGTCTCGTAGAAGTCGAGCTTGTGGTCGAACTTGGGATTGCCGATCCGGTCGGGCGTGTCGCCGCCGGCCGGGATGTAGAAGTTCTGGATGTCGACGCCGGCCACCTTGACCGCCACGCAGCGGGCGTGGCCCTCGCGGCAGGTCATCAGGGTCGGGACGTCCTCGAACGGCAGGCGCGAGGCGATGGCCACGCCGTGCCAGCCCTTTTGCCCAGCGATCTTCAGGTGCGGCAGACCGGCGGCCTCGAAGGCTTCGCGGGGAAATTCGCCCTCCTGGCACTTGATCTCCTGCAGGCACAGCACATCGGGCGCCTGCTCATCGACGAAGCGGGCGACCTGCTCGGCGCGCAGGCGGACGGAGTTGACGTTCCAGGTGGCGATACGGAGGCGCATGGTTGGGCTCTAAAAGGTTTGAACGCCGCCGGAAACGAAAAACGCCCAGGCGCCTGAAGCGCCTGGGCGAAAGTCGGGTCTCTCATGCCGCGGCCGGGAGGGGATAGGATCCGGCACGGTTTGCGAGGAGAGGGTCGGGCTCTCGTCGCCATGCGTGTCAAATATGCCACTGCACGATTAATAGTCAAGGGGCAAAGATGTTGATTCTTGCCTGTTGTGTGAATGTCACATTCAAGACTTGGCTCCGGCGCGTCGCGGGCGGGGGTCTGTGAGCACAAACAGCTTGGGGTCCAGATCGCCGGTCTTGTCGAAATCGACCAGGCGCACGCGGATCTGGCCACCCTTCACGTCGCTGACCGTCCAGCCGATCAGCGAGACGGGGCCGTCGCTGAAATCCAGGCTGATACGGCCCAGGGTCTGACGCCGGGCGTCCTGGGCGACGATGGTAAAGCCGTCGGCCAGCCGGCGCACGTCGGTGATGACCACGCCGCGATCCAGCCGGACCTCGCGCGCCAGCAGCAGGGCCAGCGGGGTGCGGCTCAGCGGATAGCTCTCGAAGGTCTTCAGGCGGCTGTCGAAGATGTTGACGTTGTTGCCGTTGCTGACGACCAGAAGGCCAGAGGGGCCCTCATAGGCAAAGCGCGCCTTGCCTGGACGCTGCATAAAGAGCGTGCCCTGGGTGACCGTGCCGCGTTGGTCGGTCTGGATGAACCGCCCCTTGGCCGAGGTCAGGCCCTGGATGTAGCCGGTGGCCTTGTCGACCAGCCCCTTCTGTTCGGGGGTCAGGGCGGCGGCCTTTGGGGTGCTGGACTGGGCGAACACCGGCGCGCCGAACGAGGCGGCGGCCAGGCTGGCGCCGGCGGCGGCGATCAGGGCGCGACGGGTGGTCGGGGTCTTCGTCATGCGGTCTCCTTGAACTCAACCTTTGCCCCGACGACGCGTCGAGCGAAAGGCCGTCGCGAGGCCATTTGACGGCGGTTCGATGAAGTCTTGTTCAGGTTGGAGTCAGTGGGGAACGCGAAAGCTGCAGCATGGGTTGCGTGAGACGAGATGGGGCAGGGGGTTGCGGCTATCGCCGGGGGGACGAAATCAACCCTGGCCTACTCGCCCTCTTCTTCGTCATAACCCACTAACCGCAGGGCCCGCGCGGGCAAGCCCTCCAGCTCGCACCAGCGCAGCAGGGCCTCCTCCCGCCCATGGGTGATCCACACTTCGCCGGGGCGCAGCTCGGACAGAGTCGCCGTCAGTTCGTCCCAGTCGGCGTGGTCGGACAGGATCAGCGGCAGCTCGACGCCCCTCTGCCGGGCCCGGGCCCGCACGCGCATCCAGCCGGAGGCGAAGCAGTCGACCGGATCGGCGAAACGGCGCGACCAGCGGTCGGCGATGGCCGCAGGCGGGGCGATGACGATCTGGCCGGCGAAGGCCGACCTGGACTGCTCTGTGGTGGCAGGCAGCAGAGGCCCCAGATCGACCCCGTGATCCTCGTAGAGGGCGTTCAGCCGCTCCAGCGCGCCATGCACATAGATCGGCTGATCCCAGCCGGCCTCGCGCAACAGCCGGATCACCCGCTGGGCCTTGCCCAAAGCATAGGCGCCGACCAGATGGGTGCGGTCGGGAAACTGGGCGACGCTGGCCAGCAGGTTGCGGATCTCGCCGGCGTCATCGGGATGACGGAACACCGGCAGGCCGAAGGTGGCCTCGGTGATGAAGACATCGCAGGGCACGGGCTCGAACCGCGCGCAGGTCGGGTCGCGACGACGCTTGTAGTCGCCGGACACCACCATGGTCAGGCCCTTCCAGCGCACCACTGCCTGGGCCGAACCCAGGATGTGGCCGGCCGGGACCAGGGTCACCTCGACGCCGTTGTGGGTAAAGCTGCCGCCATAGGGCACGACCTCACGGCGACCGGCGAAATCCTCGCCATAGCGCACGGCCATGATTGCCAGCGTCTGCGGCGTGGCGGCGACCACGCCATGGCCGGCGCGGGCGTGGTCGGCATGGCCATGGGTGATCACGGCCCGGTCCACGGGGCGGACTGGGTCGATATAGAAGTCCCCCGGCGGGCAGTAGAGGCCGCCCGGGCGGGGACAGAGAAGGTCTTCAGGCTTGATCACAGTGGATATGACAACGCGCGGACTGCTAATCATAGCCGCATGAGCGAAGACAACGAACAAACCCGGATGATCGCCACGGCGATGAACGAGGGCAGCCCGCAGGCGCGGGCCCTGGGCTTTGTCACCCTGAAGATCGGCGACGGCGTCGCGATCCTCAAGGTGCCTTACCGTCCCGAGATGGTCGGCGACCCCGAGACCGGCGTCATCGCCGGCGGGGTGATGACCACCCTGCTGGACCATGCCAGCGGCCAGGCCGTGCATGCGGCCCTCGAGGCCTGGACCTCGATCGCCACCCTGGACCTGCGCATTGACTATATGCGCCCGGCCGAGCCGGGTCGCGACGTGCTGGCCCGCGCCCACTGCTACAAGATCACCCGCTCGGTGGCCTTCGTCCGCGCCGTCGCCTACGAGGACGACCCGGAAGATCCCGTGGCGACCGCCCAGGCGACCTTCATGCTCGACAGCAGCGCCGGCAAGAAGGCCGGGGCCAATCTGAAGCCTTCACGCACTGGCCCGCCGGCCGCCAAAAAGACGGGAGACGCCGCATGAGCGACGCCGAAAACCGCCTGGTCGCCGTGCTGGGCTCGATCCCCTACGCCAAGTTCCTGGGCATCACCGCCGAACTGGCCGGCGACGAGATGACCGCCATCCTGCCGTTCTCCGACCACATCGTCGGCAATCCGATGCTGCCGGCCATTCATGGCGGCGTGCTGGGCGCCTTTATGGAAATGACGGCCCTGGCCCAGCTGTCGGTGGCCGCGCCGCTGAAGCGCCAGCCGCGCACGGTGGACGTCTCGATCGAATATCTGCGCTCGGGCCGGCCTGTGACCACCTATGCCCGCGCCACGATCAAGAAACTGGGCCGCCGGGTCGCCAACGTCCATGTCGAGGCCTGGCAGGAAACCCGCGCCGCACCGATCGCCACGCTGCGGGGTATTTTCCTGGTCGCGCAGTCCGAGGAGTAGGGGAGGGCATGACCCAGGGCCGGACCTCACGCGGCGGACGCAGTGGCGGCAAGGCCGTCCGCAAGGGCGATCTGCCCTCCAAACCGTGCTTGTCCTGCGGTCGCCCGTTCACGTGGCGAAAGAAGTGGGAAGCGGTATGGGACGAAGTAAAATATTGCTCCGACCGGTGCCGTTCACATAAAATTACACCAATGTAATGCTAATTGATGGCTGGAAGTTCCTTAAAAAGCCTTCATGACGCAAAGGTAACGGGTATTCACCAAACGGCGGGCCTATATCCCTGTTCACCGGACGCGAACAACCGCGGCGGCCAACAAAAGGGATCAAGACCATGACCATCAAGACCAACGCCATCGCCGGCTTCGCCACCCTGGTTCTCGCGGTTCTGCCGCTCGTTGTTATCGTCGGTTCGCTCGCCACGAGCTTCTAAGTGACCGCCGCATAGCTCCACCGGGCTTGCCGCCCTCAGGCCTTGAAGGCCTCACGGGCAGCCCGGTGGAGAAGGGCGTGACGATGCGCCAGACGATCGATGTCGGCGTCATATCCGCCGCCGATTACCCCCGCCACGGGGATCTGCCTCTCCAGACAACAGCCCAGAACGAACGCCTCGCGCCGCGCCAGGCCGTCGTCGCTCAGGGACAGACGCCCCAGCTTGTCATCCACGTGCGGATCGACCCCGGCGTTGAAAAACACCAGATCAGGGGCCTCGCGCGCCAGCAGCGCCGGCAGGATCTCCGCCAGCGTCGCCAGATAGACCTCGTCGCCGGTTCCGTCTGCCAGATCGATATCCAGATCGCTGACCGCCTTGCGGGCCGGAAAGTTCTTTTCGGCGTGCATCGAGAACGTGAAGACGCTGGGATCATCCAGGAAGATCCGCGCCGTGCCGTCACCCTGGTGGACGTCCAGATCCACCACCAGCGCCTTGCCGATCGCGCCTTCGGCCAGCAGGCGTTTCGCCGCAACGGCGACGTCGTTGAACACGCAAAAACCCGCCCCGCTCTCGGCCGCCGCATGATGGCTGCCGCCCGCGGTGTTGCAGGCCAGGCCGTACTCCAGGGCCAGTCGCGCGGTCAGCAGCGTGCCGCCCGTGGCCGACCGCGCCCGGAGCGCTACTGACTCGCTGTTGGGCATGCCGATGCGGCGCACGATGTCGGCGGGCAGCGACTGCTCGATAACGCCACGCACATAATCTTCCGTGTGGACCAGCCGCAGAGTTTCGACGTCGACCGGCTCTGGAAGATGAAATCCATCGGCCCCCGGCAGGCCCTCGCGCTCGAGCACAGCGGCCAGCCGCGAGAACTTGTCCATCGGAAACCGGTGCCCCACTGGCATCTCGGCCCGGAAGGCAGGGTGGTGCACGATCGGTGGCGGCATGCCTAAACGATGGCGATCGGGACGACATGACGCAAGGTCGCGTCTTGCCCCGGCGGCGCTTGGGGAATAACCCATCGCCATGCAGACGCCTGAAAACCTCGCCGACATCCTCGACCTCGAAGCCATCGAGGTGAACCTGTTCCGTGGAACCAGCCCCAATGACGGCTTTCCGCGCATCTTTGGCGGCCTGGTCATCGCCCAGGCCCTGCTGGCCGCCTACAAGACCGTTCCCGAGCGGATCTGCCACTCGCTGCATGCCTATTTCATCCGGCCCGGCGATGTGAACACTCCCGTCCTCTACGAGGTGGAACGGGCCCGCGACGGCGGCACCTTCACGACCCGGCGGGTGGCTGCGATCCAGAATGGCGAGCAGATCTTCAACCTGGCCTGTTCGTTCCAGACGCCTGAAGAGGGCTTCGAGCACCAGTCGCCGATGCCCGCCGCTCCGGCGCCAGAGGCTGTCCAGACCGAGGGCGACTTCCTGCGCAGCCTGGGTGACCAGGTCCACCCCAGGATGCTGCGCTTCCTGGACAAGCCGCGTCCGATCGACATCCGCTGGGTCGATCCGCAGAACCCGGTCAAGCCTGAGAAGAAATCGGGCACCAAGGAGGTCTGGATGCGGGCTCGCGCCCCGATCGGCGACGACGTCAAGATGCAGCAGGCGGCCCTGGCCTATGCCTCTGACATGGCCTTCATGGAAAGCGCCCTGCGTCCCCACGGCCTGATCTGGACCACGCCCGGCCTGCAGTCGGCCAGCCTGGACCACGCCATGTGGTTCCACCGGCCCTTCAACTTCAATGACTGGACCCTGTTTGCCCAGGACAGCCCCAGCGCCTCGCAGGGTCGCGGCATGGTGCGCGGCCAGATGTTCAGCCAGGACGGCACCCTGCTGGCCTCGGTGGCGCAGGAATGCCTGATGCGGATCAAGACGTAGGGCCTCTAACCGCCCAGCCGTTCAAGGACGCCGACGAACCGTTCGATATCGCCCCCGGTCATTGCGCGCTCGGCTTCGATCACCAGCTGGAGCTTGCGCGCCAGGACACGCAATTCGATTTCGCCGGCCTCGGCTTGGGTCTTGGCGGCGGTCGCCTTGCTGGCCTAGGCTTCCGCCAGAAGCTTGGTCGCCCGGGCTGCAAGTTCCTCATTTTCCAGACCGGCGCGCGATAGCCGATCCTTCAGATGGGCGATGGAGCGGTCCAGCAGGTCCTGGGCCTCCTCCCGGACCGAGGTTCCGTGATGCTGGTTCACCACCGAATCCAGCACCGCCGCCATCGCCTGGGTCAGCCTGGGGATCAGGCCGTTTCCAACACTCACGCCGTTGGTGATTTGCGCTGAGGCGTCCTGTCTTCGACGCGCACTGACGAAGACTTCGACGATCATCTTCATCGCGGCGATGGCGGAATCGGACTTCAGAACCGTCGCCGCCATGACCACGCCGTGTTCGGTGAAGGCCCAGGGATGCTTGCGCCGGCCGCCCCAGGAACTTGATGTCGCATTTTGCGATATCAAGTTGGCGATCTCTCCCGCCGTCAGTTGGAAGGCATAGCCCTCGAACCGAGCGGCATTGCGGCGGACCTGTTCGTTGAGGCGCCGGGTCTCGACGCCGAACAGAGCGGCGATCGCGTCGTCGAGAACGACACTCTGGCCCCGGATCTGATGGATATGGGCAAACGCCCTGTCGGCGGCGGGTAGATCGACGGGCATAGGGCTGGAAATCGCTTTGAGAGTGTCGGTTGTAATACTCTCTCTTTGATTGATTTCGAGATCAATCCTCTTGCGCCGCCCCTTCGGCGAGGCTCATGGGCTCTTCGGCATAGGTGGCGCAGAAAGGCCTGATGCGCATCAAGACCTAGCCGGGTTCGCCAGGCGGATTGACGCAACGCCGGCTTGAGCCAGGCCGCGCAGGAGCGAGGCGACCTGCATGCCGACGGTCAGTTCGCCCGCCAGGGCCATGCGCAGCGCCTCGACTGCCGGGACCCAGAGCCTCTCGATCCGCTCGGTCGGGTCGTCCTTGGGCTCTGAGACCTTCGCCACCTGACGCGCCAGGACGATGTGCGTGCGGTTGGAGTGGGTTCCGGCGTTGGCCCGCGTTTCGCCGACCAGGGTCAGAACGCCGGCGCATCCGGTCTCTTCCAGCAGTTCGCGACTGGCGGCCTGCAGCGGATCGGCGTCGGTCGGCTCCATGCCACCGGCGGGCAGTTCGATCGACCTACCGCCCATGCCATGTCGGTACTGCTTGACCAGCAACACATTGTCATCGGCGTCCAGGGCGATGATCTCGACCCAGTCGGGATAGTCCAGCACGTAATAGGGGGCGACCACCGCGCCCTCTTCGGTGACGCAATCGTCCGCCCGAACAGCGATCCAGCGATCCTTGTGAACATAGCGCGAGGCGGTGACCCGCCACTTCCCGTCGGTCGCCATGTCCTCGAACTCCTGGAATTGGCCGTCGTCAGTCGTAGTGGCGCTCGGCGCCGTCGCTGTCATCGGCCTCTTCGACCGGACCTTCCGGTTCTCCCACCAAGGCGGGCGGATCGGCGAGGATCAAGCGCTCCTGGATCTTCACCTCGGGTACGGCCGCTCGGGTGAAGGGCAGGAACCAGGTCTGGCCGCCCAGGGCGGGCTGGATCTCGAGCAGGTCGCCGGCGCCGAAGTTCTGCACGCTCTTGACCGAACCCAGCAGGGTATTGTCGGAGATGTGGCGGACGGCCAGGCCGACCAGGTCGGTCAGGTAGAATTCATCCTCGTCCGGCTCGGGCAGGGAATCCCGGGGGACATACAGACGCAGGCCGCGCAGGGCGTCGGCGGCCTCCTTGGTCTCGATCCCCTTGCAGCGGGTGACGAGGCCTTCCTTGGCCACGCGGGCCGAGACGATGGTCAGGGCCGGCGAGCCATCCTGGCGCAGCAGCGCCTTGAAGCCGGCCAGGCTCATCGGCTCTTCGGTATAGGTGGCGATCTTCACCTCGCCGCGCACGCCAAAGCCGCCGGCGACGCGGCCGACGAGGATCAGGTTGGCGGGGGAGGGGGTGCTCATCGAAGATGTTGCATCGCCGCCCCGATCCGAAGACCGGGGCGACAGCGCAAAAGGCCTTAGCCTTCGGTCTTTTCAGCTTCGGCGGCCGGGGCCTCTTCAGAAGCGGCTTCAGCGGCCGGAGCCTCTTCGGCAGCGGCTTCTTCGGCGGGCGCTTCTTCAGCAACCGGCTCGGGGGCCGGGGCAGCAGCGGCTTCCGCAGCAGCGGCGGCGGCGGCTTCGGCAGCAGCTTCGGCAGCGGCCTTGGCGTCTTCAGCAGCCTGGACGGCGGCGGCGGCGGCGTCTTCAGCAGCCTTCACGTCGGCGGCCTTGCGGTCTTCGTCGCGTTGAGCGCGCTCGGTGATGCGCTCCTGGGCCTTCTTGCCCGGTGCGCCCTTTTCAGGGTTGTTGCCGTGGGTCCACGAGCCGATGCCCTGAGCGGCCAGGAAGCGCGCGACGCGGTCGGTCGGCTGGGCGCCCTTGGCGATCCAGGCCTGGATCGACTCGATCTTCAGGGTAACGCGAGCGGCGTCGTCCTTCTTGAGCAGCGGGTTGTAGGTGCCGACCTTTTCGATGAAACGGCCATCGCGCGGCGAGTGGCTGTCAGCAACGACGATCGAGTAGTACGGGCGCTTCTTGGCGCCGCCACGGGCGAGACGGATCTTCAGCATATCGGTAGTCCTTGAGTTCGAGTTCTATTTCTTGAACGGGTTGAAACCGGGCGGCAGGCCGCCGCCCAGGCCGGAAAGGAGGTTCGGCTTGGCGTCGCCGCCACCGCCGAGACCGGGAAGACCCGGCAGGCCTCCCGCGGAATTCTGTTGATCAGGCGCGGCCTGCTTGCCGCCGCCCATGGCTTTCAGGCGCGACATGTCGCCGCCGCCCATCATGCCGGCCATCCGGGCCAGGCTCTTGCCGCCGTCCTTGGACATGGCCTTGAACATATCGGCCATCTGGCGATGCTGCTTGAGCAGGCGGTTGACCTCGGCCACCTCCACCCCGGCGCCGGCCGCGATGCGGCGCTTGCGCGAGGCGGCCAGGATGTCGGGCTTCTTGCGCTCCAGCTTGGTCATCGAGCTGATGATCGCCTGCTGGCGCAGGAAAACCTTGTCGTCGATGCCGCTTTCGGCGATCTGCTTCTTGGCCTTCTGGACGCCGGGCAGCAGGCCCATGATGCCCTGCATGCCGCCCATCTTCTGCATCTGCGACAGCTGCGACGACAGGTCGTTGAGGTCGAACTGGCCCTTGGCCAGCTTCTTGGCCATGCGCTCGGCTTCGGCATGGTCCAGATCGGCGGCGGCGCGCTCGACCAAAGCGACAACGTCGCCCTGACCCAGGATGCGGCCAGCCACGCGGCGGGCGTCGAACACGTCCAGCGCGTCGACCTTCTCGCCGGCGCCGAGGAACTTGATCGGCAGGCCCGTGACATGGCGCATCGACAGCGCCGCGCCGCCCCGGCCGTCGCCGTCGGCGCGGGTCAGGATCAGGCCGGTCAAGGGCAGGCGTTCGTGGAAGGCCTTGGCGGTACGAACCGCGTCCTGACCGGTCAGGCTGTCGGCGACCAGCAGGGTCTCGGTCGGCTGGGCGATGCGGGCGATTTCCGCCGCTTCGCTCATCATCGCCTCGTCCAGCGTGGTGCGGCCGGCGGTGTCGAGGATCAGGACGTCGTAGCCGCCGAGGCGCGCGGCGCTCATGGCGCGCTTGGCGATATCGACGGCGCTCTGGCCGGCGACGATCGGCAGGCTCTCGACCCCGACCTGCTGAGCCAGCATGGCCAGTTGTTCCATGGCGGCCGGGCGGCGGGTGTCGAGCGAGGCGACCAGCACCTTCTGGCGCTCGTTCTTGCTCAGGCGCAGGGCCAGCTTGCCGGTGGTGGTGGTCTTGCCCGAGCCCTGCAGGCCGGTCATCAGGATCACCGACGGCGGGTTCAGGGCCAGGTTCAGGCCGGTCGGCTCCTCGCCGCCCAGCATGTCGACCAGACCGTCATAGACGATCTTGACCACCTGGTCGGCCGGCTTGACCGAGCGGATGACCGCTTCGCCCGACGCCAGTTCCTTGGCCTTGCTAATGAAGTCCTTGACCACCGGCAGGGCGACATCGGCTTCCAGCAGGGCGACGCGGACCTCGCGCAGCGCCTCGTCGATATCCTTTTCGGACAGCACGCCGCGACCGCCGAGGCGGTCGAATACGCCGGAGAGCCGCTCTGTAAGGCCGTCGAACATGTCGAACCCTGTTTGAACCCAAATCTCCAAACGCAATCAGCCCCCGTGGACGATCACGTCGACGGGGGTCCTCACCGGCCTCGTCCAGATGGATCCCGCGCTAGCGGGCTGGGGTCGTGACGGTAGAGGCGCTGCTGATGAAGCGCCGGAAGCGCGCGCTTATGCACAGGAAATGGCGAAGAGTCAAAGCCGGGCGTTGGGACGTCGAGTCTGGACAAGCCCGCGATCCGTCGTTCAGGGTCACGCCCCGATCCTGATCACCGCTCAAGGCGCACGAATGGCCCCGACCACCCGGCCGTACTATTCCAGCAAGGGCCTCTCGGCGGTTCACTACGATCTGCTGACCGCCGCCGACAAGACGCTGTCAGGTGATCTGGACGTCTATGCCGGGCTTGCCAAGGACCCCAGCCAGATCCTGGAGCTCGGGGCTGGAACGGGCCGGATAGCGTTGGATCTGGCCAAGCGCGGACATTCCGTTCTGGGCCTCGACATCGCGCCCGCCATGCTCGACCAGGCCGAGGCCAAGCGAAAGGCTCTGGACCCCGAAACAGCCGCTCGCCTTCGGTTCAAGCTGGGAGACATGGCCTCGCTGTCACTGGGCGAGACCTTCGATCTGGTGCTTTGCACCTATTTCACTCTGGCCCACGTGCCGGCCGGCGCGGCCTGGAGGAATACGTTCAAGGGCGTGGCGCGACATCTGAAGCCGGGTGGACTGGCGGCTTTTCACCTGCCCGTGGAAGACCGGATGCGAGAGCCGCCGCCGCCATCCGACAAACCGGTTTTCCTGCACGCTCTCGAGGGCGGCGGTCATGTCGCGCTCTACATCCTGGAGCACAGCTTCAATCCCAAGCTCGGACGGATGGATCTGGTGCTGGACTTCGTGACCAAAGCCGCCCCCGGGGCTGCGGCCGGGCACAGCCACGAGCGGCTGACCTATTATCTCGCCGACCCGGTCCCGTTCGCGCAGGCGGCGGGGCTGGAGGTCGCGATGGCCCCGATCGATATCAGCGGCGTCGGGGCCATCCACGTTTTCCGGAAGCCCTAGACGGTCCCGAGATAGTCGCGCTTGCCGATCTCGACGCCGTTGTGGCGCAGGACCGCGTAGGCGGTGGTCAGGTGGAAGAAGAAGTTGGGCTGCGCCTGGGTCTGGAAATAGGTCAGGCCCTTGACCACGCTGGTTTCGCCGCGACGCGTCAGGGTGATGTCACGGTCCTCGGCGCCCTCGAACTTGCCGGCGTCCAGGCCTTCGACATAGGCGATGGCGCGGTCGACCCGGGCGATCAGCTCGGCGAAGCTGGTTTCAGTGTCGTCCCAGGCCGGCACGTCTTCACCGGCCAGGCGCGCGCAGCAGCCCTTGGCGAAGTCGGTGGCGATCTGCGCCTGGCGCAGAAGCGGGAACATGTCGGGATAGAGCCGCGCCTTCAGCAGGGCGTCGGCGTCCCAGCCCTTGGCTTCGACCTGGGCGGCCGCCTTGGTCAGCACGCCCTTCAGACCCTTCAGGCCCTGGACGAAGACGGGGACGCTAGCCTGATGCATGGAAAGGGTCATGGAAACTCCGCTGGAAGATGTGGCGAACAGATAGGGCGGACGCCTCCGAAGCGAAAGCGGGGAACGCGAGGTGATCGGCAAGGGTTTAGGGGGTTCGAGTTCACACCACGAGGTTACCCCCATGAAAGTCAGCGACGCCATGACCGGCCAGGTCTCGACCGCCGCCCCCACCGATACGGTGCGCAAGGTCGCCCAGATGATGGCCCACGTCGAAACCGGCGCGGTGCCAATCGTCGATGACGGCAAGGTGGTAGGTCTGGTCACCGACCGCGACATCGTTCTGCGCGTGGTCGCCGAAGGCCGCAGCTTCGACTCGCCGATTTCCGAAGCCATGACCGACGGCGAAGTGTTCAGCGTCAAGGATGACGACGCCCTGGCAGACGCCACGGCCAAGATGGCCAGCCACCAGATCCGCCGCCTGATCGTGCTCAACGACGCAGGGGCCCTGACCGGCATCCTGTCGCTGGGCGATGTGGCCAAGGACTATGGCGCCAAGCAAGTGGGCAAGACGCTGGAAGAGATCTCGGCCGAGCCGGGCGACGCCGCGCACTGACGCCGGCCAGCGACCACGAAAAAGGGCGGCTCCGCGAGGAGCCGCCCTTCGTCATTCAGACTGAAGTCAAAGCCTAGACCAGCGAGGGGTCGATGGCCTTGCAGGCTTCCATCAGGCCCTTAACCGAGGCGACCGAGGCGGCGAACATCGCCTTCTCTTCGTCATTGGTTTCGAACTCGACGATCTTTTCCGCGCCGCCGGCGCCGATGACGACCGGCACGCCGACATAGAGACCGTCCAGGCCGTACTGGCCGGTCAGGAAGGTGGCGCACGGCAGGACGCGCTTCTTGTCCTTCAGATAGCTGGTGGCCATGGCGATGGCGCTTTCAGCCGGAGCATAGAAGGCCGAACCGGTCTTCAGCAGGGCGACGATCTCGCCGCCGCCGCCGCGGGTGCGCTTGACGATGCCATCGAGCTCTTCCTGGGTCATCCAGCCTTGCTTGACCAGTTCCGGCAGCGGCAGGCCGCCGACCGTCGAGTGACGGACCATCGGCACCATGTCGTCGCCGTGGCCGCCAAGCGTCCAGGCGTGGATGTCTTCGACCGAAACGCCGGTCTTTTCGGCCAGGAAGTAGGCGAAACGCGCCGAGTCCAGGACGCCGGCCATGCCGATGACCTTTTCCTTGGGCAGGCCCGAGAACTGCTGCAGCGCCCAGACCATCGCGTCGAGCGGGTTGGTGATGCAGATCACGAAGGCGTTGGGGGCGTGGGCCTTGATGCCTTCGCCGACGGCCTTCATGACCTTCAGGTTAATGCCCAGCAGGTCGTCGCGGCTCATGCCCGGCTTGCGCGGCACGCCGGCGGTGACGATGCAGACGTCTGCGCCGGCGATGTCGGCATAGTCGTTGGCGCCCTTGAGGCTGATGTCCTTGCCAAACACCGCCGAGGCTTCGGCCAGGTCGAGGGCCTTGCCCTGCGGCGTGCCTTCGCTGATGTCGAACAGGACGATGTCGCCAAGCTCTTCGCGAGCGGCGATATGGGCCAGGGTACCGCCGATCATGCCGGCGCCGATAAGGGCGATCTTCGCGCGAGCCATAGGGTCTCCGTCAGGACTGTAGATGAAAATTCTCGCGGCGGTCTACGCCCGGAGCGGCCAAGCCTCAAGCCCCCTTTCCCGTTTCGCTGCACTGCGGCAAGACTGTCTGAACAACGATAAGGACGTGCAGGGATGAGCAAGACCGACCCCGGGAACTATTTCGAGGACTTCCGGCTGGGCCAGGTGCTGGTCCACGCGACGCCGCGCACGGTCACGGCGGGGGATGTGGCGCTTTACACCGCCTTCTACGGCCCGCGCTTTTCGCTGTTCTCGTCTGACGAGGTGGCCCGGGCCAGCGGTCTGCCCGCAGCCCCGGTGGATCCGCTGATCGCCTTCCACATCGTGTTCGGCAAGACCGTGCCCGACATCAGTCTCAACGCCGTGGCCAATCTGGGCTATGCCGAGGGCTTGTTCCTGGCGCCGGTGTATCCGGGCGACACCCTGATGGCCGAGTCCGAGGTCATCGGGCTGAAGGAAAATTCCAACCGCAAGACCGGCGTCGTCTATGTGCGCACCACCGGGACCAACCAGCGCGGCGAGCGGGTTCTGAGCTATGTGCGCTGGGTGATGGTGCGCAAGCGCTCGGCCGAGGCGGAGGTCCCCGAGCAGGCGACCCCGAAGCTGGCCGAGGCTGTGGCGGCTAGGGATCTGATCATTCCCGCGACCCTGGATTTCTCGAAGTACGACTACGCCCTGGGTGGCGCGCCGCACGCTTTCGAGGACTACGAGATCGGCGAGCGGATCGACCATGTCGACGGCATGGCCATCGAGGAGGCTGAGCACGCCATGGCCACCCGGCTTTGGCAGAACACCGCCAAGGTCCATTTCAACCAGTTCGAGCGCGCCAAGGACCCGTCGGGCCGGCGCCTCGTTTATGGCGGCGTGGTGATCTCCACCGCCAAGGCCCTGTCGTTTAACGGCCTGCAGAACGCCGGCCTGATCCTGGCGATCAATGGTGGCCGCCATGTCAGCCCCTATTTCGCCGGGGCCACGGTGTTCGCCTGGAGCGAGGTGTTGGACAAGGCCGACCTTGGAGACGGCGTCGGGGCCCTGCGCCTGCGGCTGGTGGCGACCAAGGACCGGCCCTGCGACGACTTCCCGGGCAAGGACGAGGCGGGGGTCTATAACGAGCACGTCATCCTCGACTTCGACTATTGGGCGGCAGTTCCAAAACGTGGCTGAGTTCGTTCTGGACCCGGCCTTTGTCGCCACCTCCGAGCCGCTGGGCGACCTGCGTCTTTGCGAGGCCCGGCTGCAGCGGGACGCTCGCTATCCGTGGATCGTGCTGATCCCACGCCAGGCCGGTCTGCGCGAGATCGAGGACCTGTCGGCGGCCGACCGCATCGCCCTGCTGGACGAGATCGTCCTGGCTGGTCAGGCCGTGCGGGACCTGGGCATCGCCCTGGACCTTGGGGCCGACAAACTGAATGTAGGCGCCCTGGGCAATGTCACCCCGCAACTGCACGTCCATGTCATCGGCCGGCGGATCGGCGATCCGGCCTGGCCGGGGCCGGTCTGGGGCCACAGCCCCGCCGAGGCTTTCGCGCCGGATGTCCTCGAGGCTGCGGTCGCGGCGGCGAAGACGGCCCTGAGCCTTTAGCGCAGGTTCGGCGCCTTCCTGGCCGGAGCCTTCTTCTTGCTCGCCGTCGCCTTGCCCTTACGGGCGGGGGTCGCCTTGGCCTTGGAGCCCTTCTTGCCCTTGGCGACGGCCTTGCCTTTCGCGCCGCCCTTCTTGGCGGCGGCCGCGCACTTGGCCTTGGCGGCCTTCAGCGCCTTGCCGGTCTTGCCCTTGGTCGAGCAGACCGCCGCCCTGGCCGGGGTCGAGCGGGCCGGCGCGGCGCGGGGCGCGCCCCAGATCACCGGTCCGCGGCCCTGGATCACATAGCCCGGCGGCAGACTGGGCGGGGCCTCGCGGTCGGCGGTCACCGTCTGGTTGACGCCGGCGTCATAGAGATTGCCGCTCCAGCGGGTCGAGCCGGCCGGGCTGAGGCTCAGCACGGTGGGCGGGCCGCCCCTGGGGCTGAAGCGAACGACAAGGTCGGAGCCCGAACGTTCGACGCTTTCGATCAGGCCGGTCGAGCCGACCGCGCCGGCCCGGCGCACGTCGCGCCAGGCGCCCTCAACCGGACCATAGCCCCCGGCCGGATCAACGATCTGCAGCACGTAGAGGGTCGATCCATCGGGACCCAAGACCTTCCAGCCGCCGTCCAGCGGACCCTGCAGGCCCTGGGCGGCGACGATCGAGCCCTTGACCCGCATCTCGTAGATCCGCTCGGCCGGGACATAGCTGCCCTGCGGCACGGCATGGTCGCCGTCCGGCGGGTAGGACACAGAGGGCGGTTCCGGCGTCGGAATCGGCAGCAGGGTGGGCTTGTGATAGGGTGCCGGCGCGGTCGGCGGGGCGTCTTCCTCGTCGGTCGTACCGGTCTGGGTGATCAGATCGCCCAACGGATCAAGGGCGACAGGGACCGATTGACCGGGCGCCGGATCCGGCGGGGTCGGCAAGGGATCCGCCGATAGGGCAGGGGCCACCGGTTGCGGCGCGGTCGCCACCGGCGCCTCCTGAGCCAGAACCGGCCCGGCGAACAGCGCGAAAAGAAGAGCCAGAGCCCGCATCAACAGATCCTAACCGACCCTGGCGGCGATGGCGTCCGCGACCAGGACCAGGCGCTCGGCCTGGGCCAGATGCAGGCGCTCGGCCATCTTGCCGTCGACCCGCAAGGCCCCTCTGCCCGTATTTTCGGGCGCCTTGAAGGCGGCGATCACCGCCTGGCTCCAGGCGATCTCGTCGGCGGACGGCGAGAACACCCGGTTGCAGATCTCCAGATGCTTGGGATGGATCAGGGTCTTGCCGTCAAAGCCGAAGTCGACGCCCTGGACACAGACCGTCTCCAGCGCGTCCAGATCCTCGATGTCGTTGTGCACCCCGTCCAGGATGGTCAGGCCGTGGGCCCGGGCGGCGGCGACCGACAGGGTCAGCAGCGGCAGGAACGGCGCGCGGTCCGGCGTCTGGCGGGCCCGCATCTCCTTGGCGAAGTCGTTGACCCCCATCACGAAGGTCGACAGTCGCGTGGTCTGGCTGGCGGCGGCGATTTCCCAAAGGTGGAAAGCGGCCTTGCCGGTCTCGATCATGGTCCACAGCCGCATCGTGCTGGGCGCGGCGTGCAGGGCGGAGTCATAGAGCCGCACGTCGTCGGCGTCATTGACCTTGGGCACCAGCACCGCGTCGGGGCCGGCCTCGGCGGCGGCCGCGAGATCGTCGGCGCCCCAGGGCGTGTCGAGGCCATTGGTGCGGATCACCACCTCGCGGGCCCCAAAGCCGCCGGCCTTGACGGCCGCCACGGCCGCGTCGCGGGCGGCCGCCTTCATCTCGGGGGCCACGGCGTCCTCGAGGTCGAGAATGATCACGTCGGCGTCCAGGGTGCGCGCCTTCTCGACCGCCTTGGCGTTCGAGGCGGGCATATAGAGAGCGCTGCGGCGCGGCCGGGCGACGGTGGACATGCAAACTTTCCTGCGGTCTTTTCTTATACAGCCTTCTTAATCACGCGCGGGCCACGGCAAAAGCAAAGACGTTCGACGCGCGCTAATCTTGGTCACGGATCGCGCGAAGCGGGATAGGATCGTTGCATGACCACGCGCTATGACGAGAACGCCCGCAATGTTCTGGGTGGGGAGTTGGGCCCCTGTTCCGTGAACCCCGTGACGGGCTTTTACCGCAACGGCTGCTGCGAGACCGGTCCGCATGATCTGGGCCTCCATACCGTCTGCGCGGTGATGACCGACTCGTTCCTGGTGTTCTCCAAGGCGGCGGGCAATGACCTTTCCACCCCCCGACCCGAATTTGCCTTCCCGGGTCTGAAGGCCGGCGACCGCTGGTGCCTGTGCGCCGGCCGCTGGAAAGACGCCCTCGATGCGGGCCTGGCCCCGCCGGTGGTGCTGGAGGCTTCCCACGAGGAGATGCTGGCGATTGTTCCGCTAGGGGTCCTGAAGGACCACGCGGCGGTCTAGGGGACCCGGCGTCTCGGCCTCACGCGACGGCTCGCTGAGTTAGTGTGGAGAGGCGCGAAGCGGCCGGGGCGAACCCGGAGACCATGATGCGTTGTGTGCGTTTCGACCGCTAGGCCGCCTCGAACCGCAGCGGGCCACCCCAGAAGCTTTCGACCAGGCCGTTCTGCGGGCCCGGCGTTCCGGTGGTCAGGAACGCCCGCGACCCGCCCGTGCCCGGATCCAGCTCCGGATGGCGCTCCAGATAAAGCTCCAGCGCGTCCGCCGTCGCGGCGGGTTGCTGGATCAGCGGCGTGCCGGCCGGCAGGGCGGCGCGGAAGATGTCGGCGATGATCTCATAGTGGGTGCAGCCCAGCACTACCCGGTGCGGATAGCGGCCGATGCGGGTCTTCAGCGCCTCGACATGGGCCTCGACGGCCTTGGCCAGTTCGACCACGCCGGCGTCGGCCTCGATCATCGGAACCAGGTCGCCGCAGGGCTGGGAGAACACCGCCAGGTCCTGTTTACGCTTGTCGATCTCGATCTCGTAGACCCGCGAGCGCGCCGTGGCCGGGGTCGAGAACACGCCCAGTACGTCCAGCTGCTCGACCTTGTCGCCGCGCCGCTCGGCCTCGTGCTCCCAGGGCAGGCCGGTGGCGGCCTCAATGGTCGGCACGATAATGCCCAGCACGCTGACCGGCCGGCCCAGCGCCTTGCGATAGCCGGGCAGCCAGGTCTGCTGCAGGCGGCGCAGGGCGATGGCGCTGGCGGTGTTGCAGGCCAGCACGACCAGACTGGCGCCGGTGTCGAACAGGCGCTCGCAGCCGGCGCGGGTAAGATCGACGATCTCCTCGCCGGTGCGCACGCCATAGGGCGCGTTGGCCTGGTCGGCCAGATAGGTGAAATCCGCCTGCGGGAGGCGTTGCACGAGAGCGCGGTGGACGGAAAGACCGCCAACCCCTGAGTCAAAGACGCCGATGGACATGGCGCTGGTTTAGCCTCGCCCGCGCGTTTCGTCCACGCTGCCAAGCTGCCGCTTTTCGGCCGAGGTCAAAGGTTACGGTCGTGTCATGTGACGGCGGCCCGGGGCTGGCCTAGGGTCGCCGCCAACACTTCCACCGGAGATCATCCGTGCAACGTCGTACCTTCCTCGCATCGGCCGCCGCCACCGGCGTCGCCGCGACCCTCAATCCGAGCTTCGCCATGGCCGCCGACGGCAATCCCATGCTGGCCAAGTGGACGGGCCCCTATGGCGGCGTGCCGGCCTTCGACAAGGTCAAGGTCGCCGACTTCAAGCCGGCCCTGGAAGCGGCCATGGCCAAGAACCTGGCCGAGATCGACGCCATCACCGCCAGCAAGGCCGCGCCGACCTTCGACAACACCATCGCCGCCCTGGAAGACAGCGGCCGCAGCCTGTCGGACCTCTACTGCTATTACGGCATCTGGGGCGGCAATATGAGCACCCCGGAATTCCAGACGGTCGAGGAGGAGATGGACCCCAAGCTGGCCAGCTTCGGCGACAAGATCACCCAGAACGCCGCGCTCTTCAAACGCATCGAGACGATCTACACTTCGCCGGACAAGGCCAAGTTGACCTCTGAGCAGCAGCGCGTGCTGTGGATCTACTACACCAACTTCGTGCGGGCCGGCGCCAAGCTCGACCCCGCCGCCAAGGCGCGGGTTGCGGCGATCAACACCGAGATGGCCGGGTATTTCACCAAGTTCAGCCAGAACCAGCTGGCCGACGAAAACACCTATATCGCGCTGACCGACGCCGACCTGGTCGGCCTGCCGGAGTCGCTGAAGGCCAACGCCGCCTCCAGCGCCGCCCAGCGCAAGCTGGAAGGCAAGTTCATCATCGTCAACACCCGCTCCAGCGTCGATCCCTACCTGACCTATTCACCGGTGCGCGCCACCCGCGAGAAGGTCTGGAAGGCCTTCGTCAATCGCGGCGATGGCGGCGGCGCCACCGACAACAACGCCCTGATCGCCAAGATCCTCAAGCTGCGCGTCGAGCGCGCCAGGCTGCTGGGCTTCAAGACCCACGCCCACTGGCGCCTGGAAAACGCCATGGCTAAGACGCCTGAACGGGCCATGGCCCTGATGGAGGCGGTGTGGACCCCGGCCATTGCTCAGGTGGCCATCGACGTGGCGGCCATGCAGGCCATCGTCGACGCTGAAAAGGGCGGCTTCAAGATCGAGCCGTGGGACTATCGCTACTATGCCGAGAAGGTCCGCAAGGCCAAGTACGACCTCGATATGAACGAGGTGAAGCCGTACATGCAGCTGGAAAAGCTGCGCGAGGCGATGTTCTGGGCCTCAGGCGAGGTCTATGGCTTCCAGTACCAGAAGGTCGAAGGCCTGCCGGTCTATCACGAGGACATCACCGTCTATGAGGTGACCCGCGCCGGCAAGCATGTGGGCCTGTGGTACTTTGATCCCTATGCCCGCGAGGGCAAGCGCTCGGGCGCCTGGATGAATGCCTATCGCACCCAGGAGCGGTTCAAGGGCGAGATCACCACGCTGGTGTCCAACAACTCCAACTTCATCAAGGGCGCGCCTGGCGAGCCGGTGCTGATCTCCTGGGATGACGCCACCACCCTGTTCCACGAATTTGGCCACGCCATCCATGGGCTCAACGCCAACGCCACCTATCCGACCGTGTCGGGCACCAACGTGGCGCGCGACTATGTCGAGTTCCCCAGCCAGCTGAACGAGCACTGGCTGCCGACCCCGCAGGTGCTGTCCAAGTTCTGCGTCCACTACAAGACCGGCGAGCCGATCCCCCAGGCCCTGGTCGACAAGATCAAGGCGGCGGACAAGTTCAACCAGGGCTTCTCCACCACCGAATATCTGGCCAGCGCCCTGATCGACATGAAGCTGCACCTGGCCGGCGACGTGGACATCGATCCCGACGCGTTCGAGCGCGACGAGCTGAACAAGCTGGGCATGCCGCGCGAGATCGTCATGCGCCACCGCACGCCGCAGTTCGGCCACGTGTTCTCGGGCGACGGCTATTCGGCCGGCTATTACAGCTATCTGTGGGCCGACACCCTGACCGCCGACGTCGCCGAGGCCTTCCAAGAGGCCCCCGGCGGTTTCTACGACAAGCCGACCGGCCAGCGGCTGATCGACACCATCATGTCGAAGGGCAATTCGGTTGATCCGGTCGATCAGTTCAAGGCCTTCCGCGGCCGCGACGTGAAGATCGGCGCCCTGATGCGCGACCGCGGCTTCCCGGTGCCGCCGGGGGCTTGAGGACTTATCCCTCTCCCCTTGCGGGAGAGGGTGGCCCCGGCCCCGGGTCGCGCGACGCGCGCGCCCTTAGGATAAACTCAGCCGGGGTCGGGTGAGGGGTTTCCCGGCCTGTCCGGTGCGACCCCTCATCCGTCATCCTTTGGATGACACCTTCTCCTGCAAGGGGAGAAGGGAAGGATTGCAGGCTGCGAGGTGTAACCTGAAGATCGCCCTGTCCGCTCTGGCGCTTTGCCTGACGCTCTCAGCCCCCGCCCACGCCCAGACCATCGACCTGGGTTCCGTCCCCGACGGTCCCGGCAGCGCGGTGGTCGAGGAGCTGCTGGTGGTCGCCCGCGCGCCCGGGCCGGCGATCTGGCTGGTCGAGAAGGGTGGCGCTAGGCTCTATGTGGTCGGCTCAGCCGCGCCCCTGCCTCATCAGCTGGCCTGGAAAAGCCCCCGCCTGGAACGCGCACTCGGTCAGGCCGACCTGCTGCTGGCGCCGCCCAAGGCCTCGGTGGGTCCGGGCCAGATCGCCGGCTTCGTTCTGAAGGGCGGCGCGGGCCTGCGTCAGGGTCTGGGCGACAGGCTGGAGGACGAACTGCCGCCGGACCTGAAAGCGCGTTTCATCTCGGGCCGCACCCGGGCGAAAAAGGGCGCCGGCGAGTACAAAAGCTGGACGCCGGCCATCGCCGGCTTCCTGTTGCTGTCGGACTTCCGGCAGGCGGCCGGGCTGTCCGAAGCCAAGCCTGTCAGCACCATCGAGCGGATGGCCAAGGCCCGCAAGGTCAGGATCAAGGCCATGGGCCAGTACCGGATGAGCGCGGTGGTCAACGCCGCCGGCAAGCTGTCCAAGGAGGCCCAGCTGGCCTGTCTGACGGATGCCCTCGACGAGCTGGAATATGAAGGCGGCCGGCCCACCACGATCGGGTCTGACTGGGCGCGGGGCGATCTGGCCAGCGTCCGGTCACGCTATTCGGCCAGCGCCGCCCAGCGCTGCCTGTTGCGATCACCCGGCGGCGGCAAGCTTCTGGAGCAGCAGATCGGGCAGTCAGCCAGTGCGTTGACGAGCGCCCTGAACCGGCCCGGCGTCACGGTGGCGGTGGTCGACCTGGCCTTCCTGCTGCCGGCCAATGGCGTGCTGGATCGGCTGAAGGCGGGCGGGGCCACGGTGACCTCGCCGCCGGACTAGAGCTCATAAATTTTGTCATCCCGGCCGCAGCGAAGCGGAGAGCCGGGACCCAGGAGCCGCTGCAGTGCGGTTGCCCCTGGGTCCCGGATAGCCTCTGCGAGGCTTCCGGGATGACAAGGATTTCTGAGCTTCAGATAGGTTTTCCCACTACCCCATCCGCCCAATCAACCGCGCCAGTCGCGCCACGCCGTCTTCGATCTGCGTTTCCGAGGGCAGTGAATAGCTGAGCCGCAGGGCGTTGGCGGTCGGGACCTCGGCGAAGAACGGCTCGCCGGGCACGAAGGCGACGCGCTCCTCGGCCAGGGCCCGTTCCAGCACGACCTTGCCGTCCAGCCCCGGCGGCAGCCAAACCCAGACGAACATGCCGCCCTGCGGCCGCGACCAGGTGACGCCGGTCGGCATGTGGCGTTCCAGGGCGCTCAGAATGCTGCGGGCGTTGGCGCCATAGGCCGATCGCAGCATGCCCAGATGCTGGTCATAGCCCTCGATCACGGCGCGATGGGCGACCATCTGGTTGATGGTCGAGACGTGCAGGTCGGCGCCCTGTTTCAGCAAAACCAGCTTCTCGATCACCGCGCGGGGGCCGCAGACCCAGCCGATGCGCAGGGCCGGCGACAGGGTCTTGGAGAAGGTGCCGCAGAACAGGGTGCGCGCCTGCTCGATCCCGCCGGAGCGGGCGATATCCAGCGACAGCAGGGTCGGCAGGGCCTCGCCGCTGAACCGCAACTCGCGATAGGCGGCGTCCTCGATCAGGGTCATGTCCAGATCGCCGGCCAGGTCGAGCAGGGTCTCGCGCTCGGCCAGGGTCAGGCTCTGGCCGGTGGGATTGGCGAAGTCGGGGACGAAATAGCCCAGGGCCCCGGTCGCCCGCTCGCGCGTCGCGGCGTCCAGCCCGTCGACCAGTCCGGCTTCCGGCAGATCCAGATAGGCCGGCTCATAGCCGTTGAAGGCCTGCAGCGCGCCCAGATAGGTGGGCCGGGCCACCATCACCGTGTCGCCGCGAGTCAGGAACAGCTTGCCCAGCAGGTCCAGGGCCTGCTGCGAGCCGGCGGTCAGCATGATGTTGCCGGCGTCGCACGGCATGCCGTCGCGGGTCATGCGTTCGGCGATCCACTCGCGCAGCGGCAAATAGCCCTCGCTGACCGAATATTGCAGCGCCTGGGCGGCCAGTTTCGGATCGGCCAGGATGGCGTCACAGCCGGCCTGGATGCGCTGGGTGGGAAAGAGGCCCGGATTGGGGATGCCGCCGGCGAACGACAGGATGTCGGGCTGGTCCAGCAGTTTCAGAAGTTCGCGGATCTCGCTGGCGCGGACGCGGGTCATGCGCTCGCTGAAACGCGCGGCCCAATCGGGAGGGGTGGTGGTCATGTCGTTGAATGTCCGTAGGTTTCGCTGACGGCCGGGCCGTCCATAAGCCGCACGCGCGGCGTCTCGCCTGATCAGGTCAGGAGCGTCATACGGAGCGGATAAGGTCCTGCGAGCGACGGAGCCCAAAGCCCCGACGACCGCTCTGGGTCGTGTTCATGGGCCAAGCCTAGCGCGATCATTCCGCAAAGGGAACGCCTGAAGCTTGACGTTGGCCTCGCAGGGCGGGAACGCTGCGGGCGTCGTCAGGGGATACCCGTATGAAGCTCTGGATTTCCGTCGCCGCCCTGGTGCTGACCGCTGCGGCGGCGCACGCCGAGGTCACCGACGCCACCCCTGGCGGCTTTCAGGTCCGGCAGGTCGCCGAGATCGCCGCCCCGGCCGCGCGGGTCTGGGCCTCGCTGGTTCAGCCGGCGACCTGGTGGGACCCAGCGCATACCTGGTCGGGTTCGGCTGCCAACCTGTCGCTGGCGGCGGCTTCGGGGGGGTGTTTCTGCGAGCGCCTGCCGGGCGGCGGCTCGGTGCTGCACATGAGCACCGTCTATGCCGCGCCGAGTCAGAAGCTGACCCTGTTCGGGGCGCTGGGTCCGCTGCAGAGCAGCGGCGCGGCCGGCCATATGAGCTTTGGGCTGGCAGAGAAGGACGGCAAGACCACCCTGACCGTCACCTATGACGTCGGCGGCTACATGAAGGGCGGTCTGGACAGGATCGCCGCGCCGGTCGATGGCGTGATCGGCCAGCAGGTCACGCGGCTGAAGCGCCAGATCGAGACCGGCAAGCCGGGTTAGAGCGCGGCCCCCGCAACAAAAAAGGGCGGCCACGAGGGCCGCCCTTTTCCGGACTTTGGGGTCGGGGGAAAGGTTTAACCAGCCTGGGCCATATCGCCTTCGGTGGCGCCCAGTAGGGCCATCTGCAGGCGCGAGCGGTCGCGGCGGGCCGCTTCCAAGGCGCCTTCGGACAGGGCGGCTTCGGAGGTGAGGCGCTCGATCTGGGCCTGCAGCTCGCCGAGCTTTTCCTCGCTCTGGCGGCGCGAGGTATCCTGGGCTTCCTGCATGACTTCCAGGCGGACGCGCAGCTGGTTGGCGCGTTCCTCGGCCCGTTGCAGGGTCTTGTCGTGGGCGACGGCGGCCTTGGCCAGCTGGTCGGCGCGCTCGATGGCGGCGGCGCGAGCGGTGTCGACGCCGGCGTGGCGCTGACGCAGGCCTTCGCCTTCGTCTTCCAGCGAGCGGATCCGGTCCAGAGCCCGTTCCAGCGCAACGTTCAGATCACCGGCGCGGCGTTCAACGGCCTGCTGCTGGGCGTTGGACTCGGCCAGGCGCTGCGAGATCTGGCCGTTCATTTCTTCCAGCTTGTCGGCGCGGCCGCTGGCGGTTTCCAGGCGGGTCTGCAGGGCCGAGATCTCGGCGCGGCCGGCCTCGACCTGGCTTTCCAGGCCACGGATGGTGCGGCCGCTGTCGGCCTGGTGCACGGCCAGGGCGTTTTCGGTAGCCTGAATGCGGGCGCGCTCGGCGGCGATCTGGGCTTCCAGGTCGGTTTCGATGCGCGACAGGCGGGCGATGTCGATGCCGGCCTGGTCGATGCGCTTTTTCAGGGTCGCCACTTCCTCGACGAGGAGGGCGTTTTCCTGGTTGGCGCGGGCCAGCGAGGCCTCGGCCTCGCCGCGGCGGGTGTCGATGTCCTGGCTCTGGGTGCGCAGGGTGTCGACGTCCTGAACCAGATGCTCGATGCGGGCGGTGGCGTCGCGCAGCGAGGCGTCGAGATTGCCGACCTTGAGGTCCGACTGCAGCAGTCCGTTGCGCAGGCGATCGATCTCGAGGGCATTGTCCTCAAGGGTGGAGTCCTGGGCCTGGATGCGGGCGTCGGATTCGCCCAGCGCCGTGCGGGTGACAGCCAGCTTTGAGGTGAGCTCGCGCTCCTCGGTCTGGGCCAGGGCGACCTGGCGCAGGGCCTGTTCGTAATTCGTGCGCAGGGCGATCAGTTCGGCGTGCTCGGCGCGGCGGGCTTCGAACTCTTCGGCGACCGGCTGGCGGATCTCGGCCAGTAGGGGCTCGATGGCCCGCAGGTGCTCGACGACACGGCTGATACTGTCGAGGCCGCCATGGATGGTTTCGTAGCGGACGCCGATAGCCTGGGTGGATTCGATCAGGCGCTCGGAGAATTCCGGCCGGCTGACGTCTTCGACCAGCATGGCCGGCTTGACGGTCTTCGTGTCACGCACGTTCTTCGACAGAAGCCGCATCTCGCCCATCCCCTTGATCAACCCAAGGCCCCGTGAGCGCCGACGGCACGATAGCCGCCAACCCCCGAATCCCTTGCCCAGAAGTTAACAAAATAGTCGAAGGTCAAGCCGAATGTCGAGGGCGCTAGCGTCGCACCCGCGCTGAACCTCGCCCTCGCGGTTCGCCTGCGACGCGAAAGCCGCCGCGCCGACCGGCAAGGTCAGACGCGACGGCTCGCAGGATCGTCCGGAGACGGCGTTCAGGCGGCCGCCTGCTCCGCCGGTTGGGCCGGTTGGGCCGGCTCCAGGCGGATCAGGTAGTCAAAAGCCGACAGCGAGGCCTTGGACCCCTCGCCCATGGCGATGATGATCTGCTTGTAGGGCGTGGTGGTCGCATCCCCCGCCCCGAACACGCCGGGGATCGAGGTTTCGCCGCGATAATCCACTTCGATCTCGCCGCGATTGGAGAGGGCGACGCCGCTGTCCTTCAGCCATTCGGTGTTGGGCACTAGGCCGATCTGCACGAACACGCCTTCCAGGTCGACGCGATGGGTCGCGTCGCTGCCGCGGTCCTTGTAGGTCAGGCCGTTGATCTTGGCGCCGTCGCCGTGGATCTCGGTAGTCATGGCCGAAGTGACAACGGCCACATTGGGCAGGCTGGCCAGCTTGCGCTGCAGCACCGCGTCGGCCCGCAGCTGGTTGTCGAACTCGATCAGCGTCACGTGGGCGACGATGCCGGCCAGGTCGATGGCCGCCTCGACGCCGCTGTTGCCGCCGCCGATCACCGCCACGCGCTTGCCCTTGTACAGCGGGCCGTCGCAGTGCGGGCAATAGGCCACGCCCCGGTTCTTGTACTCGGCCTCACCGGGGACATTGACGTTACGCCAGCGGGCGCCGGTCGACAGGATCACGCTGCGCGACTTCAGGCTGGCGCCGTTCTCCAGCTTGACCTCGATCAGGCCGCCGGGAACCTTGGCCGGCACCAGGCCCACGGCCTTCTGCAGGTTCATGATGTCGACGTCATAGTCCTTGACGTGCTGTTCCAGGCCCGAGACCAGCTTGGGGCCTTCAGTGTGCGAGACCGAGATGAAGTTCTCGATGGCCATGGTGTCCAGCACCTGGCCGCCGAAGCGCTCGGCCGCGACGCCGGTGCGGATGCCCTTGCGGGCGGCATAGATGGCGGCGGCCGCGCCGGCGGGGCCGCCGCCGATCACCAGAACATCGAAGGCGTCCTTGGTCTTGATCTTTTCGGCTGCGCGGGACACTGCGCCGGTGTCCAGCTTGGCCAGGATCTGTTCCAGGTCCATGCGGCCCTGGCCGAAGGGCTGGCCGTTCAGCAGGATGGTCGGCACGGCCATGACCTGGCGCTGCTCGACTTCCGCCTGGAACAGGGCGCCGTCGATGGCGACGTGGGTGATGTTGGGGTTCAGGGCGGCCATGGTGTTGAGGGCCTGGACCACGTCCGGGCAGTTCTGGCAGCTCTGTGAGAAATAGGTTTCGAAGTGGAACGCACCCTCCAGGGCGCGGGCCTGGTCCAGCACCTCGGCGTCGACCTTGGGCGGGTGGCCGCCGACATGCAGCAAGGCCAGCACCAGCGAGGTGAACTCGTGACCCAGCGGCAGACCGGCGAAGCGCACCGAAGCGTCTCCGGCGGCGCGGGTGATGGCGAACGAGGGCTTGCGTTCGTCGTCGCCGGCCAGGCTCAGGGTCACCTTGTCGGAGGTTCCCGCCACGTCTTCCAGCAGGGCCAGCATGTCCTTGGAGCTCTGGCCCTCGTCCAGCGAGGCGACCAGCTCGATCGGCTGGCGCAGGTTCTGCAGATAGGCTTGCAGCTGGGTCTTCAGGCTTTCGTCCAACATGGCGGGCTCCGAATGCGGGGCGCAGGTCTCCCGTCGGGAGAAACGCGTGAAATCTCGGGAAGGGTGGCGTCGTCGCCGGCTCCGTGGGGAGACGGCAGCGGGCGACGACGCCGGATCGCGCCCCCAATCAGGGTCGCGACTATTGTCTAAGGCTTAGATCTTGCCGACGAGGTCGAGCGACGGCGCGAGGGTCTTCTCGCCTTCTTCCCACTTGGCCGGGCAGACTTCGCCCGGGTGGGCGGCGACGTACTGGGCCGCCTTGATCTTGCGCAGCAGCTCGGTGGCGTTGCGGCCGATGCCCTCGGCGGTGATTTCCATGAACTGGATCACGCCTTCCGGGTCGACCAGGAAGGTGCCGCGGTCGGCCAGGCCCACGCCTTCGCGCATGACGTCGAAGTTGTTGGTCACCAGGCCCGACGGGTCGCCGATCATCGTGTACTGGATCTTGCCGATCGCCGGCGAGCTGTCGTGCCAGGCCTTGTGCGAGAAGTGGGTGTCGGTCGAGACCGAGTAAACTTCCACGCCCATCTTCTGCAGCTCGGGATAGTTGTCGGCCAGGTCTTCCAGTTCGGTCGGGCAGACGAAGGTGAAGTCGGCGGGGTAGAAGAACACGACGGACCACTTGCCCTTCAGGTCGGCGTCGCTGACCTCAATGAACTTGCCGGCCTTGAAGGCCGTGGCGGTGAAGGGTTTGATGGTGGTGTTGATCAAGGCCATGAAGGGCTCCCGTAAAAGGTGAGCGCACCTCTACGCAGCGGGGGTCGATAGGTCCAATCGATTAAATCATTCCCGTGGATAGGTTCTTTCTATACGCCTTGCCCTGAAGGCTCTATAGGGGCGGCATGCTGCCCACCCTGCGCCAACTGCAATATCTGAAGCTTCTGTCGGAGCACGGCTCGTTCAGCCGCGCCGCCGAGAGCGCCCATGTCACCCAGCCCACCCTGTCGGCGGGCATCCAGGAACTGGAAAAGATCCTGGGCGCGGCGGTGGTCGACCGGGCGCGCTCGGGTGTGATCCTGACCGCCGCCGGCCAGGAGGCCGTGCGCCGGGCCCAGGACATCCTGACCCGGACCGAGGATCTGGTGCAGGCGGCGCGCGGCGCGGGCCTGCCGCTGGCGGGCCGGTTCCGGCTGGGCGTCATCCCGACCGTGGCGCCCTATCTGCTGCCGCGCGCCCTGCCCCTGCTGCGCGACCGCTTCCCCAAGCTGCGGCTGTTCCTGCGCGAGGACCTGACCCAACGCCTGATCGCCAGCCTCAAGGCCGGCGCCCTGGACGCGGCCCTGATCGCCCTACCCTATGACATGTCGGGCCTGGACTGGGCCCATGTCGAGGACGACGAACTGCTGGCCGCCGCCCCCGCCAACCATCCGATGGCCGCCTCGGTCCGGGTCGATCCCGACAGCCTGGCCGACGATGACCTGATCCTGCTGGAAGACGGCCACTGCCTGCGCGACCACGCCCTGGCCGCCTGCGGGCTGGAGGCCCCCAAGGCGTTTGGCGACGAGGAGAGCTTTGCCGCTACCTCCCTGCCGACCCTGGTGCAGATGATCGGCTCGGGCCTGGGCATCTCGTTCCTGCCGGCCATGGCGGTGCAGGCGGGCTTGACCGACAACGCCGCCGTCACTGTGCGGCCGCTGGATAACGCCCATTCCAGTCGCGAGATCGTTGTCGCCTGGCGAGCGGGCTCCACCCGCGCGGCCGAGGGGCGCCTGCTGGCCGAAACGCTGCAGGCCGTATGATCCCGGCTTTCGCCGGGGAGAGCGGATTCAAAAATCAGCAATCGAACTCAGTGCAGCCCGCGCAGCAGGTCCAGCCGGCGCATCGCCTTGCCGGGTAGCTCCGACATCCGGCCCAGAGGCAGGGCCTCGACCATCTGGCGGACGCCATAGGCGGCGCTGCGGACAAAGGCGGCGGGCGAGGGCGAGCCCAGGAAGCCGAACACCACGGTCTGGCGGGCGTTGGACAGCTCGCGCTTGAAGCGGTAGTCGCCGGCCCCCAGGTCGAGGCGGTCGTAAGGCGTGCCGTCCATGCTTCTCAAAATGTCCTGGAACAGCATCAGACCCGGCGAATAGCGCTCGAACTGCGGATTGTGGGCGATCAGCCAGCCATGGACGGTGTGGGCGCCGCGCAGGTGCAGGTGCACGGCGGCCAGCTTGCCGCCCAGATGCAGAGTGTAGAGCCCGCCGCCAAACGCCGTGTCGCGGGTCTCGAACAGCGCTTCGACCAAGGCCTGGACCCAGGGCGTCCGGAAATAGTCAGTCTGGCCGGTGGCGATCAGCTGGGCGCGTTTCCAGGCGATCAGCTGGTCGAAATCGGCGCGCGAGTCCGACATCGCGGTGAAGACCGCCGGGCCGACTTCACGCTCGGCCTTGCGGCGCTTCTTGTCGATATCCTTCAGCACGCCCGAACCCGCGGCCCTGCGCCCGGCCTCATAGGCGGCGTAGCCGTCCGGCGCCTCGACGATCCAGGAGTCGGTCTGGCCGCGACCGTGGCGGGCCAGGGTCTCGTCGTCGGCCTGCATGTGGCAGAAATCCAGGCGATGGACGTGCAGGGCAGTCAACAAATGGCGCGGATCCACCGCGACGCCAGGGGCCGAAACCAGGGCCTGATAGTCGCACATCGGGGCGCCGACCGGCATGCCCACATCGGCCTGAACCCTGGCGGGCAAAAAGCCGATCGCCTCGCCGTCTTCGCCGCGCAGGATGGCGACCTTGATCTCGCTGGCCTTCTTGCCGGTTGCCGCGCGCGCCTGGGCCACGGCCTTGGTCCAGCGCGGCGACAGGAAGGGCGAGTCCAGGCGCGCCTGCCCCACCTGCAGGCTCGACCAGCGGTCGATGTCAGCGAGGCTCAGCTCCAGCGCGGGAACGACTTCAATCTTCAAGGACGGCGGACTCTGGGCGACTCACGACCGATCTGGTCGGCCGCGAGTCTGACCCAGATAGCTTTCGCTAGTGTTGACGCAACCCCGATTTGAGTAACGCCGTTTTACTGAATTAATCCATCAGCTTGCGCGACAGATACACATATTCCAGGGCCTGCCGCCGGGCGGTTTCGGCCAGGTTGGCCGAGGCCGCGTGACCGCCATCGATGTTCTCGTAATAGAGGACGGGGTAGCCCAGCGCTTCCAGACGCGCCGCCGCCTTGCGGGCGTGGGCGGGGTGGACGCGGTCGTCCTTGGTCGAGGTCTCGATGAAGACTTCCGGATATTTCTGGCCGGCTTTCAGGTTCGAATAGGGGTCATACCGCTCGATCACGGCCCGCTCCGACGGTATGGCCGGGTCGCCATACTCGCCCACCCACGAGGCCCCGGCCCCGATCTGGCTGTAGCGGATCATGTCGAACAGCGGCACCTGCACGACGATGGCGTTGTAGAGCTGCGGCTTCTGGGTCAGGGCCACGCCCATCAGCAGGCCGCCATTGCTGCCGCCCATGATCCCCAGCCGGCGCGGCGAGGTGATCTTGCGGTCGATCAGGTCCTGGCTGACGGCGAAGAAGTCGTCATAGACCTTCTGGCGGTTCTCCTTGAGGCCCGCCGCGTGCCAGGCCGGCCCGAACTCGCCGCCGCCGCGGATATTGGCGACCACGTATGTGCCGCCGCGCTCCAGCCACAGCTTGCCCATCACGCCCGAATAGCCCGGGGTCATCGACACCTGGAACCCGCCATAGGCGTAGAGCAGGGTGGGGGCGGCGCCGTCGTACTTCACGCCCTTGGGCCGCACGACGAAGTAGGGGATCTTGGTGCCGTCGGTGCTGGTCGCCTCGAACTGCTCGACCACGTGGGTCGAGGCGTCGAAGCGGGCGGGCGAGGCCTTGACCTGTTCCAGCTTCAGCGAGCCGGCGTCAGCCAGCCAGAAGGTCGAGGGCGTCAGATAGCCGGTGACGGTGACGAACAGCCGCTCGTCCTTTTCGGCGCTGGAGCCCAGGCCGATCGCGGAATTGGCGGGCAGGGCCAGGTCTTGCGACGTCCAGCCCTTGGCGCCGTGGGTCAGCACCCGGGCTGCGCCCTTGACGTTGTCCAGCATGGCGACAACCAGCTTGGTGCGGGTGGTGGTGACCTGTTCCACCGACTGTTTGGCGGTCGGACGCAGCACCAGCGCCGCCTTGGCGGTGGTCGGGGCGGCCTTCAGGGCGGCGAGGTCGAAGCTGATCAGGTCGCCGGTCTTGAAGCCCTTGTCGGCCCAGTCCTGCTCCAGCAGCACCACCATCTGGCCGGCGACATAGGCCTGGATCGAGCTTTTCAGCGGCAGGTCCAGCTTGACCGGGCCGGCGCCGGTCAACAGGTGCTTTTCGCTCTCGAAGAAGGTCACGCCGCGATAGGCGATCACCGCCTGGGTGACGCCATCGGCGTCGCGCAGCACGAAGGGGCTGACCGACACGTCGGTCTCGGTTCCGCGATAGACCTCCTTAGCCGCCGACAGCGGCTGGCCGCGTTTGACGGTCTTCAGCACATAGGCATAGCCCGACTTGGTGACCTGGCCCGGCTCCCACTCGCGGGCGACCAGCAGGGTGTCCCGGTCCAGCCAGCTATAGTTCTGTTTGCCCTCAGGCAGCGCAAAGCCGCCCTCCACGAAGCTCTTGGTCGCGGTGTCGAATTCGCGAACGGTCACGGCGTCCTTGCCGCCGTCCGACAGGGTGATCAGGCAGCGGGTGTCTTCCGGCGGCAGGCAGCCGGCGCCCTTGAACACCCAGTTGGCGTTCTCGGCTTTCGACAGGGCGTCGATGTCGAGGATGGTTTCCCAGACGGGCTCGGCCGCGCGGTAGCTGTCCAGGGTGGTCTTGCGCCACAGGCCGCGCACATGGGTCGCGTCCTGCCAGAAGTTGCGCAAGCTGCCGTCGCCGGCGAACGACACGCTCGGCACCCGGTCCTTGGCGTTGAGGATCGCCAGGGCCCTGGCCTCCAGGTCGGCATAGCGCGCGTCGCCCTGCAGCACCGGCAGGGTCTTGCCGTTCTGGGCCTTGGCCCAGTCCATGGCCCGCTGACCCTCGATCTCCTCCATCCACAGATAGGGATCGTCCTTGCCCAGCTCGGCCAAAGGCGTGCGGACTTCGGGCGCGGGTTCGGCGGCCAAAGCACTGGTGGGAGATGCGGTCATGAGGCTCGTGGACGCTAACAGGGCAAGGACAAGGCGACGCATAGACTTAGTGATCCATCAGCTGGCGTGACAGGTAGGTGTAGTGCAGCGCCCACCGGCGGGCGTTCGACTTGGGGTCCGCGCCATTGGCGTGGCCGCCGTCGGTATTTTCGAAATAGAGGTTATCCACCTTCAGATCGTCCAGCCGGGCCGCGAACTTGCGGGCGTGGCCGGGATGGACCCGGTCGTCCTTGGTCGAGGTGGTGATATAGGCCAGCGGGTATTTCACCCCGGGCTTCAGGTTCTGATAGGGCGAATAGGCCTCGATGAAGGCCCGCTCTGCCGCAATGGCCGGGTCGCCATATTCGCCGATCCACGAGGCGCCGGCCGGCAGTACGGTGTAGCGGATCATGTCCAGCAGCGGGCTTTCCACCACCACCGCGTTCCACAGGTCGGGCCGCTGGGTCAGGGCCACGCCCATCAGCAGGCCGCCGTTCGATCGGCCATAGGCGCCCAGATGGCGGGGCGAGGTGATCTTTTTGCGGATCATGTCTTCGGCGACCGCGAAATAGTCGTCGAAGGCCCGCTGGCGGTTGGCCTTCAGGGCCGCGTCGTGCCAGGCGGGCCCGAACTCGCCGCCGCCGCGGATATTGGCGACTGCATAGCTGCCGCCCTTTTCCAGCCACAGCTTGCCGATCAGCGGATCATAGACCGGCAGTTTCGACAGGTTGAAGCCGCCATAGGCGTGCAGCAGCGTGGGGTTGGAGCCGTCGTGCTTGTGACCCTTGGGATGGATCAGGAAATAGGGAACCTTGGTGCCGTCCTTGCTGGTGGCGACCTTCTGCTCGACCTCCAGATTGCCGCCCTCGAACTGGGCCGGCAGGGCCTTGACGGTTTCCGACGCGCCGCTGACCGCGTCGGCCAGTTTCAGCTGGGTTGGGGTGGTGAAGCCCTCGACGCTGTAGAAGATCTGGTCGCCTTCGTCGGCATGCGAGCCCAGCGACACCGAGGCGTTGGGCAGGCCGGGTAGGGCGGTCTTGGTCCAGGTCGCGCCGTTGGCGCGGAAGGTGAACACCCCGCCGCGCACATTGTCATAGATCGCCGCCACCACGGCGTGGTCGGTGACGGTCACCTGGTCCACCGCCTGCACGGCCGTGGGGGCAAAGACCACGCTGGTCGACAGGCCCGCGTCCGGGCTCACGGCGACGATCGAGCCGGCCTTGGCGCCCAGACCGTCCTCGTTCATCTCGACGATCAGCTTGCCGTTCAGCAGGCCCGCGATATTGGCTTTCTGCGGAATGGCCAGCGGTGTGACCTTGCCGTCGATCCAGACATGGCGCTCGGTGTGGAAGAAGTCCGTCGCCCGGTCGATCAGCACCACCCGGTTACCCGCCGCATCGCGCAGCACATTGGGCCGGGCCGAGACGTCGCTCTTCTGGCCGCGGAACACCTCGACCGCGTCGGCCAGGGCCTGACCGCGCTTGAGGGTCTTGATGACCATGCCGTAGCCACTGTCGGTGGTGGTGCCCTCGCCCCAGTTGCGGGTCAGGATCAGGGTGTCGGCGTCCAGCCACTCGGCGCTTTGTTTGCCTTCCGGGAGCAGGAAGCCCCCCTCGACGAACGTCCTGGTGGTCAGGTCGAACTCGCGGACCTCGACCGCGTCCTTGCCGCCGTTGGACAGGTTGACCAGGCAGCGGTCGTGGGTCTTGGGCCGGCAGTCGGCGCCCTTCCAGATCCAGTTCTTGCCCTCGGCCTTGGCCAGGGCGTCGAGGTCCAGCACCGTCTCCCAGACCGGCGAGGCGGTCTTGTAGGAGGCGAGCGTCGTGCGCCGCCAGATCCCGCGCACATGGGCCTGGTCCTGCCAGAAGTTGAAGACGCTCTGTCCGATGAAGTTCGGCGCGGCGATGCGGTCCCTGGCCGACAGGATCGTCAGGGCCTGGGCCTGCAGGCCCGCGAAACGCGGATCGCCCGACAGTAGCGGGAGGGTCTTGGCGTTCTCTGCATTCACCCAAGCCAGGCTGTCGAGGCTTTCCACCGCCTCCAGCGCCAGATGGGGATCGCTCTCCTGAGCCAGCGCGGCGCCGGAAGAGAACAGAGCGAAGGCCAGGGCCCCGGCGGAACAGGTGCGAAGCAGGATCATGGACCGGGACGGTATCGGAAAAACCGACCCGCGCCAGAGCTTGTGGCGCGAAGCTCAGCCCCGTTGGCAGGAATGGTCGGAAGATCTGGTCGTGGTCAGAGCCCTGTCGCGCTGCCGCGTCACCCCAACCCCTGACGCTGTCGCCACTTTTCCACTATATAGCCCCCACCATGAGCCGCACCTTCCTCAAGATGAACGGCCTCGGCAACGACTTCGTCGTGATCGAGACCGCCAGCCAGTCCTTCGAGCCCACGCCCGAGGAGATCCGCGCGATCGCCAAACGCCCAGATGCGAAGGGTAATGAGGGCGGGATCGGCTGTGACCAGGTGATCGCCATCGATCCGCCCAGGCGCGAGGGCGCCAGCGCCTATGTCCGCTTCTGGAATTCCGACGGCGACGCGGTCGGCGCCTGCGGCAACGGCACGCGCTGCGTGGCCTGGCTGCTGATGCAGTCGGCCGGCAAGGACAGCGTGGCCTTCGACACCGACGGCGGACGCCTGTCGGGCCAGATGGCCGGCGACAAGCGGGTGACGGTCGATATGGGCCAGCCGGGCCTGGACTGGACCCAGATCCCGCTGTCCGAAGAGATGAACACCGAGCGGGTCGAGCTGCAGGTCGGCCCCATCGACGCGCCGCTGGTCCACACGCCGGTCTGCGTCTCGATGGGCAATCCGCATGTGGTGTTCTTCGTCGACGCGCCGGTGACCGACGCCTTCGCCACCGGCACCGGCTCGCTGGTCGAGCATCACCCGCTGTTTCCGCAAGCCGTCAATGTCGGCTTCGCCCACATCGCCGCCCGCGATCACATCAAGCTGAAGGTCTGGGAACGCGGCGCGGGACTGACCCTGGCCTGCGGCACCGGCGCCTGCGCCGCCCAGGTGGCCGCCGTGCGCCGGGGCCTGACCGACCGCATCGCCACCGTCGAGTTCGAGAGCGGTAGCCTGGTCATCGAATGGCGCGAGGCCGACGGCCACGTGATCATGACCGGCCCGATCACCCTGGAATACACCGGCAAGCTGCCGGAGAAGGTCGCCGCATGAGCCTCCACCCCGCCCTCGAGGCCGGCAAGACCGCCGTCATCACCGGCGCCGCCGACGGCATCGGCCTGGCCGCCGCGAAGATCTTCCGCGAGCTGGGCCTCAATGTGGTCATGGCCGACGTCACCGGCCGCAAGCTGAAACAGGAAGCCGAGGCCATCGGCGCCCTGGCCGTGCCGACCGATGTGGCCGACCGCGCGGCCCTCGAGGCCCTGAAGGCGCTCGCCCTCGAAAAGTTCGGCGCGGTCGATGTGCTGATGAACAATGCCGGGGTCGGCGGCGGCGGCGACGCCTTTGCCGGCGACGACGCTTGGTCGCGCATCCTCGACGTCAATCTGTGGGGCGTGATCAACGGCGTGCAGGTGTTTGGCGAAGAGATGGCCCTGTCGGGTCGTCCCGGCCTGATCATCAATACCGGCTCCAAGCAGGGCATCACCCAGCCGCCGGGCGACACGGCCTATAATGTCTCCAAGTCGGCGGTGAAGGCCCTGACCGAGGGCCTGGCCCACACCCTGCGCCAGACCGAGGATTGCCAGGTCACCGCCCACCTGCTGATCCCCGGCTACACCTTTACCGGCATGACCAAGCGCGGTCCGGGCGGCAAGCCCGACGCCGCCTGGACGCCCGAGCAGGTGGTCCACTTCATGCTGGCCCGCATCGAGGCCGCCGACTTCTACATCCTGTGCCCCGACAACGACGTCACCCGCGCGGTCGACGAGAAGCGCATGGCTTGGGCCATCGGCGACATCATTGAAAACCGCCCTGCCCTGTCGCGCTGGCACCCCGACTGGAAGGACGCCTTCGCGGCGTTCGTGGACAAGCCGTGACCACCTACACCGTCATCTCGCGCCCGCCGACACCAAAGCCCGCAGTCGGTGAAGAGGGCGGACCGGCGGTGGTCCCGTCGGGCCCCGACGGCGTTGATGTCGTCACCTTCGGCTGCCGGCTGAACGCCTATGAGTCCGAGGCCATCCGGGCCCGCGCCGCGGCCGACGGCTTGCAGGACGCGGTGGTGTTCAACACCTGCGCGGTAACGGGCGAGGCCGTGCGTCAGGCCCGCCAGGCGATCCGCAAGGCGCGGCGCGAACGGCCCGACGCCCGGCTGATCGTCACCGGCTGCGCCGCCCAGATCGACCCCGCCGCCTTCGCCGCCATGCCGGAAGTCGACCTGGTACTGGGCAATGCCGAAAAGGCCGCGCCGGGGGCGTTGCTCGACACCTCCACCCGCGTGCGGGTCAATGACATCATGTCGATCAAGGAGACCGCAGGTCACCTGATCTCCGGCCTCAAGGACCGCGCCCGGGCCTATGTCGAGGTCCAGAACGGCTGCGACCACCGCTGCACCTTCTGCATCATCCCGTTCGGACGCGGCAATTCGCGCTCGGCCCCGGCCGGCGAGGTGGTCGAACAGATCCGCCGCCTGGCGGCCGAGGGTTATAACGAGGTCGTCCTGACCGGCGTCGACGTCACCTCGTGGGGAACCGACCTGCCGGGCCAGCCGACCCTGGGCCAGCTGGTCGGCCGGATCCTGAAGCTGGTGCCGGATCTGCCGCGCCTGCGCCTGTCGTCGATCGACGCGGCCGAGATCGATCCCGACCTGTTCAAGCTGCTGGAGACCGAGCCGCGCCTGATGCCCTATCTGCATCTGTCGCTGCAGGCCGGCGACAACATGATCCTCAAGCGCATGAAGCGCCGCCACAGCCGCGAGGACGCCCTGAAGCTGGTGGCCGAGGTGCGCCGCGTGCGCCCCGACACCGCTTTCGGCGCCGACCTGATCGCCGGCTTCCCGACCGAGACCGATGAGGCGTTCGAGAACACCCTCAAGCTGGTCGAGGAGGCGGGCCTCGCCTTCCTGCACGTCTTCCCCTATAGCGCCCGCCCCGGCACGCCCGCCGCGCGGATGCCGCCGGTCAAGGGCCCGGTGATCAAGGACCGCGCCCGCCGCCTGCGTGAAGCGGGCCAGGCGGGTCTGGAGCGTCACCTGCAGCGCCAGATCGGCCGCGTGCTGTCGGGCCTGGTCGAGCGTGATGGCGTGGCCCGGGCCGAGGACTTCACCGAGATCGCCTTCACGGGCGAAGCGTCGTCGGGCCAGATCCTGACCTTCCGCGTCACCGGCCACGACGGATCACGGGTGATCGCCGAGCTGGCGGCATGAGCCTGAGCGGCGGCTGCCAGTGCGGCGCCGTCCGCTTTCGGGTCGACGGAGAACCCGGACGGGCCTCGATCTGCCACTGCCGCATGTGCCAGAAGGCCTTCGCCGGGCCGTTCGGCGCGCTGGTGACGGTCGAGGTTGCTAACCTGACCTGGAAGCGCGGCGCGCCGGCCCATTTCCAGAGTTCGGATCAGATCAAGCGCGGCTTCTGCGCCGCCTGCGGCACGCCCCTGACCTTTGACTGGAGCGAGGACAAGATCGACCTGGCGGTCTTCGCTTTCGATAACCCGTCGGCGGTTGAGCCGGTGGTTCAGCTGGCCGTCGAGGGCCGGCCGGCCTGGATGGATCATCTGGCGCAGATGCCGGTGCGGCCGCCGATGGGGCCGGGCGGTGCTGTGGCGTCGCGCCAGCACCCTGACCACGACACCTAGGGGCCGCTACTTGTTCCCGAAGTGGGACTTCGTCGTCGCGACCTTCAACCTCAGGGCAAAAGGATTCCCGCAGGCCTTCTGCAAGGTCCACGCCCCCCCGCCACGGCCATGAAAAAACCGGGCCGGACAGGGTCCGACCCGGTTCTTCTTCAGATCGCCCGGCGAATCGGGCGAGCGCTTAGGCGCCAGCGCCGGGCGCACCCGGAAGGGCGGGCGCCTTGCGGGTCTTCCACAGCGACCAGCCGACGCCGGCCGCCAGGATGGCGAAGGTGATCGACAGCGACAGGGTGGCGGGGAACTTCTCCCAGCCCAGGGCGTCGGCGACGAAGATCTTGCCGCCGATGAACACCAGCAGCACGGCCAGGGCCTGCTTGAGATAGGCGAAGCGGTGCAGCACCGCCGCCAGGGCGAAGTACAGCGCCCGCAGGCCCAGGATCGCCATGATGTTGGAGGTGTAGACAATATAGGGATCGGTGGTGATGGCGAAGATCGCCGGCACCGAGTCGACGGCGAACACCAGATCGGCCAGCTCGACCAGCACCAGGGCCAGGAACAGCGGGGTGGCCAGGCGGGCGGCCTTGCCGGTGCGCGAGTCGATGCCCTGGACGAAGAAGCGGTCGCCGTGCAGCGTATCGCTGATCGGCAGCACGCGGCGAAGCCATTTCAGGGCGGGGTTGTTGGTCAGGTCCAGGGGCTTGTCGCCCGCGAACAGCATCTTCACCCCGGTCAGGATCAGGAAGGCGGCGAAGATGTACAGCACCCAGCCGAATTGGCTGACCAGGGCCGCACCGACGCCAATCATGATGGCCCGCAGCACGATCACGCCCAGCACGCCCCAGAACAGCACCCGGTGCTGCAGGGCCGGCGGAATGGCGAAGAAGCCGAAGATCAGGGCGATGACGAAGACATTGTCGATCGCCAGGCTCTTCTCGATCACGAAGCCGGTCAGATACTCGACCCCGGCGGTCGCGCCCAGCTGCATCCAGACCAGGCCGCCAAAGCCCAGGCCCAGGCTGATATAGATCGCCGACATCAGCAGGCTTTCGCGCACGCCGATCTCGCGGGTCTTGCGATGCAGGATGCCAAGGTCGAAGGCCAGCAGGGCCACGACGGCCAGCATGAAGCCCGCCCACATCCAGAGCGGTTTGCCGATTACCGGCAGGTTCAGGAATTCCATGATCTCGCTCAGGTCTTCAGGCCCGCCGGATCTCAAGCGCTCAGGCTGATCACGGCGGGCGGGTTTTGCGGAAACGCGGTGGAACTCGCGCCCTCTTCGACCGGACGGGTCCGTCAGGATCGAAAGACAAGTTCCTTAAATCGGCGACTTAGAGGTCTAGCCCTAGACTCGAATGTCCAGCAGGCCCCGGTTCAGGGGGCGCGGCGCCGGCGCAGGCTCGATGCGGTCCGGCGGCGTCACCGGCTTGGCGGTCGGCTGGCTGGCGTGGGACGCCGCCTGCACCAGGGCCTGCTGGGCCAGTTGCAGCGAGACCCAGGGTGTTGGGGGAGCATAGCCGCCGACTCTCATCGCCGGCCCGCCGTGGTGATCAGGTCGAACTGGATCGGATCCAGCGACAGCAGGGCGCAGATTCGCAGCAGGACGTCGCGCTCCTCGGCATCGAGCCCCCCATCGGCGGTTGCGACGGCGCAGGCGGAGTTGACGACCACCCGGGCGACGTCATCGCGGCCGCGCAGGCGGCGGATCGCCAGTTCGGCCTCGAGCCGGGCGGTTTCCGCATCCTGTTCGAAGCGCTGGTCCAGAGCCTCGAAGACTTCCAGGGCGTCGTCGATCCCGAAGACCGTCAAGGCCGCCAGGCCGCGCATGCGCTCCAGCATGCGGCCGCGCTCGTCCGGCGTGACCCAGCCGTCGGCCTGGGCCACCAGGGCGCAGGCGGCCACCAAAGCGTCCAGCAGGTCCAGCTGGACCGGTGTCCAAGCGTCGGTGATGCGCGCGCGTGTCGCGTGGATGGGGTTGAAAGACATCTGTGCTCTCCTCTGATGGGAGGGCGCGCCCGATACCGGGCCTGCTGGGCTCTTGGGGGGAAACAACCCACTGGACCCGGCATCGAGCGCACCCGATGCGGTCCGACATCACGATCGCGCTCTTCAGCTGCGATGATCGTCAGAGGGGCCCGGCCCGCTTGATAAAGATTGCAGTCGTGGTGAGGGCGCGCAAGAGGGCCGCGAATCTTTTTTCGCACGACCCGGCGCACCTTGCTGGGCAGCCGTCCTTCGCAAAAGGCGCTCAGTCTTCGGCCTTGTCCTCGCCGCCAACAAACCCCGGCAGGCTCCAGCCCAGCTTGATCGCCGCCGCCCGCAGGCCGAAGGCCGCGACGAAGCCCGCCAGTCCCGCCGGCCAGAAGCCCAGGCCCAGCAGGTCCAGCACCGTGAACACCGACGCCCCCAGCAGGGCGGCGGTGATGTAGATTTCCCGGCGCAGCAGCAGGTTGGGCTCTTCGGCCAGCACGTCGCGGATCACGCCGCCAAAGGCGGTGGTCAGCACGCCCATGACCACGGCCGTGAACGGATGAACGCCCAGGCTCAGGGCCTTGGCGGCGCCGACCACCGAAAAGGCGGCCATGCCCAGGGCGTCCAGCCACAGCAGGGCGCGAAACCGCCAGCCGCGCTTGCCCAGCAGCCAGACCACGGTCGCAGCCGCCAGGCACGCCAGGATGTAACCGGGCCGCTGCACCCAGAATACCGGCGCCCCGATCAGCAGATCGCGCAGGGTGCCGCCCCCGACGCCGGTGATCGCCGCGAAGAAGCCGAACGTGATGATGTCGTGCTTGCGCCGCGCCGCCGCCAGCGCGCCTGTGGCCCCGAACACGGCGGCGGCGGCATAGTCCAGCCAGAAGAGGGTCGTCGACAGCGGGTCCATGGTCGGGTCGAGAAGCGGGTCCATGGCCGTTCATGCCACGGCCGGCTCTGCGGCGGAAACCATGGGCCGGTAATATCTGATTTACACTTTCGCCCGTTCCCCTAAAGGAGCGCTGATGAACGACAAGCCCGAGCAGAAACAAGGCTGGTTCCAGCGCCTCACGTCTGGCCTGACCCGGTCTTCCCAGGCGATGACCGAGCAAGTCACCGGGGTCTTCACCAAGAAGCCCCTGGACCAGGAACAGCTGGACGCCCTGGAAGAGATGCTGATCGAGGCTGACCTGGGACCCCAGATCGCCGCCCGCATCACCGACGCCTTCGGCAAGGCGCGGTTTGGCAAGTCGTCGACCGAAACCGAAGTCAAGGAAGCCCTGGCCGAGCTGGTCGCCGCCGAGCTCGCCGACCGCGAGGGCCGTTTCGATCCGCTGGGCGGGCCGCGTCCCTATGTGGTGCTGTTCATCGGCGTCAACGGCTCGGGCAAGACCACCACCCTGGGCAAGATCGCCGCCGACCTGACCGAGAAGGGCGCCCGCGTCCTGATCGCCGCCGGCGACACCTTCCGCGCCGCCGCCGTCGAGCAGCTGAAGGTCTGGGCCGACCGGGCCGGGGCCGACTTCATGTCCAAGCCGACCGGGTCGGACGCCGCCGCCCTGGCCTATGAAGCCGTTGAGCGGGCCAAGGCCGAGCATTATGACGTGGTGCTGATCGACACCGCCGGCCGTCTGCAGAACAAGCAGGGCCTGATGGACGAGCTACTCAAGGTCATCCGGGTCGTCAAGAAGGTCGATCCCGACTATCCGCACGAAACCCTGCTGGTGCTGGACGCCACGGTCGGCCGCAACGCCCTGGCCCAGGAAAAGATCTTCGGCAACCAGGTCGGCGTGTCGGGGATTGTCATGACCAAGCTGGACGGCACCGCGCGCGGCGGGGTGCTGGTGCCGGTGGCCCAGGCCAGCGACAGCCCGATCAAGCTGATCGGCGTGGGCGAGGGGGTCGAGGATCTGCAACCCTTCGACGCCCGCGCCTTTTCGCGCTCGCTGGTGGGGCTGGAGGACTAGGCCATGGACGAACAGCAGACCAAGAAGAAGCACGCCGCCTGGGTGCGCACCGCCGTCGACTATGGCGCGCCGATCGCCTTCGCCATCGCCTATTTCACCACCAAGAACTTCCAGACGGCCACCTGGGTGCTGGTCGCCGCCTCGGCCGTGGCCCTGGTCGTGGGCTATGCCGTTGAGCGCCGCGTGGCCCTGCTGCCGCTGTTCTCCGGCGTCATGGCCCTGATCTTCGGCGCCCTGGGGCTGATCTTCCAGAGCGACGTGTTCGTGAAGATCAAGGTCACCGTCGTCAACGGGGCCCTGGCGGGCTTCATGATCGGCGGCGCCCTGATGAACCGCGCGCCGCTGAAGGCGCTGATGGGCGAGGCCATGCAACTGCCTGACGCGGCCTGGCGCACCCTGACCCTGCGCTACGGCGCCTATTTCGCTTCGGCCGCCATACTGAACGAAATCGTCCGGCTCACCCAGGATACGGAGAACTGGGTGAAGTTTCGGGTCGCCCTGCTGCCGCTGGCGATCATCTTCTCCCTGACCCAGGTGCCGTTCATGATGAAGCACATGGCCAAGGGCGACGAACCGGCCGCGCCCGAGCCGCCAGACGCCGGCTTCTAGGCGCCGGCCTCCAGGCTCCGACCCGACGGTTTTCAACGCACTGGAACTCTTGCCGGGGCGCCTTGCGCCGCCCACGGAGTATTGTCGTTAAATCGACGTGTAACGATGATAGTCTCTGTCCGTCGGCTGAAAAGACGAAGGCGAGCTCATGTCCAAGACGAAGGTCGAGAAGAGCGGCGGTTTGCTGGAGCGATCGCCCAGCCATCTGTTGCACCGGGTGCTGCAGCTGGCGCTCGATATCTACGCCGAGGAATGTGGCGCGGCCGGCGTCACTCAGCGCCAGTTCGCCGTGCTGTCGGCCGTGGCCCAGAACGAGGGCGTCACCCAGACGGCCCTGGTCAAGGCCACCGGCATCGACCGCTCGACCCTGGCCGACATGGTCGCCCGGATGATCACCAAGGGCCATCTGGAGCGTCAGCGCTCCGACCAGGACGCCCGCGCCAACAGCGTGCGTCTGTCGCCTTCGGGGCGGATCATGCTCGAGGAGGTCGCGCCGATGGTCGCCATGGCCGACGCGCGGATCATGGCCCTGCTGAAGCCCGGCAAGCGCGACGGCTTCCTGGACCTGCTGGCCGACATGGCCGGCGCGGATCTGCATCGAGCGGTCGACAGCGAGCCGAAGGTCAAGAAGGCCAAGGCCGACAAGCCGAAAAAAGACAAGAAGCCCAAGAAGGACAAGGCCGCCAAGAAGGCCGCCTGAGGGTTTTCTAGACCACGATATTCAGTAGCGAGCCCGGGCGCAGAACCTTCTGCGGCTGCGCGTCCGGCTGCGTGAACGGCCGGGCCGGCGCCTGGCGCTGCGGCTGGGCCTGGGCTTGAGCCTGCATCTGCACCGAGGCGGCCGTCTGGGCCGGGCGCGTGGGCGCAGCGTCGCCGAGCGCCGCCTGGAAGAAGGCCGAACGCGTCGCCGCGCCGCCCGACGCAGGGGTCGAGGCGGGTCTGGCGGGGGCCGAAGGCCAGCCGGCGGGACGGACGGTGCTCATGACTCGAAGTCTAACATGGTTAACTGAAAGTCTGCGAGCATGGTCAACGTCGGGTTAACGCCAAAGCGCCGCGACGTCTCAGCGCACCTTGAAACCTGTCATCCCGGCCAAGCGCGAAGCGCGCCGAGCCGGGACCGCCGGAAGCTCTGAGCCTGTGGCGGTCCCGGCTCTACGCTACGCTGCGGCCGGGATGACAGTTTTTAGCGAGCCTTGGCCAGCAGGTCCTCGGCCGCATCGGGCGTCAGGGGCCCGGTATGCTTGGCCAGGATCATGCCGTCCGAGCCGACCAGATAGGTCTCGGGCACGCCGGTGACGCCGAACTCCAGTCCCGCGGCGCCGTTGCGATCCACCAGCCGGGCGGCGAAGGGGTCGCCCAGCCGGGCCAGGAAGGCCTGGGTGTTGGGCGGGGCGTCCTTGTAGGCGACACCGATGATCTTCACGCCCTGGGCGTTCAGCGCCATCAGCTGCGGATGCTCGATCTCGCAGGGCGCGCACCACGAGGCGAAGAAATTGACCAGCACAGGGCCGCCCTGGGCAGCGTCCTTGAAGGCGGTCGGCTGTCCGCTGGACAGCTCGGGCAGGATCAGGGCCGGCATCGGCTTGCCGACCATGGCGTGGGGCGAGACCTTGGGGTCGCGCTTGAGGGCGTAGCCGGCGAACAGCAGCGCCAGAAGGGCCAGCACAACCAGCGGCGCGAAGGCCAGCCAGCGCTTCACGGCCCGACATCCTTGGGGGCGTCCAGCTCGGCTTGCAGGCGCTCCAGCTCGGCTTTCCAGCGGCGGGCCTGGGCCAGGCTGTCAAGGATCATCCAGCCAAAGGCGACGGCCGTGATCCCGAAGGCCGGCCAGACATAGATCGCATATTTTCCGGCGTCGAAATCCATCTCAGCGCTCCGCGATCCGCAGGGCCAGGGCGCGGGCCTTGCGCCGCCAGACCAGGGCGCGGATCCGCACCAGCCACAGCGACCCGAAGGCCGACAGATAGGCCAGGCTCATCAGGGCCCAGGGCCACAGATACACGGCCGGCAGGCGGTCTTCCGGCTGGGCGAACAGGGTCGAGGACCCCTGATGCAGGGTGTTCCACCAGTCGACCGAGAACTTGACCACCGGCAGGTTGATCAGCCCGACCAAAGCCAGGATGGCGGCGGCGCGAGCGGCCTTCTGCTCGTCCTCCAGCGCGCCGCGCAGGGCCAGATAGCCCAGATAGAACAGGAACAGCACCAACACAGAGGTCATGCGAGCGTCCCACTGCCACCAGGTCCCCCACATCGGCCGGCCCCACAGCGAGCCGGTGACCAGGGCCAGGGCGGTAAACACCGCGCCCAGCGGCGCGCAGGCGCGGGCGGCGGCGTCGGCCAAGGCGTGGCGGAAGATCAGGGCCAGCAGGCTGGAAACGCCCAGGAACAGATAGACCATCATGCTCATGATGGCGGCGGGCACGTGGATGAACATCATCCGCACCGTGTCGCCCTGCTGGTAGTCCTCGGGGACCGTGAAGGTCAGATACAGGCCAGCGACCGCCAGCACGGCGGCGATAGCCCCGAACATCGGCGCGGCCCACCGCGAGAAGGCCATGAACCGCTCGGGGTTGGTCAGGAAATCAAACGGGTGTCGGGCGTCCATGAGAAGCTGATTAGAGCCCCCGATGAACGCCCGCAATTAGTATCGACCCTTATCAGCTGGCCTTGCGCTTGATGACCATCCTGCGCTCTTCCTTGTGTTCGCCCATCGGCGGACCGTCGTGGCGGATGTCCAGGTGCTTGACGATCATGCGCGGACCGCCGCCGTGCGGGCCCAGGGCGTCGAAGGCCTTTTGCTGGCTGGGCGACAGGGCCGCATAGAAGGCCTTGGTCGCCGAGGCGCGCTTCTGGAAGGTCTCGGCCATTTTCGTCATGTGGGCGGCCTGCCGGTCGAGGCGCTCGGGCGTGGTCAAAGGCTTGTCGTCGCCGTCGTCCTTGCTGTCCCACATCATGGCGTCGGCCATCTTCTGCGGCGCCGTGGCCTCGATATAGGCCTTCAGGGCGCCGTCCTGGTCGGGGCGCAGCTGCAGCACGTCGCGCAGGTGCTTGGCATGGGCTTCCGGATCGGCGGGTCGGCCGTGATGCCTCATCGCCATGTCGTGGCCGCCCATCATCATGGCGTCCATCGGCGGAAGCGGCGGCAAAGGCGGTAGCGGCGGCAGCGCGGGGGGTGGGGGCGGCGGAGGCGGCGGCATCTGGGCCATGGCGGCCCCTGCAGCGGCGGTGATGGCGAGAACGGCGCTGGCGGCCAGGGCCAGGCGGCGCGTGGACTTCTGCATAGTGGTTTCTCCCTCGGAACCAGATCTGGCGAGAGCTTGGCCACCGGCCTGTGGCGCGAAAATGTCAGTTTGGATGAACAATATTACAGGGTTGTCTTGGAGGAGGGGCTTCATCGCCAAGAGGCCCTGTCATCCCGGCCGCAGCGAAGCGAAGAGCCGGGACCGCCGGAAGCGCCGAGCTCGCCGCGGTCCCGGATAGCCTCTTCGAGGCTTCCGGGATGACAGGATGACCTAGTCCAGCGCGTTCCGGCACGCCGCCGCCATGGCCAGGGGGCTCAAGGCCACTGCCGCCGTGCAATAGGCCAGCATCAGAAACAGGCCGCCCGTCCACGGCAGGCCGCCGGCCAGGGCGTCCAGGGCCCCGGCCCCGAAGATCACCGGCGGGACATAGAGCGGCAGGACGATCACCGCCACCAGCAGGCCGCCGCGCCGGCTGCCCAGGGCCAGGCTGGCCCCAAGGCCGCCCAGGAAGGCGAAGGCCAGGCCGCCGAACAGGCCGCACAGCACCAGCAGCGGAATGATCTTGGGATCGGCGCCCAGGGCCAGGGCGGCGATCGGCGCCGCCAGGGCCAGGGGCGCGCCCGAGGCCAGCCACTGGGCCAGGCACTTGGCCACGGCCACGGCCTCCAGCGAGGCCGGACCCAGGGCCAGCAGGTCCAGGGCCCCGTCCTCGAAATCGCGTTCGAACAGGCGCTCCAGCGACAGCAGGGCCGCCAGGGCCAGGGCCAGCCAGGCGATGCCGGGGGCCACGGCGGCCAGCTTTTCAGGCGCGCGGCCGGTGGCCATCGGCAGCAGGGTGACGACGCCGGCATAGAAGGCCAGGGCCAGCAGCGGCCCGCCGCCCTTGCCCCAGGCCAGGGCCAGTTCGCGGCGCAGCAGGATCAGGAAGGCGGTCATGCGCCGACCTCGGCCACGCGGGCGTAGACGGGCAGGGGATCATGGACCGCCGCCAGGATCATGCCGCCACCGACCAGATGCTCGGCCATCAGGGCCCCGAAGGTCAGGCGATGGGTCGAGTCCAGCGGCGCCATCGGCTCGTCCAGCAGCCAAAGGGTGCGCGGGCTGGCGACCAGTCGGGCCAGGGCCAGGCGGCGCCGCTGGCCGGCCGACAGGCGGCGAACCTCCAGATCGAGCAGCCGCACCAGATCAAACCGCTCGGCCGCCTGGCGGGCCGTGGCCGGTGAGCCGCCGCACCACAGGGTCTGGAACCGCAGCTCTTCCCAGGCGGTGCGGGTGGATTTCAGGCCGTCCTGGTGGCCGACCATGTGCAGATGCTCGGCGCGGGCGGTCTCAGGCTCGAGATCCTCGAAGACGATCTGGCCAGCTTCGGGCCGCAGCAGGCCGGCGACGGCGCGCAGCAGACTGGTCTTGCCGGACCCGTTTCGACCGGTCAGTTCGACGGCTTCGCCCGCGTCAATCTGCAGATTGAAGCCCGAAAACAGTCGCCGTTCGCCGCGTGACACGGCCAAATCTTTAATGAGAACAGTTCTCAACATGCCAAGACCTTGTCCCGCGCATGGACGTTGAACATTAGCAGCGCTAAGAAGCCCTCGGCCGTCCCCCTCCAGCTTGTCAGGGGACGCGGCGCGGGGATGGACGCTGTGGGTCCCCCTCGATCGCGCGATCCCGGGAGTGGTTTTCGGGCGGCCGTGGACAGAGAAGGGATCTCCCGAATGGCGTCTGTTGACAGCCTTAAAGCCCGCCGCGAACTGATCGTCGGTGGCAAGACCTACGTCTATTACAGCCTTCGCGCCGCTGAGGAAGCCGGTCTGACCGGTGTTTCTTCCTTGCCGGTGTCGATGAAGGTGCTTCTCGAGAACCTGCTGCGCAACGAAGACGGCGTGTCCGTCGACGAACCCGACCTGAAGGCCGTGGCCGCGTGGCTGCAGAACAAGGGGGCCGTCGAGCACGAAATCAGCTTCCGTCCCGCCCGCGTGCTGATGCAGGACTTCACCGGCGTTCCCGCCGTGGTCGACCTGGCCGCCATGCGCGACGCCATGGTCGCTCTCGGCGCCGACCCGGCCAAGATCAACCCGCTCAACCCCGTCGACCTGGTCATCGACCACTCGGTGATGGTCGACAATTTCGGCGACGCCAAGGCTTACGACGCCAACGTGGCCCGCGAATATGAGCGCAATATCGAGCGCTACCGCTTCCTGCGCTGGGGCTCGTCGGCCTTCAACAACTTCCGCGTCGTGCCCCCCGGCACCGGCATCTGTCACCAGGTGAACCTGGAATATCTGGCCCAGACCGTCTGGACCAATGAGGTCGAAGGCGAAAACTTCGCCTATCCCGACACCGTCGTCGGCACCGACAGCCACACCACCATGGTCAACGGCCTGTCGGTCTTGGGCTGGGGTGTGGGCGGCATCGAGGCTGAAGCGGCCATGCTGGGCCAGCCGATCCCGATGCTGATCCCCGAAGTCGTCGGCTTCAAGCTGACCGGCGCCATGCCGGAAGGCGCGACGGCCACCGACCTGGTGCTCACCGTCACCCAGATGCTGCGCAAGAAGGGCGTGGTCGGCAAGTTCGTCGAATTCTACGGCGACGCCCTGGCCAACCTGACCCTGGAAGACCAGGCGACCATCGCCAACATGGCTCCGGAATATGGCGCGACCTGCGGCTTCTTCCCGATCTCGGCCGCGACCATCGCCTATCTGAAGGGCACCGGCCGCGAGGCCGCTCGCATCGCCCTGGTCGAAGCCTACGCCAAGGAGCAGGGCCTGTGGTGGGAGCCGGGCACGCCCGAGCCGACCTTCACCGACACCCTGGAACTGGACCTGTCGGTTGTCCTGCCCTCGCTGGCCGGCCCCAAGCGCCCGCAAGACCGGGTTCTGCTGACCGACGCCGCGTCCAAGTTCGCCGAGTCGCTGGCCGGTGAATTCGGCAAGGCCGAAAACCCCGAGCTGCGCGCCCCGGTCGAAGGCGAGAACTTCGACGTCGGTCACGGCGACGTGGTCATCGCGGCCATCACCTCGTGCACCAACACCTCCAACCCCTCGGTGCTGATCGCCGCCGGCCTGCTGGCCAAGAACGCGGTCGCCAAGGGTCTGAAGGTCAAGCCGTGGGTCAAGACCTCGCTGGCCCCCGGCTCGCAGGTGGTCACCGACTATCTGCTCAAGGCCGGCCTGACCAAGCACCTCGATGCCCTGGGCTTCAACCTGGTGGGTTACGGCTGCACGACCTGCATCGGCAATTCGGGCCCGCTGCCGGAAGCCATCAGCAAGACCATTGCCGACCACGATCTGGTCGCCTGCTCGGTGCTCTCGGGCAACCGCAACTTCGAAGGCCGGGTGAACCCCGACGTTCGCGCCAACTACCTGGCCTCGCCGCCGCTGGTCGTGGCCTACGCCCTGGCCGGTTCGATGAAGATCGACCTGGCCACCCAGCCGCTGGGCCAGGACAAGAAGGGCAACGACGTCTTCCTGAAGGACATCTGGCCTTCGAACGAAGACATCGCCGTCCTGCAGCGCAAGTCGGTCACCGAAAAGATGTTCGCCAGCCGTTACGGCGACGTCTTCAAGGGCGACAAGAACTGGCAGGGGATCAAGATCACCGGCGGCCAGACCTACGCCTGGGAAGGTGACTCGACCTACGTCCAGAACCCGCCCTACTTCCCCAACATGTCGATGACCCCGACCCCGGTCACCGACATCGTGGAAGCCCGCGTCCTGGCCGTGTTCGGCGACTCGATCACTACCGACCACATCAGCCCGGCCGGTTCGATCAAGACCTCCAGCCCGGCCGGCCAGTACCTGGTCGACAACGGCGTGCAGCCCATCGACTTCAACGGTTACGGCGCGCGTCGCGGCAACCACCAGGTGATGATGCGCGGCACCTTCGCCAATATCCGCATCCGCAACCGCATCACCCCGGACATCGAAGGGGGCGTCACCAAGCACTTCCCGTCGGGCCAGGTGATGTCGATCTACGACGCGGCCATGAAGTACCAGGAAGAGGGTCGCCCCTCGGTGGTCTTCGCCGGCAAGGAATATGGCACCGGCTCGTCGCGTGACTGGGCCGCCAAGGGCACCAAGCTGCTGGGCGTCCGCGCGGTGATCACCGAGAGCTTCGAGCGGATTCACCGCTCGAACCTGGTCGGCATGGGCGTTCTGCCGCTGCAGTTCATCCAGGACGGCTGGCAGAAGCTGGAACTGACCGGCGAGGAGATCGTCTCGATCCGCGGCCTCACCGATCTGGCCCCGCGCAAGCAGCTGATCGTCGAGCTCTACCGCCCGACCGATGGCCGTATCGCCCGCTTCCCGGTCCGCTGCCGCATCGACACCCCGACCGAGCTTGAATATTTCAAGAACGGCGGCGTCCTGAACTACGTGCTGCGCAACCTGGCCAAGGCCGACTAACGCAGCGCTGACATCCAGGAAGCGGCCCGCCGGAGCGATCCGGCGGGCCGTTTTCGTTTGTGGCGCGAACTTTGGCAAAAGAACTCGGCCTTCACGGCCTCGTGAACGGCCTAGACCCGCGATCTTGGCTTAAGTGACCCGCAATGCGTAAGGCCGCCCTTTCCCTGTTCTGTCTGGCTCTCTCGGGCCTCGCCGCCACCTCCGCCTGGGCCGCCAAGGCCCCGGTGGTCCGGCTGCCCGTGGTTGTCGAGCTGTTCACGGCCCAGGGCTGCTCGTCGTGCGGCAAGGCCAACCAGCTGGCGGCCGACCTGGCCCAGCGCGAGGGCGTCCTGGCCCTGACCTATTCGGTCGACTACTGGGACTATCTGGGCTGGAAGGACACCTTCGCCAAGCCCGGCTTCGCCGATCGCCAGCGCGCCTATGTCAAGAAATTCGCCCTGCGCGACGTGCCCACGCCCCAGATGGTGGTCGGCGGCCGCGTCCAGGCTTCGGGCGCCAAGGCCGAAGCGGTCGAAGACCTGATCAAGACCGCCGCCAAGGCCTCGTCCAATCCGCCGGACATGGAATTTGTCGGCAAGACCCGCGTCGCGGTCGGCTCGGGCCCCGCCCCGCGCGGCGGCGGCGAGGTGTGGCTGGTGCGGTTTGATCCGCGCGAGCAGGAGATCGCCGTCAAGCGTGGCGACAACAAGGGCCAGACCCTGGTCCACCGCAATGTGGTGCGCGAACTGGTTCGGCTGGGACCGTGGTCCGGCCGTCCCAAGCTGTACCGCCTGCCGGCGGCCGCAGACGCCGAGCTGCAGACGGTGGTCATCGTCCAGGGCGCCAAGGGCGGCCGGATTCTCGGCGTGCTCGAAACCGCCGAGCGCTAGAGCGTTATTCGGCGAAGTGGATACCGGTTCGCCGCCGAAATAACGCATCAAAACAAGAATCTAGAGCAAACGACATGATTCAATCATGGCGACCTTTGCTCTAGCGCTGACCCCCAGACAGCAAAAACCCGCGCGACCGAGGGGGCAATCGCGCGGGCTCTTTTGGAGAGGGCTTGTTCGTCAGCAAACCGGTTCGAAACCGGAGAGGGCTGGGGGGGCTGTTCAGGGCCCCGATCCCGAAGCCGGTCGGCTGACCCTGCCTTTATCGGGTCCGAAACAGGCGCGACCACGACCAAACCAAGGTCCTTTCAAGGCGGCAGGCCAGGCCGGCGGCCCGGCGGCCCGACAGCAAAAAGCCCGCGCGGTGGGGGGGAAGGACCGCGCGGACTCATTGGGGGATGGATAGCTCTGTCGGCCGACCGGCCCGCGATCGAGGGGGGCTGGGGGGGCTGTTCAGGATCCAGGACCGTGAGATGTCCGATCAGCCGACACTGATAAATTGGCGGACCAAACAGGCGGCCGAAGGTCGAAAATAAGGTCCTTTCGCGGCGCGTCGTGACCGTCGTGTTGCAATTTCCCAAGCCGTGACCGCCACGCCACGCTCGCCAAACCGGGCGGACTGGGGTTAGGATTCGTCCGATGGCGTTGGATCCGCAGTTTCCGTCCGCCCCCTCGCCAGGTGGCGTGACCTTCTTTGAGCGGCGCGAGCTCGATACGCTCATGCGCCTGTATGGTCGCATGGTCGCCGCCGGCGAATGGCGCGACTACGGCATCGCCGGCCTGTCCGACTGCGCGGTGTTCTCGATCTTCCGCCATGCGGCCGAGGCGCCGCTCTATCGCGTCGAGAAACGGCCGGCCCTGGCCCGCAAGCAGGGCGCCTGGGCGGTGATCGGCCAGGGCGGCATGATCCTCAAGCGCGGCCACGAGCTGGCCCACGTGCTGAAGCTGTTCGAGAAGGGCAAGTTCTCGGTGGTGGATTGAGGGCTGGTGGCCCGGCGACCCCACTACAGCGATCACTCCGGCCCAGGCTTGGTAGCGACGGCCCAGAGATCGAAGAAGCCGGGCTTGCCGCGAATGCATTGGACGTCGGCGAAAGTGGCGGCCTCTAGTGACCCAGTCAGGGTCCGCCGGGTGAATCCCGTGCGGTGAGCCATGTAGGTTTGGCCCATGGCGATCGATTTGCTGTGGCCGTAGATCATGTCCATCGGACGGATCGGACCGGCAGGGGACTGATAGGCCGGCAGGTCCAACCCGTCCTCGGCCACCAGGGCGGCAATGGCCTGGAGGTCAGGACAAGTGATCAGCAGGAACCCGCCTGGCTTAAGGACCCGCCAGAAATGGTAGAAGGCCAGGCAAACCTTATGTTCGTCGAGATGCTCAATGTTGTGCGAGGACCAGACCGAGTCGAACTGACTTTCCCCAACATCCCACATGGCGGTGATGTCGCCTACGAGATCCGGCTTTACGGACGAATCGATGTCGAAGCGGACCTCGGTCCACTCGTTAGTCCGGAAGACAGGATGGAGATTTTCCGGATTGTTGGGCCCGCATCCCACGTGCAGCACACGTTTGGCGCCGACGGGCACTGGCGGCAGCGAGATCATCTCTTGCTTGGGCGGACTATCGAGCATCATGAATGCCTGTCGGTCTGGGGACCTGATCATCGGGCGAACAAACCCACGCGAAAATAGGAAGGTCTTCTTCCCTCCAGCACAAACTAAAAAACCCCGGCGGTGTCCCGCCGGGGCCTCGTCGTTTCCGCGCCTATCCGGCCTAGTTGCGGTTGCCGCCGAACAGCGACAGCAGGAACTGGAACAGATTGACGAAGTTTATGTACAGGCTCAGCGCGCCGAAATTGGTGGCCACGCTCTGGGCTGCGGTGTCGCCGCCCAGTTCGTAATAGGTCATCTTCAGGCGCTGGGTGTCATAGGCGATCAGGCCCGAGAAGATCAGCACGCCCAGGACGTTGATCGCGAAGACCAGGGCCGGGCTCTTGAAGAAGATGCTGACGATCGAGGCGATGACCAGGCCGAAGACGCCCATGATCAGGAAGCTGCCGAAACCGGTCAGGTCCTTCTTGGTGCTGTAACCGAACAGGCTGAGACCGCCGAAGGCCGCCGCCGTGACGAAGAAGGTCGAGGCGACCGACTCGCCGGTGTACCGCAGGAACACCGAGCCCAGCGACGCGCCGATCAGCGTGACGATGGTCCAGTACAGGGCGCCGGCCGTCTGGGGCTTGGGGTTGCGCAGGGCGAAGCCGGCGACCAGCAGCAGGACGAGCGGGGCGAAGGCCACCACCATGTAAAGGGGCGTCACGCCGATCAGGCGACCACCTTCGACCACAAACATCAGGTCGCGGACGGCGGGAACCGATGACGTGACAAAGGCGAGAGCGCCCGACAGGACGAGGCCCAACGCCACTTTGTTGTAGACGCCGAGCATGAAGCTGCGCAGGCCGGCGTCAACCGACATGTCGGCGCGATCCACCGGGATCGAGCGCGCATAGCCGCGGTTGAGGTCGTTCATCGAGGGAAAGCCCTTCTGATTGATCGCGCCCGAAATGGACGCCATACCAATATTGGCACGGCCGTGGCTTCGCGCAAGGGACGGCTGTTGCACGCCGCGCCGGACCGCTTAATTAGGCCAGACCAAACAAAAAGGGCGGACGCGCGAATGGACTATTCGGAACTGGGACGAACCGGCGTGATGGTCTCGCGCTGCTGCCTGGGCACCATGACCTGGGGCTCGCAGAACAGTCAGGAAGAGGCCCACGCCCAGATGGACTATGCGCTCGAGCGCGGGGTCAATTTCTGGGACACGGCCGAGATGTATTCCAGCCCGCCCGATCCCAAGACCCAGGGCAATACCGAGCGCCATATCGGCGCGTGGCTGCAGAAGACCGGCAAGCGCAGCGAAATCGTCCTGGCCTCCAAGGTGGCCGGTCGCGGCAGCGCCTTTGGCGGCCTGACCTGGATGCGCGCCGACGGCGCCTCCACCCGGCACACCCGGGCCCAGATCGACGAGGCGGTTGAAAGCTCGCTCAAGCGCCTGAACACCGACTATCTGGACCTCTACCAACTGCACTGGCCCGACCGTCCGGTGCGGGTGTTCGGCGGCCAGACCTTCAAGGACTACGAGCAGGACTACGAGACCTTCGGCGACATCCTCGAGGCCCTCGACGCCCACGTGAAGAAGGGGACGATCCGCGCCATCGGGGTTTCCAACGAGTTTCCCTGGGGCGTGATGCGCTTCCTGGCCGAAGCCGAAGCGCGCGGCCTGCCCCGCATCGCCTCGATCCAGAACGCCTATCACCTGGCCAACCGCACGTTCGAATACGGCCTGGCCGAGATCGCCATGCGCGAACAGGTTGGATTGCTGGCCTATTCGCCGCTGGCGCAGGGCGCCCTGACCGGCAAGTATCTGGACGGCGGCCTGCCCGAAGGCTCGCGCAAGGCGCTCTACAACCGCATGCAGCGCTATGAGGGCCCCGGGGCGGAGGCCGCGATCCGCGCCTATGTCGACCTGGCCGGCAAGTTCGGCATCGATCCGGCCACCCTGGCCCTGAAGTTCTGCGACGCGCGCCAGTTCGTGACCTCGACGATCATCGGGGCCACCTCCATGGACCAGCTGAAGATCGCCATCGACGCCTTCGACCTGACCTGGACCGACGAGCTGGAAAAGGCCGTCAACGCCATCCACGCCGCCCAGCCCAATCCCTGCCCCTGACACCCATGTTGCGCCTGTTCACCGCCATCGCCGTACCGCCCGAAATCGGCCAGGGCCTGCTGACCCGTCAGCACGGCATCGAGCACGCGCGCTGGCGGCCGCAGGACGCCTTTCACATCACGCTGAAGTTCATCGGCGATGTGCAGGAGCCTGTGGCCGCCGAACTGGACGAGGCCCTGGCCCAGATCGAGGCCCCGGCCTTTGATCTGGAACTGGCCGGCGTCGGCCATTTCGGCGAGGGCGTCGAGATCCACGCCGTCTGGGCCGGCGTGGGGGAGAGCCGCGACCTGCGCGGACTGGCCAAGGCCAACGAGCGGGCCGCGCGCGCGGTGGGCCTGAAACCCGAGGCGCGGCTCTACACCCCGCATGTCACCCTGGCCTATCTCAAACGCCCCGCCGTGCCCGAGGTCGGCGCCTGGGTGCAGGCCAACAACCTGCTGCATTCGCCGCCGTTCCGGGTGGAGCGCTTCGGGCTCTATTCCAGCTGGCTGGGCGCCGAGGGCTCGGCCTATCGGCTGGAGCGGGAATACCCGCTGGGCTGAGCCGGCCGATGCCGGAAGCGGACTGGGTGATTGTCTGCTCGGGGTGGTGAGCGGACGTTGCGCGAGCGGGACAAAGCGAACAAGAACGCGCATGGCTCAGGATCTCTTCGTTTTCCTCGCGCAGGGAGTCGCTAGTGAACTCTCCGGCTATCGTGCAGGAGCTCGACACGCCTTGTTACTGTACTCGACGGGCCTGAGCTTGGAGAGCGCCCAGCAATCTGCGGTGACCTTCGCGCAAGATAACGGATGGCTACACGTCGAAGCTCAGCGGTCTAAGGCCACCAGCAGCGATACGGATCTCATATCCGATGCAACGCTGAGAGCCGCCGCTGAGTCCGCCGTCCGGTCAGGCCAAGGCCTCGTTGTCTATCAGAGCGAATTAGCACCTGACGCTTGACGTCCGAAGGTCCGACTCGGGCGAAAATAGTCTTTGGCTCATTGCCAACAAGCGGACGCCCCGCGTCCCGCTCACCCTTAAATCTCTTGGAGGCTGCAGCGTGCTGGTCTGGAAAGGTCAGTCAAGGACGGCTTCGCCGCCGCGGAGCGGCCGCCCGCAGGGCGGTCCTTGAGTGACCTTTCCAGACCAGCGATCGTCTCACCGTGAGATTTAGGGATGGCTCTCTTCGGCGCGAAGGGGTGCGGGACGCCGCTCTAATAGATCACCGTCATTCCCGCCCTTGTGGCGGGAACCCCTGGTTTAGCTGACACGTGAAGCGCCAGCGAAGTGCGCGCGCACTTCGCCCCTCCCGCACCTGCGGCGGATAGAGGGGTTCCCGCCACAAGGGCGGGAATGACGGTGGAGTATGGGGATAGGTGGCGCCCAATCCCCGTTCTTGCCAAGGTCGAGTTCAACGAAATCAACGGCTTGTAAAATAGTTGATCGCGCCAATCCTCGGCGCTGAAACCCGCTGCATAATCACAGCTGTCCCCGTCGCAGGGGGAGGCGCCTGGATCCGGCCCAACAGCGGCGATGGGGATGGAGCTGAGCGGGGCCGCGCGGTCACGCGGCGAGGACGAAGGTGGTCTGTTCGTTGGATAGATCCGGGACCACCGGAAGGCTCGTCGGAGGAACAGCGTGGAGCAACAGGGCGAGGGATCGTAAACCCGCCTATCGCGCATCGTCGGGGGTCGAGACGGTTAGCCGATTGACCTTGGTGCGCGCCCGTACGGGGGCTCTTGGGTATCAGAGCTGAAACACGCTCGCTTGGCCCAATCCTCACGCAAGAACAGCTTCTGCGAAGCGGACAGGTCGAGCCGAAACGCAAACAACACATCACGGTCATCCGGGGTCGTCCCGGCCGCTTCGCGCCTCCCCAACCCACTTGCGGCCGATTTCGGCGCGAGGCTGAGAAGCCGCGCGCCTCCGTCACAGGGTGTCCAAAAGCCAAGTTGTGCCAGACTGGTCACCAGCCCGATTCTGCGAGCCCGACATGAAGCCCGTGATCATCTTCCAGCCCGGCATGGCCGGCGATCTGCTCTTCATCCAGAAGATCGTCAAAACCTATGCCGCCGGCGGCCGCAGAGTGATCCTGCCGGTGCGCCAGACGCACCGCTGGGTCTATGACGCCCTGGTGATGCCGGACAATGTCGAGACCCCGACCCTCGAGCACGATTTCGAGTTTCGCGACGAGATCCTGTTCCTGGCCGACAAGATCGCGCTCAGCCCCATCGAGGCCAACGCCTACACGTTCCTGTCGCTGTTCTTCTCCTGGCGCTACGCCCCCGAACAGACCATGGACCTGAAATACCAGGTCTCCGGCGTCGAGATGGACGGCTGGGCCGATCACGTCACCCTGCGCCGCGATCTGGAAAAAGAAGAGCGGCTGTTTCGCGAACTGGGCCTGGACGACGGCGTGCCCTATGCCCTGATCAACGAGACCTGCAGCTCTCGCACCATTCCCTTTCCGCACCGGGCGCCGGAAAAGGAAGTCCGCTTACGGATGGTTGAGGGCTACACCCTGATTGACTGGAGCACGGTGATCGAACGCGCCGCGCGGATCGCCACGGTCGACACCTCGATCGTCCTGCTCATCGAGGCGCTAAAAATCACCGGCAAGCCGCTGCATGTGGTGTCGCGCTATCAGCCGCCCAGCTTCCGTGAACTACAAAACGTCCTGAAGCTGGAGTGGCTGTTCTATTTTCTGCCCGAGCACCTAGCCTACAATTAGAGCATCGTGCGGAAAAGTGGATGCCGGTTTTCCGCAAAAACGATGCGAAAACAAAAAGCTAGAGCGAAGTGCGCGATTCTTGTACCGCGCGTTTCGCTCTAGGCGGCGGCCGGCATCGGCCTGGTCCAGGCGCGCAAGACGATCGGCCCAAACAGCGCCCCGATCCCGCAGGCGTCGGCCACCACGTCGCCAAACGCGGCGTCACGGCCGACCAGAGCCTGAACCACCTCGATGCCGACGCCAAAGGTCAAGAGAACCGCGCCGATGCGCCAGAAGCGACTGGCCGGCAGGGCGGCGACCGCCAGGGCGGTCAGCACATAGAAGGCGATGAAATGCTTGGCCTTGTCCCACGGAATGAAGGAGACGCCGCCGTCATCCGGCAGCACGGCCCGCCACAGGGTGAACAGCGACGCCGACACGAAGACGGCCAAGGCCAGGCGATTGACCTTGCGGTTCTGAAACAGCGACATGCCCTACCTTGAAACCCATTCATCATCCCGGGAACGGCGATTATGCCGCCCCAGGATGACGAAATCGCAAAGCCTAGAACGTCAGCGCGCGCGCTTCCTTGACGTGCGGCAGAGCCTGGATCTTGGCCAGAAGTTCGGCGCTCGGGGCCTGGTCGACGCCGACCAGGGCGATGGCGTCCTCGTCGGCCGACAGCCGGCCCAGGTTGAAGGTGGCGATGTTGACGCCCGCCTCGCCCAGCAGCATGCCCAGGGCGCCGATGAAGCCCGGCTTGTCGAGATTGTTGATGTAGAGCATGGCCGGCGAGAAGGCCGCGTCCAGCTCCATGCCCTTGACCTCGACGACGCGCGGGGCGCCGGCGATCACCGTGCCGGCAAAGGCGCGCTTGCCCTTTTCGGTGGTGATGGTGATACGCATCAGGCTGTCGTAGGTGGGGCTGACCTCCTGGCGGCTCTCGGAGACGGTGATGCCGCGCTCCTTGGCCACGGCCGGCGCGGAGACCATGTTGATCTCGGCCAGCATCGGCTTGAGAATCCCGGCCAGCGCCGCCGAGGTCATCGGCTTGACGTTGAGATTGGCGACCTCGCCCTCATAGGCGATGTCGATGGCCTTGATGCCGAAGTCGACCATCTGGCCGGCCAGGGCCCCAATCTTTTCCGCCAGGGCCACAAACGGCTTCAGCTTGGGGGCCTCTTCAGCCGTGATCGACGGGCTGTTCAGGGCGTTGGTGACAGCGCCGGTCAGCAGATAGTCACTCATCTGCTCGGCGACCTGCAGGGCGACGTTTTCCTGGGCTTCGTTGGTGCTGGCGCCCAGGTGCGGGGTGGCCACGACGCGGTCCGAACCGAACAGCGGGTTTTCCTTGGCCGGCTCGGTGACGAACACGTCAAAGCCCGCGCCGCCGACATGGCCGCTGTCGAGCAGGGCGCGCAGGGCGACCTCGTCGACCAGACCGCCGCGGGCGCAGTTGACGATCAGCACGCCCTTCTTGGTCTTGGCCAGGTTCTCGGCCGACAGGATGTTGCGGGTCTTGTCGGTCAGCGGGGTGTGCAGGGTGATGACGTCGGCGCGGGCCAGCAGGTCTTCCAGCTCGACCTTCTCGACACCCATCTCGATGGCGCGCTCGGGCGACAGGAACGGGTCGTAGGCGACGACCTTCATCTTCAGGCCCAGGGCCCGGTCGGCGACGATGCCGCCGATATTGCCGGCCCCGATCAGGCCCAGGGTCTTGGCGTACAGCTCCACACCCATGAAGCGGTTCTTTTCCCACTTGCCGGCCTGGGTGCTGGCGTCGGCCGCCGGCAGCTGGCGGGCCAGGGCGAACATCATGGCGATGGCGTGCTCGGCCGTGGTGATCGAGTTGCCGAACGGGGTGTTCATCACCACCACGCCCTTGGCGGTGGCGGCGGGGATGTCGACATTGTCGACGCCGATGCCGGCCCGGGCGATGACCTGCAGCTTGTGGGCGGCGGCGATGACGTCCTTGTCGAGCTTGGCGCCCGAGCGGATGGCGATGCCGTCATAGTCGCCGATGACGGCGATCAGTTCGTCTTTCGACAGACCGACCTTGATGTCGAAATCGACGCCGCGGTTCTTGAAGATGTCGACGGCGGCGGGGCTGAGCTTGTCAGCGATGAGAACGCGGGGAGCCATGATGAGGTGTCCGATCCTGGAGAGCCGGCCCCGTCCTTCGACGGATTTCGGGCGGCGGCTGCGATGGGGGGGTCTGAAACCCCCGTCCCGAACAGGTCGAGGGACGAGGATTCCAGTCGTGTTGGGAGGTGTTTAGGCGGCGACCAGCTCGGCGCAGACGGTGGCGAAGGCCCAGTCCAGCCAGGGGGGCAGAGCTTCCAGATCCGAAGCCTCGACTGTGGCGCCGCACCAGATGCGCAGCCCGGCCGGGGCGTCGCGATAGCCGCCGATATCGAGGGCGGCGCCCTCTTTCTCGAGCAGGCTGGCCAGCTTCTTGGCGAAGTCGGCCTGGGCGTCTTCGGGCAGGGCGGCGATCGCGGGATCGACGACCTTGAGGCACACCGAGGTGTTGGAGCGGATGTCCGGCGTGGCGGCCAGGAAATCGACCCACGGGGTCTTGGCCACCCAGTCGGCGATGACTGCCAGGTTCTGGTCGGCACGCGATTGCATGCCTTCCAGACCGCCTATGGACGAGGCCCATTTCAGGGCGTCCAGGGCGTCTTCGACGCAGAGCATCGAGGGGGTGTTGATGGTCGCACCCTCAAAGATATCGAGGGAAACCGTGTTGCCCCCATCCTTGTTGGCCTTGGTCATGCGGAACAGCTTGGGCATCGGCCAGGCCGGCGTGTAGCTCTCGAGGCGAGCCACGGCGCGGGGCGACAGGATCAACACGCCATGCGCGCCTTCGCCGCCGAGCGCCTTTTGCCAGGAGAAGGTCACGACATCCAGCTTGGTCCAGTCCAGGTCCTGGGCGAAGGCGGCGCTGGTGGCGTCGCAAATGGTGATGCCTTCACGGTCGGCCGAGATGAAGTCGGCGTTCGGGACGCGAACGCCCGAGGTGGTGCCGTTCCAGGTGAAGACCAGATCCTTGGCCGGATCGACCTTGGACGTATCAGGCAGCTGGCCATAGGGGGCGTCGAGCACCTCGACATTGGGCAGCTTCAGTTGCTTGGTCACATCGGTGACCCAGTCCTTGCCGAAGGACTCGAAGGCCATCAGTTGCACGGGGCGGGCGCCCAGCATCGACCACATCGCCATTTCGACGGCGCCGGTGTCGGAGCCGGCGACGATGCCGATCAGGAAGTCAGCCGGAACTTCCAGCACTTCGCGGGTCTGGTCGATGGCGGCCTTGAGGCGCGCCTTGCCCAGCTTGGAGCGGTGCGAGCGACCGAGCACGGCATTTCTAAGGTTTTCGGGGGTCCAGCCGGGCCTTTTGGCACACGGGCCGGAAGAGAACTCGGGGCGAGCCGGGCGTTGCGCCGGCTTGGCGAGGGTGGTCATAGCGATGTCTCCCATCCTTACAGATGGACAGCGCCCCGTTGGGGGGGCGTGGCCCGCCGGCGAGAAACGCCGTTTCAGGCCCAAAGGCAAGGAGAGATTTGTCGCGGGCGGCGGGTTTTCCCCACGGCCCGGCACTATTTGACCCTGGGACTCCGATACCGAAGCGCGGACAGGATCGTCGCGGCCAGGATGATCAACAGGATCGCGAAGGTGTTGAAGTTATTGATGGCGCGATACAAATAGTCGTGCGGCTTTTCGCCGACCAGATAATAGGCGTGCAGGCTGAACTGGATCGCTTGCAGAATCATTGCCAAGCCAAGCCAGGGACTCAAATAGCGCATGGCCACGATCAGGAAACCTACCGCGAGAGCCGCTTCGCCCATCAACAAGACCAAGGCTTGAAGTTCGGCCGGCACGAGAAAATGAATCCCTGCAACAAACAGATTGCCAACGAGGATCATTGTCGCGCCCCAGCGCTCAGCAGGGCCGCCACGCGACCAAGCCAAAAGCACTGTTGCGACCGACAGTATCCAGAGCAGCGGCGCGATAAGCTGTAACATGTCAAAGGCCCCTAACTCACATTAGGGGCCTCGCGAAGTTAAAGTATTGCAACGTTCGCGGGAGTTAACCCACTTCGCGCAGGTCTGCGGCCTCTCCGCGAACGCCGTCCTTCGACTTGTCCTCGATGCCGATCAGCTTCGTACGGATGCCGATGCGAAGCTTCACATCGTTGAGTTCATTGTGCATTTCGACCATGGCCGAGCGGGCTTCGCCCAGAGCGGCCAGAGCTTCGACCAGCTTGGCGCTGGCGCGGTCGCCGACCACGGCCGACAGGCCGATGTCCTTGCGGGCGCGAAGCATGTCCGCCATCAGCTCGGCGGCTTCGACCATGGCCGCGTCAACGGCGTTTTCCGTCGCGAACAGCTTGGTCGCGATGCGTTGTGCAACAAAAACCTTGTCCATGCCCATCTCCCGTTAAGAACCTGTCAATTAAGGTAAACGAAGTCTTAACGAGTGTGCAATCAGAAACACGTCTTAGCGTTGTTTTGCCGCGCTATCTGACCGGCTTGGAAGCGAAGCGTTAGGGAGATGCCCCCAAAATGGGTCTTGGCATTCACCCGGGCTCCCCATGTCTGATCCGCTGCGCAGCACCGACGCTCGAACGCACGTCCCCCTCCAGGCGCGAATCGCCGGTGTGGCGCTGATCACCACGATCATCGCCCTGGTCGCCGCCTGCGCCTGCTTCATGGTCCAGCAATGGAGCGTGGCGCGGCAGGAGGCCCGGGCCAATCATCAGGTTCTGACCCAGATGGTCGCGGCGGGCGCCGCCGCGCCGCTGGCCGCTGGTGACGTGGTCGGCGTCCGCAACGCCCTGGCCGCCGTCGCAAACGCGCCGCACGTGGCGGGCGTGCAGATTTCCGACCTGCGCGGCCGCGTGATCGCCCACCTTGGCGCCGCGCCCGAGGCTGGAAAAGCGACACAGACGGTCGAGAAGAAGATCCTGCTGGACGGCCGGCAGATCGGAACCCTGGCCCTGGTGGCCCGCGAACCGCGGCTGGAACAGATCCTGGCCCGCGACCTGGCCCTGACCGGCACGCTGTTCTTCGGCTCGGCGGGGCTTGCGATCCTGCTGGCCAACGGTCTGGCGCGCCGCATGACCCGTCCGATGCAGCGCCTGACCGAGGCCATGCAGACCGTGGCCGCCGACGGACGCTTCCGCCCCGTCGAGCAGACCAGCGAGGATGACGTCTTTCAGAGCCTGACCGAAAGCTTCAACCAGCTGGTCAGCCGGCTGGAGATCAATGACCAGGACCTTCGCGGAGCCATGGCCGAACTGGTCAAGGCGCGCGATGCGGCCAACGCCGCCAATGTTCTGAAATCCCACTTCTTGGCCAATATGAGCCACGAGATTCGCACGCCGCTGAACGGCGTTCTGGCCATGGCCGAGGTCATGGCGATGGATGAGCTCAAGCCCGCCCAGCAAGAGCGCCTGTCGGTGATCCGCGAGTCGGGCGGCCTCCTGCTGGCCGTGCTGAACGATGTGCTCGATCTCTCGAAGATCGAGGCCGGCCGTCTGGACCTGGCAGCCGAGAACTTCGACCTGGCCGCCTTGGCCGTCTCTCTGCGCGACAGCTTCGCCGGCGAAGCGCGTGACAAGGGACTGGCCTTTGAAGTCGCGGTGGCCGCAGAAGCCCAGGGCGTCTGGCGCGGCGATGTTGACCGCCTGCGGCAGATCCTCGGCAACCTGATCTCCAATGCCCTGAAGTTCACCCCGGCTGGCGCGGTGGCCGTGCGGTTCGCCTCCGCCGAGGATGGCTCGGGCCTTCGGATCGATGTCGCTGACACCGGTATCGGCATCCCGGCCGAGATGCAGCCGCGACTGTTTGACAAGTTCGTCCAGGCCGACAGCTCGCTGACCCGCCAGTTCGGCGGCTCGGGTCTGGGCCTGGCGATCTGCCGCGAGTTGGCCACCCTGATGGGCGGCGGGATCGCCGTGCAGAGCCGCGAGGGCCAGGGCTCCACGTTCACCGTAGTGCTCTCCATGCCGCGGGGCGACGCCGCGGCCACCGTCGCCGAGGCGATAGCCACCCCCGCAGCGGCCCCTCGCACCCGTCCTCGCGTGCTGGCCGCCGACGATAATCCGACCAATCAGAAGGTCATCACCGCCGTCCTGGCTCCGCTGGGCGCCGAGGTCGAACTGGTCTCCGACGGCGCGGCCTGTGTCGAGGCCTGGAAGCGCGGCGGACACGACATCATCCTGATGGACATCCACATGCCGATCATGGACGGCGTCGAGGCCGCCAGGACCATCCGCGAACTGGAACGGGCCGAAGGCCGCGCCCGCACGCCGATCGTGGCGGTCACGGCCAACGCCCTGGCCCATCAGGTCGAGGGCTATCTGGCCGCCGGCATGGACGGCCACGTCGCCAAGCCGATCGAAGTGACCAAGCTCTATGCAGCCATCGAAGCGGCCATGACCGCCGCGCGGCTCGCCGACGCGGCCTGAAGGCGGCTCGCCAGGATTTTCCCAACCTGAACGCCAGACAACGAGCGGCTCAGAACCGCTTCAGGCTCGGCATAGTTTCTTGAGGTCAACGTCACCCACCCGGGCGACGGAGTTTTTCAAGAGGAACCGACCGATGAAAAAGATCCTTCTTTCGATCACGGCGGTCTCGGCCCTGGCGGCCGCCACCGTTGTCCCCGCTGTTGCGTCCGCCCAGTCCTTCGATCACCGCCAGGACCGCCTGGAGCGCCGCATTGACCAAGGTCTGCGCAACGGCTCGCTGAGCCGTGGCGAAGCCTACCGCCTCAACGTCCAGCTGCGCGAAACCGCCCGCCTGGAGTACCGCTATCGTCGCGATGGCCTGAGCGGCTGGGAACGCGCCGACCTGGATCGTCGCTTCGACCGCATCAGCGCGGCCATCCGCTACGAGCGTCACGACCGCGACTATGGCTCGGGCTACGGCCGCGACCGCGACTACCGCGATCACCGCGACGACTATCGCCCGCGCTGGTAATCCCGACGCCGGTCAGACCGGCTCCAGACGGAGCCGGCTTTCCACTACCGTAAAGCCGCGGCCGCGCAACAGAACGCGCGCGCCGCGGCTTTCGCAGTCCAGGTCTCCGCCTCGCCCGGGATAGGCCTGATGGAAGCTCAGAGCCTCCCGCCCCAGCCGTTCGCCAAACAGCGGCATCAGCATGCAGTGGGCCGAGCCCGTCGTCGGATCCTCGGGAATGCCGCAGCCCGGCGCGAAGAAACGGCTGACCACCTGATAGGACCGGCCCGGATCGGCCAGGGCCACGGCCACGATCTGGCCCGGACCCCCCGTAGCCTCGCCGCCAATCAGCTTCACCTGCGCCTGATCCGGCGTCAGGGCACGGATAGTCGCCTCGTCCTTCATCACCGCGATCAGATACATGCCGGCCCAGACTTCGACCGGCGCGGCGCCCAGGGCCTCGGTCAGGCCTTCGGGAAGCGAGGTCCTGCGTGGCGGATCGGCGGGAAAATCCATCTCCAGACGCTCGCCGTCGCGACGCACGGTCAGGGAGCCGGCCTGGGTGTCGAAGGTCAGCAGCGGCGCCTCCACGCCCAACTCGAAGAACAGCGCATGGGCCGCCGCCAGGGTGGCGTGGCCGCAGATCGGCGCCTCGACGGTGGGCGTGAACCAACGCAAGCCAAAGCGCGCCGGATCGGCGGTCTTCAGCAGGAACGAGGTCTCGGCCTGGTTGTTCTCACCCGCCATCGCCTGCATCCAGGCCGTTGACGGCCAGGCGGCGAAGGGTTCAACCACACAGGCGGGATTGCCCTTGAAGGGCGCAGAGGCGAAGGCGTCGATGGTCCACTGGCGCATGGGGCGGATCTTTCAGAGGAAGGCGCCGACAGGGCTAATTCGGATTGATCCACAGATCAAAGACAACATTGTCATGGTGACAATCTACGATCTGTCATCCCGGACGAGCCCGGCGAAGGCCGGCTGGAGATCCGGGACCGCCGGAAGCGCGGCGCTCAGGCGTCGGTCCCGGATCAGCGCGCGACGCGCTTGTCCGGGATGACATCCTATTCCACCGTGATCTCCGGCCAGCGCGCCTGGGCCGAGCCCGTGGTCCGTTCCCAGCCGCCGGCGCCCTTCAGCCGCAAGGGATTGGGCCGCAGATGCATCGCAAACAGGTCGTCCAGCCCGAACGGCGCAAAGACGCTCAGCGTGTCATCAGCCTCCATCCGCACGCCCACGCAGAAGGCGGTGGCCACGAAACGCTTCAGCGCGGCGGCGCTGTTTTCCAGCGGCGGATAGGGCTCGTCGGCCCCGAACTTCTTTTCGAACCAGAGATGCACCCGGGCCTGGTTGCGCACCTCGACCAACTCGCGCAGCGGCGGCTCAAAGGCGGCGGCCACGCGCTGGATCACGACATCCTCGGCCTCGTAGGCGGTGTCGGAGGCGTCGTGATAGGCGACGTCATAGTCCTTGATCCCGTAGTCGGGCGCGCGGCCGGTCAGGTGGTTCCAGACCGGCTGGTAGATGGCGCCGGAAAAGATCATCGCATCGGGCAGATCCAGATCCCGAACGACGCGCAGCACCTGCATCGTGGTCGGTACGCCGTGGACGATGTCGATCAGGCGGGCTTCCAGGGAACCGGTCATTTGCGCAGCATCCATCCGTGATCCAGAGGGCCATGCCCCTGGCCGAAGCCGGGCGCGTGCAACATCGCCTCATGCACATAGTTCCAGGCCCGCGCCACCGCCTGTTCCAGCGGCAGGCCCTGGGCCAGTCCCGTCGCGCAGGCGCTGGCCAGGGTGCAGCCGGTGCCGTGGGTGTGGCGCGTGTCGATCCGCTCGCCCTCGAAGGTGGTTTCACCGGCCGGGGTCATCAGCACGTCGATCATCCGGTCCCCCTCGATGTGCCCCCCCTTCATCAGCACCGCCCGGGCGCCCATGGCCAGCAAGGCGTCGCCGGCCCGGCGCAGGTCGTCGGTGGTTTCGACGCTCAGGCCCGTCAGGGCCGCGGCCTCGGGAGCGTTGGGGGTCAGCAGGGCGGCGCGGGGGATCATCAGGCTCTTGACCGCCCCGATCGCCGCATCGGCCAGCAGGCTGGCCCCGCCCTTGGCCACCATCACCGGATCGACGACCACCGGGATGCCGCCCGCCTTGGCCGCATATTCCAGAATGACGGCCACCGTCTCGACCACCCCGACATCGCCCAACATGCCGGTCTTGATGGCGTCGGCCCCGATGTCTTCGAGCACGGCGCGGGCCTGGGCGGCGATGATCTCCAGCGGGATCGGATGCACGCCGGTGACGCCCAGGGTGTTCTGCACCGTCACGGCGGTGATGGCCGTGGCCGCATAGCCGCCCAGGGCGGTGATGGTCTTGATGTCGGCCTGAATGCCCGCGCCGCCGCCGGAATCCGATCCGGCGATGACGAGAACGCGGCCTTGATGAGCGTGGGTCATGACGGCAGTCCTAAGGGGGAATCGGCGAGGTGCGAAGAGGGCGGCGTCACTTGCCAGTCTGGCGGACAAAGCTTCTCAGCCTCGCGCTTTCGCTGCGATGGCGATGGGAAGGGTCACGGAGCGTCCGGGCCTCGCCCGGAGGAGGGGGATAGTGAATACCGTTTCGACGAAGACAGACGCTCCGCGCAGCCGTTATCCGATGAGCCCTCGGGGCGCGGGGTTTTAACCCGCTTCCGACGTTAGGCCCCCGACGGGCAGGATGTTGGCGCACCCTGGACCGCACGAGCGATTTCAGCCCGTGCCTGTTGCGCGCCGCCGGCCCGTCGCAGAGGGATTGATCCAGAAGCCCGATCCGAGGCGCCCGCCTTCCCTGGAGGGACAGGCCACGCCTCGCAAACCGGGCGAACAGGGCCCAGAGCGACAGCCGACGGAACACGCCCCGCTCGACCACCCCCCAAAGCCCATCAGGTCGCCGGCCGACGTCCCTTCCCTTGCCTCGGGGTGAGATAAGTATGCGGGCGGTTTGAGCGCGTCTGATTGGCGCGATCAACTATTTTACAAGTAGTTGATTGGGCTGAGGTTTGTTCTTGAAACTACGGGGATATAGAGCGGTGCATCCCCGTACGCCCGGCCCTCTCCCAGAGGGAGAGGGAGGGACCCACGCTTGCGTGGGAGGGTGAGGGGTTACACCGCTGGCCGTCCTGGCGCCCGAAGGCCCTGCCCTGTCCGGACGGGCTTCGCAAACCCCTCATCCTTCCACGCCTGCGGCGCGGGCCCCTCCTTCTCCCTATGGGAGAAGGGTTCGATCTGGGCGCCCCGCCCGCCTTCGCGCCGAAGGGAGCCATCCTTAAATCTCACGGCGAGACGATCGCCGGAGTGGAAAGGGCAAAGCGTGCTTTCGACCCATTGCTGACCTAAATCCCTCTCCTTTAGGGAGAGGGAGGGGCCCGCCGCGAAGTGGTGGGAGGGTGAGGGGTTACGAGGCTTGACGGCGTGCCGGCACTCCGTCGAACGCCGTAACCCCTCACCCCAACCCTCTCCCTATGGGAGAGGGAGCAATGTCCGCAAACCACCCTTCTCAGACCTTCGGACCGACCGCTTCCCGCGCCGACAGCCTGCACCGCCGCCTTCACGCCTGTCCTGCCCCCCCGCCAGCCCCCGCAACCAGCGCCTCGCCCACATACCGCGCCCGGGGCCGGATCAACCGCCCCGTCTGCCCCTGCTCGATCGCATGGGCCAGCCACCCGGCCGTGCGCGCCACGGCGAACAGGATGAACGGCGCATCGGTCGGCAGGGCCAGGGCCCGGGCCAGACTCACCAGCGCAAAATCGATGTTCGGCAGCTGCCCCGTCGCGGCTTCCGTCTCCCGCCGCAGATCCGCCAGCAGGGCGGGCGGCGTGAAGGCTTCCAGCAGCGCTCGCGCCCGGGGATCCCCATCCGGATAGAGCGGATGCCCAAAGCCGGGCATCGAAGATCCCTGCGCCAGGCGCGCGCTCACGGCCCTGGCGGGTCCCGTCCGATCGGCCTCGGCGACAAAGGCCTCGACCCGCGCGGCCATGCCGCCGTGCAGCGGGCCCGACAGGGCGCAGAGTCCGGCCAGGGCGGCGGCCGATAGCGACGCCCCGGTCGAGGCCGCGACCCGCGCCGCGAAGGTCGAGGCGTTCAGTTCGTGGTCGGCCAGCAGCACCAGCGCCGTTCGCAGCTGGTCGGCGCCCGCCGCGTCGACGCCCCAGGCCCGCGCCAGCCGCTGATGGGCGGGACCTTCGGTCACCTCGCCCGCCGCCGCGTCGACCACGGCGTCGAGCAGGCTGGCGGCTTCCATGGCTAGGGCCAGCGGCGCGCGGCCTCTTGCCGGCGCTTCCGTCCCCGCCCGCAGCGCCAGGGCGTTGAACAGCCGGGCGCGCGCGGTTTCGCCGGCCACGACATCCCCCGCCCGCGCCGCCTTCAGCGCCGCGCCATGGCCGCCGCGCAGCAGCCGCGCCGTCTGTTCCAGCGTGTGGTCTTGCGCCAGCACCGTCGCGTCGCGGCCGCGATACCAGAGCCTGCCGCCCGCCACCGTGGTGATCGCCGAGGCCAGCACCGGCTCGCCCCAGGCGATAGCCTCGGCCGCCACATCGGCCGCGCGACGACCCCGGGCCTTGCGGGCGTGCAGGGCGGCGACGTCGGAGGCGCGATACAGGCTGCGGCGCGGGTCATCCGGATGGGCGGCGGCCTCGATCCGGCCCCGGCTGACATAGGCGTAGAGGGTCTGGGGCCGGATCCCCAGCCGTTCCAGCACCTGTTCCGCGTCCAGCCAGTCGTTCGCCATATAGATTGATTATATTGATCAAGATTGACGATCAAGCGCGCCGAGCGCGAATTGCCGGCCGAAAGGAGACCTCAAATGTCGCAAGGTCTTGCCCATGGGCTTGAAGGCGTGATCGCCGCCCACACCGTTTTGTCCGACGTCGACGGCGCCCACGGCCGTCTGGTCATCCGCGGCTACGCCGTCGAGGACCTGGCCGGCCACACCACCTTCGAGCAGGCCGCCCACCTGCTGTTCGACGGCTTTTTCGACGAGGCACCGGCCGATCTGGCGCCCGCGCTGGGCGCCGCGCGGGTCAAGGTGTTCGCCGAGGTCGGGGCGCTGGATGAGGCCCTGGCCAAACGCGATCCGGTCGAGGCCATGCGCGCCCTGCTGGCCCGCCTGTCCGACGGCGATGACCTCGCCACCGCCCTGCTGCTGCTGGCCGCGCCGGCCGTCTTCACCCCCGCCGTGCTGCGCGTCGCCGCCGGCCAGACCCCCGTCGCGCCCGATCCCGCCCTGTCGCACGCCGCCGACATCCTGCGGATGACCCGCGGCCAGCCGGCCAGCGACGCCGAGACCAAGGCGTTGGACGCCTATCTGGTGACGGTCTGCGACCATGGCCTCAATGCCTCGACCTTCGCGGCCCGCGTGATCGCCTCGACCCGCGCGGGCCTGACCTCGGCGGTGCTGGGCGGGATCTCGGCCCTGAAGGGGCCGCTGCACGGCGGCGCGCCGGGGCCGGTGATCGACATGCTGGACGCCATCGGCAGCCCGGAAAACGCCCGGCCCTGGCTGGAAAAGGCCCTGGCGCGCGGCGACCGGCTGATGGGCTTTGGCCACCGCATTTATCGCGTCCGCGATCCCCGCGCCGACGCCCTGAAGGCCGCCGTGCGCCAGCTGTCGGACGCCTCCCGCGCCCTGCCCGGCCGCGTGGCCTTCGCCGAGGCCGTCGAGCAGGCGGCGCTGCAGATCCTGCGCGAGCGCAAGCCCGACCGGCCGCTGGACACCAATGTCGAGTTCTATACCGCCCTGCTGCTGGAGGCTCTGGGCCTGCCGCCGTCCAGCTTCACCTGCGTGTTCGCCATGGGCCGCACGGCCGGCTGGATCGCCCATGCCCGCGAGCAGCTAGCGGGCGGCAAGCTGATCCGGCCGCAATCGGTCTATGTGGGGCCCGGTGTGCGGCAGGCCGCTTGACGGCAAGGCGAGAACGACTCGCGCGAGTCGTTCTCGCTGGGGCGCAGCCGCGTCGCTTGTTAAGGAGGCGGCATGAGCCTCTCCGCCCTGTCGCCTGAAACCCAGGCCCTGACCCGTCGCGTCACCGCTCTGTCGGTGGCCGTCGCGGCTGTGCTGATCGTGGTCAAGACCCTGGCCTGGCTGGCCAGCGGCTCGGTGGCCATGCTGGCCTCGCTGTCGGACTCAGGCCTGGACCTGATCGCCTCGCTGATCACCTTCTTCGCCGTGCGCTATGCGGCCGAGCCGCCGGACGCCGAGCACCGCTTCGGCCACGGCAAGGCGGAAGCCTTTTCCAGCCTGATGCAGGGCGGCCTGGTCTTCGCCTCCGGCGCCCTGATCGGCCAGGAAGCCATCCGGGCGATGTTCAATCCGCGTCCGGTCGAGCAGGGCCTGCTGGCCATGGCGGTGATGGTCGTCTCGATCGCCCTGACCCTGGCCCTGATCATCGCCCAGTCGAAGGTGCTGAAATCGACCGGCTCGATCGCGGTCTCGGGCGACCGGGCCCACTATGCGGCCGATCTGGGCTCCAACGCCGTCGCCCTGGTCGGGATCGGCGCGGCCTCTTTCCTGGGCATCGGCTGGATCGACGCCGTCGCCGGCCTGATCGTCGCCCTGTGGCTGATCTGGGGCGCGATCGGCGTGTTCCGCGAAGCCGCCAGTCAGCTGATGGACCGCGAACTGCCCGACGAGGACCGCAAGCGCATCGTCGCCCTGACCACCGAGGATCCGCGCGTGCTGGGCGTGCACCAGCTGCGCACCCGCGCCTCGGGGCCCTATGTCCACATGCAGATGCACGCCGACCTCGAGGCCGGGATCTCGCTGGCCGAGGCCCACACCATCATGGTCAATGCCGAGAACCGGCTGCTGGAGGCCTTTCCGGCCGCCGACATCATCATCCACCCCGACCCCCGGGGTAAGGCCGAGACCCACGGCGGGCTGTTCGCCGAAGCCCATCACGGCTAGTAAGCGCCAGATCTTTTTCGAGACGAGCCGCCGCCGCATGGACGACACCCTGGCCCAACTGCCCCATGCCTTCGCCGGCAAGACCGTGCTGGTGCTGGGCGACGTGATGCTGGACCGCTTCATCTACGGCGCCGTCGACCGCATCTCGCCCGAGGCCCCGGTGCCGGTGATCGCCGTCGAGCGCGAGACGGCCATGCTGGGCGGCGCGGGCAATGTGGCCCGCAATGTCGCGGCCCTGGGCGGGCGGGCCGTGCTGATCGGCCTGATCGGAAACGACGACGCCGGCCGCGCCCTGACCGCCATGCTGGACGACGAGGCGGGGGTCGAGGCCCATCTGGTCAGCGACCCCGGGCGTCGCACGACCGAAAAGGTCCGCTACATCTCCGGCTCGCACCAGATGCTGCGGGTCGACCGCGAGGATCGCGGCCCCGCTGAACCCGTCGCCCTGCTGGCCGCCTTCAACCAGCGCCTGGCCGCCGCCGACGTGGTGGTGCTGTCGGACTACGCCAAGGGCGTGCTGACCGACGCCGTGACCCGCGCCGCCATCGACGCCGCCCGCGCCGCCGGCAAGCCGGTGATCGTCGACCCCAAGAGCCGCAACCTGGCCCGCTATGACGGCGCGACCCTGGTCAAGCCCAACCGCAAGGAAGCAGCCGAGGCCACCGGCGTCACCGACGACAGCGACGAAGCCTCCGAAGACGCCGGCGCGGCGATCCTGGCCATGGCGCCGTGCCTTGACGCATCCCTGATCACCCGGGGCGGCGCGGGCATGACCCTCAGCGTGCGCGGCCAGCCGCCCGTGCATCTGCCGGCCACCGCCGTCGAGGTGTTTGACGTCTCCGGCGCAGGCGACACCGTGGCCGCCACCCTGGCCCTGGCCGTCGCGGCCGGCGCCACCTTGGCCGACGCCGCCCGCCTGGCCAATCTCGCCGCCGGGCTTGTCGTGGCCAAGCTGGGCACCGACGTGGTCACCGCCGCCGAACTGACCGCTCTCGCGCGCTCGGAAGCGGGCGCGCCGGCCGAGGTCAAGATCGCCGACCTGCCTCACGCCCTCGAGATCGTCGCCGGCTGGCGGGCGCGCGGCCAGACCGTGGGTTTCACCAATGGCTGTTTCGACCTGCTGCATCCCGGACACGTGTCGCTGCTGCACCAGTCCAGGGCCGCGTGTGACCGGCTGATTGTGGGCCTCAACACCGACGCCTCGGTCTCCAAACTGAAAGGGCCAACCCGGCCGGTTCAGAAGGAACACGCCCGCGCTGTGGTCCTGGCCTCGCTGTCATCGGTGGATCTGGTCGTGCTGTTCGACGAGGACACCCCGCTGAACCTGATCCAGGCCTTCCGCCCCGATGTGCTGGTCAAGGGCGCCGACTACACCGTCGAGACCGTTGTCGGCTCCGACGTGGTGCTGGGCTATGGCGGCAGGGTGCTGCTGGCCGACCTCAAGCAAGGCCAGAGCACCACCGCCCTGATCGGCCGAATGAACGCCAAGGCTTAAGCTTCACCGGTCTAAAATGCCGCATAAACACCTGCTTTGCTTGGGTTAACAGTGTTCAGCAACAGGTTGTTAAGCAAACCGGCGCATCGCTCTGCTGATGCAGCCTGAGCGTAAATGGGCATGAGCGTCGATCGCACCCTTCACCACTTCCCCCTGGACCCCGCCTCGCGACAGGTGCGTCTGGCCCTGGGCGAAAAGCGTCTGGCCTTCGCCGAGGTGCAGGTTCGCTATTGGGAAGGCGCGCCTGACTTTCTGGCTCTGAACCCGTCGGGCGTGACCCCGGTGCTGGTCGAGATCCGCAGCGAGCGCAAGACCGTGGTCTGCGAGACCCGGGCCATCCTGGAACATATCGAGGAGCAGGATCCCGAGCCGGCCCTGCTGGGCCGCGACGCCAGCGAGCGCGCAGAGGCCCGCCGCCTGCTGCAGTGGTTCGACCGCAAGTTCGACAACGAGGTTAACGGCTTCCTGCTGCACGAGAAGATGGAGAAGCGCCTGCTGCGGCTGGGCGCGCCCGATCTGTCGTCGCTTCGTCGGGGTCGCGAGGCCCTGCGCCAGCATCTGGCCTATGTGGATGGCCTGCTGCAGACCCGCGACTGGCTGGCCGGCCGCCGCATGAGCCTGGCCGACTTCGCCGCCGCCGCCCACCTGTCGGTGATCGACTATTTCGGCGATGTGCCCTGGCAGGACTTCCCGACCGCCAAGACGTGGTACATGAAGCTCAAATCGAGGCCCTGCTTCAGGCCCATCCTGGCCGATCGCTGGCCCGGCCTCGCGCCGGCCGCGCATTATGACGACCTCGACTTCTAGTCATCCGAACCAAACTCTGAAGGACGAGATCCGCGCTGAGGCGCTGCGGCTGGGCTTTGACGCCTGCGGCTTCGCCAGCGCCGCCGACGCCTGGCCCAACGGCACCTGGCTGGCCGATTTCGTCGCCCAGGGCTTCCACGGCGACATGGGCTGGATGGAAGAGACCCTGCAGCGCCGCAGCCACCCCACCGCCATGTGGACCGACGCCCGGTCGGCCGTGGTGCTGGGCATGAACTATGGCCCCGACCACGATCCGCTGACCGCCCTGGAGCATTCCGATCGCGCGGCGATCTCGGTCTACGCCCAGGGCGACGACTATCACGACGTGGTCAAGAAGCGGCTGAAACTGCTGGCCGGCTGGATGCACCAGCGGTTTGGCAATGAGGTGAAGGTCTTCGTCGACACCGCCCCGCTGATGGAAAAGCCCCTGGCCCAGCGGGCGGGGCTCGGCTGGCAGGGCAAGCACACCAATCTGGTCTCCCGGCCGTTCGGCTCGTGGCTGTTCCTCGGCTCGGTGCTGACGACGCTGGACCTGCCGCCCGATGCCGCCGAGGTGGATCACTGCGGCTCCTGCCGGGCCTGCCTGGACATCTGCCCCACCCAGGCGTTTCCGGAGCCCAACCGCCTCGATGCCCGGCGTTGCATCTCCTACCTGACCATCGAGCTGGCCGGCCCGATCCCGGCCGAGTTCCGGCCCGCCCTGGGCAACCGCATCTATGGCTGCGACGACTGTCTCGCGGTCTGCCCATGGAACAAGTTCGCCCAGGTTTCCAGCGAGGCGAAGTTCCACGCCCGCGAAGCGCTGAAGGGCCCGTCTCTGGCGCAGCTGGCGGGGCTGGATGACCTGTCGTTCCGGGCGCTGTTTTCCAAGAGCCCGGTCAAGCGCATCGGGCGGGATCGGTTTGTACGCAATGTGCTCTACGCGATCGGCAACAGCGGCGATGCCGGGCTGATGGGCGTGGTTGAGCCGTTGCTGGGCGATCCGGCGCCGGTGGTGCGCGGGGCGGCGGTCTGGGCGGCGCGGCGGCTGGCGCCGGAGCGGGCGAGGGCGCTGCTATCGACGATTGCCGAGGAAGATTCCGACGTCTTGGCGGAGTGGACACTTGCCCCCTCCGCGCTGACGCGCTCCTCCCCCGTAGGGGGAAGATGAAGCGCGCCGACCTCATCTTCCCCCTACCGGGGAGGAGGGTCGCGAAGCGGCCCGGAGGGGGCAAGTCTTACAGCTTCAGCAGATCCTCGATCGCCGACCTTGCCGCCGAGCCCAGCTCAGGATGGGCCAGGGCCATGGCGACATTGGCCCGCAGCAGGCCGATCTTGTCGCCGCAGTCATAGGTGATCCCCTCGTATTCCAGCGCGTGGAAGTCCTGGGTCCCCATCAGCTTCAGCATCGAATCCGTCAGCTGGATCTCGTTGCCGGCGCCCTTCTCCTGGCTGGCCAGCAGATCGAAGATTTCGGGCTGCAGGATGTAGCGGCCGCTGATGAACAGGTTGGAGGGCTCGGTGCCCTTGGCCGGCTTTTCGACCATGCCGGTCATGCGGTTCAGGCGACCGTCCTGGCCGTCCAGCGCCACAATGCCGTACTGGTGGGCCTGGCCGGCCGGGCAGGGCTCGACCACGACGATATTGCCGCCGACCTGGTCATAGGCCTCGATGGCCTGGGCCAGGGCCGAGGTCTGGGCGTGCATGACCATGTCGGGCAGCAGGACGGCGAAGGGCTCGTCGCCGACGATGTCGCGGGCGCACCACACCGCGTGGCCCAGGCCCAGCGGGGCCATCTGGCGCACGAAGCTCATCTCGCCGGGCCTGGGCAGCTCGGCCAGCAGCTCGTCCAGCATCTGCGTCTTGCCCTTGGCCGCCAGGGCGGCCTCCAGCTCGACGTGATGGTCGAAATAGTCCTCGATCGCGCCCTTGCCGCGACCGGTGACGAAGATGAAGTGCTCGATGCCCGCCGCGCGGGCCTCGGCCACGACATAGGACAGGATCGGCCGGTCCACGACGTTCAGCAGTTCCTTCGGGGTCGTCTTGGTGCCCGGAAGCACGCGCGTGCCGAAGCCGGCGACGGGAAGAACAGCCTTGCGGACGGGTTTCATGAGCGCCTCATCAATCCTATGCGGTGGCCGTTTCTAGGGGGCGAAATGGCGAAACGCCACCACCGTTCCGTGAAATCATCGCTGGCGAGGATCGTCCGGCAGGCGGAAGATTGATCTTCGCGCGGAGCCTGCTAGCTGAAACGCCAATTGTCTTCGGAGGCTTCCATGCATCGTCGCACCCTGCTCACCCTTCTGACCGCCGGCGCCGCCGCCTCTCTGGCCGGCTGCGGCAACAAGAAGGCCTCGGAAAACCTGCTGGCCGCCGACGCCTTCATGGCCAAGAACGCCAAGGAACCGGGCGTGGTCACCCTGCCCGAGGGCCTGCAGTACAAGATCGTCCGCTCGGGCCCGAACGGCGGCATGCATCCCACCCGCGCCGACGAGGTGAAGGTTCACTATGAGGGCAAGCTGATCGACGGCACGATCTTCGACAGCAGCTACGAGCGCGGCGCGCCCGCCTCGTTCCCGCTGGACGGCCTGGTGCCGGCCTGGGTCATCGCCCTGCAGCGCATGAAGGCCGGCGACGAGTGGATGCTCTATGTGCCGCCGGCCCTGGGCTATGGCGCCCAGGACAAGGGCCCGATCCCCGGCAACAGCGTGATGATCTTCAGGATCGAGCTGATCGACGTGCTGCGCGCGCCGACGGGGACGCCGAAGGGGTAGCGATCGTAAATCCTCCCCCTGGCGGGGGAGGTGTCGGCCCATTCGGGCCGACGGAGGGGGAAGTGACTGCTGACTCATTGCGGTCTACCCCCACCGGCCTCCGGCCGCCTCCCCCTTCAGGGGGAGGACTTTGCTCCTCTAAACCGGCCGCGGCGGATAGCCCTTCTCGCGCAGGGCGTCGATGATTTCCTGGGTGTGCTGGGCGTCGCGGGTCTCGATGGTGATGTCGAACTCCGCGCCCTTGGCCGGCACGTCCAGGGCCAGGCGGTTGTGGTTGACCTCGATGATATTGGCGCCCATCACGCCGATCACATTGGCCACGGTCGACAGCAGGCCCGGGCGGTCGTCGCCGACGATGCGCAGGGACACCAGCCGCTGGGCGCGGACCAGTTCGCGGGTCAGCACCGAGGCCAGCAGGCGGGTGTCGATATTGCCGCCGCACAGGATCAGGCCGCACTTCTTGCCCCGGAAGCGTTCCGGATAGGCCAGCAGCGCCGCCAGCGAGGCCGCGCCTGCGCCCTCGGCGATGGTCTTCTCGACATTGCAGTACAGCGCCACAGCCTGCTCGATATGCGGCTCTTCCAGCAGCAGAACATCGTCGATCAGCGGGCGGGCGACGCCATAGGTCAGCTCGCCCACGGTCTTGACCGCCACGCCCTCGGCAATGGTCTGGCCGCCGCAATGGGCGGTAATGCCGCGCATCTTGGCGGTGAAGGATGGATACATGGCCGGCTCGCAGCCGATGATCCGGATGTCGGGCTTCAGCGCCTTGGCCGCCGTGGCCACGCCGCTGATCAGGCCGCCGCCGCCGATCGGCACCGGCAGGATCTCCAGATCGGGCGCGTCTTCCAGCATCTCCAGGGCGATGGTGCCCTGGCCAGCCATGATGTCGTAGTCGTCGAACGGGTGGACGAAGGTCAGGCCCTGCTCTTCGCGCAGGCGCAGGGCGTGGGCATTGGCGTCGTCATAGCTTTCGCCCTCGATGATCACCGTCGCGCCGAAGTCGCGGGTGTGCTGCACCTTCACGAAGGGCGTGGTCTTGGGCATGACGATGGTCACGGGCACGCCCAGCCGGGCGCCGTGATAGGCCAGGCCCTGGGCATGGTTGCCGGCGCTGGCGGCGATGACGCCCTTGGCCTTCTCGGCGTCGGACAAGAGCATGAGTTTGTTGAGCGCGCCGCGCTCCTTGTAGGCGGCCGTGAACTGCAGGTTCTCGAACTTCACCCAGACCTCGGCGCCGGTAATCTTCGACAGGGTCTTGGAATAGCGGCACGGGGTGCGCTCGATATGGCCCTTAAGGCGGCCGGCGGCGGCCTGGATGGCGGCGAGGTCGAGAGTCATGGGCTACCTGTCTGGACGCGGAACAAAGGCGGCGTCCCGGCGCGTCTAGCACAGTCGACCCGCGCTCCGCACGCCTTGCGGCGCTTCAGGCCGCGCGATCCAGCAGGTCGGCGATGGCGGTCCAGGCCTCTGGCTCGGTGAGCATTGGCGCGTGACCGACGCCGGGAACCTCGACCACCGCCATGTCAGGCGCGGCGGCGCACATTCGTTCCACGATCGGCGGGTCGATCAGGTCGGAAATGCCGCCGCGCACCAGCAGCACCGGGCGGTCCTTCGTCAGGGCGCGGAACAGCGGATACATGTCCGGCGCCAGGGCCGAGGCGCCGGTCTTGTCGGCGGAGTCCTTCGCGGCGGCCGCAGCCGCCTTGATCGGGGCGGAGATGTCCGGATCGCAGGCCAGGACAAAGCCGCCGTCCTTCTCATCGAAGACCCGGCGCGCGAACCGGTCCCAGTCGGCGTCGCCATGGGCGGGAAAGGCCGCCTGGTTGATGCGGCGGGCATAGTCGACGGCCTCGGGCCAGGTCTCGAACCGGCTGGCCCCGCCGGCATAGGCGGCGATGCGGGTCAGGCCGACCGGCGAAAGTTCGGGTCCGACATCGTTGAGCACCACCGCCGCGATGGCTTCCGGCTTGAACGACGCCAGGACCATGGTGATCAGGCCGCCCATGCTGGTGCCGACGAACACCGCCCGCTCGATCCCGGTGGCGGCCAGCAGGGCCACGATGTCGCCGGCATAGGTCCCGGGGTGATAGTTCAGCGGCTGCGGATCCCAGGCCGACAGGCCCCGACCGCGCACATCGACCGCCAGCACGCGGCGGCCCGTGGCGGCGATCAGGGGTGCCAGATCCTCAAAATCGCGGGCGTTGCGGGTCAGGCCGTGGATGCAGATCACCGGCAGACCGGTGGTTTCGCCCCCAACAATGCCCATCGGGGCGTAGTCGCGGGCGTGCAGCGGCAGGCCTTCGCCAGAGGTCCAGAACAGGTCGGTGAAGCCGGTCATGCGCGGTCCTTGTGAGCAAGTCCTCCCCCTGGCGGGGGAGGTGTCGGCGGAGCCGACGGAGGGGGAAGTCCCGGCCCATTCATTGCCGACTTCCCCCTCCGACCTTCGGTCGCCTCCCCCCTCAGGGGGAGGATTTTAGGCCTCGTAAACGAACGGCGAGTCGATCTCGGCCAGCAGGGGCGCGGCCTCGTCGCGGGCATTGGCCCCGATGTCGGCATTGGCGATGGTCCAGTCGATGCCGATGGCCGGGTCGTTCCAGCGCACGCCGCCCTCGGCCGACGGGGTGTAGTAGTCGGTGCACTTGTAGAGCACCTCGCAGTCGTCGCTGAGCGTGCAATAGCCGTGGGCGAAGCCCTGCGGCACCAGCAGCTGCTGGCGGTTTTCCGCCGACAGCTCTGCCCCTACCCACTGGCCATAGGTCGGCGAGCCTTTGCGGATGTCGACGGCCACATCGAAGATCGACCCGACCACGCAGCGCAGCAGCTTGTCCTGGGCGTGGGGCGGCTTCTGATAGTGCAGGCCGCGCTGGATGCCGCGGGTGGTCGAGCGCACATGGTTGTCCTGCACGAAGGGGCGGGTGAAGCCAGCCTCCTCCAGCGCCGACTGACGGAAGGTCTCGGAAAACCAGCCGCGCTCGTCGCCATGCCGGGCGGGCGTGATAAGCAGGACCTCGGGAATCGCCAGGGGGGTGATTTTCATGACCAGAACGCTCCAGGGACAAGTTCGCCACCGATGCCGTCTGGAACCGCCGATGACAAGAGCGCGCCAAGCATCAGCGTGATCATCGTCTCGTATGAGAGCGGTCCGACCCTGCAACGCTGCCTGGCGGGGCTGGCCGCCCAGACCTTCACCGATTTCGAAATCCTGCTGGTCGACAACGCCTCGACCGACGGCGCGCCCCAGGCCGCCGTCGCCGCTGACCCGGCGATCCGCTTCCTCGAGCCGGGCGCCAATCTGGGCTTCGCGGCCGGCAATAATCTGGCGGTCAAGTCGGCGAGGGGCCGCTGGCTGGCCCTGCTCAATCCCGACGCCTATCCCGAGCCCGGCTGGCTGGCCGCCCTGATGGACGGCGCGGCCCGGCATTCGACCGTCGAGAGCTTCGCCTCGCTGCAGACCTCGGCCGACGATCCGGCCGTGCTGGACGGGGCCGGCGACAACATGACCTCGGCCGGGATTCCCTTCCGGGGCGGCTATGGCCGCAGGCTGCCGGCGAACCTGCCGGAGGGCGAGGTGTTCTCGTCATGCGGCGCGGCCATGCTGATCGACAAGGCGCTGTTTGAAGACCTCGGCGGCTTTGACGAGCGGTTCTTCTGCTACTGCGAGGATGTGGATCTGGGCTATCGCCTGCGCCTGACCGGGCGGACGACCCTGCTGCTGCCGGATGCGCGGGTGGCCCATGTGGGCTCGGCCAGCACCGGCGTGCGCTCGGACTTCGCCATCTTCCACGGCTCGCGCAACCGCATCTGGACCTTCATCAAGAACACCCCGCCGCTGCTGCTGTGGCTGACCACGCCGCTGCATGTGGCGGTGACGGCGGGCCTGCTGCTCCTGCACCTGCGCCGGGGCGACGCCGGGCCGGCGGTGCGCGGCATCAAGGCGGCACTGACACAGCCGGCGCTGGACGCGGTGCTGGCCGACCGCAAGACGGTTCAGGCGCGGCGCAGGGCGGGTTCAGGCGCGATCCTGCGGGTGATGTCGATCGACCCGGCGGCCTTCATCGGGCGGCGGTTCGTGATCCGGAAAGCGAAGCTCTGAATTTTCCCGTCATCCCGCGACGTGTTCACGGGACCCATGGTTCAGCTTCGACGTGAAATTTCGTCCTGCTCCGCACTTGCGGCGGACAGATGGGTCCCGCGAACCAGTCGCGGGATGACGGAGATCTAGAGGGAAAGATCCTCGATCAACCGCGCCATGAACGCCGCCCCGCGCTGCATCTGGGAGATCTCCACGAACTCATCGGGCTGATGGGCCTGGTCAATGGACCCCGGACCGCAGATCACCGTTGAAAAGCCCGCCCCCTGGAACTGCCCGGCCTCGGCGGCATAGGGCACCACGCGGCCCGGGCCATTGTCGCCGGCCATGCGGCGGGCGAAGGCTTCGGCGACGCCGTCGACTTCCGGCGCGAAGGCGGGGGTCAGCGAGCGGCGCTCAACCTTGACCCCGGCCTCGGACGCGCGGGTCTTCAGCTCGGCGTCCATGGCGGCGGCCTTGGCGAAGAAGTCGGCCAGGATCGCCATAGGATCCATCCCCGGCGGGGTGCGCAGATCGAAGATGAACACGCATTCGCGGGCCAGGATATTGACCGCTGTGCCGCCATTGACCTGGCCGATGGTCAGGGTCGCGCCCTTGGGCGTGAACGGCGAGGCGGGATCAGCCTCGCGCGCCAGTGTCTCGGAAAGCTCGACAAGGCCCGCCATCAACTTGACGGCCGCCATATTGGCCGAGACGCCCAGATGGGTCAGGCTGGAATGGGCCTCGCGACCTGAAACCGTGACCCGGAACGAGGCAATGCCCTTGTGGCCGCTGACGGCGACCATGTCGGTGGGCTCGCCGACCACCACCAGGGCAGGCTTGGGCAGGTCGCGGGCGATGACGGCGATCATGTCGGGCGCGCCGAGGCAGCCGACCTCCTCGTCATAGGAGAAGGCCAGGTGCACGGGCTTGCTAAGCGTCGCGGCCGCCAGGTCCGGCGCGGCGGCCAGGGCCAGGGCCAGGAAGCCCTTCATGTCGCAGGTCCCGCGCCCATAGAGGCGGCCGTCACGCTCGGTCAGCACGAACGGATCGGTCGACCAGGGCTGGCCGTCGACCGGCACCACATCGGTATGGCCCGACAGCACGATGCCGCCCTCCACCGCCGGGCCGATGCTGGCCATGAGATTCGACTTGGTCCCATCGGCGTTAGGCACCCGCCGCGAGGCGACCCCCAGGTCGGACAGATAGGCCTCGACCCATTCGATCAGGGCCAGGTTGGACAGGCGCGAGGTGGTGTCGAACGACACCAGCCTGGCCAGAAGGTCGATGGCGCGGTCGGACAGCGCTTCGGAAGAGGATGCCATGGTGCGAGCCTAGACCTGTCTCCCTGCTACTGCCTAGCCGCACACGACCAGATCGCGACCCCGCGTCCGTTCGGAGGCATGCCCGTGCGCAAACCCGGCGATTTTCCGCGCGCCGCGAGCGATTTCAGCCTCTCGCGGCCGGGCTCACCGCTTTTCTTCAGCGCGACAAGCCTCTAGAGGGAGCGGACCATGATCCTGACCCTCTCCTGTCCCGACCAGCGCGGCATCGTCGCCAAGGTGTCCGCCTTCCTGTTCGAGCGCGGCTGCAACATTCTCGACGCCCAGCAGTTCGACGATCAGGAGACCGGCCAGTTCTTCATGCGGGTGGTGTTCGATGCCGACCAGGCGGACCACGACGCCCTGCGCGCCGACTTCACGGTGGTGGCGACCGCCCTGGCGATGAAATGGACCCTGCGCGACCGCACCGACCGTTACCGGGTGATGATCCTGGCCAGCAAGTTCGACCACTGCCTGGCCGACCTCGTCTATCGCTGGAAGATCGGCGAGCTGCCGATGGAGATCGCCGCCGTCGTCGCCAACCACCCGGCGCAGACCTATGCCAATGTCGACCTGACGGGCCTGCCCTTCCATCACCTGCCGGTGACCAAGGAGACCAAGTTCGAGCAGGAAGCCGCCCTGTGGCAGCTGATCCAGGACACCCGGACCGACATCGTCGTGCTGGCCCGCTACATGCAGGTGCTGTCAGAGGGGCTGTCGGCCAAGCTGGCCGGGCGCTGCATCAATATTCACCACTCGTTCCTGCCGGGCTTCAAGGGCGCCAAGCCCTATCATCAGGCCCATGCGCGGGGCGTGAAGGTGATCGGGGCCTCGGCCCACTACGTCACCGGCGACCTGGACGAAGGTCCGATCATCGAGCAGGACGTAGAGCGTATCAGCCATCGCGACACGCCCGAGGACCTGATCCGCAAGGGCCGCGACATCGAGCGCCGCGTCCTGGCCCGCGCCCTGCGCTATCGCCTGGAAGACCGGGTGCTGCTGAACGGCCGCAAGACGGTGGTGTTCACCGACTAGTCGCCCGGGAGAAGCGGGTTGCGCGCCGCTGGACTTCTAAGCTACGGGGCGGGCTAGGTATTCTGAAGGAACCGGCATGTCGCGCAACCTCCGTATCCTGGTCACTGGCGGCTGCGGCTTTATCGGCTCGGCGGTCTGTCGCTATCTGGCCAGCCTGGGCGACGCGGCGATCCTCAATTTCGACGCCATGACCTATGCGGCGTCCGAGACCAGCCTGGCTGATCTGCGCGGCCATAACAGTTATTCATTCGTGAAGGGCGACGTGGCCGACGCCTCGGCGGTCGCCGAAGCCATCGCCGCGTTCAAGCCGACCCACATCATGCACCTGGCCGCCGAGTCGCATGTCGACCGCTCGATCACCGGTCCCGGCGCCTTCATCCAGACCAATATCATCGGCACCTATGTGATGCTGCAGGCTGCGCTGGAGTACTGGCGCAGCCTGGACAGCGAGGCCGCCCAGGCCTTCCGCTTCCACCACATCTCGACCGACGAAGTGTTCGGCAGCCTGGGGGCCGAGGGGCTGTTTTCCGAGACCACGCCCTATGATCCGCGCTCGCCCTATTCGGCCTCGAAGGCCTCGTCCGATCACATGGTCCGCGCCTGGCATCACACCTATGGCCTGCCGATAGTCATCTCCAACTGCTCCAACAATTACGGGCCCTATCACTTCCCAGAGAAGCTGATCCCGCTGGTCACGCTGAACGCCCTCGAGGGCAAGCCGCTGCCGGTCTATGGCAAGGGCGACAATGTCCGCGACTGGCTGTATGTCGACGACCACGCCAAGGCCCTGGTGCTGATCGCCACAAAGGGCGTGGTCGGCGAGAGCTACAATGTCGGCGGCCGAAATGAGCGGACCAATCTGGAGGTGGTGGAAGCCATCTGCGACCTGCTGGACGAGCTGCGCCCGCAGGCGGGGCTGAAGCGTCGCGACCTGATCCAGTTCGTCCATGATCGTCCCGGCCACGACGCCCGCTACGCCATCGACGCCACCAAGCTGGAAACCGAGCTGGGCTGGAAGGCCGAAGAGAACTTCGACACCGGCCTGCGCAAGACCGTCGAATGGTACCTGGCCCGCGAGGACTGGTGGCGGCCGCTGCGCGAGCGCTATGACGGTCAGCGTCTGGGGTTGAAGACCGCTTGATGTCTTCCTCAAATACGGATGGTCCGCGTGTTGCGCTGTTTGGCGCCAACGGCCAGCTGGGCCACGACCTGGCGGCTATCGCCGCGTCGCGCGGCCTGACCCTGATCGCCCTGCAACGTCCGCAGTTCGATGCGACCGATCTGGCCGGGCTGGACGCGGCCCTGGCCGATCTGGACTTCGACGTCGCCATCAACAGCGTCGCTGTCACCCGCGTGGACGACTGCGAGAAGGACGCAGGCCCGGCCGTGGCCATCAACGCCGATTTCGCCCAGGCGCTGGCCAGGACCTGCGCCCGCAAAAAAGCCCGGCTCGTCCAGGTCTCGACCGACTACGTGTTCGGCGGCCAGGCCTCGCGCCAGCCGCTGGACGAGGATGCGACCCCGGCCCCGATCAATGTCTACGGGCAGACCAAGCTGCAGGGCGAAGCCCTGGCCAGCCAGGCTCATGACGACGTTATCGTGGCCCGCGTCGCGTCGCTGTTCGGGGTGGCCGGGGCCAGCGGCAAGGGCGGCAACTTCGTCGAGACCATGATCCGCTTCGGGCGCGAGCGCGGGGCGCTGAAGGTCGTCGCCGACCAGGTCATGTCACCGACCAGTTCCTGGGACGCCGCCGAGGCGATCCTCGACCTGATCAGGGTCGAGGCCCCGGCCGGCCTCTATCACGTGGTCAATTCCGGCGCGGCCAGCTGGCATGAATTCGCCAGCGCCATTATCGATCGGGCCGGCGTTGCCGCCACCGTCTCGCCGATCCCCACCTCCGACTTTCCGACCCCGGCCCGCCGCCCGCCCTACAGCGTTCTGGCCAACGCCAAGGTCGAAAAGGCGCTGGGCCGATCCATGCCGGCGTGGCAAGACGCTCTGGACAGATATTTGACGGCCAAAGGTCACCGACAGACGTGACCGATCGCGCGGGGCAGTAGGGGTACTATTCCATGAAGGGCATCATCCTGGCCGGCGGATCGGGCACGCGCCTGCACCCGGTGACCAAGGGCGTCAGCAAGCAGCTGCTGCCGGTCTACGACAAGCCGATGATCTATTATCCGATCTCGATCCTGATGATGGCGGGCATCCGCGACATCATGATCATCAGCACGCCGCGCGACCTGCCGCTTTTCCAGGGCCTGCTGGGCGACGGCTCCGATTGGGGCGTCAATTTCGTCTATGCCGAGCAGCCCGAGCCCACGGGCCTGGCCGACGCCTATCGCATCGGCGCGCAGTTCGTCGGCAACGGTCCCTCGACCCTGATCCTCGGCGACAACCTGTTCTATGGCGCGGGCATGGGCCGGATGCTGGAGGGCGCGGCGACTCGCGCCCAGAACGGCGCCTCGGTCTTCGCCTATCTGGTCAAGGACCCGGATCGTTACGGGGTCGTCGAGTTCGACGAGGACAACCGCGCTGTCAGCATCGAGGAAAAGCCGGTCCAGCCGCGCTCCAACTGGGCGGTGACCGGCCTCTACATGTACGACAACAAGGTGGTGGACTATGCCCGCGACCTGAAGCCGTCGGCGCGCGGCGAGCTGGAAATCACCGACATCAACCGCCTCTATCTGGAGAGTGGCGCCCTGTCGGTCGAGCGCATGGGCCGGGGCTTTGCCTGGCTCGACACCGGCACCCATGACAGCCTGCTGGAAGCCTCGGAATTCGTGCGCGCCATCGAGCACCGGCAGGGCCTGAAGATCGGCTGCTGCGAGGAGGTCGCCTACCAGAACCGCTGGATCAATACCGACCAGTTGCTGGGCCTGGCGCATGGCCTGCAGAAGTCGCCCTACGGCGCCTATCTGCGCTCGCTGGCCGAGAGCTGAACGGCCTTCCAGCCACCCCGAACCGCCGCGCGCGACATCGTCACTGATCGTTGTTCCAGATCGCTGAATGGGCGAAAACACCCAGAAGAATCAGCGGGGTCGCGCCGCGGGATCAGCGGTTCCCCAAGCATCCAAGGCCTGTTAAGAAGACGCCCGCTCCGACGGAGCGAGAAGCTGGGCCGCTTCACCCGCCGCCAACCTGTTTTCGAGAGTTTCCGGATTTGTTTGCCGTCAACAGGAATGGCTTCTGAATGAGCCTCTTCGGAAGTTTCCAAGCCGCCGCGCTGGACCTTTACCGCGGTGTGCTCCTGACGCCTCTGTGGTGGCGGGTCAGCGTCGAGCAGACCGTGACGCGGTATCGCCGCAGCCTGCTGGGCCCCGTCTGGATGGCCAGCACCACCTTGGCCACAGCCTTCTCCCTGGCCATCGTCTTTGGTTCGATCTTTGGCGGTGACGCCAAGGCCAACCTGTCCTTCATCATGATCGGCGTGGTCGGCTGGTCGATCACTGGCGGCATCCTGCCCGAGATCGCCAATACCTTCGTCAATGCCGCAGGCGTCATGCAGGTGCGCAACCTGCCTCTGAGCTTTCATGCCTTCCAGCAGATGAGCAAGACCTTCATCAACTTCCTCCACCAGGTCGTGGGGCTGTGGCTGGTGCTGATGCTGATGAAGCTGGCGGTGATCCCGCACTGGACCCTGCTGGTGAACCTGCCCATCGCCCTGCTGACAGGCCTGTTCATCAGCATTCCGCTGGGCATGATCTCAGTGCGTTTCCGCGACATCAACTATATGGTCGGTTTTGTCGCCCAGAGCCTGTTCATGCTCACACCGGTGTTTTGGAAGCGCACACAGGTTCCCGAGTCCATGCGCTGGATCGTCGATCTCAACCCCTTCAGCCACCTGCTCGAGATTGTCCGGCAGCCGTTGATGGGCGCCGCAGCGCCGCTCCACGATGTCTACGCGTCGCTGGCCTTCCTCGGCGTTGCCGCTCTGCTTACGCTGATCAGTCTGACCCTGGTCCGCACCCGCGTCGTGTTCTGGCTGTAGGCGACATGAACAGTTCCATCGAACTCACCGACGTCACGCTCGACTACAATCTCTACAGCGTACGCGCCCAGTCGCTGCGCAACACCGTGCTGAACATGGCCGTCGGCGGCCGCCTGATCCAGGCCGGCAAGGATGTGACCTTCGTGCGGGCGCTATCGAACGTCAGCCTCAAGCTGCAGGAAGGCGACCGCCTGGCCGTGATCGGCCACAACGGTTCGGGCAAGACCTCGCTGCTGAAGATCCTGGCCGGCATCTATTCGCCAACCTCGGGCAAGGTGGATGTGCGCGGGCGGATCAGTTCGATGATCTCGATCTCGGTCGGCCTCGACATCGAAGCCTCGGGTCTGGAAAATATCCGCAACCTGGCCATGATGCAGATGATGTCGGACCGCGAGATCAAGAAGCGCATGCCGTCCATCATCGAGTTCTCCGGCCTGGGGGCTTTCGTCCACATGCCGCTGAAAACCTATTCGGCCGGCATGGCCGCGCGCCTGACTTTCTCGGTGGCCACCCAGATGGACGCCGACATCCTGATCATGGACGAGTGGATCAGCGCCGGCGACGCCGACTTCCAGAAGCGGGCCGCCGACCGCCTCAACAGCATGGTCGATTCCGCCAAGATCGTTGTCCTGGCCACCCACGACTATCAACTGGCCGCCAAGGTCTGCAACAAGGTCATGACCATGGAATCCGGCGTGCCGACCTTCCTTGGGACCACCGAGGAATGGCTCGAGAGAAGCAGCGCCGCGTGAGCGAGCGGCTTCCCGCGCCCCGGAAGGCCGTCGAGCCCGCCGGATCGCCCGGCCAGTTCAGGGCCCAGACCGCCGACGCGGAGATGCTGCTTCGCCTGACCCGGGCCGAGCAGCCAGCCTTCGACGATGTCGCGTCGGTTCGCGTGACCGTGAAGATCCGCGCCCTCGAGGGACAGATCGAGGCCCCCAGCCTGCTGATCGACTGGGGCGACGGCCTGGATTTGGCAACGCCTGTAGGCTTGAAACGGCTTGGCGACGACGCCTATGTCGTCGTGGCCCACACCAATGCCGGCGCCCTGAGCCAGATCGTTCTGCGCCCGTCCGCCACGCCGTGCCTGTTTGAACTGACCGCGTTCCAGGTCGATCCAGCGGCCGAGCCGGCGCCCGGCGCCCCACGCCTGACAGCCCCCCGCCGGCTGCTGCGGACCGCGCTTCGCCGGCTGTCGCCTGCCGCCGCGCGCGGGATCCGGATCGTCCTGCGGACCCTGCGCGATCCCAAGAGCACAATGCGTCTGGCGCGTCAGACCATGAGAAATCGACGCCAGGATCCCTGGCGCGAGTCCTACCAGCACGCCTTTGACGTAGCGCGACACGCCTTCAGCCCCCACTTCGCCGCCCCGGCCCTGAACCCGCCGCCGCGCGCCGACGATGCGCCCAGGGTGCTGGCCTTCTACCTGCCGCAGTACCATCCGTTCCCGGAAAACGATCAGTGGTGGGGCAAGGGCTTCACCGAGTGGACCAATGTCAGCAAGGCCACGCCCCAGTTCGTGGGCCACTACCAGCCGCGCCTGCCTGGCGAGCTGGGCTTCTACGACCTGCGGGTTCCCGAGGTGCTGCAGGCCCAGGCCCAGATGGCCCGCAGCGCCGGCGTCGACGCCTTCTGCTTCCACTACTACTGGTTCGGCGGCAAACGGCTGCTGGAGCGCCCGCTAGACGCCTTTGTCGCCGACCCGCAGATCGACCTGCCGTTCGCCCTGTGCTGGGCCAACGAGAACTGGACCCGGCGCTGGGACGGCGACGAGCAGGACGTCCTGATGGCCCAGGACCATTCGCCGGAAGACGACCTGGCCCTGCTCGACGACCTGGCCCGCTACATGGCCTCGCCGCGCTATGTGCGGGTGGGCGGCAAGCCGCTGCTGATCGTCTATCGCCCCGACACCCTGCCCGACGCGGCGGCCACGCTGGAGCGCTGGCGCAACCGCGCCCGAGAGCGCGGGATCGGCGAGTTGTTCATCCTGTGCACCAACGCCTTTGGCTTCTCGGCCTGGCGTGACGCCGGCTTCGACGGCCTGGTCGAGTTTCCGCCCCACGCCCTGCAGAGGGGCGAGATCACCGAGACGGTCGAGCGCCTGAACCTGGATTTCGCGGGGCGGATCTACGACTACGACACCGTCGTCGAGGAGCGGATCGAGGCGCTGGAGCGTCGCGAAGACGCCCGCGTCTATCCCGGCGTCATGCCCTCCTGGGACAACGAGGCGCGCAAGCCGGGCTGCGGCAACATCTTCCACAATGTCACGCCGCAGCGCTTCCACGACTGGGTCGGCGCCGCCCTGGACTGCACGACGCGCCTGGCCCCGCCCGACGAGCGGCTGGTGTTCGTCAACGCCTGGAACGAATGGGGCGAGGGAACCTATCTGGAGCCCGACCGCTGGCTGGGCCACGCCTCGGCCCAGGCCCTGCGCAACGCCGTGGCCATCCGTGCGCCGGCTCCCGCGCGCGACCATCCCGCCGTAGCCGCCTCGCGCCAAGGCCCCCGGACGCGTGACGCGGTCATGCTGTTCCACATCTTCTACGCCGATCTGGTCGACGACCTGGCCCAGCGGCTGGCGCCGCTGCGGGGCGGCATGGACGCCATCATCACCTTCCCCGAGCAGTGGCCGACGACGGCGGTCGACGCCCTGGCCAGGGCCGTTCCGGGCGCGGTCTTGGTCCCCCTGCCCAATCACGGCCGTGACGTGGTTCCGTTCCTGACAGCGCTGAAGATCGCGCGGGCGCGCGGCCATACGGTGTTCTGCAAGGCCCATACGAAGAAGTCGCCGCACCGTTCGGACGGCGCGGCCTGGCGGGATCGGTTGCTGGACGGCCTGATGTCGCCCGAACGCGCGCGGACGGCGCTGGCGGCGTTCGCCGAGGATGAACGGCTAGGCCTTCTGGCGCCAGAGAACGCCCGGATGCTGTTCAGCGACCCCGGTGTCATGACCCACAACGCCGAGGGCGTGGACCAGCTCTCCCGCGAACTGAACTTCCGCTATGGCCCCGACACCGCCTTCCCGGCCGGCACCATGTTCTGGGGTCGCATCGCGGCGTTCGAGGCGCTGGTCGGTCACGATCTGACGTTTGAGCCTGAACTGGGTCGGGTGGACGGCACCCTGGCCCACGCCTTTGAGCGCAGCGTCGGCTGCCTGGTCGAAACGGCCGGCTTCCGGGTGCAATGGAGCCTGTAGGGCCCTGAAACGAAAAGGGGCGCGCCAGGCGCGCCCCTTGGTATTCTTGGATCAGGCGGCCGCGGCGGCCACGGCCTCGGCGGTGATGCCGAACTCCTTGTAGAGCCGCTCGAACGGGGCGCTGGCGCCAAAGCCGGTCATGCCGACAAAGCCGCCGTCCTCGCCGATGAAGCGTTCCCAGCCCTGGCGGATGCCCGCTTCAACCGCGACGCGCTTTGCCGCCGTGCCGATCACCGCCTGGCGATAGGCGGCTGGCTGCTGCTCGAACAGCTCCCAGCAGGGAACCGAGACCACGCGGGTCGGCTTGCCCTGGCCCTGCAGGATGTCGCGCGCGGCGACGGCCACGCCGACCTCGGTGCCGGTGGCGAAGATCGTCACCGCCGCTTCGCCGCCGTCGGCCGCCAGCAGCTCATAGGCGCCCTTGGCCGACAGGTTCTGCTCGCCCGAGGCGCGGACGCCGACCGTCTTCTGACGCGACAGGGCCATGACCGACGGCGTGGTGGTCTGCTCCAGGGCGATCTTCCAGCACTCGGCGGCTTCCACCGCGTCGCACGGACGGAAGACCAGCAGGTTGGGAATAGCGCGCAGCGAGGCCACGTGCTCGACCGGCTGGTGGGTGGGGCCGTCCTCGCCCAGGCCGATGGAGTCGTGGGTCATGACGTGGATGACCTTCGCGCCCATCAGGGCGCCCAGGCGGATCGCCGCGCGGCTGTAGTCGGCGAACGCCAGGAAGGTGCCCGAATAGGGAATGACGCCGCCATGCAGGGCCATGCCGTTCATCGCCGCCGCCATGCCGAACTCGCGCACGCCGTAATGGACGTAGCGGCCGGCATAGTCGGGACCGTCAAAGGGCTTCATGCCCTTGACGAAGGTGTTGTTGGAGCCCGTCAGGTCGGCCGAGCCGCCGATCATTTCCGGGATCGCCGGGATCAGGTGATCCAGCGCCGCGCCAGAGTGAACGCGGGTGGCGTTGGCCGGCTTGGTCGAGGCCATGTTGGCGATATGGGCGTCGACGGCTTCAAAAGCCTTGGCCGGCAGGCCACCCGACATGGCGCGCGTGAACTCGGCGGCGTGGGCCGAGGCCTTCAGGCCCGCTTCCCAGGCCTTGCGCACCTTGGCGCCGCGACGGCCGACACTCTTCCAGGCCTTGGCGATGTCGTCGGGCACGGTGAACGGCGCGGCGTCCCAGCCCATGGCGACGCGCGAGGCGGCGATCTCGGGATCAAACAGGGTGTAGCCGTGGCTGTGGGGGTCGCCTTCTTTCGGACCCGCGCCCTTCGAGATCAGCGTCTTGCACGCGATCATGGTCGGGCGGTCCTGCTTGGTGGCCCAGCGCAGGGCGGCGGCGATCTTGCCGTGGTCGTGGCCGTCGACGACCTTGACCGCCCAGCCGGCGGCCTTGAAGCGCGCGACCTGGTCGCCGGTCTCGGAGATGGTGGCCACACCGTCGATGGTGGTGTTGTTGTCGTCGAACAGCACCGTCAGCTTGGACAGCTTCAGGCGGCCGGCGATGCTGATGGCTTCATGACTGACGCCTTCCATCAGGCAGCCGTCGCCGGCGATCACCCAGGTGCGGTGGTCGACAATGTCGGCGCCGAAGCGCGAGGCCAGATGGGCCTCGGCCATGGCCATGCCGACGGCGGTGGCCAGGCCCTGGCCCAGCGGGCCGGTGGTGCATTCAACGCCCGGCGTGTGGTGGACTTCCGGGTGGCCGGGGGTCAGCGAGCCCCACTGACGGAAGTTTTCGATCTCCTTCATCGTCATGGCCTTGAAGCCGGTCAGGTGAAGCAGGGAATAGATCAGCATCGAGCCGTGGCCCGCCGACAGCACGAAGCGGTCGCGGTCGGCCCAGTCGGGCTTTGCCGCGTCGAACTTGAGGAACTTGCTCCACAGCACCGTCGCCACATCGGCCATGCCCATCGGCATGCCCTGGTGTCCGGACTTGGCCTTGTGGACCGCATCCATGGAAAGGACGCGGATCGCGTCGGCCATTTTGATGGGCGAAACGGGCATGGGCGTTCGTCTTTGTTCGTTATGTTTTGCAGGGCTGCGCGGGCGCGAGGTCGCACGATGACCCCCTCGGGTCAAGGTTTGCGGGCCTTGGCGTGACACTTCGGCGACGTATCGGTGCTTTGCAACAACGGGCGGACGGGCTATAGCTTGATCGAGACTTATGCTCATTTTCAGCATAACTAAGGGTCCAGCCTTGGCGAACCTGCCGTTCTTCTCGCCCTACCGCCACGGCTTCGTCCGGGTCGCCACCGCCGTGCCCAAGGTCAAGCTGGTCGATCCAGCCGCCAATGCCGCCAGCGTGCTGGACCTGGTCGGCCAGGCCGATGCGGCGGGCGTGGCGGTGCTGGTGTTCCCCGAACTGGGACTGACCGGCTATTCCATAGATGACCTGCTGCAGCAGGACGCCCTGCTTGATGCGGTGGAGTCCGCGATCGACTCCCTGGCCCGCGCCAGCGCCACCCTGGCCCCGCTTTTCGTGGTCGGCGCGCCGCTACGCGTGGACGGCCGCCTCTACAACACCGCCGTCGCCATCCAGGGCGGCGCGGTGCGGGGCGTGATCCCCAAGAGCTTCCTGCCCAACTATCGCGAATTCTATGAGCGCCGCTGGTTCACGCCGGGGGCCGGCGTGGTCGGCAAGACCGTGACCCTGGCCGGCGAGACCGTGCCGTTCGGGACCGATGTCCTGCTGCGGGCCAGCGGCCCGACACCCTTCACGGTGGGACTCGAAATCTGCGAGGACGTCTGGACGCCGACCCCGCCCAGCACGGCCCAGGCCATGGCCGGGGCCGAGATCCTGCTGAACCTGTCGGCCAGCAACATTACCATCGGCAAGTCGCAGACCCGCCGCCTGCTGTGCGCCAGCCAGTCGGCCCGGGCCATCGCCGCCTATGTCTATTCGGCCGCCGGAGCCGGCGAGAGCTCGACCGACGTGGCCTGGGACGGTCACGCCGACATCCACGAGATGGGCCAGCTGCTGGCCGAGACGCCGCGCTTTTCGACCACCGCCGTGATGGCAATGGCCGATGTCGATGTCGACCGGATCCGCCAGGAACGCATGCGGGTGGTCAGCTTCGGTGACGCCGCCACGCTCGCGCCGCCGGCAACGCCGTTCCGGATCGTCCCGTTCGACTTCACCCCGCCGGCCGGCGACCTGGCCCTGGCCCGCACAGTCGAGCGCTTCCCGTTCACGCCGTCGGATCCCGCGCAGCTGAGCGACAACTGCTACGAAGCCTACAATATCCAGGTCCAGGGCCTGGCCCGCCGGGTCGAGGCCTCGGGCCTGAAAAAGCTGGTGATCGGCATCTCGGGGGGGCTCGACTCGACCCACGCCCTGATCGTCGCCGCCAAGGCCATCGACCAGCTGGGCCTGCCGCGCACCAATATCCTGGCCTACACCCTGCCCGGCTTCGCGACCTCGGACCGCACCAAGTCCAACGCCTGGAAGCTGATGAAGGCCATGGGCGTCAGCGCCGACGAGATCGACATCCGCCCGGCCGCCGAAGTGATGCTCAAGGACCTCGACCACCCCTATAGCCGGGGCGAGCCGGTCTATGACGTGACCTTCGAGAATATCCAGGCCGGCCTGCGCACCGACTATCTGTTCCGCCTGGCCAACCACAACGGCGCTCTGGTCGTCGGCACCGGCGACCTGTCGGAACTGGCGCTCGGCTGGTGCACCTATGGCGTCGGCGACCAGATGAGCCACTACAATCCTAATTCCGGCGTGGCCAAGACCCTGATCCAGCACCTGATCCGCTTCGTGGCCGCCTCGGGCGACGTCGATGCGGCGACGGCCGATCTGCTGGAGGACATCCTCGATACCGAGATCTCGCCCGAACTGGTGCCGGGCGAGCAGGTGCAGGCCACCGAGAGCTTCGTGGGGCCCTACGCCCTGCAGGACTACAACCTCTACTACCTGACCCGCTACGGCATGAGCCCGTCGAAGATCGCCTTCCTGGCCTGGACCGCCTGGCATGACGCCGCGGCCGGCGCCTGGCCGGTCGGGACGCCGGACGCCCAGCGCAGGGCCTACGACCTGCCGGAGATCAAGCGCTGGCTGGAGCTGTTCCTGCGCCGGTTCTTCGCCAACCAGTTCAAGCGCTCGGCCATGCCCAACGGCCCGAAGATCTCATCGGGCGGGGCCCTGTCGCCGCGCGGCGACTGGCGGATGCCGTCAGACGCGACCGCCGACATCTGGCTGGCGGAACTGCACGCCAATACGGCGGTCTAGAAAATTCCCACCCTGTGCAGTTCGTCACCGGCGATCGTTAAGAGACCCGTGCTAGTTAAGAAATGGACCTCGTTGAGAGGTCGTGAGGACGTGGGGGCCTTGTGAGCGCGATCTATCCGGTGATCCTGTGCGGCGGTTCAGGCACGCGGCTGTGGCCGGCCTCGCGGGCCGACCAGCCCAAGCAGTTCCTCAAACTGATCGGCGACCATTCCAGCTTCCAGGACACCGTGCTGCGGGTGGCGAGCCTGCCCGGCCGCGCCGAGATCGTCATCGTCACCGGCGGAGCCATGGTCGAGTTCGTGCTGGCTCAGACGGCGCAGATCGGCGTGCCGGTCACCGTGCTGGTCGAGCCGGAAGCCCGCGACAGCGCCCCGGCCGTGGCCGTGGCCGCCGCCTATGTCCAGTCGCGCGATCCGGACGGCGTGGCCCTGATGCTGGCCGCCGACCACTATATCGCCGAACCCGAGATCTTCGGCCAAGCCGCCGTCACCGCCGCCCGCGCCGCTGCGGAAGGCTGGATCGTCACCTTCGGCGTCAAGCCCACCGCCCCGGCCACCGGCTTTGGCTATATCCGCCCGGGCGACGCCCTGCTGGACGGCAGCGTCAACAGCGTGGCCGCCTTCGTCGAGAAGCCCGACCGCGCCACCGCGCAGGCCTATGTCGCCGATGGCTATCTGTGGAACAGCGGCAACTTCGCCTTCAAGGCCGACATGCTGCTGGGCGAGCTCGACGCCTTCGAGCCCACCGTCTCGGCCGCCGCCCGCGCTTGCATCACCGCCCTGAAGCTCGAAGACGGCGTCGCCCGTCTGGACAAGGCCGCCTTCGCCGGCGCCGCCAAGATCTCGCTCGACTATGCGGTGATGGAGCGCACCCAGAAGGCCGCCGTGGTTCCCGCCGCCTTCTCGTGGTCGGACCTGGGGGCGTGGGACGCCATCTGGGACGCCTTCCCCAAGGATGGCGGCCAGAACGCCGTCTCCGGCGACGTGACCCTGATCGATTGCGAGCGCGTTCTGGCCCGCTCGACCGGTCCGTTCATCGGGGTGATCGGTCTGTCGGATATCGTCGTCGTGGCCGAGCCCGACGCCATCCTTGTCTGCCACCGCGACGCCAGCCAGGCGGTCAAGACCCTGGTCGACGGCCTCAAGCGCGATGGCCGCGCGATCGCCAGCGGCCGGGACCGGGGCAATAGCCCGCGCAAGGTGCTGACGACCACCGCAACGACCCAGGTCGAGCAATGGACCCTGAAGGCCGGCGAGAGCGTCGAACTGCCCGCCGGCGTGGTTCAGGTGCTGGACGGACAGGTGGGAGGCCTCGGCGCGGTCACCACGCTGGACACCGCGACAAGCGTCCAGGCGACGACCGCCGCCGTCCTGCTGGTTACGTCGCGGCTGTGACCACCCGGTCCATCTCCGCGATGGCGCAGACGATGTGGTAGAACGAGGAAGCCGGTGCGGCTTCCTCGACGAAGGCGCCGTCGGGCTTGAGCTTGTCGCGCCACAGGCCCGGCACGGGTGTGCGCAGATACTGCAGCAGCCCTTCGGCCCCCTCGGCGGCCACACCCCACCACCGGTCATCGCCGGTGACCTCGGCGGCCAGGACGCCGGCCTTGATCCGCTCGGTCTGCGGCCACAGGCGAGCCCCGGCGTCGTGAGCGGTCATGTCGTCGAGCATGGCGTTCATGCCGACGCCGCGCTCGGGATCGACGCCCTTGGTTTCGGCCAGATCGATCATCCGCAGGGCCGCGGCGATGGCGTCGGGACGCTCGGCCAGCTTGCCCCAGCGCAGCAGCAGCCAGGCCCACTCATACTGATGGCCCGGCTCCCAGATCCGGCCGGCCACGCCCGGGGCAGGGTTCCACTGGTCATCAAAGAACTCGCGCAGCGCGCCGGTCTCGGCGGAGATGAACCTGGTCAGCGCCAGCTCGGCGATCTCATCGGCCAGGGCCCGCCATTTCGGATCGGCGTCGATGGCGTTCCAGGCCAGACAGGCCTCGAACAGGTGCATGTGCGGGTTGGAGTGCAGGGGCGGATCGGTGGGTGTCGACTCGTTGAAGCCGCCCCGCGGGTTCTTCTGCGTCGCATAGAGGGTCTCGCGCACCGAGACGGCGACGTCGCGCAGATCGCAGCGCCCCGTCACCGCGCAGGCATTGGCCAAAGCGAACATCGCGAAGGCCTGATCATAAAGAGCCGAGGTGTCGTCCAGGCTGACCCCGCCCGGGCCGACCAGGGCCCGGAACAGGCCGTCGGGCTTGCGATAGACGTCGAGATAATAGCTCAGGCCGTGCTCGACCGCCTGCCGCCACGGGCCGGTCCAGCCCAGGTCCTTGGCGGCGGCGAAGGCGTAGATCTGGCGCGGCAGCACCCGGCCCCGGCGCGGCGAGTCCTTGGCCTCGCCGGACTGCTCGATGGTCTCGAAGAAGCCACCGCCCTTGTGGTCCGCGCCAACCGTCCACCACAGCGGGAAGGCGGTCGAGAGCGCCCAACCTTTCAACCGGTCGCGCAGGCGAGCGGCGTCGTTGAAGGCGCCGTTCAGGGTGTCGGGCATCGAGAACTCTCCAGGTGCGGGTATTTTCTAATCGCGTTCTGACCGCTACGCCAAGACGAGAGCTTGGCGCCCCACGATGACAGACGATAAAGCTCGATCCATGGACACCCCGCCTCCTCTTCGCGCCGTCTTCCTCGACCGGGATGGCGTGCTCAATGTCGACCACGGCTATGTCGCCGATCCCGCCCGGCTGGTCTGGATCGATGGCGCCCGCGAGGCCGTGGCTGCCCTGACCGGGGCCGGTCTGAAGGTGATGGTGGTCACCAACCAGTCGGGGATCGGCCGCGGCTATTTCGAGGAGGCGGCCATGCACGGTTTCCATGCCGCGATGCAGGCCCAGCTGGCGCCCCTGGGCGGGCAGATCGACGCCTTCTATTTCGCGCCGCATCACGAGAACGCCGCCATCGACGCCTATCGCGTCGCCGACCACCCCGACCGCAAGCCCAATCCCGGCATGGTGCTGCGGGGCCTGGCCGATTTCGGCCTGACCCCCGCCGAGGCGGTGATCATCGGCGACCGGTCCAGCGACGTCGAGGCCGGACGCCGCGCCGGCCTGCCGGGCTTTCTGTTCCGGGGCGGCGACCTGCACGCCTTCGTGGTCGAGGTACTGGGCGACCGGGTTCCGGGCCTGAAATGACCCTGAGGGTCCTGCAGTTCGGGGCCACGGGACAGGTCGGCCAGGCGCTGATCGCCGCAGCGGCGGACAGGATCGCCCTGACGACCCTCTCGCGGGCCGAGGTCGATCTGACCGATCCCGCAGCCATCCGCGCCGCGATCCTGGCGGCCGATTGCGACCTGGTCTGGAACGCCGCCGCCTTCACGATGGTGGACAGGGCCGAGAGCGAGCCTGAAGCCGCCTTTGCCGTCAACGCGACCGCGCCCGGGGCCATGGCCGCCGCCTGCGCCGAGCGCGACCTGCCCTTCATCCATCTGTCGACCGACAGCGTCTTCGACGGCCAGACGACCCGGCCCTATGTCGAAACCGATCCCGCCGAGCCGATCAGCGTCTATGGCCACTCGAAGCTGGCGGGAGAGCAGGCCGTGCTGGCCCACCCGCGCACGACGGTGCTGCGGGTCTCGTGGGTGTTCTCGCCGTACGGCCGCAACTACGTCTCCTTCATGCTGGAGCTGGGCCGCACGCGGGAGGTGCTGAAGGTGGTCGCCGACCAGCATGGCAGCCCCACCGACGGCGAGGCCTTGGCCGGGTTCATGGTCGCCAGCGCCGGGCGCTGGGCGGGCGCTGCGGCAGATGATCCGGCCTTTGGCCTGTTCCACTTCGCCAACAGCGGCGAGACCAGCCGTTTCGAGTTCGCCAAGGCCGCCATCGCTCGCGACCCACTGACTCGCGCCCGCCTGAAGCCGACCACGCAGGCCGCCTTCGCCGAGGCCGCCGCCCGCCCGCCGCGCTCGCCGCTCGACAGCGGCAAGCTGGCCGCGACCTTCGGTTTCACGCCCCAGCCCTGGAAGCCGGCCGTGGAACGCGTGGCGGACCGGCTGGTCCGCAACCGCTTGTGACGTCGCCCCTGCTGGCGCGCGGCGGCCCATCGCGATAAACCGGCCCAAAGCCCCACAAAAATCAGCGCAAGAGTCCCATGCAGATCTTCCTCGACAGCACCGACACCAAGGTCATCGCCGACCTGGCCTCCACCGGCCTGGTGGATGGCGTGACCACCAACCCGACCCTGATCGCCAAGGCGGGTCGTCCCATGCTGGAAGTGATCGCCGAGATCTGCGACCTGGTGCCCGGTCCGATCAGCGCCGAAGTCGCCGCCACCACCCATGAGGCGATGATCGCCGAAGGCACCAAGCTGGCCGGCATCGCCCCCAATGTCGTGGTCAAGATCCCGCTGACCCGTGATGGTTTGATCGCCTGCGCCGCCTTCGCCAGCGAGGGCATCTCGACCAATGTCACCCTGTGTTTCTCGCCGACCCAGGCCCTGCTGGCCGCCAAGGCCGGCGCGACCTTCGTCTCGCCGTTCATCGGCCGCCTGGATGACTATGGCTTCGACGGCATGGACCTGATCCGCGACATCCGCACCATCTATGACAATTTCGGCTACGAGACCGAGATCCTGGCCGCCTCGGTGCGCAATGTCGCCCACGTCAAGGACGCCGCCATCGTCGGCGCCGACGTCGTCACCATCCCGCCCTCGGTGTTCAGCGACCTGTTCAAGCACCCGCTGACCGACAAGGGCCTGGAACAGTTCATGAAGGACTGGGCCGGCACCGGACAATCGATCCTTTAGGGCGATCTCATGAACGGCGCCGGACTCGCCCGGCGCCGTTCATATGAACACTGATTATTTCGCTTACGCGAACTGTGTTCGCATTTGCGATCGCGTGCGTTAGGATGGCAACAGCCACAGGGGAGACTGTCATGGTCCCGACCGACGCCACCGCCGAGATCCGCCTTGCCGATTCCGCCGAGGCCGCCAGCTTCTCGACCTTCGTTCAGGGCTTCCTGTCGGCCAACGGTTTTCCGTTCGTGATCATCCACGACGCGCCCGAGGTCGCCGGCCAGATGCGTCGCGTGGTCTTCGAGGACGCCAGGGTCAGCCGCAAGTTCGCCCAGGAATGGGTGCGGCTGCGCGGCACACTGGGCCAGGCCTAAGACCTTTCAATTCTTGCTGAATGGGGCCTAACTAGGGAAAATCGTTTCTTCTGGTCGCGGAGCTGCGCCATGAACGACCCCAAACCAGGCCTTCTGGTCCCTTACCTCCCTCCTATAGTCGGTTCGGCGCTCGACCTGATCGGCAACACCCCGATGGTCGAGGTCAGCAACCTCGACACCGGCCTCTGCCGCCTGTTCCTAAAGTTGGAGAACCAGAACCCCGGCGGCTCAATCAAGGATCGCATCGCCCGCGCCATGATCGACGCCGCCGAGGCCGATGGCAGCCTCAAGCCCGGCGGCGTGATCATCGAGGCCACGGCCGGCAACACCGGCCTGGGCCTGGCCCAGGTAGCCACCTTGAAGGGCTACAGGCTGATCCTGATCGTCCCCGACAAGATGGCGCGGGAAAAGATCCTGCACCTGCGGGCCATGGGCGTGGACGTGCGCCTGACCCGCAGCGATGTCGGCAGGGGCCATCCCGAATACTACCAAGACATGGCCCAGACCCTGGCCCAGTCGATCCCCGGCTCGATCTATGTCAACCAGTTCGAGAACCCGGCTAATCCGCTGGCGCATGAGACCACCACCGCGCCGGAACTGCTGACCCAGATGGGCGGCGACATCGACGCCATCGTGGTGGGCGTCGGCTCGGGCGGCACCCTGACGGGCATCGGCCGCTACATGCAAAAGCACTCGCCCAAGACGGTGATGGTGCTGGCCGACCCGGTCGGCTCGATCCTGTGCGACTATGTGGCCACCGGCACGTTCGGCGAGGCCGGCAGCTGGATCGTCGAAGGCATCGGCGAGGATTTCATCCCCGACAACGCCCAGATGGACCTGGTCTCGAAAGCCTATTCGATCAGCGACCGCGAGAGCGTCGACACCGCGCGTCTGCTCCTGAAAAAGGAGGGCATTCTGGGCGGCTCATCGGCGGGCTGCCTGCTGGCGGCGGCGCTGCGCTATTGCCGCGAGCAGACTGAGCCCAAGCGGGTGGTCACCCTGGTCTGCGACACCGGCTCGAAATATCTGACCAAGATGTTCAACGACTTCTGGCTGGCGGCCCATGGCTTCGACGGCCGGGAGCTACATGGCGACCTGCGCGACCTGATCGCCAAGCGCTATGTCGACGGCGGAGTGGTGGCCATCGGTTCGGACGACACCCTGCTGACCGCCTATAATCGCATGCGCTCCAGCGACGTCAGCCAGCTGCCGGTTGTCGATCACGGCAAGCTGGTGGGCATTCTCGACGAGAGCGACATCCTGGCCGCCGTCGAGGACGATGATCGCGACCTGCGGTTCAAGACGCCGGTGGGCGAGGCGATGACCCGCGCGGTCAACACCCTGCAGTCGACGCAAGGCGTCGACGCCCTGCCGGAGGTCTTCGATCGCGACGAGGTGGCCCTGGTCTGCGAGGGCGAGCAGTTCCTGGGCGTGATCACCCGGGTGGACCTGATCAATCACCTGCGGATGGCGGGGTGACTGTTGCGGAAATGTTCTCGCGGAGTCATGCTGAGGCGGCGAGGATCGAAACGAGGATCGCATGACCCTAAAGGTGGAATTACCTCCGGCGCTTAAAACCTTCGCTCAGGATTGCGTCTCCGATGGCCGCTATCCCAATGTCAGCGAGGTCCTGATTTCAGGCCTTCGGTTGTTGCAGGACCAGGAAGCGCGCAAGGCGGCGTTCATGGCGATGCTTAAAGAGGCCGAGGCCGAGGCCGACCGCGATGGCTGCTTCACGGTCGAGGAGGTCATGGCCGAAATCGATGAGCTCATCGACGGCATCGACGCCGAAAACAAAGCCAAGACCGCAGTCGGATAGATGTCGGCCATTCTAGGCCCAGGCGCGCGGCGCGACATTTACAACGTGGCGCGCGTCATCGCTCAGGACAACGTTTCCGCGGCGCGACGCTTTCCAAGAGCGGTCGCCGCGGTCGCCAGGCAAATCGGCGACTTCCCTGAGATCGGCGTCGAACGCCCAGACTTGGCCTCACCGCCATACAGGTTCGCGATTGTGCCCGGCTTTCCCTACGTCGCCGTCTATGACGCGAGTCCACGACCGCCGGTGATCCGACGCATTCTTCACGGCGCTCAGGATCTTCAAGACATTCTGAGGACTCTCCCTCGCAACAATGCCTAGCTATTTTCGTTCCGAAAGCCGCCCATGACCGACCTCCCCGGCAAGAACCGCCTGGCCTTCGACACCCGCACGATCCACGGCGGCCAGTTCCCCGACCCGACCACAGGGGCGGTGATGGTGCCGATCTACGCGACCTCGACCTATGTCCAGTCCAGCCCCGGCGAGCACAAGGGCTTTGAATACAGCCGCAGCCATAACCCGACCCGCTTCGCCTTTGAGCGGTCGATCGCCGATCTGGAAAGCGGGACGGCGGGCTTTGCCTTCGCCTCGGGCCTGGCGGCGGCCTCGACCATTCTCGAGACGCTCGACAGCGGCGCGCATGTGATCGCCAGCGACGACCTGTATGGCGGCTCGTTCCGGCTGTTCGACAAGGTGCGCAAGCGCTCGGCGGGCCTGAAGTTCAGCTTCGTCGACATGGGCGACCTGTCGGCGATCGAGGCGGCGATCACGTCCGAGACGAAGATGATCTGGGTGGAGACCCCGACCAATCCGATGCTGCGGCTGGCCGATCTGGCCGCCATCGCCGCCCTGGCCAAGACCCGCGGCCTGATCACCGTCGCCGACAACACCTTCGCCAGCCCCTATGTCCAGCGGCCGCTGGAGCTGGGCTTCGACATCGTCATGCACTCGGCAACCAAGTACCTGAACGGTCACTCCGACGTGGTCGCCGGCGTCGCCGTGGTGGGCGAAAACGCTGAACTGGCCGCCCAGATGAAGTTCCTGCAGAACGCCGTCGGCGCGGTTCTGGGGCCCTTCGACAGCTTCCTGGCCCTGCGCGGCGTCAAGACCCTGGCCCTGCGCATGGAGCGGGCCTGCCAGAGCGCCCTGACCATCGCCAAGTGGCTGGAAGCCCGGCCCGACATCGGTCGGGTGATCTATCCGGGTCTGGAAAGCCACCCACAGCATGAGCTGGCCAAGCGCCAGATGCTCAATGGCTTCGGCGGCATCATCTCGGTCGACATCAAGGGCGGCCTGGCCCCGGCCCGGCGAATGCTGGAGCGCACGCGGCTGTTCACCCTCGCCGAAAGCCTGGGCGGGGTGGAAAGCCTTATCGAACATCCGGCGATCATGACCCACGCCTCGATCCCCGCCGAGCAGCGTGCGGCGCTAGGGATCAGCGAAGGCCTGGTCAGGCTTTCGGTGGGGATCGAGGCTTGCTCGGACCTGATTTCCGACCTCGAAGCGGCCCTGGCATCTTGAACATCAGATGATGCTCCTCCTCGCCCGGCATGGCCGGCGAGGGATCCACGGCCTTGGTCGGACGCGGCGGTGGCAGGTCGGTGCGCGCCGGGTCTTCGGACAGCAGATGGGCGGTCAGCATCAGGTCGGTCTTCACCGAGGCGAAATCCTCCCTGGCCGTCCAGGCCCGGATCGCGGCCTGGGCGAAGGCTTCAGACAGGTCGGTGACCTCGATCTGCACGGCCGGCTCCTTGCGGATGCGCGGGTCGCTCTCGGCCCGCTCGCGCAGGCGCTTGAGCACCGCGACCAGATCGGTCTTCAGGGGCACCTTGAACAGCACGTCCACGCGGCGCGTCCGGTGGGCCGAATAGTTCAGGATGACATCGCCGAACACCTTGCTGTTGGGGATCATCACCTTGACGTTGTCGAAGGTGGCGATCTCGGTGAACAGCAGATCCAGCGACTTGACCGTGCCGACCCGGGTCACGGTCTCGATCACGTCGCCGACCCGATAAGGCCGAAACAGCAGGATCATCACCCCGGCGGCCACGTTCGACAGGGCGCCCTGCAGGGCCAGGCCAATGGCCAGCGACGCCGCGCCGAGGACGGCGATGATCGAGGTGGCCTGGACGCCGACCTGCTGCAGCACAGCCACCAGGCCGACGGCGATCACCGCATAGCGCACCAGAGAGGCGCCGAAGGTTTCCAGGGTCTGGTCGGGGTTGTTGCGGTGGACGCGTCCCAGGGTCCGGCGCACCACCTTGGCGGCCCAGCCCGCCAGCCAGAAGGTCAGGCCCAGGATCAGGGCGGCGACCACCAGATTGACCGCCACCTTGCCGACCCAGTCGAGGAAGTGCCCCAGTACAGTCTCGTCGGCCCAAATGTTGGCGACGGCGGGCAGGCTGGCGTCGGGCGGAATCACGGTGGGCTTGGTCATGGACCTCTCGATGGCGCCCCCGCGCGAAGCGGTCAACGAACAGGGCCAGAGGGCCGTTCCCGACCCCGGCCGCGAGGCTCCGCTTCGTTCCGGCGAAACAGTCGGTTACATCAATTGGCTCGAACTCGCCTCGATCCGCCTCTATGAGCGCCGCCCATGAGCATGCCCTTCATCGACCTGGCCGCCCAGCAACGCCGGATCCGCGACAGGATCGACGCCGCCATCGCCGGCGTGCTCGACAGCGGCGCCTATGTGATGGGTCCACAGGTTCGCGCGTTCGAGGCCCAACTGGCCGCCTTTGGCGAGGCCAAGCTGGCCCTGTCCTGCGCCAACGGCACCGACGCCATCGCCCTGCCGCTGATGGCCTGGGGCATCGGCAAGGGCGACGCGGTGTTCTGTCCGTCCTTCACCTTCGCCGCGACGCCGGAAGTGGTGCCGTGGGTCGATGCGACGCCGGTATTTGTCGATATCCTGCCCGACACCTTCAACCTCGATCCCGCCGCGCTGGAGGCCGCGATCGCCAGCGTGAAGGCGCAGGGCAAGCTGACACCCAAGGTCGTGATCGCGGTGGATCTGTTCGGCCAGCCCGCCGACTATCCGGCCATCAAGGCGATTTGCGACCGCGAAGGCCTGAAGCTGATCGCCGACAGCGCCCAGGGCTTTGGCTGCACGCTGAACGGCCATCACCCGCTGCACTGGGCCGACATGGCCACCACCAGCTTCTTCCCGGCCAAGCCGCTGGGCTGCTACGGCGATGGCGGGGCGGTGCTGACCAACGACCAGGACCTGTGGGACCTGATGGACAGCTACCGCGTCCACGGCAAGGCGGTGGCGCCTGACCTGGTGGGTCGCACCTTCGACCACGACACCAAGTATCTGAACACCCGCATCGGCATGAACTCGCGGCTGGATACGATCCAGGCGGCGATCCTGATCGAGAAGCTGGCGATCTTCGCCGAAGAGATCCAGCTGCGTCAGACGGTGGCCGACCGCTATGCGGCGGGCCTTGAAGGCGCGGTGCTGGCGGTTCCCAAGGTGATCGACGGCGGCGTCTCGGTGTGGGCGCAATATGTCATCGAGCATGAGAACCGCGACGGCCTGGCCGCGCATCTGAAGACGCAGGGCATTCCCACGGCGGTCTATTATCCGGTGCCGATGCATATCCAGGCGCCCTATGCGGACTTCCCGCGCGGCCCGGGCGGCCTGCCAGTCACCGAGACCAAGGCCGAGACCGTGCTGGCCCTGCCGATGCACCCGTATCTGGAAGCGGCCGAGCAGCAGAAGATCATCGACGCGATCCGCGCCTTCAACGGCTAGGCGCGAGGGCGGCGGCGGCTAGTCGCCCGTCACATCGGGGGGCTATAGGACAGGCGTAGCGTCGCCCCTTCAGGTCGGACGTCGTCCAGACCGAGGGTTCCCATGTCGCACGCAGAGCAGACCTCCCCCCCGCCGCATCCGGGGATGGGCTTCAAGCAGTTCGTTGCCCTGATCGCGGCGATGATGGCGACCAACGCCCTGGCCATTGACTCCATGCTGCCGGCCCTGCCGCAGATCGGCCATGCCCTGGGCGTGGCCAGCGCCAACCAGCATCAGTGGATCATCACCGCCTATCTGCTGGGCTTCGGCGCGGCGCAGCTGTTCTACGGCCCGCTGGCCGACCGTTTCGGACGCAAGCCGGTGCTGATGGTCGGCCTCGCCCTCTATGTGCTGTTCGCCGGTCTGTGCGCCTTTTCCACCTCGTTCGAGATGCTGCTGATCGCCCGGGCCCTGTGCGGCGTCGGCGCGGCCGCCACCCGGGTGCTGTCGGTGTCGATCGTCCGCGACTGCTATAGCGGCCGGGAGATGGCCAAGGTGATGTCGCTGTCGTTCATCGTCTTCCTGGCCGTGCCGATCATCGCCCCGTCGGTGGGCCAGGCCATCGTGCTGGTCGCGCCATGGCCGTGGATCTTCCTGGTCCTGGCGATCTTCGGCCTGCTGGTCATCGGCTGGGCAGCGGTCAAGCTGCCCGAGACCCTGCATCCGCAGGACCGTGTTCCGCTGGAGGCAGGGCCCGTAATCGCGGCCTTCAAGGCCTGCCTGACCAACCGTGTCGCTATCGGCTACGCCCTGGCCGCCACCCTGGTGCTGGGCGGCCTGTTCGGCTTCCTCAACTCGGCCCAGCAGGTCTTTGTCGACGTGCTGGGGGCGGGCAAGCTGTTCACCGTCATCTTTGCCGGCATTGCAGGGGGCATCGCCATCGCCTCGCTGGTCAATTCCAGGATCGTCGGCAAGCTGGGCATGCGGCGGGTCTCGCACGTGGCCCTGTGCAGCTATATCGCCTTCGCCGCTGTCCACGCGGTGATCGCCCTGGCGGGCCACGAGACCCTGTGGACCTTCGCCATCCTGCAGACCTGCATGATGTTCTGCTTTGGCCTGACGATGTCGAACTTCGGTGCGCTGGCCATGGAGCCTCTGGGCCACCTGGCCGGCACGGCGGCCTCGGTGCAGGGCTTCATCACCACCATTGGCGGGGCCCTGCTAGGTTTCTGGATCGGCCAGCTGTTCGACGGCACGGTGGTACCCCTGACCCTGGGTTTCACCGGCTTTGGCCTGGCGGGCCTGGTCGCCGTGATCATCACTGAAAAGGGCCGGCTGTTCCACACCGGGGACGCTTAGGGCGTCGCCAACGGCCAGCCCGATCAGTCCAACATCTTCTCCAGGGTCTCCAGTTCATCGGCCTCCCGCGCCGGCTTGTCCCAGCGGATGCGGCTGATGCGCGGAAAGCGCATGGCGACACCCGACTTGTGACGGGTCGAGCGCTGGAGACCCTCGAACGCCACCTCGAACACCAGGCCGAAGTCGAGATCGGCGCGCACCGAGCGCACGGGCCCGAAGCGTTCGACGGTGTTGTCGCGCACGAACTTGTCGATCAGTTTCAGCTCCGCGTCGGTGAAGCCGAAATAGGCCTTGCCGACCGGGGTCAGGGTCCGGCTGCCCTGCTCGTCCTCGCGCCAGACGCCGAAGGTAAAGTCGGAATAGAAGCTCGAGCGCCGGCCGTGGCCGCGCTGGGCGTACATCAGCACCGCGTCGATCAGCCGGGGATCACGCTTCCACTTGAACCACGGCCCCTTGGGTCGGCCCGGCTCATAGACACTGTCGCGGCGCTTGAGCATCAAGCCCTCCGAGAGCCGCGCGTCGCCCTCCGGCGGCTCGCCGCGCAGGACGGCCAGGGCTTCCCAGGTCTCGAACGGCTGCAGCGGCGACAGGTCGATGCGCGGGCTGGCGATCCTGGCCACGAGGGCTTCCAGCCGCGCTCGGCGCTCGACGAACGGCAGGCTGCGCACGTCGGTCTCGCCGTCCAGCAGCAGGTCATAGGCGCGGATGCCGGCGGGAAAGGCGGCCAGCTGTTTGGCGTCCACCGTCTTGCGGTTCAGCCGTTGCTGCAGGTCACCAAAAGAGGCCAGAGCGCCGTCGCGGATCACCAGCAGCTCGCCGTCCAGCGCCCCGTCGAACTCCAAAGCCGCCAGCACGTCTGGAAAGGTCGCCGAGATGTCGTCGCCGGTGCGCGTATAGAGCCGCCGCTCGCCGCGCTCCGAAACGGCCTGCACGCGGATGCCGTCCCACTTCCATTCGGCCACATAGTCGGCCGGGTCGAGCCTGGCAAAATCCACGGCCTCGTCGATGGCCTGGGCCAGCATCACCGGCCGGAAGCGCCCCGGCGCGTCGGGCGAAGGCTGCTCCGAGCGCCCCTCCAGCCAGGCGAAGAGATCTCCGTAGGGCGGCTCCAGCGCATGCCAGACCTCCTCGATCTGCCCGATCTCGACCTTGCCCAGATTGGCGCAGGCCTGCTTGGCCAGCCGCGCCGAAACCCCCACCCGCAGGCCCCCGGTCATCAGCTTCAAAAGCGCCCAACGGCCGTCGGGATCCAGCGCATCCAGCCAGTCCTCGATCAGGCGCTGGACCTCGCCGCGCGAGGCTGTGCGCAGGGCCTCGACCACTTCGGACAGTTCGGGCTCGCGATTGGGGCCCGGCCGCGCTTGCCAGACCAGGGCGACGGTCTCGGCCAGATCCCCGACAAAGTCATAGGACCAGGCGAACAGCTGGGCGTCCATCCGCGCCTCGACCGCCTTGCGGATGAAGGCCGGCTTGGCCGCCGAGAACGACAGGGCGCCGGTCAGGGCCGCCAGGGCGAAACCCCGGTCGGGATCAGGCTGGCCGCGCAGGAAGTCCTCGATCAGGGTCAGCTTGGCGTTGCGCGAGCTGGTCAGGGACAGCCGGTCCAGCAGGTGGGCGAAGGCGCGCATGGACATCGAACGCCTCCCCTCGGCTCCGGTTCAGGTCATCTCAACGGGTCAGGCCGAACGGGCTTCGTCCAGCTGCCCCAGGATCATGATCTTCTGCCAGATCTTGCGGCCCAGGTCCGAGGTTAGGGTCTCGATGTCGTTGACGGCCGAAACAATGACCGGATCATCGCTCTCGCCGGCATAGAGGGCCGCCAGCTTGGCGGTCAGGGCCAGCATCTCGGCGCAATAGTCCAGATAGCGGGCCAGCTGGAAACGGTTCATCTCGCGCACCGGCGATGACGGCGTTCGCGGCCCCAGCACCAGGGTGGGGTCCTTGGTCAGCTGGTGCATGTCGATGACGTGGGCGAAGGAGCGCAGCTCGTGCAGGGCCTTCTGCACCCGACCGCGCTTCCAGCGGGTTTCCAGCGAGACCAGGAACCAGGCTGCGGCGCCCGACAGCAGGATCAGATTGACCGCCGGCTCCAGCCCTTGGGCCAGGCGCAGCGCGTCGGCGCCGCGCAGGGTGGTCAGCCAGTCCAGCCGAACGATCAGGGCCAGCTCGGCCAGGATCGCGATCAGGACGATGGCCAGAACCAGAAGGCGCAGTCCCAGATAGGGTCGCGACAGCCGCCTGGCCCTCTGGGCGGTGGTGCGCGCCGTCAGGGTCAGTTGCTCGCAGACCTGGGCCAGACCGGAGTCGGGAAAGCGCTCGGCGACGCGGATGCGCAGATGGTCCAGCGTGTCGACCACCTTGGCTGCATCCAGCTTTCGCGCGCCGTTGTCCCTGGCCATCGGATCCCCCATTGCGTGGCGACGCTAGCACGCCGATGGTGCTTGCCGTCAATTCAAACACATGTTTGAATTGCGGATCGGAGACCGGCCATGACCTTCCAGCCGCCAGAGCCCTTCACGCTTCACACGCGTCACAGCCCCCTGACCACCCCGTGGGAGCCGCTCTATGCCGATATCCGCGAGGACCGCTGGGTGCTGGGGATCGAGATCCGCGAGCCCCACACCAATTCGCGTGGCGCCCCGCATGGCGGCCTGATCGCCGCCCTGGCCGACAACGCCATGGGCCTGTCGTGCGGCGTGATGCTGAAGGCGCTGACCATCCCGTCCAGCGGACTGGTCACCGTCTGCCTGAGCCTGGACTATCTGGGCGCGGCGAAGTTGGGCCAGTGGCTGACATTCGACACCGACTTCATCAAGCCCGGCAAGAGCCTGTGCTACGCCGACGCCACGGTGCGGGCCGACGGCAAGCCGGTGGCGCGGGCCCATGCGACATTCAAGGTGGCCGGGGCGTAAGGCGGCGGGCGAGCGGTTGGCTCGAGACGCGCCCTACAGCCCCGGGGGTGGCGGCGCCAGGATCTCGCGCTTGCCGGCGTGGTTGGCGGCGCCGACCACGCCCTCCTTCTCCATCCGCTCCATCAGGGACGCGGCCCGGTTGTAGCCGATCTGCAGGCGGCGCTGGATGTAGCTGGTCGAGGCCTTGCGGTCGCGGGTGACCACGGCCACGGCGTGGTCGTAGAGATCGTTGGCCCCGCCCTCGCCGCCGAAGGCGCCCTCGATGGCCTCTTCCTGCTCTTCGTCGCCGCCGGCGGTGACCTCTTCCAGATAGTTGGGCGTGCCCTGGTCGCGCAGGAACCGGGCCACCGCCTCGACCTCGCCATCGCTGACGAAGGGTCCGTGCAGACGGGTGACCCGCCCGCCGCCGGCCATGTAGAGCATGTCGCCCTGGCCCAGCAGCTGCTCGGCGCCCTGCTCGCCCAGGATGGTGCGGGCGTCGATCTTGCTGGTCACCTGGAAGCTGATCCGGGTGGGGAAGTTGGCCTTGATGGTGCCGGTGATCACGTCGACCGACGGACGCTGGGTGGCCATGATCAGGTGGATGCCGGCGGCGCGGGCCATCTGGGCCAGACGCTGGACGGCGCCTTCGATGTCCTTGCCGGCCACCATCATCAGGTCGGCGACCTCGTCGATCACCACGACCAGATAGGGCATGGGCTCGGGTCGGATCTGCTCGGTCTCGTAGATCGGCCGGCCGGCGTCGTCGAACCCCGTCTGAACGGTGCGCTCGAAATGCTCGCCCTTGTCGAGGGCCTCATTGGCCTTGTCGTTGAAGCCGCCGATGTTGCGCACGCCGATCTTGGACATCCGCCGATAGCGGTCCTCCATTTCGCGCACGGTCCATTTCAGGGCGACGATGGCCTTCTTGGGATCGGTGACGACGGGCGCAAGCAGGTGCGGGATGCCGTCATAGACGCTGAGCTCCAGCATCTTGGGGTCGATCATGATGAAGCGGCACTTGTCCGGCGGCAGCTTGTAGAGGATCGACAGGATGATGGCGTTGACCCCGACCGACTTGCCCGAGCCGGTGGTGCCGGCGATCAGCAGGTGGGGCATCTTGGCCAGGTCGGCGATATAGGGCTCGCCGCCGATGGTTTCGCCCAGGGCCATGGGCAGGATCGACGTGGACTTGTCGTAGTCGTTGCTGGACAGCAGGTCGCGCAGATAGACCGTCTCGCGCTTGGAGTTGGGCATCTCGATGCCGATGGCGTTGCGGCCCTGGGCCACGGCCACGCGGCAGGAGATCACGCTCATCGAGCGGGCGATGTCATCGGCCAGGGCAACGACCCGGGCGGTCTTGACGCCCGGCGCGGGCACCAGCTCGTACATGGTGACCACCGGGCCAGGACGGATCTGGTCGATCTGGCCCTTGACCCCGAACTCGGCCAGCACGCTTTCCAGCAGGCGGGCGTTCTGGCGCAGGGCGGCGGCGTCGACGTCGGACGAGCGCGGCTTGGCCTTGGCCAGCATGGCCAGTTCGGGCAGCTGGAAGCCACCTTCGTCGTTGAAATTGAAGGCTTTCTGCTGCTCGCGCTGCTCGCGGCCGCTGTCCTTGGGCAGGGTCTTGGGCTTGGCTATGGCCAGCGGACGGGCCGCGACGGGTTCGTCCTCGTCCGCGTCGTCATGGGCGGCGGACGGCGGCGTATAGGCCTGTTCGGGGGCCTCGGGCCGGGCCGGGCGACGCGGCGGGACAGGGGTCTCGACTGTCTTGCGGGCGCGAGGGGGCTTGGGCGCGGCGGCCACAGGCTCAGGCTCGGCGCGTTCGCGCGGCTGCAGAGCGTCGCCGACGGCGTGGGCGATGGCCTCGGGGTCGAACCGGCGGAAGCCGATGGCGTAGCCCAGCGCGATGGCGGCGCCGATGGCCAGCAGGATGGCGGCGATCAGCCGGGCGCCGGGCACGCGGGCGAAATCGAAGATGGCGGCGATCAGGTGCAACAGGCCGTCGCCCCAGAACCCGCCCAAGCCCTTTTCCAGCGGCCAGGCGGCCGGCGGGGCCGGCGCCGACAGCAGGCCGGCCAGGGCCAGCAGGCCCAGGGTCCCGATACCGGCGCGCTGGCGCAGGTCGCGCCGCTCTGCCGCCGGATCGGCCTGCGACACGCGGGTGACGCCAAACACCAGCATCAGAAGCGAGGCGCCCCAGCCCGACAGGCCCAGGGACTGGATCATGATATCGGCCACGGCCGCGCCCGCCCCGCCCAGGGCGTTGGTCGGGCTTTGCCCCGTGGCGGCGTTCAGGCTGGGATCGGCGGCGTTATAGGTGGCGACAGCCAGCAGCAGGCCGGCGCCCACCACGGTGACCAGACCGCCGCGGAACCGCGCCGACCAGGGCTGGGCCCAGCCGTAGCGGATGGCATCCCAGAACAGCTCCGCCGTCGTACGCCGCGCCGCTCGCGCCATGAAACTCTCCGAAACACCGGGTACCGAACTCTCGAACCAGCATCTTTTGCCGCAAGAGGGTTAAGGGGCGTTTACGACGTCCGTTTTCGGGCGGTTCAGAACGTCGCGGGGTGTGCAGGACGCACGCGCCCTGGCCCGAAACCTCCATCAACCCTGCCCCAGGGAAGAAGGAGCAAGACCCGACACCCACCGAGGCGGGTGAAAACGTCAGCCGAGGCCGGGGCCTCCCAAGGCCCGCTCCACCGCCGCCAGGGCGTGGAGCGTCGTTGTGTCAAACACTGGAACGCTGCTGTCGGCCTGGCCGACCAGCAGCATGATCTCGGTACAGCCCAGGATCACCGCCTGGGCGCCGCGCGCCACCAGCCGGGCGATCACGGCGCGATAGACCTCGCGGGAGGCGTCCAGCACCTGTCCCGCCACCAGCTCGCGATAGATGATGTCGTGCACGGCCGCTCGGTCATCGGCCTCGGGGACCAGCACCTCAAGCCCGTGCTTTGTCTCCAGCCGACCGCGATAGAAGTCGTGCTCCATCGTGAAGGCGGTGCCCAGCAGGCCCACCCGGCTCAGGCCGGCGGCCTTGATCGCCTCGGCGGTCGGATCGGCGATGTGCAGCAGGGGGATCTTGACCGCTGCCTCGATCGTGTCGGCCTCGCGGTGCATGGTGTTGGTGCACAGCACCAGAAAGTCAGCCCCGCCGGCCTCCAGCGCCCGGGCGGCATCAGCCAGCCGGCGTGAGAGCTCAGGCCAGCGGCCCTGGTGCTGCAGGGTCTCGATCTCGGCGAAGTCGAACGACCACATCAGCGTGCGGGCCGAGGCCACGCCGCCCAGCCGCGCGCGCACCGCCTCATTGATCAAACGGTAGTACTGGGCCGAGCTTTCCCAGCTCATGCCGCCGATCAGGCCGATGATCGCTTGGTCGGTCATGGGGGCTCCGAGCATCCTTCAGTCCTGATCTAGGCTGATCCGTACGCTCCGCCCAGAGCCGGGCTCGGGACTCAGGCCCTGGCGCGGATCAGGCTCAGGCCCGTTGCGATGAGCCAGGCCGTCAGGGCTGCAAAGCCCGCCACGGTGAACAGCGCGAAGACGCTACCCTCGCGGCCCAGGGCCAGGGCCAGGGCCTCGCCTGTGCCGATCGCCAGCAGGATGGTGGTCAGGCCGCCCAGGGAGGCGGAGATACGGCGCGCCTCGCCCCACTGCAGGATCGCCAACTGGGCGACGAACAGCACGGTCAGCCCCTGGCCCAGATGCTCGCCGATGGCGACGCCGCCCCAGGCGTTCAGGAGGGCGAAGGATTGCTCGGCCCCGGCCCGGTCGGTGTCGTGGGCCAGCATCGGGATGGCGAAGACCCAGCGCGACAGGCCGATGGCCTGGGTCAGTCCGGCCAGGGCGCCGCAGATCGCCGCGCTGATCGCCAGGGCCGGTCGCGCGGCCAGTCGGCCGGATGTGATCGACAGGCCCGCCGCCAGCGGGACCAGAGCCAGGGCGCTGAGCATGAAGGCGTACCAGGCCAGGATCAGAGGCGCTCCTCCCGCCACGAACAGGTCCAGCGCCTCGCCCGGGGGGCGGCGCAGCACCTGCGGATAGTCGTAAAGGGCGGCCAGGGCCGCGTAGGGCGCATTGAACCCAACGCCCAGGGCGATCGCCCCCAGGCCGATCCAGACGGCAGACGGGGTTGGGCGGGCGGTCTTGGGCGTGAAGCTTTGCGTCATGGCCATGTCTCCATTGGGTGACATGGCCAATATCACCGGCCGGTGACACGCGCAACCAAATTGTCACCGACCGGGGACATTGACGCTGGACGAGGCGGCAGGGTCGTACTAACCACGGGTTATGTCCGAGACTCCCGATCCCCCCAGAGCGTCTGGCCGCGACCGCGCCCGGACCGAGGCCGCCCTCGTCGCCGCAGCGCGTCAGGTTCTGGCTGAGGCGGGGTTCCAGGGGTTTGGCGTCAACGCCGTGGCCCGCCAGGCCGGCTGCGACAAACAACTGATCTACCGCTATTTCGGGGGGCTCGACGGGCTGGTCGAGGCGCTGGGGGTTGATCTGGCCGCCCGCATAGAGGCCGGACTGAGCCAGGGCGCCGCAGAGCCGCCGCGCACCTATGCCGAACTGGCCGAGCGGCTGATCCTGGGCTTTCTCGACGCCCTGCGCGGCGATCCGCTGGTCCAGCGCATCGCCGCCTGGGAAGTGGCAGGGCCGTCTCCGCTGGTGGACCGGCTGACCGTCGCGCGGGGTCAGGCGCTCGGTCGCTGGATGGCCCGCATGCGCGGCGATCTGACGCCGCCGGCGGGCCTGGACGCGCCTGCCCTGAACCTCTTCCTGATCGCCGCCGTACAGCAACTGGTGCTGTCAGCCTCGGCGGCGGGTGCCTTTTCCGGTGTGCCCCTGCGCTCGGAGGCCGACTGGGACCGTGTGAAGGCCGCCGCGCTGCTGATCATCCAGCGCGTCTACGCCTAGAGCATTTTTTGACGAAGTGGACGTCGGTTCGTCGTCAGAAAATGCTCTAGTCCTTCAGCGGACGCAGCCGGTTCACATGGCCCATCTTGCGGCCCGGGCGGGCCTCGCCCTTGCCGTACAGATGGACGCGGGTCTCGGGCTCGCCGGCCAGCTTCTTCCAGGCCTCGACATCGGGGCCCAGCAGGTTGGTCATTTCCACATGGGCCAGGGGCTGGGTCGGGCCCAGGGGCCAGCCGGCCACGGCGCGGATGTGCTGCTCGAACTGGTCGACCTCGCAGCCGTCCTGGGTCCAGTGGCCGGTGTTGTGGACGCGCGGGGCGAACTCGTTGACCAGCAACTTGCCGCCGGCCAGCTCGAACAACTCCACCCCGATCACGCCCACATAGTCCAGGGCCGTCAGTATACGGATGGCGATGGTCTCGGCCTGGTCGCGCGTGGCCATCGTCACCTTGGCCGGGGCCGAGGTGCGCTTGAGAACCCCGCCCTCGTGGTGGTTTTCCGACAGGGGATAGCAGGCGATCTCTCCGTCGCGGCCGCGCGCGGCGATCACCGACAGTTCGCGCCCGAAGTCGGCGGGGGCCTCAAGGATGGCGGCCTGGCGGCCGATCTTCTCGAACGAGGCCTCAGCGTCGCTGGCGCGCTGGATCCAGGCCTGGCCCTTGCCGTCATAGCCTTCGCGGCGGGTCTTCAGCAGGGACGGCGCGCCGATCTTGGCGACGGCAGCGGCCAGGCTGTCGCTGTCATGGACGGCGGCGAAGGCCACGGTGGGCACGCCGATCTCGGCCAGGAAGCTCTTTTCCACGACCCGGTCCTGGGCGGCGGCCAGGGCCTTGGCCCCCGGCGCGACCACGCAGTTCAGGGCCGCCAGCTCAGCGACGGTGTCGGCTGGGACGTTCTCGAACTCGTAGGTGACGACGTCGCAGGCCTCGGCCAGGCGTTTGAGGGCCCAGCGGTCGTCATAGGCGGCGACGATCTGGCGGGCGGCGACGCGGCCGGCGGGGCTGTTTTCCTCGGGATCGAGGATCACCACGTCGAAGCCCAGGCGCGCGGCGGCCAGGGCCAGCATGCGGCCCAGCTGTCCGCCGCCCAATATGCCGATGGTCGAGCCCGGAACGAGGGGGAAAGACGCGTCAGTCATGGGCGGATCAGTCCTCGACGCTTTCGGCGACGCTGTCGGTCTGGGCCTGGCGCAAGGCGGCCAGGCGCTCGGCCAGGGCGGGATCGGACAGGGCCAGGATCTGGGCGGCCAGCAGGCCGGCGTTCTTGGCCCCCGCCTCGCCGATGGCCAGGGTGGCCACGGGAACGCCGCCCGGCATCTGGACGATGGAGAGCAGGGAGTCGAGGCCGCTGAGGGCCTTGGACTGCACCGGCACGCCCAGCACCGGCAGGTTGGTCATCGAGGCGGCCATGCCCGGCAGGTGGGCTGCGCCGCCGGCCCCGGCGATGATCACCTTGAAGCCCGCGCCTTGCGCGCCCGTGGCGAAGTCGAACAGGCGCTGCGGCGTGCGGTGGGCCGAGATCACCTTGGCCTCGTAGGCGACGCCCAGGCTGGCCAGCGCGTCGGCGGCGGCCTTCAGGGTGGGCCAGTCAGAGCGGCTGCCCATGATGATGGCGACCGGCGGTGTATTCGGCATCGGCTTGCAGATCCCTCAAGGCGGCGCGCGGACGCGGATGCTTGACCCGAGCCCTGAAGGTCGCCCCGTATGCGCGTCAATCGCGCCAGCGCAAGCCCAAAACGCGGCGCGCGCCCGGGAAACCGGCGCCGCGCGCCGCGACGGCAGGGCCCTGCGACCAAAACGCGCCCTGATTGCGTGCGCCGCCGTTCCCGTTAACACTTGACGAAGCTGTGCAAGAAACGATTCCCTAGCCCATGAAAATCTCCGGCGCCCGGACCGAACCCTTCGCCGCCATCCGCAAGCGGGCCCTGGCCCGTGCGGGGGCCCAGGTCTCCGTGCGCGAGGCGCCGGCCCCTGACACCGCCGCCTTCCTGGGGCTGGGCGAGGCTGACCTGACGCCGCAGGTGCAGGAAGCGCTGACCACCCTGATGGCCGAGATCGACGACCTGCGCGGCGAGGTTTCGCGGCTGAAGCTGCGACTCAACGAAGCCCAGCAGCAGGCCGACCAGGATGTGCTGACCCCGGTGCTGAACCGTCGCGCCTTCCTGCGCGAGATGAAGCGCGTGGCCGCCTTCGCCCAGCGCTATGGCTCGCCGGCCAGCGTGGTGTTCTTCGACCTGGACGGCTTCAAGAACGTCAATGACCGCTTTGGCCATGCGGCGGGCGATGCAGCCCTGCAGGCGGTCGCGCGCCGTCTGCTGGCCAATGTTCGCGAGAGCGATGTGGTCGGGCGCATGGGCGGCGACGAGTTCGCCGTGCTGCTGGCCCAGGCCGACAAGGAAACCGCCCTGTCCAAGGCCGCCAGCCTGGCGGCCGCCATCCAGGACACCCCCGTCGAGTTCGGCGAGTGGTCTGCGCCGCTGCACATCTCGTGGGGCGTGCGCGAGATTGCCCCGGGTTCGGACCCCGAAGTGGCCCTGGCCGAGGCCGACGCGGCGATGTTCGTGCGCAAGCGCAAGCAGGCCTAGATGTCCAAGACGCTCTAGGGTTTGAAACGCCCGCTCCTCGCCTCAGGGTCTTGCGACGTTTTGCGCAGGGACTCTGACCTGTCCTCCGGCTACCAATTTAACGGTTAGTTAAGCAAAGACGCTCTGACTGGTGCGGGGCGTGCGGGGCGCGGGAATGCAGCGAATTTTGATCGCCGAGGACGACCCGATCTTGGCGCTGATCTATGAGATCACGCTGGGCGAGGCCGGCTTTGACGTCTTGGTCTGCCGCGACGGCGTGGAAGCGCTGGCCGCGCTGGATGCGTTCGCCCCCGATCTGGTGATCACTGACTTCTACATGCCCCGCATGACCGGCGGCGAGTTGATCCGCGCCGTCCGCAAGCGGCGCGGCGTCCTGACCTCAACCCTCCTGGCCTCGGCCATCGATCCGGCTTGCCTGGGCGAGGATGAAAGGGCTGACGCTCGCCTGGAGAAGCCGATCACCCCGGCCAAGCTGCTGCGCGGCGTTCGGGCTCTTGAGGCCTGCCAGGCCCACTGACAAACTCGGCGAATTGGGCGATGAACGGAACTCGTATCAGGGGTCCCGCATGACACACGAATGCGCCAAGTCCATCGCCCGTCGAATGCACGATCCCAAGTTCGCCAGCCACTATTTCGTCGGCCATGGCGTGGATGTGGGCGGCGCGCCCGACCCGCTTGAGCGTTTCAAGCCTTTCTTCCCGCTGATGGGCGTCTGCGACACCTGGGACCTGCCGCAGGGCGATGGCCAGTATCTGGAAGGCGTGGCCGACGAGACCTACAATTTCCTGCATTCCAGCCATTGCCTGGAGCATCTGCTGGACCCGGCCGTCAGCCTGCGCAACTGGCTGAGGGTGCTCAAGCCCGGCGGGCACATGGTGGTGATGGTCCCCGACGAGGACATGTACGAGCAGGGGGTGTTTCCCAGCACCTTCAATGACGACCACAAATGGACGTTCACGATCTTCAAGCCGGAGTCATGGAGCGGGCGGTCGCTCAATGTGCTGGACCTGTTGCGCCAGCTGGGGCCGCAGGCCGAGGTGCAAAAGCTCGAGTGCCTTAACAGCACCTTCTATCATGACCAGCAGCGCTTCGATCAGACGCGTCTGCCCACCACTGAAAGCGCGATCGAGTTCGTGGTGCGCAAGCGTCCGGCCTCGGAAGTCGACGCCAGGGGCCGATTGCCGGCGTAGAACTCCGGACTAGGCGATGATGTCGGGCATCAGCATGTCTTCCAGACGGCCGATCTTGTCCTTCAGGGCCAGCTTCTTCTTCTTCAGCCGGGCCACCTGCAGCATGTCGGGCTGAGGACGGTCTTCCAGGGCCTGGACGGCGGCGTCCAGATCCTGGTGCTCTTCGCGCAGGATCGACAGTCGGCGCTCGATCGCCTGGTCGGATTCGTCCGACGGATCGTCGTCGTTGGTCGACGGTTCATCGGTCATGGACGGTTCCCCTTGGCTGGAAGCCAAGCGCGATAGATAGCAAAGGCGGGGCGCGCGTAAAGGGGCTCACGACAATGCGGTCGCCAGGCGTTCCAGGGCCGACGTGCGGGGCGGATCGCCAGACGCGGCTGCCGCGGCGAGCAAGCCTTGCAGAACGTCCAGCGGCGGGCCCGAGGGGCCGCTCATCGCTTCCAGACTTTCCATCAGCACCCGCTCGCCCTGTAGCTCGGCGGCCTTGAGCGTTTCGCGGAAGGGTTCGCGCGCGGTGTCGGCGACGGCCGGGAAAGGAGCCTTCAGCGCCCGGCGCACGCCGCGCAGCGGAGCCCCGACCTCGGCGTCCCATTGCTTCATCAGCCGGGCGGCGGCCTTGGCGTCTGCGACGCGGCCCTCGCCGGCGGCCCAGGCGGCCCACAGCAGGTAGGGCACGTTCTGTCCGTGGGCGTCCTGCAGGTTCAGGCAGGCGGCCGCGACATCCTGTCGCGCATAGGCCGCAAGAGCCCAGTCCCAAAGCGTCATGGCCTTAACCCTCACTCTTTTCGGGCGATGGGGCCCCAATGGGCGGGATGTCCTCGCCCCAGCGCTTCACCGGCTTCCAGTTCAGATCAAACAGGTCCAGCACCCGGCCCACCGACTGGTCGACCATTTCGGCGATGGACCTTGGTTTGGCGTAAAAGGCCGGCAGGGGCGGGGCGATCACCGCGCCCATCTCCGACAGCTTGGTCAGGGTGCGCAGATGGCCCAGATGCAGCGGCGTCTCGCGCACCATCAGCACCAGGGTCTTGCGCTCCTTCAGCACCACATCGGCGGCCCGCGTCAGTAGCGAAGACGTTACGCCGCTGGCGATTTCGCTCATCGTCCGCACCGAGCAGGGGGCGATAATCATGCCCAGGGTCCGGAACGATCCCGAGGCGATGGCGGCCCCCACATCGGCGGCGCGGTGCACGATATCGGCCTTGGCGTTGAGGTCGGAGACCGAAAGATCGGTCTCCTGCGACAGGGTCAGAGCCGCTGATTTTGACATCACCAGATGGCTCTCAATTCCCAGGTCGCGACAGGCGTCCAGGGCGCGGATGCCGTAGATAACGCCCGAAGCGCCCGAGATCCCGACGATCAGTCGGGGTCTGTCCGCGGTCTTGGAAGGGTCCGTCATGGTGAATTTTCGTCCGACACGGGATGAAGGTTGGCCAAGTCAAGCGGGGCCGCGTGCAACCATATGTGATCTGACAGGCGGGCGCAGCGGGTGTTCACTCTTCTTCTCAACAGCAAGGAGCCGACAGCCATGGCCATCGAATCCCGTATCCGCGAACTTGGGTCCCGTCACGAGAACCTTGATCGCTCGATCCAGGAAGAGACCAAGCGTCCCGCAAGCGATGCGACCCGACTTAGGGAGCTCAAGCGGCAGAAGCTGAGGCTGAAGGAACAGATAGAGGGGCTGAAGTCACAGCTCCATTGAAGCTCCTGAATTAGAAAAGGCCCATTCCGTGATCGCGGAATGGGCCTTTTTCATTCTGAGCGCCAGAGCGCCTCAGTCTTCAGCGCCTCAGTCTTCGTCGTCATCCTCGTCGTCGGCCACATAGGTCGACTTGCCGAACACGTCCTCGGCCTTGGGCTCGGCGCGCGACTTGCGGTAATCGGCCTCTTCGTCCTCCTCGGGCGTCTCGACGACGCCGGTCTCCGAAGCGGGACGCAGGGTAGGATCTTCCGGCAGGATGCCCTTTTTCAGGTCGTCCTTGGCCTTCTTTTCGGCGGCCTTCTTGACCAAGGCGTCCAGCTCCAGCTGGCCGACCAGGCCCAGGGTCACGGGATCGACCGGCTTGATGTTGGCCGAGTTCCAGTGCGTGCGCTGGCGCACTTGGTCGATGGTCGACTTGGTGGTGCCCAGGAGCTTGGAGATCTGGGCGTCGGTCACTTCGGGGTGGTGGCGAATGAACCAGGCGATGGCGTCAGGGCGGTCCTGACGGCGCGACACGGGCGTGTAGCGCGGGGCCTTCTTCTGCGGCTTCAGCAGCTCGGCGTGACGGCTGACCTGGGCCTTCATGCGGTACATGTCGTTTGCTTGCGCCTTGTCTAGCTCTTCGCGGGTCAGCTGGCCGTTGCCGATCGGATCGGCGCCGCGGATGTCGCGCGCCACTTCGCCGTCGGCGATGCCGCGCACTTCCAGCGGGTGCAGATTACAGAAATCAGCGATCTGCTCGAAGCTCAGCGACGTATTGTCCACGAGCCAGACGGCCGTCGCCTTGGGCATCAGGATGTCGGACATGGGGTGCTCCACAAATGACGGCGCCCGGCCTTTCGGCCGGGCGGGATATTGCTGAAGGCTATAATCCGGTTCTCTGAAAAAGGGAACGGGGGATGGAGAGGGGCGGTGTCACCGCGCGATCCTCATGGCCGGCCCAACGCTCCGCCGATCCCGAGCAGCCGCGCCGCCAGATAGCCAGCGGCCGCCACGTCGTAGGTCAGGCAGAACATCGGCCACCAAGGCGGCGCGCCGGGGTTGCTGATCAGGTGGGGGTGGACGAAATCCAGGACACCATGGCCCAGCAGGGCCACGACCACCAGCCACAGGCTGGACCGGAAGCCCGCGACGGAGACGGCCAGGAAGCCGCCCAGGATCACCGCCTCCACGACCATGACGCCGGGCGCGCCGCCGATTATCGCGAACAGCACGTAGTAGCTGGCGATCACGGCCAGGACGACGGGATAGAACGCTTTGTCGCGATCAAACCCGACGACCGTGGCGAACACCCCCACGCCCAGGGCCAGCACGGCCCCCACAAGATATTCCATCAGAGTCTCCCGGGCGGTGACGCGGCGGTCACCCTAGCAATTTGTCCGCCGAACCCGTCAGCAGCACGAGGAAGCCGCCCATCTCCCCGAGGATCAGGCCGTAGATGAACAGGCTGATGATCCGGCCATGGACCTGGCCGGGGCCGAGGCGATGGGGGCGGCGCAGCTGATTGTCGGTGTCGCGCAGGATCCCGTGCACGGCGTAGGTCGCGACGGCGGCGGCGAAGAAGACCACCGGCAGGGCGACGGCGGCCAGGTTGACGCCCGGCGGCCACGCGCTGAGGCGGGCGAACTCGGCCAGCACCAGGCAGGCGAAGGCGTACATCAACGACGCGCGATGACAGACATCGACATAGGCGGGGGCCACGCCCTGCGCATCGGTGATCATCGCGCGGTATTTCCACACGCCCGTGGCCAGGCCGGTGAGGAAGAAGCCGCCGCATGCCAGTTGCGCCAATTGAACGGCGTCCGTCATGCGGCGGTCCCCCGACAGGGCCGGCGTCTCGCGGGCAGGGCCCGGTGAGCGGCTCTCATCCTGTCTAGTCAGCGCAGTTCGAGGTGGGCGTGCACACGCAGGCGTCGCCGCACTGGCACTGAGGGCCGCAGCCGCAGCTGGCATTGTCGCAGGCGCCGTTGGCCGGTGCGGGGCGGGTGTCGATCTGGGTTTGGTCGTTCATCGGACTGTCCTTCGAGAGGGTTGAGGAAGCCTGATGTTTAGGGCCTACGCTTTGGGGCGGCTTGAACGCAGCAGCTAGACGAGCACTAGATTGGCGGGGGCGATGCCGAACATCCGTCGGAACGTTCGGCTGAAATGGGCGGAATCCGAAAATCCGGCGCCGTGCGCGGCGGTGGTGAGCGTGACGCCCTCGGCCATCAGCACGACCGCTCGGGTCAGGCGGACCCACAACAGATAGGTCTTGAGGGACAGCCCGGTCTGCTCGACGAACAGGTGGCTCAGGCGGCTGGCCGACAACGTCGCGATCCTGGCCGCCGCGTCGAGGGTGACCCGTTGGTCGGGGTTCTGGGCCACCCAGGTGACGACGGCCTGGATGCGGGGATCAAGGGGGGCCTGAAGATCGTCGCCCGCGAGCGCCTCGACCATCTGTCCGCCGATCACGGCCAGGTCTGGGGTCGAGGGCGCGGGCGCGCTGGCCAGGCGGTCCAGCTGGGCGGTCAGAGCCTTGAAGCGGCACGCCGCCAGTTCACGCAGATCGCCGTCACCGAACGTCGCCTTCACGATGGCGCGACCCGCCCGGCTCTCAGGCTCGACGAACAGGATGGCGTAGGCGCCCTGGGCGTCGAACCGGTGCGGCACGTCCGGCGCGACCGCGACATAGGGGCCCCTGGCCTCGGCATCGGCCAGCCAAAGTTGAAACTGGCCGCCGAGGCTGATGACGATCTGGACCGCGTGATGGGCGTGGAAGTCGGTCCGCGGCGCCGGGCTGGGGCTGGCCGGCGCCGTGTCCAGCAGCCAAAGACTGCCACCCTGCCACGAGGCGATACGGGCTCGCGCCAGCTGTTCCATGCGGTCAGACGGTCAACACCACCTTGCCCACATGCTCCCCTGCTTCTAGGTGCGCATGGGCCTTGCCGGCCTCTGCCAGCGGGAAGGTGGCGTCGACGATGGGCTTGAGCTTGCCCGCCGCGATCCACGGCCAGACCACGCGTTCGATCTCTGCGGTCAGGCGGGCCTTCTCGTCGGCCGAGCGGGGGCGCAGGGTCGAGCCGGTGATCGTCGCGCGCTTCTGCATGATCTGCATGATCGGCACGTCCAGCACCGGCCCGGCCAGGGCGGCGATATAGACGATGCGGCCGCCGACATTGAGGGCGTGCAGGTTCTTGTCGAAATAGCTGGCCCCGACCATGTCGAGCACCACATCGACGCCGCCGGCCTCGCGGGCGATCTCGGCGAAGTCCTCGGTCTTGGTGTCGACGGCGATGTCGGCCCCCAGCTCCAGGGCCTTGGCCTTCTTGTCGGCGCCGCGTCCGGTGGCGATCACCCGGGCGCCGGCGGCCTTGGCCATGGCGATGGCGGTTGTTCCGATTCCGGACGTTCCGCCGTGGACCAGCAGGGTCTCGCCGGCCTTCAGGGCGCCATGCTCGAACACATTCGCGTAGACGGTGAAAACCGTCTCGGGCAGGGCCGCCGCATGGACCATGTCAAAGCCCTCGGGCGCGGGCAGGGCGTGGCGGGCGTCGACCACGGCATATTGCGCATAACCGCCGCCGCCCAGCAGGGCGCAGACCTTGTCGCCGACGCTCCAGCGGCCCGTCGCCACCATGACTTCGCCCGCGACCTCCAGGCCCAGGGTGACCGGCGCGCCCGGCGGGGGCGGGTAATAGCCCAGGCGCTGGATGATGTCGGGGCGGTTGACGCCGGCGGCGGCGACCTTGATCAGGATCTGGCCAGGCCCCGCAACGGGACGCTCCAGCTGGACGGGATGAAGCGCCTCGGCCGGGCCCTTGCCGCCCTCGACGGCGATCGCGGTCATCGCATCCGACATGGTCTCTGATCCCTCAAGCTTGCCTTGCGTCCTAGGTAGGCGTCAGATGAGCGAACGAAAAGGACGTTCATAGTCTTGGGGAGCCAGTCGATGTTCGAGGAACCCGTCGAGCCACGCGCTTTCAATCGTGGCGCGCTCAGCGAGACCACCCACGAGGACCTCGAGATCTATGGCGTCGCCGAGCTCGAGGAGCGCATCGAGGCGCTGCAGGCCGAGATCACACGCACCAAGGCCCAGCTGGACAAGAAGCGCGCGGGACGCGACGCGGCCAATGCGCTGTTTGGTCGCCTCGACTAGGGATTCATTTACCCTAATCAATGTCTAAAGGCGGCAAGCCGCCTTCTTTGCGTATGCGTCGAGGTTCGAGGGGGCAGGTCGCGAAACGGGACGCATTCGGTTGGCACGGGGGTTGCAGTCCCTGCTCCAGGCGAGACGTTCTCGCGGCCTTTCGAAGGGGCATTGAGTACCTATGACCGATCTGAACGCATCCGCGTCGACACCCTGGCGCGCGGGGGTCATCCAGGACTTCGCGAAATCGGAGCTGTTTGACCGCACGTTCGAGGAAGGCATGACGCTGGTCGAGGAGACCGCCGGCTATCTCGACGGCGCTGGCCGGCATGACAGCAAGATCCTCTCGCGCAATGCCGCCCTGGCCTACGCCACCGAAAGCATGCGCCTGACGACCCGCCTGATGCAGGTGGCCTCGTGGCTGCTGGTGCAGCGCGCGGTCAAGGAAGGCGAGATGGCGCCCGAAGCCGCTTGCGCCGAGAGCTATCGCCTGGCCGAGGAAGTCGCCGTGGTTGGCGCGGCGGTTGAGGAACTGCCCTACGGCCTGGTCAACCTGCTGCAGCGCTCCGAGCGCCTGTACGAGCGCGTGCGCCATCTGGACAAGCGCATGTATGTCGAGATCGCCGCCGAGGACGCCCCCCGCCCGGTTCAGGCCCAGTTCGACCGCCTCGCGGCGGCGTTCGGGGGCAGTTGATCCACCCCATCCCGCGCAACAAAAAGCCCGCCATCTCGACCGAGATGGCGGGCTTTTTTGACGCCTGAACACCAGACACAGAAAAAGCCGGCCCGCGAACGCGGGACCGGCCTTTCGTCGCCCTTACGGCGGATAAGCCTACTTCTTGGTGAAGCCAGCGAACTTGGCGTTGAAGCGCGAGACGCGGCCGCCACGGTCCAGCATGTGGGCGTTGCCGCCGGTCCAGGCCGGGTGGACGCGCGGATCGATATCCAGCGCCAGCACGGAGCCTTCTTTCCCGTAGGTCGAACGGGTCGGATAGGTGGTGCCATCGGTCATGGTGACGGTGATGAAGTGATAGTCGGGGTGAATGTCTTGTTTCATCGGGCGGTCCAACCGACTGGCGGTGTGAAAGTTGGTGAGCGGACGCCCTTGCGGGTGGCCCTCGAAGAGGCGCGGCTATAAAGAACACGCGCGAATTTGGCAAGGGACAGTTGATGACCGACGTACACGGCGGGGATATTTCGGTCGAGGGACGCCCCGGCGCCGGCGCTGAACTGGCTCAGGGCATGGCCGAGGCGGCCGCCCGGCGGCCCCGCCGCAAAGACATCCGCCCCCTGGCCCATCTGCTGCCCTTTGTGCGCGCCCATATCGGCGACGCCCTGGCTGCGGGCTTCTTCCTGCTGTTCTCCACCAGCGCCACCCTGGGCCTGACCGCGGCCTTCAAGACCGTTATCGACAAGGGGTTTGCGACCGGCGCAGCCTCGGCCGTCAATGGCGCCTTCATCGGCCTGGGCGTCGTGGCCCTGGTGCTGGCCGTCGCCACCTCGCTGCGGTTCTTCTTCGTCACCCGGCTGGGCGAGCGGGTCGTCGCCGACCTGCGCCGGGCGCTCTATGGCCACACCCTGACCCTGGATCCGGCCTATTTCCTCAAAACCCGCACCGGCGAGGTTTTGTCGCGCCTGACCACCGACGTGACCATCATCGAGCAACTGGTCGGCACCTCGGCCTCAGTGGCGGTGCGCAACATTCTCAGCCTGGTGGGCGGCCTGGGCTACATGGCCGTGGTCAGTCCCAAGCTGGCGGGCTTCATCGTGCTGATGGTGCCGGTGATCCTGGCCCCGATGTTCCTGATGGGTCGCAAGGTGCGCAAGCTGTCGGTGACGGCCCAGGACCGTTTCGCCGACGCCGTGGGCTATGCCGGCGAGAGCCTGGATGCGCTGGACACCGTCCAGGCCTTCGGGCGCGAAAAGGCTTCGGTCGGCCGCTTCGGCGAGGCCGTCGAGATGGCCTATCAGGCCTCGGTGCGGCGCATCACCGCCCGGGCCAGCATGACGGCCGTGGTCATCGTCCTGGCCTTTGGCGGCATCACCCTGCTGCTGTGGTCGGGCGCGCATCTGGTGCTGTCGGGCGAGATGACCCCCGGAACCCTGGCCCAATTTGCTTTGCTGGCCATCATGGCCGCCGGCTCGATCGGCGCCCTGGGCGAGGTCTGGGGCGACGTTCAGAAGGCCGCAGGGGCCATGGAGCGTATCGCCGAACTGCTGAGCTCGCAGCCCGGCATCGCCGCGCCGGAGAAGCCCAGGACCCTGCCGGTTCCCGCCACGGGCGCCGTGGCCTTCGACAACGTCACCTTCGCCTATCCCGGCCGTCCCGACCTGCCGGCCCTGCGAGGCTTTGATTTGACCGTCAGGCCCGGTGAGACCGTCGCCCTGGTCGGACCCTCGGGCGCGGGCAAGAGCACCGTCCTGCGCCTGCTCCTGCGCTTCTACGACCCGCAGGAGGGCGTCATCCGCCTCGACGGCGTGGATCTGCGCGACGCCGACCCGGTCGAGGTGCGCCAGCGCATGGCCCTGGTGGCCCAGGACTCGCCGCTGTTCTCGGGCTCGGCGCTCGACAACATCCGCTTTGGCCGCGAGGACGCCACCGAGGAGGAGGCCCGCACTGCCGCCGCCGCCGCCCAGGCCACCGGCTTCCTGGAAGCCCTGCCGCAGGGGTTCGACACCCCGGTGGGTGAACGCGCCAAGACCCTGTCGGGCGGCCAGCGCCAGCGCCTGGCCATCGCCCGGGCCCTGGTCCGCCAGGCCCCCATCCTGCTGCTCGACGAGGCCACCAGCGCGCTGGACGCCGAGAACGAGCGCCTGGTCCAGCAGGCCCTGCACGAGGCGATGAGCGGCCGCACCACCTTGGTCATCGCCCACCGCCTGGCCACCGTGCTCAAGGCCGACCGCATCGTGGTCATGGAAGACGGCCGGGTTGTCGAACAGGGCACCCACGCCGAGCTTTCGGCGCGTGGCGGGCTCTATTCACGGCTGGCGAAGCTGCAGTTCGGTGTGGAGGCGGCCTGATCTGCCTTCTCCCGCAAGGGGAGAAGGACTTCGCTGACTACCTCAGCAAATCCGCCGGCGTCGTCGGCTCGCTGATCACGGCCTCCATCGCCTTCCAGCGCGCGTCCTGGCTCGCGCCCGCGCGCTCCACATGCGCCCGGACCATGTCCTGGCCGAGATTGTAGTTGATCACGTAGGAGCGGTAGGTCTCGATGAAACTCAGGCGCTTTTCGGCGCGGGCCACCGAGCTGAGGCCGTATTTGGCCAGGGCCGCGATGGCGGTGGGTTTATCCATGCGACCCGAAAGATAGGCGTCGGCGATGGTGTTCTCGCTGCTGGCCAGATCGGCCTTGGCGGTCATCAGGGCGTCATAGGCGTCGGCGGTGGCCGGATCGAGACCCGCCAGCGGATAGAGCTGTTCGCGCTCGAACTTGACCTTCTCGGGCCCCGGGAAGGCCAGGCTGATGCCGTAATTGGCCGAGCCCTCGGCTATCAGCGATTGCGGCGAGAACAGCGGATAGACCGAGAACTCGACCCAGCCCTTGCCCTTGGTCAGCTTGTCTTCCAGTTGGGCGTTCAGCACATGGTGGCCCGGATAGCCCTCGTGGCAGCCCAGATCGACGGCGCGGCTGATGGCGACGGGCAGGTCGGTGTTGATCTCGATCAGGCTGTGGGCCCCGCCCTTGTACCAGTTGTAGCCGCTCCACGGCTTGCCGGTGACGAAGGCCAGGTCGAACTTCTCGCCCTTGGGCAGGGCGATGTGGGCTTGCGTCCGGGCTTTGCAGGCGGCGATGCCGGCCTTCATCACCGCGTCGAGTTTGTCAGCCGGGATCACGTACTGGCTCTGGAAGGCGTCGATGCGGGCGGCCAGGTCGCCCTCGCCGGGAAGCAGCCTGTCGATGCGGGCCAGGATCGGATCGAAGCTTTCCAAGGGCTTCAGCGGCGGACGCACGCCGAACAGGCCCTGCGCCTCGTCCTGGAAGCTGAACTTTTGGCCCTCCAGCATGGCCAGGCGGGTTTCGGCGGCTTTCAGCTGGCCCAGCATGAACGCCTTGCGGCGGCGCTCGTCGGGGGTGAGGGCGGCGTCATCGACGGCCCGGGTCGCGGCGGTCAGGCGGAGGGCCTCGGCCTTCAGGGCCGGCACGGCGCGCGGATTGGCCTTGGCGGCCTCGGCCCATTCCTTGGGGCCGTAATAGGCGTCGACATAGCCGGGCTCGCGCTCGCCGGCCTCCAGCGTCAGGGCCACGAAGTCGCGGGCGATGACATCCAGCCTGGGACCGCCAACCGAGGCGGCAAGGGCGGGCGCCGAAGCGCCCAGCAGCAAGGCGGCGGCCAGGACGGCCAGACGGGTGTTCATGAGAAGCCTCAACGCGACAAGGCGTTCAGGCTGCACCCGCGAGCGTCAGGGGGTCAAGCGCGCGCCGCGACCGCCAGGGCCGGGAAGTCGCTGAACACGCCGTCGACGCCGGCCGCATAGAGGGCCTTGAGCAGCGGCTCGACCTCGCCATGCAGGGCCATGTAGTCGGGCCGCGTGGCATCGCCCCGGCGCAGGGACGTCGGCAGGAAATAGTTTTCGGCCCGCACGGTCCACGGGTGCACCTGCAGGCCGGCGGCGTGGGCGTCCTTGACCAGCGATGTGGCCGGCAGCAGGCCCTCGGCGCGCGGGATCACCAGCGACTGGTGCGGGCCCAGGCCGTCGGCATAGGCCGCAACGCCCTTCAAGCCCTCGGCGGTCAGCAGATCGGCATATTTGACGCCCGGCAGGTCGGGCGGGCCGCCCTCGGCGTCGGCCAGCAGCACCAGCCGGGCGCGGGTCTTGGCGCGCAGGGTCTTCAGCGGGGTGACCTCGAAGCACTGCACGAACACCGGCGCTTCGGCCGAGTTCAGGTCAGTGCGCTTCAGGGCGTCTAGCATCCGGCCTTCGACCGGCAGGCCGATCGAAGCGAAATAGCTGGGGTGCTTCATCTCGGGATAGACGCCGATGACGCGGCCGGTGCGCTTGCTGGCGGCCCGGGCGATGGCGACCACCTCGTCGAAGGTCAGGATCTGGGCCTGGCCGTCAAAGGTGGCGCTGGTCGGGCGCAGTTGCGGTAGGCGCTCGCGGGCCCGCAGGGTCTTGAGCTCGGCCAGGGTGAAGTCTTCGGTGAACCAGCCCTCGATCGCCTCGCCGTCGATGGTCTTGGTCGCCTTGCGGGCCGCAAATTCAGGGCGGGCGGCGATGTCGGTCGTGCCGCCGATCTCGTTTTCGTGGCGGGCTACGAGGTGGCCGTCCTTGGTGGGGACCAGATCGGGCTCGATGAAGTCGCAGCCCTGCTCGATGGCCAGCTCATAGGCCAGGGCCGTGTGCTCGGGCCGCAGGCCTGAAGCGCCGCGGTGGGCGATGACGAGGGGTTTCTTGCCCTGGGCGCGGGCCAGGCCGGGCAGGAAGGTACCGGCGAGGGCGGCGGTGGTCAGGGCGCGACGGGTCAGCAGGGTCATGGCGGCGATTTAGCGCTGCATCATGACATTTTGGCGAGCCCTTTAAACCTGTCATCCCGGGCGTACCCCGGCGAAAGCCGGGGGAAGACCCGGGACCGCGCCAAGCTCGGCGCTTCCGGCGGTCCCGGCTCGGCGCGCTTCGCGCTTGGCCGGGATGACAGTGTTTAGTGCCGCTAGGCCAGCCGCAGCTTTTCCAGCACCAGCGGGTGCAGTTCCTGGTTACAGGCCAGGATCGAGGCGCCGTCCAGCGGGTTGCCATGCTCCTCGATGGACGTGACCTTGCCGCCGGCCTCGCTCACCATGAGGACCCCGGCCGAGACGTCCCAGGCCCCCAGATTGCGCTCCCAATAGCCGTCGAAACGACCGGCCGCGACCCAGGCCAGGTCCAGCGAAGCCGCGCCGAAGCGGCGGACGCCGGCGACCTTCTGGCTGATCTGGTGCAGTTCTTTCAGGAACTGGGCGTGGCCCGGCTTGCCCAGAAACGGCACGCCGGTGGCCAGGACGCTCTCGTCCAGATGGCGGCGGGCCGCGACGCGCAGGCGCTTTTCGGCGCCCAGGAAGGCGCCCTTGCCCTTTTCGACCCAGAACAGGTCGTGGGTGATGGGGTTGTAGGTGACGCCGGCCACCACCTCGCCCTCGCGCTGCAGGGCGATATTGACCGCGAAGTGCGGGATGGCGTGCAGGAAGTTGGTGGTGCCGTCCAGCGGGTCGACGATCCAGGTGTGGGTCTTGTCAGTGCCCTCGATCAGGCCGCGCTCTTCACCCAGGAAGCTGTAGCCAGGGCGGGCCTTTTCCAGCAGTTCGAAGATGGTCTGCTCGGCCTTGAGGTCGGCATTGGTGACGAAGTCGGCCGCGCCCTTCTTGGAAACCTGCAGCTCGGCGACTTCACCGAAATCGCGAGCCAGGCCACGCGCCGCTTTGCGGGCAGCGTCGATCATCACGTTCAGAAGGGCGGAGGGAGTGGCCAAGGCGGGTTTTCCTCATAGGTCCCCCTGCGCAGCGTCTGGAGGAGACGGCGGGGGATATGCGAGCGGCGGTTAGAAAGATCGGGAAATTGGGCGCGGAACCTAGTCTCGGACGCGCGCGAAAGCAAGGCGGGGCGATTCTTTGCGCCGCCATGTCACATCCGGGGCGGCTGCCTCGTCCTGTTCTCGAAACGATGGAGGACGATGATCATGGCGCGAGGCGTGTGCGGGTTTCTGGTGGTGCTGTTTGGGCTCAATGGCGCGGCGATGCTGCTGCAGCCCTATGGCTGGTTCGGGGCCGTGCCGGGCGTGATCGAGACGGGGCCGTTCAACGACCATTTCGTGCGCGACGTCGGGGCGACCTATCTGGCCTGCGCGGTCGGCATGGCGTTCGGGGCGTGGAACCTGGCGCGGCACGCCGGGGCGGTGACGGTGGCGGCGACCTTCCAGGGTGTCCATGCCCTGATCCATGTCATCACCCCGTTCTGCGGCAAGGCCGTGCCCTGGCCCCTGCTGGCGCAGGATTTTCCGGGTGTGATCCTGCCCGCCCTCTTGACCATCTGGATCGCGGTGGTCGCCCTGCGCCTCACCGCCCGGGAGGGCTGAGCCATGCTGACCTGGCTGATGCGGGCGGCGGTGCGGCGCATGGAAAAGCGCTATGACTACGACGCGGCCTATCTGCACGATCTGGCCCAGGCCAGCCCCAGGGCCCTGATGGCCTTCACCCACATCCAGAAATTCGCCGGCTTTCAGGAGGGCGCGCCGCCGGACGCCTTGGCGGCCGCTGGACTGGTCGCCACCCTGGCCGAGGATTGCGGGCCCTGCGTCCAGATCGGCGTCGCGATCTGGCAGGAGCGCGGCGTCTCGGCTGAGGTGCTGCGCGCCATTCTGACCGGGGAACTCGACCTTATGGGACCTGACGCAAGCACAGCCTATCGTTTCGCCAAGGCCTCTCTGGATCGCGATCTGGAACAGGTCGATTCCTTGCGGGACGAGATCGTGCGACTCTGGGGGCCCAAGGGCCTGGCGGCCATCGCCCTCGCCATGGCCGCTTCGCGGGTTTACCCCACGGTGAAATACGCGATGGGCCACGGAAAGGTCTGCTCGCGGATCACGGTGGAGGGCCAGTCGGTGAAGGTGGCGGTATGAACACGTCCGACGCGCTCTTCGAAGCCCGACGCCCCGCCATGACCGGCCTGGCCTATCGCATGCTCGGCTCGCGCGCCGACGCCGAGGACGTGGTGCAGGACGCCTGGCTGCGCTGGCGCAAGGTCGAGACGGAGGCCGTCGGGGACGGCGCGGCCTTCCTCAACCGCGTGGTCGCCCGCCTGTGCCTTGATCGGTTGAAGTCGGCCCGCGCCCGCCGCGAGGTCTATGTCGGCGAGTGGCTGCCCGAACCGGTGGTCGACGAGGATTTCGACGCCGCGCCGGGCGAGCTGGACGCCGACCTGTCGGTGGCCTTCCTGCTGGCCCTGGAGCGTCTGACGCCGCTGGAGCGCGCGGCCTTCCTGCTGCACGACGTGTTCGACACGCCCTTCGCCGAGGTCGCCAGGACCCTCGGGCGCGGCGAGGCCGCCTGCCGGCAACTGGCGGCCCGGGCCCGGCTGCATGTTCGGGCGGAGCGTCCACGCTACAGGCCGTCGGTCGATGAGGAGCGGTCGCTGACCGCAGCCTTCCTGCTGGCGGCCATGACGGGCGACGCGGTGTCCCTGCGCAACCTGCTGGCCCCGGACGTGGTCTGGCACGCTGACGGCGGCGGCAAGGTCGCGGCCGTTCTCAACCCGGTCCACGGCCTGGACAACGCCGTGCGCCTGATCCTGGGCATCCGCAAGAAGTGGCCGCCGCCCGAAGGCACGAGCGCGCGCCTGGCCCGCATCAACGGCCAGCCCGGCATAGTGGTGTCGCACGCCGGCGCCGTGTTCCAGACCATGGGTCTGGAGCTGGTCGAGGGCCGGATCGCGGCGGTCTATACGATACGCAACCCCGACAAGCTGGCGCGGCTCAACGCCTAGGCCTGCGCCGTCCGGCGCAGCGGCATCGGCCCCCTGGGTCAGGGCAGATCGACCTTGGGCAGGCTGTCGCGGGCTTCGCAGGCCAGCTTGCCGGCGCTGCCGGCGGCCGCCCTGGCGTCATCAATCTTTTCGCCGCTGCGCCAGCCCTTGGTCAGGCCCATGTCTCCGGCGAAGTCCATGCCCAGGTCGACCCACTTGTCGGCCGCGCAGTCCAGCGCGAACATGATGATCGGCCCCTTGCTGGCCGGCCAGTTCCTGTAGGGACCGTTGGGCTTGCCCTCGGCGATGCGGACCAGGACCAGGCCGGACTTGGCGTCCACCCGCATATAGTCCTCGTCATAGAAGGTCTTGGCCTCGCCGGGCGAGGGCTTCCAGTTTTCGGCCAGGGCGTAGGTCGCCACAGACAGAGCCGCCAGGCTCGCCACGCACAATACGAGTCGCTTGTTCATCGCGTCCCCCCCCCGGAACCTATGGTTAGCGGAGAGGCTAGGCCTGTCTGGTCGGCCCCGCAATAACGTCGTTAGACGAGGTTGCGCGCGGCCAGGCCCTGGGCGATTGCGGCGTTCAGGGCGGCTACGGCGGCGGTTGGCCCCTGGGGATGGGTCCAGACCCCGGCCGAGACGGCCAGGAAGTCGGCGCCGGCCGTGGCCAGGCCGGCGGCGTTGTCGGCGGTGATGCCGCCGATGGCCACCGAGGGGGTCTCCATCACCTCCTGCCAGATCGACAGGATTTCCGGATCGGCGGTGGTCGGGGCGTCCTTGGTGGTGGTCGGGAAGAAGGCTCCGAAGGCCACATAGTCGGCCCCGGCCTCGGCGGCCTCCATGGCCAGGTGGCGGCTGTCATGGCAGGTGACCCCGACCATGCGGTCCTTGCCCATCAGTTTGCGGGCGGCGGCGTAAGGGGTGTCGCCCTGGCCCACATGCACGCCGTCGCAGTCGAGGCTGGCCGCCAGGTCTGGCCGGTCATTGAGGATCACCGCCACGCCCTGGGCGCGGGCGATCGGCGCGAGGGCCGCCACGGCCTGCGCAATCGCGGCGTCCGAGACGTCCTTCAGCCGGATCTGCAGCGCGGCCACGTCGCCGCCGTCCAGGGCCCTGTTCAGCTCAAGGCCGAAGGCGTCCAGGTCGGTCAGGGCCGGCGGGGTGATCAGATAGAGGCGGCAATCGAGGGTCATGACCCGGGAATTACGCCAATTCGCGCCCGCGCCCAAGTCGTCAGCCTAAAGGGCCGCGACCTCACGCCGCTGCGAACCATAGTGAGAGTCAGTTGCAAAAGGCCGCAGCCTTCGCTACATGAGAATGACACTCATTCGGCAAGGGCCTTGCTTCCGTGTACGTTTGCAACTGTAACGGCATCCGCGAGCGCGAAGTGCGCGCCGCCATCGACGCGGGCGCCAGCCGCCCGGCCGAGATCTTTCGCCACAAGGGCTGCCAGGCCCAGTGCGCCAAGTGCGTGTGCGAGATGCGCCAGATGATCGAAGACAGCCGTCAGGCCCTGGCCTACGCCGCCGAATAGGTTTGGCCCGCCGCGCCACGATTTCCGTGAAAGCGCGAAACACTTGCAGACATAGCGGTTGAAGCCTGCTGCGCCTTGCCGCACGGTCGCCGCAACTCGCACTTCAAGGAGACCCGCCATGCAAGGCGATCCCGGAATTATCCGCCTGCTCAACGCGGTGCTCACCAATGAGCTGACCGCCGTGAACCAGTATTTCCTGCATGCGCGCATGTACGACAACTGGGGCTTCAAGCGCCTGGGCAAGATCACCTATGACGAGTCGATCGGCGAGATGAAGCACGCCGACAAGCTGATCCATCGCATCCTGTTCCTGGAAGGCCTGCCCAACCTGCAGGACCTGCACAAACTGAAGATCGGCGAGACCGTGCCCGAGTGCCTGGCGTCGGACCTGGCCGTCGAGGTCGGCGGTCGCGAGACCCTGATCCCCGGCATCATCCAGTGCGAACAGGTCCGCGACTATGTCAGCCGCGAGCTGCTGCGCGAGATCCTCAGCGACACCGAGGAGCACATCGACTTCCTGGAAATGCAGATCGGCCTGGTCAAGTCGATCGGCGAGCAGAACTATCTGCAGAGCGCCATGGGCGAGCTGCCGGCCGGCTGACCGGTCAGGCGGCGGCGCGCCGGGTGCGCGTCGCCGGCTCCAGGTTGAACTGATCGACCATCTGGGTCAGGCGTCCAGACTCGCCTCGCATGGAATGGGCCGCTGCGGTGGTCTGTTCGACCATGGCGGCGTTTTGCTGAGTCATCTGGTCCATCTGGTTGATGGCCGTATTGACCTCGTTGAGGCCCGTCGATTGTTCCTGTGACGAGGCCGAGATCTCGGCGACCAGGGCGGCGATCTGGCTGACCCGCTCCATGATGTCGTTGAGGGCGGTCCCGGTCTGGCCGACCAGTCCAACGCCTTCGCTGACCTTGGTCGAGGCGGTGCTGATCAGGACCTTGATCTGCTTGGCGGCATCGGCCGAACGCTGGGCCAGGGCCCGCACTTCCTGGGCGACCACGGCAAAGCCGCGACCGGCCTCGCCGGCCCGCGCCGCCTCGACCCCGGCATTGAGCGCCAGAAGGTTGGTCTGGAAGGCAATCTCGTCGATGACGCCGATGATCTGGCTGATCTGGGCCGAGGAGCTTTCGATCTCGCCCACGGCGCGGACGGCGGCCCCGACGGCCTGTTCGGTGGCCGTGGCGCGGCGGCGGGTGTCGACGACGATCTCATTGGCCTTGCGCGCGCCGTCAGCGGTCTGGCGGACGGTCGAGGTAATCTCGTCAAGGGCGGCGGCGGTCTGTTCCAGGCTGGCGGCCTGCTGCTCGGTGCGACGCGACAGGTCATCGGCGGCCTGGGCGATTTCAGAAGCGCCCGACCCGACTCCGCTGGAGGCCTGACGGATCTGACCCAGGCTGGCGGTCAGCTTCGAGGCGGCGGCGTTGAAGTCGCCCCGCAGCTTTTCGTATTCCGGCGCGAAGGCGGTTTCCAGTCGATAGGCGACATTGCCCGCTGACAGATGGTCCAGGGCCTGGGCCAGGCTGTCGATGGCGGCGTCGCGCTTCTGCTCGGCCTGCAGGCGCGTGTCTTCGTTGGACTGGCGCTCGACCTCGGACTGGCGACGCTCTTGATCCTGCTCCTGGCGCAGCGCCCGGCGTTCAAGAACGCCTTCGCGGAACACCGCCACGGACTTGGCCATGTCGCCCAGCTCGTCGTGACGGCCGGCGAAGGGCACGGAGCGCTCGTAGTCGCCTGCCGCCAGCTGGCCCATATAGCTGGTAATGGCCTGAACAGGGCGGACGACGCCGCGACTGATCGCCCAGACACCGCCGACGATGATGCCGCCCAATAACAGGCACACGGCGCCCATCAGGCTCAGCAGCTTGACTTCTTCCGTCGAAGCGGCCGCTTCGATCTTGGCTTGGTCGGCGGCAATAACGGGAACGACCGCTTCGACGGCGGCGCGATGCGCCTCGAACGCCTGGGTCATCTGCGCTTCATGCGCCGCAGCGCTGGCGGTGTCGCCGCTCGACAGGGCCTTGAACATGGCGTCGGCTGACGTCCAGACGGTCTGGACCTGGGTGTTGCTCTCGCCCATCAGCACAGACTTGACCTCGGGATCGAAGTCGATCGCCTGCCAGTGCGCCAGCCGCACTTCATACTCAGCGCGGTGCTTGGCGAACTCTTTTTCCGCAGCCTGGAGGTCGGTCGAGCCGGCGGCGGCGAAGGCCAGCTTGGCGTCGAGATAGGCGTCGATCACATAGAGGGGCGGGGGCAGGATGTCGGCCGTCAGGTCCTTTTCTTCGATGACTTTTTCGTACAGCGGGCCGCCGACCCGCACCGTCTGGACGGCGTACCAGGACACCCCGGCCAGGACCAGCAAGCCGCCGGCCAGCATGGCGCCAAACAGATTCATGGCCCCGGAAAGACGCAGACGCATTGCTTTTAGCCCTGTTGTTTGCGGGCTAACGTGCTGCCGGCCTGATAAACAGCGCCTTAAAACCTGAAGCCAAGTGCTCAAATTGAGTAGGCTTCCTGGATCGACGCTCAACGAAAAACGCGCCTCGCCTGATGATGAAACGTAACAAAACGCCGTTCGTGAACCGCCACCATCTAAGCCTGGGCGCGGACTACGCCCTGCGGATGATTCGGATTTTCACCGATCTTTTCGACGGCGACATGGACCGGGCCCTGGTGTTCATCGCTGCCGCCCAGGCCTGCACCGAGCATCTGCGCGAGCAGCCGGACTATGTTGAGGTCATCAACGGAGAATTCTTCCCCGACGAGATGCGCCGCCCCGTGAGCGTTTCGGCCCTGGCCCGGTCCCTGGGCATTCCCGTGGAGACCACTCGCCGCCATGTGGTCAAGCTGGCCAGCACGGGGTTTGCGCAGCGCACCGCGTCGGGCGCGGTGATCGTGACCTCGGAGATTCTGGCCCGCGAGGAGATCCGCCAGGCGGGACTGCTCAATCTGGGCGCCATGGAGACCCTGATCGACGGCCTGACGCGCGCGCCGGCCGACCGCTGATCAGAGGCCGCCCATCAGACACCTCCAATCAGGAGGGGCCAATCAGAGGGGGCGCCGCATGAAGGTCCGCGCGGCCTCGTCCAGCCCGCGCTCCAGATGCGCCCGGCGGATCTCCAGCAGGCCGGGCGTCAGGGCGGCGTCGGCGATATCGACGAAGCCCAGCCGGCGATACCACGGCGCGTTCCACGGCACGGCGCGGAAAGTCGACAGGGTCAGGGCGATCAGGCCGCGCGCCCTGCCCCGGTCTGCCGCCGCGTCCAGCAGCCGCGCGCCGATCCTCTGGCCGGCGAAGGCGGGCAGGACGTCGATCTGCTCGATATAGAGCCCGTCCTCGACCGGCCGGAACATCACGAAGGCGATGGGCGCATCCGCGTCGATGGCGACCAGCAGGCCCCCCGCAGCGATGCGCGCCGCCAGCACCTCGGCCGGTGACGGCTCGTCGGCGGCCAGGGCGTCCATCAGGCCGATGAACCGCTGGGCCGAGGCCCGCTCGACGGCGCGCACGGTTTCGATGTCTTCGGGGCGGGCGTCGCGCAGCGTCGGCGTCATGGTTCCTGCTCATCCTGGCGACCTGGGCGCTGGCGCCGGGCCCAAAACGCACCCATCATATGGACGCCGGCGCCGGAGCGGGAACCAAGCCTGTTCCGGTCGGTTAGACTACCAGCTTAGCGAGGAGTCCGGGCATGAGCATCCTGAACGGCAGACAGCACCGGGCGCACGCCCGCGCAGGCCGCGAGGCCTTCGAGGTCGAGGCCCGCGAGGAAAGCCATCCCGCCACCCAGATCGCGCTGGGGGCCCTGCTGGCCGGCGGCGCCATCCTGGCGGCCCTGGCCATGGGCCGCCGACATGAGACTGTGCTGGACGACGAGATGTATGCGGTCGAGTTCGCCGAGATGCACGAGCCGGTCGCCCATCAGCCCAAGCCGCTGACCAGCCTGATCCTGCCGCCGCTGTTCATCGCCATGACCCTGTCGGGCCTGCGCACCTGGAACGCGCCGGCCAGCCCGGCGCGCACACGGGCCCTGACCCTGTGGAGCCTGACCCAGGGCTTCAACGCCCTGTGGCTGGGTTTGGGCGCCAAGCGCCTGGGCGGGCAGGTTACGGCGGCCACGGCGTCGCTGGCGGCCTCCACCGCCTATGCGATCGAGGCCCGCAAGGTCGGCGGCGACACGGCGCCTGATCTGGGCTGGCTGGGCGTCGCCAACGCCCTGACCGCCCAGCTGTGGCGGCGGCCGCAGGGCCCAACCCTGCACTAGGGTCGTTTCCGATAAGTATTAGGCGGTTATCGAACGGAAAATGCTCGGGACTTCTGGTTTTGAGCTCACCCTGACCTTCGATGAACTCATCAGGCCGAAAACATCGCCAAACTGCCGCGCCAAGTTCATCGACCATTCATGTGGTAAAGCTTTATCTCCGGGACACTGACTTGGGGAGTTTCTGTGATGCGTCCGTACCTGTTGTTTCCGCTCCTGGCGGGTGGCCTGCTTCTGGCCAGCTGCGCGACGATCAGCCAGGAGGCCTGCCTGCAGGGCGACTGGGCCGGCGTCGGCTTCAAGGACGGCGAGGCCGGCCATCCGCAAAGCCGGCTGGACGACCACGCCAAGGCCTGCGCCAAGACCGGCGTCGCGCCCGATCCTGTTCCCTATTTCGCCGCCCGCGCCCAGGGCCTGAAACTCTATTGCACGCCGGACCGCGGCTTTCGCGAGGGTCGCCTGGGCCACAGCTATGCCGGGGTCTGTCCCGAACCCGCCGCTGGCCGCTTCCTGCCGGCCTATGCCGACGGCCAGTTGATCCATGCGGCGGAGTCGCGACTGAGCCAGGCGCGATCCGATCGCGACAGCGCCGACCGGCGCGCCGAAAAACGCGATCGCGAGGCGCGCGGCGTCGAGGATGAACTGCGCAATCCCGTGCTCAACGACGAGCAGAAACGTGAACTTCGCGACCGGCTCAACCGCCTTCGCAGCGAGCGCCGCGCCGCCATCGAGGACGGCCGCCGCGCCGACTGGGCCACGCGTGACGCCGAGCGCGAGGTCCGCGAACTGGAGTATCAGTTCAGGCCAATCTACGGCGGCTGGTGAAGGAGCCGGCGCCAGTTCTAGCGTGAGGCCCGCCGGGCCTCACGCGCCGCGATCTGGTCCAGTCCCTTGAGGAGTTCGGCCGCGCCCTGGCCGTCGGGCTGGGCTCGGATGATCCGCAGGGCGGTGATGTGCAGGTCGATCAGGTCGGGATTGGCGGCGCCGCGCTCGTGCAGGCGGCGCACGATATCGCCCAGTCGCTTGGCGGCCCGGCACAGGGCATCCAGCTGGAACATGCCCGCCAAGCTTCCGATACTGTCGGAGAGCCGGGCCAGGGCTTCAGCTGAGGCCTGGCTTCCGGCCTCGGCCAGTTCGCCCAGCGCCTGATCGATCACCTGAATCGCGGCTTGCCGGTGGGACTCCAGGCCGGCGTCCGCCTGGGCCAGGGCCTCGTCGACGGCCAGTCCGTCCGGGAGGTCGATGAAACGGGTGAGGCGGCTGGGTTGGCTCATTGCAGAAGCGCCAGGGCGGCCTGATGCAGCGGGTCGATGGTCTGTGCCTGGACACCGGCATTACCGGGATTTTCACCGCTGCGGGTGCGGGGCGCCAGCGGTGCGGCGCTCCACAGGATCCGGTCCAGCAGGGTCGACGGCGAGAAGGGCTTGGCCACGACATAGTCGGCCCCCACGGCCCGGGCTTCCTGGATCAGCTCCCGGGGCGTGTGGCCGGTCACGACGATGACCACCAGGGGCGGGTCAGTGGGCTGTTGTCGCTGGCGCATGCCGCGGATGAGGGCCAGGCCTTCGTCGGCTCTCGGAAAAGGATCCACCAGGATCAGGTCGACCTCGACGTCCTGACTGAAGGCGTGGCTTTCCCCCAGGCTCTGGCATCGATGCAGCTTTCGGAAGCCGAAGCCGGAAAGCATCAGTGCGGTAAGGTCCATGAAGCCGGCGTTTTCATCCACGATCAGGACGCTGGCCTCACTGAAGTTGAAGGTCAGCACCGCGCTTGCTGTTGGATCCGCCATGTCGCCGCTCCAGTTCGCCCAACCGCGTTCCGTGACGATGAGGTGTGGCGAATAAAACAAGCTTAACGGGAATTGGCTACAGCAATAACACCCTGAGGCGTATTGTCGCACAACCTTTGCGGCGTTCAGGCGATGCGCAAAAGGCGGTCCAGGCTGAACCGGCCGCCGCCCTTGGCCAGGATCAGCAGCAGCAGCCCCGCCCACGACAGGTGCGTGCTCCAGGCGTCGGGATAGACGAAGATCTCGATCACCAGGGTCATGCCCAGGAACGCCAGCGCCGATAGCCGTGTCAGCAGGCCCAGCACCAGCAGGATCGAGAACGTGTGCTCGGCATAGGTCGCCAGATGCGCGGCGATGTCGGACGGGATCAGCGGCAGGGCATATTCGTCTGAGAACAGCGAGTATGTGCTGTCGGTGATGTGCAGCACGCCGTCGACCTTGGTGCGCCCCGACAGCCAGAACACACTGGCCACGCCCAGGCGGGCGACCAGGGTCAGGACGTCGTCGGGCAACAGCCTGCGGGCGATCTGCGCGAGGGTGTCGAGGGGTTTGAGCACGGCGGTGATCATGGGTTTGATCCGGAGATGAGACCGCCAAACACGCCGTCGGCGATCAGGGCGGCAAACAGGGCCTGCAGGTTGGCGTCGGGATCGGCCTGCGCCGCCTGGCCCATGGCCTCGGCAAGGGCGTCGCCGGCTGCGCAGGCGGCGAGGAAGGCGCAGTCGGCGGGGCCAACCACGCGGTAAGCCACCGAAGCGCCTGATCGGCTCACCAGCAGGCCCTGAGCGGCTTCGGACAACTCCAGGTCGTCGCGGCCCTCGCGGGCGCCGGCCCAGAGGCTGGGCAGGCCGGCCTCGAACAGCGCGAACCTTACCGACGGATGCAGCGCCACCCGCGCCGCGGCCAGCGCCTGGGGCGCAAGTTCGGCGAAGGCGTCTGCGCCCAGCGACGGCGCCTCGGCCGCGAACAGGGCCTCGATCCACAGGCGGTCCAGATGGGCGACGCCGGCCAGATAGGGCAGGTCCCGGGCCGGCGGAAAGCGATCCAGCCAGGCCGGAAAGGCCTCGCCATAGTCCAGCAAGGCGGCGCTGGCTGGCGGCGCCTCGCGGGCGAACAGGGCGGCGGCGGCGCGGAACCAGTCGTCCCCGACCAGGCTGGCGACGGTCGGGAAATTGGCGGCCAGGGCGTCGACGCAGCCCTTGGCGATGGTGTTGCGATAGACCGCCAGACCCGGCGGATCCGCTTCGTGCGATGGCAGCCAGGGCGACAGGACCGAGGGCGCGCCGCCCAGGGCCGCAACGAAGGCGTCCTGAAAGTCCAGCAGGTCAGACATCGGCGGGCTCCCGCCGCGCATTGTCCAGAGCCAGCTGGGCCCGGTCGCGCTCGGCCATCAGCACGGCGAAGGCGGGCACGTCGTCGTCGCGTTCGATCAGGGTGGGGCGCGGACCGATGCGGTCGATCAGATGGCGATACAGCGTCCACACGCCTTCGGCGATCGGCGCGCCGTGGGTGTCGATCAGCAGGCCCGAGCCGCCCTCGTCCTGGCCATGGCCAGCCAGATGGATCTCGCCGATGGCGGCGGCGGGCAGGGCGTCGAGATAGGCCTGCGCGCTGTAGCCGAGGTTATGGGCGCTGACGAAGACGTTGTTGACGTCGACCAGCAGGCCGCAGCCGGTCGTCTCGACCAGGGCGTTCAGGAAGTCCGTCTCGTCGAGGTCGTGGCCGGTGAGCGGCAGGTACAGCGAGGGGTTTTCGACCAGCACCGGCCGGCCCAGGGCGTCCTGCATGCGGCCGATATTGCCGGCGATGCGGGTCAGGGCCGCGCGGGTGCGGGGAAAGGGCAGCAGGTCGGGCTGGTGGACGCCGCGATGGGTCGACCAGGCCAGGTGCTCGGAGACCACGAACGGCTCGAAGCGATCGACCAGGGTCTTGAGGGCAGCCAGATGCTCGGGATCCGGATCAGCGTCGGCGGCCAGGGACAGGCCGACGCCATGCAGCGACAGCGGGTGATGCTGGCGGATCGCCGCCAGGGCCGACAGGCGGGGTCCGCCGGCCGACATGTAGTTCTCGGGATGAACCTCGAACCACAGGCCCGGCGCCGTCGCGGCGAGCGCGTCGTCATAGTGCTGGGGTTTCAGGCCAAGGCCGGCGGCAGGCGGCATTTTCGCTATCCAAAAACGACTGTCACCCCGGCCGAGCGCGAAGCGCGCCGAGCCGGGACCGCCGGAAGCTCTGAGCTTGCTGCGGTCCCGGCTCGGCCCACGGCTTTCGCCGGGGTGCGGCCGGGATGACCTTGGAGTTTGCTTACATCGCCTTGGGGGTCAGCGAGCCCATGCCCTTGGGGGTCTTCATCGTCACGCAGGTGCCCTTGGCGACATGCTTCCAGGCGTCGCCCTGATAGTCGACCTTGGAGGTGCCGGCGCACGAGGTGCCGGCGCCTGCCTTGCAGTCGTTCTGGGCGGCCTTGGAAACGCCGTAGCACTTTTCCATCGCGGGCTTCGTGGCGCCCATGGTGTCGGCGGCCATGGCGGCGCCGGCCGACAGAGCGAAGACGGCGGCGAGGGCGGCGGCGGCGGTGTTGGTGCGGTGCATGGGACTGGCTCCTTGGGGTGAATGTCCGTGACCGCCCCTGTCGGTCGGTCATGGGGGATTACGGCGCAGCGCCGTCAAAGGTTACACCGCTCGACGAACAAAAATTCCCGACCAAGATTTCTCGGCTGCGCTCAGTGGGTTCCGGCTCACGCACGAGCCGTGTAACCATTTCGCTAGGCCGCGCGAATAGGGGGATGCGTGACGGACACCGAAACCCGACTGAAGGCGCTGATGCTGCGCGGGCTTGAGGGCGACGCTCCGGCCTATCGCGAGTGTCTGGCCCTGCTGGGTGTTCGGCTGCGCGCCTATTTTTCGCGCCGGATGTCCGGCGCGCCCGGTGATGTGGAGGATATGGTGCAGGAGACGCTGCTGGCAGTGCATATCAAGCGCGCGACGTGGGACACGTCCCTGTCGTTCACCGCCTGGGCGCACGCTGTGGCGCGCTACAAGCTGATCGACCACTGGCGGCGTTGCAAGATCCGCCAGACCCTGCCGATTGACGACCATTCCGAATTCCTGGCCGCCGAAGAGCATGACCCCGGCGTCGGCCTGGAACTGGATCGCGCCCTCGCCAGCCTGCCCGACCGGCAGCGCATCCTGGTCAGCGACGTCAAGCTGGCCGGCCTCAGCCTGGCCGAGGCCGGCGCAAGGGCCGGCATTTCCGAAGGCGCGGCCAAGGTCGCCCTGCACCGGGCGTTGAAGTCCCTGGCCGAAAGGATGCGCCATGCGGACCGATGACCTGATCGACGCCCTGGCCGCCAATGCCGGCCCCGCGCCCGGCGGCGGCGCCGCGCGCCGTCTGGGCCTGACGACCCTGGCGGGCGCCCTGATCGCCCTGGTCCTGGTGCTGGCCTGGCTGCAGACCCGCCCCGATCTCTCCCAGGCCATGGTCACCCGCTTCTTCTGGATGAAGGCGGCCTATACAGCCCTGCTGGGCGCGGCGGGCTTCTGGGCGTGCGAGCGCCTGGCGCGGCCGGGAACCTCGGGGCGAAAGGCCTTCTGGCTGGCCGGCGCGGTGCTGGCGCTCTACATCGGCATTGCCCTGTCCAGTCTGATGGCCGCGGCGCCTGAAGCGCGCATGCCGATGATCATGGGCAACTCGATCACGAGCTGCCTGCGCAACATCGTGGCGCTGGGCGTTCCGATGCTGGCCGTGGCCCTTATGGCGATGCGCGACCTGGCGCCGACCCGGCCCGCCCTGGCCGGTTTCGCGGCCGGCGTCTTCTCCGGCGCGGTCTGCGCCACCGTCTACGGCCTGCACTGCGGCGAGAGCACCATGATGTTCGTGGGGCTCTGGTACACGCTGGGCGTTCTGCTGGTCGGGGCCCTGGGCGCTGTGATTGGCCGCTGGGTGCTGCGCTGGTGAGCAGCACGCTCGGGCCGCGCGCCCGCTGTGATCACGTCTGGTTACGGTCTCATAACGTCGGTTGACAAGCGTCGGGGCAGATCTTCATCTGCCAGCGCTGCGATTGCGAACCCTATGCAACCGCGGATCCCATAGCCAGTTCTGACACCTTGTGGGGAGGGTCGCCGTGATCGTAGACGACGCCCTCGTCCTCCCCGACGAGGCGCCGGCGGCCAATCTCGCGTGGTCGAAAGGTAGATTGCCAGCACGCCTGTTGGAGGTCGCCGCGGCCGGCGCGCTGGCCGCCCTGCTGCTGGTCTTGTTGTGGCTGAAGCCGCGGCCCGACTTCTGGGTGGCGATCGGCCACCCGTTCTTCTGGATCAAGGGTCTCTACACAGCCAGCCTGGCCGCCATCGCCCTGTGCGGGGCGACAGCCGCAGCGCGTCCCGGGGCGCCGCTGTGGCCGGCCCTGGCTACGGGCGGCGCCATGGTTGTCCTGATGACCCTCGCCGTCGCCTTCGAGGCCCCGGGCCTGGACGCGGCCCTGATCGCCCACATCTTCAATCCGGGCGGAGCCTTCAACTGCGTCTTCTACGTCTCGGTGCTGTCGGTTTCGATGCTGCTGGTCGCGGGGGTAGGCCTGCGTGGCGTCGAGATGGAGCGTCCGGGCCTGACAGGCCTGTTCGTCGGTCTGTTCAGCGGCGCGGTGGCCGCGACCATCTACGGCGTGCACTGCCAGGACTCGACCTTCCTGTTCGTGGCCCTGTGGTACAGCCTTGGGGTGGCGCTGTGCGGCGCAGTCGGCGCGGTCATGCTCAAGCTGATCAGCCGTCGCCTGCGGCCCGACCCGGCCGACAGCAGCGTCGCAGACGCCTGAAAAAGGCCCCCCGGATCGCTCCGGGAGGCCTTCGTCTCATCCAGCGTTGAAAGCCTATTCGGCCGCGACCTTGCCGGCCGAGGCGCCGAACTTGGCGTGCAGTTCGCCCGAGGCATAGCGCTTGGCCATGGTCGCGGTCGACAGCGCCTTGACCTTGTCGGCATGGCCGGCCGAGCCGAACTCGACGAAGCGGGCCTGACAGACCTTGCGCATGGCTTCCTTTGCGGGCTTCAGATAGGCGCGCGGATCGAACTCGCCGGGCTTTTCCATCAGGATCTTGCGGATCGCGCCGGTCATGGCCATCCGGTTGTCTGTGTCGACATTGATCTTGCGGACGCCGTGCTTGATGCCGCGCTGGATCTCTTCGACCGGCACGCCCCAGGTCTGGGGCATTTCGCCGCCATACTGGTTGATGATGTCCTGCAGGTCCTGTGGCACCGAGCTGGAGCCGTGCATCACCAGGTGGGTGTTGGGCAGGCGGCGATGGATTTCCTCGATCACGTTCATGGCCAGGACGTCGCCGTCCGGCTTGCGCGTGAACTTGTAGGCCCCGTGGCTGGTGCCCATGGCGATGGCCAGGGCGTCGACGCCGGTCTGGCCGACGAAGTCGACCGCCTGGTCGGGATCGGTCAGCAGTTCGTCGTGGCTCAGCACGCCTTCGAAGCCGTGGCCGTCCTCGGCTTCGCCCATGCCGCTCTCGAGCGACCCGAGCACGCCCAGTTCGCCCTCGACCGACACGCCGCAGCTGTGGGCCATCTGGACCACCTTGCGAGTGACCTCGACATTGTACTCGTAAGAGGCCGGGGTCTTGGCGTCTTCCATCAGCGAACCGTCCATCATCACCGAGGTGAAGCCGTACTGGATCGCCGTGGCGCAGGTCGCCGGGCCGTTGCCGTGGTCCTGGTGCATGCACACCGGAATGTGGGGGTAGATCTCGGCCAGGGCGTCGATCATGCGGGCCAGCATGATGTCGTTGGCATAGGACCGCGCGCCGCGCGAGGCCTGGATAATGACCGGCGAGTTGACGGCGTCGGCCGCCTCCATGATCGCCAGACCCTGTTCCATGTTGTTGATATTGAAGGCCGGCAGCCCGTACTCATGCTCCGCCGCATGGTCCAGCAACTGCCTAAGCGTGATCCTCGCCACGTGATATCTCTCCTGCAAGCTTGAAAGGTTTGGGTCGTTTCTTGTTTTTGGGGCGTGACGCTTGTGCGTTCTCTGCCCGGGTCGTCCGGTCGCTCACGCGGACCCCTCCCGGAGGTCCGCGCCTGAAAAATCTGGAACCCTAGGTGTTCAAAGCCGAGACACCGGGCAGGTCCTTGCCCTCCATCCACTCAAGAAACGCGCCGCCGGCGGTCGAGACGAAGGTCATGTCGCCTACGACGCCCGCGTGATTCAGCGCCGACACCGTATCACCGCCGCCGGCCACAGCGACGATCTTACCCGATTTTGCCAGCTGGGCGGCATGTTTCGCCGCCGCAACGGTCGCTTCGTCGAACGGCGGTACCTCGAACACGCCCAGCGGGCCGTTCCAGATCAGGGTCTTGCTGGCGTCCATGGCGGCCAGCAGGCGCTTGGCGGTTTCGGGGCCGGCGTCGAGGATCAGGTCGTCAGGCTGCACGTCGGCAAGGGCGCGGGTCTCGGCGTCGACGCCCGGCGCGACCTTCTTGGCCACCACGACGTCGACCGGCAGCAGCAGCTCGCAGCCGGCGGCCTTGGCCTTTTCGATGATCTGGCGGGCGGTGTCGGCCAGGTCCTTCTCGCAGAGCGACCCCCCAACATCGTGGCCCTGGGCGTAGAGGAAGGTGTTGGCCATGCCGCCGCCGATCGCCAGGCGATCCAGCTTGGCGACCAGGTTGTTGAGAAGGTCCAGCTTGGTCGAGACCTTGGAGCCGCCGACGATGCCGATCACCGGCTTCTGCGGATTGCCCAGGGCCGAGTCGAGGGCTTCCAGCTCGCGCTGCATGGCCAGACCCGGATAGGACGGCAGGGCGCGGGCCAGGGCTTCGGTGGAAGCATGGGCGCGGTGGGCGGCGCTGAAGGCGTCGTTGACATAGAGGTCGCCGAGCTTGGCGAGTTCGGCGGCGAAGGCCGGGTCGTTGTTTTCCTCGCCCGCATGGAAGCGGACGTTTTCCAGCAGGGTAACGCCGCCGGCCGGCAGGGCGGCGATGGTCTTGGCGGCTTCATCGCCGATGCAGTCGGCAGCGAAGGCCACTGGCGCGCCCAACAGCTTGGAGAGCGGCTCGGCCACGAAGGCCAGGCTCATCTCGGGAACCACCTTGCCCTTGGGCCGGTCGAAGTGGGCCAGCAGCGCCACCTTGGCGCCCTTGCCGGTCAGGTACTGGATGGTCGGCAGGGCCGAGCGCAGGCGGGTGTCGTCCGTGATCTTGCCGCCCTCGACGGGCACGTTGAAGTCCACGCGGACCAGGGCGGTCTTGCCGGCGAGATCGGCGGTGTCGAGGGTGCGGAAGGTCATGGGAAGTCCTGACGTCGAAAGGCGATAACGGGCAAGGAAAACCCCCGCGCCTCGGAGAGGGCGGGGGTTTGGCAGGCTTTACAGATACTTCGCCATCACGAGCGCGGTGTCGCTCATGCGGGTCGCGAAGCCCCATTCGTTGTCGTACCAGCTGAGCACGCGGCCCAGCTTGCCTTCGATGACCTGGGTCTGGGCCAGGGCGGCGGTCGAGCTTTCGGCGATGTGGTTGAAGTCGGTCGAGACCAGGGCCTCGTCGGTGACGCCCAGCACGCCCTTCAGCGGGCCTTCGGCGGCGGCCTTCAGGGCGCTGTTCAGTTCCTCGACAGTAGTGTCGCGGCTGGGCACGAACTTCAGGTCGACGCACGAGACGTTCGGGGTCGGGACGCGGATCGACGAGCCGTCCAGCTTGCCCTTCAGGGCCGGCAGCACCAGGCCCAGGGCCTTGGCGGCGCCGGTCGAGGTCGGGATCATCGACAGGGCGGCGGCCCGGCCGCGATACAGATCCTTGTGCATCGTATCCAGGGTCGGCTGGTCGCCGGTGTAGGAGTGGATGGTGGTCATGTAGCCGCGCTCGATGCCGACCAGGTCGTGGATGACCTTGGCGATGGGCGCCAGGCAGTTGGTGGTGCACGAGCCGTTGGAGACCACCAGGTCGGCGGCGCTCAGCACGTTGTCATTGACCTTGTAGACGATGGTCTGGTCGGCGCCGTCGCACGGGGCGCTGACCAGCACGCGCTTGGCGCCGGCGGTCAGGTGGGCGCTGGCCTTTTCCTTGGTGGTGAACAGGCCCGTGCACTCGAACGCGATGTCGACGTTCAGCTCGGCATGCGGCAACTCGGCGGGGTTGCGGATCGCGGTGACCTTGATCTTGCCGGTGCCGACATCGATCCAGTCTTCGCCCGAGGTCACGACGCCCGGGAACCGGCCGTGCACGCTGTCGTAGCGCAGCAGGTGGGCATTGGTCTCGACCGGGCCCAGATCGTTGATCGCCACGACTTCGATATCCGTGCGGCCGTGCTCGACGATGGAGCGCAGGACGAGGCGGCCGATACGGCCAAAGCCGTTGATGGCGACGCGAAGAGCCATGGTGGTCTTTCTCCTAACGATCGGACGCGGCCCAGAGGGACCAACGTTCCCTGATTTTGCAGCCGCGTTTTGCGGGCGGTGGGCGGGAAGTCAAGCCCAGCGCCGGCAACAACGCATGACGGAATACGGCCAAGGGCGATTTCATCACCCTATTGTCGCCGCAGCGGGTGGCGAAGCTGGTCCTGATCTATATGTTGCACCGCATGATTGGAACCCGCCGATGACCCTGGGCGAAACGAGCGCCCTCGACCTTGCCGCGCGTCGACTGGAGCGCGCCGTGACACAGCTTGAGCACCGGCTGGCCGCGCGCGCGACCGTCGCGGTCGCTTCGGCGACGGCGTCGTCCACATCGGCGTCCGACGTTTTCGACGGCGAGGCCGTGCGCCTGCAGACCGAGCTGGACGCCGCTCGCGAGCGCGAGCGCGCCCTTGAGGAAGCCGGCGCCCAGGCCTCGGTGGCCCTGGGCCGCGCCATCGCCGAGATCCGCGCCGCGTTAGGCGACGAAGGTCCGGTCAATGACGACCATCCGTCCGACGACCTTGCCGACCTCGCCGATGTCGACGAGACCGACGAGCTGTTCGATGATCCGCGGGAGGCCTGACCCATGGCCCAACTGACCATCCAGGTGAACGGCCGGCCCTATACCGTCGGCTGCGAGGACGGCCAGGAGGCCCACCTCATGGAGATCGCCCGCCTGTTCGACCGCCAGGTCCGCCAGGTCAGCCAGGATGTCGGCCAGCTGGGCGAGACCCGCCTGTTCCTGATGGGCGCCCTGCTGCTGGCCGACGAGATGAGCGATCTGAAGCTGCGCCTGGCCCACGCCCAGAGCGAACTGGCCAAGTTTCAGGCCGAACGCAGCCGCACCGAAATCGCCGCCATCCGCGCGATCGACGCGGCGGCCGAGCGGATCGAGAAACTGGCGGCGGAGTAGGGCGTCAGTCGTCGAACGCGGCGGTCACGTCCTGGCCGCCATGAAAGAATCCGTCGATCACGACGTGCGTCGTCGTGACGTGAAATGCGATCTCGGTTCGACGCTCAAATCCAAGAAGGCGCAGGCCCGGCCGTATATCGCTGCGCGATTGGCCCTGCTCGGGATAGTCGGCGAGCGCGAGGCAGCGTGATTCCCGGCGCGTGACATAGGCCAGGGCGGCGTTCGGCGCGCCGCGACCGGCGATGTAGTCATAGAGCTCGATCAGATCGTCCCGCGCTTCCGGCGAGAAGGTGACCGCTCTGATCACGGTTTGGCGTTTTTGAGCCGCTCCGCATGGCGCGCGCGGATCGATGCGAAGACATCCGCCGCCGGCAAGGCGCGACCCGGATCGGCCTGCATGGCGTCATAGACCGGAGCGACGTCTTCCCTCAGCCATCGCTCGACGGCGGCGTCGCGTTCCTGCAAGGCCCGAACGCCGGCGCGGACCACTTCGCTGGCCGAGGCGTAGCTGCCCGCAGCGACGAGGTTGTCGATGTAACGCGACTGCTCGGCGGGAAGGCTGACGGTGCGCTTGCTGACCACGGACATGAGGGGCCTCCGGGCGGGACGATACCAAACGGTATGACGTCTGCATACCGGCTCATGTCTGCGGCCAATGCGTCAGCCCCTATCGCTGGCCGGCCCGACGCCCTATATTCGTAAGCGGCGGGTCTGCTGTGGCCCTCGTCGAAGATTTCTATTCCCAGGGACCTTAATCTCTCTATCGGGACCTGTTCCCTCCCGTGGCCGTGGCTGCGGGGACACGGGGCCCACCTGTACCAAACAGGTTCGAGTGGATTGAAACGTCTTCACGGTTCTTCATGGCGCCGCCACCCTTCCCCCGTTCGCCGAGGCGGTCATGAAATCCGGCTGGTTTGGACCCAAGCCCTTCGGTGGCGGCCCGCGGCCGACCGGATGGCAGGGCTGGTTGATCACCATCGTGTTTTTCATCGCGATGATCGCCACGGCCCTGATCACCGATGATCTGCGGCTTTGGGTCCAGGGGGCGCTGGTCGTGCTTCTGCTCGGCGTGGTCTGGCTGACCTATCGGGCCTCTGATCCGTCTTGACCCTCGCTGACCCCGCCGCCGCCAAGGCCGCCCTGCGGATGTTTGTCCGCACACGGCGCAAGATCCTGGCCCGAGAGGTCCCGCAGGCCGCCTGGATGGCCGCCGAGGTCGGGCGCGCGCCCCTGGCGGCCCGTTTTCCCCAGGCCAGCGGCCAGGTCGCCGCCCTCTATCATGGCCTGGGCTCGGAACTCTCGACCCACGTTCTGGCCGACGGCCTGGCCGCAGCGGGCTGGACCCTGGCCCTGCCCTCGGTCGAGGGCGAGGCCGGCCGCATGGTCTTCCGGATCTGGGACCGCGCCCGACCGCTGGTGCGCGACGCGATCGGGCTGCAGGCGCCGTCCATCGACCAGCCGGTGGTTCAGCCGGATCTGGTCGTCCTGCCGCTGCTGGCCTTTGACCGCCGGGGACGGCGGCTGGGCCAGGGCGGCGGCTATTACGACCGGGCGCTGGAAGACCTGAAGGCCCGGCGCGATGTGTTCGCCCTGGGCCTGGCCTATAGCGGCCAGGAGACGGCGAATTTGCCGCACGAGCCGCACGATCAAGCGCTGGACGCCATTCTTACGGAAAAGGAGTATATCGCCGTGCGTGACTGAGGCCCGAAGGGGGTCTGGTAAGGAAATTCTATGCGTTTTGCTTTTTTCGGCGATGTCGTCGGCAAGTCGGGCCGCGACGGTCTGGCCGATCATCTTCCCGCCCTGCGCCGTGACCTCGACCTTGAGTTCGTGATCATCAATGCCGAGAACGCCGCCGCCGGTTTCGGCATCACCGAGAATACGGCGCGCGAACTCTTTGAGGCCGGCGCCGACTGCCTGACCCTGGGCAATCACAGCTGGGACCAGCGCGAGGCCCTGACCTACATCGTCCGCGAGCCGCGGCTGATCCGTCCGGCCAACTATCCGATCCTGTCGGACGCGCCGGGTCGGGGCAGCCATCTGTTCCAGACCGAGCGCGGCCGCACCATCATGGTCATCAACCTGCTGGGCCGGGTGCACATGGACGCCATGGACGACCCCTTCGCCGCCGCCGACCGCGAGCTGGACAAGGCCCCGCTGGGCCAGGTGGCCGACGCGGTGGTAGTCGACATGCATTGCGAGGCCACGTCCGAGAAGATGGCCATGGGCCACTATTGCGACGGCCGCGCCTCGCTGGTGGTCGGCACTCACACCCATGTCCCCACCGCCGACGCCCAGATCCTCAACGGCGGCACCGCCTACCAGACCGACGCCGGGGCCTGCGCCGACTATGACAGCGTCATCGGCAACCAGAAGGAAGAGCCCCTGCGGCGCTTCACCACCAAGATCAGCGGCGGCCGCTATACCCCCGCCTCGGGTCCGGCCACGGTCTGCGGTGTGTTTGTCGAGACCGACGACCGAACCGGCCTGGCCCTGAGGGTCGAGCCGATCCGGGTGGGCGGGCGGCTGCGGCAGACAATTCCAGTCGTCTAGAATCCTCTCCCTCTGGGCGAGGACTAGATTTGAGTGACAGAACCCCGCTCCAGCGGCTAGAAGCGCGCCCACTCCACCTTCTTCAGATCAGAGACAGAGCCCCCGAATGGCCGGTCACTCGAAATTCAAGAACATCATGCACCGCAAGGGCCGCGCCGACGCCGCGCGCTCCAAGCTGTTCTCCAAGCTGTCGCGGGAAATCACCGTGGCGGCCAAGGCCGGCGTGCCCGACCCCAGCATGAACCCGCGCCTGCGCCTGGCCGTCAACAACGCCAAGGCCGAAAGCCTGCCCAAGGACGTCATCGACCGCGCGATCAAGAAGTCGCAGATGGGCGACGCCGCCGACTATTCGGAAATCCGCTATGAGGGCGTCGCCGCCGGCGGCGTCGGCATCATCGTCGAGGTGCTGACCGACAACCGCAACCGCGCCGCCGCCAATGTCCGCTCCTACTTCACCAAGCTGGGCGGCAATATGGGCGCGACCGGCTCGGTGGTGTTCAACTACGAGCATGTCGGCCAGATCACCTATCCGGCCAAGGTCGCCAGCGAGGACGCCATGATGGAAGCCGCCATCGAGGCCGGCGCCGATGACGTCACTTCGGACATGGACGAGGACGGCGAAGGCCACACGGTCTACACCGCGTTCGAAAGCCTCAACGAAGTGGGCGCCGCCCTGGAAGCCAAGTTCGGCCCGGCCGGCAACACCAAGATCGCCTGGCGTCCGAAGATGCAGGTTCCGGTCACGGGCGATTCCGTGGCCACGCTGATGAAGCTGCTCGACCTGCTCAACGACGATGACGACGTCCAGAACGTCTATTCGAACGAAGAGATCAGCGACGAGGATCTCGCGGCGCTGGGCTAGAGGCCCTAAGCGCCGCGCCGGTTGCGGTCCCGGGTCTTGGCCCGGGATGCCAGGCGCACAGCGCCCTTCTCTCCGTCATGCCGCCTCGGCTACACTGAGCGCATGACCCTACGCGTGCACATCGATACCGACTGCGGCGTGGACGACGCTCTGGCGCTGGCCATGCTGGCGCGAGCGCATGACAGCATCGAGGTGGGCTCGGTCTCGGCGGTGTTTGGCAACACCTATGTCGACCAGGCCGCCGCCAACGCCCGGGGGGTGCTGCGGCTGGCTGGCTGCGGGGCCGAGGTCTATATCGGCGCGGGGTCGGGCCTGGCCAAGCGACGGGTCGAACGCATGCGGCCGGCGCATGGCGCCGACGGGCTGAACGGCGCGGGGTTTTCGCAACGCTGGAAACTGCCCGAGCTGGATCGCGGCCACGGGGTCAGCCTGCTGGCCTTCGCCGCTCGTCGCCGGATCACCGGCCTGTTCCTGGGGCCTTTGACCAATCTGGCCCAGGGTCTGCTGGACGATCCGGTCGCCTTTCGTGACTGGGGTCCGATCATCATGGCCGGCGCCTTCGCCGTCGAGGGCAAGGCCGCCGGCGGGGCCGACTTCAACAGCTGGAGCGATCCGGAAGCCTTGCAGCGGGTGCTCGAGGCCGGGGTTCGCCCGCGTTTGATGCCGATGGACATCTCCAGCCAGGTCACCCTGACCCGCGCGGCGCTGGAGGCCGGCGCGGCCTGTTGCGGCTCGCCGCTCTCGGCAAGGCTCAACCGGGCGTCGGGCGGCTATATCGACTTCCACGCCCAGGTCTGGGGCACGGTGGACGCCTGCCATCCGCATGACGCCGTGGCTGCCGCCAGCCTGATCGCGCCGGACGCCTTTACCTTCGAGCCGGCGCGGTTGCGGGTGTCGGTCGACGGCGTGCGCCAGGGCCGCATCGACCGCATCGACGGCGCGCCCAATGCCGAGGTCTGCGTGGGCGTCGATGTCGATGCGGTGGAAGCGCTGATCCTGGCGACGCTGTTCGGGACCAGGGCTGTGGCGGCCGCTTGATCCTTCTCCCCTTGCGGGAGACGGTGGCGCCCCCGGGTCGCGCGAAGCGCGCGCCCGAGGACAGGCTCCGCGCCGGATGAGGGGTTGAAAGCCCTGTCGGAAAAGCCTGCGCGACCCCTCACCCGACCCGTTTCGCGGCCCACCCTCTCCCGCAAGGGGAGAGGGACCTTGTCCTGACGCTACTTCCCGCCGGCATAGTCCTTGATCAGGCCGTGCAGGAAGTCGCGCCCGTCATACAGCGACTTGACCCGCATCCGCTCGTTCAGGCCGTGGATGCCGTCGCCGTCCGAGCCGCCGAACAGGCCGGTGACGCCATAGGTCGGGATGCCGGCGGCGTTGGTGTGGACGCCGTCGGTGGCGCCGGTCAGCAGGATCGGCACGATCGGCACGCCGGGCCACAGCTTGGCGGCCTGCTTGTTGATCGGGCCCATGATCGCGGGCGTCAGGGCCGGCGGCGGCGAGGCGGCCTTGGCCTCGTGGGCCAGGGTGAAGGCGACGGCCGGATCGGCGGCGACCTCCGACAGCTTGGCTTTCACCTCCTCGACCGGCGTGCCCGGCAGGATGCGGCAGTTGACGTTGGCCGTGGCGCGCTGGGGCAGGGCGTTGGGCGCGTGGCCGGCGCTGACCATGGTGGCCACGCAGGTGGTGCGCAGCATCGAGTTCCACATCGGATCGGCCGTGACGACCTGCAGGGCCGCCGGGTCCTCGATATTGGCGACCAGGGCCTTCATCGCCGCAGCCTGCTGCGCCGACACGCGGGGCTGCATCTGGGTGAAATAGCCCTTGGTGGCGTCGATGAAGCGGGGCGGGAACTGATAGGCGCCGATGCGGTCCAGGGCCGCCGCTAGCTGATAGATGGCGTTGGCGCCATGGGGGCGGCTGGAGTGGCCGCCGGGGTTGGTCACCGTCAGGGTGAAGTCCTGGTAGACCTTTTCGCCGGCCTGGACCTCGAGCACCACTTCCTTGCCCTGATCATCGAGCAGGCCGTCGGCGCCTTCGTTAAGCGCGAACTCGGCGTCGACCAAGGCGCGGTGGTTCTTCAGCAGGTCCTCGATGCCGTTATAGCCCTCGCTTTCCTCGCCGCAGGTCAGGGCCATCTTGATGTCGCGTTTGGGCTTGAAGCCCTCCTGCTTGAGGCGGATCAGGCTGTCGGCCCAGATGGCGGCCTGGGCCTTGTCGTCCGACGTGCCGCGTCCGTAGAAATAGCCGTTCTCCTCGACCAGCACGAACGGGTCGCGGGTCCAGTCGGCGCGGTTGGCCTCGACGACGTCGATATGGGCCAGCAGCAGCATGGGCTTGGACTTGGGGTCGGTGCCGTGCAGCACGGCCACCAGCGAGCCCTCGCGCGGATGCTTGGGCTCGACCACGATCTTGACGTCGGCCTCGGGATAGCCGGCGGCCTTCAGGCGCGCGCCCATGGCCTGCGCGGCGATGGTGCAGCTGCCGACCGACAGGGTGGTGTTGATCTCGACCAGCTCCTTGTAGAGCTCGCGGAACTTCAGCTGGTCGGGGCGGGGCGCTGCCTGAGCGTTCGCCGCCATCGGCAGGGCCAGCACGGCCGCCGTCGTCATCCATCCCGCCAAACGCATCGAAAGCAGCTCCCTAAGATCTTTGCGGCAGGAGAGCCCGCAACGCCGTGGCGCGCAAGGGCCGGCGTTTACGAGTCGTTAGCGATACAGGGGCTTTTCCTCGGGCGCGGAACAGGCGATGTTGCGAGAACACATGATGAACATGAATCGCATCCCGATCCGGATCCTGGGCCTCGACCCAGGCCTGCGCCGCACCGGCTGGGGCGTGATCGCGGTCGAGGGCTCGCGCATGAGCCACGTCGCCCACGGGGTGATCGCCCCCGACGAGAAGGGTGAGTTCGCCCAGCGCCTGCTGCACCTGTTCGAAGGCATCTGCGCGGTGATCGCCGAGCATCGCCCAGACGAGGCGGCGGTGGAGGAGGTGTTCCTCAACACCAACGCCCAATCCACGCTGAAGCTGGGCCACGCCCGCGCCGCCGCCCTGATCGCCCCGGCCCGGGCCGGACTGCTGGTGGCCGAGTATTCCACCCGCTTGGTCAAGAAGGCGGTGGTCGGCACCGGGGCGGCCGACAAGGCCCAGATCGGCTTCATGATAGCCCGCCTGCTGCCCACGGCCGGCAAGACCACGGCTGACTGCGCTGACGCCCTGGCCGTCGCCATCACCCACGCCAATCTGCGTATCGCCAACCGGAGAGTCGCATGATCGGCAGATTGCGCGGCGCGGTCGCCGAGGTCGGCGAGGAAGAGGCCCTGATCGACGTGATGGGCGTGGGCTATGTGGTCCGCTGCGGCGGCCGCACCCTGTCGCGCCTGCCGGCCCTGGGCGAAGAGGCCCTGCTGCACATCGAGAGCCAGTGGAGCGAAAGCGCCGGCCTGCGGCTCTACGGCTTCGCCACCCGCGAGGACCGCCGCGCCTTCGTGCTGCTGCAGGCCATCCAGGGCGTCGGCCCCAAGGCGGCGATGGCGGTGCTGGACATCCTGTCGCCGGCCGAGCTGGCCAGCGCCGTGGCCCGCGAGGACAAGGCCGCCGTCGGGCGGGCCTCGGGCGTGGGTCCCAAGCTGGCCCTGCGCATCGTCACCGAGCTGAAGGACAAGCCGATCACCGACGGGCCGGTGCTGATGACCGCGCCGTCTTCGGGGTCTGCGCCCGTGAAGGCCAAGCCCGCCCCGACGGGCGACGCCGTGGCGGCGCTGATGGGTCTGGGTGTGGCCGAGGTCAATGCCCGCCGCGTTGTCGAAGCCGCCGCCGCCAAGCTGGGTGAAGAGGCGACGGTGCAGCAGTTGATCAAGGCCGGTCTGCAGGAGCTGGGCCGATGAGCGCGAAGCGCGAAGGTGGGGGGAAAGCGTGACCCGCATCATCTCCGGCGAAGCCCAGCCCCACGAAGCCGCGCCGCTGGCCGCCGACAAGGCCCTGCGGCCTCAGACCCTGGCCGAGTTCGTCGGCCAGGAGCAGGCCAAGAGCAATCTCCGCGTCTTCATCGAGGCCGCCAAGGGCCGGGGCGAGGCCCTGGACCATGTGCTGCTGTTCGGCCCCCCCGGTCTGGGCAAGACCACCCTGGCCCAGATCGTCGCCCGCGAGCTGGGCGTGAACTTCCGCGCCACCTCCGGCCCGGTGCTGAACAAGCCCGGCGACCTAGCGGCGATCCTGACCAATCTGGAAGCCAACGACGTCCTGTTTATCGACGAGATCCATCGCCTGTCGTCGAACGTCGAGGAGATCCTCTATCCGGCCATGGAGGACCATGTGCTGGACCTGGTGATCGGGGAAGGACCTTCAGCCAGATCGATCCGCATCGACCTGGCCCCCTTCACCCTGGTGGCGGCGACCACGCGGGCCGGCATGCTGGCGACGCCGCTGCGCGATCGCTTCGGCATTCCGATCCGGCTGGAATTCTACACCCATGCCGAGCTGAAACACGTGCTGCTGGCGGCGGCCCGCAAGATGGGCGCGCCGCTGTCGGAAGACGGCGCCGCCGAGATCGCCGCCCGGGCCCGCGGCACCCCCCGCGTCGCCGGCCGCCTGCTGCGCCGGGTGCGCGACTTTGCCGAGGCCGACGGCGCCACCATCATCGACTGCAAGGCGGCCGGCATGGCCCTGGCGCGGCTCGAGGTCGACGAGGTCGGTCTCGACAGTCTCGATCGCCGCTATCTGCGCGCCCTGATCGAACACTATGGCGGCGGCCCGGCCGGGGTCGAGACCATCGCCTACGCCATCGCCGAGTCCCGCGACGCGGTGGAGGACGTCATCGAGCCCTATCTGATGCAGCAGGGCTTCATCCAGCGCACCCCGCGCGGCCGAGTGGCCTGCGGCAAGGCCTATCTGCACCTGGGCCTGACGCCGCCCGCCGCGCCGCCGGCTCAGGGCGGCCTGTTCGGGGAGGCTTAGAGCCATGCGCGGCATCCGGTTCGTGACCGCCATTCAGGCGGCGGCCTGCCTTGGCGTTTCGCTGATGGCGATCAGTGTGGCCGGCGCCGGCGCCAATGCGCTGGTGCTGCAGACCCTGGCCGCCGTCATCGCCCTTGGCCTGGCGCTGGTGGTCGCGCGCTTCTGGCGCAAGGCGAGCTGGCGGTACTGGCTGCTGATCGCCGCCTGCGCCCTGGCCCTGGTCTGGACCCTGATGACCGGCTCTGTCCTGGAGGGGGCACGGCGCTGGCTGGCTTTGGGACCGGTGCAACTGCACACGGCCTTCCTGGTCCTGCCCCTGGCGGTGTGGGCCGTCGCGAGAGGTTTCGAGGACCGGCGCGTCGCCCCTGTGGCCGCCGGCCTGAGCTTTGCGCTGCTCTATCAGCACGACGCCGCCTCGTCCCTGGCCTGGGGCCTGGCGATCGGCGCGGCCACGCTGATCCAGCGCCCGCGCCAGCTGCTTCCCTGGGCCGTGGTCGCGGTCGCCGCCGTGTTCGCCTATGCCGCCTGGACCGAACCCGACACCCTGTCGGCCGTGCCCTATGTCGAAGGCCTGTTGGCCGCCAGCTTCGCCAGCAGCCCTGTGGTCGGTGTCCTGACCGCGATCCTGATGTTCAGCCTGCCCGCGCCATTTCTGTTGGTCGCCGCCAGCCGTCCCGAGCGACGCGTCGAAGCTCTGGCTCTGGCGGCGTTGTGGGCGGGCTGGATCGTCTCCAACCTGTTTGGAAACTACCCCGCGCCCGTTATGGGTTACGGCGCCGCGCCGATCCTGGCCTGGGGCCTGTCTGTCGGCCTCGTGCTCGGTGAACCCGCCACGGAGGATGAGTCCGCCTCATGATCGACCCCACCGCCGGCGTCTTCGAGGGCCGCGAGCACCAGCTGCCCGTGCGGATCTATTACGAAGACACCGACTTTTCCGGCATCGTCTATCACGCCAACTACCTGCGCTATTTCGAGCGCGGGCGGAGCGACTTCTTCCGGCTGGTCGGCATCTCGCATACCGAGTTGGCCCAGGCCGACACCGCGTTCGCGATCATCCGCATGGAGCTGGACTTCAAGCGCTCGGCCCGGATCGACGACGCCCTGGTGGTGCGCACCACCTATGACAGCGTCAAGGGACCGCGCCTGTTCGTCACCCAGACGATCACACGGGGCGACGAGCTGATCTGTCAGGCGGCGGGCGTGGCGGTGTGCATCACCCTGGACGGCCGGCCGCGCAAGCCGACCGCGCGAATGATGGATCAGCTGGCGCCCTGGCTGGACGGCGCGGCCTGAGCGATATCGATTTTCCCGCTCCCCCGGTGATTGTCATAGTTTCACCAAAGCGCCGCTTCATGCCAGTAAGACACTAGACCTAGACAGACGCCCGAACGGAGCAGGATCCCCCGCATGGACGCCGCCGCAGCCGCCCCCGCCAATTTCTCGTTCCTCGCCCTGTTCATGCAGGCAGACTGGGTGGTGAAGGGCGTGATGGTCGGCCTGATCCTCGCCTCCCTGGGCTCTTGGGCCGTGATCCTGGACAAGCTGTTCCGCTTCGCCGCGCTCAACAGCGCCGCTGACCGCTTCGAGAGTCAGGTCGGGGCCGGCCGCTCGCTGGAAGACGTGGCCGGAGAGGCCGGGGCCAATCCGCGCCATCCGCTGCCGCGCATGCTGCAGGCCGCACTGAAGGAGTGGCGCGACGCCAAGTCGCGCGGCGCCATCAGCGAAAATCAGGCCGCCTTCCTGATCCAGCGCATCGACCGGATCATGGACACCATGATCGCCCGCGAGAGCGCCAAGGTCGAAGAAGGTCTGGGCAGCCTGGCCATCGTCGCCACCGCCAGCCCGTTCATCGGACTGTTCGGCACGGTGTGGGGCATCATGCACGCCTTCCAGGCCATCGCCATCTCGAAGAACACCTCGCTGGCCGTGGTGGCCCCGTCGATCGCCGAGGCCCTGTTCGCCACCGCCATCGGCCTGGTCGCCGCCATCCCCGCCTATATCGCCTACAACAAGTTCTCGACCGACGCGGGCAAGTATGCCGGCCGCCTGGAAGGCTTCGCCGACGACCTGTCGACCGCGATCCAGCGTCGCCTGGCCGAGCGGGTCTGATCCGATGTCGATGTCCGCCAACGACGCCTTCGCCACCGGCGGGCGCCGCGGTCGCCGCCGCGGTCGCCGCTCGCGCGGGGCCCTGTCCGAGATCAATGTCACCCCGCTGGTCGACGTGATGCTGGTGCTGCTGATCATCTTCATGATCAGCGCCCCGCTGCTGACCGCCGGCGTGCCGCTGGAGCTGCCCAAGACCGAGGCCGCCGCCCTGCAGAACCAGCAGGAGCCGATCACCGTGTCGATCGATCGCGCCGGCAAGATCTTCGTCGGCGAGAGCGAGATCGCCTTCGAGAACCTGGCCCCGCGCATCACCGCCATCGCCGGCGACGGCTATGACAAGCCGCTGTTCGTGCGGGCCGACGGCGCGGCGACCTATGCCGTGGTCGCCCAGACCATGGCGGCGCTGTCGAACGCCGGCTTCTCCAAGATCAACCTGATCACCGAGACCGGCGGCCCGTCGTCGGGCGCGGCCCCGCTAGACGCCCAGCCCGAAGGCTCGGGCGACCTGCGGCCGGCCCAATAGGTCGCTGATGGCTCGGCGCCCCCCGCAAGCTGGACGGGAAACCGGATTCTCGCCCGCCCTGATCGGGTCGATCGCGCTGCACGGGCTGGTGGCGGCGGCGATCCTGATCGGCCTGCCGTGGAAGAAGCCTGTGCCGATCACCCTGGGCGAAAGCGTACCGGTGACCATCGTCACCCAGGGCCCCACCAATGTGCGCCCGGCCGAAGAAGCCCTTGAAGAGCAGACGGCCCTGACCGAAGAGCCGGTCGCCGAAGCGACCCCCACTCCGCCGGCCCCAGTGCCGGCCCCTGTGCCGACGCCCGCGCCCACACCGCCGTCCAAGGCCGCGCCCAAGCCGACGCCGACGCCGGCCAAGAAACCGGCCCCGGCCAAGGCCAATGATGACTTCTTCGCCTCGATGGAGGCGTCGCTGTCCAAGACCAAAAAATCGACCGGCAAACCCGCCGCCAATGCGCCCAAGGGGCCCAGCCGCGCGGAGACCTCGGTTTCAGCCCGTCCCGCCGCCGGCGCCGCCACCGGCCTTTCGGCCGCGGCCCTGGGCCGCCTGCAGGGCGAGGTCCAGGATCGCTGGAACCCCAATTGCGAGGTCGAGGGCGGCTCGAACGTCAATGTGCGGGTGGTGTTCGTGATCGGACCGGGCGGCCGCGTGATCGGCCAGCCAGAGTCGCCTGGCACGACCTCGCCCGATCCGGTGGTCAAGGCCGCCTCCGACCGCGCGGTTCGCGCGCTGTTGCAGGCCTCGCCGTTCGCTTATCTGCCGTCTGATCTCTACGGTCAGAAAATAGCCCTGAACTTCAATGCAAAACAGGCTTGCTCGCGATGATGACGCCCAAGGGGAATGTGATGCGCCTGAAAGCCCTGCTTCTGATGGTCGCCGCCTTGCTGGGCGGGGCCATGGTCTCGCCGGCCGCCGCCCAGATCGAGGTCGACATCAACGCCGGCGCGGTCAAGCCGCTGCCGATCGCCGTGCCGGCCTTTTCCGGCGCCGGACGCGGGGCCGAGATCGCCCAGGTCATTACCGGCAATCTGGAGCGCTCGGGCCTGTTCCAGCCGCTGAACGTTTCGGCCGTGCCCGACAAGCTGCCCGACGTGAACGTCCAGCCGCGCTTTCCCGACTGGCAGGCCACAGGAGCCCAGGCCCTGATCAACGGCCAGGTGACGGTGGGCGCCGACGGCGGCCTGCGCGTCGATTTCCGCCTGTGGGATGTGTTTTCACAGCAGCAGCTGCTGGGTCTGCAGTTCAGCTCGACGCCCGATAACTGGCGCCGGGTGGCCCACAAGATCAGCGACGCCGTCTATGAGCGCCTGACCGGCGAAAAGGGCTATTTTGACACCCGCGTCGCCTTCGTGGCCGAGAGCGGCCCCAAGATGGCCCGCATCAAGCGCCTGGCGATCATGGACCAGGACGGGGCCAATCCGCAGTTCCTGACCGACGGCTCCTATATCGTCATGACCCCGCGCTTCTCGGCTACCAGCCAGGAGCTGACCTACATGGCCCTGCGGCCGACGGGCTCGTCGATCTATCTGCTCAATCTCGAGACCAGCCGCCAGGAAACGGTCGGCAAGTTCCCGGGCATGGTGTTCGCCCCGCGCTTCTCGCCCGACGGCAGCAAGGTGGCCTTCTCCGTGGAAAAGGGCGGCAACAGCGACATCTATGTGCTGGACCTGCGCAGCCGCCAGTCGACCCGCATCACGACCGATCCTTCGATCGACACTTCGCCGTCGTTCTCGCCGGACGGCAGCAAGATCGTCTTCAACTCCGACCGGGGCGGCCAGGCCCAGCTCTACATGATGAATGCCGACGGCTCGGGTGTACGACGCATCTCCTATGGCGGCGGTCGCTACACGACACCCGTCTGGAGTCCGCGCGGCGACTTCATCGCCTTCACCAAGCAGGCCAGCGGCCAGTTCCACATCGGCGTCATGCGCACCGACGGATCGGACGAGCGCCTGCTGACCACCAGCTATCTGGACGAGGGCCCGACCTGGGCGCCGAACGGCCGGGTGCTGATGTACTTCCGCGAGGGCCAGAGCGGCACGCCGCGCCTGTGGACCGTCGACATCACCGGCCGCATCCTGCGTCCGGCCGCCTATCAGGGCCAGGCCTCCGATCCGGCCTGGTCGCCGTTGCTGGACTGAATCTGGACGGTCGAGCAACCTCGACTGTTCGGAGACGTTTGTTGTGACGGTTCGCCTTGCAAGTGAATCAAGGTCGCGACAGGGTGATCTGACGCCATTGTGAGGCTTGGTCGGGCGTTTTCATTGTCCCGTTGAGGTGCTTGAAGGGTATCCAACTGGTCCGAACCGAGGTTTTGAGGAGAAACTGGATGAACTTCGACACCAAGCGCGCCGCTAGACTGGCGCTGATCGGTTTGGCGGCCGCCTCTCTCGCCGCCTGCGCTTCGCGCCCGACCCCCGCCGGTCCCGCCCCCGTGCCGCCGAGCGAGCCCGCCAGCCCCAGCGCGCCCTACACCCCGCCCGTGTCGCCGGTCAGCCAGGGCGCGGTCCCCGGCTCGGTGCAGGACTTCGTCATCAATATCGGCGAGCGCATCTATTTCGACACGGACGAATATGTCGTGCGCAGCGACGCCCAGCCGGTGCTCGGCGCCCAGGCTCAGTGGCTGAACCGCTATCCGGCCGTCCGCGTCCGCATCGAAGGCAATGCCGACGAACGCGGCACCCGCGAATACAACCTGGCCCTGGGCGCTCGCCGCGCCAACGCCGTCCGCGACTTCCTGGTCAGCCAGGGCGTGTCGGGCGCGCGCATCGAGACCCTGTCCTACGGCAAGGAACGTCCGATCGACGCCGGCTCGTCGGAAGACGCCTGGGCCAAGAACCGTAACGCCCGCACCGCCATCACCGACGGCGCGCGCTAAGCACAAGACGGAACCCTTCCCCCTTTGATGGGGAAGCGCAGGGATGGGGGTGATGCGGCGGTTGGTCCATCCAGCGCCGCGTCACCCCCATCCAACCCGCCCCCATCAAAGGGGAGGGCTTTCGGGTTTGCCCCACTTTTGTCCGCAATCAGGGCATAATCGCCGACATGAAGCTTAGATCCGTTCTGCTCGCCGCCCTGCTGGCGTCCACAGCCTTGCCGGCCGTGGCCCAGACGCCCATGCCCGAAGACCCGCTGGACGATCGCTCGGTCAAGCGCGTCGAGCGCATGGAGAAGGTGGTCCGCGAGCTGCGGGCGATCGTGTTCCAGGGCCGCGACACGGGCAAGCCCGTCGTGGTGCAGCCGGCCGAGACCGAGGCCCAGATCCTGACCCTGGGCGAGCGCATCGGCGATCTGGAACAGACGCTGCAGCGCGTCAACGGCCAGAACGAGGCCCTGACCCACGATCTGGATCAGGCCCGCCGGGCCTCGGCCGAGCAGAAGGCCCGCAGCGACGCCCTTGAGGCCCGCCTTGCGGCGCTCGAGGCCAAGCTGACCGCCCTGGAGACCGCTGCCGTCCAGGCTGCTGAGGCTGCTCAGGTCGCCGAGACGACCGCCCCGCCCGCACCGCCGGCCGATCCCGCCGTGGCTTTCAAACAGGCCCGGCAGTTCCTGCTGGATGGCGACTACACCAATGCCGAAACCGCCTTCTCGGCCTATGTGACCAACTATCCCGATACGCCCAAGGCGCCCGAGGCCCGCTACTGGCTGGGTGAGACCCTTTTCGTGCGCGAAGCCTATGGCGACGCGGCCGGGTCGTATCTGGGCGCCGTGCGCGGCTGGCCGCAGACCGGCTGGGCCCCCGACGCCACCCTGAAGCTGTCGCGCGCGCTGGTGGCGCTGAAGAAGCCCGCCGACGCCTGCAAGACCCTGGACGAACTGGCCAAGCGCTATCCCAAGGCCCCGCCGGCTGTCGTATCGCGCGCTGCCTCGACCCGCGTCGCGGCCAAGTGCGCCTAGCAGGGATTTCGGCCGCCTTTGATCGGCGGCTGGATCCCGACAGCCGCGCGCCGCTGGCCGTAGGCTTTTCCGGCGGCGGCGACTCCCTGGCCCTGCTGATCCTCACCCTCGACTGGGCCCGGGCGCACAGCCGTCCGGTGCTGAGCCTGACCGTCGACCATCAGCTGCAGCCGGCCAGCGCCGCCTGGACCCGCGAGGCGGTCGCCCACGCGCAGGCCCTAGGCGCCACAGCCCTCTCCCTGGCCTGGACGGGCGACAAGCCGGCCACCGGCCTTTCGGCCGCCGCCCGCCGGGCCCGTCACGCCCTGCTGGCCAACGCCGCCCGCGCCGCCGGGGCGCGCGTTCTGCTGCTGGGTCATACCGCCGATGACCGGATGGAAGCGGCCGCCATGCGGGCCGAGGGCTCCAGCGTTTCCGATCCGCGCGACTGGTCGCCGTCGCCGGTCTGGCCCGAGGGGCGGGGCGTCTTCCTGCTGCGTCCCCTGCTGGACCAGCGCCGCGCCACCCTGCGCGACGTTCTGCGCGAGCGGGGCGAGGCCTGGCTGGACGACCCGGCCAATGACGATCTGCGGTCGGCCCGCGTCCGGGCGCGGCGGTCGCTGGCCGCGACGGACGCGCCGGCCGCTGAGCTGGCGCGGCGCGAGCCCCCGACCTTCGATGGCGACCCTCTTGGCGTCATCGTCCTGCCACGAGATGCCGCCGCCGCCCATCTCGCCGCCGCCTGCCTGTGCGCAGCCGGGACCGAGCGTCCGCCGCGTGGCGAGCGGCTGGAGCGCCTGGTCGCCCGGCTGCGGTCGGGCGAGGTGTTCACCGCCACCCTGGCCGGCGCGCGAATCGAGGCCGGCCCCGACGCGGTGCGATTCCACAGGGACGCGGGCGAGTCGGCGCGGGGCGGTCTGGCCGATCTGGTCCTCGCCCCCGGCGAAACCGGCGTCTGGGACGGGCGCTACGAAATTTCCGCCGGCGACGAGGCCGTCACCGTCCGAGCGCTGAAAGGCCTGGCCGCCCGCCTGTCGAAAGCCGAGCGCGCCGCCCTCAAGGCCACACCCGCCGCAGCCCGCCAGGCCTTGCCCGCCTTGGCTTTGGCGAGCGGCGGCGTCAGTTGTCCCATGCTCGGCGGCCCGGCTCTTGCAGTCAGCGAGGATGTGCGAATTCGGGCTCTCTTCCTGGATCGTTTCAGGGCCGCGACGGGTCTGATCGACCAAGAATGCGTGACCTGACGACGCACGCGTGGCGCAAGCGCTTGCGACCCCCTATCTTGGGATGTCGAAGGCTATCGTTGGGAAGACGACGGGTATGAATTTCAGGAATCTGGCCATCTGGCTGGTGATCGTTGCGGTGCTGGTCGGCGTCTTTGTCGTCAACCAGACCTCACACACCCAGGCTGGCGGCGAAATCAGCTATTCGCAGCTTCTGCGCAAGGTGGACGCCGGCGAAATCAAGTCGGCCGAGATCGCCGGCCCGATCGTGGCGGCCAAGGACGGCTCGGGCAATGTGCTCACCGTCAACGCGCCGAACAATTCGGACGAACTGGTCAATCGCCTCGTGGCGAGGGGCGCGGACGTCAAGTTCAAGGGTGGCGGCATCAGCGTGCTGGCCATCCTGGTCAACCTGCTGCCGATCATTCTGGTGATCGGCGTCTGGGTGTTTTTCATGCGCCAGATGCAGGGTGGGGCCAAGGGCGCCATGGGCTTTGGTAAGTCCAAGGCCCGGCTGCTGACCGAGAACAAGAACAAGGTGATCTTCGACGACGTCGCCGGCGTCGACGAGGCCAAGGAAGAACTGCAGGAGATCGTCGATTTCCTGAAGGATCCGGCCAAGTTCCAGCGCCTGGGCGGCAAGATCCCCAAGGGGGCCCTGCTGATCGGCCCTCCCGGCACCGGCAAGACCCTGATCGCCCGCGCCGTCGCCGGTGAGGCGGGCGTGCCGTTCTTCACGATCTCGGGCTCCGACTTCGTCGAGATGTTCGTCGGCGTCGGCGCCAGCCGCGTGCGCGACATGTTCGAGCAGGCCAAGAAGAACGCCCCCTGCATCATCTTCATCGACGAAATCGACGCCGTCGGTCGCCATCGCGGCGCCGGCCTGGGCGGCGGTAACGACGAGCGCGAGCAGACCCTCAACCAGCTGCTGGTCGAGATGGACGGCTTCGAGGCCAATGAAGGCATCATCCTGATCGCGGCGACCAACCGTCCCGACGTTCTGGACCCGGCCCTGCTGCGTCCCGGCCGTTTCGACCGTCAGGTCGTGGTGCCCAATCCCGATGTCGCCGGTCGCGAGAAGATCATCCGCGTCCACATGAAGAACGTTCCCCTGGCCGCCGATGTCGACGTGCGCACCCTGGCGCGCGGCACCCCCGGCTTCTCGGGCGCGGATCTGGCCAATCTGGTCAATGAGGCGGCCCTGACGGCGGCCCGCAAGGAGCGTCGCATGGTCACCATGCACGACTTCGAGCACGCCAAGGACAAGGTCATGATGGGCGCCGAGCGTCGCTCGATGGCCATGAGCGAGGACGAGAAGAAGCTGACGGCCTATCACGAGGGCGGTCACGCCCTGGTGGCCCTGCGCGTTCCCGTCGCCGATCCGGTCCACAAGGCCACCATCGTGCCGCGCGGCCGGGCCCTGGGCATGGTCATGCAGCTTCCCGAAGGCGACCGCTACTCGATGAGCTTCGACATGATGACCTCGCGCCTGGCCATCATGATGGCCGGCCGGGTAGCTGAGGAACTGATCTTCGGCAAGGAGAAGATCACCTCGGGCGCCTCCAGCGACATCAGCGCCGCCACCGGTCTGGCCCGCAACATGGTCACCCGCTGGGGCTTCTCCGACAAGCTGGGCACCGTGGCCTATGGCGACAACCAGGACGAAGTGTTCCTGGGTCACTCTGTGGCTCGCACCCAGAACGTCTCGCCCGAGACCATGATTACGATCGACGCCGAGGTCCGCCGCCTGGTCAAGACCGGCGAGGACGAGGCGCGCCGGATCCTGACCGAGGACCTGGACAAGCTGCATGCGGTCGCCAAGGCCCTGCTGGAGTTCGAAACCCTGAGCGGCGACGAGATCATCGGCGTCATGAAGGGCGTCCAGCCCAACCGGAAAGACGAAGACGAAAAGAAGCCGGCCCTGCCGATGTCATCGGTGCCGATCTCGCCCACGGGCGTCACGGCGTAAGGCCGTCTTCAGACGACACGGAAAAGCCGGTCCCTCGCGGGGCCGGCTTTTTCTTTGCGGCGTCCAAGGCCTACAACACCATCCATGACCGTCAGCTCCGCTCGGCCCCGCCTCATGGGCATCGTCAATGTCACCCCCGACAGCTTTTCCGATGGCGGCCGGTTCCTGGACCACGCCTCGGCCCTGGCCCATGCCCGCCAGCTGATCGCCGACGGCGCCGACATCCTCGATATCGGCGGCGAGTCGACCCGGCCCGGCGCCGCGCCGGTGACGCAAGCCGACGAGCTGGCCCGGGTGATCCCGCTGATCGAGGCGATCCGCGCCGATAGCGACGTGGCGATCTCGATCGACACCATGAAGCCGGCCGTCGCCCGCGCCGCCATCGCGGCCGGGGCCACGATCTGGAACGACGTCGCCGCCCTGCGCTTCGTCCCCTATGCGCCCCAGGTCGCCGCCGAACTGGGCTGCGAGGTCGTGCTGATGCACATGCTGGGTCAGCCGGGCACCATGCAGGACGCGCCGGTCTATGACGACGTGGTCGCGCAGGTCGAAGCCTTCCTGCTGGCCCGCGCCGACGCCGCCGTAGCGGCCGGGGTGGAGCGAGAGAAGATCTGGCTGGATCCCGGCATCGGCTTTGGCAAGACGCTTGCCCACAACCTGTCCCTGCTGGCCGCCCTGCCCCGCCTGGTCGCCCTGGGCTACCCGGTGCTGCTGGGCGCCAGCCGCAAGCGCTTCATCGCCGCCGTCGACCCCTTGGGCGAGGCCGCCGGGGCGCGTCTGGGCGGCTCGCTCGCGGCCCACCTGGCCGGCGCAGCGGCCGGCGTAGCGGCGGTGCGGGCCCACGACGTGCGGGAGATGGCGCAGGCGCTCGCGGTGTGGGAGGCGGTGAGGGCGGTGTCGTGAGGGGAAACTGCGGATGTTTTGAAGGTCGGCTAAGGGTGGATAGCGGACCTCGGAACCCCTCTCTCTATGAGAGACCTTTCCAGTCCGGCGATCGTCTCGCCGTGAGATTTAAGGAAGGCTCCCTTCGACGCGAAGGGGGGGGCGGGGCGTCTGATTGAAACCTTCTCCCAAAGGGAGAAGGAGGGGCCCGCGCCGCAGGCGTGGGAGGATGAGGGGTTTGCGAAGCCCGTCCGGACAGGGCAGGGCCTTCGGGCGCCAGGACGGCCAGCGGTGTAACCCCTCACCCTCCCACGCAAGCGTGGGTCCCTCCCTCTCCCTCTGGGAGAGGGCTGGGCGTACGGGGATGCGCCGCTCTATATCCCCGTAGTTTCAAGAACAAACCTCAGCCCAATCAACTACTTGTAAAATAGTTGATCGCGCCAATCAGACGCGCTCAAACCGCCCGCATACTTATCTCACCCCGAGGCAAGGGAAGGGACGTCGGCCGGCGACCTGATGGGCTTTGGGGGGTGGTCGAGCGGGGCGTGTTCCGTCGGCTGTCGCTCTGGGCCCTGTTCGCCCGGTTTGCGAGGCGTGGCCTGTCCCTCCAGGGAAGGCGGGCGCCTCGGATCGGGCTTCAGGATCAATCCCTCTGCGGCGAGCTGGAGGCGCGCAACAGGCACGGGCTGAAATCGCTCGTGCGGTCCAGGGTGCGCCAACATCCTGCCCGTCGGGGGCCTAACGTCGGAAGCGGGTTAAAACCCCGCGCCCCGAGGGCTCACCGGATAACGGCCGCGCGGAGCGTCTGTCTTCGTCGAAACGGAATTCACTACTCCATCCTCCGGGCGAGGCCCGGACGCTCCGCGACCCTTCCCACTCACTCGGCGGTTTCCGCGCGAGGCTGCAAAGCCGTGTCCGCCAGACTTGCCCCCTATGGGGGAGGAGCGCGAAGCGCGGAGGAGGCGAGTCCTCCGCGCCCGGAAACACCTAAGCCGCGACCTCTTCCGCCACCAGCGGCTGGGGCAGACGGTTGACCATCTCCTTGGGACAGACCTGCCAGAACAGGTCGCGTACCCGGTCCCAGTCGCGCAGCAAGGACCCTGCGAAGGCCGAGTCCGTCTCGCGGGCGTGTTCGGCCACCAGGGAGCGCAGGACGCCTTCCCAATAGGGCGACGCCAGGCGCTGGACGACGATGCTTTCGGGATTGGTGTTGGCTTCGAACCGGCCGTGCTGGTCGAGAACGAAGGCCATGCCGCCGGTCATGCCAGCCCCGAAATTGCCGCCCGTCGGACCCAGGATCACCACCTGGCCGCCGGTCATGTACTCGCAGCCATTGGCCCCGCAGCCCTCGACCACCGTGGTGGCGCCCGAGTTGCGGACCGCGAAGCGCTCACCGGCCTGACCGGCGGCGAACAGCCGGCCCGAGGTGGCGCCAAACAGCACGGTGTTGCCGAGCAGGGCGTTGCTTTCCGGGGCCGCCAGGGTGCGCGAAGGCTTGATGACAATGGTCGCGCCCGACAGGCCCTTGCCGACATAGTCGTTGGCCTCGCCGGTCAGTTCGATCCGCAGGCCCTGGACCGCGAAGGCCCCCAGGCTCTGGCCGGCCGAGCCCTTGAGCTGGACGGTCAGGTGGCCGGCGGGCAGGCCCTTCATGCCGAACTTGCGCACGATGTGGCTGGAGGTGCGGGCGCCGATCGAGCGTGCCGTGCTGCGGACCGTATAGGTCAGCTGCATCTTCTCGCCGCGTTCCAGCAGGGGCGCGGCGTCGCGGACGATCTGGGCGTCGAGGGTGTCGGGCACCTCGTTGCGGCCGACCACGGTGTTGTAGGGCTTGTTGTTGCCCGGATCGGCGCGAACCAGCAGGGGGTTGAGGTCGAGGTCGTCGAGGTGTTCGCCGCCGCGGCTGACCTGGGCCAGCAGGTCTGTGCGACCAACGATGTCCTGCAGGCTTTTGAAGCCCAGTCCGGCCAGGATCTCGCGGACCTCTTCAGCGATGAAGCTGAACAGGTTGATGACCTTTTCCGGCGTGCCGGTGAACTTGGCGCGCAGGGCCTCGTCCTGGGTGCAGACGCCGACCGGGCAGGTGTTGGAGTGGCACTGGCGCACCATGATGCAGCCCATGGCCACCAGCGAGGCGGTGCCGATGCCGAACTCCTCGGCGCCCAGCATGGCGGCGATGACGATGTCGCGACCCGTGCGCATGCCGCCGTCGGCCCGCAGGACCACGGAGTGGCGCAGATTGTTGAGGGTCAGAACCTGGTTGGCTTCCGACAGGCCCATCTCCCACGGACCGCCGGCGTATTTCACCGAGGTCTGGGGCGAGGCGCCCGTGCCGCCGACGCCGCCGGCCACCAGGATCACGTCCGCTTTGGCTTTCGCAACGCCGGCTGCGATTGCGCCGATGCCGGTCATGGCCACCAGCTTGACCGTCACCCGGGCGATCGGGTTGATCTGCTTGAGGTCATAGATCAGCTGGGCCAGGTCCTCGATCGAGTAGATGTCGTGGTGCGGCGGCGGGCTGATCAGCATGACGCCGGGCGTCGCATGGCGAAGCCTTGCGATCATCTCGGTCACCTTGAAGCCGGGCAGCTGGCCGCCCTCGCCGGGCTTGGCGCCCTGGGCGACCTTGATCTCCAGCTCGACGCACTGGTTGAGATATTCGGCGGTGACGCCGAAACGCCCCGAGGCCACCTGCTTGATGGCGCTGTTGGGATTGTCGCCGTTGGGCAACGGCTTGTAGCGGGCGCTGTCCTCGCCGCCCTCGCCCGAGACCGACTTGGCCCCGATGCGGTTCATGGCGATGTTGAGCATGCCGTGGGCTTCTGGGCCCAGGGCCCCCAGGCTCATGCCGGGCGTCACGAAGCGCTTGCGGATCTCGTTGACGCTCTCGACGTCGTCGGTGGAGATCGGGTTGCGGTCCGAGCGCCAGTCCAGCAGGTCGCGGAGCTGGATCGGCTTTTGGGTGCGCAGGCCGTTGGACCAGCGGCGATACAGCTCATAGTCGCCGGTGTCGCAGGCGCTCTGCAGGGTGTGGATCAGCCGCGCCTCAAAGGCGTGGGCCTCGCCCGACTTGCGCAGCTTGTAGAGACCGCCGACCGGCAGGGTGACGGCGGCGCTGTCCCAGGCCTTGCGGTGCAGCTCGACCGCCTTGCTCTCGACGCCGGCCAGGCCGATGCCGGAGATGCGCGAGGGCATGCCGGGGAAGAACTCGGCGGCCAGGGCCCGCGACAGGCCGACGGCTTCGAAATTGTAGCCGCCGCGATAGGACGAGATGACGCTGATACCCATCTTGGAGATGATCTTCAGCAGGCCCGCCTCGATGGCGCCCTTGAAGTTCAGGCAGGCGTCCTTGAGCGACTTGTCGCCGAGCAGGCCGCGCTCCAGGCGATCCTGGAAGCTTTCCTGGGCCAGATAGGCATTGACCGCCGTGGCGCCCACGCCGACCAGCACCGCGAAATAGTGGGTGTCCAGGCACTCGGCCGAGCGGACGATGATCGAGACGTAGGAGCGCAGGCCCTTGCCCACCAGGTGGCTGTGGACGCCGCCGGTGGCCAGGATCATCGGCAGGGCGACCCGGTCCTCGCGGCTGTTCTCGTCCGTCAGCACAATGGCCCCGCAGCCGCGCAGCACGGCGTCCTCGGCCTCGGCCCGGATGCGGTCGAGATTGGCGCGCAGGGCGTCGCCGGCCCGGGCCTCGGGGGCGGGCAGGGGCATGGTGCAGTCGATGACAACGACGTTCTTCTCGCCCAGCAGGCCCTGGATACGCTCGTACATGCCGGTGGTCAGGACCGGGCTCTGCAGCACATAGACATCGGCCTGGGCAGCGTCCTGGGCGAGAATGTTGCCCAGGTTCTTGAACCGGGTCTTCAGGCTCATCACGTTGGTTTCCCGCAGCGGATCGATCGGCGGGTTGGTCACCTGGCTGAAGTTCTGGCGGAAGAAGTGGCTTAGCGGTCGGTACTTTTCCGACAGCACGGCCAGCGGGCTGTCGTCGCCCATCGAGCCGACGGCTTCCTTGCCGTCCTCGACCATGGGGGCCAGGACCATTTCCAGGTCTTCAAGGCTGAAGCCGGCGGCGGCCTGACGACGGGTCAGTTCCTCGCGACCGTATTTGCGCGGCTCGGGACCCGGGCCGATCTCCTTTTCGAGATCGACCATGTTGCCCAGCCATTGCGTATAGGGGTGGCGGCCGGCCAGTTCGTCGATGATCTCGTCTTCGCCATAGAGGCGGCCTTCGAGCAGGTCGATGGCGATCATCCGGCCCGGCGCGATGGCCAGCTTGCGGGTGATACGGCTCTCGGCCACGCCGCACATGCCGGCTTCCGAACCCATGATCACCAGACCATCGTCGGTATAGGCGACGCGGAGCGGACGCAGGCCCGAGCGGTCCTTGCCGGCCACGACCCAGCGGCCGTCGGTGGCGCACAGGGCGGCGGGGCCGTCCCACGGCTCCATCACCGCGTTGCAGTAGCTGTAGAGCGCCTGATGGGAGTCGCTCAGGCTGGGGCCCGAGGCTTCCGGCACCAGCAGGGCCTTGGCCATCGGCGCGTCGCGGCCGGCGCGGACCAGCACTTCGAAGGTGTTGTCGAGGCTGGCGCTGTCCGAACCACCCGGCTGGATCACCGGTTTGACGTCATCCCCGAACTCGCCGAAGGCCTGGGCGGCCATCTTGATCTCGTGGGACTTCATCCAGTTGATGTTGCCCTTGATGGTGTTGATCTCGCCGTTGTGGGCGAGCATCCGGAAGGGCTGGGCCAGGCGCCATTCGGGGAAGGTGTTGGTCGAATAGCGCTGGTGGAAGATCGCCACATTGGCGGCGAAGCGCTCGTCCTTGAGGTCCGGGTAGAACTCGTCGATGGCCTCGGCCAGGAACATGCCCTTGTAGATCAGCGACTTGGCCGACAGCGAGCAGATGTAGAAGCCCGACAGATTCTGGGCGTGGACGCGCTTTTCGATGCGCTTGCGGCACAGGAACAGGGCGCGCTCCAGCGGCTCGCCTTCCAGGCCGGCCGGAGCGGCCAGCATGATCTGCTCGATTTCCGGACGGGTGGCGTTGGCCTTTTCGCCGATCACGGCGGTGTTCACCGGCACCTGCCGCCAGCCATAGATGTAGAAGCCAAAGCGCAGGGCCTCGGCCTCGACGATCGTGCGGCAGGCCTCCTGGGCCCCCAGATCAGTGCGCGGCAGAAAGATCTGGCCCACGGCGATGGCCCCGGCCCGCAGGGCGTGGCCCGTGCGGCGCACCTGGTCGGTGAAGAAGTCCTGCGGGACCGACAACAGGATACCCGCGCCGTCGCCGGTCTTGCCGTCGGCGTCGACCGCGCCCCGGTGCCAGAGGGCTTTCAGGGCCTTGATGGCCAGCTCGACCACTTCGCGGCGCGGCGTGCCGTCGATGGCGCAGACCAGGCCAACGCCGCAGGCGTCGCGCTCGGTGGTGGGGTCATAGGCGTGACCGTCGATCAGGCGCTGGCGGTTGGCCAGATAGTGCTGGATGTCTTGGCTCATGATCTTCACTCCGCCGCGATCAGCGCCGGAGCGCCGACCTTGGACTTCAGATAGCGGTGCATGGCGTCGGCGGCGTCGCGACCGTCCTTGATCGCCCAGACCACGAGGGAGGCGCCGCGCACGATGTCGCCGGCGGCGAACACGCCGTCCAGATTGGTCATCTGGTGGCGGACATCAGCCTTCACCGTGCCCCAGCGGGTGGTCTTCAGGTCCGGGGCTGAGAACTTTTCCGGCAGGTTTTCAGGTTCGAAGCCCAAGGCCTTGACCACCAGCTGAGCCGGACGATCGAAATCGCCGCCCTCGATCTCCTCCGGCGACTGACGACCCGACGCGTCCGGGGCGCCCAGGCGCATGCGGATGGCGCGTACGCCGGTGACGGCGTCAGCGTCGCCGCTCAGCGCGCGGGGGGCGGCCAGCCATTCGAACGTCACGCCTTCTTCCTCGGCATTGGCCACTTCGCGCAGGGAGCCGGGCATATTGGCCTTGTCGCGGCGATAGAGGCAGGTGACCGAGGTCGCGCCCTGGCGGATGGCGGTGCGGACGCAGTCCATGGCGGTGTCGCCGCCGCCGACCACGACCACGTCCTTGCCCTCGGCGTTCAGCGCGCCGTTTTCATAGTCGGTGACAGTGTCGCCAAGATCGGTGCGGTTGGAGGCGATCAGATAGTCGAGCGCCGGCACCACGCCCTGGCTGCCGGAACCCGGGACCACTAGGTCGCGCGCGGCATAGACGCCGGTGGCGATCAGTACGGCGTCGTGCTTTTCGCGCAGGTCTCCCAGCGACGCGTCGCGGCCGACCTCGAAGTTCATCCGAAATTCCACGCCGCCGTCGGCGAGGCGCGACGTGCGGCGCTGGACGACGTCCTTTTCCAGCTTGAAGCCGGGGATGCCATAGATCAGCAGACCGCCGGCGCGGTCGTGGCGGTCATAGACCACGACCTCATGGCCCTGCTCGCGCAGCATCTCGGCTGCGGCCAGGCCCGCAGGCCCCGCGCCGATGATCCCGACCGACTGGCCGGTGGCCGGGCCGGAGACCAGAGGCTTTACCCAGCCCATCTCCCAGGCCTTGTCGGTGAGATAGCGCTCGACCGAGCCGATCGTCACCGTGCCGTGACCCGACTGCTCTATGACGCAGTTGCCTTCGCAGAGACGATCCTGCGGGCAGATTCTACCGCAGACTTCCGGCATCGAATTGGTGGCCTGCGACAGCTGGTAGGCTTCTTCGAGACGGCCCTCAGCGGTCATCCGGAGCCAGTCGGGGATGTTGTTTTGCAGGGGGCAGTGGGTCTGGCAGAACGGAACGCCACATTGCGAGCAACGCGAGGCCTGCTCGGTGGCTTTCGCATCGATGAAGTCGGCGTAGATCTCGTGGAAGTCGCCAGAACGGTCGTCCGCCGCACGCTTTTCAGGCGTCTTGCGAGCCACCGTGGTGAATTTCAGCATGCGCTCGGCCATGCGACTTCCCTCATCCCGTCTTCGGGAGAAAAATTGCGTAGAGCGGCCTCATACGGACTCTTTGGGGCAAGAAGAATGCGATAGTAAAAATAATTGACGGTTATATCCGCATATTGCCGCTGGCCCTTGCGATCACTTCGCAGCAAGCCGCACTATTAGTCTACTTTGTGGATTAACGACATGTTTACCCCGTCAGGCGCACGCCGGGGGCCTGCTTTCTTGAGGGACTGCCGATGCCGGATTGGCTGATCGCGATCGTGCTGGGCCTGATCGAAGGGCTTACAGAGTTCATTCCGGTGTCTTCCACCGGCCATCTGCTGCTGGTGGGACATTTCCTGGGCTTCCACAGTCCGGGCAACACCTTCCAGGTGCTGATTCAGCTGGGCGCGATCCTGGCCATTACCGGGGTCTATTTCGGGCGACTGTGGGGGCTGCTGACCTCGGCGCCGACCAATCCCGGCTCGCGCCGCTTCATCCTGGGCGTGTTTCTGGCCTTCCTGCCGGCGGTCTTTGTCGGCGTACTGGCCCACGACTTCATCAAGACGGTCCTCTACGAGTCGCCACTGCTGGTCTGCATCACTCTCATCACCGGGGGCTTCGCCCTGCTGGCGCTGGACCGCATGAAGTTCGAGCCTCAACACACCGACGTGGTCGACTATCCGCTGAAGACGGCCTTCATCATCGGCCTGTTCCAGTGCCTGGCCCTTGTGCCGGGCGTCTCGCGCTCGGGCGCCACCATCGCCGGCGCCCTGCTGCTGAAGTGCGACAAGCGCTCGGCCGCCGAGTTCAGCTTCTTCCTGGCCATGCCGACCATGGCCGGGGCCTTCGCCTATGATCTCTACAAGAACATCGACAAGCTCAGCACCAACGACCTGGGCCTGATCGGCCTTGGCTTCCTGGCGGCCCTGATCTCCGGCGTCTTTGTGGTCAAGACCGTGCTGGACTTCATCACACGCCACGGCTTTGCGCCGTTCGCCTGGTGGCGGATCGCCGTGGGCGTTGTGGGGCTGGGGTTGCTGTACATCCCGCGCTGATCTCGTAGCAGCGCAGGGTCAAAAGAAAAGGGCGGACACTGCAGTGTCCGCCCTTGTTCGTTCCGGCCTGACCAGCCTCTAGAACGCCCCCTCTGGCGTGGGCGCGTACTGTCCGCCCTTGCGATAGCGGTAGAGGTAGGACGGCACGATGGCCTCGATGCTGGTCGGGACGACGCCGGCCTCGGCCAGGCCCGGCAGGCCGTGATCGGCGACATTGTCGCTCTTCAGCATCTCGACCTGGTCGCTGGTGATGGGCGGGGCGATCGGCAGGATGCCGGCCATCACGTCGCCGACCTGGCCCAGCAAGGACGCGGCGAACCACGGAATGGGCAGCAGCAGACGGTCGCGGCCGGTCTCGGTCAGGATCAGCTGCAGGATCTCACGCATCGTATAGACGCCGGGACCGCCCAGCTCATAGGTCACGCCCTCGGCGGCCGGGCTGCTGGCCGCCTGGGCGATCACGGCGGCCACGTCGCCGACAAACACCGGCTGGAAGCGGGTCTCGCCGCCGACCAGCGGCAGGGCAGGGCTCATGGCGGCCATCTGGCCAAACTTGTTGAAGAAGTTGTCCTCGGGACCAAACACCACCGACGGGCGGACGACCACTGCGCCGGGGAATACGGCGCGAACGGCTTCTTCGCCCTCGGCCTTGGTGCGGGCGTACTTGGCCTCGGAGTTGGCGTCGGCGCCGATGGCGCTGATCTGCACGAAGCGGACGACACCGGCCGTCTTGGCGCACTCGGCGATGGTTTTGGCGCCCATCACGTGGACGGCCTGAAATTTCTGACGGCCGGACTCGTAGAGCAGGCCGACCAGATTGACGCAGGCCTCAGCGCCCTCCAGGGCCCGCGTCACCGAGGCGACGTTGCGGACATTGGCCTGGACGACCTCGATCTGGCCGACATCGCCCAGCATGCGCATCTTGTAAGCCAGGTTGGGCTGACGCACCGCCACACGAACGCGGTGGCCCGCCTTGGCGAGCTGCCGCACGACCTGGCTGCCGACGAAGCCGGAGCCGCCGAACACCGTGACCAGACCCTGCATTTTCAATCCCCGTCGCTTGCGATGACGCGGGGGATAGACGACCGCGAGGGGCTTCGCAACGAAATGCGCGATTTGGCGATTGACGGCGCCAAAAGCTTTCCCTAAACGTCCCGGCCTCGCGGCGATCCACGGATTGCTCTGCGGGCCCAGGTGGCGGAATTGGTAGACGCGCTGGCTTCAGGTGCCAGTGACTGAAAGGTCGTGGAGGTTCGAGTCCTCTCCTGGGCACCACCCCCTACCAACCTTCGAAAGAAGGTCGGGGTGGCGCCGATAGATCCTTGCGAATAGATATCTCTTTCATCGTGATTATAGTGTCGTGCGTACCTGTTCGGGCGCGCGAGCCTCGGCGACGTCTGTCGCTCAGGCGTGTCGCCGGAGAGCTCTGAAACCTTGACCAATTTTGTCCATGTGGGCGACCTGCCCGACGATGCCTTTGCCGGCGCGACCGTAGTCGCGATCGATTCGGAAACTATGGGCCTGCGCCTGGGTCGCGACCCGCTGTGCGTCGTGCAGTTGTCGAGCGGCGACGGTGACGCCCATTTGGTCCAGCTGGACCGTAGCAGCTACGACGCGCCCAATCTGAAGCGCCTGCTGACCGATCCGAAGATCCTGAAGCTCTTCCACTTCGGCCGCTTCGATATCGCCATGTTCCTGCTGCATCTGGGCGTGATGACCGCGCCCGTCTACTGCACCAAGATCGCTTCCAAGCTCGCCCGCACCTATACTGACCGTCATGGCCTCAAGGACGTGACGCGCGAACTGATGGCCGTGGAGCTGTCCAAGGCCCAGCAAAGCTCGGACTGGGGCGCAGCGACGCTGAGCCCCGAACAGGTTGCCTATGCAGCGTCTGACGTGCTGCACCTGCACGGCCTGCGCGACAAGCTCAACGCCATGCTGGTGCGCGAGGGCCGCATGGCCCTGGCCCAGGCTTGCTTCGACTTTCTGCCCCACCGCGCCGCCCTCGATCTGGCGGGTTGGGAAGACGTCGACATCTTCGCGCACACCTAGGGATGACCGCAGCCGCGACCATGACTGGACGGTCGATCGCCCGGGATCTGGGGCAGTGGCGCCGGCGCTCGCGCCGGGTGCGTCTGATGCGCGTGGTGCTGCCGGCGACGATCGCCGTGATCCTGATCGGCGTGGGTGGCCAGGTCGCCTGGCGCTCGATGCGCGCTGCGGCCCGACCGCCCGCCGAGGCCAAGACCCAGATCCGCATGATCGCGCCACGCTTCTACGGACAGTCCGGCGATGGTCGCAGCTTCATGATCACCGCGCACTCGGCTGTGCGCGACGATAACGACATGCAGAACGTCCGGCTGGAATCCCCCACCCTGACCCTCGGCTTCGACGAACCCCAGCCCAGCCGGGTGACGGCCAAGTCAGGGATCTATCGCGAAGACACGATGAAACTGTCCCTGAGCGGCGATGTTCGCATCGACGATGGCGCGGGCTATCGCTTCGCTTCAGAAGAGGCAGTCGTAGACACCAAGACTGGAAACATCAGCGGCGAGACGGCCATGCTGGGTGAAGGTCCGACGGGACAGGTGAAATCCAACGCCTACACCTTATATGACAAGGGTGATCGGGTCGTTTTCAGGGGTGGGGTTCGCACCCGGCTCGAACGGAAGTAAGTAGAGGCGCGCGGCATGGCCGTGCTTCGAAGATAAGGACTCTGACTTGATCCAGCGTTGGATGGCAGCGGCGACGGCGACCGCACTGATCCTGGCGAGCGGCTCGGCCTTCGCCCAGAGCATCAACGACTCCAGCGCGCCCGTGGATATATCCGCGGACGAGCAGGAGAACATCAACAGCCAGTGCCGCACGATCTTCCGCGGCAATGTCGAGATGCTGCAGGACAAGAGCCGGCTGCGGGCCAGCGTGGTCAACGCCTACTCCACCCGCAAGCCCGGGGCCCAGGCCGGTTCGAACGCCTGCGGCGATGTCGACCACGTGGAAGCCGAAGGCGACGTCTATTTCGTCAATCAGGACCAGACAGTCCGGGGCGACCGCGCCGTGTTCACCTATTCCAACGACACCATCGTGATCACCGGCAATGTCATCGTCGTGCGCGGCCAGGACGTTGCGCGGGGCGACCGCATGACGGTCAACACCAAGACCAACGACGTGAAGCTGGAATCCAACGTCAAGGGCCGGGGCAAGACCGGGCGCGTGCGCTCGGTGATCTATCCCGAAAAGTCCCAGACCCCGGCTCCGGCTAACCGCTAGGCTCGCTCGAATGAAGATGACGACCCTTGGCGGTTCAGATCGCCCTGAAGCGAACGGCCTGTTCGTTGACGCCATCGGCAAGTCGTTCGGCGACCGCCCTGTGGTCAAGAGCGTGTCGCTGCGTCTCAAGCGCGGCGAAGTGGCCGGCCTGCTGGGCCCCAACGGGGCGGGCAAGACCACCTGCTTCTACATGATCACCGGCCTGATCGCCGCCGACTACGGCTCGATCTATCTGGACGGCGAGGACATCACCGCCCAGCCCATGTTCCAGCGCGCGCGCCTCGGCGTCGGCTATCTGCCGCAGGAAGCCTCGATCTTCCGGGGCATGACCGTCGAGCAGAATGTCATGGCCGTGGTCGAGATGCGCGAGAAGAACCAGCGCGCTGCGGCCGAGACCGTGACCAACATCCTGGAAGAACTGCGGATCACCCATATCCGGAAGTCGCCGGCCGTGGCCCTGTCGGGCGGCGAGCGACGTCGGGTGGAAATCGCCCGGGCCCTGGCCAGCGAGCCGTCGTTCATGCTGCTGGATGAACCCTTCGCCGGTATCGACCCTCTGGCCATCGCCGATATCCGCGAGGTCATCGGCTATCTGAAGAAGCGCGGCATCGGCATTCTGATCACCGACCACAATGTCCGCGAGACGCTGGATATCATCGATCGCGCGTCAATCATTCACGCCGGCGAGGTGCTGTTCGAGGGTTCCCCTAAGGAAATCATCGAGGACCCGGAAGTCCGCCGCGTTTATCTGGGCGATCATTTCGCCGAACGTGTCTAGAAAATAGTCCCAATTGTAGAATGACTTATCCCGCGAGGCCCTTCGGCTTCGCGGGATTTTCATTGGTCGACGACAGGACTGAAAGTCGCACCGGCCCGAATATTGCAGGCGTTGGCGCCCCGTTAACCTAGTTGCCCTTCAATGGGGATCGAACATTTCGATTTGCCCAGGAGGGCGCAGTGGCTCTCGGCCATCGACTGGAACTGCGGCAAGGCCAGGGCCTCGTCATCACCCCGCAACTGCAGCAGGCGATCAAGCTGCTGCAGCTGTCGAACATCGAGCTCGACGCCTTCGTCGAGGCCGAGCTGGAACGCAATCCGCTCCTGCAGCGCGATGAGGGCGAAAGCGAAGCCCCGTCCGAGGTCGAGCGCGAGCCGGCCGCCAGCGATATGGGCGTCGACATTGTGGCCGAAGGTTCGGCCAATTCGGAAATGGACGCCACGCCAGACGATGTCTCGCCCGGCGAGCGCGCCTCGGGCGATGGCGAGCAAGCCCAGGAAGCCGGCGGCCAGATCGACTGGTCGCGAGCCGGCGGCGGCGGCTCGTTCGAGCATGACGGCGACTATGAAGGCGCCCTGACGGCTGTTCCCACCCTGTCGGAACACTTGCAGGGCCAGCTGGTCCAGGCAGGCCTGTCGGCAGCCGAGCAACTGGTGGCCAATATCCTGATCGACGGCGTCGACGAGGGCGGCTATCTGCGCCTGGACCTGGCCGAGACGGCCGAGCGCCTGGGCTGCGCCGAGGCGCTGGTCGAACGCGTCCTGACCGTGCTCCAGGGCTTTGAGCCCACCGGGGTCTTCGCCCGCGACGTGCGCGAGTGCCTGGCCCTGCAGCTCAAGGACCAGAACCGCTACGACCCCGCTATGGCCGCCCTGCTCGACAATCTGGACATGCTGGCCCGCCGCGACATGAACGGCCTGCGCAAGGTGTGCGGCGTCGACGACGAGGATCTGCGCGAGATGATCGCCGAGATCCGCGCCCTGACCCCGCGCCCGGGCGCGGCCTATGCCAGTGAGACCGCCGAGACCCTGGTGCCTGACGTCCATGTCCGCGAGGGCCTGGGCGGCATGTGGCATGTGGAGCTCAATACCGACACCCTGCCCCGGGTGCTGGTCGACCAGCGCTATCACGCCCGGGTTTCCAAGGGCGCGCGCACCGATCAGGAAAAGACCTTCGTCTCCGACTGCATGGCCACCGCCAATTGGCTGGTGAAGAGCCTGGACCAGCGCGCCAAGACCATCCTGAAAGTGTCCAGCGAGATCGTTCGCCAGCAGGACGGCTTCCTCGCCTTCGGCGTGGAGCACCTGCGACCCTTGAACCTGAAGACCGTCGCCGACGCCATCGGCATGCACGAGAGCACCGTCAGCCGGGTCACCTCCAACAAGTACATCGCCACCCCGCGCGGGGTGTTCGAGCTGAAGTTCTTTTTCACCTCGGCCATCCAGTCGTCCGAGGGCGGCGAGGCCCACTCGGCCGCCAGCGTGCGTCACAAGATCAAGGGCCTGGTCGAGGCCGAAAAGGCCGAGAAGGATGTTCACTCCGACGACGCCATCGTCGAGATCCTCAAGACGGCCGGCGTGGATATCGCGCGCCGCACGGTGGCCAAGTATCGCGAGGCTATGCGCATCCCCTCCTCGGTGGAGCGCCGGCGCCTGATTAAGGAATCGTGCTGAGCCAACCGCGTCGTAGATCTATCTTCACGCGTTCACGACCCATTGGCTGGTCCTGCGTTATAAGCTCCAGGGAACAGGAGCGCGCATGTCGACCGATAGCCTAGCGGATGTGATCGAGGGGTTTGGCGAGGACGTGCGTCCGATCCTGACCGTCGGCCAGATGCTGGAGGCCTTCGACAGCCGCGCCTTCGGAGCGATGCTGTTTGTGTTCGGCGCGCTTAACTGCCTGCCGCTGCCGCCGGGCTCTTCGACCATCCTCAGCCTGCCAATCCTGCTGCTGGCTCCGCAGATCGCTCTGGGGGCTGACGCGCCTTGGCTGCCGCAGCGGATGATCGACCGTCCCGTCAAGCGCGACGACCTGCGCGGCCTGTTCCGCAGGCTTACCCCCATGGTCAAGCGCATGGAGTTGATTACCAAGCCGCGCCTTTCCTGGCTATTCACGCCACTGGGCGAGCGGATGATCGGCGTTGTCTGCACCCTGCTGGCGCTCGTCCTCATCTTGCCGATCCCTCTGGGCAATTTCGCGCCTGGCGCAACGGTGGCGATTCTGTCCCTGGCCCTGCTGCAACGCGATGGTTTTCTGGCCCTGGTGGGCTATCTGATGGCCCTGGTCAGCCTGGGGCTGTTGTTCGTCAGCGCGGGGGTTGTGACCGCCGCCGTTCACAAGATCATCGGTCTTGTTTCGAGCTTTTTCTGAACCCCTTACAGCCGCTTGACACCGCCTCTGGACAGGCGCGTTGTTAGGCCATGCAAGTCCAAATCTCCGGCAAGCATGTCGACGTTGGCGAGGCTCTGCGAGCGCGAGTCTCCGACGAAATCACCCTGAGCATCGGCAAGTATTTTGATCGCGGCGGCAACGCCGACGTGGTCATCAGCAAGGAGGGCCATGCCTTCCGGGCCGACTGTTCGGTAAAGCTGGCTTCGGGCCAGCAACTTCTTAGCCATGGAGCGGGCGGTGACGCCCATGCGGCGTTTGACGCCGCCCTGGCCAAGATCGAGACGAGGATCAGGCGCTACAAGCGAAGACTCAAGAGTCACTCCATCGCGGCCTCAGCCAAACAAGCCGAGAACGCTGCGATGTACGTTCTGCGGGCTCCCGATATCGACGAGCACGAGAACGACGACTGGGGCGACGACGCCGACCATCCGGCCGGCGCCCCCTCGGCCATGATCATCGCCGAGACCCAGTCCTCGCTGAAGGTAATGACCGTTTCCATGGCTGTCATGGAACTGGACTTGACCGAGTCCCAGGCAATCGTGTTTAGGAACGCCGCTCACGACGGATTGTCCGTGGTGTACCGGCGGCCAGACGGAAATATCGGCTGGATCGACCCCGAACGCACGAAGTCGCTGAACGGGAACGGGTCAACCGCGAGCTAACGGGATCGTGTCATGATCCTGAACGTTCCGGAGGGCTCTCAGCGATTGTGTTGCAGCGGCTGACATTGAGCGAGCGTTTAAGTCCATGACTATCGGCGATCTCTTGGATCCTGGAGCGGTGGCGCTACGCGTCAGTGCTCCAGGCAAGCGGCAGGTGCTCGGCGTGATCGCCGACGTGGCGGCCCGGGTTCTCGGCGTCGACGCCACCGCCGTGCTGGAAGGCCTGATTGAGCGCGAGGCTGCCGGCTCGACCGGTGTGGGTCAGGGCGTGGCCATTCCCCATGCCCGGATCGAGGGTCTGGACAAGGTTCGCGCGGTGTTTGTGCGACTGGAAACGCCGGTGGCCTTTGACGCTGTCGACGAAAAGCCTGTCGACCTTCTGCTGGCCCTGTTTGCGCCGCGCGACGCCAGCGCCCAACATCTGCGGGCGCTGGCCCGTGTCTCGCGGTTGATGCGCCAGCCCGAGCTACGCGAGCGCCTGCGCCAGGCGAGATCGGCTGACGCCGTACATGTGCTGCTGGCGCACGAAGCGACCAGCACAGCCGCGTGATTTTCTGATCGGCTTGAACGGCGAATGCGGCGGCCTTCGAGGCCGCCGCGTGCCGGGTCAGTGCACCGAAACCGGCGCCAGTTCATGGGCGAGAGCGGCGGCGATCGCCGTGTCGCGGTCGACCATCACGGCCAGCCGGGCGCCGTCGGCGCGGCAGACCACATAGAGGGTCTGGTCGGGAAGCAGATCGAAATCTTCGGCTGAGCCGGGGGGCGCATCAGCCAGGATCTCGGCCGCCTTGATCGGTCGAACATAGACCAGATCCGGGGCGCCAAGCGCCGCGAAGGCTTCTGTCGTGAAGACCGGATTGTGGGTGCCAGGTGTCATCTTGACCACCTCCTTGAATAGGAAACGCGCCGGATCTGGCCCGGTTCAGCGGGCATTTCGGGGCGGGACAGGACTGAACGTGTGAATCGCCGCAATGGGCTCAGGCGACGGAGCGGATCGGGATGCGCCTGACCAGTCTCTCTGGCCGCGGCCGGGCCAGATCGATGTGCAGCAGGCCATGCTCCAGGGTCGCCGCCGTCACCTCGATACCTTCGGCCAGCACGAAGGTGCGGACAAATCCCCGCGCCGCGATGCCGCGATGCAGGAAAGCCCGGTCGGTCTCTGATCTGGCCTCGGCGTCACGCTTGCCGGCGACGATCAACTGGCCGCCCTCGACGGTAACGTGCAGGTGTTCAGGCGAGAATCCCGCAACGGCCAGAGTAATGCGCACGCCGCCCTCGTCGTCTTGCTCGACATTGTAGGGCGGATAGCTTTCCGACGCGGCCTTGGCGGCGCGCTCGATCAGGTCTCGGGTGTGTTCGAAGCCCAGCAGAAAGGGGCTGTCGAACAGGATGGTCCGGGTCATCGCGAAGTCCTTCGCTTAAGCGACTTCGTCCGCCGGTCCCGTCCTGACGTCAGCCACGGTGCGGCGATACCCGTCTGAGGTGGAGGTTGTCGCCTTGGGTTTCAAGGCCGGGCCGGGTCAGAGCCATTCCAGAAAGCCGCATTTGGCCATCCACAACAGGCTGAGCTGCACTGCGCGGCGGCGCGGCGCAGGGAACAGCAGCAACAGATCTTCCGTGGTGGCGGCGTGACCTTCGGCCAGGTGAGCAAAGACCGTCTGGCACTCCTCATGGGTTCCGCGCCATTTGGCCGCGAACATGTCCAGCTCGATGGTCTGGACGCGCTGCAGATCGGCTGGTCCAACGCCATTCCGAAGGGTCAGCCGACTCTTGAGCGACAGCACCTGGGTCGCGAAACCCGCGAAATTGCGGAAGGGGTCGCCCTTGACCGGATTGCGTGTCGACCGGGCGCGCGTGTCTTCCGCGGCGGCGCGCACCGCTGAGAGTTCCTCGGCCAGGGCCGAATACTGACGGGCCACCACCGGCCAGTCGAACGTGTCACGTATGCGCTGCTTCCCGGCGTCACCCATCCTGCGGCGAAGATCGGGGGAGCGGATGAGGTCGGACAGCGCCTGGGCGGCCCGGCCGACATGAACGGCGGTGTGCTGGGCGATGACGCCGACATACTGCTGATAGGATTTGAGCCCGAAGTCGTGGCCCGCGATCATCTCGTCGGGCAGGGCGTTTTCGGGACCGCCGAGGGTGGGGACAAGAAAGCCCTCCTGGCCATCGCGTACGGTGTAGCGATAACCGTCCCAATCGCTGATCACGACGGGCAGGCCCGAGGCCATGGCTTCCAGCGGCGTGATGCCGAAGGTCTCCTGGATATTGTCGACCAGCGACAGGAAGATATCGGAGGCCGCCCACAGGGCGCCAAGGCGCTGTCGGTCATTGCCATCGACGATGTGGAACCCGACCGACGGCGCGTGGGCCGCGGCCGCCTGGCGATACATCCGCTCGCCCTCCGCGCCATTCGGAAACCATCCCACCATGGCGAAATGCACGCGCTTGCCGGTGGCCTTGGCGGACTCTTCGACCGCCCGGATCATCGGCTGGGGGAAGGCCTTTTCAAAGAATGACAGGCGACCCACCCACAGGACCAGAATGTCTTCCTCGCCGATGCCCAGTTCTGCGCGGGCGGTCGAGCGGACCTCGGGTCGATCAGCCGTGGCCCGAAGGGCCGGGCCGTCGACGCCGAGCGGGATCAGCGGCAGCTGGGGTCGCATGATACGCTTGGCGTCGCCAAAGCGCTCGCTCAGGAATTCGCACCACTCATCGAACATCGTCTCCATGGCCTGCTGCACTGAAGGCGATGTGCAGATCAGGGCGTCCCAGGGTTGGGTTGGCGCGACCGAGGCCATGGCGATGTCCTGGCGCATCGTCGGCGGGGCGATGGTGTGGATCAGGCCGATCAGGCTGAAGCCGCGATCACCGACGCTGCGCCGCCTCTGCCAGGCCAGCTCCTCCAGCCGGGGCCCGCCCCGCAGCAGGGTTCCCGCGGCCGCCGCGACCCCCTGGGCCAGGATGCTCGAGGTCGTGATCCGGGTCGAGCAGGGCTGGTCGCCGACCAGGCTCTTCATCAGGTCCTGAGGCTGCACCGCGGCGTGGGTCAGGAAATCGACCTGCTCGTGGCCGCCGTGCTGGACCATCGCCCGGAAGAGTTCGAGATTGGCGACGTCCTTGCCAAAGACGTTCTCGCCAAGGCCGATCCGGCCGGCCGGGTGATAGATCGCAAGACGAGACGTCAACGGATGTCGCCTTTCAAACAGGGTGGCTGCGCTGTGTTGGCGACACAGCTCACTGGCGGTTTAGGGGGTTTGCGGGCCGATAGTCCAGCGTGCCGGAAGCGATCCTGTCCGGTCGTGTCCTTCGACCATTGACGCCGCAGGCGCCGGTGATCAAGAACGGGGGCGGCAGATCAATGAGGGCGATGTGGCGGCCAGCCGAATTCTTTTTGTGCATCAGAACTTTCCCGGGCAGTTTCCGCATATCGCCGACGCGGTCCTGAAGCGCGGCCACAAGGTGGCGGCGATTGGCGATCAAGGCGTCAAAGGGCGCCCTGGGATCGATGTGCGACGCTGGAAGTTGTCGCGTGGATCGACCCCGGGAATTTTCGACGCCGCCACACGCGCGGAAGCAGATCTGATGCGAGCGCAGTCGGCAGCCGAAGCGGCTCTGAAGTTGAAGGCCGACGGCTTCACGCCTGATCTGATCATTGGCCATCCCGGATGGGGCGAGACCCTTCAACTGCGCGAGGTTTTCCCCAACGCGCGGCAGATCCTGTTTGGCGAATTCTTCTACCGGTCTCGCGGCGGCGACGTGAATTTCGACCCGGAGTTCGAGACCTCAACGCCTACCTCCGATTTTCGCGTTCACGCCAAGAACATGGGTCTAGCCCTGGCCTATTCCGAGGCCGACATGATCGTGTGCCCCACGCCATTTCAGGCGTCGCTTCTGCCGCGCGGTCTTCAGGACCGCATCCGGGTCATTCATGAAGGGGTCGATCTTGGCAGAGCCAGGCGGGTTCCGGGTGCAAGCCTAAAGCTGAGCAATGGGCGAGTACTCGACGGTAGCAAGCCGGTCATCACCTTCATCAATCGCCATTTCGAGCGGCTGAGAGGCTTTCACACCTTTATGCGCGCCCTGCCGTCCTTCCTGGAGCGGTGCCCGGATGCCGAAGTGCTCTTGATTGGAACGGACAGCACCAAGGTCTATGGCGGCTCGCTGCCCAACGGACAGACCTGGAAAGGCAAGATGCTGGCAGAGGTCGGCGAACGGCTGGATATGGACAGGGTTCATTTCACCGGCGCTCTGGATCATGCCGACATGGTCAAGGCGCTGTCGATCTCGACGGCGCACGTCTACTATACCTACCCCTTTGTCCTCTCCTGGTCGCTTGTCGAGGCGATGGCCTGCGAATGTCTGATCGTCGGTTCGGACACCGCGCCGCTGCGCGACGCGATCACGCCCGGCGTCAATGGACTGCTGCGCGACTTTTTCGATGTAGAGGGCCTTTCGGACACTCTCGTCGATGTTTGTCGAAACCCTGCGACCTACGCGCCGCTCAGGACCACCGCGAGAGAGACCGCGATGGAACGGTTTGATCGCGAGACCGTGGGTGTTCCGGCCTGGCTCGATCTGATCGACGAAGTCATGGCGCGGTAGGCGCTCCTCCGACTGGTCGTCCGATCACGCTCGCTTCGATTATCGCCGTCGCCGTGAGAGGATCCAAGGTCATCGGCCTAATGTCACCGCGCGCCTCGGCTTCCCGCAGGCGATCAGGGAAGCCCACCGGGTCGCGAACATCCAGTTGCTGCAACACGTCTGGACCATACCGCCACCATTGGCTCGCCTGAAGATCCTCGATGAGCGCCTCGTCGAAGCGATAGCGGATCAGCCGCGCTGGAGATCCGCCGACAATGGCGTAAGGCGGCACGTCCTTGGTGATAATGCTGCGGGCGGCGATGACCGCGCCGTCGCCGATGGTGACGCCTCGCTTGATCATCACCTCGGCGCCGATCCACACGTCGTTGCCAATCACGATCTCCTGCGGGCCTTGATCGAAGGCATGGACCGCGATGGGGCCTGTATTGGTGTCGAGGAGGTAGGCGCGGATACCATGCAAGGGCCATGGGCCATGGGAAAATGGGTGCGAACTGGCCCAATGTGCAGGATGTGCCGAGCCCATGATCGTCATGCGCCATGAAATCGAAGTGTAGCGACCGATAGACAGATGGTTGTCGAGCAGGGAGTGGGCGTAGGAGAACGCGCCGATCGCCTTGGGAATGACCGTGCCGGAAAGGATATGCGCATAGGGTTCGACGGTCGCATCATTGCCGACATAGACCGATCCACCCAGCGGCCACATGTCGCCGGGATCGGCGGTGAAAATGCGATGCCGCTTCGCTAGCGAACGAAGGGCTTCGGTAACGTAAACTTTCATGCGGGGGTACTTTTCGGTGATCCTATGGTCGGGAGTTTAGCCGCCAATAGCGCTTGCGCTGCGGGGCGTCATCACCAACCAAGGCGTCATGCGCGCCCGAAATTCCCAGACGGCGATGAGTTGGTCAAGGTGCCCAAGCTCCTGCATCCACTCGGGCAACGGCATGGTCTTCGGCCCCTGGCGGCGGACGATGATGTCGTGCGACGGTCCAAACCTTTCAAGCATGCGTTCGAAAACGCCGGGCACGAGCCCCGGATGGGTTTCCATGATGATGTTGAGCTTTGTCAGTCCCGGATAGAGGTCCGGTCGCATGATCACGTCCTCGTATCCTTCGGCGTCGATGATAACGAGGGTCTTGCGATCGACGAACTCCTCGAACATTTCGCCGACGAATTCTTCCTTGATGATGACCCGATCCTCGACGCCGTTCCGCGACGCGAGATCAGCGCAGGCTTTTCGGGCGCGTCCATCGGTGTCGTAGGCGTGCACAATTGCGCCCGGCATCAGCCTAGCCAGACCGACAGCGTAGTAGCCCTCGGCGCAACCGATATCGACGATCGCATCGATTCCGGCCTTTGCGAAGTCCCGAAGATCTTCGTGCAGCTCCGACTCATAGCAGCCGATGAGGCGCGGCATCAGGCAGCCTTCTGTAGCGTAGTCCAGATATTCCATTCCCTGAAAGGGGCCGGAAAATATCTTGAGACCATGAGTCTTTACGTAGGTGTTGAACAGCAGCGTCGCGCGCCACTGGGCCATCAAGCGCAGGATCTTGTTCAACGAATCGTGGCGGCCAAAATCGCTATCCTCCAGGACGCGCCTGCGTAGGATTGTGGCTGTTATTGGGGTGCTGGCCATCGCGTGCGCCGTTAAAGTTAGGGAAGGTTAGGCGCTAGACACCGATGCGCGCAAGCTTGCGCGGTCAATCCGGGGAGCGAATGTGGGAGGCCCCGAACGGCCACCAGCTGCGGGATGACGGTAAAAGCATAGGTTCCGGCTCCGGCGCGCCCTCTGACAGCTCTCTGCGCCAGATGATGTTTTCGCGCACGACCCGCGCCGGTACGCCCGCCATGATCGCATGGTCGGGCGCCGATCCGGAAAGGATCGCTCCAGCGGCGACCACGGCCCCGTCGCCGATCTTCGCGCCTTTCATGATCATGCTGCGCAGACCAAGCCAGACATGGTCGCCGATGATGACGTCCGCCGCCGCATTGGCCCGCTGCCCTGTTGCGCGGTCATAGATCGGGTGGATGTCGCTGAGCGAGACATAGGCCTGGGATGAGACCATGCAGTCCTCGCCGAAGATGATCTGGCCGGGCTCATGCAGCTGGATAGAGACCTGGACCATAGTGGTGCCGGCGCCGACGAGCAAAGCACAGCCGGTAGGAGACAGCAGGCTTATGAAGCCGTTGATAGCGCAGCCCGGTCCGAGGCGGATGCGGCTGTTGTCACCGACTACGGTAATGTTGGTGCCGAGCCGGCAGCTCTTGTCGATCTCGACCGTGTTGCCGCGTCCCCGGATCGTCAGACTGGCCATGGCGCCCGGCTTTGGGTCGATCTCGACCGTGTTGCCGCGTCCCCGGATCGTCAGACTGGCCATGGCGCCCGGCTTTGGGTCGATCAGGGCCGTGCCGCCGCCCGCCGGCGCGAAGCCTGAGATGGTGCAACCATCTCCGATGATCAGACGATTGTCGTCGCCGCTGATGACGATCAGCGACTCGACCTGCGTGCCTTCCCCGATCTCGAGGTGATTGCCGGTACCCTCGACCTGGGGCGCATGGCGCGGGTGTTCGCGAAGGTCGATCCGGTTTTCGGGAGCGTTCAACCCTTCGGATTTGCTCGACATGTCTGGTCCCTGGGTCGTGACGCTTCCCGAATAGGGCCTGGGACGTTTGGCGACAATGGCCTGGCGGCGAGAGGGCGCCATCCGGCCTTCATGAAAGCTATTGACGTTGACCGACCGAAACACCGAAAGAAGCTGTCATCTGTGACAAGCGCCCGAGGCGGCGCGCTTCTAGGTTTGGCGAAGCCTCGGGAAGGAATGCGATGACGGGGCCAACCGAGACCGAAGCGGCCAATCCTGTTCGGGAGGCCTTCGACGCGGCCTTCTACCTGGACCGCTATCCCGACGTCGCCGAGGCGGGCGTCGACCCCTTTCAGCACTTCATGGACATGGGCTGGAGCGAGGGTCGCAATCCTGCGCCCTGGTTCATCATGGATGTCTATCTGTCGGTGAATCCGGACATCAAGTCGGCTGGCGTCAATCCGTTCGAGCACTATGTGATCACCGGGCGGCTGGAAGGTCGGCCGCTGAAGGAAGACTACGGCTTTCGCTACGACATTCTCAAAAACAGCCCGCCGCTGGAGGAGCGCGTCCTGTGGGCTCGCACCGCCGCGCGCAAGATCCAGGTCACGCCGGTCGCGCAGCTTGAGGCCGCCCTCGACGCAGCCGGCTCGCTGGCTGGCCTGCACATCTCCGTCAGCCATGATGACTACACTGCCAGCCTGGGCGGCGTTCAGCTGTGCCTGACCCGCGAGGCGGACGCGATAGCCGAGGCCGGGCGGCCCCGCCTGCATATCTATCCGGCGTCTCATTCGCCGGTGATCGATGTCGAAACCGACCAGCCCCTGGTGGGCCTGCTGATCAACGGCGAGCGCGCGGGCCTGTTTTCGGCCGAAGCTGTCGCCCAGGCCCTGACGGGGCGGGTCAGCAAGGCGACCTTCGCTGTGCACAGCTTTCTGGGCCACACGATCCCGGCCATCACCGCCATCCTCAAGGCCGCCGGTCTGCGCAAGGGCTTTTTCTGGATCCACGACTTCGCCAGCGTCTGCAGCAACTACGCCCTGCTGCGCAACGACGTGGTGTTTTGCGGCGCGCCGCCCCCTGACAGCCAGGCCTGTGGGATCTGCATCTATGGCGAGCGGCGGCAGATCCATCTGGCCGAGCACGGCGACTTCTTCCGCGCCTTCGAGCTGACGGCGGTGGCGCCGTCAGAAGCGGCCATGGCCCTGTGGCGCAAGACCTATCCCAAGGCAGCCAAGGCGACCCGGGTTCTGCCGCATGCGGTGCTGGAGCCTCGAGCGGTCAAGAAAAAGCTCCGCGCCGCCAAGGCTCCGCTGCGCGTGGGCTTCCTGGGCATGCCCGCCGACCACAAGGGCTGGCCGGTCTATGCGCGTCTTGCAGACATGTTCCGCAGCGATCCCCGCTACCAGTTCCTGCATCTGGGCTTTGCCCCCGACGAAGCCAGCAGCGCCACCTTCGAGAAGGTGGGTGGTCCGGGCGGGCGGAGCATGGCCGAGGCGGTCGAGACACTCGATCTGGACGTCGCGGTGATCTGGTCGTTGTGCCCGGAGACCTTCTGCTTCACCGCCTATGAGGCGGTGGCGGCTGGCGCGGCGGTGCTGACCTTGCCCGATGCCGGCAATGTGCCGAAATTCGTCGAGGCGGGCGATGCGGCTTCGCGCGGCCTGGTGGTCGCCGACGAGCATGAGCTGTTCGAGCTCTTCCGTGATGGCGGGGCCTTGGCTCTGGCGCGCTCGAAGCGCAAGCCGCAGCACTTCGACATGACCTTCAGCCGCATGACCGGCGACCTGCTTGCAAAGGGCGCGGGCCGATGAAGGTCGTCTGCTATTCCAGCTTCACCTTCTCCTACCTCAACCGGGCCCGGGTGCTGTTCAAGACCCTGCGGCAGCGCCATCCGGAATGGGAGCTGGTCGCCCTGATCACCGATCGCCCGCCGGCGGCGCTGAACTGGGACCCGTCGCAGGAACAGTTCGATACCCTGGTCTATGCCGACGACCTGGGCATCCCCGATTTCAAGTCCTGGCTGTTCAAGCATGACGTGATCGAGGTCTGCACGGCGGTGAAGGGCCCGTTCATGCACCAGGCCCTCGAGAAGGGCGCGGACATCTGCATCTATCTGGATCCTGACACGGCCCTGCTGGACCGGCTGGACCCTCTGATCGAGATGCTGGAAACCAGCGATATCGTCCTGACGCCGCACCTGCTGCAGCCAGAAGAATCGTACGGCGCCATCCTCGACAACGAGGTCTCGGCCCTGAAGACCGGTATCTACAATCTGGGCTTCGTGGCCGTGCGCGGTCGCGGCGAGGGCCTGCGGTTCGCCAAGTGGTGGAATGATCGTCTGCTGAACTTCTGCTATGACGACATTCCAAACGGCCTGTTCGTCGACCAGCGCTGGTGCGACCATGTTCCGTCGTTCTTCGAGAACGTGAAGATCCTGCGCGATCCGGCCTACAACATCGCCAGCTGGAACATCGCCCATCGCAAGATCGCCATCGGCCGCGACGGCAGGATCACGGCCAACGGCTCGCCGATCCGCTTCTGGCACTTTACCAAGCTGGGTCCTGTCGGCGATCAGATGGCCCGCCGCTACGCCAAGGACAACTACGAGGTCTACGAGATCTGGAACTGGTACAAGCGGCTGATCGCGGAAGCGACCGACCCGCGCGTGCCGGCCGGTTACTGGGCGTTCGGTCGCTATGAGGACGGCCGCGAGGTCGCCAAATCGCACCGCGAGCTGTATCGCGTGCGGGGCGATCTGCGCGCCGCGTTTGCCGATCCGCTGGCGAGCGGTTCAGGCACCTATCAGGCCTGGCTGGAGGCCGAGGGCCTGATTGCGCCGGCCGTCCACGACAATAGCCGGGGGTAAGGGGCATAATGGCCAAACCAGCCAAGACCGCGACGACGACGACGGCCCGCCGCGCCCTTGTGGTCGCGGGGATGCACCGCAGCGGCACCTCTGCCATGGCGCGTCTGTTGTCGCTCAGCGGTGCGACCCTGCCCGAGCGCGTCATGGCCCCGGCCGCCGACAATCCCGCCGGCTTCTGGGAGCCGTGGGAAATGGTCGCCCTCAATGACAAGATCCTGGCGTCTGTTGAATCCAGCTGGGACGACGTCTTCACCCTGCGAGTCGCCGATCGCGCGACGGGGGTGAAGTCGACCTTCCTGGGCGAAGCCAAAGACTTCGTCGCCGCCAATTACGGCGCGGCCGACCTGCTGGTCATGAAGGACCCGCGCGCGTCGGTGCTGGCGCCGTTCTGGCGCGAGGTCCTGATCGATAGCGGTGTGACGCCGCTTTATGTGATCATGGTCCGCAACCCCCTGGCGGTGGCCCGCTCGCTGTTCGAACGCAACAGGTTCTCGACCCAGAAATCGGTTCTGGTCTGGACCAGCTACATGCTGGCGGTCGAACGCGACACGCGCGGCTCCGACCGGCTGTTTGTCGACTATGACGCCATGCTCGACGACTGGCGCGCGACCCTGGCCGCCGTGGAGGCGACCCTTGGCCGAGCTCTCCCGCGGTCGGCCGAAGCGGCGGCGGCGGATATAGAAGGCTTCCTCAACCGGTCGCATCGCCACCATGAGGCCACGGCCGAGGACCTCTCGACCCGCTCGGATGTCTGGTCCGGCGCACGGGCTGTGTTCGAATGGTTCGAGGCCGCAGCCCGGGGCGAGGCGCCGCCGGTCAAGATCCTTGATGTGGTCGCCGCCGAGATTGCCGCTCTGGACTCGGCCATGGGCGCGGTCTGTATGGATATGCGACGCGAGGTCGTTGCGCTACAGACCGTGTCGGTCGCCGCCGCCGGCTTGCGCGAGGAGCTCGCCTCGGCCAGCCAGATGCTGGGCAAGTTGCACGGCGAAGCCGACGCGGCCCGACAGGGCGCGGAGGCCGCCCGCCTGACCGCGCGCGATCAGATCGAGGCCGCTGAAAAGCTCGCCGAGGCCAATGTGCAGCAAGCCCAGGCGGCGCGACAGCGCGCCGAGGTCGCAGAGCAGCAAGCCGAGCTCGCCGCCCGCCGTGCCTTCACTGCCGAGCAAGACGCAACAGCGGCTAGGCAGCAGTCCGAGGCGGCCACGGCCGAGACGGCCGTCTGGCGTCAGCGGGCAGCGGCCGAACAGTCCAAGGCTGCGATCTTCCAGCGGTCGCGGGATCAGGTTGAGCGCGAGCTTGTCGCCTTCCAGCACCATGCGAACGGACTTGAGGCCTTGGCGGCTGCCCAGGCCAATCATATTGCCGAGTTGCAACAGGCGATCGCGGCCCTGCAGGCCAGCACCAGCTGGCGGCTGACCGCGCCGTTGCGACGGTTGATCCTGCTCGTCAAGCGTCGTTGAAGGTGTCCAGCCGGGCGCGCACCGATCGATAGGGCGTTTTGAACAGGCGCTCATACAGCAGCGGCCCCGCATGGGGCCGTTCGCGGACGCGCCCTGCCGCCAGCGTCTGATAGCCAAAGCCGCCGCGCACCAGGAAGGTCAGGAACATCGACGGCCAAAGGGCCAGCCATGTCTTGGCCTGGGACGGGAAGAATCGCACTGCGGCGGCAAAGGCGATCCACTCGCGCGGACTGAGCGACAGGCGCTGGACCTGACCGTTCTCGGGGATGGGCGCGCAGGCGCGGAACAGGCCGCCCACCAGCCGGCGTCCATTATAGAGTCCGAACTGGTCTATCGGGATGGCGGGGTCGAGAGCGTCTCGAAGAGTGACCGTCATGAATGCGCAAGCGTCATGATCGGCGTGACCACCCTCCCAAGCGGCGACGACGAACCGGTCGACCGGGCCAATCGGCGTCAGTGCGGCTTGCACGGCGGCATGGGCGGCGGGCAGGCTCTCGAACACGGCCCCGTCCAGGACGCCGGTCCCCGCTCCTACATGGATCGCTTGCTCGGGAGGCAGGCCCAGACTGGCCAGCAGGGCGCGCGTTTCGGCGAGCCTTCGCGCCGATAGCGCCGGCGAGGCATAGTCGGCGACATAGAGCAGCCAGGGCTGGGCGCCCTCGCGACAGTCGCGAAGCAGCAGCGGCAGGGCTGCATACTCGTCGTCGAAATGCGCCAGGATGTAGACGGTGGTCATCATCAGTAGGGGTCGAAATCGAGGAAGCTGACCGCCGTGGTCGCGGGGTCCAGCATCTCGGGCAGCGACGGATCCAGGCGCCGCCAGATCATGTTCAGCGGCGAGGGGCGCAGGCGGGCGGGGATCGGCGCGAAGCCGTGAGCCGGCAGTGACAGCCGAGGCTCCAGACCGATGAACAGCGGCGGGATCCAGGGCCGACCGCCGGTGGCCGCCACTTCCGGATGCCCCGCCAGGAAGGCGGCGCAGCGCAGGCCCCGAACGCCGGTCTCGGCCCAGACGCCCAGCAGGTTGCCCTGCCGCACCACCCGATAATTCGCCGCCGGATTGGCCAGGCGCCAGGCCAGACTGGCCGGAGCCCAATCGACCTGGAAATCGGTCGGCGCGTCGGTCAGACGGCGCGGCGGTCGCAGAAGCAGGCCCGCCTCCAGGCTGCGAACCTTCTGGAAGGCCAGCTTGCGCAGAAAGCCCGGCGTGCTGTTGGCATTGGCGAAACCGAAGACGCCCTGAAAACCCTGCTCGCGCGCCGCAGCATAGGCCGCGTCGGCCAGGGTCGTGAACAGGCCTTTGCCCTGGAATTCAGGCGCGGTGGCGGTGTTGAGCGACAGCAGGCCCCGCACGGATCTGCCCTGGACCCGCGTCCGCATGGGAATAGTGACATAGTGAGCGGCCAGCGTGTCGCCGGACCAAGCGTCGGCGCCGACGACGGGGCCCTCTGGGTTGTCTCTATAGAGCCACTCCAGGGCCGAGACCCTGAACTTTGGCAGGGGCCCGAACACTCGCCCCAGCAATTGACTGTAGGCGGCAAGTTGCTCGGGAGCAGTTCCCGAGGGTTTGATCTCTATGCCGTCGATCTTCATCGCGCGTACTGATCATGAAACTTCGACCCTGCCAAGCTGACCGGCTTTTCGCGCTTTGCACTGAGGCGGACGCACCTTAAAAGCCGGAGCGATGAAGGGTGGGCATCCGATGACAAGACTGGGTTTCAATCTGAACGCTTCGCAGGTCGTGCGCGGCGTCCTGATCGCCGGCCTGCTGTTCATGCTGGGCGCGAATCTGCCGGGCCATCTCTCTTACGACTCCCTGGCGCAACTGGCCGAGGGTCGCTCGGGCGTGCGCACCACCTGGGGCCCGGCAATGTTCGCCTGGCTGCTGGGCGTCTTCGACAAGGTCGTGCCCGGAACAGGGCTCTATGTGATCGCCAGCGCGGCCCTTCTGTTCTTCAGCCTTTCGGCGCTGCGCGCCACCCGCCCGCAGGTCTCGTGGTGGGCGGTTCCCGTGGCGGTGCTGCTGGTCTTCTCCCCGATCGTGCTGATCTATCAGGCCATCGTCTGGAAGGACGTTCTCTTCGCCAACCTGACCATCGCCGGCTTTGTTTGTTTGGCGCGACTGCCCGCCGCCTGGGATCGCCCCGGGCCGCGCTGGCTGGCTCTCGGTGGAGCCCTGCTGGCCCTGGCGACAGCGGCGCTGGTTCGCCAGAACGGACTGGTCGTGGTGTTTCTGGCGGCGCTGAGCCTGGGTGCGATCCGCTTCCGGGACGGCTGGCGTCAGGCCCTGGCCTGGGGCCTCGGCGGTCTGGTCGCCACCATCATCGCCATGCTGGTTCTGGGCGCGATCGCGCAACCCAAAAGCCTCGGCCCGGGCAAGACCCAGGATGTCGGGATGCGCATCCTGCAGCACTACGACATCGTGGGCGCGGTGGCGCGGGACCCGAGCTATCCCCTGACCCATATCGAGGCCGCCAATCCTGCCGGCGCCGCCGCCATTCGCAAAGGCGTGGCGGTCTACTCTCCCCAGCGCGTGGACTTCTTCGACACCGACCCCACCGTGGGCAAGGCCCTTTGGGCGACGCCCAAGGACGCCATTCGCGCCGAGTGGCGGGAGTTGATCACCAGGCATACGGGCGCCTATGTGGCGGAGCGTTGGGACGTGTTCCGCTGGCTGTTCCTGACACCCAAGCTGGAGGTCTGTCTGCCCGACTTCGTTGGGGTCAGCGGCCCCGAGCCGCTGGTCGCCGATCTGAAGCTGACCAATGCCGTTGATCCCGCCGACTGGTCGCTCCACAATTACGCCACCTACTTCTTCGGCACCCCGGTCTTCTCGCATGTGGCCTATGCCGTGATCGCGCTGCTGGTCGCAGGCTTTCTCCTTTGGCGCCGGGACGGACCTGACCTTGCGATCGCCGGGCTAATGTTCGGCGGCTTGGCGTTCACGGCGAGCTTCTTCGTGATCTCGCTCGCCTGCGACTATCGCTATCTCTATTTCCTGGATCTGGCGGCCATGACCGGCCTGTTCTACCTCGTTCTCGACCCCTCTCTGCGCCGCAGCGGCGCCGAGGGCGACCTGCGGAGTGACCCTGCGTGACCGTTCGTTCGAACCTTCTTCTTGCGGCTGCGGCCTGCCTGATCGTCGCGGCTTGCGACAAGCCCAAGGGCGCGCCGGCTGATCCTGTCGCCGCCACGCCTGCCGCCGAGCCTGCGCGACCGGCTCCTGTGCGCCCGGCCGAGCCGGTGAAGTGGGAGGAGTCGAGCGGCCGCTTCACGGTCGACGGCACGGTGCTGAAGACTGCCCATCTGTGGCGCTTTGACGGATCGGCGGAGGGGTTCGCGGCCGCTTCGGCCCAGGTTGAGCCCGCCCGGGGCGGCGGATTGCGAGTCGTCGAGCAGGCGATCGATGCGATCGTCCGGTCGCCTCAGAATCTCGCGATCGAGGGCGGGCGCTACAATGGCGTTGTGGTGCGGTTGACCCGAGAAAAGGAGGCGAGCAAGTGGGACGGTTCGCTGTTCTTCACCACCGCCGCCCATGGCGAGACGTCGGGATTCTTCGGCAAGCCACTGCGCGGCGCCGACCCAGTAGCCGGCGAGACCACCATCATGGTCTATGACATGTCCAAGCTGCGCAAAGGCGGCGGCGACTGGACGGCTTCGACAATCACCGGCCTGCGCCTGGATCTCGACGACCAGCCGGGCGGCCAGTTCGTCATTCACCAGATCGCGGTGGTCGCCTTGCCGGCCTCGGCCACGCTTCGCCCGTCGCAGTAATGACGGCCAAGCCCCCGACCGCTGCGCTGATTCCCGCCGAGCGGCCTGCCGCGCGGATCGCGGCGATCCTGCCGTGCTACCGATCCGGCGCCCATGTGCTCGAGGTTATCGCGGCAGTGGGGCCGGAGGTCGACGTGATCATCTGCGTCGATGACGCCTGTCCGGACAGGGTGGGTGACCACATCGAGGCCAACGCCGCCGATCCGCGTGTGGTCGTGCTGCGGCACGCGATCAATCAGGGGGTCGGCGGCGCGGTCTGCACTGGCTACGCCCATGCGCTGGAACTGGGCGCCGACATCTTCGTGAAGATCGACAGTGACGGTCAGATGGACCCGTCCGAAATCTCCGTCCTGGTGGATCCGATCGTGCGCGGCGACGCCGACTACGCCAAGGGCAACCGCTTTTTCAACATCGAGGACCTGCAGGGCATGCCGGCCCTGCGCCTGTTCGGCAATGCGGGCCTGTCGTTCCTGACCAAGCTATCAACCGGCTACTGGAGCGTCTTCGACCCCACAAACGGCTATACGGCCGTGCATGCGCGGATGATCGAGCGGGTGCGGCTGGACAAGGTGTCCAAGCGCTACTTCTTTGAATCCGACCTGTTGTTCCGGCTGGGCACCCTGCGGGCCAGGGTCGCGGATGTCCCTATGGCGGCCATCTATGGCGACGAGGTCAGCCAGATGGATGTCGGCAAGATCGTCATTCCGTTCTTCTTCTCGAACGTCTCCAATTTCCTGAAGCGCTTGTTCTACACCTACCTGCTGCGCAACTTCTCGGTGGCCTCGCTCTATCTGCTGATCGGCGTGCCGTTGACCGTCTTTGGCCTGGTGTTCGGCGTCGAGCGCTGGATCGACGCCGTCTCCGACTCCCGCCCGGCCACTTCGGGCCAGGTCATGTTCGCGGCCCTGCCGATCCTGATCGGCGTACAGATGGTGCTCAACTTCATCGCCTACGACGTCGAGAACGAACCCCGCACCGCCGTCTGGCCGCTGCTGCGTCCCAAGAAGCGCACGGTCTAGGCCGGTCCGATGCCCCTGAAAGACATCCTGCTGTGCCTGGCCTTTTCGATCACCCTGCCGATCGGCCAGATCCTGTTCAAGGTTGCCGCCAACCACAGTCGGTCGATCACGGGCGGCATGGTCGAGAAGGTCCTGCTCAATCCACCGCTGATCGGAGCCTTCGCCTGGTACGGTCTGACGGCGCTGTTCTGGTTCTACATCCTGACGCGCATTCCGCTCAGCACGGCCTATCCATTCTCGATCCTGGGGTCGGCCCTGGTGCCGCTGCTGGCCTGGGCGTTGTTCCGCGAGCAGGTGACCCTGCAGGCCGCAGTGGGTTTCGCGATCATGCTGCTGGGCTTCTTCATCATCGTCCGCGCCCGTTAGGCTGGCAGAGTCTTAGTCCGCCTTGCCCAGCCGGACATGTTCGCAGCCCATGGCGATGAGGCATTCGAAGAAGAACGCCGCGGTGAACGAGCCGCGACTGATCTTGTTGCGAAGATTGACCTCCGTCTCGGCCACGCCCCGCTCGGCCAGAAGCCGCGCCAGATCGGCATAGGTCAGGCTGCGCCGCTTGAGTTCGGCCTTGAGCACGCCCTTGACGTGATCGGTCGATGTGACTGTCCGGGTTGCAACCATTTACGCAACATACATCATCGAATATGATACGAAAACCGTTGACATGATCGAATGTGCAGATCATGTCTCGGCCACCCGTCTGGACCGCCGTCCAGGCAGGCGGGATCGCAGTCAGCCGGCAGACATTCAGGTGTCAGTCTTGCAATCAAGCTCACGGCGGGGATGATCAGCGGCCCTATGAAACGACCGAACTCTAGTATCCAGCCCAATAGCCTGTTCTTGCGAGTTCTGCGCGAGGGGCGAAGCTCGCTCATGTTCGCGGCGGGCTTTACGCTCGTCTCGAGCGCGCTGTACATGGCGCTGCCGATCTTCACCAACCAGGTCTATGGTCGGGTCCTGACCAGTCAGAGCGTCGCGACCTTGATGGTCCTTAGCGTCGGCGTGCTGTTCGTCTTCGCGATTTCCTCGGTCATCGACTTCTATCGGGCCCGCGTGCTGATCAATTTCGGCGTGACCTTCGATCAGCGCCTTTCGGGCCACGTCTTTTCAGCGCTGTTCGACGGCATCAGCCGCCGTGAGGGCCCGGTTAGTTCCCAGGCTCTGCGAGACCTGGATATCTTCCGCCAGGCCCTGACCGGCGCGCCGATGCTGACCCTGTTCGACCTGCCGACCATGCCGCTGTTCATGATCGTTCTGTTCATCATCGACCCCTGGGTAGGCGGACTGACGCTGATCGGCGCGGCGGCCCTGCTCATTCTCGCCTTCCTGCAGGACCAGACCACTCGGGAGCCGCTCAAGGAGGCCAACGACGCTGCACTCAGGAGCTACAGCTTTACGGACGCCGGCTTGCGCAACAGCGAAGTGGTTCGCGCCCTGGGCATGTTGCCGAGTGTAGGCCTGCTTTGGGGGCGCTTCCGCCGCCAGTCCATGGAACACAGCACCCGGGCCAGCGATCAGGCTGGCGTGTGGTCGAACGCCATCAAGTTCGTGCGCATGGCGATCCAGATCCTGATCGTGGCGCTCGGCGCCTTGCTGACCATCGAGCACAAGATTGGCCCCGGACTGCTGTTCGCCAACATGATCCTGTCAGCGCGCGCCCTCGCGCCGATCGACAGGGTGGTTGGCGCTTGGTCCAGCATGATCGCGGCCAGTCAAGCTTATCAGCGGCTGAACCTGCTGCTCAACAGCTATGAGCCGCCAAAGCCCGCGACCGCACTCCCGCCGCCAACGGGTCGGGTCGCCGTCGAGGGCGTGAATTTCGCCACGCCCGATGGAAAGCGCCCGCTGCTGCGCGGCATCTCCTTCGCGATTCAGGCGGGCGAGACCGTTGGTGTGATTGGTCCGTCGGGGGCCGGCAAGTCGACCCTGGCGCGCCTGCTTGTCGGGATCTGGCGTCCGGCCAGCGGTACGGTGCGTCTGGATGGCGCCGACGTCTTCACGTGGGAGCGCCGGGCCTTTGGCCGCCATGTCGGCTATTTGCCGCAAGATACCGAACTGTTCGCCGGCACGGTGCGGCACAACATTGCCCGGTTCGCCGATGACGTCACCGACGAGGAAGTCGTCGCGGCCGCCAAGATGGCCGCTGTGCACGATCTGATCCTTCGTCTTCCCAAGGGCTACGACACCGATCTTGGACAGGACGGGGTCGTGCTGTCTGTCGGTCAGCGCCAGCGCATCGGTCTGGCGCGGGCATTGTTGCGAGACCCGACTTTCGTGGTGCTGGACGAGCCCAACGCCAATCTCGACGCGCTGGGCGAGGCGGCCTTGATGACCGCGCTGGACACACTCAAGGCGCGGGGCGCCACGGTCGTCGTCGTTTCCCACAAGCCCTCGATCTTCCGGTCCGCTGACAAGATCCTCGTGATGCGCGATGGAGCGATGGAGATGTTTGGGCCTCGTGAGGCGGTCATGAGCAAGTTCGCGGCTCAGGCTCAGGCTCAGGCGGCCCAGGTCGCAGCCCCGGCGGCGGTCAAGGCTATCGAGGCAAAGCCATGAAGAATTTCCTCAAACTCGTGAACGTTGCGGAACCTGAACTGGAGGCTCCCGTGGTTGGCGGCGCCGATGCGCCGATGTCGGACGCCCAGAAGCGCCATGTTCGTCGCCCCATCGTCGCGGGCAGTCTTGTCATCGGGATATTCGTTCTGGGTCTTGGCCTTTGGGCGTCGGTCTCGCCGATCTTCGGGGCAGTGATCGCTCCGGGCCAGGTCCGGGTCGAGAGCAGCCGCAAGACTCTCAAGAGCCGCGATGGCGGTATTGTTCGGGCGATCTATGTGCGCGACGGCGATCAGGTGGCCGCCAATCAGGTGTTGATGCGTTTCGACGACGTCGTCACCAAGGCTCAGGTGTCGATCCTTCGCAATCAGCAACAAAGCCTTCTGGCGCAGCAGGCGCGGTTCTCGGCCGAGGCTCTGGGCCGCAAGACGCTGCTGTTCCCGCCCGAGCTGGGCCGTAACAGCGCGGATCCCGGCGTTGCGATGCTCATGCGAAACGAGGAGTTTGTCTTCCGCTCGCGTCGGGACGCCCTTCAGGGGCAGGTGGATATTCTCAATCAGCGCATCATCCAGCTGCGTGAGCGCCAGAGCGGCATTCAGATCCAGGTCGATTCGATAGACGAGCAGAACCGCCTCAGCCAGGAAGAGCTCCAGGGCTATCAAACGCTTTATGCCAAAGGGTATGCGCCCAAGACGATGATCCTGCGCCTGCAGCGGGCGATCGCCGAGGCTTCGGGCCGGCGCGGCTCACTGCTGTCCGACATGACCCGCACTCAGGAGCAGATCGGTGAAACGCGCCTGCAGCTGAATGCGCTTTACCAGCAGCGGGAAGGCGAGGCTGCCGACGGCAAGCGTCAGGCCGACGCGCAGCTTGCCGAGGTCAACCCCCGACTGGGCGCCGCCATCGAGGCCTTGAAAGCCGCCGAGGTCCGCGCGCCCGTGGCGGGCTTCATTCTGAACCTGACGCAGCACACGATCGGCGGCGTCGCGGGTTCCGGCGAGGCTCTGCTTGATGTCGTGCCGGTCAATGCGCAGTTGGTCGTCCTCGCCAGGGTTCGGCCGGCCGACATCGACGAGGTGAGGGCCGGGATGCTGGCCCAGGTCGATCTGGCCGCCTACAGCTCGCTCAAGGTGCCCAAGGTCGAGGCCAGGGTGCTGACCGTCTCGGCGGACGCACTGTCTGACCCCCAGACCGGCGAATCCCATTTCGTGGCCGAACTGAAGATCGACCCTAGCGAACTGAAAAAGCTGCCCGGGGGCGTGAAGCTCTATCCGGGCATGCCGGCCAATGTGATGATCATGACCGGTAAGCGCACCATCATGTCGTACCTGCTGGGTCCGATCGGGGACGTGTTCAACCACGCCCTGCGCGAGTCCTGAGCGTCTGTCGATGGACGGTCCCAAGGTCTCGTTCCTGATCGCTGGCGTTCAGAAGGGCGGCACGACGGCGCTGTTCGACTATCTGGTCGATCATCCCGCGCTCGAACTGCCGGCGATCAAGGAGGCGCACTTCTTCGACGACGATCGCAACGTGGACTGGCGCGCCCCCGACCATGGCCGCTATCACGCGCTGTTTTCGCGATCCGCGCCGGTCGTCCGGGGCGAGGCGACGCCGATCTACATCTACTGGCCCAACTGTCTGGAGCGCATCGCGGCCTACAATCCCGCGATGCGGTTGATCCTGCTCTTTCGCGATCCGGTCGAGCGCGCCTGGTCGCACTGGCGCATGGAGCGTGCACGGGGGGCCGAAGAAAACCCCTTTGCCTGGTGTATCCGCGAAGGCCGCGCGCGCGTCGACGACCCGCAGGCGCCCGGTTACCATCGAGAGTATAGTTATGTGGAGCGTGGCTTCTACGGCGCGCAACTTGCTAAGCTTTACACTATATTTCCCCATCAGCAGGTTCTGCCCCTGACGTCGGAGGCGTTAGACGCCGATCCCGATGGTGTTCTGGCCCGTGTGACGGCTTTCCTCGACGTTCCCGGGTTCCCCGGGCCGATCAGGCCCCGTCGTTCGCACGTCGGACTGGAAACCGGCCGGGACGAGCCTCCGACTGCGGAGGATATTGCCTTGTTGAGAGGCATCTACGCCGCCGATCAGGCGCTTTTCAGGGATCTGCGCGGCGACGGAGCGGCGGGTTCAACCTAGAGGAATCGCTCGCTTGCCAGTGCAGCGGCTGTACGGGCGCCTCCGATGCGGACTTCAGGCGGTTGATTTTGTTGCAAATTTATCGCGCACGCGACCGACTTGAAAAGCGTTCCGTCCGGCGCGTTTCGGCTGTTGCGCAATTTCCGTTGATTAGATAACTATAGCGCGGGCTTGTTTGACCTTGGTCGTAACCCTCGGGGGAACGATTAGGTACGGCTAAGGAACGCAGGTTCTCCACCTCCGTGGTGGGGGCGCAGGCGGTCTTGCGGCCCGTTGACACGATTTTGGAGAACAAAAAATGGCTACCTACGTTTTCGAAACCATCACCGCCGCTCAGGCGCTGGCGTACACCACCACCGACACGCTCGTTTTCGCTGACCAGGCCGCGACCGCGACCGGCGTTGTGAAGACCACCATCGCTGCCGGCGCGACCACGACCGCCAAGGACGTCTTCACCTACGGTGATCGTTCGGTGACGTTCGAGGCCGACAAGCTGGTCGACGTGACCTTCAGCGACACCTCGCACTACTTCGTTGGTTCGGGTGCCCTGGGCACCACCGAAAGCAGCACCGTTGGCGATGCGATCTACGCAACTGCCGCCGCCACCGTCGACGGCTCCACCGGCAACGACTTCATCTCGGGCAGCGCGGGCGTTGATTCGCTCGTTGGCGGTTCGGGCAACGACACCCTCTCCGGCGGTGCCCTCGCTGACGTCCTGATCGGCGGTACCGGCGTTGACTCGATCACCGGCGGCAGCGGCGCTGACATCATCAACGGCGACAACGGCGCTGATGTCATCAACGGCGGCACCGGCGCTGACGTCATCCTGGGTGGCGAAGACGCTGACACCATCAACGGTGACAACGACGCCGACACCATCAACGGCGATGCCGGCAATGACGTGATCCACGGCAACAACGCCGATGATGTCCTCGAAGGCGGTACGGGCAACGACTTCCTGTACGGCGACAACGGCAACGACACCATGAACACCGCCGGCGGCGGCGTCGACACCCTGTTCGGCGGCGACGGCAATGACACCATCACCCTGACCAGCACGCTGGCCACTGATACCGGTGATTACACCAACGGCAACAAGGGTGAAGACACCATCGATGGTGGCAATGGCAAGGACACCATCTACGGTGGCCAGGGCAATGATGACATCGATGGCGGCACCGGCGCTGACTACATCCAGGGCAACCTGGGCGATGACAGCATCCAGGGTGGCGCTGGCAATGACACCATCCGTGGTGGTCAAGACGACGACTCCATCGACGGTGGCGCTGACGCCGACCTGATCTTCGGCGATCTGGGTGACGACAGCATCGACGGCAGCACCGGTAGCGACAGCATCGAAGGCGGCGCCGGCGACGACCGTATCACCGGCGGCGCTGACCAGGACTTCATGGCTGGCGGCGACGGCGCTGACGTGTTCGAGTTCGGCAACGCTTCGTCGATGGCCCCGACTGCCGACGTCATCACCGACTTCTCGGCCGATGACTCCCTCGACCTGAGCAACCAGACCTTCGGCGCTGACGGTTCGCTCACGAACTACCTGGAAAGCACCGCAGCGACCTATACGGCTGCGGCGACCTACGCCACAGACCACATGGCTGACGCCGACGTCCACTATGTGGCCGTTGCGGTTGGTTCGGACGTCTACCTGTTCATCGACGCCACGGCTAACGCCACGACGTTCAACCAGGTTATCGTTCTGGCCGGTTCGGACCTGGGCGACATCTCGTTCGACCAAATCGCCGGCTAATCACCAGCGATTTGAACTAAAGATTGGGGGCCACTCTTCGGGGTGGCCCCCTTTTTTATGCCGTGGCTCCGTACAGCAGTTCACGGACAAGCACGCGCCAGGCCCCAGGTTTTCAGAGTCCATGTCACACGCCGCGATTTACCTGAATCCCGAAGCCTTCGACACCAAGACCAAGATCCTGATGGGCCGCCATTCGGCCGGCGAGAGTTTCCTGCGCGGCTATCTGCGGCACGCCAACGTGGAACGGCATGTCTTCTGGAACGTCGCCGGCAATCCCCAGGAGGACCTGGAGGCTTTCGTCGAGGCGATCGAGCCGAGCAGCAAGCCCATTACCTGGCTGAACCTGAACGACCGCCGCGGCATCGCCAAGATCGGCGTGGTCAATATCCCGCAACCCCATGTCGCCCGCGAGGCCTGGGCCCGGCGTCTGTTGGACGACTCCGCCTATGCGATCTGCGGCATTACCCACACGACGGCCACCGACCGCGTGATGGACGCGATCGGAAACACCATGATCGCGCCGGTGAAGCCCTGGGATGCCTTGATCTGCACGTCCCGCGCCGTTCGCGCCGCGGTCGAGCGGCAGCTGGAAGCCACCGAGGACTACCTGGCCGAAACCCTGGGCGCATCGCGGGTGACCCGGCCCATGCTCGAAACCATTCCGCTGGGCATCAATGTCGCAGACTTCATAACGTCGCCGCAGCAGAAGAAGCAGTGGCGCGAAAAACTGGGGATCGCCGACGACACGGTTGTCGCGCTCTATGTCGGCCGCTTCAGCCCGGCCGGCAAGATGAACCCCTTGCCCATGGCTTTGGCCCTGGAGCGCGCCGCCGTCCTGACCGGCAAGAAGATCGCCTGGGTGGTCGCCGGCTGGGGACCCACCGAGGCGACTACGGAGGCCTATCATAACGACAGCCGGGCTTGCTGCCCCAGTGTCCAGTATATCCCCCTGGACGGGCGAGAGCCCGATGTCCGCTTTTCAATCTGGGCCGTGGGCGATTTCTTCCTGTCGCTATCGGACAATATTCAGGAAACCTTTGGCCTGACGCCGGTCGAGGCTATGGCGGCCGGCATGCCCAATGTGGTTTCGGACTGGGACGGCTACCGCGACACGGTCCGTCACGGGATCGACGGTTTCCGCATCGCCACCTATGCGCCACGACCCGGTACGGGCGAGGATCTGGCCTTCCGCTACGCCAATAACTGGGTGCAATACGACGACTATGTGGGCGCGACGAGCCAGACCACAGCCGTCGACATCGACGAAGCCGCGCGGGCCATCGCGACGCTCGTGGAAAACCCGGGTCTGCGGGCCAAGATGGGCGCGGCCGCGCGCATGCACGCCGTGGCCGAACTGGATTGGGCGAGGATCATCCCGCGCTACGAGGCGCTCTGGATGGCGATGAACGCGCGGCGCCTGGCCGAGCCCTCCGCGGCCCCGAGACCCCGCAATATCGTCAACAATCCCTGGCGGATGGATCCGTACACGCTGTTCGCGGCCTACCCCACCGAGTTCCTGACCCCGACCACGATGCTGATCCCCAAGGCCGATGTGACCTGGGCGCTCGTCAAGGAAACCACGGCGTCTTCCATGACCCGGAAAGGCGCTTTCGCTCTGCCGAGCGAGACGGAAATCGAAGGCCTGTTCAAGAAGGTCGGCGCCAGTCGGCAGATCAGTGTCGGCGAAGTTCTCGCGACATATCCGCCCCAACGACGCACGCAGTTGGAACGGGGACTGCTCTGGCTGGCGAAGTATGGCCTGATCCAGATCGTCGGGCGTTCCGACCGCATCCCGACCTGAAGCGCATCAGGCGACGATCACAGCGGTCCTTACTGCGTGCTGCGCTCTCGATTCGAAATGGAGCCCGGCGCTTTCGGAGAAGTAGCTTCGCGCGCCACATTCCCCAGCGGAACGATGAACCATCCTTTGATCGGCGAAGATGACGTGTGAAGTGGAGCGAAGCCCCAAAACTCGAACGGCCGAGCCGCAAAACCATTAAGTTTCGCAACCCGGCCGGAGTGACACAGCCGCGCTGGAGAACAAGGCTGAGATAAGAATATGCCACAGATCAGGTTCACCTGAAAGGGGAAACGCCCGTCAATCACGGGCCGTCGACACAAGATCGTTAAATTGTGATCGACCAGGTGGTGTCGACCACCTTGACGCCCCCATTCGTCACAACATAACGGCCTTCGTAGCGCCCCTTGCGCCAGCCGCCGGCCGGCGCCTTCTTGCCTGTAAACAGCACATACTGGGCCTTGGCGCTCGTCAGCGGAGGCACCTTGTTGTCGCCCAGCACCACGCCGTCGGGCCCCTTGAGGGTCAGGTGGGCCTCGTCGCCGACCTTAAGGCCGATGGATCGCACATAGGCCACTAGCGGGGTCGCTGCGTCGGGTGTCGGCAGGTTTCCGGCCTCGACCTCCGCCATGCCGGCCGGCCCCGCCGCAAAGCCCTTGTTGAGCTCTGCTCGCGGCTTGTAGGCCAGCTTGCCGGCCGCCGCAGCCGTCCACAGCCCGCCGCCCGAGCCACAGGCCCCGGCGGCGCCCGGTGCAGGCGCGAAGGGGTCAACCACCTCGTTGTTGCGTCGCACGGTGAAATGCAGGTGCGGATACTCGGTCTGTCCCGAAAGGCCGACCTGGCCCAAGGACTGGCCGCGCTTGACCGTCTGGCCGGCCTTCACCAACAGCGAACCCTGGCGCATGTGGCAGTACTGGGTGACCAGGCCGCCTCCATGGTCGACCACCAGGCCGTTGCCGCATTCCTGACCTTTCACGGCCTCCAGGCCGGTTGTCTTGACCGAGATGTCGGCCACGCCGTCGCGCACCCTGGACACTGTCCCGTCGGCCGCCGCCAGCACCGCCACGCCGGCCTTCTGGGCCCGGAGGTCCGGCAAGCGGAAATCGATGCCGTTATGGCCTTCATAGGTCAGGGAGCCGCACCGGAAGTCCCCGGCGCCGGGGCCTGGATCACGGTCGACGAGGTTCTGAACCTCGCAGCTGACGCCGATCTCGCACTGGATGGGCAGAGATAGTCCCGGGCCAGCGCCACCCGCGACATCGGGCGCCAGGGCCAGAAGGGGCAGGCATCCCATGGTCGACAGGGCCAGACACGACATCGCCAGCAGGGGCCGCATGGATCATCTCCGTCTCGTCGCCCGCGCGCACAGCGGGTCCGACAGGAATGATGGCACGCGAGGGCGGAAGTTTGTCAGGCCTTCGGGGGTGGCCAGACATGGAAACGGCCGCTCCCTTTAGGGGAGCGGCCGTTTTGGTGGAGCTTAGCGGAGTCGAACCGCTGACCTCTTGCATGCCATGCAAGCGCTCTACCAGCTGAGCTAAAGCCCCGAGGTCCTTGGTTTCCCAAGAGAACCTTGGTGTACCTCACCGCTACCGATCTGGTCGGGTCCGGCGAGGCGCGGAACCTATGCCGGGAGGATTTTTGGATCAACCCTCCCGGCGAACTTTTTTCGAAGAATTTTTCGAACGTCGTTCCAGGTCTTAGCGGTCGTCGTCGCCGGCGCCCGGAAGACCTTCGATTTCGTTCTCGAGAGGGTCTTCGTCCTCGTCCTCGTCTTCGAGGAAGGGCACGTCGTCGGCTTCGTCTTCGGCGAGATCCTCGTCCTCGGCGAAGTCGACACCCAGGTCGTCACCGCCCGCGGGGGCCGGCGTACCGGGGTCAGCGTCTTCGTCGTCGGTCTCGATGACGTCCGGCTGGACCTTGTCGATTTCCGGGGTCTCATCGACCTCGTCCTCGAAGCCGTCCTCGTCCTTGGGCGCGGGGGCGGGTTTTTCGTCCTCAGCGTCGTAATCCGGCGTGACGGCGCGCGCGCGGACGCGGCGCGATTTCAGCGCCTCTTCCGGGTCGAACGACTCGCCACACTTGGGGCACAGCGCCGGGCGACGGCCCAGGTCATAGAATTTCGATTGGCAGTTGGGGCAAATTTGTTTTGCGCCCAATTCGGGATTGGCCAAGAGGCGAACCTTTGATCCAGATGGGAAAAGCGGCCGGTCACTTGCCATGACCAGGGCCCGCTGTCAAAAGCAATCCCCTCGCGAACCCCACCATGATCAGGGAGCCGGTTACGGCATGACGGCGGCTGGACTGAAAAGCGGGCCCGGCGGAGCCCTTCGAGGGACCGTTCGCGCCCCGGGCGACAAGTCGATTTCGCACCGCTCCATGATCCTGGGCGCACTGGCCAGTGGCACGACCACGGTCGAGGGCCTGCTTGAGGGTGACGACGTGCTGGCGACCGCCCGGGCCATGCAAGCCTTTGGCGCGCGGGTCGAGCAGGAAGGCGTCGGTCGTTGGCGCATCGAGGGCCATGGCGGTTTCGCCGAGCCGACCGATGTCATCGACTGCGGCAATGCCGGCACCGGCGTGCGCCTGATCATGGGCGCGGCGGCGGGCTTTGCCATGTGCTCCACCTTCACCGGCGACGCATCCCTGCGTGGCCGGCCGATGGGCCGGGTGCTGGATCCCCTGGCCCGCATGGGCGCGACCTGGCTGGGGCGCGACAAGGGTCGCCTGCCCCTGACCCTGAAGGGCGGTAATCTGCGCGGCCTGGCCTATCGCTTGCCGATGGCCTCGGCCCAGGTGAAGTCGGCGGTGCTGCTGGCTGGCCTGCACGCCGAAGGCGGTGTCGAGGTCATCGAACCCGAAGCCACCCGCGACCACACCGAGCGCATGCTGCGCGCCTTCGGCGCCGAGGTGATCGTCGAGGACCGTGACGGTGTTCGCCACATCCGCCTGCCCGAGGGCCAGAAGCTGACCGGGACGCATGTCTCGGTGCCGGGTGATCCGTCCTCGGCGGCCTTCCCGCTGGTGGCTGGCCTGATCGTGCCGGGCTCGGAAGTGACAGTCGAGGGCGTGATGCTCAATGAACTGCGCACCGGTCTGTTCACGACGCTGCAGGAGATGGGCGCGGATCTGGTGATCTCGAACGTCCGGATGTCCAGCGGCGAGGAGATCGGCGACATTACCGCCCGCTATTCGCAGCTCAAGGGTGTCGTTGTGCCGCCCGAGCGCGCCCCGGCGATGATCGACGAATATCCCATCCTGGCGGTCGCCGCCGCCTTCGCCGACGGTCCGACCGTCATGCGCGGCATCGGCGAGATGCGGGTCAAGGAAAGCGACCGCATCGCTCTGACGGCGGCGGGCCTCACGGCCTGCGGCGTCACGGTCGAGGAAGAGCCCGAAGGCATGACGGTCGTCGGCACGCGCGGCGGCAATCACCCCGTGCGCGGCGGTGGCCTGGTCCACACCCATGGCGATCACCGCATCGCCATGAGCCATCTGATCCTCGGCATGGCCGCCCAGCAGGGCGTGGCCGTTGACGAGCCGGGCATGATCGCCACCAGCTTCCCGGGCTTCGCCGACCTGATGCGCGGCCTGGGCGCCGATCTGTCGGAGGCCTGAACCATGGGGTTCGTGATCGCCGTCGACGGTCCCGCCGCCTCGGGCAAGGGCACGGTCGCCAGCCGGCTGGCGGCGCTCTATGGCTATGCCATGCTCGACACCGGCCTGCTCTATCGCGCCGTCGGCGTGCGACTGTTGGCGACCGGCGGCGATCTGGATGACGCCGCCGCCGCCGAGGCCGCGGCCAAGGGGCTGGATCTGGCCGAACTGGAAAGGGCCGAGGTTCGTACTCGCGCCGCCGGCGAGGCGGCCAGCCGGGTCGCCGTCCATACCGGCGTCCGCGCGGCCCTGTTTGATCTTCAGCGGCAGTTCACGACCTGCGAACCGGGCTCGGTGATTGACGGGCGAGACATTGGCACGGTCATCGCCCCCGAGGCCCCGGCCAAGCTGTATGTGACCGCGACGCCGGAGATCCGGGCGGAACGCCGGTGGAAGCAGCTGTCCGGACAGGGCGAAGCCGTCGCCTACGCCGATGTCCTGGCCGACATCCACAAGCGCGACGCGCGGGACTCCGGCCGCGACAGCGCGCCCATGACCCAGGCCTCAGACGCCGTCTTGCTCGATACGTCGGAAATGACTATAGAGCAGGCCTTCGATGCGGCCCGCCGCATTGTCGAGACGGCGCGCGCCCGGTCGGGAAACCTCCCGGGCTAATCTAACGCCCGCCTCGCCGCCGCTTAGGAAGCCGCGGTCCGCATGAAAATCCTTATCACCCGGAATCCCCAGAACCGTCATTCGGCGGCTTCACGACGGGGCGTCCCTCAACACGAGACTAAACATCAGCATGGCTGACGATATGAGCTTCAACCCGACGCGCGACGATTTCGAAGCGCTGCTTAACGATTCCATGGGCGGCCGCGACTTCGCGGAAGGCACCGTCGTCAAGGGTATCGTTGTCGGTATCGAGAAGGACTTCGCGATCATCGACGTCGGTCTGAAGACCGAAGGTCGCGTTCCCCAGAAGGAATTCGGCGTTGATGACGCCGGCAAGCCCACCATCAAGGTCGGCGACCACGTCGAAGTCTTCCTGGAACGCCTGGAAAACGCCCTCGGCGAAGCGGTCATCAGCCGCGAAAAGGCCAAGCGCGAAGAAGCCTGGACCCGTCTGGAAGGCGTCTACGCCCAGAACGTGCCCGTCATGGGCGCCATCGTCGGCCGCGTCAAAGGCGGCTTCACCGTCGACCTGGGCGGCGCCTCGGCGTTCCTGCCCGGCTCGCAGGTCGATATCCGCCCGGTGCGCGACGTCGGCCCGCTCATGGGCAAGGAACAACCGTTCCAGATCCTCAAGATGGACCGTCCGCGCGGCAATATCGTCGTCTCGCGTCGCGCCATCCTGGAAGAAGCCCGCGCCGAGCAGCGCACCGAACTGGTGTCGCAGCTGCAAGAGGGTGAAATCCGCGAAGGCGTCGTCAAGAACATCACCGACTACGGTGCGTTCGTTGACCTGGGCGGCATCGACGGCCTCCTGCATGTCACCGACATGAGCTGGAAGCGCGTCAACCACCCGTCGCAAGTTCTGGCCGTTGGCGACACCGTCAAGGTCCAGATCGTCAAGATCAACCCGGACACCCAGCGCATCAGCCTCGGCATGAAGCAGCTGCAGTCCGATCCGTGGGACGGCGTGGAAGCGAAGTACCCGGTCGGCGCCAAGTTCACGGGCCGCATCACCAACATCACCGACTACGGCGCGTTTGTTGAGCTGGAAGCCGGCGTTGAAGGCCTGGTCCACGTCTCGGAAATGTCCTGGACCAAGAAGAACGTCCACCCCGGCAAGATCGTCTCGACCTCGCAAGAAGTCGACGTGGTCGTGCTGGACGTCGATCCGTCCAAGCGTCGCGTGTCGCTGGGCCTGAAGCAGGCTCTGGCCAACCCCTGGGATTCGTTCCTCGAAACCCACCCGGTCGGCTCGACCGTCGAAGGCGAAGTCAAGAACGCGACCGAGTTTGGTCTGTTCATCGGCCTCGACAACGACATCGACGGCATGGTGCACCTGTCGGACATCGACTGGAGCGCCTCGGGCGAAGAAGCCATGGCCCGCTACAAGAAGGGCGACATGGTCAAGGCGAAGGTTCTCGACGTTGACGTCGAGAAGGAACGCATCTCGCTGGGTATCAAGCAGCTGGGTGGCGATCCGATGTCGGGCGACACCTATCGCAAGAGCCAGACCGTCACTGTGACCGTGACCGAAGTGACCACCGGCGGCATCGAAGTTCGCTTCGGCGAAGACGACGCCCTGATGACCGCGTTCATCCGCAAGTCGGACCTGTCGCGCGACCGTCAGGAACAGCGCCCCGAGCGCTTTGCTGTGGGTGACCGCATCGACGCGCAGATCACCAACATCGACAAGGCGGCTCGCCGCGTTTCGATGTCGATCAAGTCGCTGGAAATGGCCGAAGAGAAGGAAGCCATCGAGCAGTTCGGCTCGTCGGACTCCGGCGCTTCGCTGGGCGACATCCTGGGCGCGGCTCTGCGCGAGCGGGCCACCCCCAAGGAATAGTCTTTCGCCCCTTCATCGGGACTGAAGTCAGCGGCGGCCGGAGCGATCCGGCCGCCGTTTTTCTTTGCGCTCAGCCTGCGTCCTGTCCCGCTAAGTCCTTGGACGGCGACACCTTTGGTGAAGACAGCGCTCACCCTGATGATCCCGATCAAGGGTCTAAACTGCGCGTTTCCTCGGTCCGGATGTCACGAGATACGCTTCAACCGAAAACCCGGGAAACTTGCGAGAAGATTGCGCATTTTCGCCAAGCCCCGGCATGTGGACCCAGATTGGGCGGAAAATCCGGGACATCCTGTCTGTGACGCTTCGAATGACCGCCCGGGTCGTGCGACAGAATCTCAACCTGCCTCTTGAAGACTCAACCACCCTTGGGCAAAGGTCCGCACGCGCCAGTTCCTCCCTCCGGCGCCGGGGATATCGATGATCAAGTCTGAACTCATCGCCAGGCTCGCGAATGAAAATCCGCACCTGACGCAGAAAGACGTCGAGCGCGTTGTCAGCGTTATTCTCGAGCGCATGATCGGCGCTCTGGAAGGTGGCGGTCGCGTCGAGCTTCGGGGCTTTGGCGCCCTGTCGGTGCGCTCGCGCCCGGCGCGCTCCGGCCGCAATCCGCGCACCGGCGAAACCGTCGATGTCCGCGCCAAGCATGTGCCGTTCTTCAAGAGCGGCAAGGAACTGCGGGCCCGGCTCAACGCCGACGAGTAGTCTGCCCCTGTCTTGACCTTGGTGGCCGAACACCGTCAGCTTCGCGACTTTCCGCAGGGCTAATCGGCGAGACCGGGTCATGAGTGTCATCAAGGAATTTCGCGAGTTCATCTCGCGCGGCAATGTCATTGATCTGGCCGTCGGCGTGATCATCGGCGCGGCCTTCAACGGCATCGTCAAGAGCCTGGTCGACCAGGTGATCATGCCGCCGATCGGTTTGCTGACCGGCGGCCTCGACTTCTCCAAGCTGGAATGGGTGCTCAAGCCCGAAAACGCGGCCACCGAGGCCGTGGAGAAGGTCGCCGTTCAGTACGGGGCCTTCATCAACACCCTGATCCAGTTCCTGATCGTGGCGGCCGTGGTGTTCCTGCTGGTCAAGGTCGTCAACGGCATCCGCCGCGCCGACGCCGCCGAGCCCGCGCCGGAAGCCCCCGCAGCGCCGACGGCCCAGGAGGCCCTGCTGATGGAGATCCGGGATCTGCTGGCCAAGAGCGCGGCGCCCAAGGCGCCTGTCGCCAAGAAGGCTCCGGCGTCTAAAGCACAATAGTCTTGTCATCCCGGCCGCACCCCGGCGAAGGCCGGGGGGAGAGCCGGGACCCAGGGGCGACCGCAGTGCGCCGGCCCCTGGGTCCCGGACAGCCTCTGCGAGGCTTCCGGGATGACAAAGGTGAGAGTTATTTCCCGTTGGTCAGCGTCGGGCTGTCGAGGTCCAGTTTGGCGGCCGGGATCACCGTGGCGTTCGGCACGGCGGCGGGCAGGGTGTCACCCATCGCCTTGACGTCGCCGGCCACGATGATGCTGGTCTGGGCGGGGTCCATCATCGACTTGGCGAAGGCCTGAACCTCGCTGGCGCTGACGGCCTCGACCTTGTTCGCATAGCTCTGGATCTCGTTCAGCGGCACGCCATAGACGGCCAGGTTGCCCAGGATATCGGCCAGGCCCTCGGAGGTGCCGAGGTCTCGGCCAAAGCCGCCGACCAGCACCGACTTGCGCGCTGTCAGTTCGCTGGCCGAGGCCGGCTCGGCCGCCAGACGGGTCAGCTCGGCCTGGACCAGGCTGACCACCTGACCGGCGGATTCGTTCTTGGTCTGCACCCGGGCCGAGAAGCCGCCGAACTGGCCCTGCGGGGTCAGGCTGGAACCCGCGCCATAGGACAGGCCGCGCTTGATGCGGATTTCCTGGTTCAGACGCGAGGAATAGCCCACGCCCAGCACCGCATTGGTCACCAGGCCCGAATAGTAGTTGGGGTCGGCGCGGGTGATGGCCGGCTTGGCCAGGGTCACGGCCGCCTGTCCGGTGCCCGGCAGGTCAATGACCACATTGCGCGGCCTATAGCCGGTCGGGGCGGCCGGCGTGGCCGGCGGCGGCGTGGCGGGCCTCTTCCAGCCGCCGAACGCTGTCTCGGCGAGTGCGAAGCCGGCCTCCGGCGACAGATTGCCGGTCAGGACCAGGACGGCGTTGTCCGGACGCCAGGCGGCGCTGTGCAGCTTGACCAGGTCCTCGCGCTTGATCTTCGGCAGCGAGCCGGGCGTGCCGCCGGCCACGTGGCCGTAGGCCGAGCCGGCATAGAGCACCGGCGCTGTAGCATAGGCGGCCAGGCTGCCGGGGCGCTGATAGGCCACTGACAGGCCATCCAGGGTCTCGGCGCGAACACGGTCCAGCTCCTCGGCCTTGAAGACCGGGTTCTGGGCGACGTCGGCCATGATCGCCATGGCCGGGGCAGCCTTGTCGGCGATGACGCTGAGGGTCAGGGACGAGGCTTCCCAGCCTGAGCCGGCCGCCAGATTGGCGCCCAGGGCTTCTGTCTGGCGGGCGATATCGACCGCGCCGCGGGTCTTGGTGCCCTCGGTCAGAAGGTCGGCGGTCAGGCTGGACGCGCCGGCCAGACCGGCCGGATCAGAGCTGGCGCCGCCCCGCACGGTGAGGTCGGCGGTGATCAGCGGCAGGTCGCTGGACTTGGCCACGATCACCCGCAGACCGTTGGCCAGGGTCTTCTCGACCGGCGAGGGCAGGACGGCGGCGATCGGTGCGGCGACGGCAGGGATCTTCTGGCGCTCGCCCTCGGGGGCCAGGGTGAAGACCGTGCCGTTGAACTTCACCGAGGCGACCTTGGGCGGGGCCGGGGTGTTGTCCTTCTCGCCGGCCGGCCTGGCCGATTCCGGCAGGTAGCGGATGGAGGTGCGGCGATCGTCGGCCAGCCACTTTTTCGCGACCCGCTGGACGTCGGCGGCGGTGACCGCCTGCAGGTCGGCAAGGTTGGTGTTGGCGCGGGCCGCGTCGCCGTCGGTCAACAGGGCGTAGCCGATGGCGAAGGCGCGGCCGTCGATCTCTTCACGGCGGCGCACGGCGTCAGCCAGCAGGCCGGTCTTGGCCTCGGCCAGCTCGGCGGCAGTCGGCGGAGCGTCGCGCAGGCGGGCGACCTGGGCCAGCAGGGCGGCCTCGCCCTGATCCACCGTCTTGCCGCCGCCCATGATGGCGCCGACATAGAACAGGCCGGGCTGGGCGTTGGTCGGGCCCGAGGAGAACACCGACTGGGCGATCTGCTGCTCATAGACCAGGGTGTCATACAGCCGCGACGACTTGCCGGCTGACAGGATGGCGTCCAGCACGGCCAGGGCCGGGGCGTCCTGGTCGGCCGAGGCCGGAGCCAGCCAGGTGATCGCCACCGCCGGCAGCGGCACATTGGGGCCGTAGGTGTTGACGGTCTTCGGGCCGGTGCGAGGCGGCTCGACCACGGTGACCCTGGGCAGCGGCGTGGCCGGAGCCTTCAGCGGCGCGAAATACTTGTTGGTCAGGGCGGTCAGCTGAGCGTCGTCGAAATTGCCGGCCACGATCAGGGCGGCGTTGTCGGGGCGATAATAGGTGGCGTGGAAGGCGCGCACGTCGTCGACGGTGGCCGCGTCCAGCTCCTCGATCGAGCCGATGCCCGGGCGCTTGTAGGGATGGGTGGTGAACGACTGCTGCGGCACATAGAGGGCGAACAGGCGACCATAGGGATCGGCCAGAACGCGCTGGCGCAGTTCCTCTTTCACCACATCGCGTTCGGAGGCAAAGCCCGCCTCGTCGATGACCAGGGTGCTCATGCGGTCGGCCTCGGCCCACAGCAGTCGCTCCAGATGATTGGCCGGCACCACCTCGTAGTAGTTGGTGAAGTCGTCATAGGTGGAGGCGTTGTTGAAGCCGCCGACATCCTCGGTCAGCCGGTCAAGGGTCTCGTTGGGCATGTTGCGCGTGGCCTTGAACATGATGTGTTCAAAGAGGTGCGCGAAGCCCGACCGGCCTTCAGGATCGTCCTTCGAGCCGACGCCGTACCAGACCTGCACCGTCACGTTCGGCGTGGTCGCATCGCGGGCCGCGAACACCTTCAGGCCATTGGCCAGCACCCGCTCCTTGTAGACGATGGGCGGCACGCTGATCGACGCGCCGGCGGCGGGCGCCGCGAAGGCCATGGGCGACAGGGCGGTGGTCGAAAGAGCCAGCGCCACGAGGGCGGCCTTGGCGACGGGACGGATCATTCAGGTGAGCTCCAGCAAACGCGGTTGCGCCGACCCTATCATCGCCCCGCCGGGGCGAAAGCTTACCGTCTTGTCATGAAGCGGGTGTCGGAGGCTCCAGGACGAACCGGGCTTGCTGAGCGGGCGAGGGGACCATGCAGGCGTCCTTCTTCCCCATCAGGCGGTAGCGGTTGGCGGCCAGCCAGTCATAGGCGGTGTCGCAAGGCCCCTTGGGCAGGCGATCGACGAAGGCCAGCCATCGCCACGGCGGGTTGAGCCGGCGCAGCAAGGCGCCGATGGCGGCGGTCTTTTCCAGGGCTCGGCCATGGTCGATGAACAGGAAGCTGGCGGGCGTGTCCGGGTCGATCCCGTGGGTGATGGCCAGCTGGCGGCCATAGGGCGACTGGATCGGCGTGAAGCGGATGACGCCCTTGCGATCCAGCCTCAGCACCAATGCGACCGAGCCCGAGCAGAGATTGCACACGCCGTCGAACAGCCACAGGCCATCAAGACGGTCCTGCGAGGCCGGGCTCACTCGGCCTCCTGGCATTCTCGGCGCAAGGCCCTCAGGGCGTCGGGGACATCGCGGCGCATCAGGCCGCTGAGCATGGGCGCCGGCAAAGCGAAGGGCGCCGCCGCCCACATCTCGTAGGTCACGCGGGTGGCGGTCCCGGCCTTGATCGGCTCCAGCGTCCATGACCCCTCGCACGCGCGGATGTCGCCGCCGATGCAGGTGAAGCGGATGCTGCGCTCAGGTTCCAGGTCGACGCGGGAGGTCGATCTCAGGGCCGGCAGGAAGAAGCCCCACTTGACCAGGTGCTCGCGCCTTTCCGAGCGGCCGTCCGCCGCGCGGGACAGCACCCGGCAACGCTTGACCCCCGGGGTCATGCGGGCCGCACGATCGCAGTCGAGGATCGTGCGCCAGACCACGGCCACGGGGGCGGGAATATCGATGGCCGCCCTGACCATGCCGCCACGTCCCCTGGCGTCGGCATGGGCCTCGATGGGGATCTCGCCCGCCCGCAGGCGGTCAATCCAGACGCCGTCTGCCAGCGCCGGGCCGGCCAGAAACATCAGGGCAAGGGAAAACAGCCGGCTCATCATCCTGACGCTAACGCGCCGATGACCTCTCCGTCACGCGCCGGCGCGATTTTTTACCAGATCATCGACGACCGATGGATCGGCCAGGGTCGAGGTGTCGCCCAGGCTGGTGAGGTCGTTCTCGGCGATCTTGCGCAGGATGCGGCGCATGATCTTGCCCGACCGGGTCTTGGGAAGGCCCGGGGCCCACTGGATGACGTCCGGCGCGGCGAACGGGCCGATCTCGCGGCGCACCCACAGCACCAGCGCCTTGCGCAGGTCCTCGGTCGGGGTGACGTCGGCGTTCAGGGTGACATAGGCATAGACGCCCTGCCCCTTGATGTCGTGGGGGCACCCGACCACGGCGGCCTCGGCGACGGTCTCGTGGGCGACGAGCGCGCTTTCGATCTCGGCCGTGCCCAGGCGGTGGCCCGAGACGTTGATCACGTCATCGACCCGGCCGGTGATCCAGTAATAGCCGTCAGCGTCGCGGCGGCAGCCGTCGCCGGTGAAGTACTTGCCGGGATAGGTGCTGAAATAGGTCTCGAAGAACCGGCCGTGGTCGCCATAGACGGTGCGCATCATGCCCGGCCAGCTGTCGGTGATCACCAGGTTGCCTTCGGTCGCGCCGTCCAGAACCGCGCCTTCAGCGTCGACCAGCTGCGGCTTGACGCCGGGCAGGGGCTTGGAGGCCGAGCCGGGCTTCAGGGCCGTCGCGCCCGGCAGGGGGGTGATCAGCATGCCGCCGGTCTCGGTCTGCCACCAGGTGTCGACGATCGGCAGTTTCGCCTTGCCGACCACGCGGTGGTACCAGAGCCAGGCTTCCGGATTGATCGGCTCGCCCACGCTGCCCAGCAGGCGCAGGGACGACAGATCGTTTTTCGTCACCCAGTCGTCGCCCTCGCGCATCAGGGCCCGCAGGGCGGTGGGGGCGGTGTAGAAGATCTCGACCCTGTGTTTGTCGATCACCTCCCAGAACCGGCTGGGGGTGGGATAGTTGGGCACGCCCTCGAAGATCAGGCTGGTCCCGCCATTGGCCAGCGGGCCGTAGACCACGTAGCTGTGGCCGGTGACCCAGCCCACATCGGCGGTGCACCAGAAGACCTCGCCTGGCTTGTAGTCAAACACCGCCCAGAAGGTCCACGACGCCCAGGCCAGATACCCGCCGGTGGTGTGCAGCACGCCCTTGGGCTTTCCAGTCGAGCCGGACGTATAAAGGATGAACAGCGGATCCTCGGCGTTCATCGGCTCGGGCGCGCACTCGGCCGAGACGGCCTCGCGCACGTCCTGCCAGACGATGTCGCGGTTCTTGACCAGCGGCACGTCGGCCCCGGTCCAGCGCACCATCAAGACCTTGCCCACCCACGGGCAGCTTTTCAGGGCCTCGTCGATATTGGCCTTCAGCGGCACGCGCTTGCCGCCGCGCTTGCCCTCGTCGGCGGTAATCACGAAGTGCGAGGCGCAGTCCTGGATCCGGCCGGCGATGCTGTCGGGCGAGAAGCCGCCGAACACCACCGAATGCACGGCGCCGATGCGGGCGCAGGCCAGCATGGCGACGGCCGCGATCGGGATCATCGGCAGATAGATCGTCACCCGGTCGCCCTTCTGGACCCCCTGCACCTTGAGGACATTGGCCATGCGGCAAACCTCCTCGTGCAGCTGGCCATAGGTCAGGGTGTCGGAGGTTCCCGGCTCGTCGCCCTCGAAGATCAGGGCGACCTCGTCCTTCTTGTGCGGCAGGTGGCGGTCGATGCAGTTGGCGCTGACGTTCAGCACCCCGTCGGCGTACCAGCGGATGCGGAAATCGTCCTTGTTGAACGAGACATCCTTGATCTGGGTCGGCGGGGTGATCCAGTCCAGTCGCTCGGCGATATCGCGCCAATAGCCTTCCGGATCGGCTTCGACGCGGGCGAGGGCGGCTTCATAGGCGGCGGCGTCGATATGCGCCTCGCGCGCCAGGGCCTCTGGAACCGGGAAAACCTGTCCGTCGCTCACGCCATCTACTCCCTTGGTCTTGTTGCGGCCGGAGTATGCGAAGGCGGCGACGGGGCGCAAGGATACCATTGCGGTTTCTTGCGCGATCGGCGCGCGCTATTCCGTGTGATCGTTGTTTCGGAGGCCCTCATGCTGCTCGCCTTCTCCACCTGGTCCGAGATCGAGACCTTCCTGCAGACGTCCAAGACCGTTGTCGTGCCTATCGGCTCCAACGAACAACACGGCCCCACGGGCCTTCTGGGTACTGACTGGCTGTGCCCGGAGATCATCTCGCACGAGGCCCAGAAACAGTCCGACACGGTGCTCGTGGCCCCAACTTTCAATATCGGCATGGCCCAGCACCATCTGGCCTTTCCGGGCACGATCTCGCTGCGGCCCTCGACCTTTATCGCCGCGATCGGCGACTGGGTGCGGTCGCTTGGCGCGCATGGCTTTGAGCGGATCTATTTCCTCAACGGCCATGGCGGCAATGTCGCCTCGATCGAGGCGGCGTTCTCGGAGCTCTATGCCGACTACAGCTTCCGCGGCGCGCGGGCGCCGTTCGCCCTGAAGCTGAAGAACTGGTGGGACCTGGCCGGCGTCAACGCCCTGGCCAACCGCCAATTCCCGGTGGGTCACGGCAGCCATGCGACGCCGTCCGAGATCGCGGTGACCCAATGGGCCTATCCGGAAACCATCAAGACCACGGCCTATGAGCCCAAGATCGCGCCCACCGGCCCGATCCGCGAGGCCCTGGACTTCCGGGCGCGTTTTCCCGACGGCCGCATGGGCTCGGACCCGGCGCTGGCCACCCCGGAAAAGGGCGGTGAGCTGGTGGCGATGGCGGCCAAGTCGCTGATCGAGGATCTGGCGGCGTTTTCGGCGGAGAAGGCTCCGCAATAGAGCGCCTCATCCCGGACGGCCTGAAAGGCCGATCCGGGATGGTGTTGTCAGGCCGCCCGCCGCTGGGCGACGCGGCTATCGGCGATCCGCAATTCACCCATGCGCTCGGCCAGACGTGTGGCCTCTTGAGCCAGGGCGTGGCTGGCGGCGGTGGTCTCCTCGACCATGGCCGCGTTCTGCTGGGTGACCTGGTCCATCTGGTTCATGGTCGTATTGACCTCGGCCAGGCCACGGGCCTGTTCCTGGGCAGAGGCCGCCATGGCGCTGACCAGGGAATCGATCTGGTCGACCTCGTCGGCAATGGCGCGCAGGGCCTCGCCGGCCTTGCCGACATATTCGACCCCCTGGCCGACCTCGACCGCGCTGGTGGCGATCAAGATCTTGATCTGCTTGGCCGCATCGGCCGAGCGCTGGGCCAGGGCCCGGACTTCCTGGGCGACAACGGCGAAGCCGCGACCGGCCTCGCCGGCCCTGGCGGCCTCGACCCCGGCGTTCAGGGCCAGAAGATTGGTCTGGAAGGCGATCTCGTCGATCACGCCGATGATCTGGCCGATCTGGCTGGATGACTTTTCAATCGCGCCCATGGCGTTGACCGCCTGATCCACGACCGCGCCGCTGTTACCGGCAGCAGTGCGGGCCTGTTCGACCACCTTGCGGACCCGATTGGCCCCTTCGGCGGTCTGGCGCACCGTGCTGGTGATCTCGTCAAGGGCAGCGGCGGCCTCTTCGAGGCTGGCGGCCTGATGCTCGGTGCGGCGCGACAGGTCGTCCGCGGCCTCGGTGATCTCGGCGGTGCCGCCATGGATCATTGAAACCCCTTCCAGCGAAGCGGCGATCACGCCCGACAACTTGTCGACGGCAGCGTTGTAGTCGATGCGCAGGCGCTCATAGCCTTCGGGGAAGCGCTGATCGATGCGATGCGAGAGATTGCCGTCGGCCAACTGCCGCAGGGCGTCACCCAGATTGCCGACGACGGCGTTCTGGGCCTCGTCCTCTGCCGCGCGGCGGGCTTCGGTCGCGCACCGTTCGGCTTCCAGGGCCTCGCGGACATCGGAGGCTTCGAGTTCCCACTGGCGGGCCTCGACAGCGTCGCGGAAGACCTGGACGGCGGTGGCCATCTCACCGATCTCGTCCTTTCGCCCCATCTTGGGCAGGGCAGCCGAAAAATCGCCTGCCGCCAGTCGCCCCAGGCAGCGGGTGATCTCGGAGAGGGGCGCGATCAGGACCCGCTGCGCGGCGAGGATCAAGCCCACCGCCAAGGCCACGGCGGAAAGCAGCAGGGCCCCCATTAGGATCTGGCCCCAGACGCCCAGGCGTCGGGCCGTTTCGGCATCACGGGTGGCGGCCGCCTCAATCTTCTCGGAGGCCTGCTCCATCTTGTCTTCAAGGGTTGCGAACTGGTTGTTGAAATCCGGCAGTAGGCCACGCGCGGCGATAGGATCTGTATCAGCGATGGCGATCAGGCCCGAGGCGGCGGCGATATAGGCGCCCAGTGGGGCCTCGACGTCCTTCAGGGCGGCCTCGATCGCCGGATCATGCGCAAGCTGTTCTGCGGTCTTGATATCCTCTTCGAAGGCCGCGACATGCTCGGCGAGGTCGGCGCGAACGGCCTTGATGTCGAACCCAAGGGCCGGGTCGCTGGACATGATAGCCCCGCCGACATCGCCACGCAGGGCGTCGTGCATCATGTCGGCGTGCATGTGCAGGCGCAGGATGCGAGAGGACGTGGAGGCGCGTTCCAGGGCCTTGTCGAGGCTGAACGCCACCCCAAGCCCGGTGGCTGCTGTCGCCGCACAGAGCAGGGCCGCGCCGCCGCAGGCTCCGATGATCTTCTGGCCCAGTGACGCCATCTGCCCGTCTCTCCCATCAGAAATCGCTTCCGCAGGGTCAGATCATGGCGACGACATGTCTAACGGGTCTTAACTCTACCGTGGCGGCGCGGCGACAAAACGTCGCGCGGTCAGGTAGTACGCACCTCGCCCGCCTGGATCCTTACCGGCCAAGGCGTCAGGATCTGGCCCGGGCAGGGACCGGCGAGGCAGACGCCGTCTTCGATGCGGAACAGGGCCGCATGGCCGCCGCACAGGATCAGGTCGTTGTCGCGGGTCAGATATCGACCGGCGAAGCCCGCCATGGGCCAGCCGGCATGCGGACAGCTGTCGACATAGCCGAACACCGTCTCACCCTGTCGGACGACAAAGCCGGCGAACATCGCCTCGCCGTCACGAAACCTGAAGCCCCGGGCGCCGGGCGAGGGGATCTCGTCCAGGGCGCAGAGCAGGGTTCCGGCGGCCGGGCGAGCCCTGTTGTCGGGGTCGGCTTGCACGCTGAGCCGCTACAACTCGCCGATCGCCAGGCGCCAGGGACGGACCTCGACGCTCTCGAACACGCCGGCGGCGGTAAAGGGGTCGTTGTCAGCCTGGGCCTGGGCGGCGGCCAGGTCGTCGGCCTCGACGATCAGCAGCGAGCCCACCGGATTGCCGTCCTCGCCCTGCAGGGCGCCGGCCAGCTTCAGGCCGGTCGACGTCTTCAGATAGTCGAGATGGGCGGGGCGGGTGGCCAGACGCGTCTCGAGGGCGCCGGGCTTGTCCGTGCAGGTGATGGCGAAGAGGGGCATGGGACGGTCCTGTCAGGCTTCGGATTTCAGGGGACGGGACAGCAGTCCCGCGATGGCAGCGTCGACCTGCGCCTCGCCCGCCAGGATGGCGGCGACGGCCTGGCAGATCGGCATCTCGACCCCCAGGCGTGCAGCAAGGTCGCGAACGGCCGGGGCCGAGGCGACGCCTTCGGCCACCGACAGCTTGCCGGCCAGGGCTTGCGCCAAGGTCATGCCGCTACCCAGGGCCAGGCCGACGCTCATGTTGCGCGATTGCGGGCTGGAGCAGGTCAGGACCAGGTCGCCCAGGCCGCACAGGCCGGCCACGGTCTCGGCCTTGGCCCCCAGGGCCATAGCCAGACGCGTCAGTTCGGCGAAGCCCCGGGTAATCAGGGCGGCGTGGGCGCTGCGGCCAAGACCTTTGCCCTCGACGATGCCGCAGGCGATGGCCAGCACGTTTTTGACCGCCCCGCCGGCCTCGGCCCCGATCATGTCGGCGGCGATATAGGGGCGGAAGGTGGGGGTGGCGATGGCCTCGGCGATGGCGCGGCCCAGCGCTTCGTCCTCGCAGGCCAGTGTGACGGCGGTCGGCAGGTTGCGGGCCACCTCGCCAGCGAAGCTTGGCCCCGACAGCACGGCCAGAGGCGCGCCCGGCAGGGCCTCGGCGGCGACCTCGGTCATCAGTTTCAGCGTGCCCTGCTCGACGCCCTTGGCGCACAGCACCACCGGAACGCCGTGGCGCAGGTGCGGAGCCAAGGCCTTGAGAGCCGAGCGCAGGTGCTGGGCCGGGGCGACGGCCAGGATCAGGTCGCAGGACGCCAGGCTGGCCATGTCGGCGATGGCGGCGATCTCGGGTTCGAGGGCGACGCCGGGCAGGAACAGGCTGTTCTCGCGCTTGGCCGCGATGCTTTCGACGACCTCGGCCTCGCGGGCCTGCAGCGTGACCTGCAGACCGGCCCGGGCGCAGACCTGGGCCAGGGCGGTGCCCCAGGCGCCCGCGCCGATGACGCCGGCGTGTCTGAACGTGGTCATGCCTTGGCTCCCTTGCGACCGAAACTGTTGCTCGGATTGGATAACGCCGCCGCCTCGTCCAGGGGCCAACGCGGACGGGCGACGGCGTCGAGATCGTCTGAAATCCCCAAAGCCAGCCGCTCGGCGCCGGCCAGGGCGATCATCGCGGCGTTGTCGGTGCAATAGACCAGCGGCGGGGCGTCGAACGAATAGCCGTTGTCGTCGCAGTTCCTGCGTAGCGCCGCCTTGACCGCGCCATTGGCCGCGACGCCGCCGGCCACCACGAAGCGCAGCGGCTGATCGGGATGGCTCGCTTTGTAAAGCTTCATCGCCCGGTCGGTGCGTTCCGACAGCTGACGGGCGATGGCGGCCTGCACAGCGGCGGCCAGATCGGCGCGCGATTGCGCGTCGGTGATCTTCTCGGCCTGGCGTGCCGCAGCAGTTTTCAGGCCCGAGAACGAGAAGTCGCAATCCTTGCGGCCCAACAGGGCGCGCGGCAGCTTGAACTTGGAGCCGTCGCCGGTGGCGGCGAGCTTCTCCAGCGCCGGACCGCCCGGATAGGGCAGGCCCAGGGACTTGGCGATCTTGTCGAAAGCCTCGCCGGCCGCATCGTCGATGGTGGTGCCCAGGCGGGTGCAGGCCCCGACACCGGCGACCTCCAGCAACTGGCAGTGGCCGCCCGAGACCAGCAGCAGCAGGAAGGGATAGGGAATGTCGGCCCCCAGCCGGGCCGAGACCGCATGGCCCTCCAGATGATTGACCGCCACCAGGGGTATGTTGCGGGCCAGGGCCACGGCCTTGCCGAAGGCCAGCCCGACCATCACGCCGCCCACCAGGCCGGGACCGGCCGTGGCGGCGACGCCGTCGATCTGATCGAAGCCGATGCCGGCCGCGCGCATGGCCTCGGCGGTGATGGCGTCGATCGCCTCGACATGGGCGCGGGCGGCGATCTCGGGCACGACGCCGCCGAACGGGGCGTGTTGTTCGAACTGGGTGCCGATGATCGAGGACAGCACCGCGACCGTTCCGTCGTCCGCGCGGCGCACGACCGAGGCCGCGGTCTCGTCGCAGCTGGTCTCCAGGCCAAGGATCGTCAGGCCGCGGGTCGTGGAATTTGGCATTCGGTTGCGGGGTTCCCGCCGCTCCTGTAGCAGCGATGGCTTCAATCTTGTCTCCGCAGGTAACGTTCAGACCGTGTCCCGGCAACCTCCCATCCGTATTGGCGCCCGTGGCTCCAAGCTGTCCCTGGCCCAGTCCGGTCTCATGCAGGCGCGGATCGCCGCCGCGCTCGGCGGGTCGCCCGGTGAGGAAGAGGCCTATGCGCCCCTGATCCCGATCGTCACCACCGGCGACCGCATCCAGGATCGCCGCCTGATGGAGATCGGCGGCAAGGGCCTGTTCACCAAGGAAATCGAGGAAGCCCTGCTGGACGGCCGCATCGACTGCGCCATCCACTCGCTGAAGGACATGCCGGCCGAACTGCCGCCGGGCCTGATCCTGGCGGCTACGCCCGAGCGCGAGGACCCCCGCGACGCCTTTATCAGCCACCTCTGCGATCGACTGGAAGACCTGCCGCACGGCGCGCGCCTGGGCACGGCGTCTTTGCGTCGTCAGGCCCAGGCCCTGCATGTGCGCCCAGACCTTGAGATCGTCATGCTGCGCGGCAATGTCGACACCCGCCTGGCCAAACTGGAACGCGGCGAGGCCGACGCCATCCTGCTGGCGCAATCGGGCCTGAACCGTCTTGGCCTGGGCCACCTGCCCAAGAGCTGGCTCGACCCGATCGCCTGTCCGCCGGCGCCGGGCCAGGGGGCCCTGGTCATCGAGACGCGCCTTGAAGATGTGAACGCCGGCTGGCTCGACGCCGTCCGCTGCCGTCCCACCACGATCTGCGTCTCCGCCGAGCGCGGCGCGCTCTTCGCCCTCGAGGGCTCTTGCCGCACCGCCATCGGCGCCTACGCCGTCCTGGATGGCCAGCGTCTGTCGATGATCGTCGAGGCCCTGACGCCCGACGGCGTGCAGCGGTTTCGGCGCGAGGGCGAGGTCACGCTCGATGGGGCCGACGATGTCGCGGCCGCTCGTGCGCTGGGCCTGGCTCTGGGCGCGGCCGTGCGGGCCGAGGGCGGCGACGCCCTGATCCTGCCGGACTAGGCGATGCGCAGGGGCGGCACGGTCTGGATCACCCGCGCCCGCCCCGGCGCCGAGGCGACCGCCCGCCGCGTCGAGGCCCTGGGCTATGAGGCGCTCGTCGATCCCCTGCTGGAGATCCGGTTTCTCGCGCCGGCAGTGGACCTAGCCGGTATCGGGGCGCTCGCCTTCACCAGCGCCAACGGCGTCGAGGCCTTCGCGCGCCTGACCTCCGCGCGCGACCTTCCGGTGTTCGCCGTGGGCGATGCGACAGCCCGCGCGGCCCGGGCGGCGGGGTTCGCCGAACCTTTCAGCGCCGACGGCGATGTCGAGGCGCTGGCCGCGCTGATCGCGCGAACCTGCCCAGGCCCTGTTCTGGCGGTCGGCGCCCGCGAGCCCGCCGCTGACCTGCCGGCGCTGCTGACCCGTGCGGGGGTCGTGGCGCGGAGTCTGGCTGTCTATGCCGCGATCGACCGCCCGCCCGCGCCGGAGACCCTGGGGCAACTGGCCGGGCTCGAGGCCGTGCTGCTGCAGTCTCCCCGCGCCGCGCGAGGGCTGGCCGATCTTCTCCACCATGCGCCCGCGCCCGCTCTCCAGGCCCTGTGCCTGTCGCCGGCCGTGGCGCAACCGCTGCTGGCGGCGCACCGCGCGGGCCGCATAGGCTCTGTGGCCTTTGCGCCTCGACCCCGTGAATCTGACCTGCTCAATCTGCTTGGGCGATAGCTGCACATTGCGCGGCGGTGCGGCGTGGGGCACGAATGGGATATGAACGCCGCTCCAGATCCCGCTGAAATCATCACGCCCAGCGATCCCGCGCTGTACGCCCGCCGCCGCCCGCTGCTGGGCGCAGGCTTCTGGGCGATGATCGCCCTATGCGTGTCCTGCGTGATCCTGGGCGCCATGGTCACCCGGTACGGGCCGACCTGGTTTCCCGTGAAGGGTTCCGCCGACAGCCAGATTCGCGTCACGCCCAGCGTCACGCCGCCGTCCGCGCGCTTGCCGGTCGGCTCGCCGCTTCCGGTCGAGACCGCCGCGCCGACCCTGGCGGGCGCCGCCGTCGAGATCGAACGCCTCGAGGCCCGTCTCGCCGCTCTGGAAGCCGGCCAGAAGGGGGTCCTGGACGCCGCTGCGGCTTCGCTGGCCGCCGCCTCCCTGGCGGACGCGGCCCAGACCTCGGGCCCGTTCGATGAGGAGCTGGCCAGTCTTGGCCGCGTGTTGCCAATGTCGCCCGACCTGCGGGCCCTGTCTCGCCTGGCCCAGACGGGCGCTCCGACCCGAGCCGGTCTGGCCGCTGAATTCGAAACCCTGGCCGGCCGCGCTGCGACCGCCGCCCGTGATCCGGGCCAGGAGGCCGGCCTGCTGGCCCGCATTCGCTACGCTCTGGCCGGCATCGTCTCGATCCGTCAGGTCAGTTCGACGGGCGGAACGACGCCCGACGCCAAGCTGGCGCGCGCCCAGCGCCTGCTGGATGAGGGCGATGTCGAGAGCGCGATCCGGACGCTGGACACGCTTCCCGATCCGGCGCGTCTGGTCCTGGCCCCCTGGCTGGCTTCGGCCGAGCGCCGTGTCGAGGTCGATCGCCACGTGTCCGCCATCCGCGCCGATGCCCTGGCCGCCCTGGCCCAGGTTTCGCGGGCCGCGCCATGATCCGCGCGTCCTTCATCCTGTTCCTGGTGGCGGCGGTCGCCGTCGCGAGTCTGGCCCTGATGGGTGAGCCCGGCCGCGCCCATCTCGACTGGATGGGCTGGCGGGTCGAGATGACCGCCGCTGCGGCCGCGCTGCTCACCCTGTTTTCCGCGCTGCTGGCCACCATTCTGTGGCGCGGCCTGATCTGGGTGGTCGAGGCCCCGCGCCGCGCCGCGCGCGCCCGCGCGGAAAGCAAGCGCCAGCAGGGTGTCGAGGCTCTGTCGCGCGGCTTCCTCGCCGTGGCCGCAGGCGACGGCTCCGAGGCCCGAAGGCTGGCGCAGAAGGCGGCGGACCTCGCCGAGGACACGCCCGCCCTTGTGCGCGTGCTGGCTGCCCAGGCGGCCGAGGCCGCCGGCGACCATGTGGCCGCCAAGGCCGCCTACAACGCCATGCTGGGCTTCCCGGAGATGCGGCTGGCCGGCCTGCGCGGCCTGATGCAGACCGCCCTGGCCGAGGGCGACAGGCAGACCGCCGTGCGCCACGCCGAAACCGCCTTCGGCCTGGCCCGCACCGCGCGCTGGGCCTGGCGGGCTCTGCTGGAATCCCGGCTCGAGGCGGGCGACTGGGCGTCGGCGCTGGATCTGGCCCAGGCCGCCCTGGACCGCAAGATCGTGCCGCCCGTCGTCGCCGAACGGGCGCGCGCCGCCCTTCTGGCCGCCTCGGCCGCCAGCCTTGAAGGCTCTGACGATCCGCGCAAGCGCAGCCAGGCGCTCGATTTCGCGCTCCAGGCCGTCAAGCTCAAGCCTGACTTCGCGCCAGGCGCGGTGATGGCGGCACGCCTTCTGACCGCCGATGGCAAGGTCGCCAAGGCCGGGCAACTGATCGAAACCGCCTGGAAGAGCGCGCCGCATCCTGCCCTCTGGCTCGCCTATCGCGATCTGAAGACCAGCGAGACGCCCAAGGTCCGGGCCGGGCGTCTGGCCGCCCTTGCTGCGATGAAGCCCGATGCCCGCGAGAGCCGCATCCTGCGGGTCGAGAGCGGCCTGGTGGGCGGCGATCCCGTCGCCGCGCGCGCTGCAGCCCGTCTGCTCGATGACGAGGCCCCGACGGCCCGCTTTGCCGGCCTGATGGCCCGTGTCGCCTTCGCCAATGGCGAGGCCGACGAGGCCCGGGCCTGGATTGCCCGCGGCCGCGCTGCGCCGCAGGAGCCGGACTGGTCCGATCTCGACCCTGAAGGTCGCGCTTTCGCCTATGGCCGCGAGGACTGGGCCCGTCTGGTCGTCAGCTTCGCCGAGACCGGCGAGTTGATCCATCCGCGCCATGAACGCCGTGAGCGGACCATGAGCGACCTGCCCGAACTGCCTTCGGCCTATGTAGAATCGACGCCGTTCGTCCGCGCGGCCGAGGTCGGCGGTCCTCTGATGCCGATCCCGGACGATCCCGGCGTCTTCGACGTCACGCCGCTTTCCGAGCCTTCCGGCGAGGGTCCGGCGCCGCGTCGCAACACAGTCTCACGTAGACGCTTGGCAAGCGGCCCGCGCGCCGCTAAATAGTCGCCTCCTCGCGCCGGGGCCTCGTCTCCAACGCGCTGTGGGCCGCTTTAGCTCAGCTGGTAGAGCACATCATTCGTAATGATGGGGTCAGGTGTTCGAGTCACCTAAGCGGCACCATTCTCGCCTCCCGCCGGCCGGCGCCGGGTCCGGCGCTGGTTGTGAAACGCCCAATGTGCGCCGCAATGGCCCCTGAACTGCGTGCTGCATGTGCGTTGCGTTGAGTCGTCGCGACTCTTTCGGGGTCAGGCTTGAGCGCAGGGTTAATTGTCACGAAAGACTGCTACCCGGACCGCAATAAGGGGTTGATCTCGTGCTGTTGGCCGCAACTGTCATCCTGGGCTTTATAGCCCTTCTGATCTGGCCCAGCATTGAGCGCCCCCTGCTGCGGGCTCTGCGGCAACTCAAGCGTCGCCGGCCGTGACTCGGGTCGCGTCCCCCGCCAGGCCGCCAAATCTGTGGCAATTATGTCGCTCGGGCGCCCGATAATATTCGCAAGGCCCGTGGATCTCGCCTGATGCGTGAATAATCGGAGCGGTTGAGCCTCTTGTTGTGCGGTTTCGCACAGCGGAGTCTTCGTGCTTCGCCGACGATGTGACCGCAAGTGCTGATTTCCGCTCATAAAAAAGGCTGGCTGGCTGCAGATGCACGCATCTTTGGCCGTCTCGCCCTAGACTTGCAAAAAGTTGCTGGAGCTCTGTTCGCTCTTGCAGTATAGATTTTTTAACCAGTATAGGTTTTTCAAATCTTAACCGATTTTTTTTGGAAGGTCGCCATGTCAACGCGTCTCACGAGCGCCATTGTGCTGGGTCTGGCGATCATCGCCGGCCCGATGGGTGGGGCTTCGGCCTGGGCTCAAACCCCGCCCGCCGCATCCGCCCCGACGCCAGCCCAGCTTCAGGCAACCATTGCCGCCGCTGCTAAGGCTGCCGCCGCAGATCCGACTTTCAGCACGAAGACCGCGGTCCAAAAGTTGGCCGCTATTCAAGCGGCGGTTGCTGCCGCGCTGTCAGCGACGGGCGCCCCGGCTGCGGCGATTGCCACCGCTCTTGTGGCGGCAGTTTCCTCCAACACGATCAGCGCAAGCGTTGCTGTGGCCGTTGCAATCAGCGCTGCTCCCCAGTTGGCGGCAACTGTAGCTGCTGCGCCGGTCGTCGCGACCGGGCTTGCTAGTGCGGGCGTCACTACGACCGCGACGGCGTCAACGGCGTCGTCGGCTGCGGCTGTCAGCGTTTTGACGAACCTTTTGGCTGCTGCTTCGCCCGCGCCGGACGCGGGTGCGGCCCCAGCTGCTACCGTTGTGGTGCCACCGGCTTTTGATCCTTGTGCCGGCGTTGTCGCCGCCTACTGCGGCTAAGTTAAGGGAGGGCGAGCCGGTCTCGCCCTCTTTGCTATGTGTTTGTGTTTGGATCTGACAGGCGTTTTTAGGCGCCTTGAGGTGGGGATGTACGATATGCGAATTCTGACGACGGCGGCCGTAGCGGCCGCGCTCATGGCGGCGGTTCCCGCCGTTTCCGTGGCCCAGGATCTGGGCTCGAACTTCAAGCGCGACAAGAACACCAGTGTTCGTCAGCGCCCCCGTCCCGACTATGAAGCCGTCGGCATGAAGGCGGGCGGTTTCACGCTGTATCCGCGCGTGACCGTCGAGGCCGTGAATGACGACAACATCTACGCCGTTGCGGCGGGCGAGCAGTCCGACGTCATCTGGAAGGTCAAGCCGGAAGTGGCGGCCCGCTCGAACTGGTCGCGCAACGCCCTGGGCGCTTTCGCCTCGGCTTCAGTGAACCGCTATGCGGACTTCGACACCGAAAACAGCGAGGAATACACCCTCGGCCTGAACGGTCGCCTCGATGTCGAGCGTGGGACCTACATCTCCGCTTCGGCCCAATGGCAGAACCTGGTCGAGCCCCGTTCGGCGATCACCGCCGGTACGCCCGCCGGCGCGACGGCAAAGCCGGTCGAGTATTACCTGTGGTCGGAAAGCCTGACCGCCGTGAAGGAATTCAACCGCCTTCGCCTGACCGGCAAGCTGGACGCCAAGAAGTTCGACTATGACGACCAGGGCGGCCGGTTCGACCAAAACACCCGCGATCGCGACGAATTCTACTATGGCGGCAAGGCCGAATACGCCCTGAGCCCCGACACGGCGATCTTCGCCTCGGTAGTCGGCAACACCAAGTCATACGACGTCGACACCCTGGGCCGCCTGGCTTCGCCGGGTGTTCCCGCAATCGCCACTAACCGTGCGCGCGATTCCGAGGGCTATGTCGCCACGGTCGGCGCCAACTTCGATCTGTCGCAATCCATCCGCGGTGAAGTCGAAGCCGGCTACATGGAACAGACCTACGACAACTATGTCGATATTGATGGCTTCAACGCCAAGGGTCGCGTCGAATGGTTCCCCACCGAGCTGACCACGCTGAATGTCGCCGCTTCGCGCTCTATCGAAGACTCGGTGGCGAGCGGAGCTGCTGGTTACATCGCCAACAGCGCCTCGGTCGGCATTGACCACGAACTGATGCGAAATGTCCTGCTCTCGGCCTCGGCCACCTATGGCAAGGATAGCTATGCGATCATCGATCGTGACGACAAGCGCACGAGCTTCAACGCCACGGGCACCTATCTGCTGAACCGTAATGTCGGTCTGTTTCTGACCTACAGCTACCTGAAGCAGGACTCGGCCGGCGCCGCAAAGGCCTCGTCGTTCTCGGACAACAAGATCGCCGCCTCTGTCGCTCTTCAGTTCTAGCTTACCCTTCTCACTGTAGAAGGACTTTCTAGGTCCGAGCAGGGCCCCCATTGAGAGTACCCATGGACGGCTCTTCCTTCGACACCCAACACGCTCCGGCGCCTAGCGCCGGAGCGATGTCTTTTGATCTGAACATCGCGATCGCCACCTTCCGCCGCCGGCTGCGCCTTTTTGCGGCGGTCGCCCTGGCGGTGTTCGTGGCGGTGCTGCTCTACACCCTTCAGGAAACGCCGCGTTACACGGCGACCGCCCAGGTCATGCTGGACGTCCGCAAGGAGCAGGTTGCCGACATGAGCGCCGTTCTGTCGGGTCTGCCGGCGGATTCCTCGGTGGTCGACACCGAGGTGGAGGTCCTGAAATCCAGGTCCCTGGCTGCGCGCGTGGTCAAGCAGCTGAAGCTGACGCAGGATCCTTACTTCAATCCCAATGCCCCCGGCGCCAAGGGCGTTGGGTCGTGGCTGCCCTGGGTCAAGACGGTGGTCGCTCCGACCGCCATCGTCGGCTCCGTCGAGGCTCAGCGCCAGCAGGAAAAGGTCGTCGACAACCTGCTTCAGGGCCTGAAGGTTCGCCGGTCTGGCCTGACCTATCTGATCTCGGTCGAGTACACCCACACCAATCCCGAAGAGTCGGCCAAGATCGCCAACGCCTTCGCCGACCTCTATCTGACCGAACAACTCGAGGCCAAGTTCGACGCCACGGCCAAGGCCAACGAATGGCTCGACACTCGTGTCGCCGAGCTGCGCGACCAGCTGCAGGTGGCCGAGGCCGCCGTTCAGCAATACAAGATCGCCAACAATCTGATGAGCGCCGAGGGCGCGACCCTGACCGAGCAGGAGATCTCGGGCCTGAACCAGCAGCTGGCTTCGGCCCGCGCCCAGCAGGCCGAGTCCGACGCCCGCCTGAACATCGCCCGCAACCAGCTGGCCCGCGGCAGCACCGGCGAGGACGTCGGCGAGTCGCTGAACTCGCCTGTCGTTCAGCAACTGCGCAAGCAGCGCGCCGAGCAGAGCGCCAAGGTGGCAGACATGAGCGGCCGCTATGGCGACCGTCACCCTGACCTGCTCAAGGCCAAACGCGAACTGACGGACATCGACGGCCAGATCCAGGCCGAAATCCGCCGCATCATCTCCAACCTGGAAGCCCAGGCCCAGGTGGCGCGTCAACGCACGGGCTCGATGGCCGGCAGCGTGTCGGCATCGCGGGGCGCCCTGGCGGGCAACAACCGCGCAAGCATCCGGTTGAACGAACTGGAGCGCAAGGCCGAGTCCGTCCGCACCCTCTATGAGTCCCTGCTGGCCCGCTTCAAGCAGACCTCCAGCAGCCAGGGCATCGAGCAAGCCGACGCCCGCGTTGTGTCACGCGCCAAGATCCCAACGGCCCCCAGCTATCCCAAGCCTTCGTTGAACCTGGCCCTGGGCCTGGTTCTGGCCCTGGGCGCTGGCGCGGCGTCTGTGGTGCTGGCCGAGATCCTGATGGCGGGCATCTTCACCGAAGACGAGGTCGAGCGCCGTATCGGCCTGCCGTATCTGGGGTCGATCCCGCTGCTGAGCTCGGCGATCGATGACGCCAAGCTGGCGCGGGACTTGAGTCCGCCCGACTACTTGCTGGCCAAGCCGCTTTCGACCTTCGCCGAAAGCTTCCGCAAGCTGCGGGCGGCCATCCTGTATTCGAAGGTCGGCGAGGCTGTGAAAGTCATCGCGGTCACCTCGTCCCTGCCGGGCGAGGGCAAGACCACGACGACCTTCTCCCTCGCCCGCACCTTGGCCACCTCGGGCGCCAACGTGATCATCGTGGACTGCGATCTGCGTCAGAGCGCCATCAACCGCTTCCTGCCGGAAGTTCCGTCCCTGGGTCTCCTCGAGGTTCTGAACGGTGTCTGCACCCTTGATCAGGCTTTGATCTCCGATCCGAGCGGCGCCAAGGTCCTGGCTCTGACCAAGTCGGCCTACACGCCGCGCGACGTCCTAGGCTCGCCCGCCATGCTGCGTTTGCTGGGTGAACTGCGCAATCGCTTCGACGTGGTGCTGCTCGACACCGCGCCGCTGCTGGCCATTGCCGACACTCGCATCCTGGCGCCGCATACCGACGCCGTGGTCATGCTGGCGCGCTGGAAGAAGACCCCGGTCAAGGCCATCACCGCGGCCATCGGCCTGCTGCAGGGCCGAGGCGTCTTCCTGGCGGGTCTGGCCCTGACCCAGGTCGATCTGAAGGCCCAGACGCGCTACGGCTACGGCGGCGCCGACTACTATTACAAGAGCTACCGTAAGTACTATGCCGACTAGGACGCGGGCGCGGCCGGCGGCCGCGTCGCCCGCCCGTGCAGGCCGCGGCGCTGTCCGTCGCCTGGCCATGTCCGAGAAGGTCGCTGTCGGTGTTCTTCTCGCACTGGTCTTCATGGCGGTCATCGCCTTTGGCGCCAGTGAGATCGCTACGGCTTGCCTGTTCAGCGGCGTCTATGCGGCGTTCCTGATCGGGCTCCTGGCCACCTGCCACTGGGCCAGGCGCGATCTGGCGCGGTTGCGGGGCATGGCGGTCCAGATCCCGCTTTTCGGGCTGTTGTTGCTCGCGGTCTTGTGGGCGCTGAGCCCCTGGGGTCCGGGCGGCGCCCATCCCGTCTGGGCCTATGTACCCGAGCGCTCGGGGGCCATCACCGTGGATCGCTCCGCCGTCTGGCTCAACCTTGTCCAGCTTCTGGGCCTGGCCTGCCTGTTCGTGGCGGCGCGGATCATCGGCGTTTCCGAGGCCCGGGGACGCTGGTTCCTGCGGATCGCGGTCATGGCGGTCGGCGTCTATGCCACCCTGGCCTTTCTGGATCATGTCGGCCTGCGCCGCTCGACCCGCCTGGTCGCGACCCTGCTAAGCCCCAACAGCGCCGCCACGGTGTTTGGCGGTGGTTTGCTGCTGGCCGTCGCGGCGACCGCCAATCGGCTTCGCCGTCAGCGGGGGCTGGCCATGCTCAAGCGCGGCGATCCCGAGGCTGTGGCTTGCATGGCCATTGTCGGGGTGCTGCTGACCGCCCTGCTTCTGACCGCTTCTCGCGCCGGTCTGGCCGCGACCCTGGTCGGCCTGGGCCTGATGCTGGTCGGGGAGGCGATCGCCCAGCGTCAGCGCTTCCGCGTGGTCGCCGGACTGGGCGCCATGGCGCTGCTCCTGGTGATCGGGGCGCTAAGCCTGCGGAGCACCGAACTGGTCGCCGAACGGCTCAACAATACCGAACAGGACATCTCTGTCCGGACCGCGATCTTCGCGCCGCACTGGGAGGCCTTCCAGTCCTCGCCCTGGTTCGGGTTCGGTCTGGGATCGTTTCCGACCGTCAATCAGCTGGTGGCGACACAGGAAAACCTCCGCGTTCTGTTCGACGTCCGCGCCGTTCACAACCTCTATCTTCAGTGGCTTGAGGAGGGCGGGGTTGTCGGCGCGGTTGTCATGGCGCTGCTGTTCCTCGTCCTGATCTGGCCGATCCTGCGCGGCGGCCTGCGCGAAGGTACGACCGCGACCTGGGCCAGGGCCACGGCCTGTGCGGCCCTGGTTTTCCTGCTGCATGGCGTGACCGATTTTGCGCTGCAGGTTCCGGCCATCCAGGCGCTCGCGGTTCTCATCCTCGGCGTCGTCGGATCGATGGCGGCTGGACCGGGCCTGGCGAGATCGCCTGACCCGCGGATGTCATGGGGCGCCGGCGTTGCGGCAGGCGCCGTCGTGCTGGCCTCCGTCCTGGTGACGGCGCCCATGCTGGCCTCGCGATTTGACGGCGATCTCACCGCATGGCCGACCGCTCCGGCCGACGCTCTGGCGCGCCGCATCGAGACAGGGCTCGCCAAGGCCAGGCCGGACGCCGCCGAACTGGATCGCCTGGATCGGCTCAGCGCTCGGGAGGTCGGCCTGCGCCCCGCCTCGGGAGCCGCCTGGCTGCGCCGTGCCGCGGTGGACGCCGCCCTGGGTCGTCAGGAGGCCTCCAACCTGGCCCTTGAGCACTCCTTCGCGGTGGCGCCGCTGCAGACCAGCCTTTTTAACCGTCGGACGATGTTCGCCTATGAGCGCTGGGGCGAGCTTAGTACTGCCGGTCGGCAGTCTGCGATCTATCAGCTCCAGACCGAGTGGCGGCGTCAGAGGCAGCCAAAGCGCTTCATCGCCATGGCCAATGCCTTGGTCAATCCGACCGGACGGATTGGTATGGCTCTCCAGATCGCCGTGCTGCGCGCGGAGCCCCCGCCAGCCCGCTAATCAAGCGTGCGTGGACGGCGCGACTGAGAAAGCTCGACGCACGGCGGCGCATTGGACCCAGGCGCCCGCAGTCATGCGGCCCGTGGCTCTTGCAGTCGGAAAGAGAGCGTCTGCAGGAAGTTTCGGACTGCTGCGGTCATCCTCGGTGCGCGCCGGGGGCGATGGCGCCGCCGCCGTTTGGGACGCTTGCGCCTTAGTAAGCGTTCTCGGCCAGCAACAGGTGCGGCACGGTCAGCAGCATGATGCGAAGGTCGGTCAGCAGCGACCAGTTGTCGATGTAGTCGATGTCGGCCTTCACGCGGCTGGACATGTCGTCCACATCGTTGGTCGCGCCGCGCAGCCCCTTGATCTGGGCCAGGCCCGTCAGACCAGGGCGCGCCTGGAAGCGCATCTGATAGGCCGGGATCAGCGCGCCATAATAGGCGTCATGCGCCTGGGCGTGAGGACGTGGGCCCACCAGGGACATGTCGCCCTTCAGGACGTTCAGCAGCTGCGGAAGCTCGTCGATGCTGGTGGCGCGGATGATCTTGCCGATGCGGGTGACGCGATCGTCGTCGCGCCTGGCCTGCACGACGGTGTCGCCGTTCTCTTCGCAGCGCATCGAGCGCAGCTTGTAGATGGTAAAGGTCTTGCCGTTGAGGCCGCCGCGCGTCTGACGAAACAGGGCGGGGCCGCGCGATTCCAGCCGGATAAGCAGAGCAGCGAGCAAAAGGACCGGCAAAAAGAAGATCAGTAGTAAGCCCGACGCAAAAACGTCACAGAGACGTTTCATGGGATCGACAGCCACGCGCGGTAGAAATGTCGCGGGGTTACGCTTGAGAACTTCTGTGTTCCAGGCCCCACTCACCGCGTGATCCCCACCAAGCGCTGGCTGGAGAAACATTCCCAAGCCGTCCACAGTTCATTTATCGCACTGCGGCGCCGGCGTCACTTCTAAACCGCCCGTTAACTATAGATCGCGTTAGCGCTGCATAAACGCTGTTCGTTAGCGCGAATTTAGCGCTCGCTCCCTAGGCTGGTCGACACAGGAGCCCCACCATGTCGATGATCCCGGCCAACCTTTCCGCAATGCACGCTGTGACGGGCGCCACCGCCGCCAGCGTCAAGCGCCTGCCGCGCGCCATCGGATGGCTGTCGGCCGCGGTCGTGTCCACAGGCCTCTGGGTATTGGCGATTGAGGCGATCCGCCTGGCGGTCTAGTCGCCACCCTCCAGCCCGGAATACCGAAAAGCCCCGGAGCAACCTCCGGGGCTTTTCGCTGTCTGACGTCGCGGGTTGTCTCACCCAAGGCGGGTGCGGGGGTTGTGACGCGGATCAGGCTGGGCCTGCGCCCGACCCCCTATCCTGGCGCATGGCTCTGGCGCTGGCCGGGGCCCTTGTTCGCCAAGGGCTGTAGTCTTTTGTTTCGACGCATTTGCTGACGACGAACCGGCGTCCACTTCATCGGAAAATGCTTTAGCTGACGGTGGTCCAGGCGTTGGAGCCGGCGACCTGACGCTGGATCCAGGTATAGCCGAGGGCGGCCCAGGGGGTGGGCCACGGGGTCAGGTTGTCCAGGACCACATCGCCGGTCTCGAACGCCACAACCAGAACCGCATGACGCTCGCCGCGGCGGGTGACGACCACAGCCATCGACAGGGCTTCGGCGGACACGCCGGCCTCGATCAGGCGACGGCGCTTCTCCAGGGCATAGTCCTCGCAGTCGCCATACATCTTGCCGTCGACGACCTGCGGCAGGGTCCAGTACTCCGGCATCCCATAGAGATCGAAGTCGTTGGCCTTTTGAACTTCGCGGTTCACGTCGCGATTGATGCTGGTGATCAGCTTCAGCTGTCCCTTGCCCAGTTGGGCCGGACCGGCGGCCAGCATGACCGGGGCGACGGTCGGGGCAGGGGTGACGGGACGAAGCACGCCGGCGGGCAGGAAGTCCTCGACCGCCTGGGGCTGGTAGGCCTGCAGGGTTTCAACCATGATCAGGCCCAATTCGGCGGCGTCCTGGGCGGTGTCGGAAGCTTGGCGCTCGGCGGCGGCCATGGCCATCGGCCAGGTCCGGCCCAGCGACGAGGTGCTGAGAGCCGACATCGCCAGGGTAGCGGTCGGGGCGGCCATCGCGACGGCCGCTTCGCAGGCCGTCTGATCGCGCTCGCACATAAAGGTAAAGCCCGGAGGGGCCTGGACCGTGTCACCGCGCGCCATAAAGGGCCGGACTTCAGCGTTGGCAGCCGTGACGCCGGCCAAAACGAAAGCAATGCTGGCGAACTTGGTGAGTTGTTTGCGGATATTCATCGAAACATCGCCCTTAATGACGATGTAACAATGCAATTAAGACCCAATTATCAGCTTAAAAAGACTGGTGATTTGGGAATGAATACAAATGGTAACTAAGTAATTAGGAATAATGACGTGCGAATAACTGTGGTGAACGTGACGTATTAGAGTGTGGTATATTCTCTGGTAAGGTTCTTTGGCGGGTGGTTGATGGATCTCCCCGTCTCAGGCAAGTTGCGCCCCGCCTCAGTGGGCGGTCGAAGCGCCCAAGTGGACAGGTGATGAAGTTCAAGTTTTTCCGGCCCAAGCCTAGCCCGGTGGCCGCCGCCTCGACGGGAGGGCGCGTCGTCTATGCGATTGGCGACATCCACGGCCATCTGGACCTTCTGGATGAGCTTCTTGATGTTATCGCGCGGGATTTCGCCGCGCTGGGTCGCCGTGACCGTCCCGTCCTGGTGTTCGTCGGCGACTATGTGGATCGCGGCCCGGCCTCGCGCGGGGTGATCGAGCGGCTGATCGCATTAACCGCAGCCTCGGCCCAGCAGGGCGTCTTCGAGGTTCGGGCCCTGATGGGCAACCACGAGCAGACCATGCTGTCGTTCCTCGACAATCCCGAAGCCGGCGCGGCCTGGGTGGAGTTCGGCGGCGCCGACACCATGACCTCCTATGGCGTGGCCCGGCCGATCGGTCGGGTGGATCAGGATGCCTGGCTCAACATCCAGGCCAGTTTCCAGATCCAGGTGCCGGCCAGTCACGTGGCGTTCCTGCAGGCGCTGGAACTGTCGGCGACCTATGGCGACTACTTCTTCGCCCATGCGGGGGTGCGGCCGGGCGTACCTCTGGACCGTCAGACCCCCGAGGATCTGATGTGGATCCGAAACGACTTTCTCTCGCAGCCCCACCGGCTGCCCTGCGTCGTCGTCCATGGCCACACGCCCGACGAGGAGCCCTTCATCGGTCCTGACCGTATTAATATTGATACGGGAGCCTATGCGACGGGCGTTCTCACTGCGGTTCGCCTGATTGAGGGGTCGCCGGTCGTTCTTCAGGCGCGAAAGTCTCGTCGCGCTTGAGTCGCATACTTGTCGCTGCTGTGCACCCGTGCCATGACACGCGGGTAGGGACACGCTTATTCAGAGACTTCAATCCGATGACTATCGTCAGACGAAACCTAAATTGGCTCTTTGTCCTGTTGGCGAGTGTGCTTGTCCTCGGGACCGTGAGCGCCGATCCAGCGCACGCCCGGCAACAGCCCCCGCCCGCCGCCGCGCAGGACGGCGCCTATCTGCTGGGTTCCAGCGACAAGGTCCGCGTCACCGTCTATGGCGAACCCACCCTCTCGGGCGAGTTCTTCGTTACGGGCAGCGGCCTTGTCTCCTTGCCGCTGATCGGTGAGGTCAAGGCTGCGGGCCTCACCCTCAGCCAGTTTCAGCAAGCCGTGCAGACCTCGCTGAGCGACGGCTATCTGAAGGACCCGCGCGTCAACGCCGAGGTTCTGACCTTCCGCCCGTTCTATATCCTGGGTGAAGTCAGCAAGCCCGGCACCTATCCGTATACCTCGGGCCTGACGGTGATGAACGCCGTCGCCACGGCCGGCGGCTATACCTACCGCGCCGATAAGAAGCAGGTCTTCGTCAAGCGCAACGGCGCGGCCGAGGAGCAGAAACTGACACTGGATCCGACGGTCACGGTCGCCCCGGGCGACACCATCCGGATCGGCGAGCGGTTCTTCTAGAAGCCTTTTTCAGGCCAGGCGGATTCCGCTTGGCTTGAAGGCAAGGCGTTGGACAAGGAACCAGGGCTCCGCATTGATGGAGCCCTGGGTCTGCCTTCGCAGCAATCTTGCGAGAGGCTCCTGTTCACGGGCCCCGCAAGGGCCTTTCAGGGCATGAAGCCAGGCGTTTCGCGCATCGGCGCGCCCATGGGCCCTCGAGCAGCGTCGCCGATTGGCCCGCCGCCATGCGAAAGCCAAAATCGACTCCGGACTGAGCCCAATCCAGCCATTTTCGATGATTTTGGCGCCAATGCGACAAAATGTCCGTTTCAGCTATTTCTGTGCAGCACATCGGGTTTCCTTGGCGCGGATATCTTTTTCTCCTGTTGCTGCCCCGCCGAAACGATGTCTCTTTTATGACAAGTCAATATAGGGATCTGCCTAAAGGTCTCTCTGTAGTCTTTCTGTGAAGTATAGATATGATATAGAGCTGCAGAAGTTCTAAAAAAATTAGCATAAACTCATATTGATCGTGACAAACTAATTACGAATAGGCCCCAGATTTGACCATATAAAGCCGTTATCCGAAACTGGGTTACGCTCTGTTTACTAATTTGGCTCTTTCTCCCCCACAGCAAGGCCCGAATGAAATTGGGTAGGGGATAAACAGCATGTTGAAAAAGACCAAGTCCGGTGTCCTGGCGCTGTGCGCCATGGCGCTCGTCGCCGCACCGATCAGCGCTCACGCTGACGCCGTCCAGGACCTGAAGCTCGCTGGCCGGGTGCTCACCTTCCTCGAAAATGGCCCGACCGGCAAAGCCACGCTGGGCGTGGTCTTCGACCCGTCCAAGCCGGCCTCCGTCGCCGAAAAGAATGCCATCATGGCCGCGATCGGCGCGGGCCTCAGCGCCGGCGCCCTGACCGTGGTCGGCAAGCCTGTCGAAGCCGGCGACGTGGCCGGCGTTTCGGGTGTCGCGGCGCTCTACATCACCACCGGCGTCAATGCCGGCCCGGTCGGCGCCGCCGCCAAGGGCAAGAAGATCATCACCATCGGTTCGGACATGTCCTGCGTCACCAGCGGCGCCTGTGTCATGAGCACCTCGGCCGATCCCAAGGTGGAGATCGTGGTCAATCGCGCCGCCGCCGCTGCGGTCGGTGCGGTCTTCAAGGCCGCCTTCCGCATGATGATCCGCGAAGTCTGACCCCAGCGAACGAACGAGACAAACCCATGAAAACGACTCTCTTCGCCGGCGCTTCGGTCGGCTTCCTCATCCTGGCCTCGGCCACCGCCGCTTCCGCCCAGTCGATCGACTACGGCGCGATGGAGCAGCTGTTCAACGAGCCCGTCACCACCAGCGCCACCGGTTCGCCGCAGCGTTCGACCGAGGCCCCGGTGGCCATGGAGATCATCTCCGCCGCCGACATCAAGCGCTCGGGCGCCACCGACCTGCCCACCCTCCTGAGCCGCGTCTCGGGCCTGGACGTTCTGAACGCCGGCGCCGCCGGTTCGGACATCAGCGTCCGCGGCTACGACAAGGCGATGTCGCCGCGTCTTCTGGTCCTGATCAATGGTCGCCAGGTCTATCTCGACCACTACGGCTATACTGCCTGGGCCACCCTGCCGGTGCAGCTGGAAGAAATCCGCCAGATCGAGGTGGTCAAGGGCCCAAACAGCGCCCTGTTCGGCTTCAACGCTGTGGGCGGCGTGGTCAACATCATCACCTTCAACCCCAAGTTCGACAATGTTGGCTCGGTCACCCTCCGCGCGGGCGTGGGCGGGCACCAGGAAATCTCGGCCGTCAAGACCGTGAAGCTGGGCGACAAGTTCTCGGCCCGACTCTCGGCCGGCGCGTCCCAGATGGACGAGTGGAAGAACACCGTCGGCATCGCCAAGAACCTGCTGACCGATCCGGCTCGCGTCTCGGCCAATCTCGACACCCTGACCCAGCTGACCGACAAGACCGAACTACGTATCGAAGGCTCGTGGTCGAACGTTCAGATCAGCGAACTGCTGTCCAACAACAGCTATTCGCCGACCAAGTACGTAACCAGCTCGGTGAAGGGCGCCCTGGCGTCGGAAACCAAGTTCGGCACCGTCGAGCTGTCGGCCTATCAAAACACCCTGTCGGCCAAGCATCTGGTGGTCGGCCAGCCGAGCAAGTTCGACAACAAGATCACCGTCGTCAGCGCTCAGGACCTGTTCAAGGTCGGGGCCAAGCACACCTTCCGCGTCGGCGGCGAATACCGCCACAATGAGGTGAACACCGCCCCGCTCGCTGGTGGCCAACTGGCTTATGATGTTCTGGCGGCCTCCGGCATGTGGAACTGGGCGATCAGCGACAAGCTGTCGACGACCGCCGCCGTTCGCTACGACAAGCTGGACCTCGAGCGGTCGGGCCTGTTCCCGGCTGGTTTCCCGTCGGCCAACAACGCCCTCTGGAACCGCTCGATCAAGGAGACCAGCTACAATGTCGGTCTCGTCTATCGTCCGACCGACTTCGACACGATCCGTGCCACCGTCGCCAAGGGCATCCAGGTCCCGACCCTGGTCGATCTCGGCGCTGTTCAGCTGAAGGTCGTCCAGGGCCCGTTCACCATCGGCGTCATCGGCAACCCGGCCCTGAAGCCGTCGATCGTCAGCAACTTCGAGCTGGGCTACGACCGCGCCCTGCCGGCCCTGAACGCCAAGATCGGCGCTTCGGTGTTCGTGCAAAAGACCGAGGACGTGAAGGGCCAGGCATCGACGGCACAGCTGGACATCGCGCCGACCGCGACCACCCTGCCGATCATCAGCTATCGCAACATCGGCGATTCCAAGATGAAGGGCTTCGAGCTGAAGGCCTCGGGCAAGGTCGAGGGCGGCTATCACTGGAGCGGCGACTACACCTGGATCGACATCGAGGATCAGACGCTGGCCCGCTACTCGAGCGTGGGTCGCGGCGGCGCCTTCTCCCGGACCACCCCGGCCTATCGCGGCAATGTCGCCTTGGGTTGGGAAAACGCCACCTGGGCGGCTGACGGCTATGTCCGTTATGTCGGGGGCTTCGACGCTTACAACGCGTCTTCGGCTCTGGTCCCTGTCGAGGGCTATGCTTCGGTCGGCGGTCGCGTGGCCTACCAGTTCGAGCAAGGCTTCACGGCGGCGCTCAGCGGTCAGAACCTGATCGAGAAGAGCCAACGTCAGACGGCCGGCCTGGAAGCTGAACGTCGCGCCTACCTGACCCTCACCAAGAGCTGGTAGTCGACGCCTAACGCTGGAGAGCGAGGGGCCCCGCCGCAAGGCGGGGCCCTTTTCCGTTGTGGCTCAGGCGTCGTCGCCGGCCTCGATCACACCGCGCATGTGGCCCAGCCAGTCGGGCTCGCCCGCCGCCACCCGCACGAAGGCCTCGGCCAGTTCCTGGGTCGCTTCGCCCAGATTGTAGCGGTTGTCGCTAAATCGCAGCAGGACGCTCTCGACATAGCGGTCGAGGAGGACACGGTCGTCGCCGGTGAGGGTGTTGCGCATGGCAACAGGCTAAGCCCGTTGGGGTCGCAGCGCCATGGCTGACTTGGCCCGGCGGCGATTCACAACCGGCGCGGCCGCGCTGAAATGAAAAGGGCCCGGCGTCGCCGCCGGGCCCTCTCCAGTCTCAGCGATGGAGGAAGCTTTACGCCGCCGCCTTCGTCTTGACGCCAAAGCGGCTGTAGAAGGTTTCGCCCTTCTCGGCCATTTCGCGCAGCAGCTTCGGCGGCGTGAAGCGCGAACCGAACTTCTGGGCGAGGGCGTCGCAGCCCTCGACAAAGGCCTTCAGGCCGATGCCGTCGATCATGCTGACGGGACCGCCGGTCCAGGGCGCGAAGCCCCAGCCCAGGATCGCGCCGACATCGGCTTCGCGCGGATCGACGATGACGCCTTCCTCGAAGCAGCGGGCGGCTTCCACGGCCTGGCGATAGAGGAGGCGCGTGCGGATCTCCTCGATCAGGGCCTTGTCGGCGTCAGCGGTGGTCACCGGCATCAGCTCGGCCAGGCCCGGCCAGATGCGCTTGGCGCCGCTTTCCGGATAGTCGTAGAAGCCCTTGCCGTTCTTGCGGCCCAGGCGGCCCAGCTCGACGACCATCTTTTCAAGGACGGGCGCGAAGGGACGCTCCTCGTACTTGTCGCCGAGGTCCTTCTTGGTCTGCTCGCCGATCTTGTAGGAGAGGTCCAGCGCGACGTCGTCGTTCATCTCCAGCGGACCGCGCGGCATGCCGGTGGCGCGGCCGACATTGTCGATGATCGCCGGGGCGATGCCCTCGGCCATCATTTCCAGGCCTTCCTGCACGAAGGTGCCGAAGCAGCGCGAGGTGTAGAAACCACGGCTGTCATTGACGACGATCGGGGTCTTCTTGATCTTCAGGACGTAGTCGATCGACTTGGCCAGGGCTTCCTGGCTGGTCGCCTCACCCATGATGATCTCGACCAGGCCCATCTTGTCGACCGGCGAGAAGAAGTGGATGCCGATGAACGAGGCGGGACGCACCGACGCCTTCGACAGGCCGGTGATCGGCAGGGTCGAGGTGTTGGAGCCGAAGATGGCGGTGTCGGCCAGCTGGGCTTCGGCCTTCTTGGTGACGTCGGCCTTCACTTCGCGGTTCTCGAACACGGCTTCCACGACCAGGTCCGAACCCTTGACCAGGGCATAGTCCGTGGTCGGGGTGATCAGGGCCAGGACCTTCTCACCCTTCTCGGCGGTCATTTTGCCGCGCGAGACGGCCTTCTTGACCAGGGCTTCGGCATAGCCCTTGCCCTTGTCGGCGGCTTCCTGGGTCTGGTCGATCAGCACGCTTTCGATGCCGGCCATGGCCTGGACGTAGGCAATGCCCGCGCCCATCATGCCGGCGCCCAGAACGGCGACCTTCTTGACGTCATAGTGCGGCACGCCGGCGGGACGGCCCGAACCTTTGCCCAGCTCCTGGAGGGAGAGGAACAGGGTGCGGATCATGCCCTTGGCCTGGGGCGTCATCATGGTCTTGAGGAAGTAGCGGGTCTCGATCCGCAGGGCGGCGTCGAAGGGCACCTGGGTGCCTTCATAGACCGCCTTCATGATGTTCAGCTGGGCCGGATAGTTGCCATAGGTGCTCTTGCGCAGCATGGCGTTGCCCATCACGAACACCTGGCTGCCGCCGGGGCTGTAGGGGCCGCCGCCGGGCAGCTTGAAGTCCTTCTTGTCCCACGGGGCGACGGGGTCGCCCTTGGTCTTGACCCAGGTCTTGGCGGCCTCGACCACCTGATCGGCGGCCACCACTTCATGCACGACCTTGGCGGCGAGCGCCTCGGCCGGCTTCATCGACTTGCCTTCCAGCAGGTAGGGCGCGGCGTTCATCACGCCCATCAGGCGCGGCAGACGCTGGGTGCCGCCGGCGCCCGGCAGCAGGCCGACCTTGGCTTCCGGCAGGGCCAGCTGGATCTTCGGGTTGTCGGCCACGACGCGGTAGTGGCAGGCGAGAGCGATCTCGAGACCGCCGCCCATGGCCAGGCCATTGATGGCCGCGGCCACCGGCTTGCCGCAGGTTTCCAGGGCGCGGAACGCCTTGTTGAGCGCGAAGCCCGCTTCGAAGGCGGCCTTCAGGCCTTCTTCGCCAGAGCCGCCGCCGCCCAGGCCGCCGGAGCCGCCCAGTTCGCCCAAGTCGGCGCCGGCGCAGAAGCCGGTCGTCTTGCCCGAGGTGATGACGGCGCCCTTGATATTGGCGTCGCTCTTGATGGTCTCGACGACGTCGCCGATTTCCTTGATCACCGAAGCGGTCAGGGTGTTCATCGTCCGGCCGGGCACGTCGAAGGTGACCAGGGCCACGCCGTCGGAATCGACCTCGATCTTGAAGTTTTCCATGGTGTTAGTTCCTTGAGGTCGGTGCTTAGACGCGTTCGATGACGGTGGCGGTGCCCATGCCGGCGCCGACGCACAGGGTGATCAGGGCGGTCTCCTTGTCGGAGCGCTCCAGTTCGTCGAGCATGGTGCTGATCAGCATCGCGCCGGTTGCGCCCAGGGGGTGACCCATGGCGATAGCGCCGCCGTTGACGTTCATCTTGTCGTGCGGGATGTCCAGCGCCTGCATCATGCGCAGGACGACGGCGGCGAAGGCCTCGTTCAGTTCATAGAGGTCGATGTCCTTCACGCCCATGCCCAGGCGCTTGAGCAGCTTTTCAGTGACCAGCGAGGGCCCCGTGAGCATGATCGAGGGCTCGCTGCCGATCGAGGCGGCGCCCTTGATGCGGCCGCGGGGCTTCAGGCCCAGGGCCTCGCCCATTTCCTTGCTGCCGATCAGCACGCCGGCGGCGCCGTCGACGATGCCCGAGCTGTTTCCGGCGTGGTGGACGTGATTGATCTTTTCCACCTGCGGATAGCGCTGGGTGACCACGGCGTCGAAGGCCATCTCGCCCATGCCCGTGAACGAGGCGTTCAGCGAGGCCAGGGTCTGCATGGTGGTCGAGCCGCGCACGGTCTCGTCGTGATCCAGGATGGTGATGCCCAGCTGGTCCTTGACGCCGATGACCGACTTCTTGAAGCGGCCATCCGCCCACGAGGCGGCGGCGCGGCGCTGGCTTTCGACGGCATAGGCGTCGACGTCATCGCGCGAGAAGCCGTAAAGCGAGGCAATCAGGTCTGCCGAAACGCCCTGCGGGGCGAAATAGGTCTTGAAGGCCGAGGACGGGTCGGTCGGCCAGGCGCCGCCGTCGCTGCCCATGGGCACGCGGCTCATGCTCTCGACGCCGCCGCCGATGGCCAGCTGGGCCTCGCCGGAGGCGACCTTGGCGGCCGCCATGTTCACGGCTTCCAGGCCCGAGGCGCAGAAGCGGTTGATCTGCACGCCGGCGACGCTCTCGGCGTAGTCGGCGGTCAGGACGGCGGTGCGGGCGATGTCGCTGCCCTGCTCGCCCACGGGGGCGACGCAGCCGAGCACGACGTCGTCGACATAGGACGTGTCGAGGTTGTTGCGGTCGCGGAGGGCTTCCAGGACCTGGCTGGCCAGGGACAGCGAGGTGATCTCGTGCAGAGATCCGTCCTTCTTGCCCTTGCCGCGCGGGGTGCGCACGGCGTCAAAGATGTAAGCGTCGGCCATTTGATGGCTCCTTCCTGCGTCGTCTAAACGGGGTGTGGGGTAAGCGCCGGCTCGACCCGCACATCCGTGCGAACCGAATTGGCGATGAAACAGGCGTGGTGGGCGGCCTCGTGCAGGGCCGTTTCCTCGGCCTCGCTGGGCGGCGCGCCCTCGTAGGTGATGCGGGGGCGCAGGGCGACCGTGCTGACCCACATCGCGCCATGATCATTTTTGGTCATCACGCCTTCGGCCCTATCGGCATAGGCGGTGATGACGAACCTGGCCCGGCGGGCCAGATCCAGGAAGGTCAGCATGTGGCAGGCCGACAGGGCCGCGACGAACATCTCTTCGGGATCGACGCCGGCCGGATCCGACCACGGCAGGGGCACCACCGAGGGCGAGGCCGAGCCGGTCGTGGTCACGCCGCCGTCGAAGGACAGCGTGTGGACGCGGCTATAGCGGCCCTTGGGAAAGTCCGCGCCGGGCTCGAGGGTCCAGGAGATGGTCGCGGTGTGGACCGACATTATTTCCAGGTCCCGATGGGCGACTTGGCGATCTGGGCGCATTGCAAACCCCGCGTCGCCTTGGCGCTGTAGGTGACCCGATAGCCAAACTCCGGCGCCGGCAGGGTGCAGGGTGTGAAGCCCGAGGTGGTGACCTCTAGAGTCCAGGTCGCGATCTTGGAGCGCAGCAGATTGTTGCAGACATCGACGCCGGGCTTGAGCGGCAGCTTGAACTCGCCGGGCTGGGGGCGTTTGCCGACCAGTTTGCCGGAAAAGCTCAAGGGCCGCCGACCCTTGGGATCGGCGCGGACGCAGACCACGGCCGCGCGGGCGTCCTGGGGCGGGGCTTCGACCATCATCGGGTGACCTCCGTTGCGTAGCAGTGACCAAGGCCGGATGGCGCGCGCCCGTAGGTGAAGCTGACCTTGTCGCCGGCCCTGAACATGCGGGCGGTCTGGCAGGTCGTCTCGGCGCTGGCGCCATCCAGCGACAGGTGAAGCATCGGCATCATCAGGCCGGCGGGAAAGCTGACGCAGCCCGTCTGGCCCGGCGCCACCTTGTCGAGCGCCGGCCTGGCTGCCGCAGGGTCACGATCGCGCACGCGACCCACCACGGCCTGGTCGGACGTGTTGGTGACGCAGAACGCGATGGCGGCCTCGACGAGCATGGTTAGAGCGTCCTCGCGATCAGGATCTTCATCACCTCGTTGGTGCCGCCATAGATCCGCTGGACGCGGCTGTCACGGTACATGCGGGCGATCGGATACTCGTTCATGAAACCATAGCCGCCGAACAGCTGCAGGCAGCGGTCGACGATCTTGTTCTCCAGGTCGCTGACCCAGTACTTGGCCATCGAGGCAGTCGAGGCGTCCAGCTTGCCGGCCAGATGCTGCTCGATGCAGTGATTGATGAAGACGCGGGCGACGGTCGCCTCGGTCTTGCATTCGGCCAGCACGAACTGGGTGTTCTGGAAATCAAGGATCGCCTTGCCGAAGGCCCGGCGCTCCTTGACATAGGCGATGGTCAGCTCCAGCGCCCGCTCGATGGTGGCCATGCCCTGAACGCCGATGTTCAGGCGCTCCTGCGGCAGTTGGCCCATCAACTGGAAGAAGCCCTGGCCCTCGTCGACGCCCAGCAGGTTCTCGGTCGGAACCTTGACGTCGTTGAAGAACAGTTCCGACGTGTCCTGGGCTTCCTGGCCCAGCTTGTCGAGGTTGCGGCCACGCTCGAAGCCTTCGGCTCCATCGGTCTCGACCATGAGGAGCGAGGTGCCGCGCGCGCCGGCGGCGGCGTCGGTCTTGGCGACCACGATGATCAGATTGGCGGTCTGACCGTTGGTGATGAAGGTCTTGGAGCCGTTGATGACATACTGGTTGCCGACCTTCTTGGCGGTGGTCTTGATGCCCTGAAGGTCCGAGCCTGCGCCGGGCTCGGTCATGGCGATCGCGCCGACCAGTTCGCCGGTGGCCATTCTGGGCAGCCAGCGGCGCTTCTGCTCTTCGGTCCCGTAGTGGACGAGATAGGGCATGATGATGGCGTTGTGCAGGCTGATGCCGAAGCCATCCACGCCCTTGAGGCCCAGCTGTTCCATCAGCACGACCTCGTGGCGATAGTCGCCGCCGGCCCCGCCATATTCCTCCGGCACGGAGAGGCCCAGCAAGCCGGCCTCCCCCGCCTTGGTCCACATGTCGCGATCGACGCAGTGGTTCTTGCGCCACTGCGCAACCGTCGCTTCAGGCGCGTGCTCGTCGAAGAACTTGCCGACCGCGTCGTCAAAGATCGCGATGTCTTCCTCCGCCATGAAAGCCGGTTTTGCGACGTCGAGCACGCTCATGATCAGAAAGCCTCCGCAGGCAGCGCCATCAGGGTCGCTGAGCCCGTCTTGAGTTTGGTCAGATGCGCCCCAGCGTCAGGCAAGATGCGTTCGATGAAATATTGCGCCGTGATCACCTTGGTCGAGTAGAACGGATCGGACGAGCCGGCCGCGATCTTGGCCTGGGCCGCCTTGACCTGCAGGGCCCACATATAGGCCAGGCCCGTCAGGCCGAAGAGGTGCATGTAGTCGGTCGAGGCCGCGCCGGCGTTGTCGGGGTTCTGCAGGCCGTTCTGCATCAGCCACATCGTGCCGTCCTGCATCTGGGCCTTCACCTCGGCCAAGGCCGTGATGAAGGGCTTGAGGCCTTCGTCGGTGTCGTTCTCGCCGATGAACTGGTCGATTTCCTGGAAGAAGGTCATCACCGCGCGGCCGCCCTTGGAGGCCAGCTTGCGGCCCACCAGGTCCAGGGCCTGAACGCCATTGGTGCCTTCATAGATCAGGGCGATGCGGCAATCGCGCATGAACTGGCTGACCGGGAAGTGCTCGGTGAAGCCGCTGCCGCCGTGCACCTGCACCGCGTCCGAACAGATCTTGAAGCCCTTGTCGGTCAGATAGCCTTTCAGCACGGGCGTCATCAGGCCCATATAGTCCTCGGCCTTTTCCCGGACCTTTTCGTCGGGGTGGGCGTGGGCCAGGTCGCCGTGCAGGGCGGTCCAGAACAGGAAGGCGCGGCCGCCTTCGATCAGGGCCTTGCTCTCCAGCAGCATGCGACGCACGTCCGGATGGACGATGATCGGATCGGCCGGGCCGTCGGCGTTCTTGGGGCCGGTCAGCGAGCGGCCCTGCAGGCGGTCCTTGGCGAAGGCGGCGGCGGCCTGATAGGCGGCCTCGCCCTGGGCCACGCCCTGCATGCCGACGCCCAGGCGGGCCTCGTTCATCATCACGAACATGATCCTCAGGCCGGCGTTCTCGCCGCCGATCAGCCAGCCCTTGGCGTCTTCATATTGCATGACGCAGGTGGCGTTGCCGTGGATGCCCATCTTCTCTTCAAGGCCCACGCACTTGGCGCCGACATTGCGCTCGCCCACCGAGCCGTCTTCCTTGGGCAGGAACTTGGGTACGATGAACAGCGAGATGCCCTTCACGCCGGCCGGGGCGCCTTCGATGCGGGCCAGCACCAGGTGGACGATGTTGTCGGCCATGTCGTGCTCGCCGGCGCTGATCCAGATCTTCTGGCCAGTGATGCGATACGTGCCGTCAGCCTGCGGAACCGCCTTGGTGCGCAGCAAACCGAGGTCCGTGCCGCAATGCGGCTCGGTCAGGTTCATGGTGCCGGTCCATTCGCCGGTCACCATCTTGGGCAGATAGAGTTCCTTCTGCGCGTCGGTGCCGCCGGTGTGGATGGCCGAATAGGCGCCGTGGGCCAGGCCCGGATACATCGAAAACGCCATGTTGGCCGAGCTCGACATCTCGCTGAACGCCAGATTGACGACATGTGGCAGGCCCTGGCCGCCATAGGCGGGGTCGGAGCCCAGACCCGTCCAGCCGCCTTCACACAGCTGCTTGTAGGCTTCCTTGAAACCCGGCGGGGTGGTGACTTCGTTGGTGTCCTTGTCCAGCACGCAGCCGTGCTTGTCTCCCACGGCGTTCAGCGGGGCCAGCACCTCGCCGGTGAACTGGGCCGCGGCTTCCAGAATCTGCTCGACCGTATCGAACGAGGCGTCGGCGAAGGCCGGCAGTTGGCCGTGCTGATCGATGTTCAGCATGTCGCGCAGGATGAAGACGTGATCGCGAACGGGCGCCTGGTAGGTCATGGAAGGTCCTGGACTATGAGAGTGTAGAAAGAGGGTAAGGCTTACTTGCCCAAGGCGGCGTCTGCGTGACCGTCCAGCCGGGCGCGCAGCACCTGGTCATAGTCGGCGGCGCGCGGCAGCAGGTCGGGGCGGATCTCGGCCAGGCGCTGTTCGAGACGGGCGCAGGCCTGGTGCAGTTCGATCAGGGCGCCGTCGATGTCTTCGCGTTGCTGCTCCAGCGCCGTGGCGCGTTCACGGAACTTCTTCAGCGATCGGGCCATCTGGGCCGCGCCGTCGTCGTTCTCGTCATACAGGTCCAGCAGTTCGCGGATTTCCGACAGCGACAGGCCCACGCGCTTGCCGCGCAGGATCAGTTGCAGGCGGACGCGGTCCTTGTGGGAATAGACGCGGTTGAGGCCTTCGCGGGCCGGATTGAGCAGGCCCTTGTCCTCATAGAAGCGCAGGGCGCGAGGCGTGGCTTTGAATTCGTTGCAGAGATTGCGGATCGTGAACGTCCGCTCGGGACGACGCAGGTCGGCCAACATAGAAACCTCCCAAGAGGAAAGGCCCAGCTACGCGGCGGGGCCGCTTTGTTATCGTTGATCACCCTATTCCGGGTTTCCGTTGACGTCAACGTTTACGTAAACGTCAACTTGAGGCCATCTGAATAGGTTTACTTTCCTAGCCTTGCGGCTTATTTTCCTGCCGCCACGGCCACGCTGGAGCTCGCGACATGACGGCGCTTTCGCACACCGAAATCTGGACCGCGATTGACGCGCTCGCAAAGCGTTTCGACATGAGCCCCTCGGCCATGGCCAAGATGGCGGGCCTGGACCCCACCAGTTTCAACCGCTCCAAGCGCACCTCGTCCGACGCCGAGGCGCGCCCGCGCTGGCCCTCGACCGAGAGCCTGGCCAAGGTGCTGGAGGCCACGGGCGTGGGCTTTTCCGAATTCGCCGCCCTGACCGAAACGGCCAAGCGCCCGCAGGCGCGGGGCGTGCCGCTGCTGGGCTTTGCCCAGGCCGGATCGGACGGCTTCTTCGACGATGCGGGCTTTCCCGCCGGCGAGGGCTGGGACGAGATCGCCTTTCCTGGCCTGCAGGAAGACGGCGTCTATGCTTTGGAGATTTCCGGGGACTCGATGGTCCCGGTGTTTCGCGACGGCGACCGCATCCTGGTCTCGCCCTCGATCGAGCCACGCCGCGGCGACCGGGTGGTGGTCAAGACCAATGACGGTGAAGTGATGGCCAAGGAGCTGTCGCGGGTCACGGCCCGGACGATCGAGCTCACGTCACTGAACCGGGACTATGGCGACCGCGTGCTGGAGCGCGGCGACGTGGCCTGGATCGCGCGGATACTTTGGGCCAGCCAGTAATTGGGGGGCCAGCCAGTAGCCGTTAGGTGCGCGGGCAGGTGCCGTGCTGGCCATTGATATAGGCCAGCAGATCGCCTTCCCAGGGCGCGTCGCAGGACACGTCGACCCGGTAGGAGCCCCAGATGTCGTTGTGCGCGGCTTCCACATGGGCGCCGGGGAATTTGCTGGTCAGGTCACCGAGCAGAGAATCGAATTCCGAACGGTCTGAGGGGCGAAGGGTGAACGAAGCCATTGGACTAACCTTGGGGTTCTGATCCTGAAACCTTACGCCCACAAATGCGGACATTCCCTTAACCCGCAATTCAGGGCTCATTCACCTTACGGGTCACGGTGTCGCAGGCACGGGGACTCACCCAGCGCGGGTAAGATGGGCTCTAGCTGCTCCCCCTCTGGGGGAGCTGTCGCGGAGCGACTGAGGGGGCTAGCTGGACATAGGCCGCGCTGGCCCCCTCCGGGCCTGCGGCCGTCCTCCCCCAGAGGGGGAGGATTTATTTCGAACTAACCCAGCTTTTCGTCGATCAGGGCGATCGTCCGGTCCAGGCCGAAGATCGCCGCGAACGAGCCAAACCGCGGGCCCTGGCTTTGGCCGAGCAGCACTTCGTAAAGGGCCTGGAACCAGGCGCGCAGAGGGTCGAAGGCGTGGTCCTTGCCGACCGCGAACACCTCGTTCTGGATCAGCTCGGCGTCCTGGCAATCGGTCGGAAGCGCGGCCAGGCGCGCACGCAGATCAACGATCGCCGCGCGCTCGACATCCGTTGGGGCGCGGAAGGTCTTCGAGGGCTTCACGAAGTCTTCGTAGTAGTTGATCGCATAGCCGGCCAGGCGGTCCAGCAGCGGCTGGGTCTGCGGCGTCGCGCCGTCGACATAGCGGCCCAGGAAGCCCCACAGGATGTCCTTGGTCGAGGCGTCGGCGGCCGAGACCAGGTTCAGCATCAGGCTGAACGACACCGGCGAGCCCTGCTGCGGCGGCTTGCCCGAATGGACGTGCCAGGCCGGGTTGTCGATCTGCTTGTTCGGCTCCTGCTTGGCGTAGGCGTCCAGCTGCTGGAGATATTCGTCGGTCGCCTTGGGGATGACGTCGAAATAGAGCTTCTTGGCCGACTTGGGGCTCTGGAACATGTAGTAGGCCAGGCTCTCGGGCGCGCCATAGCGCAGCCACTCGTCCATGGTCAGGCCGTTGCCCTTGGTCTTGGAGATCTTCAGATTGTTCTCGTCCATGAAGAGTTCGTAGTGGAACCCTTCCGGCGGTGAGCCGCCCAGCACCTTGCACACCTGGTTGGACAGGCGGACACTGTCGATCAGGTCCTTGCCGCTCATCTCGTAGTCGACGCCCAGGGCCGTCCAGCGCATGGCCCAGTCGGGACGCCACTGCATCTTGACGCCGCCGCCGGTTACCGGAACCTCGGTCAGCTCGCCGTCCTCGTCGCGGAACACGATGGTGCCCCTGGCGACATTGCGCTCCAGGGTCGGGACCTGCAGCACCTTGCCGGTCTTGGGGCTGATCGGCAGGAACGGCGAATAGGTGGCCCGGCGCTCTTCGCCGAGCGAGGGCAGCATGATCTTCTGGATGGCGTCGAAACGCTCCAGGGCGATCAGCAGGGTCTCGTCAAAGCGGCCGCCGCGATAGCAGTCGGTGGAGGACACGAACTCATAGTCGAAGCCGAACCCGTCGAGGAACGCGCGCAGGCGGGCATTGTTATGGTGGCCGAAGCTCTCGAACTCGCCATAGGGGTCGCGGACCACGGTCAGCGGCTTGTCGAGGTCGGGGATCATGACCTCGCCATTGGGCACATTCGGCGGGATCTTGCGCAGGCCGTCCATGTCGTCGCTGAACGAGATCAGGCGCGTGGGGATCTTGTCATCCGTCAGGGCGCGGAACGCCGCGCGGACCATGGTCGTGCGCGCCACCTCGCCGAAGGTGCCCATGTGCGGCAGACCCGACGGACCATAGCCGGTCTCTAGCACCACCGGTTTGCGCAGGGCTTCCAGCGTGGCGACCGCTTCGTCGGTCTTGCCGGCGTTGATCAGGACCGAGGCGAGATCGCGCTCGGCGTCGGACAGGCGCAGACGCAGCGTGCGGGCCAGCAGGGCGCGCGCCTGCTCGAACGGCCAGGCGCGTGCGTCGCGGGCGAGGGGGGAGAGGCCTTCAAACATGCGGGCGGTATAGGGGGAAGTGGTGGTGGTGGCTAGGTTTTGGGTGGGTCTCGTTTATTGGGCCGTTTCCGTTTCCGGTTCCGACCCATTGGAACCTTCCGCTAGTGGCGACGTTCGATAGAGTTTGCGCGCCGCCGATCAGCTATCTGCTGCCGACTGCCAACAATCAGACGGACTGCAACGACATACAGCACAAACAAGCTCCACCTCGTCCAATGACCGGGATTTCCGAAGCCCTGAAAAGCCCATGAGAGCCAGCAAAACAGCGAAAACGAGAAGCTGAGGAGCGCGGATTTGTAGAAGAGCTTGGGCACCGTCCACAGCCAAAGGCACGTTAGGACGAACAATATCGCCCAAAGCATAAATAGCCCGGGGATATCGTTTACTAAAGTTTCGACCTGGGCAGCGTCAAAAGCCATTTTTTCTAAAATGGGTCAAAGGGGTTTATAGTCGCTTATGCTTAGACCTGAACATGTCTGTCTAGCGAAAGCCGCCATCCGCCGCAGCGGAGGCTGGCGCGCCCTGAAACCCTTGGTGGAATTGGAGCTCTGAGGTCAGGCCGTGTCAATGACGCCGCGCCGCGCCGTCGCGCGCGGCCGGCCTCAGGGCAGGCTCGCGTGAGCGCTACCCCTCGCGCCCGCCCTCCAGCGCCGCCAGCACATCCGGCCGCAACCGCGCCAGCTCGACCAGGCGCTCGATCAGGGCGTCCTGGCTTTCCAGGGCCAGGCCGTCGCGCAGGCGGGCCATTCGGCTCTGCGTCTTCTGCAGGCCGGCCGTGTCCAGCGCGTTGACGGCCGCCGCGACCCCGACCTGGTGCTTGCAGGCCCCGAACTTGTCGAAGCCCGGGCAGGTGCAGGTTCCCTCGGCGGGCAGGCGCAGCTCGACCACATAGAGCTCGCCGCCCTGGACATGGGCGGTGACGATCTCGTCCTCGAGGGCGATCAGCGCGACCGAACCGTCCTGGGCCAGGTCAAGGCCGTTGGCGAACGAGCCCTCGCTCATCCGGTCGCGGAAGGCCTCAAGCTCGAAGCGGGGCGGGGTCATCAGGCGTCGTCCTCGATACGGTGGATGTCGTCGTCGGACAGGCCGAAATGGTGGCCGATCTCGTGAACCAGCACGTGGCTGATCAGCTCGTCCAGGGTGACGTCGCCGCGCTCGCACCATTCGTCGAGGATCGGGCGGCGATACAGGAACACCGTCGACGGGTGGACGCCGGAGTCGAGCACCGAGCGGCGGCCCAGGTCCACGCCCTGATACAGTCCGGTCAGCTCGAACGGGTCTTCGATGCCCAGGTCGTCGAGCACGTCGTCGGCGGCGAAGTCCTCGATGCGGATTTCGACATCGGCCGACAGGCCGGCGAACGGCTCGGGCAGGGCCTTGAAGGCGGCCTGGGCCAGGGTGGCGAAATCATCGAGCGACGGGGCGGGGCGAGAGGTCCATTCCATAACTCTCAGATAGACCGATTGGCCGGTTTCGCCAGCCGCGTGCGACAGGCTGTCTATCGGGCCCTGCGACAGCCGTTCCGGTCGCGCTCTGGTCACGGCCCGACTAATCTGTGATTCTGATTCGCGGACCCACCTTCGTGGGCTGCCTGGGGCTTTAGCGACCGGCCTGATGACTTCGCATGAACTGATCCTCGCGGCAGCGGCCGGCGCGGTCTGCCTCGCCATTTGCGCGACGCTTTGGGCTCTGGCCCAGCGTCGGCGTTTCGAGGCCAGGCTGGCCGTACTGCAGGGCCGGCTGTCCAGTCTGGAGAGCGGCGCCCTGGCGGCTCAAGCCTCGGCGGAAGCCTTCGACAGCGCCCTGATCTCGGTCGAGGACGGCAAGGCCGCCCTCGTGTCCGGCGCCGACAGCCTGGGCGCCTGCGCCGTGGTGCTGGGCTGCGAGGCCCGGGCGCAAGAGGTGGTGGCCGCCCTGATGCTGCTGGATCCGGATCACACCGTGCGTCTGCGCGGCCTGTTCGAGCGCGGCGAGCCCTGCGCCTTCGAGGCCCAGGGCGCCGTCGGCTCCGTCTCCGTCGAAGGCCGCGCCGCCGGCGCTCTGGCCTGGCTGCGCCTGGCGGCTGCGGCGTCCAATGAGGAAGGCCTGCCGTCGGCCGCCCGCTTCGCCGCCTTTGTCGACGGCCTGGTCGAGCCGGCCTGGATCTCCAGCGCCGACGGCGCGCCGGTCTGGGGCAACGCCGCCTATCTGCGCGCCGTGGATGCGCCCTCGGCCGCGACGGCCGCCCTGGGCGGCAAGACCTTCGACCGCGCCGCCGACACCCTGGCCGTCGAGGCCGCGACCTCGGGCGAGCGTCGCGAGGCTCTGCGCTGGGTCAATGTCGACGGCCGCCGCCGCGCCTTCCGCGTCGCCGCCAAGTCACTGGACGGCGGCGGGGTCGGGGTGTTCTGCAGTGACGTCACCGAGATCGAGGATGTCCGCGACGCCCTTCGCAAACATGTCGAGGCTCACGACGAGACGCTGAACCACATCGCCGACGCCGTCGCGATCTTCAGCCAGACCCGCCGCCTGGCCTTCCACAACACCGCCTTCGCCGAACTATGGGGGCTTGAGCCCGCCTGGCTGGCCGATCGTCCGACCCATGGCGAGATTCTCGACCGCCTGCGCCAGCGCCGCCGCCTGCCCGAGACCATCGACTACGCCAAGTGGAAAGCCGAGGAGCTGGCCCACTACGAGGATCTGGGTCCCCAGGCCGACGACATGTGGGGTCTGCCTGATGGCCGGACGCTGAAGCTGGTGCGCCAGCCGCACCCGCTGGGCGGCATGCTGCTGCTCTATTCCGACATCACCGGCGAGCTGAAGCTGAAGGCCCAGTACAACGCCTTGATCCAGGTGCAGAAGGCCACGCTGGACAAGCTGAACGACGCCGTCGCCGTGTTCGGCTCCGACGGCCGGCTGCGGCTGCACAATGACGCCTTCGAGAGCTTCTGGAACGTCACGGCCCAGGCCCTGGAGGCGGCGGTCGATTTCGAAGGCGTGGTCGACCTGTGCGTGCCGCGTCTGCACGACCTGGCCTTCTGGCGCGAGCTGAAGGGCCGGGTCGCTGATCCCGATCCGCAGATGCGCGCGCCCACCTCGGGCGAGGTACGCACCTCCGACGGCCGCATCGTGCTGTATCAGAGCCGGCCGCTGCCCGATGGCGCGACCCTGATCGGCTTCACCGACGTCACCGACACCCGCGACCTGCAAAGCGCCCTGGCCGACCGCTCCGCCGCCCTGGCCGAGGCCGAGCGCCTGAAGCGCGACTTCGTCGGCAATGTCTCCTACGAGCTGCGCACCCCGCTCACCACGATCATCGGCTATTCGGAGCTGCTGGAACGGGCCGACGGCCTGCACGAGCGGGGCCGCAACCATGTGGCCGCCGTCCGCGCCGCCGCCACCCAGCTGGCCCGCTCGATCGACGACGTGCTGGACATGGCCCAGATCGACGCCGGCGAGATGGCGCTGGAGATCCAGGACATCCGGGTCATCGACCTTCTGGTCGAGGCGCGCGAGCGCGCCACCAAGGACGCCACCCTGGGCGGCGTGACCCTGAGCATCGAGTGCGCCGAGGATGTCGGCCTGATCCGCGGCGACCTCAAGCGCCTGTCCCAGACCCTGGACCATCTGGTCGAGAACGCCCTGCGCCAGACCCCGCCGGACGGCGTCGTCACGCTCTCGGCCCGCCGGGCGCTGGGCGAGGTGCGGCTGGACGTGCGCGACACCGGGCGCGGCGTGCCGTTCCATGTCCAGGCCCATATCTTCGACCGCTTTGTCGGTCGCGATCGCGGCGGCCCGGGCCTAGGCCTGGCCCTGGTCAAGGCCCTGGTCGAACTGCACGGCGGCTGGGTGGCGCTGGAAAGCGAGCCGGGTTCGGGCTCGACCTTCACCTGCCACCTGCCCGAGACCCAGCAGCCGGGCGCCATGCAGCCTGAACTGTCGTTCTAACGAGGTCGCGTCATGCTACTCGCCGCCCAGATCGCCGCCGGTCTCGTCCTGCTGATCCACATCTATATCGTGCTGCTGGAGACGGTGCTGTTCGACAGCCGGGGCAAGAAGGCCTTCGGCCTGACCGACGAGAACGCCGTCATCCTCAAGCCGGCGATGTCGAACCAGGGCTGCTATAACGGCTTTCTGGTCCTGGCCCTGGCGCTGGGGCTCTTCTATCCGGACCCCGTCACCGCCTCGGCCTTCCTGACTTTCGGCCTGGTTTGCGTGGCCATTGCCGGCGTCTGGGGCGCGGTGACCGTCAAAAAGTCGATCCTGCTGATCCAGACCGTTCCGGCGGTGGTGGCGCTGGTGCTGGGCTATCTGGCCTAGGGTTTCTTGCTGGCGGGCCTGGGCGGCAAACCCGTGACCGGGTCGCGGGGCAGGGGGCGGAAGTCCTCGGCGACGAACAGGTCCATGCGGCGCACATGCTTGCGGTCCAGACGTGTGCGGACGATTTCCAGCCCCGAGGTCCGGGCGAAGTCCTGCTCGATCTCGGCGCGGTAGTCGCCCTCCAGGCTGGCGATCAGGGTGCGGCGGCCGGAGGCGGCGGTCAGCGGGGCCTCGGTCTCGGCCTGGTTCTGCGGACGGGCCTCGTGCACCCACATCCTCAGCGGCGGGGCGCCGGGCGCGCTGAAATAGTCGCGGCCGTAATAGGCGGTGACGTTGAACAGGAAGCGGTCGTCCATGGCGATGCTGGTCAGGCCGCCGGCGGCCTGTTCCTCACGGGCCCTGGCGATGATCGTCTCCGCGCCCTGCTCCCAGCCGCGCACGCGCTTGAAGCTGTTGGACGCGCCGATGTTGTCGGCAATCCGGGGATTGACCATGCAGGCGATGAAGACCGCGCAGAACGCCGCCTGGATGGCGACGGCGGCGATCAGCCAGCGGCGGGCGTTCCAGCGCAGCAGCCAGGCTGCCGCCAGGATCGAGCCGGCGATGTAGGCCACGCCGGCCCAATTGGCGTTAGCGCGTGAGACGAAGGCCTGGGCGGCCACGGTTAGCAGGGGCGGGGCCGCCAGGCACAGCAGCAGAAGGTCAGCGGGCTGGAGCCGGCGCTGGGCGCCCAGCCAGATCGTCCCGCCGACCAGAGCCGCGAAGGGGATGGGGCCGAAGACGCCGAACTGCGAGCCGATGAACTCCATCAGTTCGCGGATGTTGAACAGTTGACGGGCGTTCCAGTTGGCGTTGGAGGCGGTGTGCTCCAGCGTCGCAAATTGGTGGGTCAGGTTCCAGGCCAGGTTGGGCGAGAAGACGATCGCCAGGGCGGCCAGGGCGGCGGCGGCCATCGGCAGCGTCCAGACCTGACGCGCTTCGCGCGATGCGGCGAGATGGGCGCCCAGGCCGACCAGTACATACACCGCTGCATATTTCGACAGGAAGGCCAGGCCCAGGGCGGCCCCCAGGGCGACGGCGACCGGCAGCCTGTGGCGGGCCTCCAGCGCCGGGAGAGACACATAGGCCCAGATGGTCAGGGACAGGAAAAACAGCAGCGGCGCGTCGGTGGTGATCACGCCCGACGACAGCTGGATGCCCGGCATCAGGGCGTAAAGCGCCGCCGCCGCCAGGCTGGTCCAGCCGCCATAGAGCCTGCCGGCGATGCGGGCGATGACCAGGGCCGTGCCGCCGTGCAGGAACAGCGCCGAAATCCGCACCCAGGCCTCGGAGTCGCCACCGATGGCGGTGGTGGCCCAGATCAGCCAGGCGATCATCGGCGGCTTGGAGAAATAGCCGAAATCCAGGGTCCGCGACCACAGCCAGTACTGGGCCTCGTCCGGGTAGAGCTCGAACGGTGTTGCGAACAGGGCGGCCAGCCGAAGGATCGTCAGCACGCCGACCATGCACAGCGTCAGTCGCCACACGCGCGTACCGTCCGGTTGCGTCATTTCATCAAGCGCCACGCTGAGTTCTCCGGCACAAGTAAGAAACTCCTGACCAAATGTGTTGCAAAGGCGCCGATGGCGGAGGGTTTGTGGCCCGCCGTGGCCTTTCCGTCACCAAACCTTCGAAATCCCCGGCTAAGGAAGCCGCTAACATGGGTGCGATGTTTCTCTTTTCTATCGAGAGCGCGCCGGAATAAGGGGATTGCAATGATTTCGATGAAAAGGCTCGCCGGTGGGGCAGCCCTTACCGTGCTCGCGCTCGCCGCGTCCAGCGCGGTTTACGCTCAGGAAACAACCGCAGCCGTCCGCGGTGCGGTGACAGGTGAAGGCGGAGCGCCGGTCGCCGGCGCCGCCGTCACCATCGTTCACACCCCGTCGGGCACGCGCTCGACCACGGTTTCGGGTGCCAACGGCACCTATGACGCCCGCGGCCTCCGCGTCGGCGGCCCCTACGAAATCACCGTCCAGGCCCCGGGCCTGGATAGCAAGAAGGTCTCGGACGTCTATCTGACGCTGGCCGACACCCAGCGCGTCGATATCGACCTGGCCTCGACTGCGGTCGAAGCCGTGGTGGTCACCGCCTCGGCCGCTGGCACCAGCGAAACCGGTCCCAAGACTGTCCTGAACCGCGACGCCATCGAAGCCGTCGTCTCGATCAACCGCGACGTCCGTGATCTGGCGCGCCGCGACATCCTGGTCTCGCAGAACGTCCGCAACGATGGCGGCATCTCGATCGCCGGCTCGAACCCGCGCACCAACCGCATCACCATCGACGGCGTCGCCGCCCAGGACCCCTACGGCCTGGAAACCGGTGGCCTGCCCACCGCGCGCGGCCCGATCTCGCTGGATGCCGTTGAGCAGTTCAGCGTTGCCGCCGTCCCCACCGACGTCGAGAACGGCTCGTTCACGGGCGGCGCCCTGAACATCGTCCTGCGCTCGGGCGGCAATGACTTCCACGGCAGCGCCTTCGTCAACTATCTTAATGAAGGCCTGATCGGTCGCCACATCGGCAGCCAGCGCATCACGCCGCTGATCAGCCAGAAGAACTATGGCGGCTTCCTGTCGGGCCCGATCTGGAAGGACAAGCTGTTCTTCGCCGGCTCGTACGAAAAGTACCAAACCCTTGACGTCACCGGCACCGGTCCGGCCGGCGCGGGTTTCGCGACGCCCTTCGCCAACAACCTGAGCCAGGCCACGATCGACCAGGTCGTCGGCATCTATAACAGCGCCTACGCCAGCGACTTCGCCGCCGGCTCCATCCTGCGCTCCACCCCGGTCACCGACGAGAAGTACTCGGCCAAGATCGACTGGAACATCAACGACCAGCACCGCGCCAGCCTCAGCTATCGCCGCGCCGAGTCGCTGTTCACCTCGCGGACCGACCTGGGCACCACCACCGCTGCCCTCGACTCGCACTGGTACGACGCGACCTATCTCGACGAGGGCACCACCCTCGAGATCAACTCGGACTGGACTGACCGTCTGTCGACGACCGTTCGCGCCACCTATCGCGACTGGGTCAAGGGCCAGAACCCCAAGAGCGGTCAAAACTATTCGGACGTGACCATCTGTACGGCCCCGACCGCCGACAGCGCCCCGACCAACTCGACGCTCACCAGCTGCGCCAGCGGCTTCTCGTCGGTGCGCTTCGGACCTGACGCCTTCCGTCACGCCAATCAGCTGGACATCCAGGAAGCGGTGTTCCAGGGCACGGCCACCTACTCGCTCGACGATCACGTCTTCAAGTTCGGCTATCAGGGCTCGAACAAGGAAGTGTTCAACGTGTTCGTGCCGAACTCGCGCGGCACCTACTACTTCGACTCGATCGCCGACTTCTCGGCCGGCCGCGCCAACTCGCTGACCTACAGCAACTCGGTCACCGGCAAGGCCAACGACGCCGCCGCCGACTTCAAGTACTGGATGCACTCGCTGTACGCCCAGGACTCGCTGGACGTCACGGACGACATCAAGGTCACGGCGGGCTTCCGCTTCGACTGGATCAAGATGGACGACGTTCCGGCCACCAACCCGAACTTCGTGGCCCGCAACGGCTTCACCAACGCCAAGACCCTGGACGGCCTGAGCATCCTGATGCCGCGCGTCTCGGCGACCTGGCGCGTGACCGACAGCCTCAAGCTGAACGCCGGCTTTGGCCTGTTCTCGGGCGGCCAGCCCGAAGTGCTTTTCGCCACCCCGTTCTACAACAACGGCTATGAGATCGCCGGCACCACCATCCGCCGCTGCATCACCGCCGCGTCGAACTGCACCGGCGCCAACGGCTATCTGGAATCCTCGACCTCGGCGTCGGTCACGCCTGGCTTCAACGCCGCTGTCGGCGCCGCCGCCCTGGACAACCTCAACAGCTTCTCGGGCTTCGGGTATCAGATCCCGACCCTGGTGAAGTCGTTCCAGGAAGGCACCCTGGCCGGCACCCCGGGCATCAACCCGACCAACGAAGTCATCGCCCTGAACCCGGCCTTCCAACTGCCGGCCGAATGGAAGCTGTACTTCGGCGCCAACTGGGAAGTGTATGACGGCTGGAACCTGGACGTTCAGTATGTAGCCACCCAGGCCCAGGACGCCGTGACCTTCGTTGATACCCGCGCCCAGCCGCTGGTGATCAACGGCCAGCGCGCCCTGACCCCGGACGGCCGTCCTCGTTATGACGGTCTGACCCTGTCGTCCACGGCCCGCGCCGCCCAGGGCGTGTCTTCGGTCAACCCCGGCGACAACCGCGACCTGATCACCAACAACATCGACAAGGGTGAAGCCTTCACCTTCGGCGTCGGTCTGTCCAAGTCCTTCGACTTCGGCCTGGACCTGGGCTTCGGCTATGCCCGTCAGAACATCGACGAGTCGAACGCCGGTCTGCGCTTCGGCACCACCGCCGGCTCGCTGTACAACAGCGTTCCGGCCGGCCTGGATCCGGCCCGCGATGCCTATGGCACCGCCCTGGAAGAGATCAAGGACCGCTACAAGCTGGAAGCCGGTTACCGGAAGAAGTTCTTCGGCGACAACGAGACGCGCATCTCCCTGTTTGCTGAGCGTACCTCGGGTCGTCCCTTCGGCTTCACCATGGGCGACGCCGCTTCGGGCCGTAGCCCGGTGTTTGGTGTGAACCGCGCCGCACAGCTGCTGTACGTGCCGGACATCAAGGGCGACACCAACACCGCTGACCTGCAGATCGGCAACGTCTTCTTCATCGACGCCGCCAACCGCGACCGGTTCATCGGTTATGTGAACCAGTTCGGCCTGAAGCCGGGCATCCTTGAGAAGTATTCGAACACCAACAAGGACCTGAACCGCGTCGACCTGCAGCTCAGCCAGGAACTGCCGACCCTGATCGACGGCCACAAGCTGAAGGTCCAGTTCGACATCCGCAACCTGCTGAACCTGATCGATCGCGATTGGGGCAAGGTCGAGGAATACGGCGACGCCACCACCCTGGCCCGCGTCGGCTGCGTTGCCGCCAACGGCGCCGCTCTGGCCTCCACGGCCAATGCCACCTGCCCGGCCTATGTGTATTCGCTGGTTCCGACTTCGATCACCAAGACCCGCGGCGATGTCAAAAACTCGCTGTGGACCATGCAGATCTCGCTGCGTTACGAGTTCTAACGAACCCGTCACCTCGACGAACAGGAAGGGCGGCCCCGCAACGGGCCGCCCTTTTTGTTTTGTCGCCCCCATCTGTTAGAAAACGTCATTTGCTAGAACCCCTGCTTGACCCCCGGTCCTCCAGGGGCCATCTGCGCCACCCCTAGTGATCCAGGCTTTCGACACATGACCCCGACCGTTCCCGCCGAGTGGGCGCCGCACCGTGCGATGTGGGTGGGCTTTCCCAGCCACGCCGAACTGTGGCGCGAAGACCTGCCGGTCGCCCAGAAGGAGGTCGCCGATTTGGCCCGCGCCCTGGCCGGCCCCGGCGCCGAGCGCGTGCGGCTGATGGTGGTGGGCGACGAAGCCGAGGCCGCCGCCAGGGCCCTGCTGGCCGACACCACGGTCGAGATCGTGCGCGGCACGTTCGGCGACATCTGGCTGCGCGACACCGGCCCGATCTATGTCGAGACCCCCGACGGCCCGGTCGCCGCCGGTTTCGAGTTCAACGGCTGGGGCGGCAAGTTCGAGATGGAGGGCGACGACATCGTCGCCGAGCAGATCGCGGCCGCCTCGGGCACGCCCCTGACCCGCAACAGCTTCGTGCTGGAGGGCGGCTCGCTGGACCATGACGGCCTGGGCACGGTGCTCAGCACCCGCCAGTGCCTGCTCAACGAGAACCGCAACGGCGACTTCGACGAGGCCAAGGCCTTCGCGGCGCTGTCCAAGGCGCTGGGCGTCAAGAAGGTGCTGTGGCTGGGCGATGGCCTGCTGAACGACCACACCGACGGCCATATCGACAACCTGGCCCGCTTCGTCGCGCCCGGCGTTGTGGCCTGTCCGATGGCCTTCGGAGCCGATGATCCCAATGCCGAGGTCTATGCCGACGCCGCCCGCACCCTGGCCGGCATGACCGACAGCCGAGGCTCGCCCCTGCAGGTGGTGCGCATCCCGTCGCCGGGCCGGATCCTCGACGAGGACGGTGAGCCGATCCCGGCCTCGCACATGAACTTCCTGATCGCCAATGAGGCGGTGATCGTCCCGATCTATGCGCAGGAGTCCGGGGCCTTCGCCGTCGAGGTGATCCAGGGCCTGTTCCCCGAGCGCGAGGTCATCGGCCTGCCCTCGACCGCGATCCTGACCGGCGGCGGCTCGTTCCACTGCATCAGCCAGCAGGAGCCCGCATGACCCGGACCCTGAACGTCGCCGCGATCCAGACCTCTTACGGGATGGATCTGCAGGCCAATATCAAGAAGACCGAGGGCTTTATCCGTGAGGCCGCCGCCGGCGGGGCGCAGGTGATCCTGCCGTCCGAGCTGTTCCAGGGGCCGTATTTCTGCGTGACCCAGGAAGAAAAGTGGTTCGCCGAGGCCCATCCGTGGCGGGAGCATCCGGTGGTCAAGGCCATCGCGCCCCTGGCCGGCGAGCTGGGCGTGGTGATCCCGATCTCGATCTTCGAGCGCGAAGGCCCGCACTATTTCAACAGCGTGGTCATGGCCGACGCCGACGGCGCGATGCTGGGCCTCTATCGCAAGAGCCATATCCCCGACGGTCCCGGCTACCAGGAGAAGTACTATTTCCGGCCCGGCGACACCGGCTTCAAGGTCTGGGACACGCGTTTTGGCCGTCTGGGCGTCGGCATCTGCTGGGACCAGTGGTATCCTGAGGCGGCGCGCGCCATGGCGCTGATGGGGGCCGAGGCGCTGTTCTATCCGACCGCCATCGGCAGCGAGCCGCATGACCCGACGCTGAACACCACCCTGCCGTGGCAGCGGGCCATGCAAGGGCATGCGGTCAGCAATGTGATCCCGGTGATCGGTGCCAACCGCATCGGCTTCGAGCCCTGGGAAAACTACCCCAATGGCGGCCAGCAGTTCTATGGCTCCAGCTTCATCGCCGACCATCGCGGTGATCTGGTCAGCGAGCTGGGCCGCGACGACGAGGGCCTGGTGGCGGCGTCGTTCGATCTCGACTACCTGCAGACCCACCGCGCGGCCTGGGGCTTCTTCCGCGACCGGCGCCCGGATCTTTATGGTGCGCTGGCCAGCCCGCGTCCGGTCTAGGCTAAACCTGCGCCGCTTTCGGGCACCGGGCTCAAGGTGGCAGATTGAGCGCGAAGCCGCTTGACGAGTCGATATGTTATTTCATAACACCTCAACCGAGGCCGTTACCCCGGTCAAGGTTCAGGATTGTTCGATGCTTCGTCGTGCTTGTTTCTCCGCCGTCAGCCTGCTGGCCTTGACTGTCGCCGCCACCGCCCAGGCTGAAGTGGCGCCTGCCGCCACCGCGCCGGCGGCCGTGGAGGACGCCGAGGTCTCCAAGGTGGTCGTCACCGCCGCCCCCTATGCGGTGTCGGCCGATAACCTGACTGCCAGTGTCGCGATCGTCGACCGCACCGATCTGGATCTTGCTCCGCCCAGTGGCCTGGGCGACCTGCTCAGCGGCATGCCCGGCGTGCGCTCGACCGCCTTCGGCGCCGGCGCCAGCCGTCCGGTGGTGCGCGGCCTGGCCGGTCCCCGCGTTCAGGTGCTGACCAATGGCGTGGGCCAGATCGACGCCAGCGCCCTGTCGCCCGACCACCAGGTGGCCACCGATCCCGGCGAGGCCGAGCGCATTGAGGTGCTGCGCGGCCCGGCGGCCCTGGCCTATGGCGGCTCGGCCATCGGCGGGGTGATCAATATCATCGACGACCGCATTGCCAGCCGCGCCCCGGAAGGCGGCTATAGCGGCCGGCTACTGGCCTCGGGCGCGACGGGCGATGACAGCTATGCGGTCTCCGGCGCCATCCATGCGGCGGTCGGCCCGCTGGTCCTCACCCTGGACGGCCTGAAGCGCGTTGCGGACGACTATGAAATTCCGGTCTTCGCCGAATCCCGTCGCCTGCTGGCCTCCGAAGGCGAGACCGCCGAGGGCGGCGGCGGCAAGCTTGCCAATACGGCGGTGGATCTCGACGCCATCGGGGCGGGCGTCTCCTATGTCGGCGCCGACGGTTTCATCGGCGTCTCGGTCAAGAAGACTGACACGACCTACGGGGTCCCCGGCCACGCCCACGAGGAGCCGGGCGTCGAGGCGGAAGGGCCGGTCACCATCGGCCTGACCCAGACCCGCATCGACCTGCGCGGCGAGTACAACAAGCCCTTCGGCCCCTTCGCCAAGCTGCGCGCCTCAGCTGGACAGGCCGACTATGAGCACACCGAGTTCGAGGGCGACGCGGTCGGCACCAAGTTCATGTCCGACGGCTATGAGGGCCGCCTGGAACTTGTCCAGACCGAGCGCGGCGGCTGGAAGGGCGCGGTGGGCGTCCAGGCCCTGCGCCGCAACTTCGACGCCCAGGGCGCCGAGGCCTATGTGCCCAAGACGCAGATCACCGAGTATGGCGCCTTCACCCAGCAGCGGGTCGAGAAGGCCGGCTGGGGCTATGAGGGCGGTCTGCGCATCGATTATCGCGATCTGGACAGCCTGAAAGGCCAGGCCGACTTCACCAACATTTCCGGCTCGCTGGGGGTCTTCACCCGACCGTCGGACGCGGTGTTCTTCGGCGTGGCCCTGTCGCGCAACAGCCGCGCCCCGACCGAAGCGGAACTGTTCGCCGAAGGCCCGCACGTGGCCACGCGCGGCTTCGAGATCGGCGATGCGAATCTGGGCGAGGAAACCGCCTGGTCGGTCGAGGCCACCGCCCACTATACCGGCCCACGCCTGAGCGCCGACCTGCACCTGTTCACCGCCCGGTATGACGGCTTCATCGACCTGCGCCCGACCGGCGCCGAGGAAGACGGCCTGGCGGTCTATCAGTACATCCAGACCAAGGCCGACTTTCGGGGCTTCGAGGTCGAGAGCAGCTACAAGGCCTGGCGCAGGGAAGACCAGAGCCTGACCCTGGAAGCCTCTGGCGACTTCGTGCGCGGCGCGACGGATCTGGGTCCGCCGGCCCGCATCCCGTCCTATTCGGTGACAGGCCGGGCGATCTATGACGCCCGCTTCTGGACCGCTCGTGTCGAGGCCCGTCGTGTCGGCGAGCAGAACCGCGTGGCCCAGGGCGAGCTGCCGACCGACGCCTATACGGTGCTGAACGCCTCCGTGGCCTGGAAGCCGAAGGGCGACGGCCAGCTGCGGGTGTTCCTGGACGGCCGCAACCTGACCGACGCGGAGATCCGCGAGCACGCCTCGTTCCTCAAGGACATCGCGCCGTCGGCCGGCCGTTCGGTGCGCGCGGGCGTCGCCTGGCGCTTCTAGAGACCCTTGTCGGGCGGACGGCGTTCGCTCGACAGTGGAAAGGGCGGCCGCGATATCCCCGGTCGGGACGGGTCGATTGCCGGGGCGCCTGGGATCGGCTAGAAGCGCCAAGCCCTTTACGGCCGCTCGCGCGTCCGCCCTTTCAGCTTTTTTGTAGAGCTATCCATGGAATCGACTCAGACCGCCGGCGGCATCTCCGGCAACGTTCTGTTCTACGTCTCGCCTGAGCCGCTGAACCGCGAGCAACATGCCAAGCTCGCCCTCGTCCACAACGAGAAGCCCTACAGCTTTGCCTCGACCGGTACCGCCGTTCCGCTGACGGTCACCGAGTTCGCGCCGGCTGCCCTGTCGTTCCCGGTGATCTTCGCCGGTGACGACCGCGTGCCCCTGGCCGTCATGGGCCTGAACAACGGCGAGAACCTGTTCGTCAACGCCGACGGCTCGATCGACGCGGGCGTCTACATCCCCGCCTATATCCGTCGCTATCCTTTCGTGCTGGCCAATGACGAAAGCCAGGACCGCCTGATCGTCTGCATCGACAAGGGCTCCAGCCTGCTGTCGGAAGCCGGCGAAACCAAGCTGTTCGACGAAAAGGGCGAGCCCACCGAATACACCCAGAACTGCATCAAGTTCTGCGACGACTTCGAAGCCGAACGCCGCCGCACCGACTCGTTCGTGCAGCTGCTGAAGGACAATGACCTGTTCGAACTGAAGACCGCCATCTTCACCCCGACCGACGAAGCCGGCCAGCCGGGCCAGCCGCAGACCGTCGCCGAATATTACGGCGTGTCGGAAGAGAAGCTGAACGCCCTGCCGGTCGAGAAGCTGCGCGAACTGCAAACCAACGGCGCCCTGGCCCAGATCTATGCGCACCTGGTGTCGCTGGTCGGCTGGGACCGCCTGATCGCCGTCGCCATGGTCCGCCAGGCGGCCGCGGCGGGTGTGGTTGTGAACTAAGACAAGCTTCCTTCGGGAGGCTCTGAATTGGGCGGCGGGGCTTCGGCTTCGCCGCCTTTTTCTTGGGCGTCGTGCCGCATCTCTCTGCGTCACCCCGGGACTTGTTCCCGGGATAGCGAGAATATGTAGCCGGGGCGGAGCCACTCCCTACCGGGCGAAAATGCTCCGGGTCAGGCACGAAAAGACCAGCCGCCCGGCCTCATCCAGCAGGTCGTGCTGGGCGATGATCATGCCCTTGCCTTCGCCGACCGGGTCCTTGCCCATCACCGTCATGCGGCCGCGCAGCAGTTCGCCGACCGGCGGGTTGCGCATCCAGCGCAGGGCGTCGACGCCCAGGCGCTTGGTCTGGGGCCAGGCGGCGCTGGCCTCGGCGTCGAGGCGCGACCAGATGGCGAAGACCATCACGTCGGGGGCGCCGTTCTCGGGCGGCCAGCCGGGGGCGAAGGCGGCGATGAAGGCCTCCAGCGCCTTGCCCTCCACGGCGCGCGTGCCCAGGGACACGACCTGACCAATCTCGATATCGTCGAACGCGGCGGGCATGTCTGAAGTCTCACTTTGAATCGTCATCGACTGTCCATGGTCGGTCGGTCCTTGTCGAGAGCGCGTGGGCGGGCCATGTGTCCCTGACGCTTATTTGGCTCGGGCAGGCTTCATGTTGATCCGGAAACTTCTCGTGGCTGTGCAGGCCGTGCTCTTTGCCGGTCTTCTTGCCGGCTCGGGCGGCGGCCAGGCCCTGGCGGGCCCGGTCAATACCGGTCACATCGAAGCCGAGCTGGTGGCCCAGGACGCCGCCGCCGTTCCCGGCGCCACGATCTATGTGGCCCTGCGTCAGAAGATCCAGCCGGGCTGGCATACCTATTGGCGCAATCCGGGCGACGCGGGCGATGCCACCAAGATCGTCTGGACCCTGCCGACCGGCTGGACCGCCGGCGACATCGTCTGGCCGACCCCGGAAAAAAGCCGCGTCGGGCCGCTGCTCGACTATGCCTATAAGGGCGAGGTTCTGCTGCCCGTGCCGATCATGGTGCCCGTCGACGCCCGCCCGGGCTCGACCGTCACCCTGAAGGCCGCCGCCGACTTTCTGGTCTGCGAAGAGATCTGCATCCCCGAGGGCGCGGTCCTGACCCTGGACATGCTCATCGTGGCCGGCGCGCCGGGCCCGGATCCGAAATGGGGCGCCGTCGTCGCCAAAACCCTGGCCGACGCCCCCAAGTCCGCCGGTTTGAAGGCCGTCTTCAAGCTGGAGGGCGGCGTGCTGAAGCTGGCCGTGACCGGCGCGCCGCTGAAGGGCGCCGACATGGCCGGCGCCTACTTCTATCCCTATTCTGGCAAGGTCATCGACCATGCCGCCGACCAGACCATCGAGCGCGGTCCCGAGGGCCTGACCCTGGGCCTGACGCCCGGCTACGACTTCACCAGCGGGTCCGCGCCCGCTGAACTGTCGGGCGTGCTGGCCCTGAAGGGGCAGTCCTTCGAGGTGACGGCGACGGCGGGCGATCCCCCCGCCACGGCATCGGGCCTGGGCGCGCCGCCCTCCGAAGCCAAGGGGGCCGCGAAAGGGCCGGTCGACGCCAAGGGCCTGCTCACCGCCCTGGTCTTTGCCTTCCTGGGCGGGCTGATCCTGAACCTGATGCCGTGCGTCTTCCCGGTGCTGTCGATGAAGGCCGCCAGCCTGGCCGGTCACGCCCACGATCCAGGCAAGACCCGCCTGCAGGGCCTGGCCTTCCTGGTCGGGGTGGTCGCCACCTTCCTGGCCCTCGCTGGCCTCTTGATCGCGGTGCGGGCCGGCGGCGCGGCGGTGGGCTGGGGCTTCCAGCTGCAGTCGCCGGTCGTGGTGGCCAGCCTGGCCCTGGTCATGCTGCTGGTGGCGCTGAACATGTCGGGTGTCTTCGAGTTCGGGACCTCGGTCCAGGGCGTCGGCGGCAGCATCTCGGCGCGTGGCGGCGTGACCGGCGCCTTCTTCACCGGGGCCCTGGCCGTGGTGGTGGCCGCCCCCTGCACCGCGCCGTTCATGGCCGGCGCCCTGGGCTTTGCCCTGGTCCAGCCGCCGCTGATCTCGCTGTCGGTGTTCCTGGCCCTGGCCCTGGGCTTTGCCGCCCCGTTTGTGATCCTGACCTTCGCGCCCGCCCTGCTGGCGCGGCTGCCGCGTCCCGGCGTCTGGATGGACACGCTGAAGAAGGGCCTGGCCTTCCCGATGTATGGCACGGCGGCCTGGCTGGTCTGGGTGTTCAGCCAGCAGACCGGGTCGATCGCCCTGGGCCAGGTACTCGCCGCCGCCGTGCTGCTGGCCTTCGGCGCCTGGCTGTACGGCCACGCCCAGACCCGCCGCGCCGTCGGCAAGCCCAGCCTGGTTCCGCTGCTGCTGGCCCTGCTGAGCCTGGCCGGCGCCATCGCCCTGACGGCCCTGACCCTGCAGGCTCCGGGGCCTGTCGCCGCGACGGCCCAGGCCTCGACGCCCAGCGGTCCGGGTCTGGCCTCTGAGCCCTGGTCGCCGGAGCGTGTCGCCGCCCTGCGGGCGCAGGGCCGGCCTGTAATGGTCGACTTCACCGCCGCCTGGTGCGTGACCTGTCAGGTCAACGAGAAGGTGGCCCTGTCCAGCGCCGGAGTCGCCCAGGTGTTCAGGGACAGGAACGCCGTCCTGCTGAAAGCCGACTGGACCAACCGCGACGCCACCATCGCCGCCGCCCTGGCCGAGCATGGCCGAGCCGGGGTGCCGCTGTATCTGGTCTATCCGGCCAAGGGCGGGCCTCCGGTCATCCTGCCGCAGCTGCTGACCGAGGGCATGGTGATCGAGGCCATCGAGAAGGCGGCCTCCTGACCGGGCTTCCCAGATAACGCCAGGATGTGAGAAGCTGGCGGCGCGAGGGGGAACTCTGTCTTCATTCGGAGCTCGCTTATGTCGAACGTCACACGCCGTCTCGTCGCCGCCGGTCTGCCTTTGGCCGTCGTCGCCGTGCCCAGCCTGGCTCACGCCCGGCCCGCGCCCGCCTTTTCCGCCGTCGATATCGACGGCAAGACCCGCTCGCTGGCCGAGTTCAGGGGCAAGACCGTGGTCCTGGAATGGGTCAACGAGGGCTGTCCCTATGTGAAGAAGCACTATTCGGGCAACATGCAGGGCCTGCAGGCGGCCGCCACGGCCGATGGCGTGGTCTGGCTGACCATCGCCTCGTCGGCGCCCGGCAAGCAGGGCCATTTCCCCGATGGCGGCAGCGCCAAGGCCTGGATGCAGGCCCGGGGCGCCTGGCCGACCACCGTGCTGCTCGACGCTGAGGGGGTGATCGCCACCGCCTACAAGGCCAAGACTACGCCGCATATGTTCGTCATCGATGCCGCCGGGGCCGTCGTCTATGAAGGCGCCATCGATGACATCCCCAGCAACAAGGTCGAGGACCTGCCCAGGGCCAAGAACCTGGTCGCGGCGGCCTTGGCGGATGTGAAGGCGGGCCGGCCGGTCAAGGTGGCCTATGTCCAGCCCTATGGCTGCGCGGTGAAGTACAAGGATGCCTAGGGGAACGTTTAAGCCGCCGGCGTCGGCGGGGCGGTGATCACTTCGACATTGTCGTTGAGCAGATAGACCATGTCGCGCAGGGCCAGGTCCTGGTCCTTGACGGTCTTGGCCGCGGTCATGGCGGCCAGCTTTTCGGGCAGGTCGACCGAGATGCCGCGCAGGATGCACTTGAGGTCGTCGACCGCGCCGCGTTCCTTCAGCGTCAGGTGGCCCTTCATGTCGAGGGCGGAAAGCTCGGCAATCTTCGCGCCGAAGGCCTCCGCGCCCGGCAGGGCGGCGGCCGGGGCGGCGGGGTCGGCGTTCAGCGACTTGCGATAGGCCTCGACCTGCAGCTTCAAGCCCCCGGCGCGGCGCACGATGTCGGCGAACAGCGGCTCGCCGGCCACCGAGGCCGGGGCGCTCAAGGCCGGAACGGCGGTCGGCTGCGGCGCGGGGCCGGTCGAGGCCAGCCACACCAGGGCGGAAAAGGCGATCGCGTCGCAGGACATCTGAACTCTCCCCGCGAAAAACGTCATTGGTCTGCATGACGCGGCGGCATCCGTTTGGTAAGCCCGCCGGGGTAAACGCCGATTTACCAAACCCGCAAGGAACCGACGCATGGCCGATCTCGACGCCGCCTGGACCCGCCTGGAAACCGCCGCCCAGGCCGCCGGCGACAAGCGCATCGTCGAGATGTTCGAGGCCGAGCCCGACCGCCTGGCCAACCTGACCCTTGATGTCGCCGGCCTGCACCTCGACCTGTCGAAACAGGCCTGGGACGAGGCCGGTCTGGAAGCCGCGCTCGACCTGGCCCACGCCGCCGACGTCGAGGGCGCCCGGGCCCGGATGCTGGCCGGCGAGGCGATCAACAGCTCCGAGGGCCGCGCCGTCCTGCACACCGCCTTGCGCGCTCCCGCCAATGCCGACCTCAAGGCCCAGGGCGTTCCGGTGATGGCGCAGGTCGAATCCGTCCGTCAGCGGATGAAAGCCTTCGCCGAGGCCGTGCGCGCAGGGGAGATCAAGGGCGCCACCGGCAAGCCGTTCAAGGCCATACTGCACATCGGCATCGGCGGCAGCGATCTGGGCCCCCGCCTGCTGTGGGACGCCCTGCGGCCTATCAAGCCCGACATCGACCTGCGCTTCGTGGCCAATGTCGACGGCGCCGAGTTCGCCATGATGACCGCCGGCCTCGACCCGGATGAGACCCTGGTCGTCATCGTCTCCAAGACCTTCACCACCCAGGAGACCCTGGCCAATGCCGGCGCCGCCCGCGCCTGGCTCGCCGCCGCCCTGGGCGAGGCCGCCGCCGGCCAGCACCTGGCCGCCATCTCCACCGCCCTGGACAAGACCGCCGCCTTCGGCATCAGCGACGAGCGGGTGTTCGGCTTCTGGGACTGGGTCGGCGGCCGCTATTCGCTGTGGTCGTCGGTCAGCCTGTCGGTGGCCGTGGCCTGCGGTTGGGACGCCTTCGAGGGTTTCCTGGCCGGCGGCGCGGCCATGGACGCCCACTTCGCCTCGGCCCCGCTGGACAAGAACGCCCCGGTGCTGCTGGCCCTGGCCCAGATCTTCAACCGCAATGGCCTGGACCGCCGGGCCCGCTCGGTCGTGCCCTATTCACACCGCCTGCGCCGGCTGGCCGCCTTCCTCCAGCAGCTGGAGATGGAGAGCAACGGCAAGTCGGTCGGCCCCGATGGACTGCCGGTCAAGCGCGGCACCGCCACGGTGGTGTTCGGCGACGAGGGCGCCAACGTGCAGCACGCCTATTTCCAGTGCATGCACCAAGGCACCGACATCACGCCGATGGAGCTGGTCGGCCTGGCCAAATCCGACGAAGGCCCGGCCGGCATGCATGAAAAGCTGCTGTCCAACCTGCTGGCCCAGGCCGAGGCCTTCATGGTCGGCCGCACCACTGATGACGTCCGCGCCGAACTCACCGCCAAGGGCGTGTCGGAAGCGGAAATCGCCACCCTGGCCCCGCAGCGCACCTTCGCCGGCAACCGGCCTTCAACCCTGCTGCTGCTCGAGCGCCTGACGCCGCAAACCTTCGGCGCCCTGATCGCCCTCTATGAGCACAAGACCTTCGTCGAGGGGGTGATCTGGGGCATCAACAGCTTTGACCAGTGGGGCGTGGAGCTGGGCAAGGTGATGGCCGGCCGCATCCTGCCGGAGCTGGAGAGCGGCGCCGTGGGCAGCCACGATCCGTCGACGGCGGCGCTGATCGGGCGGTTGAAGGTTTAGGTCTTCTCCCTTCCCCCTTGGATGGGGGAAGGGCGGGGATGGGGGTGACCCCGCCGGACGATTTCACGCCGGCCGCGCCACATCCTGAACCTCTGCCACCCCCATCCCCAACCCTTCCCCCATCAAAGGGGGAAGGGGGCAATCACAGATCCTTGCCGTCCTCCTCCGCCTCCCGCGCCAGCAGCCTGGCCCGCCAGTCATCCGGCACGGGCTCGTAGCGGTCGATCGTGTCGAGGGTGCTCTTCAGCGTGCTGTACTTGATGCGCAGCATCAGTTCGGCGCTGGCCGCGCGGTCGAACGCCGCCAGCTCAGCCTTGCGCTGTTCCAGCGTCATCTCGCCGCTGGCCGGGAAGGCGATCACCTTGTCATCGGTCGCCTGGCCGGGCGGCAGGGGCGGCGTGTCTCTGAACTTGCTCATGGCTAAATCTCCGCAGGATGAGGGGATGAACGGCGCACCCCGCCTGAAGACAGGACACAGGTTCGCGTCGTCCGCCGAGCGAAGGCCCGGCGAGGTGGGGAGGCGGCGGAGCGTCCGGGCGCGCCCGGATCTGGATTTGGAGAATACCGTTTCGACACGTACGGGCGCTCCGCGCGGCCGGTGGACGAAAGCCCTCGGGGCGCGGGGTTTTAACCCGCTTCCGAAAGAGGCCTCCGGCGGGCGGACCGGGCAGACGACCCCGATCCGGACCGCGCGGGCGATTTCAGCCCGCGCCTGGCGCGCGTCGTCCAGGCGTCGCCAAAGGGAGTTCCCGGCGGTCCGGGCCCGGCTTCATCACGTTCGACCCCCGCAAGGACCGCCCCGCTCCACCAGACCCCATCGGGCCTTCAACGACGACCGACGGGCGCTACCCGCTCGACCGCCCCCATCACCCGTCAGATCGCCAGCTGGACGTCCTCCCCGGTGACGAGGCGAGACTCAGTATGGGGGCGGTTTGGAAGGGGTGGATGAGATTGTCATCGTGACGGTGGTTTCGGGGCTTAGGGCGTTGAAATCCTTGGCAGCGGGGAGGGGATATCCCCGTGGGGGTATGGGGATAGAGGGTAATTCGGAACCCCTCTCTCATGGAGAGAGGGAGGGGCCCACCGCCGCAGGCGGTGGGAGGGTGAGAGGCTACACCCTCCCCGAACTGAGCGCCGACAGGCCGTCGTCGGCTATGGCTCCAGGGCTGGCAGGCGCCCGCTTCAGCACCAAAGCCTGGCCCCCATCCTTGAAGGCTTTCCACCGCAGGGATGGGGGTTCCCGGCAGACGGTGAAACCTCTCACCCTCCCACCGCTTCGCGGCGGGCCCCTCCCTCTCTCTATGAGAGAGGGTTTCGCGAGCGCGTCCCGCCGTGGTCGATTGACTCCAACGCGCGCCGGAGGGAGAACAAAGCGCGAACCAAGGAGCCTTTCATGCCGACCCAACGCCCCCGCCGGCGCGCGCCTCGCCGTGTGTGCAACCCATGAGCCCGCGCAACGGCCGCGCCGGCATACCCGACCCGGAGCGCTTCTTCGACGGCCTGCGCCCGGCGCGTCAGGCCTGTATCGACCAGCTGCGCAACCTGCCGCCCAACGGGCCGCACTATTCCATGATGCGGGTGATCATCGCCGCCCTCGACGTGGCGGCCGAGTTCTTCACCCACCGCCGCGACTTCTTCCTCAGCACCCGGCCGGACATGATCGGCGGCGGGGAAGTTGGGCACCCCCCAACGCCACGGCTCTAATTCACCGTCATTCCGAGCCTTCAGGTACGCCGACCGCCCCGCCCCCCAAACCTTCCGTCATTCCCGCCCTTGTGGCGGGAACCTCTCGTGCCGCCGCAGGTGGAGGAGGGGCGAGGTGCGCGCGCACCTCGCTGGCGCTTCACGGTTCAGCTGAAACAGGGCTCCCGAGCCAAAGGCTCGGAATGACGGGAGTTTTAAGGGTTGGCCCGGCGTCCCGCCCCGACCGCCCAAGGTCGGAGCCAGCCTTACATCTCCTGGAGGCTGCAGCGTGCGGGTCTGGGCAGGTCAGTCAAGGACGACGCTCTCGCGTCGCCGCGAGGCGGCGGCCCCGCAGGGGCCGTCCTTGAGTGACCTGCCCAGACCCGCGATCGTCTCGCCGTGAGATGTAAGGAGGAGTGTGCTGCCGGGGGAAGGGCTTGCGAAGGCGCAGGCCGTTCTCATTCCTTCTCCACTTGCGGGAGAAGGCTGCTGCGAACCGGCCGGATGAGGGGCCGAAAGTCCTATAGAAAGGGCGCCGCTCGCTTCACCTGCCTTCGCCAGACCGCTCTATCGCTCGAAGGGGATGGGATCTGGAGGCGAACCGGGTTCGCGTCATTCCGGCAATGGTCGGTCTGCCAACCAGTAACCTTCTCCAGACTGGGCAATGGTGTTGGTGCGATTCATGAAGCGCCAGATGTTGGTGCCCAGCACCTTAGCCGGATCGTGCCCGTCGATATGGATTCCACGTTCACGCAGCGTTGAAAGCAGTTCGCTTCGTGTCTGCGGCTGATCCACTTCCCCCAGAATTTTCAAAACTTCTGACATGACGACTGCTGGCTTGGGATTGGCTCGCGTTCTGGGTCTACGCGGCGAATGAGGCACAGCTTCCATTTCGGAAGACTTATGGACTCCGTCGCCCATTTTGGGCGATTTTTCCGCGTCGAGAGAGGGTGGATCGAGCGGCAGAAGTAAAGTCTGAGGAGCGGAGTCCTCCGCTAGGCGAACACCAATCCTTATAAATTCCTCAATTTTTTCAAGGTCTTCTTGAATTCTGACAAGTTCGGACTTTAGAAATTCGCGCCTTCTTAGCGCACTCTCAAGAATGGGATCCATCGTCATACTCCCCGCCACCCCGACGCCACTTTATAGCACTCGAAATATGAAAATTCTAAGATTTTTGACCGGCGAGTCCGTCAAAAAAGCGGTCGAGTCCAATTTTATGGTTAACGGAGTCCGGAGTCTTGAACTCTCGGCGGCGCTATGTTAGAATTCTCGCGTAGTTGAGAATTCCACCGTGAAGGGAGGAGCGCATAAGGGTCAGAATGTAAGGAAAAACCGGCTTCAGAGCCGAAGGTTCAGGGCCGCCGCAGATTGCTGCAGCGACCCCTAAACATGTGAACCGCAGCGCACTGCGGGAGCTCTCATGCCCTAAGCAAGCCGAGACTCTCACTTCGCGAGGTGGATTTCAACCCACAACACGAACACAGGAGTCCGATCATGGTTGTCCATGTCATCGACTACTTCCGTGTGCGCTTTGGTAGGACCGAGCACGTTTGTGCTCACGTCCGCCGCTGGCCGCGCACCTAAGTCGTTACCAATGAGGGCAATGCCCTGAAAGGTCTGCCAACGAGAGTTGGCAGACCTTTCTACTGGTCAATTGCATGGCTAAGCAGCGAAGGCTTTTGTAAAAGTATAACAAGAGTAGCCGGTAGCGCCCTCGCGCCCTTCCCCCATCCTCCTCCCTGCGCTATAGCCCGCCCGCAATGACCCGCACGCCGCACCATCACGGCCGCCACCACCATCCGACCTCGCCTCGCGGGATCGGCCGGGTCCGCTCGCTCTAAAGCCAGCACCCAGCCAGAGCCCCGCCCAAGGCGGATGGGGCTTGCTGAAAAGCGCCATCCGTCGAGACCTGACTTCCTAGGATCGACGCCGCGACATGACCGACCAGCCCGCAGACACCTTCCGCCCCGAAGCCCGCGCCCCGCGCGGCTTCGCCGACAAGCGCGCCCGCGACCTGCGGGCCGAGCGCGCCATCCTGGAGGCGGTGTCGAAGGTCTATGAGCGGCACGGCTTCGAGGCGCTGGACACCGGGGCCTTCGAATATGCCGACGCCCTGGGCAAGTTCCTGCCCGACAGCGACCGTCCCAATGAGGGCGTGTTCGCGTTGCAGGACGACGACGACCAGTGGATGGCGCTGCGCTACGACCTGACCGCGCCCCTGGCCCGCTTTGCGGCCCAGCACTGGGAGACCCTGCCCAAGCCGTTCCGCCGCTATGCCTATGGCCCGGTGTGGCGCAACGAGAAGCCCGGCCCCGGCCGCTTCCGTGAATTCATCCAGTGCGACGCCGACACGGTGGGCTCGGCCCGGCCCGAGGCCGACGCCGAGATCATCGCCATGGCCGTGGCGGGTCTGGAAGCCGCCGGCCTGCCGCGCGGCTCGGCCGTGCTGCGGATCAATAATCGCAAGCTGCTGAACGGCCTTTTGACCTCGGCCGGGGTCGAGACCGGCGGCCAGAAGCTGGCCGTGCTGCGCGCCGTCGACAAGCTGGACCGCCTGGGCGTCGAGGGCGTGCGCCTGCTGCTGGGCGAGGGCCGGCTGGACGAGAGCGGCGCCTTCACCAAGGGCGCGGGCCTGGTGGGCAAGGCCATCGACGCGGTGGTCGACTTCGTCCAGGCCGGGCCAATGGGCGGTACTGGCGGGCGCTCGGAGACGCTCAGCAAGATCGCCAATGTCATCGGCGGTTCGGCCGAGGGCGACGAGGGGCTCAATGAGCTGGCCCTGATCGACGCGGCGCTGAAGAGCCTGGGGGTCGCCGACGACCAGGCGATGTTCGAGCCGTCGATCGTGCGCGGGCTGGAATACTATACCGGCGCGGTGTTCGAGGCCGAGCTGCTACTGTCCACCCTGGATGAGAAGGGCAACAAGGTCTCGTTCGGCTCGATCGGCGGCGGCGGGCGCTACGACGACCTGATCGCGCGGTTCACCGGCCAGCCCGTGCCGGCCACGGGCTTCTCGTTCGGCGTCTCGCGCCTGGCCTCGGCCCTGCGGGCGGCGGGGCGCGAGCCCGGCGGGACGGCGCGGGGGCCGGTGGTGATCATCAATTTCGACCAGGCCCACATGGGCGAGTATTTCTCGGTCGCCGCCGACCTGCGCAACGCCGGCATCCCGGCCGAGGTCTATCTGGGAACCTCGGGCATGCGGCCGCAGATGAAATATGCCGACCGCCGGATGGCGCCGGCCGCCATCATGCTGGGCGGAGACGAGATCGCGGCCGGCACGGTGACGATCAAGGACCTCGATTTGGGCCGCGAGCTGGCCTCCGGCGTGGCCGACAACGCCGCCTGGAAGGCCGAGCGTCCCGGCCAGCAGACGATCCCGCGCGGCGAGCTGGTGGCCGCTGTCCGCAAGATCATTGAGGGCTGAGGCATGAGGCTCGAGCGTTCCATTCCGGCCGACGCGCTGGACGCCATCCGCGCGCCGCTACTGGCGGCCGGGGCCGTGCTGACCGACGCGCCGGTGTTGCAGCCCCTGGGCCTGCTGCTGGACCTGGCCGGCGAGGCCATGCGCTCGCGGCTGTTCGTGGTGTCCGGCGACGGGGGGGAGGAGGCCTGCCTGCGCCCCGACTTCACCGTGGCCATCGCCCGCGCCCACCTCGAGGCGGGGGCCGCTTCGGGGCGCTATCTCTATGACGGCAAGGCCTTCCGCGTCGCGCCGCGCGGCAGCGACCGGGCCGAGGAGTTCCTGCAGATCGGCGTCGAGGCCTTCGAGGCCGGCGACCCGGTCGCCGCCGACGCCGAGATCGCGGCCCTGGCCTGGGCGTCGTCGGCCGCCGGCGGACGCGCGGACCTGTCGCTGGTGCTGGGCGATGTGGGCCTCTTCGGCGCCTTCATCGATACGCTGGACCTGGCGCCGCCTCTGGCCGTGCGCCTGAAGCGCGCCTTCACCCGGCCGCGCCAGCTGAAGGTCGAACTTGAAGGCGGTGTCGAGGCCAGCGCCGAGCAGAGCCGGATTGCGGCGCTCTTGGCCGGCCTGCCCGAGGGCGAGGCTTCCGCCGTCTTGCAGGAACTGTGGTCCCTGGCCGGCATCGAGCCGGTCGGCGGTCGCCGCCCCGCCGAGATCGCCCACCGCCTGGTCGAACGCGCCGAGGCTGCCAAGGCCGGTCGTCTGTCAGCTGAGCAGGCCGATGTGGTCCGGGCCTTCCTCGCGGTCAGCGACCGTCCGGGCGAGGCCCTGGACGCCATCTCCGCTCTCGCCGGCCCGCAACGCGAGGCGCTGGACGCGGCCCTGGACGGCTGGCGCTCGCGCCTGGCCGGCATGGTCGCGGGCGGCGTGCCGGAGGATCGCATGGTGCTGACCGCCTCGTTCGGCAGGGCGTTCGGCTATTACGACGGCTACCTCTTCGAAGTGCGCAGCGCCGCCCTCGGCGACGAGCGGCCCGTGGCGGCCGGCGGTCGTTATGACGGGCTTCCCGCGCGTCTTGGCGCGGAACGAAAGACGGGCGCGGTGGGCTGCATGGTCCGCCCGGCCCGAGCCTATGCGGGAGGCGGCGAATGAGCTCGCAAGGACAGAGTGGGCAGATGATCTTCGCCATCCCCTCCAAGGGTCGCCTGAAAGAGCAGGTCGAGGCCTGGCTGGCCGAATGCGGCTTCAAGCTGGAAATGACCGGCGGTTCGCGCGGCTATTCGGCGGAGCTGTCGGGCCTGCCGGGCGTGTCGGTGCGCCTGCTGTCAGCCGGCGACATCGCCGCCGGCCTCGACGCCGGCGAGCTGCACCTGGGCGTCACGGGTGAAGATCTGCTGCGCGAGCGTGGCGACGACATGGACAGCCGGGTGATGCTGCTGCGCGCCCTGGGCTTTGGCCGCGCCGACCTGGTGGTCACCGCCCCCAAGAGCTGGCTGGATGTCGACACCATGGCCGATATCGACGAGGTCGGGCACGCCCATCTGGCCCGCACCGGCCGCCGCCTGCGCGTTGCGACCAAATATGTGACCCAGACCCGGGCCTTCTTCGCCCGCCACGGCGTGGCTGACTACCGCATCGTCGAGAGCAGTGGCGCCACCGAGGGCGCTCCGGCGGCCGGAGCGGCGGAGCTGGTGGTCGACATCACCACCACCGGCGCGACCCTGGCGGCCAACGGCCTGAAGATCCTGACCGACGGCGTGATCCTGAAAAGCCAGGCCCAGCTGACCGCATCCTTGATCACCGACTGGTCGCCCGAGCAGCTGGGCAGCCTGCAGCGCCTGCTGGCGGTGGTCGAGGCCAAGGGCCGGGCCCGCACCTTGGCCACCCTGGTCTGGCCCGCCGAGCAGGACGACCTGGCCCAGACCGCCGTCGCCGCCTTTGTCGCCCGGGGCGGATCGCGCCGGACCAACGGCGCCCTGCTGGCCACGGCCGATCTGTTCGACGCCGCCGCCGCCCTGGCCGCTGCAGGGGTCGAGCCGGTCACCGTGTCGCGTCCCGACTATGTGTTTGAGTCCCGATCGCGGGTGCTGGACCAACTGGCCACTCGCCTCAGAGGTAATATTTGACTTATCCGTCAAAAATAACCTGAGAGATCAGTGATAAGTTTGACTGGCGCGTCCAAACTACGTCCGGGCCGTCAAAAAAAGCTCAAACCGTTGCAGAAATAGGCCTTGTTGCGTTGACACCGCCCCAATTATGACGTTTCTAACGCTTGCAAGGAAGAACAGAGCCCATCAGAGAGCTCCCTTCCTTCGGCGTTTCGGGGAGGAAACGCCCGCCTAGATCGAATGATCGAGAAATAGCCAGCCCGTCGCGATTATCCCCCGCGGCGGGTTTGGTGTATCTGGGCTCCAGTTTCTATATTTGACGAAAAAGTAAAAAAGTCAGCGCCGGTCGACGGCAGCGACCACAGGCGCCATTGCGGATCGGGCCCAAGGCCGAAGATGATCGCTCTGCGCCGGACGACCCACCGGTCGATTCGCCCGCCTGCGGAGGAGGGACCTCATTTGAAGCCCCTGGGCCTCCTGCTGCCGGCGCTGATCCCGTCGTGGAACTTCTTCGACGTGATCGCGCCCTCGCCGCGCATCGAATACGCCCTGACCGGCTCCTCCGCCCTCCCCGACGGCGGCTGGGTCGAGTTTCGCCCCCGGCCCCAGCGGGTGTCGGCGCGGACCTTGCTGGCCCGGCTGATCTGGAATCCGCGCTGGAACGAAACGCTGTTCCTGGTCAGCTGTGCCGAGCGGCTGATCAACGCGCCCACCGACCATAGCCAGGACGAGATCTTCACGCGCCTCTCCGCCGATCTCCTGGCCAGCGCCCCGACCGGCGACTGGCTGAGCTTCCGTCTGGTCTTCGTCAGCCGCGAAGACGAGGCGATCCAGCGCGAGGTGCTGTTCCAGTCGGCTCCGCGCCGGCTGGCGGACATCGCCGCCCGATGACCCTCGCCCCATGACCCTGGAGAGCGCCGCCCGCCTGACCGAGGCCCTGCTGGCCCTGGCTCTGATCCAGCAGAGCCTGGAGCACCTGAGCGGCCCTCGCGCCGACCGGCCGCTGTTCCTGGCGCGGATCGGGCTGTGCGGTCTGGTGATCCTGGGCGCGGCTTCGCCCTGGCCGGCGGTCGATCTGGCCGGACTGCTGGGCCTGGCCGGTCTGTCGCTGCTGACCCTACAGCGCTTCCAGGGGCCCTATAATGGTGGCAGCGATCGCATGGGCCTGCTGGCCCTGTGGTGCTTGACCCTGTCGCGGCTGATGCCGACGCCGGCCCTGCAGGAGCTGGTCTTCGGCTATCTGGGCCTGCAGCTGATGCTGTCCTATTTCATTTCCGGCTGGGTCAAGGTGGTCAATCCAGACTGGCGCAGCGGCCGCGCCCTAGCCGACGTGTTCCGGTTCTCGGCCTATCCGGTCAGCGAGGATCTGCGCCGCCTGGCCGATCGACCGCGCCTGTTGCTGGTCATGTCGTGGGCGGTGATGCTGTTCGAGCTAGCCTTTCCCCTGACCCTGCTGTCGCGCGATACCCTGATCGTCGGGCTGGCGATCGCCGGGACCTTCCATCTGGCCAATGCCTGCCTGTTCGGCCTCAACCGCTTCTTCTGGACCTGGCTGGCGGTCTATCCGGCGATCCTGTGGCTGCAGGGGCGGCTTCTGTAGGCGCCCTTGACTCATTTTGATGATTAGCTAATTATCTCATCATGAGCCAGGTGTTCAGAGCCCTTTCCGATCCCACCCGCCGGCGGGTGCTGCAGCTTCTGCGCAGGGGGCCGATGAGCGCCGGCGCGCTCAGCGACCAGTTCGAGGTCTCCAAGCCGACCATGTCGGCGCACTTCGCGGTGCTGAAGGAGGCTGACCTGGTCCACGCCGAAAAGGCCGGCAAGTCCGTCATCTATCACCTGAAGCTTTCGGTGCTCGAAGAGGCGCTGCTGGGCTTCGTCCATTCGTTCGGCCTCGGCGCAGATGCGCCGGCGCCCAAGGAGGAGACTGCGCGATGAACAAGGATCTGATCGGAGACTTCGCCTGGGGTGGCGGCATTCTTGTCCTGGCGCTCGTCGCGTCCTTCGCCCGCAAGCAGGGCTATATCGACCACGATACCACCCTACGGCTGGTCCTGGGCGCCAGCGGCCTGATGATCGCCTGGACCGGCAACCGGCTGCCCAAGACCTTCGTCCCCAGCGCGCGGGGCCGCGAGGCCAGGCGGGTTGCGGCCTGGTCGCTGGTGTTGAGCGGGCTGGTCTATGCCGGTCTGTGGGCGTTCGCCCCGTTCCCGATGGCGGTCGCCGGCGGGAGCGGCGCGGTCCTGGCTGGGATAGCGGTCACATTCGGCTACTGCCTGTCGCTGCGGGACAAGGCCAAGGCCGGGTAGCTCGAACGGTCATCGAGACGGGCGAGGCCGGCGCCGGCGGCTCGGCGTCGGGGTCAGGAAAAAGGGGCCGGCGCGTGCGCGCCGACCCCTTCAATTTTCAGTCCTGTGGGTGCGCCTACCAGATCTTCACGCGCTCTTCGGGCGCGACATACAGCTTGTCGCCCGCCTTGATGTCGAAGGCCTTGTACCAGCCGGGCTGGTTCCGGATCGTGCCGTTGACGCGATAATAGGCCGGCGAGTGCGGGCCGCTGGTGACCTGCTGCTTGAGAGCCTCGTCCCGCTGCTTCTGGCGCCACACCTGGGCCCAGCCCAGATAGATGCGCTGGTCGCCGGTCAGGCCGTCCAGAATCGGAGCCGGCTTGCCGTTCAGCGAGGCGTGATAGGCGTCCAGCCCGAACGCCAGGCCGCCCATGTCACCGATGTTCTCGCCCATGGTCAGCGGGCCGTTCAGCTTCATGCCCGGCAGCGGCTCGAAGGCCCCGTACTGGGCGCCCAGACGGTCGGCCTGGGCCTTGAACTTGGCGGCGTCTTCGGCCGTCCACCAGTCGCGCAGTACGCCGTCGCCGTCGGACTTGCGGCCCTGGTCGTCAAAGCCGTGGCCGATCTCGTGGCCGATCACCCCGCCGATACCGCCATAATTGATGGCCGGGTCGGCGTCGGGGTGGAAGAACGGGGCCTGCAGGATGGCGGCCGGGAAGACGATCTCGTTATTGACCGAGTTGTAATAGGCGTTGACCGTCTGCGGGGTCATGCCCCACTCGGTCTTGTCGACCGGCTTGAACAGACGCTCGACATCCTCGCGCCAGGCCCAGACGCCGGCGCGCTGGGCGTTGCCATAGGCGTCGTTGTCCTTGATCTCGAGCTTGGAATAGTCTTCCCAAACGTCGGGATAGCCGATCTTGACGGTGAACTTGGTCAGCTTGTCCTGGGCCTTGACCTTGGTCTCGGCGCTCATCCAGTCCAGATTGTCGATGCGAGTCTTCATGGCCGAGCGGATATTGGCCACCAGGTCCAGCATCTTGGCCTTGGACTCCGGCGGGAAATAGGCCGCCACATAGTCCTTGCCGACCGCTTCGCCCAGAATGCCGTTGACCTGGGCCACGCCGCGCTTCCAGCGCGGGCGCTGCTCGGGCTGACCCGACAAGGTCTTGTTGCGGAACGCGAAGCTGGCGTCGACGAAGCGCTTGGACAGCATGGGCGCGGCGTCGTCGGTCACCTTGAATGCCTGCCAAGCCTTCAGGGTCTCCACCGGGGTTTCGGCGTAGATCTTGGCGTACTTCGGGAAGGTGGTGTTGGTGGTGACCACGAAGCGGTCAACCTTGGGCAGCTCCGAGCCGGCCAGATAGCGGTTCCAGTCATAGCCCGGCGTCATGGCCTGCAATTCCGCCAGGGTGGCGGGGTTGTAGGTCTTGTCGCGGTCGCGGCGCTCGGCGCGGGTCCAGGTGACCTCGGCCAGCCGGGTTTCGAAGGCGACGATGGCCTTGGCGTGGTCGGCGGGCTTGTCCCAGCCGGCCATGGTCAGGATCTGTTCGACATAGGCCAGATAGGCGGTCTTCTTGTCGGCGAACTTGGCGTCCAGATAATAGTCGCGGTCGGGCAGGGACAGGCCGCCAGCCCCGGCATAGACGGCATAGGCCTTGGGGTTCTTGGCGTCGGTCTGGATGCCCAGGCCCAGCAGGCTGGTGAACGGCGCGACGCTGCTCTGGCCCATCAGGGCGGTGAAGGCGTCCTTGCTCTTCACGGCCTTGATTTGCGCGAGGTAGGGCGCGATCGGCTTGGCGTCCAGGGCCTCGATGGCGGCCTCGTCCATGAAGGCGCGATAGGCGGCGCCGACCTTGGCGCTGTCGCCCGCGGCGGCCGTGTTGGCGGCGGCGGCCTCGATGATGGCGCGGGTGCGGGCTTCGGACAGTTCCGACAGCTTGTCGAAATTGCCATAGCGGGTGCGGTCGGCCGGGATCTCGGTGCGGGCGTCCCAGCCGCCATTGGCCCACTTGTAGAAGTCGTCACCCGGCTTGACGCTGCCGTCGATGCCCGAGGTGTCGAAGCCCCACGCGCCGTAGCGCGGCGACTCCAGCGAGGTCAGGTCGCCGGCCGCGCCTTCCGAAGCCCCATTCAGCAGGGGCGCGGCGAACAGGGCCTGGGTCGTGCAGGCGTCGTCAAGGCACAGATGGTCCTCGCCGGCCTGGGCGCCGAAGGCCGAAAGGGAAAGCGCGGCCACGGCGGCGGCGGCGAACCAAACTCGTTTCATGGAAGTCGTATCCGTTGGTGTGAGCTGGCCGCAATCTGCCCCGCCGTGGAAGTTTTGCTCCCTTACAAATTTGTCATGTCCAGCCAGAATGGGTGGCTAGTGGTGCTGGTGTTCGCCCATCGATCCTTGCGAGGCCGGGGGCGCGGCGCTCTGCACGGTCAGCTCGACGGCGGCGCGGCGGCCATTGTCGAAGACCAGCGTTATGGGGGCTTTTTGCCCCTGGGCCAGGGGCTGTTTCAGACCCAGCAGCATGAAGTGATAGCCGCCCGGCGCGAAGGCCACCGAGCCGCCGGCCGGGATGGTCACGCCCTCGTCCTGGCGACGCATGGTCATCACGCCATTGGCCATGGCCGAGCGATGGATCTCGACCACGCCGGCCAGGGGGCTTTCGGCGCTGACCAGCTTGACCGGCTTGGCACCGGCATTGGCGATGGTCATGAAGCCGACCCCGTTCATGCTGGCCATGGCCGGGCGGGTCCATGGATTGCCGATCGTCAGGGCGCCGACCTTGTAGTCGCCGGCCATGGCGGGAGGGGTAAAGGCGAGAACGGCCGCTAGGGCCAGGAAGCGTGCGGTGCGCATGGGGCTCTCCAGGATCAATGTTTATGGCCGGCCGAGGCGGCGGCGTCGGGGATCAGGCGAAGGGTGGCGGCGGGGCGGGAAAGCTTCTCGTCCGGCGCCTCAGCGGAAGGAACTTCTGTCCACTGACTTTCGCCCCTCTCGCAGGTCTGGATCACGGGAAACACCAGGGTGTCACCGGCGGCGGGCAGTTTCATCAGCAGCGGAAAGTCGTCGAACGCCTCATCGGGCAGGCGGCCGACATAGGTCACCGCCGACGGCGCGGCCCTGGGATCGGCGCCGGGCTCGCGCTCGATCTCATAGGTCCAGCCCGGCTTGGGCTGGGGCCGGGCCGAGACCACACCGGGCGGGATCTCGATGCGGACCTTCAGGGTGGCGTCGCCCGCCGAGCAGGCATGGCCCACCCGGAAGGCGACGGCGGCATAGGATCCGGCGCGGGCCGTGTCTGGCGCGGCGACCACGTGGGCAAGGGTAGGCAGGGGGGCGGCCAGGGGAGCGGCGAGGGCCAGGAGGGTGAGGGCGATCTTGCGCATGAGAACTCCTAGAACTTGCCCGAGACGCCGACGAACACGCCGCGTCCCTCGCCCGGCCAGAAGGCGGCCGTGTTTTCGATGCTCGCCGCCGTGACCGAGGCCGGATTGGCCAGCGGGTTGACCGTGGCGACATAGCGTTTGTCGAACAGATTGCGCGCATCGACGAACACCGTCACCCCGTCGCGGCTATAGCCGGCCCCCAGGGATGCGATGGCGTAGTCGGGTGCGCGGACCTTGTTGCGGAAATCGACGAACGGACCGCGCGGCGACCACTCGAGCGCCGGCGCCACGAACCAGCCGGCCGGGTGCTCGTATTTCAGCTCGGCGCGGTACAGGTGCTCCGGCACGATCGGCAGGGTGTTGTCGCCGTACTGGGCGTCGCCCTCGAAGTGGAAGTCCGACCAGGCCCAGGTCTGGCGCAGGCGGAGGCGCTTGTTGAACCGCCAGTCGAGGCCCGCTTCCAGGCCCTGATGCACCGTGTCGTCGGCGTTGAAGGTGGCGGCCGGGTGGGCGGGATCGACCACGAAGCTCAGCAGCTCGTTCTTCAGCTCGGCGCGATAGAGGGCCAGATCCCAGGCGAAGGCGCCCTTGCGGCCGCGCGCGCCGATCTCGCCTGTCCAGGCCTTTTGCGGAACCACGGGCGCGAAGCCGGCGGCGGCGGACGGCGAATAGGCTCCGAAATTGGGCGGCTCGACCGACTTGGTCAGGTTGGCGAACAGCTGGCTGTCCTGGTCGATCTGGAACAGCAGGCCAACGCGCGGGGCCAGCCAGTCATAGTCGCGGCTGGCGGTTAGGTCGAAGGTCGATGCGACGCCCGCCAGCTTGTAGGCGCGGTAGTCGCGCTTGGCCGTTCCGTAGGTCGCGCCGGCCACCACGGCGACGCGCGGGGTGACGAAGAAGCGACCCTCGGCGAAAACGTCCAGGGCTTCCGCATTCTGCCGCGAAAAGGCCTGGGCCGCGCCCTTGGAGCCGCGCAGGTTCAGCCACTGGCGGGCGTCCAGATCACCGATCCGGTACGATACGCCCGCGAACAGGTCGGCGGCGTGGCCGCCCAGTTCGCCGGTCCAGTCCAGCCGTCCAAAGGCCCCGAAGTTGCGGCTTTCCTGGTCGATGACCTGGAAGATCGGGTGGTCCAGATCACGCCAGGCGGCATGGACGCCGCCTTCGAACACGGTGGTGTCGGACAGGCGCCAGGTGGTCTGCACGCTGGCCCGGGCGTTGCGCATGTTGCGCCCGTAATTGTTGGCCAGATTGCCGGCGGCGGCCTTTTCCGGGCTGTTCAGGGCCTGGGCCAGGGTCAGGGAGCCGGCGATCTGCTGGCGCAGGTCCGCGCCGCTGACATACAGGCGCACCTCGCGGTCCTGGCCAAAGCTGTGGCCGATATTGGCCGACAGGCGGGCGGCCGAACTGTTGCTCTGCTGGCGCCAGCCGTCGGCGTTCATCAGGGTGGCGCCGACGAAGACGTCATTGTCGCCGAACTGCCTTGCGACCTCGCCATGCAGGCGGGCCGTGCCGAACGAGCCGCCCTCGACCCGCACCAGATTGTCGGCGCCGGCCGTCCTACCCGTCGGCGTCACGAAATTGATCGCCCCGCCCAGCAGGGCCCCGCCAAAGCGCAGGGCGTTGCCGCCCTTGTAGACCTCGGTGTAGCGGGCCAGCAGCGGGTCGATCAGCTGATAGTCGCCATAGCCGTCGGCCTCGTTCAGCGGCACGCCGTCCTGGGCCAGCAGGGTTCCGCGATTGTGGTTGGAATTGCCGATGCCCGAACCCCGGATCGACAGGCGGGTGTCCTCGCCGAACTTCTTCTGGGCGAACACGCCGGGCACGTCGCGGACAGTGTCGTTGAGGCCCAGGGCGAAGCGGTTGGCATAGGCTTCCGACGAGATCACGGCCACTGCGCCGGGGGTTTCCGACAGGCGCTTGCGGGCCTGGGCCACGGCGGGCGGGTCTTCGGGATCGGGGCGGGCGGTGACCAGCACCGAGTCGATGTGGGTCTGGACGGTGTCGGCGGCGTGAGCAGCAGGCGACAGGCAAAGGGAGGCGGCGCCCAGCAGGAGGGCGCGGCGGAAGGTGACGGTCATGGAAACTGTAGTCCTGAAAACGTGACGAGGCGCGCGGCGGCGTAAGCCGCAGCGCAGGCTTTGGGTCAGGCGTTCAGGAAGCTCGGTGGCCCTTGTCCGGGCGGACGGGGCGGCGCGCGGGCATGGCCGCGAACGCCCAGGGTGCGCACGACGGCGACTTCCAGGCGGACGGCATAGCGCACGGGCGCGATGGTGGCGGCGGGGTCGGGGGTGATGGCGGCCAGGCTGGCGGCCACGCACTGGCCGCACTTGAAGCCGCCGAAGATCTTGGCGGGAGCCGGCTCATCGCCGCCCACCTTGACCAGCTTGGCGCCGTCGGCCGTACAGATGATGATCGCCTCGCCCGCGCTGGTCGAGCGGGCCATGGCGACCGCCGGAACCAGGGTCTGGGCCAGCACCGCGAGCGCCGCCAACAGGGCGACGAGCAGGGTAGGGCCGGATCTGGCGCGACGGGCGGTCATTGCGATGGCTGACTAGGGCGTGGCGGGACGAGGGTCAATCGGGGGCTGTGGTGAGGTGGTGGCGGGTGGCTACTTAAGGGGCTAGAGCGCGATGATCTTTGGTTGAATGATCAGGCTCTAGTTCACGTTGCGGGTCTGGCCGTCCCAGAACGGGGCTCGTAGCTCGCGCTTCAGGATCTTGCCCGCGCCCGACAGCGGCAGAGCTTCGATCCGGATCGTGATGCCGCGCGGCCGCTTGTAATTGGCCAGCAAGGGCTCGCAGTGCGCCAGGACCTCGTCCTCGGTGGGCGCATGGCCCGAGCGGGGCACGATGATGGCGTGAACCTGTTCGCCCCAGCGCGGGCACGGCACGCCGATGACGGCGACCTGGGCGACGGCCGGATGGGTAGAGATCGCGCTTTCGACCTCGGCGCTGAACACGTTCTCGCCGCCGGTGACGATCATGTCCTTCAGGCGGTCGACGATGAAGATGTAGCCATCCGGGTCCTGATAGCCGCCGTCGCCGGTATGTACCCAGCCGTCGCGGATCGCCGTGGCGGTCTGCTCGGGCTGGTTCCAGTAACCGTGCATCATGCCGGGGCTTCGCGCGACGATCTCGCCCACCTCGCCGGGCGCGGCCTCGGCACCAGCCTCGTCGACGATGCGGACTTCGCAGCCCGGGGCGGGCCGTCCCGCCGAGGCAAGCCGGACGGCGCGCGGTCCCTCCAGAACGTGGTCCTCGGGAGGCAGGGCGGTGATGACCGGCGCCATCTCGGTCTGGCCATAGATCTGAACGAAGCGAACATGGGGCAGCTTGACGAGCGCTTCGGCCAGCACGCCGCGCGAAATGCTCGAGCCGCCATAGCCGATCGCGCGTAGCGACCGCAGCCGCTCGGTGGCGAACGCCGGATGCTGCAGCAGCATGGCGATCATGGTGGGCACCATGACCGTGTGGGTGACGGCGCGAGTCTCTATCGCGGCCATGACCGCCTCGGCGTCGAACCTGGGAACATAGGCATGGGCAGCGCCCATGATCGAAGCCCCTCCGCCCAGGCAGCTGTCGGCCATGTGGAACATCGGGGCGGCGTGCAGGACCACATCGTCGGGTCCGACGCCCAGCGCCATGGCGCAGACCAGATTGTTGTACCAAAGCGCCCTGTGCGGAAGCATCACGCCCTTGGGAAAGCCCGTCGTTCCGCCCGTGTAGTAGAGGCCCGCCAGATCCTCCCCGCCAGCCCCGGCGTCAGGCGCGGGGTCATGGGCGGTGATCAGGTCCTCGTAGTGGAGCAGGCCCTCTGGCGCCGGGCCGTCGTCGCTCCACACCACATGCTCAAGGTCCGGACATGTGGACCGGCATTCCGCCGCCACGCCCGCGAAGGCGCGATCCACGAACAGCACTTGGGTCCCGCTGTCGCGCAGCGAGTAGGCGTTTTCCTCGACGGTCCAGCGGATATTCATCGGCACGACCACGGCGCCGGCCCACCAGACGGCCGAGAGGAACTCGGTATAGCGGTCGCTGTTGAGCGCCAGGATGGCGACCCGGTCGCCGGAACGAACGCCCAGGGCGCCAAGGCCGCCCGCCAGCCGTGCCACACGCCCCTGCGTTTGGCTCCACGTCCGGGTCGTTCCGTTGAACGTGGTGGAGGGCGAGTGTGGCCTGCTGCGGGCGGCGCTGATCAGCATCTCGGTCAGGCCATACATCGCGCGTCCTCGCCCTGCGTCATTGGCCTGCGACGCTACTTGGAGTGTCGATACAGTCAAGCTGCGGGCAAGCTGCGGGCCCCGAGCACGGAGCGCCGTTTACGGCCCTGGACAACAAGCCGGCTAAGCCTTGGCACGCCGGGCCTTGCTTGACTTTCAACGCATTTGGTTGTATTCAACCAATATGGTCGATATCGGCCAGGTTCGTCAAATGCCACACGCAAAAATTCTTCTCCCAGCGCAATGCCGGGGCGCCCGCGGCCTGCTCAACTGGTCACAGGGCGATCTCGCCGACCGGGCGGGCGTGTCGCGCAGCACGATCAAGGACTTCGAAACCGCGCGTCATGCGTTGCACCATAGCACCGAACGTCTGCTGATCGAGGCGATCGAGGCGGGCGGTGTCGCGTTGATCGCAGCCGGCGACGCCGGAGCGGGCGTCAGGCTCAAGCAATCGGACTAAATAAAGAAGAGGAGCGCGCGTGCAGCACGAGGTTTCACCAGCGGACTACAAGGACCTGGTCCTGTTCCTGGCCACCGCGGGCGTCGTCGCGCCGATCTTCAAGCGGCTGAAGATCAATCCGATCCTGGGCTTCCTGCTGGCCGGGGTGATCCTGGGGCCGTTCGGCCTGGGCCGCTTCATCCACGTGGCCCCCTGGCTCGATTACATCACCGTCGACAATCCCGATGAAATCGCCCAGCTGGCCGAGTTCGGCGTCGTCTTCCTGCTGTTCATGATCGGGCTGGAACTGTCGTGGGAGCGCCTGCGACTGATGCGCAAGCTGGTGTTCGGTCTGGGCGCGGCCCAGATGATCGGCTGCTCGATCGCCCTGGGCCTGGGGGCCATGGCCCTGGGCCAACCCCCGGTTTCCGCCCTGGCCATCGGCGCGGCCCTGACCCTGTCCTCGACCGCCATCGCCGTGCCCGTGCTGGCCGAGCGGCGCAGGCTGCATTCCGACGGCGGACGGGCGACCTTCTCGGTGCTGCTGTTCCAGGACCTGGCCGTGGCCCCGATCCTGATCACCCTGACCATCCTGGGTCGGGGCGACGGGGCGTTCGTGCTCAAGGACCTGGTGGCGCTGCTCCCGGCGGCTGCGGGTTTGGGCGCTATCGTGCTGGTTGGCAGGCTGGCCCTGCGGCCGATGCTGAAGTCCGTCGCCAAGGCCAAGAGCGAAGAGATGTTCATGGCCGCCTGCCTGCTGGTGATCATCGGCGCCGGCATGGTCAGCGCGCTGTCGGGCCTGTCGATGGCCCTGGGCGCTTTCGTAGCCGGGGTGCTGCTGGCCGAGACCGAGTACCGCCACGAGGTCGAGGTCAAGATCGAGCCGTTCAAGGGCCTACTGCTGAGCCTGTTCTTCGTGTCGCTGGGCATTCGCCTGGATCTGTCGCTGCTGGTCGCCAAGCCCGTGCTGATCCTGGGCGTCGCCATCGGCCTGCTGGTGGTCAAGGCGGCCATGGTGTTCGGCCTGGGCCTGGCCATGAAGCTGGGGACCAAGGCCTCGGCCGAGGCGGCCCTGATCCTGGCGGCCGGCGGCGAGTTCGCCTTCGTCATTCTCGACAACGCCATGGGCGCGCAGGTCGTGCCGCGCGCGGTGGGCCAGGCGGTGCTGGTGTCGGCCACCCTGACCATGTTCCTGATCCCGGTCCTGGCCGCCCTGGGCGCGCGCCTGGGGCGCAAGGTCGCCGTCGCCAAGACGTCCGAAGCACCCCTTGGTCAAGGCCAGGCCGATGAGCCCGATCGGGTCGGTCCTGAGCCTTCGGGCCAGGTGCTGGTGATCGGCTATGGCCGGGTCGGCAAGCTGGTGGGCGAGATGCTGGGCCGCCACGACCTGCCCTGGATCGCCGTCGAGCGCGACGCCCGGCTGGTAGAGCAGGGGCGCCGCGATGGCAGCCGCATCTATTATGGCGACGCCTCGCGACTGGAGCTGCTTGAGCGTTGTGGACTGGCCACCGCCCGGGCGGTGGTCGTGACCATGGACGCGCCGGAGGCCGCCGAGGCGGTGGTCGCCGCTGCGCGCGGCGCCCGTCCCGAGTTGTCCATCGTCGCCCGCGCTCGTGACGCCCGCCACGCCGCCCGGCTCTATGAACTGGGCGCGACCGACGCCGTGCCCGAGACCATCGAGGCCAGCCTGCAACTGTCCGAGGCGGTGCTGGTCGATATCGGTGTGCCGATGGGTCTGGTCATCGCCTCGATCCACGAGCGCCGCGACGAGTACCGCAAGGTGCTGAACCGTCCCGACGCCCTGGGCGGTCGTCGCCGGCGGCTGAGGGACGCGTCGCTGCGCTAGCGAGACCTTGTCTCAGGCGCTTGATCGCCGTGGCCAAGCCCGGCTGCGCAAAGTCTGCTGACCCCGGCGGGCGCCCCGGGTCGTGCCTGGCCGAAACTTCCCGTGTCGCGGGAAGAACAGCATAGGTGTGGCCGTACTGCGACAAAGCGCCACCTTTTCATGCACCAAGCCCTTGCGCGACCCGGTTTCACGTGCGAACCAAAAGACTGGCGTTGTCTGCGGAAGATTTCAGCCGATACGCTCGGAAGTTGATTTTGTGGGGCGGTCTTGTTTGGCTTCCTGGAGCAAATATCCAGGTCAGCGAAACCTGACGAGTGTGGCTTTGCTGACACTTTCCCGGGACGTTCGCCTTGGTATAACGATGCTCGGTCGTTTTCGGCCGGAGCAGGGCAATAGAGGGCTCTTGATATGAAATTCAAACTCCTGGCGGGAGTCGCTCTGGCTGCGGTTTGCGCCGCGTCGGGCGTCTCCGCTCAAGAGACCGGCTGGTACGGCGCGGTCGATCTGGGCTACCACTTCCCGACCGCTATGAAGACCGAGTCCGACGCGGTTGCTCCGGATGGCTCCACCTATCACTATGAGTGGGCCTCGGACAGCGACTGGACCGGCTTCGTCCGTCTGGGCTACCAGTTCACCCCGAACTGGCGCGCTGAACTCGAAGGCGGCTATCGCCCCGGCGACCTGACCTCGGTTCGCGGCAACGCCGTTCGCCAGCAGCCCCGTGGCCTCTGCACCCCCGGCGTGATCCGCACTGCGGCCGCCCCGAAGTGCGGCTCGCCGGACGGCTCGATCGATTCCTGGACCCTGATGGCGAACGTCCTGTACGACTTCGCCCCGGACGCCTGGATCAACCCCTTCATCGGCGCGGGCCTTGGCCTGAACCGTCTGGACGTTAAGGCCCTGGGCCAGTTCAGCGGCGTCGGTACGGTTACGGCTGGCAACACCGCCATCCAGAACCTGACCGTTGACGACGATGACCTGTCGCTCTCGTGGCAAGCCATCGCCGGCGCCTCGATCAAGGCGACCGAGAAGCTGAAGATCGATTTCACCTACCGCTACCTGGCCGCCGCCAACGATCACAAGTGGCAGTCGCAAGGCTCGGGCGCTCTGCAGCCCGGCGCGTTCGGTGGCGAATACAAGGACCAATCGGTGACCGTCGGTCTCCGTTACTCCTTCGCCGCCCCGCCGGCCCCGCCGCCCCCGCCGCCCCCGCCGCCGCCTCCCCCCCCGCCGCCCCCGCCTCCGCCCCCGCCGCCTCCCCCGCCGCCTCCGCCGGCGTATGAGGCTCGCGAGTTCATCGTCTACTTCCCGTTCGATCAGTACGTGCTGACGCCGGAAGCCCAGTCGGTGGTTTCGGAAGCTGCGAACTACGCCAATGCGGGCAAGGCGACCAAGCTGGTCATCGTCGGTCACACCGACACGTCCGGTTCGCCCAAGTACAACGCCCGCCTGTCGGAGCGTCGTGCAAAGGCCGTTGCTGACTCGCTGGTCGGCATGGGCGTCGCCTCGACGGCCGTGGCCGTCGACTGGAAGGGCGAAAGCGCTCCTGCCGTCGCCACCGGCGATGGTGTCAAGGAACCGCTGAACCGCCGTTCCACGATCTCGATCAACTTCTAAGATCTAGATCAATCTGATCTGGGAAGGGCCTGGCGGCGACGCCGGGCCCTTTTCTTTTGCGCTGTAGGCCGTCCAGCAGGATGGCGGCGGGTTGTGCGGGCCAGATCCTGCCGAACGCCCCCAGGACCCGCGCGTGATCGCCTCAGGGCGCCCAGGGACCAAGCTGTGGGCGGATGTCGAAGTCCGGGGGCGGATCGCTTGACCCGGCTTGTGACGGTCTGTCGCAGCTGAAAAAAGTTCGCGTGGGCAACCCCTTGATCCTGCCCGCTAAGTTGGAGCCGTTCACAGCTTGTTAACGAAAAACTCGCTGGCGGGGCGTTGACGAGTCATTAGCCGCTGTGGCCCCATATGTGGGCTGAGGGGGCTCCTCGGCCACAAGATGTAGCGGCTGGGCGGGGCGTTTCCTTCTCCGGAATACGCTGATTGATTATGGATTTTGGTCATGAACGGCAGTGAAGCGGCGAAGACGACTGCGCTCCCCCAGGGTCGCACCGAGGGCATGCGGGTTTCCGAGCGTCCGAAATTGGCGCTGGTGCGCAAGGTCCAGGTTGATCGCTCGCGCGACGCCCTGCTGACCGATTTCGGCAAGACCACCCTGGAAGACCGTTATCTGCTGCCGGGCGAGTCCTATCAGGACATGTTCGCCCGCGTGTCGACGGCCTTCGCTGACGACGCCGACCACGCCCAGCGCGTCTATGACTATATGAGCCAGCTGTGGTTCATGCCCTCGACCCCGGTGCTCAGCAACGGCGGCGCCGAGCGCGGCCTGCCGATCTCCTGCTTTCTGAACTCGGTCTCCGACAGCCTGGACGGCATTCTGAGCGTCTGGAACGAGAACGTCTGGCTGGCGGCCAATGGCGGCGGCATCGGCACCTATTGGGGCGCTGTCCGGTCGATCGGCGAGAAGGTCAAGGGGCAGGGCCAGACCAGCGGCATCATCCCCTTCATCCGCGTGATGGACAGCCTGACCCTGGCGATCAGCCAGGGCAGCCTGCGCCGCGGCTCGGCGGCGGTCTATCTGGACATCCACCACCCGGAAATCGAAGAATTCCTGGAAATCCGCAAGGCGTCGGGCGACTTCAACCGCAAGTCCCTGAACCTGCACCACGGCATCTCGATCAGCGACGAGTTCATGCACGCGGTCCGCGACGGCCTGAAGTTTGGCCTGCGCTCGCCCAAGACCAATGAAGTGCTGCGCGAGGTCGACGCCCGGGCCCTGTGGCAGAAGGTCCTGGAGCTGCGCCTGCAGACCGGCGAGCCCTATCTGATCTTCTCCGACACCGTGAACCGCGCCATGCCCCAGCACCAGCGCGAGCTGGGCCTGAGCGTGCGCCAATCCAACCTGTGCAGCGAGATCATGCTGCACACCGGCGTCGACCACCTGGGCAATGACCGCACAGCCGTCTGCTGCCTGTCGTCGGTCAATGCCGAGACCTTCATGGAGTGGCGCGACCAGCCGATGTTCATCGAGGACATCATGCGCTTCCTCGACAACGTCCTGCAGGACTTCATCGACCGGGCGCCGGACGCCGCCGCCACCGCCGCTTACGCCGCCATGCGCGAGCGCTCGGTGGGCCTGGGCCTGATGGGCTTCCACAGCTTCCTGCAGAGCCAGAACGTGCCGTTCGAGAGCGCCCTGGCCAAGAGCTGGAACATGCGGATGTTCAAGCACCTGCGTCGCGAGGCCGACAAGGCCTCGATCACCATCGGCCAGGAAAAGGGCCCGTGCCCCGACGCCGCCGATCGCGGCTCGATGGAGCGTTTCTCGCACAAGCTGGCCATCGCCCCGACCGCCTCGATCTCGATCATCTGCGGCGGCACCTCGGCGGGCATCGAGCCGATCCCGGCCAATATCTATACGCACAAGACCCTGTCGGGCTCGTTCGCGGTCAAGAACCCCTATCTGGAAAAGCTGCTCGACGAGAAGGGTCACAACACCGACGCGGTGTGGGGCACGATCCTGGAGAACGAGGGCTCGGTCCAGCACCTGGACTTCCTCAGCCAGGACGACAAGGACGTCTACAAGACCGCCTTCGAACTGGACCAGCGCTGGGTGGTCGAACTGGCCGCCGATCGCACGCCGGAAATCTGCCAGAGCCAGTCGGTCAACATCTTCCTGCCGGGCGATGTCGACAAGTGGGACCTGCACATGCTGCACTGGCAGGCCTGGGAGCGCGGCGTGAAGTCGCTGTATTATCTGCGCTCCAAGTCTGTGCAGCGGGCTTCCTATGCCGGCTCCGAATTCGCGGTCGAGCCGACCGGCGGTTTCGATATCGTCGAGAAGACGGACTACGAGGAATGCCTCGCCTGCCAATAGGGGGAAGAAACCTCCGGGATGGTTAAGCGGCGGCGAGGGCAAAACCCTTGCCGCCGTTTGCGTTTCGGGAACCCTTTAGGGGTCACGCTGTTAACCCTGCGGGCTTTCGTCGCGCTGGACAGTCGCCAATTACGCGATAGGCTCCACGTCAACTGGGATCGGGGAATCCGCCGTGCGGATCAGAGAAACGGGACGTTCCGCGCTCTGCCTGACCGTCATGACCTTGGTCATGACGGGGTCGCCCGTATCCGTCGCCCTCGCCGCGCCGAAGGCCTCCAAGGCCCCTCCGTCCAAACCTTCCAAGACTGTCGTGGTGTCCGACAGGGCCGCCGGCGCCAGCTTCCAGCTGAGCGCGCCGACGGCCGAGCCCCTGAAGTTGAGCCGCAAGGATGTCCAGCCGGCCGACACGGCCGCCGTTGGCTTCGCGCCGCGCGAGGTCGAGTCGCCCCAGGCCCGCGTCGAGGGGCAGTTCGCGCTCTCGCCCGCCGCGACCTTCGGGGACGTGCGCCTGCTGGACGCCGACCGATATTATGACGGCCGAGGGCCGGTGAGCTGGCGCTCGGACGCCTTCGTGGTCGGCCAGACGGACGGCGGCGCGGTGGATTCGGTGCGCGTGTCGGTCGCCGCCGTGGCTCGCAACGCCGCCAACGCGCCTTTGAGCCTGGTCCGTCCCGACGCCCAGGCCTTCGACGCTGAAAACATCGACGTGACCCTGACGCGCGGCTGGCCTTCGGCCGTCAAGCTGGCGGCCGGCAAGTACGCCCTGGATTTCTCGCCCCATGCCGGCTTCGGTTTTGGCGACGCAGGCGGTTCGGCCGAGGCCGGCGCCACGGTGCGCCTGGGCAAGAATATCGAGGACCGGGTCAGCGACTCCCTGGGTCTGCGCGACGGTGACGAGGCCTTTGGCCAACGCGGGCGCTGGTACGTGTTCGCCGCCGCCAGCGGCCGGGCCGTGGGCCTGAACATGCTGCGCGGCCAGAACGGCGACTGGAGCCGGGCCGGCATGAGCTCGGACGTCAACAGCAAGCTGATCGGCGACGCCCAGGCCGGTGTGGCCTGGCGCAAGGGCCCGATGCAGGCGTCGGTCGGCTACATCCGTCGCGAGATGAAGGCCAAGGACGTCATCATGGGCATGGCCACCCAGAAGGACTCGATGGTGGCCTTCTCATTCAGCCTGAAACCGCACTGGTAGGGCCTCTGCGCTTGAGTTTCGGGCCGCGATCATGCAGCTAGCGCCGATCCCGTCCACGAACCGCCTGACGACATGACCGACAGCGAGCCCCCGCGCCGCAAGATCCTGAGCCTCAAGAGCGGCGTCGCCGCGCCCGGAGGCCCAAAACCGCTGGAGCGCATCGCGCGGCCGGCGCGTCCTGTCGTGCCCGAACCCCCACCCCCGCCGCCTCCGGCCGTGGGCGACTGGAAATGCAAGCCGTGCGGCGCCCGCTTTGATCCCTCGCCCGACCTTGCCGACGAAGACTCCGTCCGCTGCCCGTCGTGCAATGCCCGCCTGGGCCTGGCGTCCGACTTCCGTAGCGATCCGCCCAATGTGGACAAGCTGCGCGCCCGCCACCTCAAAAAGGCCTGAGGCCTATTCCAGAACGTCGGCCGGCCCCGGATCAATGTCAGCCCGCGCGGGCTGACGCCGGAATAGGCCCCGCCAGCCGGTCGGTTCCGACGAGGGGCTGGACCAGATGGCGTTGACCCCGGCCAGGCGCTCGGCCTCGTCGAAGATGCTGCGCATGGTCGCGGTGTCGAACTTCAGCATGTTCAGGCCGTCGAAGCTGGACGGGATCGAGGCTACGCTGAGCGGCAGATTGTGGCGCGCGCAGAAGCCCGAGGCCAGGCTCAGGGCCTGGCGATAGGAAAAGCGCAGCATGGTCTCGAAGCTGCGGCCCATGATCGAGGCCACGCCCGGCGGGGTCGAGCGGGGGGAGGGTTCCAGCACGGTGTTGACGATCACGTAGACCCGGCCCCGGCGCAGGCGGTTGCCCAGATTGCGCCAGTGCAGCAGGGCGTCGGGCATCAGGAACAGCGGCGCAGCCACGCCCCCGTCAACGTGCATCTCCTGATAGCGCACGTCGCCGGCTTCCACGTCGAACAGCTTGGGCGGGAACAGGCCCGGCACGGTGGCCGAGGCGATCAGCACGTCGCGAAACAATCGCACCGACGACTCGCCACCCTTGGCGGCGATGGCGCCCATGTCCCAGATGGTGGCCTTCTGACTGTCCAGATTGGTGGTGGCGATCAGCAGGCGCCGGCCTCGGGCGTGCTCGCGGGCCACAGCATTGATCACCACTTCGTCGATGAACGGCGAGACCAGGGCGTCCAGGCCCTCGCCCTTGAACAGGCTGGGGCCCAGGCCGCCGGCGAAGCCTTTGAGGCTAAGAAGCTCGGCCGCGTGGCCGCCGACATAGGCGTCGGTCAGGCGCTCGTCCCAGGCCGAACCCAGAAAGGCCAGGGGCGCGATCAGGGCGCCGGTGCTCACCCCGGTAACGATGGCGAATTCAGGCCGCGTGCCGGCCTTGGACAGGCCCGTCAGCACGCCGGCCCCAAAGGCTCCGCCCGAAGCGCCGCCCGACAGGGCCAGGATGTTGAAGTCGTCGCGGCCCAGCAGCGAGCGGGTCGGGGCCAGGCGGTCGGCGACGGCGTTCAGGGCCTGGTCGGCCTGGTCGACGGTCAGGCGCACGCCCGGAAAGCCGACGATGTCGGCCAGACTGTCGGCCGGGGGCGCGTTCAGGCGCTTGCCCCGCAGCGGATCGGGCATCTTGCGGTCGCGGAACAGGGCCTGGATCGAGATTCGCGCGGTATCGGGCGGTTGGCTCAATCTGCCCTCACCCGTGGGAGCCGGTCAGCACCACGCCGACGAGGACCGCAGCATAGTGAAGACCCGCCCCGCCGATCACATGGCCGTGCCAGATGGCCCGCCGGAACTTCAGCCGGCGCATCAAATAGAAGACGGTGCCGGTCGAATAGACCAGGCCACCGATGGCCAGCAGCAGCAGGGCCACCCAGGACAGACCGTCGATCATCGGCTTGATGGCCACCAGCACCAGCCAGCCCAGGGCCAGGTACAGCCCCACCCAGAAGCGCTTGTCGAGGCCCGGCAGCAGCAGCTTGGCCAGCACGCCGATCCCGGCCACCACCCACACTGCCGTGGTCATGCCGATCGACCACCAGCCGGTCAGGTTCTGGGTGGTGAACGGCGTATAGGAGGCGGCGATCATAATGAAGATGCCGGCGTGGTCGAAGCGCCGCAGCAGGGGCTGCCAGCGGACCTTGGCGAAATTGTAGGCCGTCGAGAGCGACAGCATGAGGATCAGCCCGACCGTATAGATCGATACCGCCGCCACCCGGCTCAGATCGCCCATGCCGAACGCCAGGCCCAGCAGGATGCCGCCGCCCAGCAGGGCGCAGGCCAGGCCGGCCAGATGGACGACGAGGTCGGCGAGCTTGGCGCCCGGGCTCGGATAGTGCGTAGAAATGATGTCGGTCATTGTGACAGTCTAGCGGCGCTGGATGACGTATGAACGACGATGATCATGGCGCCGAAAGGGCGGGCGGTCGTCAGGAAAGCAGAGCGGCGGCTCCATCGAAGACCAGCTTTCCGCCGACCGCGACCAAAAGGACATAGATCACGCGATAGAAACCCTCCGCAGGCACCCGCCGCACCAGCCAAACACCGGCCCAGGTCGAGGCGATGGCCAGGGGCAGCAGCACGCCGGCGGTGGCCAGCACCTTGGGCGTGAGCTGGCCCAGGGCGATATAGGCCGGCACCTTCATCCAGTTGACCACAGCGAAGAAGATGGCGCTGGTGCCGATGAAGGTGTCGCGCGGCAGGCGACGCGGCAGCACATAGATCTGGAACGGCGGCCCGCCGGCATGGGCGATCTGGCTGGTGAAGCCCGCCGTCAGGCCACACAGGGCCCCCAGCCACGGCCGGCCTGCTGTGGCGCCCACCTGCGCGGCGACCTTGACCGCCCGCTCGGCCCACAGCCGCTGCAGGGCGAAGACGATCGAGATCAGCCCCACGGCCAGTTCGACCGCCGCCGGCGAGACGAAGGCCGCCAGCGCCCAGCCCAGAAAGATGCCGACAGCGGCGGCCGGCAGCATGAGCTTCAGCAGGCCGCTGTCCCAGGTCTTGCGGAACGCCCAGACGCTGACCACGTCCTGCACGATCAGGATCGGCAGCAGGATGGCCGCGGCCAGCACGGGAGAGATGGCCAGGGCCAGCAGCGGCGTGGCCACCACCCCGATCCCCGCAAACCCGCCCTTGGCCAGGCCCAGCAGGATCACAGCCGGGATGGCGACGGCGTAAAAGAACGGATCGGTCAGCATGGGTTTTGGCTTAGCAGCTGGAGTCAGGCCGGGCCACCGGCCCCTCCGCGCCTGCGGCGTACTTGCCCCGCGACGGGGACAGGGAGCCGTATCCACCCGTAGCCTCTGCGGGGGAAGGAAAGGCGCGCAAAAGCTTCAGGTCGTTGCTTTTGCTAAGATTCATGGATTGAGCCCAGAGGGCGGGCGGTGGATCCAATGGTCGGGGCGGTGTTTCGCCTGCCCCGCCACGCCGCGATCTAGGAGGCCGTCTCCAGGGCGGTGGCGAGGCCGGTGAACAGGCCCTGGATGCTGATCGGCTTGGCCAGATGCAGATCGGCGCCGGCGTCCAGGCAGGCCTTGACCTGATGCGGCATGGCGTTGGCGGTCAGGGAGATGATCGGCGTGCGTTTGACGTTACGCGATCGTTCTCTGGCGCGGATCTGGGTGATGGCCGCCAGGCCGTCCAGAACCGGCATCTGGGTGTCCATCAGCACCACATCGTAGGCGTTGCGATCGAAGGCCTCGATGGCGGCCTGGCCATCGACGGCGACCGTGACGTCGGCGGCGTCGGCCAGCATCATGACGATCACCTTCTGGTTGGTGGGGTGGTCCTCGGCCAGCAGAACCCGCAGGCGGCGGTCCAGCGCCCATTCGGTCGAGGCGGTCGCCATCGGCGAGATGTCCCCGGCATGGCCTGCCGAGACCACGGCCTGGAAGGTGAAGCTGGCGCCGATACCGGGCAGGGCGGCGCAGGCAATGTCGCCGCCCATCAGCCGGGCCAGGCGCCTGGCGATGGGCAGGCCCAGCCCCGTGCCGCCGACCTTGCGGGTCACCGAGCCGTCGGCCTGCTGGAAGCGCTCGAACAGGCGGTCGCCGGTCGTGGCGTCGAAGCCCTCGCCGGTGTCCTCGACGCAGACCGTCAGGTCGATCCGCCCGTTGGCCTGGACCTGGGTCCGCGCCAGGACCTTCACCGCGCCAGCGCTGGTGAACTTGACGGCGTTGCTGGTCAGGTTGGCGATCACCTGGCGAACCCGCAGGGCGTCGCCCACAACGTGGTCGTGGAAGCCGTCGGCGAAGGTCAGCTGGAAGTCCAGGCCCTTGTCCTCCGCCACGGCCCTGAACACGGCGACCGCAGCGGTGATCGCCTCGCGCAGGTTCAGCGGTTCCTCCGAGAGCTCAAGCCCCCCCGCCTCGATCTTTGACAGGTCGAGGATATCGCTGAGGAGGATGTTCAGCGTGCGCCCGGAGTTGAGGATGACCTCCATTATCCCGCGCTGGGCCTCGTCCAGGGCGGTGCGGCTGAGCACCTCGGCCATGCCGACCACGCCGTTCAGGGGCGTGCGGATCTCGTGGCTCCTATTGGCCAGGAACTCGCTCTTGGCGACGCTGCCGGCCTCGGCCTTCTGCAGCGCCTCGGCCAGGGCCGCAGCGCTGGCCTTGCGTTCGGTGATGTCCTCGCAGATCACCAGCAGGTGCTGGCGGCCATCCGCGCCCGGAATGGCGATCTTGCGGGTCTGCAGCCAGCGGCGGCCATTGTGCGGCGTGTCGAGCGGCTCTTCGTCGATCGTGACCAGCTTGCCGCTTGCGATGACCTGCCGGTCGACGGCGGCGAAATAGTCGGCCTGTTCCTTGGGGAAGAAGTCCTGGTCGCTCTTGCCCAGAAGTTCGGTGCGCGGCACGCCCAGCTGGGTTTCGGCGGCCCGGTTGACCAGCAGGAACTGGCCCGTTTCCCCGTCCTTGACGAACAGCATGGCGGGCGTGCTCTCGATCACGGTGTCGAGGAAGCCCTGGGAGGACAGGGCCTCGGCCTCCCGCTGGCGCAGGTCGGTGATATTGATGCAGGTGGTGGCCAGACCGCCGGCGTGCGTGCGCCGGTTTTCGAACCGCAGATGCTCGCCGGACTCTTCGCGGATATTGTCGGCGTGATCCAGTTTGCGGCGCTCAAGCTGGCTGGCCAGCCAGGTCTCGCTGTCGTCCGCCGCCTCGGGATAGCGACCGGCGGCCAGGCCGGCGCGCAGCAGGTCCTCGAAGCGCGCCCCCGCCGTCAGGGTGACGCCCCACCGGGCCCAGAGGCGGGCATAGCGCGCGTTCCAAAACACGCAGCGGTCGTCGGCGTCGAAGACCACGAAGCCCTCCGGCACGACATCGAGCGCGTCCTGCAAGCTGGCCAGCATGGCCGAGGCCTCGTCCAGGTTACCGGCGATCATGAAGCCTCACATTGCGCACGCAGCGTTTACGTTGAGCATCAAGGGTTTAGAGTGGCTGAACGCAGTTCGCCAACCCTTGGTCTGCGGCAATTTGTCCCGTGCGGCGAGGGGGCTATCCCTCGGCCCGGGTCAGCTTCCAGCGGATTTTCGCCCCGACTTCCGGCCGCACCTGGCTCTTGAGCACGATCTGGCCGGCCTTGCGTGCCTGGCCGTGGTCGAAGTGGGCCGAGGCGGCGATCTCCACGTCGACCGCGTCGTTCCTCAGCCACCAGCCGACATTGGATGGGCCGCGAATCAGCACGCTCTTGCCGTCGCGGGCGATCGAGGCGCGGGCGTCGGGATGCAGGTGGAAGCGGGCGGCGAAGGGCAGGTAGCGGCGCGGGCCCAGGGCGTCGCCGGGAACGAGGGGGATCAGGCTGTCCTCGCCGCGCAGTTCGTCGGCGGCGATGTCGAGGAACAGGCGGCGGGCGTGCGACAGGCCAAGGCGCTTCCAGCCGTCGTGCAGGATGTCCAGCCAGACGCCGTTGTCGGCGTCGTGGCGCTTGACCTCGACGGTCGTGGCGCCGTCGACCAGCCACGGGCCCAGGGCGTGGGCGCGGAAGCCCGACAGCGGCCGGCCCGCCGAGCCGTCGCCCACCGACAGGGTCGAGGCGGCGTCGGACAGGCGAAAGGCGTGGGCGCCGCCGGCTTCCGGGCTCCAGCCGCAGGAGGTGATCAGCCGGTCCTTGCCACAGACGATCTCGACGGCCGCGGGCTGGGCGCAGGCGGCGCGGCTCAGGGGTCCGACAGCGGGAATTCCGGCGTCGGCCATCACCTGGATGCTGGCGCCCTGCATGCGCTCATAGCCGCTGTGGACAGCCGAGTGCGGCGGTCGCGGGCCGGCGTCGTCATGCGCCAGGGCTGCGGCAATACGGCTGCCGGCCACGGCCTCGCCGCCGTGGAAGGCCGCCAGCTGGCCGTCGGCCAGGGTGAAGAACCGTGCCGCCGAGGCCAGGCGATCAATGGCGCGCGTGACTGCTTCGGGCGAGGGGCGCCCGCGCTGACCCAGGGCGTCGTCCAGGGTCAACAGGTCGAACAGCAATTCCAGCCCCGCCTCGGGCGAGCGGCTTGCGTGACCGCCGTCGCCCAGCACGATGCGGTCGATCTGGGCCGCGATGATCTTCAGGCCCTGGTCGATCAGGCGGTCGCCGGGCTTGTCGGACAGCACGCAGCCGGCGATCGTGGCGGTGACGGCGCGCTCCAGCGCCCGCTCGGGCGCGTCTGAGGCCTTGAACAGCTGACGGGCCTGGCGGGCCAGGTCCATCGACAGGTCGGCGATCTCGGCGTCGGAGCCTTCGGCGGCCATGGCGCGGGCGGCGCAGGCCAGGTGGAACACCCGCCGCTCCAGGCACTCGCCACTCCAGGAAAAGGCGTTCCAGCGCCCAAACACGCGGCGCCAGTCATCCAGCAGGCCCAGGGCGCGGCGCGCGCCGCCCGCGCTGATCAGGTCGGGCAGCCAGTCGAACCGGTGCAGGGCCAAGGCGAAGCGGCGCGTCGGGCTGGGGGTGTCGAAGGGATCGCCCACCTCGCCCAGCCGCAGCGCGCCGCCCGACAGGGTCATGACCCCGGCCAGGATCTTGCGGCCATGCTCTGGATCGACCGTGCGGGGATCGTGGGGATGGGCCGCCAGGCCGCGCGGCCTGGGCAGGGAGATCAGCAGCCGGTGCGGCGGTGAGCCGAACCACTCGCGCTCGACATGGCTCTTGATATTGGCGCCGATCGCCTGCGTCAGCACACCGCCGCGCGGGAGCGCCGGGAGTCTGGGCAAGCCGCGAGCGAAGCGTTCGGCCACCATCAGGGCGATCAGCCGCCCTTCAGCGCGCGGATGTTGTCGGCATAGGCGCCGGGGCCGCCCTTGAACACCGCCGAGCCGGCGACCAGGGCCGTGGCTCCGGCGGAGACGCACTGCGGGGCGGTGGCCGGGGTGACGCCCCCGTCGACCTCGATGATGATGTCGAGGCCGGCCCTGTCGACCATCTTCCGCAGGGCTTCGACCTTGCGCAGCTGGCCGGGAATGAAGCTCTGGCCGCCAAAGCCCGGGTTCACCGACATGACCAGCAGCAGGTCGACGTCCTCGAGAATCCACTCGACGGGGTCGATGGGGGTCGAGGGGTTGAACACCACCCCGGCCTTGGCCCCCAGTTCGCGGATGCGTTTCAGGGAGCGGTGCAGGTGCGGTCCGGCCTCGGGGTGGATGCTGATGATATCCGCGCCAGCGGCGCGGAACGCCTCCAGGTACGGATCGGCCGGACTGATCATCAGGTGGACGTCGAACGGGATGCTGGCGTGCGGCCGGATCGCTTTGACGATGTCGGGGCCCAGGGTGATGTTGGGCACGAAATGGCCGTCCATCACGTCGACATGCACCCAGTCGGCGCCGGCCGCCTCGATGGCGGCGACCTCCGCGCCCAGCTTGGCGAAGTCGGAGGCGAGGATGGACGGGGCGATGAGCGGTGCGGCGGTCATGTCCTTGGCTTAACCGGGGTCGCGGCGTGGGACAAGCAAGCGCGTTGTCGCGCTTGCGCTCTTAGCCCTGCCGGACGAATCGCGCCGCGAAGAAGCCGTCCTGACCACCGTCCAGCTGATGCGGCAGCAGGCGCAGCGTGCCCCGTGCGGTGAGGCTGGCGGCCGGCGCGCCGGCTTCGCCCGAAGCGATGGGATCCAGGCGCATGTCGGGCCGGCGGGCGAGGAAGGCCTCGACCTGGGCCTCGCCCTCCTCGGGTTCCAGCGAGCAGACGCAATAGACCAGACGACCACCAGGCCTGGTCCTGTCGGCGGCGGCGTCGAGCAGGCGGGCCTGAACGCCGGCCAGGCTGGCTACGTCGCCGGGACGGGCGGCCCACAGCACGTCGGGATGGCGGCGGAAGGTGCCGGTGGCCGAGCAGGGGGCGTCCAGCAGCACCGCGTCGAAGGTGCGCGGATCATCCCACGCCCCGGCGTCGGCGACCACGACCTCGGCGGTCAGGGCCATGCGCCGGAAATTATCGGTCAGACGCTCCAGCCGGGCGGCCGAACGGTCGACGGCGGTGACGATCGCGCCGGCGGCGGCCAGCTGCAGGCTCTTGCCGCCGGGCGCGGCGCACAGGTCGACAGCGGTCTCGCCGGCCTTGATGTTCAAAAGGCGGGCGGGGATGGCGGCGGCGGCGTCCTGCACCCACCAGCCGCCGTCCTCGAAGCCCGGCCAGGCGGCGACATCGCCCTTTCGCGTCAGGCGCAAGGTTCCGCCGGGCAGCACCTGGCCCTCGAGGCGTTCAGCCCACGATTCGGCCAGGGCGGGATCCTTCAGCGACAGGTCGGTGGCCGGCTCGTTGGCGATTTCCGAAGCGACCAGACGCGCGGTCTCGGGACCCCAGGCGCTGGTCCAGCGCGAGATCAGCCACGGCGGCGCCAGGTGTTCCGGATCATCGGACGGCGGGCCATCGCGCAGCAGGCCGCGCAGCACGGCGTTGACCAGGCCCTTGAACGGCCGGCTGGTCTTGTTGATTCCGGCCATTTCAACGGTGGTGGCGACGGCGGCGAAGGCCGGCACCTCCAGATAGAAGGCCTGGACCACGCCCAGGCGCAGCAGGTTGCGCACGCGCGGCGGCGGCTCCCTCTGCAGCTTGGCCGACAGGGCGCGGTCGATGGGGCCCAGGCGGCGCAGGGCGGCCATGGCCAGGGCGCGGGCGAAGGCGCGCTCACGCGGCTCCAGGAAGCGGAAGCCGTGGGCGGACGCGGCTTCGTCGAGGCCGCCGCGACGCGACAGGGCCGCGTCGATGAGGGTAAGCGCGGCTTCCCGGGCGGGGAGGCCGTCATTGAGTTCTTGGTTCACCGCCCCGCCGTGCCTTGTGGCGCGGCCCAGCGCAAGGGCCTTGGATGATTTGGCGCAGGGGTCATGCTATGAAACCGCCATGTCCGAGATTGAAAACACCCCGATTCCAGAGGCCCTGGGGGCCGCGCCCGACAAGGACCTGCCCCCCGCCGCCCGCCGCGCCCTCGAAGAAGCCGCCGCCCGCCGCGCCGCCGCGCACGCGGTGGTCCTGGCCGACGAGCAGGGCGGCCGCGACGGCCCCGAGCCGACCCGCTTCGGCGACTGGGAGCGCAAGGGCGTGGCGGTGGATTTCTGACCACCCGGTCCGTGGCAAGGCTTCAAGCGCAGCCAGGATCGGCTAACGTGACCCCTTGATCCTGAAGGAGGCTGCCGCCTTGCGTCTGTTCGCCCGGTTCTGCGCGGTGCTCGCCGCCGCCTTCCTGCTCGCCGCGCCGCCGGCGCTCGCCAAACCCGCTCCCAAGCCGCAAGCCACCCTCACGGCCGGCGCGGTCGCGTCGCCCGACCGCTATGGCGCTCTAGCCGCCGAGGAGATCCTCAAAGCGGGCGGCAACGCCGTGGATGCGGCGGTGGCCACGGCCTTCGCCCTGGCGGTGACCTATCCCGAGGCCGGCAATCTGGGCGGCGGCGGGTTCATGACCCTGCTGGTCGACGGCAAGCCCTATTTCCTCGACTACCGCGAGACGGCTCCGGCCGCAGCGAAGGCCGACATGTTTCTGGGCCCCGACGGCGAGCCGGTGGCCGAGCTCAGCCAATACGGCAATCTGGCCGTCGGCACGCCGGGCACGGTGCGCGGCATGGCCATGGCTCACAAGCGGTTCGGCAAGCTGCCCTGGGCCAGGGTACTGGCGCCGTCGATCCGCTACGCCCGCGATGGCTTTCTGGTCACGCCGCAGCTGATCGGCGTTCTGGACGGCAGCCGCGCGCCGTTCGTCGCCACCAATTTCGAGGCACATTTCGGCGGGCTGAAGGCCGGAGAGATGTTCCGCCAGCCGGCCCTGGCCGACACCTTGGAGCGCATCGCCAAGGGTGGCGACAAGGGCTTCTATGAAGGCCAGACCGCCGACCTGATCGTGGCCCAGATGGGGCGCGGCCCGGTAAAAGGTCTGATCACCCAGGCCGATCTGGCTGCCTACAAGGCGGTGTGGCGCGAGCCCTTGCGGGCGAAATGGCGCGGCTATGAGGTGATCACCGCCCCGCCGCCCAGCTCGGGCGGCATCGCCCTGATGCAGCTGCTGCTGATGAAACAGGACGCGGCCAAGCTGTTTGCGGACGCGCCGCTCAACAGCCCGCAATACATCCATCTGGTCGCGGAGATCGAAAAACGGGTCTTCGCCGACCGGGCCGAATATCTGGGCGATCCGGACTTCGTGAAGGTCCCGGTCGCGGCCCTGATCGACCCGGCCTATGTGGCCCGCCGCGCCGCGCAGATCGATCCGGACAGGCCCTCACCGACCCCGGCGGTGGTTCCGGGGCTGGAGAAGCCGCAGACGACCCACTTTTCGATCGTCGACCGCTGGGGCAACGCCGTTTCCAACACCTATACGCTGAACGGCTGGTTCGGCTCGGGCGTGGTGGTCGAGGGGGCGGGCTTCCTGCTCAATGACGAGATGGACGACTTCTCGGCCAAGCCGGGCGCGCCCAACATGTTCGGCGTGGTGGGCGGCGCGGCCAACGCCATCGCCCCGGGCAAGCGGCCGCTGTCGTCGATGACGCCGACCATCCTCACGAAAGACGGCAAGGTGGCGATGGTGATCGGCACGCCGGGCGGCTCGCGGATCTTCACTTCGGTGTTCCAGGTACTGGCCGATGTCTATGATCAAGGCCTGTCGCTGGCGGACGCCCAGAAGGCCCAGCGGTTCCACCACCAGCTGCTGCCCGACAACACGATCTTCTTCGAGCCCTACGCCCCGCCGTCGGATGCGCTCAAGGCCGCGCTGACGGCGCGGGGTTATGGGATCGAGATGCAGGACTACAACGGCGACATCGAGGCGATTCAGGTGGTGGACGGGACGCCGGTTCCGGTCGCCGATCCCCGGGCGCGAGGCGTGGCGCTGGTGGTGAAGTAGGCTCCCTTCCCCCTTGATGGGGGAAGGGTTGGGGATGGGGGTGACTGCTGAGCTGGCTGCAGAGCGCCGCGCTCGAGATCATCCGCCGCATCACCCCCACCCCTGCCCCTCCCCATCAAGGGGGAGGGGTGGAGCTAAACCGCCGCCATCTCGGCGATCACCTTCAGCGCCGCCTCGCGCGGATCGGCCGCCGCCGTGATCGGGCGGCCGCAGACCAGGTGGCTGGCCCCGGCGCGCAGGGCGTCGGCTGGAGTGGCGGCCCGGGCCTGGTCGTTTTTCGCCGACCAGTCAGGACGCACGCCGGGGGTCACCACCAGGAAGTCGGGCCATCCGGCTTCATTGGCGATCTCGCGGGCGAGAGCCGCCTCGTGCGGGCTGGAGACCACGCCGTCGACGCCGCAGTCGATGGCCTGGCGGATGCGGCGCTCGACCAGATCCCGCGCCCCAAACGCGTAGCCCATCTCGTTGAGGTCGGCGTCGGTCAGGCTGGTCAGCACCGTCACCGCCAGGATCTTCAGGTCGGACGAACCCCGCGCCAGTACGGCCGAGCGCATCACCTGCGGTTCGGCGTGGACGGTCAGCAAATCACAGCCGGCCTGGGCCAGGACCCGGGCCGAGCGTTCGACGGTGGCGCCGATATCGTGCAGTTTCCAGTCGAGGAAGACCGACTTGCCGTCTTTCTTGAGGTCGGCGGCCAGGCCCATGCCGCCGGTCGCCAGCAGCTCCAAGCCGATCTTGTAGAAGCTGACGCTGTCGCCCAGTCGCGCGACCATGGCGCGGGCCTCGTCGACGGTGGGCAGGTCCAGCGGGATGATCAGGCGCGGGTCGGCGGTCATGGTCTTGCCCCAAGGGGTTGGCGCGCGTGCCCGACCGCCCTAGGAACGAGGGCGAAGCTTCTGGCGCATTGAAAGGTAAGGACGTCGAATGACCGAGGCCACACTTGCCGTCAACTTCTTCGTCGCCCTGTTCGCCCTGATCGACCCGATCGGCAATGTGCCGCTGTTCGCCGCCGCCACCTTGGGCGCGGCCGCCGCCGGCCGGCGGATGGTGGCCGTCTATATCGGCCTGTTCATGGTGGCCTTCCTGGTCTTCTTCTATTTCACCGGGGTGGGCCTGCTGGCCTTCTTCGGCATCTCCATGCCGGCCTTCCGGATCGCGGGGGGGATCATCCTGTTCATCCTGGGGCTGGACATGGTGCGCGACGACTTCACCACCATGTTCGCCGACGCGGCCGAGGGCATCGAGGGCCAGTCGCCGCGGGTCTATGCTCGCAAGAGCTTCGAGCGTCTGGTCGTGCCGTTCGCCATGCCGCTGCTGATCGGGCCGGGCTCGATCTCGACGGTGATCATCTATGCGGCCGAGGCCAAGGAATTTGGCGCTGCGGGCATGGCCCTGGGGGTCGGGGTGATCGCGGCCGTCTCCGTGGTGACGGTCCTGACCTTCTGGGCCTCGCCCCTGATCAGCAGGATGCTGGGCCGGATCGGCATGAGCATCGTGGTGCGGGTGTTGGGCCTGATCCTTTGCGCCCTGGCGGTGCAGTTCGTGATGATCGGGGTCGGCGACGCCACGCGCGGCCTGGTGCGGCAGGATGCGAAGGCGCCTTACGCGGAGAGCCGGTAGGCTCCCGATCGGGTGGCATATTGGCTCAGAGCCTATTCGTGATATTTATTTCGCGCCGCCTAGGCTCGCGCAAGCGATCAAACGAATAGAGCGTTTGCTCGTGCCATGTTTTGCGCCGAAAGTCAATAGCTGGGCCGGTTGACGGCTCGCATATTTCGACCCACATACGCTTCATTACTCCTCCGGCGGCTTCGGCCTCCGGACGCGCGGCGGGCCTTTCGGGGTCCGCCGTAGCATTTTGGGGCGGGGCTCATACGAACTAACGTCTATATCGACGGGTTCAACCTGTACTACGGCAGCCTAAAGGGGCGGCCGCACAAGTGGTTGAACATAGATGCCCTTTTTACCGCCCTATTGCCGCAGAACGACATTCAGAAAATTCGTTACTTCACCGCGATGGTGGAGGCTCGGGCAAATGATCCAGATCTACCCACAAGGCAGGCTACATATCTTCGGGCCCTTGCAAGTACGCCGAAGGTAGAAATTCACTTTGGCTCTTTCATGAGTAACTGTGTGCGGGCTCCGATCGTAGAGCAAGATGCTCTAGGCAAGCCGTTGAGAGTCAACGGGAAAGCCGCAGTCGCCCTGAAGCCTAATGGCACTGCCAAAATGGAGTGGGTTCAAAAAACGGAAGAGAAGGGTTCTGACGTGAACCTTGCTTCCTATCTGCTTCGCGACGCATTTCTTAAAGAGTGCGAATGCGCCGTTGTAGTATCGAATGATAGTGACCTTCTAACGCCGATTAAAATCGCGAGGGAAGAATGTGGGCTTAAAATTGGCCTCATTCTCCCCCGAGCCAACGGAAGTCTTGAGCTAAAGCGGCTGGCGCATTTCCAAAAGCCTCTTCGCGATCACTTTCTGGCTGCTGCACAATTTCCCGATAAGTTTGCCGATGCGATTGGAACGGTCACCAAACCGGTGGCGTGGTGAATTGATTCAAGGCACCGCGTTTGGAGCCTAGACCTTCCTGAACCGCCCGCCCTGATTGGCCATCAACGCCAGAGCCCAGTCATCGGGCAGGATCTTGGCGATGGCCGCGATGGTCTTGTTGGGCGCGCCGGGCACGCAGACCGGGCGGTTGGCCTCGACGGCTTCGTAGCCCGAGGCGGCCACTTCGTCGGCGCCCAGCCACAGCCACTCGGGCAGGGACTGGCTGACCTGGGCGCGGGTGCCGTTGACGTCGTGGAATTCCGAATAGGTGAAGCCCGGGCACAGGGCGCTGACATGGACGCCGGTGGACAGGTTCTCCAGGTGCAGGCTCTGGGAGAACTTGACCAGGAAGCCCTTGGTCGCCGCATACAGGGTGTGGCCGGCCGAGCCCGGCACAAGCCCGGCCAGAGAGGCGACATTGACGATGCGGCCGAACCGTCGCTCGACCATGCCCGGCAGCACCTTGTGGGTCAGCGCGCAGACCGAGGTCAGCATCACCTGCAGGAACTTGCCCTGGTCGGCCCAGCTGGTGGTCGCGTAGGTTCCGGGCAGGCCATAGCCGGCATTGTTGACCAGCACATCGACGACGCGGCCTTGGGCCTCGACCCCGGCCAGCACGGCGTCGACTCCGGCCGGGTCGGCCAGGTCGGCGGGGATGGCATAGGCCTCGACGCCGAAGCGCAGGCGGATCTCGGCGGCCAGGGCTTCCAGACGGTCGGCGCGGCGCGCGGTCACGGCCACGTCATAGCCATGGCTGGCCAGGATGCGGGCGAAGGCGGCCCCGATGCCGGCGGAGGCGCCGGTGATCAGAGCAAGGCGGCGGGCCATGAAGCGGTATCCAATGCGAAAGCGAAACGACGCTGGAGACCAGCACGGCCGGCGATTTGGTTCAAGAGAACCGAGGTGTCGGAAGGCTTTAGTGCGCCGCCGCCAGCAGGTCTGCGACAGTGATCTGGCCCAGGCGGTCGTGGGCGGCGGTGTCGGCGGCGGTGATCGCAGCGCGGACGGCGTCGGGGATCTTTTCGCCGACCGGGCAGCCCTTGACGCCCGGAGGGGCGACGCCGAGGTGGGCGCAGCCATTGACGGCCCGCAGCACCAGGTCGAGCGTGATCTCCTCGGGGGGGCGCAGCAGCCAGGCCCCGCCATTGGCGCCGGCCCGGGCCCCGATCAGGCCGGCCTTGCCCAGCATGGCGGTCACCCGCCGCACGACGACGGGATTGGTCGGCACCGAGGCGGCCAGCTCGACGCTCGCGACCGCACGATCAGGCGAAAACGCCTGTTTGTGCGCCAGATAGGCGAGGGCGTGAGCCGCCACGGGAAACTTTTGGCTGTCGGACATCTCTGCAGAAACCTAAGGACGATATGCGCGCGTTCAATCAAAAACTCGCCGCCGACCGATTTGCCTGCTAGCGCCAACACCGCGTGACGATTGAACCCGGCTCAGATTGGGTGTATCGCGCCGCGCTTGATCGATATGGGCCCGCCGCTCGCATTTTGCGAGAGGGGACGTCCGGAGACATTGAATGGCTTCCGAAGCCTCCAGCGACCCGACCCCGGATTGCGCGCCCGCCTCTCCCGACATTCCGCAGCAGAACGGGCCCGTTTCGAAGGGGCACGGCTTCTTCGCGCTCGCCCTGGGCTCGGTCGGCATCGTGTTCGGCGATATCGGCACCAGCCCGCTCTACGCTTTCAAGGAGGCGCTGCACGCGGCGGCGCACGACGGGGTCACCCGGTCTGAGATCTATGGCGTGGTGTCGCTGGCCCTGTGGGCGCTGATCCTGGTGGTGACGATCAAGTATGTCATCTTCATCATGAAGGCCGACAACAAGGGCGAAGGCGGCGTCCTGTCGCTGATGGCCCTGGCTCAGCATGCCATGGGCAGGCGCACCATGCTGGTGTTCGCCCTGGGCGTAGCCGGCGCGGCCCTGTTCTATGGCGACGCCCTGATCACGCCGGCCATGTCGGTGCTGTCGGCGGTCGAGGGCCTCAGAACCATTCCAGCCCTGGCGTCCGGCGTCACCAACCAGGTGGTGTTGCTGATCGCCACGGTGATGCTGCTGGGCCTGTTCTTTATTCAGAGCCGCGGCACCGCCTCGGTGGGCAAGCTGTTTGGCCCGGTCTGCGCCCTGTGGTTTGGCGTGATGTTCCTGCTGGGCGCGGTCAATCTGGCCCAGAACCCTGGCATCCTGATGGCGATCAGCCCGCACTATGCCGTCGGCTTCCTGGCCGAGCACGGCCTGACCGGCTTCATCGTGCTGGGCGCGGTGTTCCTGACCGTCACCGGCGTCGAGGCCCTGACCGCCGACATGGGCCATTTCGGCCGCTGGCCGATCCAGGCGGCCTGGCTGTTCTTCGTCTTGCCGTGCCTGACCATGAACTATCTGGGTCAGGGCGCCTTCGCCCTCACCACCCTGAACGCCGCAGAGGCCGCAGGGCAGCCGATGCCGGAGCTGAACTGGTTCTTCGAAATGGCTCCGGCCGTGTTCCGCCTGCCGCTGGTGCTGCTGGCCGGCGCGGCCACCGTCATCGCCAGCCAGGCCGTGATCACCGGCGCCTTCTCCCTGACCCAGCAGGCCATCCAGCTGGGCCTGCTGCCGCGTCTGGACGTGCGCCGCACCTCGGAAACCCAGTCGGGCCAGATCTTCGTGCCGCAACTGAACACCATGCTGCTGTTTGGCGTGCTGGCGATCATGTTCACCTTCCAGACCTCGTCGGCCTTGGCCCACGCCTATGGCCTGGCCGTGACCGGCACGATGATCGTGACCACCTGCATGGCCTTCATCGTCATGCGCCGCCTGTGGAACTGGAGCCTGCCGCAGGCCCTGTGCTTCCTGGTGCCCTTCCTGACCCTCGACGTCGTGTTCCTGACCGCCAACGCCCTGCGCTTCTTCTCGGGCGGCTGGCTGCCGGTGCTGATCGGGGCCGTGCTGTTCCTGATCATGGCCACCTGGGTGCGCGGCTCGCAGATCCTGACCGCCAAGACCCGCCGCGACAGCGTGCCCCTGGTCGACCTGATGGAGATCCTGCGGGCCCGCGCGCCGCACCGCGCCCCCGGCACGGCGATCTTCCTGACCTCCGACCCGGACATGACGCCCGTCGCCCTGATGCATAACCTCAAGCACAACAAGGTGCTGCACGAGCGCAACGTCATCCTCACCGTTCGCACCGGCGACACGCCGCGCATCGCTGACGACGACCGGGTCAAGATCGAAAAGGTCAATGACGACTTCAAGAAGGTCGTCATCACCTATGGCTTCATGGAAAGCCCCAACCTGCCCAAGGCCCTGGCCGTGTGCCGCAAGCAGGGTCTGAAGTTCGACATCATGGCCACCAGCTTCTTCCTGGGCCGCCGCTCGATCGTGCCGTCGGCCAACAGTGGCATGCCGCTGTGGCAGGACCGGCTGTACATCTTCCTGATGCGCAACGCCGCCAACCCGACCGACTTCTTCAAGATCCCACCCGGTCGCGTGGTCGAGCTGGGCGCGCAGGTGACGGTCTGATGAGTACGGCGCTGCGCGTCATCGGTGATGGCCTGTCGATCGCCGCCCTGGCCATTATCGCTTCGACCGCCCTGCAGGCCTGGAAGCGCATCCCCAAGGATGTGACCATTCCCATGCACTGGGGCCGCGACGGCCAGCCCACCTGGCGGACGTCCCGGGTCGTGGGACTCCTGTGGATTCCGACGGCGGCCATGGCGGTCATCTTCGCCTTCACCCTGTCGGGGGCGACCTTCCGCGCCCAGGGACTGGAAGCGGTGATGCTGCTTTGCGTGCGCGCCTCTCTGGCCGCGATTCTGGCGATGGCCCAGCTGGCGCACCTGCGCGCCGTCATCCGAACGCTGCAGGGCGAGGATCGGCTTTAGGGCCTGGCCCCATTAGGACTTGACCCGTCGCCCCCGGCGCCCTTGAACGCGCCCGACTTTGTGTTTCTCCGGAAGGACCCCGCTCATGGCTGACAAGTCCGTCAAGAAGGTCGTGCTCGCCTATTCGGGCGGCCTCGACACCTCGATCATTCTGAAGTGGCTGCAGACCGAATATGGCGCGGAGGTCATTACCTTCACCGCCGACCTCGGCCAGGGCGAGGAAATCGAGCCGGCGCGGGCCAAGGCCCTGGCCGCCGGCGTCAAGCCCGAGAACATCTTCATCGAGGACGTGCGCGAAGAGTTCGTGCGCGACTACGTCTTCCCGATGTTCCGCGCCAACACCGTCTATGAAGGCCAGTACCTGCTGGGCACCTCGATCGCGCGTCCGCTGATCGCCAAGAAGCAGATCGAGATCGCCCGCAAGATGGGCGCCGACGCCGTCAGCCACGGCGCGACCGGCAAGGGCAATGACCAGGTGCGCTTCGAGCTGGCCTATTACGGCCTCGAACCCGACATCACCGTGATCGCCCCCTGGCGCGAATGGGACTTCAAGTCGCGCGAGGCCCTGCTGGAGTTCGCCGAGCAGCACCAGATCCAGATCACCAAGGACAAGCGCGGCGAAGCGCCGTTCAGCGTCGACGCCAACCTGCTGCACTCCTCGTCCGAGGGTAAGGTGCTGGAAGATCCGGCCGTCGAGGCCCCGGAGTTCGTCCACATGCGCACGATCGCGCCGGAAGATGCGCCCGACAAGCCGCACGTCTTCACGATGGACTTCGAGAAGGGCGACCCCGTCGCCATCGACGGCGTGGCCCTCTCCCCTGCCGCCCTGCTGACCAAGCTGAACGAGCTGGGCCGCGACAATGGCGTGGGTCGTCTGGACCTGGTGGAAAACCGCTTCGTCGGCATGAAGTCGCGCGGCGTCTACGAGACCCCCGGCGGCACCATCCTGCTGGCCGCCCACCGCGGCATCGAGTCGATCACGCTGGATCGCGGGGCCATGCACCTGAAGGATGAGCTGATGCCGAAGTACGCCGAGCTGGTGTACAACGGCTTCTGGTTCACGCCGGAGCGCGAGATGCTGCAGGCGGCCATCGACTACAGCCAGGCCAAGGTGTCGGGCCAGGTTCGGATCAAGCTCTACAAGGGCAATGTCTCGATCATCGGCCGCACCAGCCCCTACAGCCTGTACGACCAGGACCTGGTGACGTTCGAGGAAGGCAAGGTCGCCTACGACCACCGCGACGCCGGCGGCTTCATCAAGCTCAACGCCCTGCGTCTGCGGGTGCTGGCCAAGCGCGACAAGCGCACGAAGGACTAGGTACACGCCCAGGCTCCTCCCCCTCTGGGGGAGGTGGCCCGGAGGGTCGGAGGGGGTCAGCGCGGCTTATGCCGGATTAGCCCCCTCAGTCGCTCTGCGACAGCTCCCCCTGAGGGGGAGCATCTCCAGCCTCAAATCCGGTTGTACGGGTACCGATCCCGGATGATCCGCTGAAAGAACCGGCCCTTTGAGGCCGAGCGGACGAAGGCCACGCTGACCCGTTCGGGCACGCCGACATAGACGTATTCATCGCCGTCATGGAACGTGACGAACAGCTTGCCATGTTCGGGGCTGTAGTCGATCTCGGCAATGGCCGTGGACTTGACTGGCATGGCTCGAAGCCTCCGCGAAAAGGACCGGGGTCGGACTTAAAGCGATGAAAAGCCCGATCGGGTTCCCGGCCTTGTTCAGACAGGCTCTCACCACGGTTAGGCTGGTCTCGCCGGCCGATTGGTGATGATTTAGCCCCTTGTCGGTGAACCGCCTTTGCGTTGGCGCAAAAGAGCGGGCCGAAAGGGGAGAAACACAACATGCAGCCACATTCCTGGGTCGCCGTCGTCACGCTGGTCGCTCTGCTGGTCTATGTCTGGATGGGCGTTCGCGTCGGCGGCGCCCGCAAGAAGAGCGGCATCCACGCTCCCACCATGACCGGCGATCCCGAACTGGAGCGTCACATCCGCGTCCAGGCCAATACGCTGGAGTGGCTGCCGATCTTCCTGCCCTCGCTGTGGCTGTTCGCGATCTACTGGAACGACATGGTCGCCGCGATCCTGGGCGTGATCTGGATCGTGGGTCGGGTGATCTACGCCCTGGGCTATGCCGCCTCGCCCGACAAGCGCGAGCTGGGCTTCATGATCCAGATGGCGGCGGCGGCGATCCTGCTGTTTGGCGCCCTGGGACGGGCGATCTGGATGCTGGCGACGCTGGGCGCTTAAACACGGCTTTTCGACGGGCGGGGCCTCACCTATAGCGTGGCCATGGCCCTTCCCGTCGATCCCGCCCGCTATGGCGCCTTTCTGGCCGCCATGTTCGTCATGGCCATTACGCCGGGACCCGCCAACCTGTTCGCCATCGCCACCGGCATGGAAAAAGGCAAGGGCGCGGCCTTGCTGGGCGTGGCGGGCATGAACTGCGCCACCCTGATCTGGTTCATCGGCTCGGCGCTGGGTCTGGGCGCCCTGATCATCGCCTTTCCCAAGGCCTTCCACATCCTGGCCCTGGCCGGCGCGGCCTATCTGGTCTGGCTGGGCCTCAAGTCCCTGTGGGCCGGCTGGAAGAACGCCGAGAGCCACGCTGTCGCCACGGTCAGGAGCGGCAAGTCGGCCTTTGTCGACGGCTTCACCGTGCAGATCGCCAATCCCAAGGCCCTGCTGTTCTTCACCGCCGTGCTGCCGCCGTTCATCGATGTGAACCGGCCGCTGGTCCCGCAGCTGCTGATGTTCGCCTGCGCCACCATCGGCATGGATCTGATCAGCATGAGCGCCTACGGCCTGGGCGGCGCGGCCCTGTCGACCCGGATGAACGAGCCGGCCTTTCGCCGGGTCTTTGCTTTCACGGTCGGCGCGCTGCTGATCGGCGCGGCGATCCTGATCGTTTCGCGGGGCTGACATCAAACGCCTTGGCGAAACCACAAAGCGTCGCCAGAGTTAGGGTCTAGACCCGCGAAGTCGGGTTATGGAGTGCTGTCCATGTCTCTGAAGAAAGTCGCCCTCGTGGCGGCCTTGGTCGTCGCCGCCGGACTTTCGGCCTGCGCGACCGCTACGCCCTACCAGCCCAAGGCGACCTCCGGGGCGGCTACCGGCGGGTTCTCCGAACTGCGTCTCGAGGCCGACCGCTATCGCGTCAGCTTCGCGGGCAACAGCCTGACCTCGCGCGAGACCGTCGAGCGCTACCTGCTGTACCGCGCCGCCGAGCTGACCGTGCAGCAGGGCGCTGACTGGTTCGAAACCGCCGACCGCCGCACCGACCGCACGGCGCGCACCGTGATCGAGTCCGACCCCTTCGCCCGCCCAGGCTTTGGCTATGGCTATCCTTATGGCTACTGGCGCCCGTCGTGGCGCTATTTTGGCCCCAGCTATGGCTGGCGCAGCTGGGACCCCTTCTGGGGTGACCCCTTCTTCGCCGATCGCGGTCAGGTGCGGACGATCGAGAGGTTCGAGGCCGGCGCCGAGATCGTCATGCACAAGGGCCAGAAGCCGCAGGGCGATCCGCGCGCCTATGACGCTCGCGAGATCATGACCAACCTGGCGTCCAGCATCGTCCTGCCGGCGGTGAAGAAGTAGGGAAGCAAGTCCTCCCCCTGATGGGGGAGGCGGTCGCGAAGCGACCGGAGGGGGAAGCGATGCTGAACTTCAGCTGATCCTTCCCTCTCCGTCGCCTGCGGCGAAACCTCTCCCTTCGGGGAGAGGACTTAGGCCTCGCTTAGCGCGGCGCCATGCGGATGCCGCCGTCCAGGCGCACGTCTTCGCCGTTGAAATAGTCGTTGGTGATCATCGTCAGGGCCAGGTGAGCATATTCCTCGGGGTTGCCCAGGCGCTTGGGGAACGGCACCGAGGCGGCCAGACCGGCCTTCACGGCTTCCGGCGCATTGTTCATCAGAGGGGTATTGAAGATGCCCGGCAGGATGCAGTTGACGCGGATGCCTTCGCTCATCAGGTCGCGGGCGATCGGCAGGGTCATGCCCACAACGCCGCCCTTGGACGCCGAATAGGCCGCCTGGCCCATCTGGCCGTCTTCGGCGGCGACCGAGGCGGTGTTGACGATGGCGCCGCGCAAGCCGTCTTCCAGCGGCTCCAGGTCCAGCATGCCCTTGGCCGATTTGGCGATGCAGCGGAACGTGCCGACCAGGTTGATCTGGATGATGCGGTCGAAGGCGTCGAGCGGGAAGTGCTTGGTCTCGCCGGTGGCCTTGTCGCGGCCGGCGGTCTTGGCGGCGTTGCCGGTGCCGGCGCAATTGACCAGGATGCGCTCTTGGCCGTGAGCGGCGCGGGCCTTTTCGAAGCCGGCGTCGACATCGGCGTCGGACGTCACGTTGACCTTGCAGAACACGCCGCCGATGTCCTTGGCGACGGCTTCGCCGGTGACTTCGTTGAAGTCGAAGATGGCGACCTTGACGCCGTGGGCGGCCAGGGCGCGGGCGGTGGCTTCGCCGAGGCCCGAGGCGCCCCCGGTGACGACGGCGGCGACGGTGTTGTCGAGTTTCATGGACGTTTCCCCAAGCTTTGCGTTTAAGGTTGCTGCTTGGAGAGGGTTTTAGACCGATGAGCGCCGACGCCAAACCGTCCCCCGACGTAAAGCGGATTCTCGACCCGTCCAAGGCGCTGGTTCCGGCCACCGTGCGGGTCAATGAGGAGCGGGTGGCGCGAGGCTTCCTGCCCAAGATCCGCAAGGTCGCGGCGAAGATTCCGTTCGCCGCCGACGCTCTGTCCGTGTGGTGGTGCGCCCGCGATCCGGCCACCCCGATGGCCGCCAAGGGCATGATGATGGCGGCCCTGGCCTATTTCGTCCTGCCCACTGACGTGATCCCCGACATTCTGCCGGCCCTGGGCATGACCGACGACGCGGCCGTGATCGCCGCCGTCATCGCGATCGTTGGCCGGAACCTCAAGGCCAGTCACAGGGAGGCCGCCAAGGCGTTCCTGGCCAGGCTGGCGAAGGACGACTGAGGGCGAACGGGCGCGCGACTATGGAATCGCGATCTCGGCGATGAGCTTGAATTCCTCGCACCACAGCGGCATTTCAGGATCAAAGCCGCCGTTGCGTTCGAAATAGGCCTGGTGCGCTCGACGCCATGACGTGAGGGATCGGTCGTCCTCGCCTTCCTTGGCGGCGAACGCGCCGGTGACCTCGCCGAACAGGCACACGTCCAGCCGGATCGTCTCGATGACCGCGCGGGGGCGATCGCGGCTGTCGCACGCCACCATCCGTTTGCCGACCGCTGTCTGCTGACCGTCGGCAAACGACCAGCACGTCGCTGTCTTCGTCCCCAGCAGCACCAAGGCGAGCAGGGCGTCGGCCAGTTCCGGGCCGTCTCCGAACCGAAAGCGTTCCAGATCGCTCCAATCGGGCGCGACCTGGATCACCAGTACTTCTCCATGATCTCCCGCGCCCAGTCGGGCTCGCGGTGCTCGCCGCGCGGGGCAAAGCCGCGCATCACCGGCTTGATGTCCAGCACCGGCGTGCCGTCGATGGCGTCCAGGCCCTCGACCTCCAGGGTCAGGCCTTCCACCGCCACGATCCTGCAGACCGTGACGCCGATGCGGTTGGGCCGGTTCTTGCCGCGCTGGGCGAAGATGCCGATTTTCGGCCAGGCGGTGTTGCCGCGCGGATGGCGGGCGCCGGTCACGATCTGGTCGTCGGTGACCTTGTCGAACACATAGATCACCTCGGCGTGGCTGAAGGTCTCCAGTCCGATCAGGGCCTCGGCGTCGAACCGGGCCGGATCCAGGACGATGGCCGCGCGGCTGGCGCCCCAGTCGTCGTCCTCGGCAACAGCCCGACCGCCCTGCACCTGGCCGATCGGCGTCATGATGATCGACATCAGACCTGTCCTTTTCGCCTATTCCACCGTCACCGACTTCGCCAGATTGCGCGGCTGGTCGACATCCGCCCCCTTCACCACCGCCACGTGATAGGCCAGCAGCTGGATCGGGGCCGACATCACCAGGGCCGAGACCAGGGGGTCGCAGGCCGGGGCGGTGATCACAACCTTGGCGCCGGCCGGGGCGTGCCGGGCCCCCTCGGTGTCGGTGATGAAGATCACCTGTCCCCCGCGGGCCATGACCTCGCTCATGTTCGAGGCCGATTTCTCGAACCAGCTGTCGAAGGGGGCCAGGATGACGATCGGCGTCTCGTCGTCGACCAGCGCGATGGGGCCGTGCTTCAGCTCGCCGGCGGCATAGCCCTCGGCGTGGATGTAGCTGATTTCCTTCAGCTTCAGGGCACCTTCCAGGGCCAGGGCCGACATCGGGCCACGGCCCAGATAGAGCACGTCGCGGGCCTTGGCGACCTCGGCGGCGATGTCCTTGATGGCGTCTTCCAGGCCAATGGCCTCGGCGATCAGGCGGGGGGCTTCCAGCAGCACCCGGACCAGCCGCTGCTCCTCGACGTCGTCGATGCGGCCGCGCGCCTTGGCGGCGGCGATGGCCAGGGCGATCATCACGCTGACCTGGGCGGTGAAGGCCTTGGTCGAGGCGACGCCGATCTCGGGACCGCAGTGGATCGGCCAGACGACGTCGACCTCGCGGGCCATGGTCGATTCGGTGGCGTTGACGACCACGGCGCTCTTCATGCCGGCCGCCTGGCAGTAGCGCAGGGCCGCCAGGGTGTCGGCGGTCTCGCCCGACTGCGACATGGCGATGGCCAGGGCGTTGGCGCGAATGGCCGGCTGGCGGTAGCGGAACTCCGAGGCGATCTCGACATCCACCGGCAGGTCGGCCAGCTGCTCGATCAGGTACCGGCCGACCATGCCGGCGATATAGGAGGTGCCGCAGGCGACGATCTGGATGCGCTCTAGCGCCGCCCAGTCGATGCCGCCCGGCACAGTCGCGCGGGCGGTGATCGGGTCGACATAGGCGGCGATGGTGCGCTGGCAGCCTTCGGGCTGGTCATGGATTTCCTTCTCCATGAAGTGCCGGTAGTTGCCCTTTTCCATCAGCACGGCCGAGGCCGGGACGATCTTGATCGGGCGGTCGGCGGGCGCGCCGCTCTGGTCGAAGATCCGGGCGCTGTCGTGGTCGATGATCACGTAGTCGCCGTCATTCAGATAGGCGACGCGGTTGGTGAAGGGGCCAAGGGCCAGGCCGTCGGAGCCGACGAACATCTCGCCCTGGCCATAGCCCACGGCCAGCGGCGGGCCGTTGCGGGCCGCCAGGATCACCTCGTCCTCGCCGCCGATCAGCACACACAGCGCATAGGCGCCGCGCAGGCGGTCCAGGGTGGCCTTGAAGGCGTCCAGCGGGGAGAGGCCCGTTGCCAGTTCGGCGTCCAGCAGGTGGGCGACGACCTCGGTGTCGGTGTCGCTTTGAAAATCACGGCCGGCGGCGATCAGCTCGGCCTTCAGTTCGGCGAAATTCTCGATGATGCCGTTGTGGACCACGGCCACCTTGCCGACGATGTGCGGGTGGGCGTTGCGCAGGGTGGGCGCGCCGTGGGTGGCCCAGCGGGTGTGGCCGATGCCGGTGGTGGCGATCAGCGGCTCGTGGGCCAGCACGCTTTCCAGCTCGCGCAGCTTGCCCGGCGCCCGGCGACGTTGCAGCACCCCATCGACCTGTCCGGCGATCCCGGCCGAGTCATAGCCGCGATACTCCAGGCGCTTGAGGCTCTCGACCAGGCGGTCGGCGACAGGCTGGTTTCCGACGATGCCGATGATGCCGCACATGCCATGGTCCTTTGTAAATCGCGCCGGCGGGGATTATGGCTACGAGCGCGGGTATAGTCGTCGGCCGGGCTTTAGCATTCGTGCAGACCTCTCCCACATAAATCTGCATTTCGGATCGTTTCGCGATCCGCCTCCAGACCAGAGCGACCATGAGCAAGCGCGCCTATTTCGGCACCGACGGCATCCGCGGCCAGGCCAACCAGCACCCGATGACCGCCGAGGTCGCCCTGCGCGTCGGTCTGGCGGCCGGAAAGCTGTTCCGCTCGCAGGACGACCGCCGCCATCTGGTGGTGATCGGCAAGGATACCCGGCTGTCGGGCTACATGATCGAACCGGCCCTGGTGGCCGGTTTCGCCAGTGTCGGCATGGATGTGCGGCTGTTTGGACCTCTGCCCACCCCGGCCGTGGCGATGATGACCCGCTCGATGCGCGCCGATCTGGGCGTGATGATCAGCGCCAGCCATAACGACTTCGCCGACAACGGCATCAAGCTGTTTGGCCCTGACGGCTACAAGCTGTCGGATGCCCAGGAGCTGAAGATCGAGGCCCTGATGGATGAGGGCCTGCAGGAGGGTCTGGCCCCGCCGCGCGGTCTGGGCCGCGTCAAGCGCATCGACGACGCTCAGGCCCGCTATGTCGAGATCGTCAAGGCCACCTTCCCGCGCCAGCTGTCGCTGTCGGGCCTGCGGATCGTCATCGATTGCGCCAATGGCGCGGCCTACAAGGTGGCCCCCGTCACCCTGTATGAGCTGGGGGCCGAGGTCATTCCGCTGGGCGTTGATCCCGACGGCACCAATATCAATCACGAGTGCGGCTCGACCCATCCCGAGGCCATGGCCAAGCTGGTGCGCGAATACCGCGCCGACATCGGCATCGCCCTGGATGGCGACGCCGACCGGCTGGTGATCTGCGACGAGAACGGTCAGGTGGTCGACGGCGACCAGATCATGGCCATCATCGCCGCCGCCTACGCCAAGGCCGGCAAGCTGAAGGCCGGCGGCGTGGTCGCCACGGTGATGTCGAACCTCGGCCTCGAGCGCTTCCTGGGTGAGCAGGGCTTGACCCTGGAGCGCACCAGCGTCGGCGACCGCTATGTGATGGCCCGCATGCGCGAGGGCGGTTTCAACCTGGGCGGCGAGCAGTCGGGCCACCTGATCCTGTCGGACTTCTCGACCACGGGCGATGGCCTGATCGCGGCCCTGCAGGTGCTGGCAGTGATGATCGAGACCGGCCAGCCGATGAGCGCCCTGGCCCGCCAGTTCGAGCCCGTGCCGCAGCTGCTGGAAAACGTCCGCTTCACCGGCGGGACCAAGCCGCTGGAGGCCAAGACGGTGAAAGAGGCCATCGCCGACGGCGAGGCCCAGCTGAACGGCGCCGGCCGCATCGTCGTGCGCCCCTCCGGCACCGAACCCCTGATCCGCATCATGGCCGAGGGCGATGACCCGGCCCTGGTCCGCAAGGTGGTCAAGTCGATCGTCTCGGCCGTGAAGGCGGCCTGACGGCCGACGGCCTTACCCCAGCTTCGGAGCCTTTAGCCGGCGCTTGTTGACGTGGTGGCTGGGCGCCTCGGCCTGCACTTCCTCGGGGTATTCGCCCTTGAAGTAGAAGCGCTGCCAGGCCTCCTTGGTGGCCTCGGGGTCGCGCTTGAAGATCAGGCTGTTGAACTCGGTGCGCTTCTCGGCCCAGACGTCATACTGGCGACGCAGATCAAGGTTGCTGTTCATCGAGCGGATCACCGGCTGGACGTCGTCCATCACCTTGTCCTGCATCATCATGATGAAGCAGAACGGCTCGCCCTTCTCGAAGCGCACCGTGCCGGGGCGGGTGAACAACCAGTTCATCGTGAAGGGGAAGGGCAGCCAGTCGGTCTCGACCAGGCCGGCCAGCGGCTGGATGCCGTCCTTGATGTGGTTGGGCGGGCCCATGGTCAGGATCGACCAGCCGGGCGGGGTGCGGAACAGATAGCCGGTGTGGAAGGTCACCGTGCCGCGCGAGAAGTGCGACTTCACGAACTCGGTAAAGCCCGGATAGGGGTGGTCGGGCTGGAACTTGATGCACTCCTGGTGCGCCCCGCCGTCCCAGGTCATCGAGAAGCCGACCGGGCACAGGATCTCCCAGCCCGAGGTGTTAGCCATTGACAGCGGCAGGCAGCGATAGGGGTGGCGGTCGGCGAAGTGGTCCATCCAGGCCCGCTGCGGACGGCCCGGCACGATCTCCGGCGGGCGGTTCTCGGTGGGATAGCACTCCAGTTCCATGCCGCGCGTCTTCCTGTTTTCCTTGACCCTTGGCTCTGGTCTAGCGCCCGCGAGGCGAGGCCGTCCAGTTCCCCGAACGGCAAGGCTGAGCTAGGAAGCGCGCATGAAGACCCGCGCCGACCTCTTCGCCTTTCTCGACGCCCACGCGATCGCCCATTCCACCCTCGACCATCCGCCCGTATTCCGGGTGGAGGAAGGGCTGGAGATCAAGGCGGCCATGCCCGGCGGCCACACCAAGAACCTGTTCCTCAAGGACGCCAAGGGCCAGCTGTGGCTGATCTCGGCCCTGGGCGAGACGGTGATCGATCTCAAGCGTCTGCACACGGTGATCGGCTCGGGCCGGCTGTCGTTCGGCCCGGAAGCGATGATGATCGAGACGCTGGGCGTGAGGCCGGGCTCGGTCACCGCCTTTGGCCTGATCAACGATGTCGAGCATCGGGTGCGTTTCGTGCTGGACGCCGCCCTGGCCAGGGCCGATCCGGTCAACTTCCACCCGCTGGGCAACGACGCCACGACTGCCGTCTCGCAGGACGGCTTGCGCGCCTTCCTGTCGGCGCTGGGGATCACGCCGATGATCGTCGATTTCGAGGCCATGACAGTCGCTTCTTGAGCGAACCGGCGATTGCGAATGTCGCGTCCAGGCACCATCTTGGCCCTGACTGCGTTTCGACCTGCATGAGAGACTTCCGATGAGCCTGATCGGCGAAAAGCCCGCCCCCATCCAAGCCGGTGGCAAAAGCGCGCATATCAAGGACGGCACGGACGCCAGCTTCATGGCCGACGTCATCGAGGCGTCCAAGACCCAGCCGGTCATCGTCGATTTCTGGGCCACGTGGTGCGGCCCCTGCCGTCAGCTGACCCCGGCGCTGGAAAAGGCCGTCGCGGCCGCCGGCGGCGCGGTCAAGCTGGTCAAGATCGATGTCGACAAGAACCCCGGCTATTCGGGCCAGCTGCGCGTGCAGTCGATCCCGACGGTCTACGCCTTCGTGGACGGCCAGCCGGTCGACGGCTTCCAGGGCGCGGTGCCCGAGAGCGAAATCAAGGCCTTCATCGCCCGTATCTCCGGACCGCCGGCCCCCAGCGACCTGGACGCCCTGCTGGCCATGGGCAAGGAGTCGCTGGACCTGGGCGACCTGGGCGGCGCAGCCCAAGCCTATGCCGAGGCCCTGCGGATGGACCCGGAGAACGTCAAGGCGCTGGGCGGGCTGGCCCGCTGCTATCTGGACGGTGGCGATCTGGAGCGCGCCGCCGAGGTGGCCGCCATGGCGCCGGTGGGCGCCAAGGACGCTGAGCTGGAAAGCGTCCGCGCCGCCCTGGCCCTGGCCGCCGACGCGCCGTCCGAGACCGCGCCGTTCGAGGCTCGCCTGGCCGCCGATCCCGACGACCACGAGGCCCGTTTCGAACTGGCCAAGGCCCTGGCCGGCGCCGGTCACCTGCAGGCCGCGTCCGACCATCTGCTGGCGATCATCGCCCGCGACCGGACCTGGAACGACGATGCGGCGCGCAAGCAGCTGCTGACCGTGTTCGAGGCCGCCGGCGCGATGTCGGAAGTCGCCAGGGCCGGCCGCAAGCGCCTGTCCTCCATTCTGTTCAGCTAGAGGCGGGCCGATGCCGGGAAGCTTTCGACGGATCAGTGACCTGCCGCTGGTCATCCCGGTCTTCCCGCTGGACGGCGTCCTGCTGCTCCCTGGCGGTCAGCTGCCGCTCAACATCTTTGAGCCGCGCTATCTGAACATGCTGGACGACGTCATGTCGGGCGAGCGGATGATCGGCATGATACAGACCCGCCCCAATGGCGCGGGTCCGGAGGACGAGCACGGCCCCAGCCTGGCGCCGATCGGCTGCGCGGGTCGGGTGACCAGCTTCGCCGAGACCGCCGATGGCCGCTACCTGGTGACCTTGACCGGAATCTGCCGATTCCGGGCCGGGGCAGAGTTGCCCGCGCGCATGCCCTATCGCCAAGTGCGGGCCGATTACGCGTCGTTCGAGGCCGACCTGCGCGAGGACGGCCCTTCGTCAGAGGGCGCTGATCCCGTTCCCCTGCTGGCCGCCCTGCGCCGCTATCTGGACCATCGCGGTCTGGCCATCGACTGGACCAGCGCCGAGAACGCCCCGTCGGACGCCCTGATCAACAGCCTATCCATGGCTCTGCCGTTCGACCCCATGGAAAAGCAGGCCCTGCTGGAGGCTCCAACCATGGCCGACCGCCGCGAGACCCTGGTGGCCTTGCTGGAGATCGACGCGGCCGTGAGCGACGACGACGAGCCGCCCTCTATCCAGTAGGAAACGGGAGCGCCATCAAGATGGCTTTCCAAAGTTTGGAGCGGGATGCGGGCGGAAAACCGCTTCACACTTTTCCTCATCCCGCTCTAGAGAAGTTGCATGACCGCTACACCGACCCCGCCGCCTGCCGACATCGACCCGCGCCTGCTGGAAGTGCTGGTCTGCCCCGTGACCCGCACCACGCTGGACTACAACCGCGTGCGCGGCGAGCTGGTCAGCCGGGCCGCCAAGCTGGCCTATCCGATCCGCGACGGCGTGCCGATCATGCTGCCGGAAGAGGCCCGCTCACTCGAAGACGGCGAATAGGGCCTTGGCCTTCGACGCCGGCCTGACCAGACCGCCTCGGCTGGCGTCTCTGGACGTCCTGCGCGGGCTGACCATCGTCGGCATGATCCTGGTCAATTCGGCCGCCTATCTGCACTACGTCAGCGGCTATGACGTCTTCCCGATCCTGATGCATTCGTCCTGGGCCGGCTTCACCCTGGCCGACGCGGTGTTCCCAGCCTTCATCTTCATGACCGGGGTCTCGATCCCGCTGGCCACCGCCGAGCGTGGCCTGGACGGCGCCGGCCTGCGCCGCCTGCTGGTGCGGACCGGGCGACTGATCCTTCTGGGCCTGCTGGTCAGCAACATCTACTGGCTGGCCACGCCCGAGAGCGTGGTGTTCCGCCCCATGGGCGTGCTGCAGCGCATCGCCCTGGCCTTCCTCGCCGCCGCCGTGCTGTTTCGCGTCACGGGGCCCCGCACGCGCCTGACGATCGCGGTCGTGCTGCTGCTGCTCTACTGGCTTCTGTGCCTCGCGCCCTGGCCTGGTGGTACGACCGACCTGATGAAGCCCGGCGCCAGCCTGATCGCCTTCGCCGACCGCGCCGTGCTGGGTGTCCACACCTATGTCAAAGGCCCGCTGGGCTATGATCCCGAAGGCTTGTTGGGAACCTTGCCGGCCATCGCCCAGGCTCTGATCGGCGTCGCGGCCGGCGAGTGGCTGGCCGCCCGGCGCGGTGCGCGAGGCCTGGCGATCGCCGGGGCCCTGCTGCTGGTCGTTGGCCTCGCTTGGGGCTTGGCCTTGCCGATCGTCAAGGACCTGTGGACCAGCAGCTATGTTCTGGTGTCCAGCGGCGCGGCCCTGCTGGTGCTGGCCGCCCTGCACCAGGCCCTGGACATCAAGCTGTGGCGCATGCCGGGCGAGGCGTTTCTGACCGACTTCGGGGTCAACGCCATCTTCGCCTATGTGCTGCACGAGCTGGCCTCGATCATCCTGACCGCGCACATGCTCAAGATCCCCTATGACGCGGTCTCGCCGCTGCTGGGGACCAAGACGGCGGCCCTGATCCCGGTGGCGATCTTCATCGGCCTAGTCTGGGCGGTGGTGGCCTACATGCGCAAGCGCAACTGGATCGTGAAGGTCTAGATCGCCTGCCCGCGCAGCAGTCTCGGCAGATCGCCCACCGCCCCGCCGGCCTCGTGCATGAAGAACCGCCGGGCCGGGGCGATGCGATTGACCGCCGCCAGACCGATGCCCCGCGCCAGGCGCAGGATCGGGTTGTCGTTGGAGAACAGCCGCACGAAGCCGTCGAAGGTCAGGGCGTTGGTCACGGTGTCGAACCGCCGCCAGCGGGCGAAGCGCTCCAGCACCACGTCGGAACCGATGTCCTCCCCGCCGCGCATCGCCTCGACCAGAACCTCGGCCAGGGCCGCCGCGTCCTTGAGGCCCAGGTTCAGGCCCTGCCCGGCGATCGGGTGCACGCCATGGGCGGCGTCGCCGATCAGGGCCAGGCGCGGGGCGACCATGCGCTCGGCCAGGGATAGCGACAGCGGATAGACGAAGATCGGGCCGACGATCTCGACATCGCCCAGAAACTCGCCGAACCGGCGCATCAGGTGGGCCTGAAAGGCTTCGGGTCGGGCGTCGCGCAGGGCCTCGGCGCGGGCGGTGCTTTCGGTCCACACCAGACTGGCGCGATTTTCGGTCAGGGGCAGGATGGCGAACGGGCCGCTGGGCAGAAAATATTCATGGGCCACACCCTCGTGCGGCCGCTGCATCTTCACCGTCAGCACCACGCCGCTCTGGCCATAGCCCCAGCCGATATCGCCGATGCCGGCCGCCTTGCGCAGCACCGAGCCCCGACCCTCGGCGCTGACCGCCAGCGGGGCCGACAGCACCCGGCCATCGGCCAGGGTGATGCGGGCGCCGGCGGCGTCGACCTCCAGGTTTCTGGCAGCCATCGGCGCGATCACCGGAATGGCCTGATCGGTCACGGCCTGGGAGAGGGCCGCGCGGATCTGGCGGTTCTCGATCAGATAGCCCAGGGGCTCACCGTCCGAGCGGTCGGCGATCTCGCTGGAATCGAAGCGCAGGAAGGCCGGCGAGGCCCCCAGCGCGGCGGCGCCGGGCGTGCGGCCGTCGGTGACCAGGATCTGTTCGATCCGCTGGGCGTGCGGCTCAAGGGCCTCGCCCGCGCCGATGGTCCGCCACTGGCGAAAGCTGGAATAGGCGACGGCCGAGGAGCGCCCGTCAAAGGTCGGGGCCAGCTGGGCTTCGAATGGCTGAGGGTCGACCAGCAGCGGCCGCAGGCCGCCTGAGGCCAGGGCCAAGGCCAGGGTGGACCCGGCCATGCCGGCTCCCGCGATGATCACATCGGCGTCGTGCGTGCGCATGAGGCGGATATGGGCCTGCGGGGGTGGGGTGTCTAGAAGCAAAGTCCTCCCCCTGACGGGGGAGGTGTCGCCGCAGGCGACGGTGGGGGAAGAGACCGCTGGCGCATTGCGGTCTTCCCCCACCGACCTTCGGTCGCCTCCCCCTTCAGGGGGAGGACTTGGCCGCCCTTTTGGAAAAACCCTCGCCAAGTGCTATATCCCTCTCTCGACCCCTTAAATCCCTGCCCCCGGACCGCCCCTTGAGCGTTACCCTCGATCTGTCGCGCGTCTCCGGCGCGTCGTCTGCGCCAAAGCCGCTGATCAACCTGTCTGGTCTGACCCGGCCGCAGATGATCGCCGCCCTGACCGAGTCGGGCGTGGCCGAGCACGGCAAGGCCAAGATGCGGGCCACCCAGGTGTTCCGCTGGATCCACCATCGCGGCGTCACCGATTTTGCGATGATGACCGACGTCGCCAAGGAAACCCGCGCCCGTCTCGCCGAGGTGTTCACCATCGCGCGGCCCGAGATCGTCGAGCGCCAGGTCTCCAAGGACGGCACCCGCAAGTGGCTGATCCGCACGGCGCCGGGCATCGAGATCGAGGCGGTCTATATCCCGTCGGTCGGCCGGGCCGGCGCCCTGTGTGTTTCAAGCCAGGTGGGCTGCACGCTCAACTGCAGCTTCTGCCACACCGGCACCCAGGCCCTGGTGCGCAACCTGACCGCCGCCGAGATCGTCGCCCAGGTCCAGGTGGCCAAGGACGACTTGGCCGAATGGCCGTCCGACAAGGACGACCGCCTGCTGTCCAACATCGTATTTATGGGCATGGGCGAGCCGCTCTACAACATGGGCGCGGTCGCCGACGCCATCGAGATCATCAGCGACAACGAGGGCATCGCCATCTCGCGTCGCCGCATCACGGTCTCGACCTCGGGCGTCGTGCCCCAGCTCCAGGCCCTGGGCGAGAAGACCCAGGCGATGCTGGCCATCAGCCTGCACGCTACCAATGACGCCCTGCGCGACGTGCTGGTGCCGCTGAACAAGAAGTACCCGCTGGAGCAACTGATCGCCGGCATCCGCGCCTATCCGGGCATCAGCAACGCCCGCCGCGTGACCTTCGAATATGTGATGCTCAAGGGCGTCAATGACAGCCCTGACGAAGCCCGCGCCCTGATCAAGCTGATCAAGGGCATTCCGGCCAAGATCAACCTGATCCCGTTCAACCCGTGGCCGGGCAGCGACTACCAATGCTCCGACTGGGCGGCGATCGAGGCCTTTGCGGCCATCGTCAACAAGGCCGGCTATTCGTCGCCGATCCGCACGCCCAGAGGCCGCGACATCCTTGCCGCCTGCGGCCAGCTGAAGAGCGAGAGCGAGAAGGTCCGCGCCAGCGCCCTGCGTCAGCTGTCGATGGCGGCGATGGCGGGCGTTCTGGATGACGATGAGGATGACGAGGCGGCATAGACGCCTTCGAAGCGAGCCCCCTACGCAACCGTCCGCCACCCGTGATAGGACTTGAATCTCTATCTACCGAAGGTGTTCGCGTTCATGCCGTCCCAGCTTCAGTCGCCCGAGGTCCAGGCCTTCGCCACGGGCTTCCCCGTCACCCTGATGCATGCCGGCGTGACGCTGTTCATGCTGATCGTCGGCACGGCGCTGTACGCCATGCTGACCCCGCACCGCGAGATCAAGCTGATCCGCGAGGGCAATTCCGCCGCCGCCCTGTCGCTGGGCGGCGTGATGGTGGGCCTGGCCATTCCGCTGGCCATTTCGCTGACCGCCTCGACCTCGGTGATCGAGATCGTCATCTGGGGCGCGGCCACCATTGCCGTGCAACTGCTGGTCTTCCGCATTACCGACATGGTGCTGCAGGGCCTGCCCGAGCGCATCCACGAGGGCGAGGTCGCCGCTGCCGCCCTGCTGGTGGGCGCCAAGCTGGCCACCGCCCTGATCCTCGCCGCCGCCGTGGCCGGCTGATCGGGAAAGGCGAGGGCCCCGTCCCGTGCATTTTCCCAAGCTCCCCGACTGGCTGGTCTATGCCGCCGCCGTCAGCGCCCTGCTGATCGTGGCGGTCGGCCGGCAGGAACGCTCCGACGCCCCGCCGCCGCCGCCGCCGGTGCCGGGTGAGGAGGGTCTGCCGCTTGGACCGGCCTCGCCGTTCGACCCGTCCATCGTCGTCCAGGTGCCGAGCAAGCCTGAGCCCGGCTCAGGCACCGCCTTTTCGGTCGGCGACAGCGGCACCTGGCTGACCGCCCGTCATGTGGTCGACGGCTGCAAGTCGGCGGCCATCGTGGTGGCCGACGGACGCGGCGTGGCGGCCAAGATCACCATCGATCCGCGCGCCGACGCCGCCATCCTGACCACCGAGGGCGGGGCTCCGGCCGTGCCCCTGGGTCTGGAAGAGCCCCTGCGCCGCGGGGCCCGCGCCTATCATCCCGGCTTCCCGCAAGGCCATCCGGGCGAAGCCGCCTCGCGCCTGCTGGGCCGCGAGAACCTGGTCGTCCATGGGCGCGGAGCCCGCACCGAGCCGGTGCTGGTCTGGGCCGAGGTCGGTCGCACCGACAGCCTGAAGGGCACCCTGGCCGGACTGTCGGGCGCGCCGGCCCTCGACAGCGCCGGGCGGGTGATCGGCGTGACCGTGGCCGAGAGTCCGCGCCGTGGCCGCATCTACACCACGGCCCCCGAGACCCTCCGCACCCTGCTGGGCCCGCACCGCCGCGGCGGCGACGAGTTCGCGATGGGCGAGGCGATCACCACCGAGAACTATGGCCGCGTGGCCGACGGCCTGCGTCGCGACCTGCGGGTGGCGCAGGTGGTGTGTCTGGGGACCTAGGTCGCAAGTCCTCCCCCTGAAGGGGGAGGGGATCGCGAAGCGATCGGAGGGGGGCGTGCTGCTGCGTCCTTGCAGTCTTCCCCCACCGGCCTGACGGCCGCCTCCCCCTTCAGGGGGAGGGCTTCTAAGCCGCCGACCCGGCTTCCGCCCGTCGGTCAATCTCTCCCTGCCGCGCCGCCACCATGAACGACAGCACGATGGCCACCACGCCGATGACCGCCGTGTAGAGGAAGAAGGCCGTATAGCCCGCCGCCATGGCCGGGGCGCTGACGCCCAGCTTGGCGCCGGCGGCGGTGAAGCTCTCGGGCGGCAGGCGGGTGAACAGGCCCTTCAGGGCGCCGATCGGGCCGCCGGCTTCGGCGGCGATGGCCGAGGCCTCGACGATGCGTCCCGACTGCGAGGCGATCAGCTTGCCGGGCAGGGCGTAGAGAGACGAGAACAGGGCGTATTGCGTGGCCGTGAAACCCACCGTGGTCAGGCTGGACATGTAGGCGATCAGGGCCGTGCCGGCGACGCCTCCGGCCACATTGTCGATGCAGATCGCCCAGAACAGCACCGGCACACTGTGACCGCTCATGGCCAGCCAGGCGAAGAACAGGTTGCTGATCGGCTGGGCGAAGGCCCCGATGACCAGGGCCTTCATCAGGCCTAGCCGCGCCACGATCACCCCGCCCAGGAACACCCCCATCATCGAGGCGATGATGCCAAACACCTTCCGGATCTCGGCGATCTCGGTCAGGGTAAAGCCCATGTCGCGATAGAACGGGTTCATGATGTTGAGCACGAAGTCCGACACCCGATAGACGCAGATCGCCGCGAGGATCAGGCCGGCCACGCCGTGGAAGCGCTTGGTGAAGTCGATCAGCGGCTCGCCGAACGCGGCCGACATGTAGACACCGGGCTTGGTGCGCACCTTGGGGATCGGCCAGGCGGCCACCACCACGATGGCCAGGCCGGTCAGCACACCCAGCAGCTGCAGCCAGACGCCATTGGGCTTGGCCTTCCAAGCTTCCGCAAGGGCCTCGCCGCCGACCAGTTTCGAGAGCAGGGACGCATCCCCCGACAGGCCCGAGCCCAAGGCGAGCGCGCCGACCAGCAGGATGCCCAGCCGGGCGATCCATTCCAGGATCTCCAGGGCGCGGGGCTGGTTGACGTCGCCGGTCGGGATCGGACGGACGGTGTGTTCGGCCTCGCGCGGAGCCCACAGGGTGGCCAGCACCCCGATGCCGACCACAAAGCCCATGACGGCGTAGGAGAAGTTCCAGCCAAAGCGCTCGGCCAGCAGCAGCGGCCCGGCCCCGGCGGCGATCATCGCGACGCGGTAGCCCCACTGATAGGCCACCACCATCGGGCCCTGTTCTTCCTTGTCGGCGACCTCGATCCGCCAGGCGTCGATGACGATGTCGTGCGAGGCCGTCGCAAAGCCGACCGCGACGGCGGCGGCGCCCAGGGCGGCCAGCTGCGAGGCGGGATTGAGGGTCGAGATCGTCCACAGACCCAGGATCATGGCGGTCTGGAAGACCAGGATCCAGGCGCGGCGATGGCCCAGAAGGTTATGCAGGATCGGCACCTTGGCGCGGTCGATCAGCGGCGCCCACAGGAACTTGAACGAAAAGCTCAGCGTCGCCAGGCTGAAGAAGCCGATCACCGCCAGCGAAAGACCCGCATCGCGCAGCCACAGCGACAGGGTGTCGAAGATCAGCATGTAGGGCAGGCCCGAGGCGAACCCCAGGCCCAGCATTGCCAGGCTGCGACGCTCGCCGAAGAAGGCCAGGGTCTGAAGAAGGGTCTTCTTCGGCGCTGTGGCGGCCTTGTCTGTCATGCGGCGGTCCCCCGCGCGGAGAACGCCCGCGCTTAGCCGGCGACCTTGGCCCGCGTCGCGGTTTTCGTCCAGACGCCGGGGGCGCCCGCTAAAGCGACCTTGGGACCCGTCCAGCGGGTCAGCACGTCGCGTAGGGCGGCGTGGGTCAGGGGCTTGACCAGGAAATCGCTCATGCCGGCCGCCAGGCAGGCGCGGCGGTCCTCGTCGAAGGCGTCGGCGGTCAGGGCGACGATCGGCGTGGTCACGCCCTGGGCGCGCAGGCGAACGGTGGCGTCCAGGCCGCCCAGCACCGGCATGCGCAGGTCCATCAGGATCAGGTCGTAGCTGTCGCTGGACAGGGCCGCCACGGCCTGGGCGCCGTCGGCGACGCGGTCGACCTTGCAGCCTTCGCGCTGCAGCAGGGTGCGGGCCAGCAGGGCGTTGATCGGATTGTCCTCGGCCAGCAGCACCCGCACGCCCGGCGCGGCGGCCGGGGCGATGCGGTCGTCCTCGGCGGGCTTGTCGGCGGGGGCGGGGCTGTGGGTGGTGGCCTGCAGCACCTGGGCGACGATCGAGGCGGCGCGCAGGGGCTTGATCAGATAGCCGCTGAAGCCGGCCTTTTTCAGCCGGTCGATGCGGCCGCGCTGGTCGGGGGTCAGCAGCACCACGGCGCGGTGGCCGGCGGGAGGCTTGAGGGCGCCGCGCGGACCGGCCAGGGCGGCGTCGATCAGCAGCACCGCGTCGGACGGGGCGGCGGCGGTGGCGGTCGCGACATCGGCGGCGACAATGGCTCGGCCCCCGGCCGCCTCGATCTGGCGGGCGGTGGCCAGGCGGACGATGGCATTGGGCGAGGCCACGGCCACGACCCGGCCGGCCAGGGACAGGTCGCGGGTCGGCGCGGCGAGGGTTTCGAACGGGGCCTCGAACCAGAAGTCGGCGCCCTGGCCGAGCTTGCCGCCGACCCCGGCCTTGCCGTCCATGGCGCGGGCCAGCCTTGCGACAATGGCCAGGCCCAGGCCCGCCCCGCCCAGCTGGGTACGGTGGCTGGCGTCGGTCTGCACAAAGGCCTCGAAGATCTTGGCGCGGGCCTCCGGCGCCACGCCTGGCCCGGTGTCGGCTACGGAGAAGCGCACGCGGCCTTCGCCCTTGGGGCCCGGCGCGGCGGTTGCGGTCAGCAGCACCCCGCCCTCTTCAGTGAATTTCACGGCGTTGCCGGCATAGTTCAGCAGGATCTGCCGCAGCCGGCCCTCGTCGGCCAGGATGGTCGGCAGGCCGGACGAGGCGGCCCAGGCGATTTCGATGCCCTTTTCGTGGGCGCGCGGGCTCATCAGCTCGGCCACCTGGCGCAGCAGGCCCTCGATATCGACCGGCGTCGGGGCCAGGGCGATGGCCGTGGCCCCCAGACGGGCGAAGTCCAGCACGTCATTGACCAGCGACAGCAGGTGATCGCCGCTCTCGCGCAGGGCTGTGACATAGGCCCGCTGCTCGCCCGTCAGCCGGGTGCCCTCCAGCAGCCGGGCCATGCCCAGCACGCCGTTCAGGGGCGTGCGGAACTCGTGGCTCAGGGTGGCCAGTTGCTCGGGCGTGACGCCGTCCGGGGTGCGGGGAGTGCTGCTCATGAGCGCGGAGCCTAGCGGGCGCGGCTTAACGGCCGGTCAAAGGGGGGCGGTGATCTGTCCGGTCCGGACAAGGACACGGCTGCGTCGCTTCACGCGGAAACCCGCTGAAGGGTTGGGAAGGGTCACGGAGCGTCCGGGCCTCGCCCGGAGGAGGGGGATAGTGAATACCGTTTCGACGAAGACAGACGCTCCGCGCAGCCGTTATTCGGGAGCATCGCCGGGCTGGCGGGGTTTTAACCCGCTCCGGTAGCCAGGCCCCCGACGGGTGGAGGGGCTAGCGACCCCGTCCAGACCGCATGGGCGATTTCAGCCCATGCCTGTTGCGCGCCGCCGGCCCGTCGCCGAGGGATTGATCCTGAACCCCGACCCGAAGCGCCCGCCTTCCCCGGAGGGACAGGCCACGCCTCGCAAACCGGGCGAACAGGCCCAGAGCGACAGCCGACGGAACACTTCCCGCTCGACCACATCCCAAGGCCCATCAGGTCGCCGGCCGACGTCCCTTCCCTAGCCTTGGGGTGAAATCAGTATGCGGGCGGTTTGGGCGCGTCTGACTGGCGCGATCGATTATTTTACAAGCTTCTGATTTCGTTGGGATCAGATCCGGAAAGTACGGGGATACAGCACGGCGTATCCCCATAAGTCCTCCCCCTGAAGGGGGAGGCGGCCGGAGGCCGGTGGGGGAAGACCGCACCGAGTCCGCAGCACTACCCCCTCCGATCGCTCCGCGATCGCCTCCCCCTTCAGGGAGAGGACTTTGGAGGCCGCCCGCCCCCTCCGCGCCGGAGGGAGCCATCCTTACATCTCACGGCGAGACGATCGCCGGAGTGGAAAGGTCTCTCAAGGACCGGTCTTCGACCGGCCGCTCCGCGGCGGCGCGGAGCGCCGTCCTTGACAGACCTTTCCACTCCGGCACGCTTCAGCCTCCAAGAGATGTAAGGCTTGGCGCGACGCGGGGCGTCGGCTTTCGGGCTGGAAGCCAAGGGCGCGCTTTCGACCCATAGCTGACCTAAATCCCTCTCCTTTAGGGAGAGGGAGGGGCCCGCCGCGAAGCGGTGGGAGGGTGAGGGGTTACGAGGCTTGACGGCGTGCCGGCACTCCGTCGAACGCCGTAACCCCTCACCCCAACCCTCTCCCTATGGGAGAGGGAGCAACGTCCCCAAACCACCCCTCTCGGCCTTTCAGAAGGTCTGCTCGCGGGCGCTCAAGTCCAGGCCCGCCGTGTCACCCCGCCCGCCCCTCAAAACGTCGACGCGCCAGACGCGAACCCGCCCTGTTCCTCCCCCGGCGCGGCCGACCGGCGGTGGGCCAAAGCCTCCGCCACATGCACCCGGCGCACGCCGTCAGCGCCTTCCAGGTCGGCGATGGTGCGCGACAGGCGCAGTACCCGCGTCCAGCCTCGGGCGCTGATCCGGCCGGCCTCGGCGGCGCGGGCCAGCAGGCTGCGGCCGGCTTCGTCAATGGCGACGATCCTGTCCAGGAAGGCGCCCTCGGCGCGGCCGTTCAGGCTCTCGGCGCTGTCATAGGCTTCGGCGCGGTCGATCTGCCGCTGGCGGGCTCGCGCCACCCGGGCGGCGAACTCGGCCGAGCCTTCGCTGGGCGGCGGCAGGGCCAGGTCGGCGGCGGTGACGGCGGGCATGTCGACCGACAGGTCGATGCGGTCCATCAGGGGTCCAGACACCCGGCCCTGATAGTCGCGCTGGCAGCGCGGAGCCTTGCCGCAATAGCCGCGCCCGGCCCCGCCGTGGCCGCAGCGGCAGGGGTTCATGGCCGCCACCAGCTGCACCTTGGCCGGATAGCGCACATGGGCGTTGGCGCGGGCCACCATCACCTCGCCGGTTTCCAGCGGGCCGCGCAGGCTGTCCAGGGCCTGCACCCCGAATTCCGGCAGTTCGTCGAGGAACAGCACGCCGTTGTGGGCCAGCGACACCTCGCCCGGCTTGGCCTTGTGGCCGCCGCCGGTCAGGGCCGCCATGCTGGCCGAATGGTGCGGCGAGCGAAACGGCCGGGCGCGGGTCAGGGCCCCTCTGGCAATCAGCCCGGCCACCGAATGGACCATCGAGGTCTGCAACAGCTCGGTCGAGGTCAGGGGCGGGAGAAGGCCCGGCAGGCGCTGGGCCAGCATCGACTTGCCTGAGCCTGGCGGACCGACAAAAAGCAGGTTGTGCCCGCCCGCGGCGGCGATCTCCAGGGCGCGCTTGGCGTGCTCCTGACCTTTCACGTCGCGCAGATCCTTGGCGCGTTCGCCCTCGATCACCGGACCGGGCGAGGGCGCGGTCAGCACCTGACTGCCCCGGAAGTGGTTGATCAGCGACACTAGGGAGCGCGGGGCCAGGATGCGGGTGCCGCCGGCCCAGGCCGCTTCGGGGCCGCTGGCCTCAGGGCAGATCAAACCCAGGCCCATGGCCCCGGCCGCCATGGCCGCAGGCAGGGCGCCGGCGGCGGGGACGATGCGGCCATCCAGCGACAGCTCGCCCATGGCCGCCCAGTCATCCAGAGCGTCCACCGGAATGACCCCGATCGCCGCCATCACCGCCAGGGCGATCGGCAGGTCGAAATGGGTGCCCTCCTTGGGCATGTCGGCCGGGGCCAGATTGGCGACGATGCGCTTGCCCGGCAGCGACAGCCCCAGGCCGGCAAAGGCCCCGCGCACCCGCTCGCGGCTCTCGGCCACGGCCTTGTCGGCCAGGCCCACGATGACGAAGATCTGCTGGCCGCTGGTCAGCTGCACCTCGACATCGACGCGGCGCGCTTCGACGCCCTCGAACGCCACCGTGACGACCTTCGCGGCCATGCCCGCCTCATGGATCGGTTGGAGTTATCCACACACGAACCATGAGGTGAAGGGTGTAGCAAGAACGAAAAATGAACGTTTCGGGAAATCAGCGCCCTACGACGGTCACTTCGTCCCAGGTCAAGCTTGGCCGGCGCGGATCGCCTCGATGCGATCCCACAGCACCGCCGAGGCGTCAGCCCCGCCGAACCGCTTCAGTTGCTGGGCTCCGGTCGGCGAGGTGACGTTGATCTCGGTCAGATATTCGCCGATCACGTCGATGCCCACGAACAGCAGGCCGCGCCGCTTCAGCTCCGGGGCGATGATCGCGCACAGTTCCAGGTCGCGGGCGGTCAGCTCGACCGCCTCGGCCCGGCCGCCGACCCGCAGGTTGGAGCGCACCTGGCCGGCGGCCGGCACGCGATTGATCGCGCCCACCGGCTCGCCGTCGACCAGCAGAACGCGCTTGTCGCCCAGGCTGACGGCCGGCACGAACTTCTGGGCGATCACCTGCTCGCGGCCGATCATGGCGTGCAGTTCCAGCAAGGCGTCGAGATTGGGATCGTCGGCCAGCAGCCGCGCCACACCCGAGCCGCCGCCGCCGTAGAGCGGCTTGAGCACGATATCGCCATGCCGGGCGCGGAAGTCGTAGATCGCCTCATGATCGCTGGTGATCAGGGTCGGGGGCTGCACCCCGGGAAAGTCGGTGACGAACAGCTTTTCGGGCGCGTTGCGCACCTCGGCCGGATTGTTGACCACCAGGGTGTGGGGGTGAACCTTCTCGAGGAAGTGGGTGGCGGTGATGTAGGCCATATCGAACGGCGGATCCTGGCGCATCAGCACCACGTCGATGTCGTCCTTCATGTCCAGCAGCACGCTCTCGCCCAGCTCGGCGTGCGCGCCCTTGGTGGCGGTCAGCACCAGCGACTGGGCGCGGGCGAACACCCGGCCGTCCTCCATGGACAGCTTGTCGGGCGTATAGACCCACAGCCGGTGACCGCGGGTCTGGGCTTCCATCATCATCTGGAAGGTGGTGTCGGTGTCGATATTGATCCCCAGAACGGGATCCATCTGGACGGCGACTCTCAACGACATGGACGACTCCGGATCAACTTGGCGCCAGGACGTGCGACGTCCGGCGCTGCGACTGCCTAGTTAAGGTGGCGACGGCGGGATTGCGAGGGGCGAGTTCATTACGGTGACAGTGCACTTTACGCCCCGATCCCCGCCGTCGCGCCCAATGGCCCGGGCCTTCAGTCTGGCGCGGCTTGACCGCCGCGACCCGCCCCGCCGGTGAAGCGCGCTGCGCCTGACCGAGCCTCGCGGCGCAGGGGTTCGACCCCGCCGCGCCCCTCGGCCTTCAGGGCCTCGGCCAGATCGCTGTCCCATTGCCCAAAGGCCGAGGCGCGATCGGCCCGCAGGCAGATCTGGGGGAAGGCGGCGATGCTCCGCGCCAGGGCTTGCGCCTCGACCAGGGCCGAACCCTCGGCGACGACCCGGTCGGCCAGGCCCCATGACAAGGCCTCTGCGGCGCCGACCGCGCGGCCGGTCAGGATCATGTCCAGCGCCCGGCCCTGGCCGACGATGCGCGGCAGGCGCACCGTGCCGCCGTCGATCAACGGCACCCCCCAGCGTCGGCAGAAGACCCCGAAGGTGGCATTGGCGGCCGCCACGCGCATGTCGCACCACAGGGCCAGCTCCAGCCCGCCGGCCACGGCATAGCCCTCGACGGCGGCGATCACCGGCTTGGACAGCAGCCGGCGCGTCGGCCCCATCGGGCCTTCGCCGACCGGATCGTAGCGCTCGCCCGCGCCGCTCGCGGCGACGGTCAGGTCAAAGCCCGAACAGAAGGTCCCGTTGGCGCCCGTCAATATGGCCACGGCCGCCGTTTCGTCGGCCTCGAAGGCGTCGAAAGCCGCGTTCAGCTGCAGGGCCGTGGCGGGATCGACGGCGTTGCGGCGCTCCGGGCGGTTGATCGTCACGGTCCAGACCGGACCGTCGGTGGTCAGTTCGACGTTGCTCATGGTCCGTAGCCTTCCTAGAAACTGTCCACCCGCACCGCCCAGGGCCGCGCCGACCCCGTCGCCGCATCCAGCCCGCCGACCAGCCAGCGGCGGGTGTCGGCCGGGTCGATCACCGCGTCGATCTCCAGGGCTGCCGCCATGCTGGTCGCCTTGCCGGCCGCATAGAGCCGGGCCACCAGCTGATCATAGAGGGCCTTCTGCTCGGCCGGATCGCTCAGGGCCTCCAGCTCCTTGCGGTAGCCCAGCTTGACCGCGCCCTCCAGGCCCATGCCGCCGAACTCGCCCGTGGGCCAGGCGGCGATGAAGGCGGGGGAATGGAAGCTGCCGCCGGCCATGGCTTGCGCCCCCAGGCCATAGCCCTTGCGGGTGACCACGGTGAACAGCGGGCTGCGCAGCTTGGCGCCGGCGATGAACTGGCGGCTGACCCGGCGCACGGCGGCGGCGTCTTCGCTGTCGGGCCCGACCATGAAGCCGGGCGTGTCGCACAGGCTCAGCACCGGCAGGGCGAAGGCGTCGCACAGTTGCAGGAACCGCGCGGCCTTCTCGGCCCCGTCGCAGTCGATGGCCCCGCCCAGATGGCGCGGATCATTGGCGATCAGGCCCATGGGGCGACCCTCGATGCGGATCAGGCCGGTGACCATGCCCGCCGCGAAGCCGCCGCGCAGTTCCAGGAAGGAGCCTTCGTCCACCAGGCCATTAATCAGTGTGCGGACATCATAGACTCGCAGGCGGTTTTCGGGGATCGCCTGGCGCAGCCGGCGCTGGTCGGGGGCGGTCCAGTCGGCGAGCGTCCCCTGGAAATAGGACAGGGCCTGCTTGGCCAGCCGGGTGGCGTGGGCCTCGTCGTCGGCCAGGATGTCGATAACACCATTGGCCCACTGATGAGCCGAAGGGCCGATCTGCTCGGGCTTGAACACGCCCAGCCCGCCGCCCTCGATCATGGCCGGACCGCCCATGCCCAGATTGCTGTCGCGGGTGGCGATGATGATCTCCGACAGCCCGGCGATGGCGGCGTTGCCGGCGAAACAGCGGCCTGCGACGATGGCGATCTTGGGCACGATGCCCGACAGCTGGGCGAAGCTGCGGAAGGTCGGCACGTCGAGGCCCGCCACGGCGGTGGTGTCGGTGTCGCCCGGTCGCCCGCCGCCGCCCTCGGCGAACCAGACCACCGGCAGTTTCTGGTCGGCGATCAGCGCCATCAGCCGGTCGGTCTTGCGGTGGTTCATTGCGCCCTGCGTGCCGGCCAGCACGGTGAAGTCATAGGCCAGGGCCGCGCAGCGGGCCTTGTCGGGGGCGAAGAGCGCGCCATTGACCGTGCCGATGCCGGTGATCAGGCCGTCGGCCGGGGTATTGGCGATCAGGTCCTCGGTCGTGCGCCGCCGCTTCTGGGCGGCGATGGCCAGGGCGCCGTATTCGAGGAAGCTGCCCGGATCGACCAGATCGTCGATGTTCTCCCGCGCCGTGCGGTGGCCGGTCTTGCGACGCCGGGCCACGGCCTCGGGACGCGCCGCGTCGAGGGTGAAACGGTGGCGGGCGATGACCTCTGACAGGTCCGGACGGATCGCGTCGAGGTCCTCAAGGACCGCGTCGGCGGCGATGGCGGCCTCCATCTCGACCGGCTCCAGGAAGATCAGCGGCTGTCCCTCGGCGACGGTCTGGCCCGCTGCGGCGGCGATCTTCAGCACCCGGCCACCGGACGTGGCGTGGACGAGGTGCTCCATCTTCATGGCCTCCAGCACCGCCAGGGCCTGACCCGGACGGACCAGATCGCCCTCCGCGACCTCGATCGCCCCGACCGTGGCGGCCAGGGGGGCGGCGACGGTGATCGCGCCGTCCAGGGTCTCGAAGTGGGCTTGGGCGCGCTCTGGCGGCAGGGGAAGCCCGGCGACCAGCTCGGCGGCGTGGTCGTCGATGAAGCGGGTGGTGGCCCCACCGTCCTTCCAGTCCGACTGCGCCAGGATCGCCCGGATCAGCGGGGCGGTGGTGGCGACGCCGGTGATCGTGAATTCGCTAAGCGTCCGGTCCAGACGCGTGGCGGCTTCCGCCGGGGTGCGCCCCCGGGTGATCACCTTGGCCAGCAGGCTGTCATAGGCCCCGCCGACCACAAGGCCGACCGCGCCGGCGCCGTCCACCCGCACGCCCAGGCCGCCGGGCTGGGCATAGGCGGTGAGGGTTCCGGACGAGGGTTTCACCTGGCCGTCGGCGGTCAGGGTTTCGGCATTGATCCGCGCCTGGATCGCCGCGCCGACGGCGGGCGGGGCGGCGGTCAGGTCCAGCTCGGCCAGGGTCTTGCCCGCCGCCAGTTCGAACTGCAGGCGCACCAGATCCAGGCCCGTGACCTCTTCGGTTACGGTGTGTTCGACCTGCAGGCGGGGATTGGTCTCGATGAAGGCGAAGTCGCCGGTGGCGGTGTCGAGCAGATATTCCACCGTCGCCAGGCCGCGATAGCCGGCGCAAAGGGCCTGCGCGGCGCTGGCCATGGCCGCGCGGGTGGCGCCTGGCAGGTTGGGGGCCGGGGCGATCTCGACCAGCTTCTGGTTGCGGCGCTGCAGGGAGCAGTCGCGGTCGCCCACCGCCAGCACCACGGTCCCGTCGCCGACGATCTGCACCTCGATGTGGCGCGCGCTTTCGATCAGCTTTTCGGCATAGAGGCCATCATCGCCGAACGCGGCCTTGGCCTCGCGGGCGCAGGCGGCGAAGGCGGCGTCCAGCTCGCCGGGGTCCAGCACCAGCCGCATGCCGCGTCCGCCGCCGCCGGCCCGGGCCTTGAGCATGATCGCGCCGTGCTGGGTCAGGAAGTCTTCGGCGGCAGGCAGGTCCAGCGCGCCGGTTCCGGGGATCAGGGGGACGTTCAGCTTTGCGGCCAAGGCCCGGGCGGCGGCCTTGTCGCCGAAGGTTTCCAGATGCTCGGGCGCCGGGCCGATGAAGGTGATCTCCGCCGCCGCGCAGGCGCGGGCCAGGGCGGGGTTCTCCGACAGGAAGCCATAGCCGGGATGCAGGGCGTCGCAGCCCGCGCCCTTGGCGGCGGCGATGATGGCCTCGATGTCGAGATAGGCGCGGGCCCCGGAGCCGGGCAGGGCGACGGCCTGATCGGCGGCGGAAACGTGCGGGCTGGCGGCGTCGTCACTCGCGAACACCGCCACGCTCTGGATGCCAAGCTCGGCGGCGGCGCGGGCGATGCGGAGGACGATTTCGCCGCGGTTGGCGATCAGCACGCGCTGGAAGGACATGGCGTTTCCTGGAGGGGCTTCATACGGCCGTTTGACGCACCATGGCCGCCCCCGCTTGACTCTCCAAGCCCATAAGATCAGAACAAAATAGGAACAAAGGATTGGGATTATGGCCGGCCCGCGCGACGCGCGCCTAGCGGCATTGAAGGGCCAGATTGCTGCTCTGCAAGCAGGCGCCCGGACTCCGAGTCCGATCCTGAGCTTTGGTGATGCGGCGATCGACAGCTGTTTTCCGGCCGGCGGTCTGCCTTCGGGATGCTGGCACGAGGTGATGGGCGCCGGGCTGGAGGACGAGACCTCTGCGGCGCCTGCCGCCTTCGCCGCCCTGCTAACCCGGCCTCTGCTGAAGACCGGGGCGGTGGTCTGGGTGATGCGGCGCACCGATCTGTTCGCGCCGGGTCTTGCGGGGCTCGACGTTCCCACCGGCCGGCTGATCCAGGTCAAGGCCCGCGACGAGGCCGAGGTGATGTCGGTGCTGGAGGACGCCCTCTCGACCGTGGGCGTCGCCGCCGCCATCGGCGAGGCCCAGGCGCCGGAGCTGAAGGCCGGCCGCCGGCTGCAACTGGCCTGCGAGAAGCGCGGCAGTTTCGGCGTGCTGCTGCACCGGCGGCCCTATGGCGGTCCCGCAGGGCGGGCGCGGACGGTGTCGGGTTCGTCGTCGTTCAGTCGATGGCGCATCGCCGGCGCGCCCAGCCAGCCGCCGCCGGATGTTCCCGGCCTGGGCCCGCCGCGCTGGCGGGTCGAGCTTGAGCGCTGTCGGGGCGGACGTTCCGGCGCATGGGTTTTGGAGTCTTCGGAGGCCGAGCATGGCCCGCATCCTTTCCGTCTGGTGTCCCAACTGGCCGATCACGACCTGGCGACGGCGGAATCCGGGTTCAGACGGGCTGGGTGAAAAATCCTCCCCCCAGCGGGGGAGGCGGCGCGAAGCGCCGGAGGGGGAAGTGATCCCCAAGGCTGGCCAACTTCCCCCACCGTCGGCTGCGCCGACACCTCCCCCTTCAGGGGGAGGACGTGCCCCGCCCCCCTTCGCCCTGCTGATCTCCGACTCCGGAACCCGCCGCCTGGCCGCCATCGACGAGGCCGCCATGGCCCTGGGCCTGCGCCCCGGCCAGAAGGCCGCCGACGCCATGGCCCTGGCGCCCGACCTGGTCACCGCCGACCACGATCCCGAGACTGATCGCGCCGCGCTGGAGGCCCTGTGCGACTGGTGCGTGCGGTTTTCGCCGGCCGTGGCCATCGACGGCGAGGACGGCCTGTTCCTCGACATCACCGGGACCGACCACCTGTGGGGTGGCGAGGCGGCGATGATGGCTGACCTGCTGGCGCGACTGGCGCGCTGGGGCGTGCCGGCCCGGGCGGCGATCGCCGACACGCCCGGCGCGGCCTGGGCTCTTGCCCGGTTTGGGGCGCGATTTGGCGATGAGGGTGCGATCGCACCGTCGAACGGACAGAGGCAGCGGCTGGCGCAGCTGCCGGTGGCGGCCCTGCGGCTGGACGACACCGCCACCGCCCAGCTGCCGCGTCTGGGCCTGTTTCGCATCGAACAGCTGCTGGGCCTGCCCCGCGCCCAGCTGGCCAAGCGGTTCGGCATGCATCTGACCCAGCGCCTGGACCAGGCCCTGGGCGCGGCGGGCGAGGCCCTGGTCTATCGCCGCCCGGCCAGTCCGTGGTTCGACCGTCTGGCCTTCGCTGAGCCGATCAGCGCGCCCGACGACCTGGCCCGGGTAGTCGGCGATGTCACCGCCCTGATCTGCAAGCGTCTGGAGGCCGAGGGCCAGGGCGCGCGGCGGTTCGAGGTGGTCTTTCACCGCCTGGACGGCAAGGCCCTGCCGGTGCGGGCGGGGCTGGCGCGGCCGGGCCGCGACGCCGCGCGCCTGACCCGGCTGATGATCCCCAAGCTGGACGTCATCGACCCCGGCTTCGGCATCGAGGTGGTCACGGTGTTCGCCGGCGACGTCGAACCGCTGAGCGCCGTGCAGGCGCGGCTGGACGCTGAGGCCGGGACGGGCCTCGACGAAACGCTCGCCCCCCTGGTCGACCGGCTGATCAACCGCCTGGGTGAGGACCGCGTCTGGCGGGCCGATCCGTATGAGAGCCACGTGCCCGAACGCTCGGTGATCCGCCGCGCGCCGCTGGCCGCGCCCTCCGGCCAGACCTGGGACTCCGAGCGCCCCCGGCCGGTGCGGCTGTTCAAGCGGCCCGAGCCGATCACGGCGATGGCCAAGCTGCCCGACGATCCGCCGGTCCAGTTCCAGTGGCGCGGCCGCGCGCACCGCGTGCGCCGCGCCGAGGGGCCCGAGCGCATCGGTCAGGAATGGTGGCGCGGCGATTTCGACGACACCGGGCCGGGCAGGATCCGCGACTATTACCGGGTCGAGGACGAGGCCGGCGGCCGGTTCTGGATCTTTCGCCAGGGGCTGTTCGGGGCGGGCGAGGACCCGAAGTGGTGGTTGCATGGCCTGTTTGGATGAGCTGCAAGTCCTCCCCCTGAAGGGGGAGGCGGCGCCCCCGGGTCGCGCGAAGCGCGCGCCCGAGGACAGGCTCCGCGCCGGAGGGGGAAGTCATCCCCAGCGCTGGCCGTCTTCCCCCTCCGTCCGCTTCGCGGACACCTCCCCCTTCAGGGGGAGGACTTGATGACGACCCCCGCCTATGCCGAGCTGCAAACCACCAGCAACTTCTCGTTCCTGCGCGGGGCCTCCCACGCCCGCGAGTTGATGCCCACCGCCCAGGGCCTGGGTCTGGCCGCTGTCGGGATCACTGATCGCAACACCCTGTCGGGCGTGGTGCGCGCCTGGACGGCGGCCAAGGACCTGCAGGTCCGCGCCCTGACCGGCTGTCGGCTGGACTTCGCCGACGGCACGCCCAGCCTGCTGTGCTACCCCTCCGACCGCGAGGCCTTCGCCCGACTGACCCGCCTGCTGACGGTCGGCCAGCGCCGGGCCGGCAAGGGCGAATGCGAGCTGCACTGGGAGGATTTCCTGCAGCATGCCGAGGGCCAGCTGGCCCTGATCGTGCCGCCCGCCAAGCTGGATGAGACCTTCACCGCCGACCTGGACCGCATGAGCGCCGAGCTGCGCGGCCGGGTCTGGCTGGCGGCCAGCCGGGCCTATGCCGCCCGCGACCTGCAGCGGCTGGCGCGGCTGGACGAGCTGGCCCGCGCGGCCGGCGCGCCGATGGTGGCCACCAATGACGTGCTCTATCACGGCCCCGAACGGCGGCCGCTGCAGGACGTGATGACCTGCGTGCGTGAGCACTGCACGATCCACGAGGCGGGCTTCTTGCTGGAGGCCAATGCCGAGCGCCACCTGAAGACGCCGCAGGAAATGGCCCGCCTGTTCGAGCGCTGGCCGCGCGCGGTCGAGCGCACGATGGAGATCGCCTCGCGCATCGATTTCGACCTGGGCAAACTGAGAGAGGAATATCCCGACGAACCGGTGCCGCCGGGCAAGACGTCGATGCAGCACCTGACCGATCTGACCTTTGCCGGCGCGGCCTGGCGTTATCCGGGCGGGGTTCCGGACAAGGTCGTTGCGCAGCTGAACGAGGAGCTGCGGCTGATCGGCAAGATGAACTATCCCAACTATTTCCTGACCGTGCACGACATCGTGCAGGAGGCGCGGAAGATGGGGATCCTGTGCCAGGGGCGGGGATCGGCGGCCAATTCCTCGGTCTGTTTCTGCCTGGGCGTGACCTCGATCGACCCGACCGAGCACCGCCTGCTGTTCACCCGCTTCATCTCCGAGAACCGCGGCGAGCCGCCGGACATCGACGTTGATTTCGAGCACGAGCGGCGCGAGGAGGTGATGCAATATGTCTATCGCCGCTATGGCCGCGACTATGCCGCCATCTGCGGTACGGTGATCCACTATCGGCCGCGCAGCGCCATCCGCGACGTGGGCAAGGCCCTGGGTCTGACCGAGGACGTCACCAGCCTGCTGGCCGCCACGGTCTGGGGCAGCTGGGGCTCGAGCCTGCCGGAAGAGCATATCCGCAAGGCGGGTCTGGACCCCGAGGCGCCGGAAATCGCCCGCGCGGTCAGCCTGGCCACCGAGCTGCTGGGCTTTCCCCGCCACCTGTCACAGCATGTCGGCGGCTTTGTGCTGACCAAGCGGCGGCTGGACGAGACCGTGCCGATCGGCAACGCCGCCATGAAGGACCGCACCTTCATCGAGTGGGACAAGGATGACATCGACAGCCTGGGTTTGATGAAGGTCGACATCCTGGCCCTGGGCATGCTGACCGCCATCCAGCGCGGCTTTGGCATGCTGCGCGCCGAGCACGGCTTGCCGATCCACGATCTGGCCGACGTCCCCCGCGAGGTGAAGGGCGTCTATGACATGCTGACCAAGGCCGACTCGGTCGGGGTGTTCCAGGTCGAGAGCCGGGCCCAGATGTCGATGCTGCCCCGGCTGAAGCCGGCGGAATTCTATGATCTGGTCATCGAGGTGGCGATCGTCCGACCCGGTCCGATCCAGGGCGACATGGTCCATCCCTATCTGCGCCGCCGCAACGGCCAGGACCCGGTGGAATGGCCCGCGCCGTCGCCCGAGCACGGCCCGGCCGACGAGCTGAGGGGCATATTGGGCAAGACCTTCGGCGTGCCGCTGTTTCAGGAGCAGGCCATGAGTCTGGCCATCGAGGCCGCCAAGTTCACGCCCGACGAGGCCGATGGCCTGCGCAAGGCCATGGCCACCTTCAAGAACCTGGGCGCGCCGGCCGAGTATCGCGACAAGTTCGTCGAGGGCATGGCGGGGCGCGGCTATCAGCGCGACTTCGCCGAGCGCTGCTTCAAGCAGATCGAGGGCTTTGGCCATTACGGCTTTCCGGAAAGCCACGCGGCCAGTTTCGCCAAGCTGGTCTATGTCTCGGCCTGGCTGAAATGGGCCTGGCCCGACGTGTTCTGCGCGGTGCTGATCAATTCCCAGCCCATGGGCTTCTACCAGCCGGCCCAGCTGGTGCGCGATGCGCGCGAGCATGGCGTCGACGTGCGGCCGCCCGATGTGATGAGCAGCGACTGGGACTGTACGCTTGAGGACATCAGACGTGTCATCCCGGAAACGGCGCAGCCGTTATCCGGGACCGATCCAGAGCGCCGCGCTTCCGGCGGTCCCGGATCTTCGCGCTCCGCGCTCGTCCGGGATGACAGGGTTTCCGGGAACAAGCTCTTCAACCCCGACACCCGCCCGTTCTGGAAGGCGGTTCGCCTGGGTCTGCGTCAGGTCAAGGGCGTGCGCGAGACCGAGGCTAAACTGCTGGCCATGGCGCGCGACGAGGGCGCGCGAACCCCGGCCGACTTCGCGCAATATGGCGTGCCGCAACGGGCCCTGGAGCTGCTGGCCGAGGCCGACGCCTTTGCCTCAACCGGCCTGAGCCGGCGCGAGGCCCTGTGGGCGGTCAAGGGCGTCAAGGGCGAGAGCAAGGCTCCCGTCCAGGCGCCGCTGCTGGCGGGCCTGCCGCTGTTCGAGGCGGCGGTCAGCCTGCCGGTCATGGCCCTGCCCCAGGCGGTGGCCGAGGACTATCGCACCACCAGCCTGTCGCTGAAGGCCCATCCCTGCGCCTTCTATCGGCCGATGCTGGATGGGATGGGCGTGATCCCGGCCGATCGTCTGCCGCAGATCAAGGACGGCAAGCGGGTCGCGGTGGCCGGCATCGTGCTGATCCGCCAGCGGCCCGGCACCGCCAAGGGCGTGGTGTTCGTCACGATGGAGGACGAAACCGGCGTGGCCAATGCGGTGGTCTGGAAGGACCGCTTCGAGGCCGACCGCAATACGGTGATGACCGCCTCGTTCCTGGTCGTGCATGGCAGGGTGCAATCGGCCGAAGGCGTGATCCACGTGGTCGCCGAGCGCTTCACCGACCTGTCGGCGCAGCTGGGACGGCTGAAGGAAGACCCCGCAGCGCCGGCCCCGCGCGTGCGGCACAAGGTGTCGGGGCGGCTTCAGCGCAGCCGGGATTTTCACTAGACCGGTGTTTCGAGGCGCGCCCGCGAGGATGATCCGGATCGGGCCCCTGTGCCTTTGACCGCTGGCGTTCAGTTTGCCCGGAAGGACGGCCGACGCCGGACGCCCCCTCCGTCACGATGCGTATTCGCATCGCGCCACCTCCCCCGTTTCATGGGGCAGGAGGGTGAAGCTGTTCTTCTCCTGCCCCGTAGCGAAGCGTGCGGGGGAGGTGGCGCGCTGCAGATATGCAGCGTGACGGAGGGGGCGTTGCTGAGCCTGACTTCGGCCATCCACCCATAGCGGCCCTCCGTATCGTCTGCTTCCGGGCGGCAAGCGACGATGGACGCTGAGCGTCCTCGCCTAGTTCAGTCGCAACCGCACCCGCTCGCGCGCCGCGCGGGCGGCGATGGCCGCGCCGCCGTCGAGGATCTGGGCGCGGGTCAGGGCTTGCAGAGCCCCCGCCAGGGCGCCCTGGCCTTCGCGGGCGGCGGCTACGTCCAGCCAGGGCCGGTGATCGGCCGGATTGAGCAGGGCGCGGCGCAGGGCCGAGCGTTCGGCGCGTGGCCAGTCGCGGGCCTGCTGGGCGCGGGCGAAGATGTTGTTCTGTAGGCGGATCAATACGGCGCGGTCCGGGACCGGGGCCATCAGCAGTTCCAGCCTGGCGGCCACGTCGGGCATCAGGCCGGTGCGCAGGGCGCGTCGCGACAGCTCCGAGGGCAGCACCACCCGGCCCTCGCCGAACGGATCGAGGGCCAGCGGCCCCTCGTCGGTCTCGATGCGCAGCAGGAAGTGGCCGGGGAAATCGACGCCGTGCAGGGCGAGGCCGGCCTGACGCGCGGCGTGCAGGTAGAAGACGCCCAGGGCCACCGGCAGGCCCTTGCGGCGCTGGGCGATGGCGATCACGTCGGCATTGTCGGGATGGTCGTAACTGATCAGGTCGCCGGTCAGACGCAGGTCGCCGGACAGGGCTTCGGCGACGGCTTCTTCGGGCGACTCGGTCTTGAGGCGCTCGGCCAGGCGTTCGCCGGCCTCCTGGGCCAGGGCGATCACCGGGGCGGTGTCGCGGTCTGGGTCGTCGTGCACGGCGCAGGCCAGGGCGGTCTCGAACAGCGGAAAGCCATGGTCGGGGCCTGTGCCGACCCGGGTCAGGATCGCCTCGGCCTCTTCGCGGGTCATTGCCCCTCCCTCCAGGCATCGCGCAGGTGGCGCGGCCAGCGGCCCGGGGCCAGGGCGATGAGGTCCAGACGCAGCGTTGTGTTCCGCAGGGCGGTGCGATGCTGGACGATATGGGCGGCGGCGCGCCTCAGGCGGGCGCGCTGGTCGAAGGTCACGGCGTCGAGGGCGTCGTCCAGGCTGGCGCGTTGCTTGACCTCGATCACCGCCAGCACGGCGCCGCGCTGGGCCAGAAGGTCGATCTCGCCCAGCGGGGTGGGCAGGCGAAAGCCCAGGATGCGATAGCCCTTGAGCATCAGCCAGGCGGCGGCCAGCACCTCGGCGCGTCGGCCGCTCAGGCGCGCCTTGGCGCCCCGCGCCTGGCGGACGGCGGTCATCCCTCGGGATCCTGAGCAGCGTCCTTGAGCGCCAGGGCCTGGCGGTAGAGATCGCGGCGCGGCAGGCCCAGGGCCTTGGCCACTTCCGATGCGGCCTCGCCCAGCGGCAGGCGGGCCATGGCCTCGCGCAGGGCGCTTTCGGCGTCGCCGGCCTGGATGGGCGCCTCCGAGCCGGGACCCACGAGGATCACGATCTCGCCCTTGGGACTTTCAAAGCGCGGATCGGCGGCCAGCACGTCCAGCGGGCCGCGAATGCAGGTCTCGTACAGCTTGGTCAGCTCGCGGGCCACGGCGGCGTCGCGCGGGCCAAATACGGCGGCCATGTCGGCCAGGCTGTCAGCCACCCGCGAGGCGCCTTCATAGAAGATCAGGGTGGCGCGGACGGGGGCCAGTTCCTCGAAGAAGGTCTTGCGGGCGGCGCTCTTGGGCGGCGGGAAGCCGGCGAACAGGAAGCGGTCGGTGGGCAGGCCGGCCAGGGTCAGGGCCGCCAGGGCCGCCGAGGCGCCGGGGATCGGGAACACCTGGTGGCCGGCGGCGATGGCTTCCCGGGCCAGGCGAAAGCCGGGGTCGGAGATCATCGGCGTGCCGGCGTCGGAAACCATGGCCACGCGCTCGCCGGCTGCCAGACGCTCCAGGATCTTGGGCGTCACCCGGTCGGCGACGTGTTCGTCGTAGCGCTCCAGCCGTTTGGAGATCTGGTAGGCGGCCAGCAGCTTGCCCGAGACGCGGGTGTCCTCGGCCAGCAGGACGTCGCAGGCGTTGAGCACATCCAGCGCCCGCAGGGTGATGTCGCGCAGGTTGCCGATCGGCGTCGCCACCAGATAGAGGCCCGGCGCCAGGGGCGCGTCGGACAGGGCGGGCGGGTCGGGGTGGCGGCTCACGCGGGGGATCCTTCCGCGCCGGGGCGCGATGATGGTTCGGGGCGCAGTCCTATCAGGTCGCGAGCGCGCCTGTCAGCCGGTCCAGCACCAGACGCCCGGCGCGGGTGGCGCGCAGGCGGTTGGGATCGTCAACCAGCAGGCCCAGTTCGACGTGATGGCGCACCTTGGCGGCGTCGGCCGACAGGCCCAGGATCGACAGTTCGTCAAAGGCCACGCCGTCGTCGATCCGCAGCCCCAGCAGCAATCGCTCCTCGGCGGCCTCGGTGGGCGAGAGGGTCTCGCGCTCGAAGCCGAGGCCGGTGTCGCGCACGGCGGCGACATAGTCGGCGATCCTGCGATGGGCGGTGGTGGCGACGCGCTCGCCCTCGAGGTTCAGTCGGCCATGGGCCCCGGGGCCGACGCCGACATAGTCGTGGCCGCGCCAGTAGACCAGATTGTGCCGCGAGCGCGCCGCCTCGCCCCGCGCGTGGTTGGAGACCTCATAGGCGTCGAAGCCGGCCGCCTCCAGCACCGCTTGCGTGGTCTCGAACAGGTCGTGGGCCCGGTCTTCGTCCGGCACGATCAGCGTGCCGCGTCCGACCGCGCGATCGAAGGCGGTGCCGGTCTCGATGGTCAGCTGGTAGGGCGAGACGTGCTCGGGGCCCATGGCCAGCACGTCTTCCAGTTCGGCGCGCCAGTCTTGGACGGTCTGGCCGGGGCGGGCATAGATCAGGTCGACCGACAGGCGCGGGAAGGTGGCGGCGGCGATCGCAATGGCCCGCCGCGCTGCGCCGGCGTCGTGGTTGCGGCCCAGCAGGGCCAGGGCCTCGTCGTGCAGCGACTGGACGCCCAGCGACAGGCGCGCCACGCCCGCCGCCGCCAGGGCGGGAAAGCGGCCGGCCTCGGCGTCAGTGGGATTGGCTTCCAGGCTGATTTCCAGATCGTCGACGGGCGACCACAGCCGCCGGGCCGTCTCGATCACCCGCGCCACCTGGGCCGGGTCCATCAAGGAGGGCGTGCCGCCGCCGAAGAAGATCGACAGCAGGCGGCGCGGCCCGGTCAGGGCGCGCTGGGCTTCAAGGTCGGTGACGATGGCGTCGGCCAGCTGGGCCTGTTCGACGGTCCGCCCTCGGTCGCGCACGACGTTGAAGTCGCAATAGGGGCAGATGCGCGCGCAGTAGGGCCAGTGGACGTAGACGCCGAGCGCCGGAAGATCAGTCAAACAGCGCGGCCTTCAGCTTCTCGAACGCCCGGGCGCGATGGCTCATGGCGTCTTTCGCCGCCGGTTCCATCTCGCCGAAGGTCAGGTCGTGGCCCTCGGGCACGAAGATCGGATCATAGCCGAAGCCCCGGGTCCCGCGCGGCGGGAAGGCCAGGGTTCCGTGGACCTCGCCCTGCACCACCACCGACGGACCGTGCGGCCAGGCCACGGCCAGGGCCGAGGTGAACCAGGCGCTGCGATCGTCCGAGCCACTTTCTTCCAGCCGTTCCTCGACCTTGGCCATGGCCAGGGCGAAGTCCTTGCCCGGTCCGGCCCAGCGGGCCGAATAGATGCCGGGCGAGCCGTCCAGAGCCGTCACCGACAGACCCGAGTCGTCGGCGATGGCGATCATGCCCGACAGGTCGGCGGCGTGACGGGCCTTGAGCAGGGCGTTGCCGACGAAGCTGGCCTCGGTTTCTTCCGGCTCGGGCAGGTTCAGGGCCCCGGCGGAAACGAGTTCAAATCGCCCGTCCAGCAGGGCGGAGATCTCGGGGACCTTGCCGGGGTTGTGCGTGGCCACTACGAGCTTAAGCCCAGGCTCCAGTCTCAGCGCCATGATCGGCTCCTTGAGGAAAATACCAATGCGGCTCCTTTACTCCGCCTTGTCGCCGTTTGCGCGCAAGGTTCGCATCGTGGCGCACGAAAACGGCTTTACCGACGCCATCGTGCTGGAGACCGTCGCCCCGTTCACCGACGAGAGCCTGCGCGCCAACAATCCGCTGAGCCAGGTGCCGACCCTGATCCTGGGCGACGGCGAGATCCTGTTCGATTCCTCGGTGATCTGCGACCATCTCGACGCCGAGGGCGGCGCGGGCCTGATCCCGGCTGGGGGTGCCCCGCGCCGGCGCGCCCTGACCCTGCAGGCCCTGGCCGACGGCATGGGTTCGGCCGCCGTCGCCGTGGTTCGCGAGCGCATGCGGCCGGCGGATGACCAGCGGCCCGAGCTGATCGCGCGTCAGCTTGCCGCCATCATCGCCGGGCTGGACCTGCTGGAGGCCGAGGGCTTTACCGATGATCGATGGGCGATCGCCCAGATCGCTGTCGCGGCCCAGCTGGCCTATTTCGACGCTCGCCAGGTGATCGACTGGCGCGACGGTCGACCCAACCTGGCCGTCTGGTTCGAGGCCGCCGGCCGGCGCGAGTCGATGGTTGTGACTTCCGTGCAACTGGCCTGATGCCCATCGATCATCATTGCTAAAGTTTAATATCGTTTATCGATATTCAGCATTGTTGTAACCCAAATCGGGGTCTATCTGTTTGCTGTGGACGCCGCCGAGCCTGGCCGGCGTCCGGCCACCTCATGGATCCGCCCAAAATGCCCGCCGCCCGACTGTTCCGCATCGCCGACAAGGTCCTGATGACCCTGATCACCGCCGCCCTGATCGTGGGCGTTCCGGTCTCGGCGATCGCCTTCGTGGTGCAGACGCTCTAGTCATTTGTTTCAACGCATTTTCTGACGACGAACCGGCGTCCACTTCGTCGGAAAATGCTCTAGGGTTTCTGGAAGCCCGCCGCGACGCGGGCCAGAACAGACTGCCCTGGGGAGGGCGAGGGAAACAGCCAATGCGCGCCTTGGGGCCAGGCTCGGTATCGAGCTTTCTGAAGATCATCCTCGACGTCATCTATGTCGGCCTTTGGATCTTCGTCAGCCTGCTGTCGCTGTTCACCCTGGTGGCGCTGCTGTTCAGCTTCAATCCGGAACTGCTGGCCCAGATCCTGCCGATCAGCGACGCGGTCGAGGCCGTCAGCCGCGATGGCCCGCTGTTCGCTGGCGCCCTGGCCGCCTGGGCCCTGCTGCTGGGCGGCTGGATGGTGATCGTCGAGCGGCTGCGCCGGATCTTCGCCACCCTGACCGCCGGCGACCCCTTCCATCCCGACAACGTCCTGCGCCTTCGGGTCATTGGCCTGATCCTGGCCAGCCTTGAGGTGGGTCGCTACGTCTTTTCCGGTCTGGCCCGCTGGCTGGCCCCCAAGACCAAGCTGATCGACGACAGCTTCACCCTGACCGCCTGGTTTTCCGTGATGGTCGTCTTTGTCCTGGCCGAGGTCTTCCGCGAGGGCACCCGCCTTCGCCGCGAAGCCGAACTCACCATCTGATCCGCGGAGATTTCATCCCATGCCCGTCCGCGTGAACCTCGACCGTGTGTTGCTTGACCGCCGCATGTCGCTGACCGAACTGTCCGACCGCGTGGGCGTGACCATCGCCAACCTGTCGATCTTGAAGACCGGCAAGGCCCGCGCCGTGAGGTTCTCGACCCTGGACGCCCTGTGCCGCGAGCTGGACTGCCAGCCCGGCGATCTGCTGACCTTCGAATCCGGCCCGCCCGACACCGAAGACTGAGCCGGCACGGCTACAGGGGCGAGCGGGCCCGCACGGCGCGTCCCGCCTCGCCCGTGGTGTCGATCACAGGCACGGGCAGGGCGTCAGTCTCGGTTTCATAGGCCCAGACCCGGAATCCGTTCAGCTGGTGGGGCCCAAACGAGGTCAGCATCGCCACATCGGCGGCGTCGCGGCCATGGGCCACCACGATGCGGCCGATGCGCGGGATGTTGTTGCGGGGATCGAAGGCCCACCATTGGCCGCCGAGATAGACCTCCATCCAGGCGCTGAAATCCATCGGGTCGACGCGCGGCACGCCGATGTCGCCCAGAAAGCCGTTCACATAGCGGGCCGGGATGTTCAGGCAGCGGCACAGGGCCACGGCCAGGTGGGCGTAGTCGCGGCACACGCCGATGCGACCCTTATAGACCTCATGGGCGGTGCGGGTGGAGCAGGCGGTCATGTAGTCGAAGGTGATGTGGTCGTGGACGAAGTCGCAGACGGCCTGGACCCGGGCCCAGCCTTTCTGGATATGGCCAAAGCGGTCCCAGGCGATCTGGCTCAGGCGGTCGGTCTCGCAATAGCGGCTGCCCATCAGATAGCCCAGGCAGTCGTCGGGCAGGTCGGCGACAGGGTGCAGCCGGGCGTCCGGGGCTCGGGGATCCACCGCGCCGCTGTCTTCAATGACGCTGTCGCTCCACAGGGTCAGGACGCCGGCCGGGGCCACGAAGCGCCGGCAGGGATTGTCGAACAGGTCGCGATAGGTCGAGGTCTCGATGGCCGGCGTCGTGAAGAACGATTCCGCCATCCGCACATCGGCCTCGCGGCCGTCGCGCAGGCCCAAAAGGGTGACCATCGCGGTCGGCCGCTGGCAGTAGACCGTGATCTCGTAGCCGTAGCGGATCAGCATCGTCGTCGTCTCACAAGGAGCCGGGCGCCGTGCGGGCGAATCCGGGATCAGGGGTGGTCAAACCACAACGCGCGGGCCGGCCGAAGGATGCGTCAGCCGAAAGCCGTGACGAGTGACGGGGCCAGATGGTCCTCGATGCTGGTGACATCGACCTCGACATCCATGCCCAGATAGTAGGTGGGAAAGCCCGCCCAGGTTCCGTGAACGGGCGGCGCCAGGCGCGGATCGCGCACCACGGCGACGCGGATCAGGTCGGTATTGCCGACGATGCCGTTGGTCGGGTCGAACTCCACCCAGCCGCATGACGGCAGATAGACCCGCAGCCAGGCGTGGGTGTGGCCCCCTCCGGTGCGCTCGACGGCGACCTGCTTGCGCGAGGGGCTGTGGATGTAGCCGGACACGAACTGGGCGGCCAGGCCCAGGCTGCGCACGGCCTCGATCATCAGCACCGCGAAGTCGCGGCAGGTGCCGCCCCCGCTCTCCAGGGTGGTCAGCGGCGCCTGCACGCCGCGCTCGAAACGCTTGCCGTATCGAAAGTCGGCATAGATCGCCTGGGTCATCTCGGCCAGCAGGTGCTGCAGGCAGGTGGCCCCCGACGGCTTGACGAAGCGCCGGGCCCAGCGGGCCAGGACGCCGTCAGGGTCCTCATGCTGGGGCGCGATCGACTGGACCAGATCCGGCAGGTCGTCGCTGGAATAGGTGAAGGGCCGGCCGGCTTCATAGACATCGACATGGCCGGGCACGTCGCCAAAGGCGGGCAGGGGCGTGTGGTCCAGGGTGAACTGGCTCTCAAAGCTCAGCTCGCTGGCGCGGCCATTGAAGCGGGCGACGCCGATCCAGTTGCCCAGCACGTCCTGGACGTAGCGCAACTGGATGGGGGTCGGCGCGATCAGCAGGGTCGACGACAGCAGTCGCTGATCGCAACCTTCGCGCGGGCGAAGCATCATGCGATGATCGCCAAACGCCACGGGATTGCGGTACCGGTAGCGCGTCAGATGGCGGACCGAAAGCACAGGCATTGCACACTACTGGCCGGGATTCGGACCTGGGGTCGACCCACCTTCTTGTCGCAGGTGATCCGGACCCGGTCATTGTGCTCAATGCAGGCGCCCCGTCGGCCTTTCTGCTTCTGGGGGACCATGCGGGGCGCGAGATCCCGAAGCGCATGAGCCGGCTGGGCGTCAGCGACGCGGCTCTGGACCGCCACATCGCCTGGGATATCGGCATAGCGGGGCTGGGAGCCCGGCTTTCCGCCCTGCTGGACGCCACCTTTATCGCGCAGGCCTATTCGCGACTTGTCGTCGACTGCAATCGCCGGCCCGGGGCCGACGGCGCGATGCCGGTGGTCAGCGACGGCGAGCCGATCCCCGGCAATCGGGACCTTTCGCCGCAAGCCGTCGCGGCCCGGATGGCCGAGATCTACGACCCCTATCAGGACGCCATCGCCGCTGCCCTCGAGGCGCGGGCCGGACGACGGACCCTCCTGATCGCCCTCCACAGCTTCACGCCGGCGATGCAGGGCGTGGACCGGCCCTGGCGCCTGGGCGTGCTGCACCGTCACGACTCGCCGTTCTCGTCGGCGGTGCTGGTGCGGCTGAGAGAGGATCTGGGCGCGGCGGTCGGCGACAACGCGCCCTATGCGATGGACGAAACGGACAACACCATCCCGCTGCACGCCGATGCGCGCGGCCTGGACTATCTGGAGCTGGAGGTTCGTCAGGACCTGCTGGCCGACGCCGAAGGGCAGGCGGAGATGGCCGACTGGCTGGCGCCGCGACTGGTCGAGGCGCTGGAGTTTACTGCTCGGCTTCCAGAGCCGCCGCCTGGCGGGCGCGCCGCCTAGCAAACAGCAGGGCGGCCTCGGCCGCGCCTTCGACGCCGCCGCCGGGACGATCCAGGGTGTCGCTCTCGACGAACTGCAGGCCCGCCTCGCGCTCTGACTGCCAGACCGACCGGGCCAGGTGGATGCGTCGCACGCGGGTGTCGACCAGATAGAGATCGCCGTCCGGAAGGGTGGCCCCCAACAGCCGGATCCGCGCCCCGCCTTCGGCCACATCGATCAGGGCGCAGCGCAGCGTGTCGCGTCCGCTGACCAGATAGACCTTCCGCGAGGTCGGCCGGCGCGCATGGGCGCGCTGGTCGGCGGCAGAGGCGGTTTGTCGGGCGGTTGCTCGCATGGGATGAGCTTATGCCACGCCAAGGTTAACGAGCGGATGTTTGTACTGAAGGTTGGGTGAGACGCTTCGCCGCGCCTGCCGGGCAGGCAGATTTCAGTTGTAGCGCGGCTTTTTCAGCAGGGTCGCGCGGTCCATCGAGCGGATCTCGACCTCGAAACTGTCGCCCTCGCGCAGCACGCGCAGGGGGATGGTCGCGCCGGCCGGACCCTGGTTCCACAGGGCGGTGTAGAACTCGGTCAGGTCCGCAACCCCCTGGCCATCGACGGCCAGGATGATGTCGCCGGGTCGCAGCTCGGCCCGCGCGGCGGGGCCCTTGGGCGAGATGCCGACCACCACGACATGGTCCTGGATCTCCTGGGCGAAGACGCCCAGCCAGGGGCGCGGCGGATGGGGCGACTTGCCCCGCGCCAGATCGTCGAGAATGGGTGGCAGCAGTTCGGCGGGCACGAACAGGGTGATCGGATTTGACGACCCGTCGCGGCCCCGGGTCTCCAGGCTCAGCGACCCCAGGCCCACCAGGTCACCCTTGGGGCCGATCAGGGCTGCGCCGCTCCAGTGCGGATGGGCGGGCGCGGCCATGATGGCGTCGTCGAGCCGATATTCCCAGTAACCGGCGAACGGCATGCGGGTGATGATCTGGGCCGCCGCTGCGTGGTCGCGCCCTCCGGCCCCGGCGGCGATGACCGCCGAGCCGGCCGTCAGGTCCTTCGACGAGCCGATGCGCATCGGCGACAGGTCCAGCGGCTGCAGGGCCTGGACCAGGCCCAGCCCGCTGCGGGCGTCGATGCCCAGCACATGGGCCGAGACCCGGCGGCCGTCATTCAGCGTCAGGATCACCTCCCGCGCCTCGGTGATCAGATAGGCCATGGTCAGGACCAGCCCCGTGGGGCTGATCACCACGCCATTGCCGATGCGCTCGGTCCCCAGGATCGTCGCCGTATAGGCGTCGGCCGGCACGCGCGCCTCAAGGGCGACGACGGAGTCCAGCACGGTGTCCAGGTCGAACGAATAGGCCTCGGCCGAGGGCCGCAACCGGGCTTCGACTTCATGGCCCCTGAAGGGAGGCGGGAAAGATGAGGGCATGCCAGCCTCCTGTTCTTGAGTCAGGAATCTGGGGCTCGCCGCGCCCTCCGACAAGAGGGCGCGGCGTCGCGGGCGTGTTTCAGGCGCCGGCGCCTATTTCCCGATAGCCGCCTTCTGGAAGGCGAACAGCTCGCCGATGCCCTTTTCGGCCAGGCCGTACAGGCTTTCGAACTCGCCGCGGGTGAAGCCGCGCTTTTCGCCGGTGGCCTGGATCTCGACGATGTCGCCGCCGTGGGTCAGGACGAAATTGCTGTCGGCCTCGGCGTTGGAGTCTTCCTCATAGTCGAGGTCGAGCACCGGGGTGTTGGCGAACACGCCGCACGAGACGGCGGCGACCTGGCCGGTGATCGGGTCGTTCTTCAGCACGCCTTCATCCAGCAGGTACTGCGTGGCCAGGCGCAGGGCGACCCAGGCACCGGTGATGGCGGCGGTGCGGGTGCCGCCATCGGCCTGGACGACGTCGCAGTCCAGGGTGATCTGGCGCTCGCCCAGGGCCTTCAGGTCGACCACGGCGCGCAGGGAGCGGCCGATCAGGCGCTGGATTTCCTGGGTGCGGCCGGTCTGCTTGCCGGCGGCGGCCTCGCGGCGGCCGCGGGTGTGGGTGGCGCGGGGCAGCATGCCGTATTCAGCCGTGACCCAGCCCTGACCCTTGCCGCGCATCCAGCCGGGGATGCTTTCCTCGACGCTGGCGGTGACCAGCACCTTGGTGTGGCCAAAGCCGATCAGGCACGAGCCCTCGGCATAACGGTTGACCCCAGTCTCCAGCGTGACGGCGCGCAATTGGTCGGGGGCGCGTTTCGAAGGACGCATGGCTAACTCCGGGGCTTTGAATGCTAGAAGGGGCCGCTTATCCTATCTGTGACGGGAACTTGAAAGAGCGCCCGACGCATTTGTCGCTCAGCGAGGTCTTCGGCTTCCCGCCATGACGCAATTGTTTGGTCGCACGCCTGGCCTGACCGAGTTGGACGCCCGGGCTCGCGACATCTTCAAGCGCGTGGTCGAGTCGTATCTGGAGACCGGCGAGCCGGTGGGCTCGCGCACGATTTCGCGCGGCGGCCTGCAACTGTCGCCCGCCTCGATCCGCAACACCATGCAGGACCTGGCGCAGCTGGGCCTGCTGGACGCCCCCCACACCAGCGCCGGGCGCATCCCCACCCATGCGGGCCTGCGGATGTTCGTCGACGGCTTTCTGGAGGTCGGCGATGTCGGCCAGGAGGAGCGCCAGGCCATTGAAGCGCGGCTGTTCTCGCGCGGCCGCTCGTTCGAGGAGGCGCTGGCCGAGGCCGGCTCGATCCTGTCGGGCCTGGCCGGCGGGGCCAGTATCGTGGTGACGCCGGTGCGCGAGGGCGGGGTCAAGCATGTCGAGTTCGTGGCCCTGGGCGGCGACCAGGCCCTGGCGGTGATGGTCTTCGAAGACGGCACGGTCGAGAACCGCCTGATGAAGCGCGCAGCGGGCATGACCCCCTCGGCCTTCCAGGAGGCCTCCAACTTCCTCAACAGCCGGCTGCGCGGCCGCACGCTCAGCGAAGCCAAGGACGAGGTCCGGGCCGAGCTGGAGACCGCCCGCCGGCAACTGGACGAGACGGCGGCGCGTTTGGTCGAGGACGGCCTGGCGGCCTGGGGCGGCGGCGAGGGCGACGCCCGGGCCCTGATCGTGCGCGGCCAGGCCAACCTGCTGGGCGAGCCCGGCGCGCGCGAGGATCTGGAGCGCGTGCGCATGCTGTTCGACGACTTGGAGCAGAAGGGTCAGCTGATCGGCCTGCTGGATGATGTCCGCGAAGCGCAGGGCGTACGCATTTTTATCGGGGCCGAAACGCGTCTCTTTTCGCTTTCGGGTTCCTCCGTGATCGCGGCGCCCTATATGACGGGCCAACGCAAGCTGCTGGGCGCGATCGGGGTGATCGGCCCTACGCGCCTCAACTATGCCCGGGTGATCCCGCTGGTGGACTATACCGCCCGCGTGCTCGGCCGGATGATGGATGGATAGGGACTGGGACTATGAGCGACGATCAAGCGCCGGTTGAAGAGATGGACATGGCCCCGGAAGCCGAGGACGCCGCCCAGGAAATCGAGGCGCTGAAGCTGGAAGTGGCGGCCCTGAAGGATCAGGTCTTCCGCTATGCCGCCGAAGCGGAAAACACCAAGCGCCGGGCCGAGCGCGAGATGAACGACGCCCGCGCCTATGCGATCCAGAAGTTCGCCCGCGACCTGCTGGCCGCCGCCGACAATCTGTCGCGCGCCACGGCCATGAGCCCGCGCGACTCGCAGGATCCGGCCGTGACCAACTATATCATCGGCGTCGAGATGACCGAGAAGGAGCTTCTGGCGGCCTTCGAACGCAATGGTCTGAAGAAGATCGAGCCGGCCAAGGGCGAGAAGTTTGATCCCCACCTGCACCAGGCGGTGATGGAGCAGCCCTCGACCGAGGTCGCGGCCGGCGGCGTCATCCAGTTCCTGCAGGCCGGTTACGAACTGATGGGTCGCCTGATCCGTCCGGCCATGGTCGCCGTGGCGGCCAAGGGCTCGACGGCGCCGGGTTCGGCTGAACCCGCGTCGGGCGGCGGCGCCAATCCCTATGCGGGCGCCAACACCGAGGCCGACGGCTCGGGCGGTTCGGTCGACATCAAGTCCTGACGGCGCTTCTGGTCGCGGCGCCGGTCGGCCCGCGACCAGGCCCGTTCGTGCAGGTTGAAGAACACCGTCTGGACCAGGGGTTCGACGATGCCCACCGCCAGGGCGATCCGCCAGTCGCGGGTCAGGGCATAGGCGACGGCCACCGCCACGGTCAGGTGCATTGAGGCGTAGGTCAGGGTCTTGAGGGCGAGGCGCATGGCGCACGATCCTAGTTGCGAACTATTCTCAAAAGATAGGCGCGGTTTCCGTGTCTGCAAGGGGCCCCGCCCTCTTCCCCAAGCGCGCGATTTCGCTAATGTCGTCCGTCCAATCATGACGGGGCCGCGCGGGGGATTCTCGAGCGGCGGCGGCTCTGGAACCTGGACCTGATTTATGAAGCTTACGATCGAACGGGCGGCGCTGCTGAAGGCGCTGGGGCATGTGCAGAGCGTCGTTGAGCGCCGCAACACCATCCCGATCCTGTCGAACATCCTGCTTTCAGCGGATCGCGACACGCTGAGCTTTTCGGCTACCGACCTGGATATGGAGATCATCGACGAGGGCCGGGCCCAGATCGAGGTGCCGGGCCAGATCACCGCGCCCGCCCAGACCCTGTACGAGATCGTCCGCAAGCTGCCGGACGGCTCGGATGTGTCGCTCAGCTTCAGCGGCGATGATCCGCGCCTGGTGATCCAGGCCGGCCGCTCGCGCTTCAACCTGCCGGTGCTGCCGGCCGGCGACTTCCCGGTGATGAGCAGCGACGGCCTGTCGGGCCGCATTGCCGTCGACACCAACGAACTGATCCGGCTGATCGACAAGACCCGGTTTGCGATCTCCACCGAAGAGACCCGCTACTATCTCAACGGCCTCTATCTCCACACCGTCAACGAGGGCGGCGTGGTCAAGCTGCGGGCCGTGGCCACCGACGGCCACCGCCTGGCCCTGGCCGAGATGGACGCCCCCGAGGGCGCCGCCGGCCTGCCGGGCATCATCGTGCCGCGCAAGACCATCCAGGAGGCCCGCCGCCTGATGGAATCGGCCGGCGAGCATGTCGACCTGCAGGTCTCGGCCCAGAAGGTGCGCTTCGAGTTCGGCGCAGCCGCCCTGACCTCGAAAGTCATCGACGGCGCCTTCCCTGACTATCTGCGCGTCATCCCGCGCGACAACGCCAAGATCCTGACCCTGGACAACGACCTGTTCGCCAAGGCCGTCGACCGCGTCGCCACCATCTCGGCCGAAAAGAGCCGCTCGGTGAAACTGGCCATCGAACCGGGCCGCATCACCCTGACCGTGCGCAATATGGAAGCCGGCCAGGCCGTCGAAGAGGTCGAGGTCGATTATGACGGCGAGCCCTTCGAGATCGGCTTCAACGCCCGCTACCTGCTGGACGTCTGCGGCCAGATCGGCGGCCCGATCGCCGAGTTCCGCTTCGCCGACCCGGCCAGCCCCACCCTGGTGGTCGACCCGACCGATCCGGGCGTGAAATACGTGCTGATGCCGCTGCGGGTCTGATCCCGCCGAGCAGATGATCCAGGGGCTGCGCGAGGACCTGTTTGTCGAGCTGTTCGACAACATGCTCACCCTTTGGGACGCGACGGATTTTGCAGGCTGCACGACCTGGTTCGACCGCTCGCAGCGCGTCGAGGCGGCGTTCGGCAGTGTCGAGCACCGGATCGACCTGATGGCCATGAACTACGCCGTCCATCGGTCGATCGCCCCCGACGCCTGCTTCGACTTGCCGCTCCGGGCGCTCGTCGACCGTGATCAAGCGCGCCAGATCTTCGAGGCCAACCTGATGCGCGTGCTGATGGGCGCGGCCGGCGTCTGGCAGAAGGACAATCTGGAGATCGCGCGGCGGTACATCGGGTAGGACGGTCAGCGCCGCAGGTCGTAGGGGGCAAGTGACGCAACCCTCGACCTGCCTTAAGAGACCCCCATGGCGTCGGCCGCGATCAACACCCTGACCCTGACCGACTTTAGGTCCTACGCGCACGCCCGCCTCGAGACGGGCGGCGCCAGCGTCTATCTGTTCGGCGCCAACGGGGCGGGCAAGACCAACCTGCTGGAGGCCATCAGCCTGTTGTCGCCGGGCAAGGGCCTGCGCGGCTCCAGCCTGGCCGAGGTAGGCCGGCGGATGCCCGGCGAGGCGACGGGGCGGGCCTGGGCCGTGGCGGCGCAGGTTGAGGCGCCCCCAAGCGAATTTGGCGACGACGAGCCGGTGCAACTGGGCACGGGCGTCGAGACCGGCGGCCAGACCCGGCGGCTGGTGCGGGTCAATGGCGAGACCGTGCCACCCGGCCGGCTGGCCGATCACATCCGCCCCATCTGGCTGACCCCGGCCCAGGACCGGCTGTTCCTGGAAGCCGCCTCCGAGCGCCGGCGCTTTTTCGATCGGCTGGTCTTCGCCGGCGAGCCCGCTCACGCCGCCCACGCCAACGCCTATGACAAGGCCCAGCGCGAACGCATGCGTCTGCTGACCGACGCCTTTGAAAGCGGGGCGCCGGCCGACACCGTCTGGCTGACCGCTCTGGAAGCACGCCTCGCCGAGTCCGGCGCCCTGATGGCGGAAGCCCGCGCCCGCACCCTGGTCGCCCTGCAGGCCGAGATCGACGGCCGCGGCGACCGGCCCTTCCCGCAGGCGAAGCTGTCCCTGACCGGCGAGTGGGAAAAACTGGCGCTCGAAGGCGTCGAGTTTGCCGAGATCGAGCTGCGTCTGGCCACGGCCCTGGCCGCCGCCCGCCCCCGCGACGGGGCCGCCGGTCGGGCCCTGACTGGCCCGCATCGGGGCGATCTGGACATCCTGCATGTCGAGAAAGACCGTCCGGCGGCGGAATGCTCGACCGGAGAGCAGAAAGCGCTGATTTTGAACCTGGTTTTGGCCCAGGCGGCGCGACTTTCGCGTGCGGAATCCGCGCCGAATCCTATAGTATTGCTCGACGAAGTGGCCGCGCATCTCGACCTTACGAGGCGAGCCGCTTTGGCCGACGAAATCACGGCGCTCAAGCTCCAGGCCTTCCTCACCGGCACGGACGAGTTGCTGTTCGACCACCTCAAAGGTCGGGCTCTTGGCGTTCGCGTGTGCGACGCCGGCCTGACCGCTTTGGAAGACGTATGACGCAAGAGACCGAAGGCCCGGCTGAAGACAACAGCGGCGATCGCCTGACCACTGCCGACGGCTCGCAGATGGCGGCCCCTGAAGTGATGAGCGGCGACTATGACGCCGACTCGATCAAGGTGCTCAAGGGCCTGGACGCGGTGCGCAAGCGCCCCGGCATGTATATCGGCGACACCGATGACGGCTCTGGCCTGCACCACATGGTCTATGAGGTGGTCGACAACGCCATCGATGAGGCCCTGGCCGGTCACGCCACCAAGGTGGAAGTCATCCTCAACGCCGACGGTTCGGTGACGGTCACCGACGACGGGCGCGGCATCCCGGTCGATATCCACGAGGGCGAAGGCGTCTCGGCGGCTGAGGTCATCATGACCCAGCTGCACGCCGGCGGTAAGTTCGACCAGAACAGCTACAAGGTGTCCGGCGGCCTGCACGGCGTCGGCGTTTCGGTGGTCAATGCGCTCAGCGACTGGCTGGAGCTGAAGGTTCACCGCAACGGCAAGGCCCACCAGATGCGCTTCGAGCGCGGCGACGCCGTGTCGTCGCTGACGGTGACCGGCGACTCGCCGATCCGCGAAGAGGGCACGCCCAAGGCCGGCGACTATCTGACCGGCACCGAGGTGACCTTCTTCCCGTCGCTTGAGACCTTCGCGTTCATCGAGTTTGACCGCAAGACGCTGGAGCATCGCCTGCGCGAGCTGGCGTTCCTGAACTCGGGCGTGACCATCTATTTCCGCGACCTGCGCGACGCCGAGCCTTGGGAAGAAAAGCTGCACTATGAGGGCGGCATCGAAGCCTTCGTGCGCCACCTGGACAAGGCCAAGACGCCGCTGCTGAAGACGCCGATCGTCATTCGCGGCCGCAAGGACAAGGTCGAGATCGACTTGGCCCTGTGGTGGAACGACAGCTATCACGAGCACATGCTGTGCTTCACCAACAACATCCCGCAGCGGGATGGCGGTACGCACCTTTCGGCCTTCCGCGGCGCCCTGACCCGGATCATCACCAACTACGCCGAGAGCTCTGGCATCACGAAAAGGGAAAAGGTCAGCGTCGGGGGCGAGGACGCTCGTGAAGGCCTGACCTGCGTGCTGTCGGTCAAGGTGCCCGACCCCAAGTTCAGCTCGCAGACCAAGGACAAGCTGGTCTCGTCAGAGGTGCGCCCGGCCGTCGAAAACCTGGTGCAGGAAGGTCTGGCCAGCTGGTTCGAGGAACACCCGACCGAAGCCAAGGCCATCGTCTCCAAGATCGCCGAAGCCGCCGCCGCTCGTGAAGCCGCCCGCAAGGCCCGCGAACTGACCCGCCGCAAGAGCGCGCTCGACATCACCAGCCTGCCCGGCAAGCTGGCCGACTGCGCCGAGCGCGATCCAGCCAAGTCCGAGATCTTCATCGTCGAGGGTGACTCGGCCGGGGGTTCCGCCAAGCAGGCCCGCAACCGCGACAACCAGGCGGTGCTGCCCCTGCGCGGCAAGATCCTCAATGTGGAACGCGCCCGGTTCGACAAGATGCTGTCGTCCGACCAGATCGGCACGCTGATCACCGCCCTGGGGGCCGGCATCGGCCGCGACGATTTCAACGCCGACAAGGTGCGCTACCACAAGATCGTGCTGATGACTGACGCCGACGTCGACGGCGCCCACATCCGTACCCTGCTGCTGACCTTCTTCTACCGGCAGATGCGCGAACTGATCGATCGCGGCTACATCTATATCGCCCAGCCGCCGCTCTATAAGGCCAGCAAGGGCAAGTCCTCGCGCTATCTGAAGGACGACAGCGAGATGGACGCCTTCCTGATCGACGAGGGCGTCGACGGGGCCGAGCTGGACCTGCCGTCGGGCGAGCGTCGCACCGGCAAGGACCTGCTGGCCCTGATCCAGCTGTGCCGTCAGGCCAAGGGCAACATCGATCGTCTGGCCGCCCGCGCCCCGGCCTTCGCCGTGGAGCAGACGGCCTTGGCCGGCCTGCTCAGCGAAAGCCCCGACATCGCCGCCGCCGCCGCCCGCCTGGACCTCTATGCCGAGGAAGGCGATGGCCTGTGGACCGGCGAGCGCGGCGACACGGCCTATATCTTCAAGCGCGTGCGACGCGGCGTGACCGAGAGCGTCGTTCTGGACGATGGCCTGCTGAACGCCGCCGACGCCCGCCGTCTGGCCGAGCGGGCCGGGGCGCTGGCCGAGATCTTCTCGGGCCGCGCCGTGTTCCGCCGCAAGGACAAGTCGACGACCGTCCGTGGACCGATGGATCTGGTGGGCGCGGTGATGGACGCCGGCCGCAAGGGCCTGTCGATCCAGCGCTACAAGGGTCTTGGCGAGATGAACCCTGACCAGTTGTGGGAGACCACCCTCGACGTCGAGGCTCGCACCCTGCTGCAGGTCAAGGTCAACCACGCCGACGACGCCGACGACATGTTCAGCCGTCTGATGGGCGACCTGGTCGAGCCGCGCCGTGAATTCATCCAGGAAAACGCCCTCGACGCCGAGGTCGACGTCTAGGGCCAGTCACCGATTTGCCGGTATTTTGAGCAATCCAAGCTCAAAGTCCCGGCGAAGGCTGCGATCAAGGTCGCCAATTCGGCGCAAGAGTTGATCCTGCGGCGATCTGACGCAGGGCGCGAGTGACGCCAGCGTCAACTTGCGGAATTCTCAGGCGATTCGGCAGCGAATTGCGTGAGGGCCCTCCAAGTTGAAACAAGACGCCAGTCTGCGCCCGGAACGGATCCTCGATCTCTCCGAACGTCTGAGTGCGGTCGCGGGAGAAAAGATCGGCGAGATCACCCGCGTCAACCGCGCGGCCAAGATGCTCTCGATCAACGCCCTGATCGTCGCCGCCCGGGCGGGCGAGGCCGGCAAGGGCTTCGCCATCGTGGCCGAGGAATTCAAGAAGATCTCCACCGAGATCGACGCTGTCGCCGCCGCCCTGGAAAGCCAGGTGCGCGCCGATCTTGACGAATTGACCGCCATCGGCGGCGCGATCCTGGGCCACATGCGCGGCCAGCGCCTGGCCGACCTGGCCCTGAACGCCATCGAGATCGTCGACCGCAACCTCTATGAACGCACCTGCGATGTGCGCTGGTGGGCCACAGATTCCGCCGTCGTCGCCTGTGTTGACGACGCCTCTCCCGAGACCGCCCGTCACGCCAGCCAGCGTCTGGGCGTGATCCTGGACGCCTACACCGTCTATCTCGACCTGTGGATCTGCGACGCCAGCGGCAAGGTCGTGGCGACGGGGCGGCCGGACCGCTATCCCGGCGCCCGCAACATCTCGGCGGCCGACGCGTCCTGGTTCCGCGACGCCATGAAGACCGCCAGCGGTGACGACTTCATCGCCTGTGACATCGAGCGGGTGAGGGCCCTCAATGACGCCCCCGTCGCCACCTACGCCACGGCCATCCGTGAGGGCGGGCTGAGCCATGGCAAGGTGCTGGGCGTGCTGGGCGTCCACTTCGACTGGAAGCCCCAGGCCCAGGCCGTGGTCGACGGCGTACGCCTGACCACCGAGGAGCGCAGCCGTTCAAGGGTCATGCTGCTGGACCAGAAGGGCCGCGTTCTGGCCTCGTCGGACGGTCGCGGCATCCTGACCGAGACCTTCCCGCTCAACACCTCTAACGGCGGCATGGGCAGCTATGCGGATGGCGACCTGACCGTGGGCTATGCCCTGACGCCAGGCTATGAAACCTACAAGGGCCTGGGCTGGTATGGCTGCCTGGCGCAAAGCAAGGAACCGGCCACGCTCCTCGAAACGATGGCCAAGTCGGTCGCCGCCTGATCGCGGCAAGCGGACGAGCTGTTGGCGATGTTTCGGAGTTTGGCGCACCCGACAGGATTCGAACCTGTGACCTCTGCCTTCGGAGGGCAGCGCTCTATCCAGCTGAGCTACGGGTGCGTCCGCCTTGCGGGAACGGCGTCTTAGCCGAAAGGCGCGGTCGGCGCAAACGGGGTTATGCGTCGCCCGCTATTCTCCGCCCATATAAACGAAGCGGGCGATGAACAGGGCGGCCAGCACGAACAGCAGCCAGTCGCTGATCCGCGCCTGGCCCCGGGCCAGTTTCAGCGCCGCATAGCTGGTGATGCCGAACGCCAGGCCATTGGCGATCGAAAAGGTCAGCGGAATGGTGATCAGGGTCAGGAAGGCCGGGATGGCCACGCCGGGATCGTCCCACTCCACCTCGGCCAGCGAGCCGATCATCATGGCTCCTACCAGGATCAGGGCCGGCGCGGTGGCGGCGACCGGGATGGCCTGGACCAGGGGGGCGAAGAATAGGGTCAGCAGGAACAGCAGGCCGACAATGACCGCCGTCAAGCCGGTGCGACCGCCGGCCTGCACGCCCGAGGCGCTCTCGATATAGCTGACCACGGTGCTGGTGCCGGCCACCGAGCCGGCGATCGTCGCCACCGAGTCAGCCAGCAGGATGCGGTTGAGGCGCGGGATCGAACCGTCGGGCGCTACCAGCCCGGCCTTCTTGGTCACGGCCACCAGGGTGCCGACATTGTCGAACAGATCGACGAACAGGAACACGAAGATGATCTCGGCCATGGCCATCGCCATGCCGGCCTTGGCGCCGCCGCCCAGGTTCAGGGCGGCGGGAATGTCGAGCTGAAAGGCGGTGGCCGACAGTTCGGCGAGGGAATAGCCGCCCGGCGCGAACTTCGACAGGCCCATGAACCAGCCCAGAACCGCCACCAGCAGGATGCCGATCAGGATCGCACCCTTCACCCGCCAGGCCATCAGCGCCCCGATGATCGCCAGGCCGGCCAGGGCCAGGATCGCGGTCGGCTTGGTCAGGTCACCCAGTCCGACCAGGGTGGCTGGGTTGGCGACGATGATGCCGGCCTCCTTCAGGCCGATGAAGGCGATGAACAGGCCCACGCCCGCCGCGACGGCCGAGAACAGCGGCCGCGGTATGGCCCCGACGATCAGCTGGCGGATGCCGGCCACGGTCAGCACCAGGAAGGCCACCCCGGACAGGAACACGCAGCCCAGGGCGGTTTGCCAGGGCACCCCCATGCCGATCACGACCGTGTAGGTGAAATAGGCGTTCAGCCCCATGCCGGGGGCCAGGGCGATCGGATAGTTGGCGATCAGGCCCATCAGGATGCAGCCGATGCCGGCCGCCAGGCAGGTGGCGGCGGCCACAGCGGCGACGGGCATGCCCGCCTCGCCCAGGATGGCCGGATTGACGATGACGATATAGGCCATGGTCAGGAAGGTGGTGACGCCGGCCAGCGCCTCGGTGCGCAGGTTGGTGCCCTGGGCCTTCAGGCCAAACTGGCGTTCAAGCAAACTCATCAACTCACCCCCGACTCTCGCCGTGGAGTTTGTCCAAGCGTCTCGCGAACGCAAGCGTTGACCGTCAGTCCTTGGTCGGATCGGCCGCGTTCGGGTCGCCATAGGTCAGGGAGACGAAGACGTCTTCCAGATCCGGGTCTTCAGTGGCGATGTCCTTGATGTGCAGGCCCGTGGCGCGCACGGCCGCCAGCACCTGCTCGACGCTGGACTGGCCCGTGCGATAAGACACCGCGAACGCTCCGCCGGCCCGGATCTTGGTCTCGAAACCGGCCAGGGCCGGCGCGACCGTGACCGGCTGCTCGGGTGTGACCACCACATTGCGGCTGTCCATGCGCTTGAGAAGCGTGGCCGTCGGCTCGCAGGCCACCACCTCGCCGCGATTGACGATGGCGATCTGGTCGCACAGCTCCTGGGCTTCTTCCAGATAGTGGGTGGTCAGCACGATGGTGACGCCCAGTTCGTTGAGGCCCTTCACATAGCTCCACAGCTGGCGGCGCAGCTCGACATCGACGCCGGCCGTCGGCTCGTCGAGGATCAGCACCGGCGGCTGGTGCACCATGGCCTTGGCCACCATCAGGCGCCGCTTCATGCCGCCCGACAGCTGGCGGACATAGGCATTGGCCTTGTCGGACAGTCTCAGCGCGCTGAGCAGTTCGTCGGTGCGGCGCTCGCTCTTGGGCACGCCGTACATGCCGGCCTGGACGTCCAGCGATTCGCGCGGCGTGAAGAAGACGTCGGTGGCCAGTTCCTGCGGCACCACCCCGATGGCGGCGCGGGCGTCGCGCGGGCGCTGGTCGATGTCGCGATCCCAGATCCGCACCGTGCCGCTGGTCTTGCGCGTCAGCCCGGCCAGGATGTTGATGAAGGTCGACTTGCCCGCGCCATTGGGCCCCAGCAGGCCGAAGATCGAGCCGCGCGGGACCTTAAGGTCGATGCCATTCAGCGCGCGCTTTTCCGGCGAGGTCTTGGTGGCGGCGTAGGTCTTGAACAACCCTTCGGCTTCGATGGCGTAGGCGGGCAGGTCCATGCAACGTCCAGACAGGTCCCGAAGGGGACGGTAGGGCCCAGGCAGGTCCCGCAAGGGACAATAGGGCAGGGAAGGCGTGCGGCTTGAATTGACGGCGGCGCGACAGGTCGCATAGGTATGCCTGCATCGCCGCCAAGCCAAGGCCGCGTCCAGACTTCAAGGGTTTTCGAACATGGCGCGCAAGGCCAAGACCGTCACCGCCACCGCTCCGACCGCCATGGACGTCACCGTCACGGCTGTGGGCGCCGGCCCCGCGCCGGAAACCGTGATGGTCCGGTCACATCGCATCGCCTGCGACGGTGTTGGCGGGGCCCTGGGCCATCCGCGCGTCTGGCTGGAAATGGGCGAGGCCGGCTTTGTCGACTGCTCCTATTGCGACCGCCGCTTCGTGGCGACCACAGCGATTGGCGACGAGAACGAGCCGCTGGCCCCGGGCGTCTATGAGGGCCCGGGCGGCCACTAGGCTTTCTTGCGTTTGTCGGCTTTCTTCACGTGACCCGGTAGCCACTCGCTCGAAAACGCTGACCCATGACCGACCTCGTTCCCGCCTCGCGTCGTGCCGAAACCCTGGCCGAGGCCTGGGCTGCGGCGCAGTGGCCTCACGAAGCCCCGGTGCTGCGCGCCATCGCCATGCCGTCCGACACCAATCCCGAGGGCGACATTTTCGGCGGCTGGTTGCTGTCGCAGATGGACCTTGCCGCCGCCTCGATCGCCTTCCACCGCGCGGCCGGCCGCTGCGCTACCATCGCCATCGACGGCATGACCTTCATCAGCCCGGTCTTCGTCGGCGACGAGGTCAGTCTGTTCGCCAAGGTCGTCCACACCGGTCGCACCTCCCTGAAGGTCGGGGTCGAGGCCTGGCGCCGTCCGCGCGACAGCGAGCAGGCGCACAAGGTCACCGAGGGTGTGTTCACCTTCGTGGCCATCGATGAGAATCGGAAATCGCGGCCGCTGCCTTAGGCGCCAAGCGGAGAGCCGGCGCCCGCCTAGCCGCCTAGAGCTCTAACGCTCTTCGTCGAACCGGTTGGCCACCAGTTCGCACAGCGCTTCGAGCGCGGTGTCCGCTTCGGGGCCTTCGGCGGCGATATCGATGGTCGAGCCGATGCCGGCGGCCAGCATCATCAGGCCCATGATCGACCGGGCGTCCACGCAAGCGCCCTCGCGGCTGACCGTCACCTCGGCGTCGAAACCCGCCGCCATCTTCACGAACTTGGCCGAGGCCCGGGCGTGCAAGCCCCGTTCATTGACGATTTCGACCGTCCGCTCCGCCATGCGACTCATTTTTCTCCCGCGAGCACGTAGGAGGCCACGGAGATATATTTCCGTCCAGCCTCCTGGGCGTGGGCGACGCAGGTTTGCAGGTCCTGGCGCTGGCGCACGCTGGCCAGCTTGATCAGCATGGGCAGGTTCAGGCCGGCAATCACCTCGGCGCGGGTCTGCTCCATCACCGAGATGGCCAGATTGCTGGGCGTGCCGCCGAACATGTCGGTCAGCAGAATCACGCCGCCGCCGCTGTCCACGACGGCGCACGCCTTCAGAATGTCGGAACGGCGTCGTTCCATGTCGTCTTCCGGACCGATGCAGATCGCCTTCACCGCAGTCTGCGGGCCGACCACATGTTCCATGGCGGAGACAAACTCCTCCGCCAGACGCCCGTGCGTAACGATCACGAGCCCGATCATGCCAGATGTCTCAACCGGGATCCCCATAACCCGTGGCGGCCGGGAGGAGCCGCGCGGGCGCACTTGATACGCTCGTTAGAGAGCGACTCCAAGATGCTCCAGCATGCGTCTGATTTTCGCGGGCGCAGCGGGTTCCTGAGGCCACAGGTCGAAAACGGGAACGCTCACGCCGCAGAGGGTCTCGAAACGCGGCTGGGGCAGGCGTTCGATGGCGCCGGGCGCGTCAACGCACCGCACGAGCAGGGCGATGCGGGCGAAGGCGATGACCGGGGTGGGGACGACCCCCAGACCCCGAATCTCGATCAGGCCGGACAGAGAATCAGGGGCCTTGCCATAGAGTTCGCCGCCCGAGGCGAAGACCACCGTGCGGTCGTCGGCCGCCAGGGCGAAGCCTGATTCGACGGCGCGCAGGGCCAGATCGCTCTTGCCGACGCCGGAGGGACCCTCGATCAGGGCGCCGCGCCAGCGTCCGTCACGGCGCAGGGCGATCAGGCCGGCGTGGCGGATCACTCGCGCGATTCCGGCAGGTCGACGGTGAAGCGCGCGCCCAGCAGGGCGCCGTTGGCGTCGACCCGATTCTCGGCCTTCAGCTCGCCGGCGTGGGCCTCGACGATCTGGCGGGCGATGGACAGGCCAAGGCCCGAATTGCCGCCGAACGCCCGACCCTTGGGCCGCGAGGTATAGAAGCGCTCGAAGATGGTCTCGAGGTTCTCGGCCGGTATGCCGGGGCCGTCGTCGTCGATCGTGGTGACCAGCCGGCCGCGCGTCCGGGTCAGGACGACGCGGACCTCGCCGTCGGCGGGGCTGAACGAGCGGGCATTGTCGATCAGATTGCGGAACACCTGGCCGATGGGGGTCTCGCGAGCCATCAGCCTGGCCGGCGCGAGCGGATCGCCGGTCGAGACGCTGACCCTCACGCTGCCGGGCGCGTCGCCGGGGCGCAACTGGGCCTCGTAGAGACTGGCGACCTCAGCTAGCAGCTTGGCCAGGTCGAGGGCGCGCGGGGCTTCGCGCGACAGTTCGGCGTCCAGGCGCGAGGCGTTGGAGATGTCGGTGACCAGCCGGTCCAGCCGGTTGACGTCGTTCTGCAGAATGGCCAGCAGCCGGGCCCGGGCGACGGGGTCGGAGACCAGGTCCAGGGTCTCGATGGCCGAGCGGATCGAGGTCAGGGGGTTCTTGATCTCGTGGGCCACGTCGGCGGCGAACCGCTCGATGCCGTCCATGCGCTCGGACAGCGAATGGGTCATCTCCTCCAGCGCGCGGGACAGGTCGCCGATCTCGTCCTGGCGCTTGGCGATGTCGGGCAGGGAGATGGCGCGCGCCCCTTCCAGCCGCACCCGGTCGGCGGCCCCGGCCAGCCGCATCAGGGGCTCGGCGATCAGGCGGTGCAGCAGGATCGACGAGATCAGGGTGGCGCTGATCGCCACCAGGATGAACGGCAGCAGGGCCCGGCGTTGGGCGGCGATGATCGAATCGACATCGCCGACCTCCAGGGTCAGGACCCCGAGAACCGCTCGCACGTGCTGGATCGGGATCGAGACCGAAACGACCCGCTCGCCGTTCTCCGACATCCGCGTACCCGCCACCGGAGACCCGCGCAGGGCCTGGGCCAGCTCGTTGGACAGGCCCTGGCTCGCCTTGGCAGCCTTGGCCTTGTCAGCGGGATCGTCGCGGACGGCGGCATCCTTGTCGCCCGGCTTGCGCGCCGGGGGCAGAACCTTCCATTCCACGCGGTCGGCGACCATGAAGCTGTCGGCCAGCACATTGCCCTGGGCGTCGAACAGCCGCGCCCGCTGCGAGCTCGGAATGAACAGCAGCTGGAAGATGGCGCTGGCCGCTCCGGCGTTCAGCGCCGGCTCGGGCTCGCCCTCGGTGGCCAGTTGGTCGATGACCTTGGCGATCAGGTCGCCCTGGGTGGTCAGGCTTTCGACCCGGGCATTGACCAGGCCGCTGCGCAGCTCATTGAGCACCAGCGCCCCGATCACCAGGATCGCCAGCGCCAGCACGTTCAGACCAATGATCAGCCGGCCCAGACGCGAGCCGCGCGGCCAGGACCAGCGGCGCCGGCGCGCGCCGGCGTCAGGCTTCGCGATAACGATAGCCAACGCCGTACAGGGTCTCGATGGAGTCGAACTCGGGATCGACCTGGCGGAACTTCTTGCGCATCCGCTTGATGTGGCTGTCGATCGTGCGGTCGTCGACATAGACCTGATCGTCGTAGGCGGCGTCCATCAGGTTGTCGCGGCTCTTCACGAAGCCCGGGCGCTGGGCCAGGGACTGCAGCAGCAGGAACTCGGTGACGGTCAGGCGGACGGGCTTGCCGTCCCACAGGCTGTCGTGGCGGGCCGGGTCCAGGGTCAGCTTGCCGCGCTTCATCATCTTGGAGCCGGCCAGGCCCGCGGCGATCGAGGGCTCCTCGTCCTCGGGACGGGCCCGGCGCAGCACGGCCTTTACGCGCTCCAGCAGCAGGCGCTGGCTGAACGGCTTGTGCATGTAGTCGTCGGCGCCGAGATTGAAGCCGAGGATCTCGTCGATCTCGTCGTCCTTCGAGGTCAGCATGATGACCGGAATCTCGGAGGTCTGGCGCAGGCGGCGCAGAACTTCCATGCCGTCCATACGCGGCATCTTGACGTCCAGGATAACCAGATCCGGAGTCTGGCTCTCGACGGCCTCAAGGCCCGAGGCGCCATCGTAATAGGCCTTGACCGTGTGGCCGTGGCTTTCGAGGGCCAGCGAGACCGAAGCGACGATATTCTCGTCGTCGTCTATGAGCGTGATAGCGGCCATGGAGCCTGTCTGATCCTTCAACCTTCGTCTTGGGGCGATCCTATCGACCCCCCGCAGTCGCTTCAACGCATCGCGCGGCAAAGCTTTCCCAAAGGGGTGTCGCCGCCCTTTGCGGCCCCAGCGTGGCGCGATTGCGGCTGAAGGTCCCAGCACCGCCCAGCTTGAGCGTGAACGACGCGCCTCAACCTCGCTTTAAGGTGTTGTAGCCGATAACCGAGGTTACGGGAGCCCCTAGCCCATGAGTGACATCCACTACGAACTTTTCGTGCGCCGCAAGGCCGGCGCGCAGTGGACCCTGGAAATGGCCACGGAAGTTCGCACGGCTGCGCTTCAGAACGCCGAGGAGTGCCTGACCTCAGGGCGCGCGGTCGCCGTCCGCGTCAGCAAGGAAACCCTGGACCGCGAGTCCGGCGAATACAGATCCATCGCCATCTTCACCAAGGGCATGGTCGACGGCGGCAAGCCCAAGAAGGAGGTCGAGGATCTCGATCCCCTCTGCGTCCAGCCGGCAGATCTCTATACCGCCCACGCCCGCGACCGGATCGGTCGCCTGCTCGAGGGCTGGCTGGCCCGGCACAACGCCACGCCGTTCGAACTGCTGCACCGCCCTGACCTGGTCGAGAAGCTGGAAGCCTCCGGCACCGATCTGCAGCACGCCCTGCAAAAGATCGCCATTCCCGAGGCCGAAGCCCGGGGCATGTCGGTCCACGAACTGATCCGCACCTTCCAGGGTCTGGTCGAGCGCTCGGTCGCCAATTTGATGAAGGCCTTCAAGAAGGGCCAACTTCCGGACCTGGACAAGGAAGGGTTCGCCAAGGCCGCCACGCGCCTGGCCACCGATCCTGACCGCGCCTTCCTGCTGGGAGCCGGCGTGGCCGCCTCCATCGCGCCGGGCGTCAGCTGGTCCGACAAGATCGCCCGCCTGCTGGACCTGGCCGACGCCGCCCCGACCGAACCGGGCCCCCGCGCCCTGGCCCTGCACGCCATCGAACAGCCCCTGGCCGAGATCATCGGCTCGCGCGCCGGCATGGCCGACCTGCTGGGCACGGCCAACGATCTTGGATCCACCCTGGCGGCCATGACCCGTTTGACGGGCGGCGCCCAGGTCGAGGCCCTGATCCGCATGCAGGCCCAGGTCCGCGCCTGCATGCCCGAGCTTTCCGGCACGGCCAAGCGGCTCAGCGAATGGCTGAGCGGCGATCATTTCGCACCCGTCCGCGCGGCGATCGCCAAGCGAGTGCTGGCCGAACTGAACGGTGTACGCCGGCTCAAGCCCGCCGACGCCGAGGCCGAGATCGAATTTCTGCGCGCCCTGGCCATGAGCCTGACGGCCGCCGCCGGACGCATCCTGCCGCCCGAAGACATTCAGGCCGCCTTCACCGTCCGGTCCAAGACCCTGCTCAACGGCGAGTTCATCGAGGCTCTCCTCGGACGTGACCGCTCGGCCCGCGAGGAGGTCGTGATCCTGATCCGCCTGGCTGAGAACGTCATGGGCGCGGTCAACAAGCGTCAGGCCGCCCGCTGGCTGACCGCCAATATCACTGCGCTACGGTTCGAAAAGGAACTGCGACAGGGTCCCGATTCGCCGGCCTCGAAGCTGGCGGCGCTGGCCGGCCTGCAAAAGACCGTCTCACGTTCGGGCCTGGTGCGCGAAGACTACGAACCCCTGTGCAACAAGCTCGGCGAACTGGGCTCGCAGGTCGAGATCGACAGCCGGCTGCTGGCCATGCTGGTCCGCGCCCCGGCGCCTCTGACCCATCGCCTGGCCCTGCTGGTCAAGCTGGCCACGGGCGAGGCCGGTCCCACGGGGCCGGTAGCCGACCGGGCCAAGATGGAAGCCTTCAAGCTGGCCCGCGATCCAGCAGCTCGAGAGGAACTGGCCGCCTCCCCGGCGACCATGGATCTGCTCAGAGGGCTGATGCAGAGCGCCCAGGCCGCCTGAGGCGCGCCTGCGCGGCTTGCGACACGCCCGGGGACGGCTAAGCTGGGTCCAGAGCCGCGCCAACCGGGCGGCGGCGACCCGGGGATGAATATGGTGATCTTCAGCGTGCTCTATGCGGCGACAGACGGCGCGCATTTCGACCACGACTATTACAACGCCACCCATATCCCGCTGGTCCATGAGGCCTTTGCCTCGACCGGCCTGACGGGTGTGCAGGTGTTCAAGGGTCTGTCGGCGGGGGATGGCGGCCCCGCGCCCTTCATCGCGATGGCGCATCTGGCGTTCCGCGACGCCGCCGCCCTGCAGGCCTCGATGGGCGGGCCACGCGCCGCCGAGGTGATGGCGGATGTGGCCAAGTTCACCAACCTTCAGCCGATCGCCCAGGTCAGCGCGCTCGTCTAGCGGGCCAGAACCCTGCCCAGCGCCTCGACCACGCGATCCACATCGCTGTCGGCCATGGTCGGATAGAGCGGCAGGGTCAGGCAGCGGTCGTACCAGGCCTGGGCGCCGGGTAGGTCGAGCGCGCCGTAGCGCGTCGCGTAGTAGGGCTGCTGGTGCACCGGGATGTAGTGGACCTGCGTGCCGACTCCGTGAGCCTTCAGGCCATCGACCACCATCCGGCGGGTGATCCCCAGGGCGTCGAAATCGATCAGCACGGTCAACAGGTGCAGGGCGGGATTGGAATAGTCCGGGCTGGTCGCCAGGCGCACGCGGGGCGACAGCGCCTCCAGCCGTTCGACATAGAGCGCGGTCAGGGCCCGGCGGCGCGCGACGAAGCGGTCCAGCTTGGCCAGCTGCGACAGGCCCAGGGCGCACAGCACGTCGGGGATGCGATAGTTGAAGCCGATCTCCGGCATCTCGTACCACCAGGGATCTGCGCCCGGCGGCCGCACCATGCCGTGACCGCGCAGGCTGCGGGCTCGCGCCGCCAGCTCCGCATCATTGGTGGTCAGCATGCCGCCTTCGCCCGTGGCCAGCGTCTTGACCGGGTGGAACGAGAAGCTGGCAAAGGCTGAATAGGCGCCGTCGCCGACCGGATGCTCTTCCCCGCTGAACGTACCGACCGAGCCCAGGGCGTGGGGCGCGTCTTCCACCAGCACCGCCCCGGCCGCGCTGGCCATGCCGCGCATCGCCGGCAGGTCGCAGACATCGCCGCGCAGATGCACGGGCAAGATGGCCCTGACCCTGCGATCCCCCGCGCGCGCCAGGGCGGCGGCCAGGGTGTCGGGGGTCATCAGGCCTGAATGGGGATCAACGTCGGCGAACACCACCTCGGCCCCGACATAACGGGCGCAATTGGCGGTCGCCAGGAAGGTGATCGACGGCGCGATGCAGACATCACCTTCACCAACACCCAAGGCCAGCATGGCCAGGTGCAGGGTGGCCGTGCCGTTGACCACGGCGATGGCGTGCTCGGCCCCGACCTTTTGCTTGAAGGCGGTCTCGAAGGCCTCCACCGTCGGGCCGGTGGTCAGGAAATCAGAACGCAGGGCGGCGGCGACGGCGGCGACGTCGTCGTCCTCGATGGTCTGGCGACCATAGGGCAGGAAGGGCGAAGACGCCGACATCAGCGCGCCTTCTCCTCCAGCATGGCCAGCAGGCCCTGCGCCGACAGCCAGTCGTCATTATTGTCGCTGCTGTAGCAGAAGCCTTCTTCGGCCGGCTTGGCGCCGTCTTCGGGACCAAAGCGCTTGCGGGGATATTCGACGAAGGTCGGTTCGATCACATAGCGGTCGGACAGCTCGACGGTGGCCCGCGCGTCGTCGGCGCTGATCATCATCTCGTGCAGCTTCTCGCCCGGCCGGATGCCGATGACCTTGACGCCGGCCGTCGGCGACATGGCCTTGACCAGATCGGGCATGGTCATGGACGGGATCTTGGGCACGAAGATCTCGCCGCCGCGCATCAGGTCCAGCGACGAGAGCACGAAGTTCACCCCCTCGTTCAGGGTGATCCAGAAGCGGGTCATGCGGGCGTCGGTGATCGGCAGCTCGGTGGCGCCGTTGGCCAGCAGACGCTTGAACAGCGGCACGACGCTGCCGCGCGAGCCGACGACGTTGCCATAGCGAACCACCGCGAAGCGGGTGCCGATATCGCCCGACAGATTGTTGGCGGCCACGAAGGTCTTGTCGGACGCCAGCTTGGTCGCGCCGTAGAGGTTGATCGGGTTGCAGGCCTTGTCGGTCGACAGGGCGACCACCTTTTTCACCCCGTTGGCCAGGCTGGCCCAGACCACGTTCTCGGCCCCAAGCACATTGGTGTGGATGCATTCGGACGGGTTGTATTCAGCGGCCGGCACCTGTTTCAGGGCGGCGGCGTGGATGACGATGTCGACCCCGCGCAGGGCCAGGGTCAGGCGTTCGCGGTCGCGCACATCACCCAGGAAGAAGCGCATCTTGGCATAGGTCGCATCGTCGAACTGCTCGCGCAGCTCCATCTGCATGTCGCTCTGCTTCAATTCGTCGCGGGAGTAGACGATGACCTTCCGCGGGTTCGAAAGCTTCAGAACCGTCTCGATGAACCGTCGGCCAAAAGAGCCGGTGCCGCCGGTGATCAGGATCACCTTGCCGTCGAGATCGAGGGTTTTCGGGAAAAAACGGCCCAAGTTCAGCCTCCTACCGCCCCCGCCGCGAAGAGTCGCGAGGATTGCGATTCGTGGTTAACGCTCCTTTGTCGCGCCTAGGCGTAAAGAGGACGTCAACCACGTCGGGCTAAGCATACCGCATGCGTCGCGCCCTGACCCTCCTACCGTTCGTTTTCGCCAGCGCCCTGATGGCTGCGCCGGCCCCGGCCCTGGCCAGTGCTCCAAAGAAGGAGGACAAGCCGGCGGTGACCTATTTCGCCTTCAAGCCCCTGACCGCCGTCGCCCTGCGGCGCGATGGGCGACGCGGCGTGCTGACCCTTGAGGCCGGCATCGAGGCCAAGGATCCCAAGTTGATGGAGCGCGCTCAGCAGTCCGAGCCGCGCCTGCGGGCCGCTTTCGCCCAGGTGCTGATGACCTATGCTTCAGGCATGCGGCGCGGCGATCCGCCGGATGTCGACTACCTGTCGCGGGAAATGCAGAAGACCGCCGACAAGGTGCTGGGCAAGTCCGGCAGCCGGGTGCTGCTGGGCTCGGCGCTCATGAACTGATCCATCCCGCTCGTCCACGGCCTTCACCGGGCCGGGCGGCCATGGGATGCGCTTGAGTTTCGGCATCCTGGAGCTAGGATGGCGCGTCACTCCAACGGTGGTTTTATGTCCGAGATTGTAAGCGAGGCCCGGGCCTAACAGGCTCCGAACCCTCCGGTTCGCAAGTCGATCAGGCCCTGATCCGTCCGCAGCCCCTGCGGATGCGCGCAGTCGTGTCCGCACTCCGAGAATGAGCGGGTCTTTTCGAGATCCGGGGGTTTGCGTTCCCACGCCTCGATCCTCGGACAATCTCCTTGAACATCTCCAAAGCGCAGCAACGCACGCTGCACGCCCTGGCGCAGGGCGCCCGTATCGAACCCGTACGCGACGACCATGGCCGCCTTGTCGACGTCGACTGCATCACCCGAGAAGGCTGGCGGCTGGGCGACTGCTCCCTGAGCGTCTTCAAGGCGCTGAAGAAACGGCGACTGATCGCCAGTAGCGGCGGCGGCCCCTACCGCATCACGCGGGAGGGCGCCGTCAGCCTGAGGTCGCAGCTGGACAACCGCGTCACCGTGCGCGGCTGGTAGCTACTCGGCGACCTTGAGGAACAGGACACGCGCGGCGCCATAGTCGCGCGTGTCCAAGACCGTGAAGCCGGGCGTGGCCGGCTCGGGCTCGTCACGGCCGCGCTCGAACATCACGATGGCGCCGGGCTTCAGCCAGCCATGGGCCAGCAGCTGGGCCAGGGCCTTCTCGCCCAGGCCCTTGGCGTAGGGCGGATCCAGGAAGGCGATGTCGAACGGCGCGCCCACGCTGGACGGCGGCAGGCCAAGGTCTGTCGCGTCGCGACGATGCACGCGGGTGACCCCGAACAGATTCATGGCGTCGATGTTCTCGCGGATCGCGCCGCGCGCCGGATCAGCGGTCTCGACAAACAGGCAGAAAGCCGCGCCGCGCGACAGGGCCTCCAGTCCCAGGGCGCCCGAGCCGGCGAACAGGTCGACCACGCGCGCGCCGTGCAGCTCCGGCGCCCAGGCGGCGTGCTCCAGGATGTTGAACACCGCCTGCCTTGCGCGGTCGGAGGTCGGCCGGGTGGCGTCGCCGGGCGGGGCGACGATGGCCTTGCCGCGATACTGGCCGGAAACGATGCGCATTGAGCTGCAATCCCTGTCTGGATCGGCGTGTGTGCCGCTGTTGTGGGGCCACGGCAAGCCGGACGCTTTACAAGTTTTGATGGGCGCTCTCTTAGTCGCTCCAAGAACAGGGGTGTCAGAAAACACGATGGCGATGGCGGCGATCTTCGAAGCGATGCGGGAGTCGAGGTTTCTCGCCGACCTGACGCCCTATGATCGCGACGCGCGCCGTCTGGCCGTCGCAGTCCCGGTAGGCGTGCTGGCCGCCGTCGCCGCCGCCGTGCTGGGCGCGGCCTCGGCCTGCCTGCTGGTGATGGTGGTGGTCAGCGGCCTGGACGGTGCGCCGGCCGCCGCCGCGCTGTTTTCCGTGTTCGACCAGCCGGCCCGGGCCGAGACCGAGGGTCTGGCTTCGCTGTTCCTGCTGTCGGTCCTGGCCGGGGTCAATGGCGCCGCCGCCCTGGCCTTCGTCGCGGTGAGCGCCGGGCTGAGCCATCGGCCGATCCGTCGCTATGCCGTCGCGGGCGGCGTCTTTCGCACCCGCCTGCTGGTTGCGGGGCTGGTTCTGGTGGGCGTGGTCATGGTGGCGCTGGTGATCGCCGCCGCCAGTCTGGGCGCGGGCGCACCGACGCCGCCGATCCTGGCCTTGGCCTCGACAACCGTCGGGCGCGCCACCTATGCCGGCTTCGCCATCATGCTGCTGGTGATCGCCGCCGCCGCCGAGGAGATCGTGTTCCGGGGCTGGCTGTTGAAGCACGCCGGCGCGTTCACGCGCAGTCCGGCGATCCTGATGGCGGTCAATGGCCTGCTGTTCGCGCTGATCCACTTTGACCCCAATCCCGGAGCCTTCCTGATCCGGGCGGCCATGGGCGCGGGCCTGACCTGGATGACCCTGCGTACCGGCGGCATCGAGCTGGCGATCGGCGCCCACGCGGCCAACAACATCGTCATCCTGCTGCTGCTACGCCCCCTGTCCCTGACCCCCGAGACGCCGCATCCGTTCGAGCTGACCTCACTGGTCGGCGCGGTGGTGATCGGGGCCGGCTACGCCCTGCTGGCCGAAGCGGTGGTGCGCTGGCCGATCGTCACCCGCTGGTTCGGCAGCCGCGACCCGGCCACGATCTAGCGCCAGCCCAAGGGTCGACGGCGCTAAAGCCTAGCGCGGCTTCTTGGGGCCCTTGTACGGACGCGGCGCGCCCGGCCTGGTCTCGAACGCGGCGGGGGCCGAGCGGGACGACTTTTCGGCGGCCGGCTTTGCGCCGGGCTTGCTGAAGGGCTTGCCGCCCGCGCTCGCGGGCCTGGTGAACGCCTTCGCGCCTGTCTTGCCCGGTTCAGCTGAACGGGCGGCGAAGTCGCCGGCGCGCGCCGGCTTCGCCGCTGAGGGCTTGCCGCCCGCCGCCTTGTCGAAGGACCTGGCCCCGGTCACGCCGCCCGCCGCCTTGGCCCCGAACGACTTGGGGCCCGTCGCGGCCTTGGCCCCACGCGGGGCGAGATGGTCCGGCTTGGGGCCGATCATCTTGCTCTCGATGGACTTGGGCGCGCGCTTGATCGGCTTGACGCCGGCGATGACGACCTTCTTCTTCGGCTTGGCCCAGCCGGCCTTGTAGACCGGCTTTTCCAGCGTCCGCTCACCCGGCTCGAGAACCTTGGGCAGGGGCGCGGACTTGATGGCCCGGCGCTGCAGTTCGCCGCCCTTGGCGGTGCCTGGGGCGTGCAGGGGATCGGCCACGCCCATGAACTGCGGCTTGTCGCCGGTGGGCATGTCTTCCTCGGCCACCAGTCCGGCCAGCAGCTCGCGGATCACCCGGGGGCCCACTTCTTCCACCTGGCCGGGCGTCAGGGTGGCCAGGGCGAACGGGCCATAGGACAGGCGGATCAGGCGATTGACCTTCAGGTCCAGGTGCTCGAGCACACGGCGGATTTCCCGGTTCTTGCCCTCGGTCAGCGAGATGGTGATCCAGATGTTCTTGCCGCCGCCAGCCTTGTCCTGGGCCTTGTCGAGCTTGGCTTCGATCGGGCCATAGCGCACGCCCTCGATGGTGACGCCGTCTTGCAGCCGGTCCAGCCGCGCCTGATCGGTATGGCCAAAGGCGCGGACGCGATAGCGGCGCACCCAGCCATTGTTGGGGGCTTCCAGCTTGCGCGACAGCTCGCCGTCATTGGTCAGCAGCAGCAGGCCTTCGGAGTTCAGGTCGAGGCGTCCCACCGAGATCAGCCGCGGCAGCTCGCGCGGCAGGGCCTGGAACACCGTCGGGCGTTCCTTGGGATCGTTGTGGGTGGTCATCAGACCGGTGGGCTTGTTGTAGCGGAACAGCCGCGTCGGCTCGCGTTCGGCCACCAGCTTGCCGTCGACGGTCAGGAAGTCGCCGGGACCCACCTTCACCGCCGGGGTGGTCAGAACCTTGCCATTAATGGCGACGCGACCGGCCTCGATCAGCCGCTCGACCTCGCGCCGCGAGGCCACACCCGCGCGGGCCAGGGCCTTGGCGACGCGCTCGCCCGTCGACGGATCGTCGAGGTCGCCGTCGTGGCCGGGCTCGTACAGAGGGTCGTGGGGCGTGTTGGGGGGCAGGTCGTTCATGGTCGGTCCTTCGAAGGGCAGGGCGCATCTCTCGATGGGCTGAGCGGCAAATGCGCACCGAACGCGGTCAGGATCAAGGTTGCGGCGTTTGCGCCGTTCTGAAAATGACCTACTGAAAGTCTGTGATCTTCGAGGCGACCCTGAAGTCTGCGCCGCGGCTTCGCTGTCTTCAGGCCTGCCAAATCACCTTGCTGGCCATGGAGGGCTAGACCATTTCCGATCCTCTGCGCCTGACCGATGAAGCCGCCATGGCCATCGCCCTGGACGAAGCCCGCGCCGCCGCCGCCCGTGGCGAGACGCCGGTCGGGGCGGTGATCCTTGATCCCAAGAGCGGCGAGATCCTGGGCGTCGCCGGCAACGGTCCGATCGCCGCCCATGACCCGACGGCGCATGCCGAGATCGCCGTGATGCGCCAGGTGGCGGCCAAGCTGGAAAACTATCGGCTGACCGATCTGACGCTTGTCGTGACTCTGGAGCCCTGCGCCATGTGCGCCGGCGCGATCAGCCATGCGCGGATCGGACGGGTGGTGTTCGGAGCCGAAGATCCCAAGGGCGGCGCCGTGGTTCACGGCCCGCGCTTCTTCGCTCAGCCGACCTGTCACTGGCGGCCTGAGGTGACGGGCGGGGTGATGGCCCAGGAGAGCGCCGACCTGCTGCGGGGTTTTTTCCGCGAGCGGCGGGGGCGGCCAAAGCCTGTGTTCTGATCACCCCTCCACCCGCCCCTGCACAAGGCGCGGGCCGGGCGGTCCTGTTCCATTTCGGCGCCGAGAGGCCTGGCCGGAGGCTCGTCTAGTAGACGAGTCCCAAGCTGCTGATCCCAATGGCGGCCACCACGAAGGCGGCGATGGCGATCAGTTCGTAGCGTTTGAAGAATGGCTTGGTTGGCGTTCGCATGTTCAGGTCCCCCGTCCCAAATTGGTTCGTCGGGAAGGAACGCCCGCAAGGCTCAGGCCAAGGTGCAGGTCAAAGGTCAGGGTCGTTTTCCGGGCCAGACCAGGAAGCCGTCGGCGTCGCGACCGGCGACCCGGTACGCCCTGAATCGCGAGGGGCCAGGGCCATAACGGTCTTCCTGCCGACCGTCGGCGCGCGGATCGTAGCCGTCGCTGTAGCGCTCGGCGTGATGGGCCGGCAGGGTCTCGACCTCGAGCGGTCGGTGGCCATAACCCCACGGGTCAAAGTCGGTCCGGCCGCGTTCGGTGTCGCATTCCACACGGTCCCAGCGATAGGCGCCCCTGGGCCCGGTAACCCGCCGGGTCACGCAATCGCCGGGCCCGGTGTTGGGCGGCAGCAGTTCCGGATCCAGCGGCAGTCCAGGTCGCGACACCGGCGGACCGCCCCTCAAGCCCTGATCGGGACCTCCAGCCATGGCGGCGCCGGCGAGCAGGGCGCCGGCTGCGGCGAGACAGAGGGAGAGACGGGACAAGGTCATGGAACGCTCCTGGACAGGCAGCAAAGCATTAACAAAGGTTAACGGCCTGCGGGTTCATCCAGCGCGCGAACGGAGCTTCAGCTTGGCGGCGCTTGCCTCGCGTTGAGCCGCGCCCTACCGTCGATCAAACAACTGTTTGAGGGCGGCATGGCGATCGAGGCGGTGATCTGGGATTTCGGCGGTGTCTTCACAACCTCGCCGTTCGAGGCTTTCCGCCGCTACGAGACGCAGCGGGGCCTGCCGACCGACTTCATCCGCACGGTCAATTCAACCGATCCCGACACCAATGCCTGGGCGCGGTTCGAACGGTCCGAGATCGACGCGGCGGGTTTTGACGCCTTGTTTCTGGAAGAGGCCACGCGACTGGGCCATGCGGTGCGCGGCGCCGACGTCCTGCCGCTGCTGTATGGCGATCTGCGACCCCGGGTGCTGGCGGCGATGCTGGCCTGCAAGGCGCAATTCAAGGTCGGCTGCATCACCAACAATGTCACCACCGGTCACGGGGCGGGCATGGCCTCCAGCGCCGAAAAGGCCGCCGCCGTCGGCGAGATCATGAGCCATTTTGCGGTGGTGATCGAAAGCTCCAAGGCCGGGGTCCGTAAGCCCGATCCACGCATCTATCTGATGATGTGCGAGGCCCTGAAGGTCGCGCCGGAAAACTGCGTCTATCTCGACGACCTGGGCGTCAACTGCAAGCCGGCCGCCGCCCTGGGCATGACCGCGATCAAGGTCACCACCGAGGACCAGTTGCTCGCCGACCTTGCGAAGGCGACCGGATTGGCGTTCTGAAGGGGGATCATCCCCTTCGCGTCAGGACCTGCCATGTCACGCCCCCGGATCGGCGCCGCCGCCGCTGTTGCGCAGCTTTCGGGCTGGAGCGCCGCGCCGGACAAGGACGCCATCACCAAGACGTTCAAGTTCGCCGATTTCAATGCCGCCTTCGGCTTCATGACCCGCGTGGCCCTGATGGCCGAAAAGCTCGATCACCATCCCGAATGGTTCAATGTCTACAACCGGGTCGAGGTGCTGCTGACCACGCATGACGCCGATGGCGTGACAGAGCTGGATCTGGCGCTGGCGACGTTCATGGACGGGGCGGCGGGGTAAGCGGCTCTAGCCCACTGTGGGACGAGTGCTCACAGATTTGATCCACCGTTTCCCCCTTCCGCCCCGCTCCCATCCGGTTCAAACTAATGTTTGAATAATTGGGAGGACGCCAAATGGCGCAGAACACGGGCCGGGTCGCCGGCAAGAAGGCCTTCATCACCGGTGGGGCCCAGGGTCTGGGCGCGGCGGCGGGACGGATGCTGGCCAGCCAAGGCGCCAAGGTCAGCCTGGCTGACATCAACCTGGCGGGCGCTCAAGCGGTCGCTGACGAGATCAACGCCGCCCACGGGGCCGGCACGGCCTTCGCCTTTGAGCTGGACGTCACCCAGGAAGACGAGTGGATCGCGGTGCTTGAAAAGGCCACCGAGGCCATGGGCGGCCTGTCGGTGCTGGTCAACAATGCAGGCATCGGCGGCGACGGCCCGATCGAGAGCCTCGATTTCGCCCTCTGGAAGAAGGTGATGTCGGTCAATGTCGACTCGGTGTTCCTGGGCGCCAAGCATGCCCTGACCCACATGCGGGCCCATCAGCCGGGCTCGATCATCAATCTGAGCTCGATCGCCGGCCTGATCGCCAACGGCAATTCACCGGCCTACAACGCCTCCAAGGCGGCGGTCTGGCTGCTGTCCAAGAACATCGCGCTGTACTGCGCCAAGATGAAGCTGGATATCCGGTCGAACTCGATCCACCCGACCTTCATCGACACCCCGATCCTCGACGGCTTTACCGCCCGGTTCGGCAAGGAAGAGGCCCACGCCAAGCTGGCGCGGCAGGTCCCGCTGGGCCGGATCGGCGAGCCCAACGACATCGCCAACGCCGTGCTCTATCTGGCCAGCGACGAGAGCAAGTTCATGACCGGCGCCGAGATCAAGGTCGACGGCGGCATTTCGGCGATGTGATCTGGAGATCCTCTCCCTGATGGGAGAGGTGTCGCCACAGGCGACGGAGAGGGAAGTATCAGCGGGGGTTCCGCATCACTTCCCCCTCCGGTCGCTACGCGACCACCTCCCCCGTCGGGGGGAGGATTGTCTCGCCCCTACCGCGGCGCGCGCTTGGCCAGGATCCGCTGCAGGGTCCGGCGGTGCATGTTCAGGCGCCGCGCGGTCTCTGACACGTTGTGGCCGCACATCTCATAGACCCGCTGGATATGTTCCCACCGCACGCGGTCGGCGCTCATCGGGTTGTCCGGCGGCACCGGCGCGGCGTCCTTGGCGGCCAGCAGGGCGCGGGCCACTTCATCGGCGTCGGCCGGCTTGGAGAGGTAGTCGACTACCCCGGCCTTCACGGCCGCCACGGCGGTGGCGATATTGCCATAGCCGGTGAGCATGATGATCTTGGCGTCGGGCCGGGCATCGCGCACCGCCTCGACGACCTTCAGTCCCGTGCCGTCCTCCAGTCGCATGTCGAGCACGGCGTGGGCGGGGGCGTGGGCGCGCAACAGGGCCAGGGCTTCGGCCACCGAGGCGGCCAGGGTCACCACGAACCCCCGCTGCTCCAGCGCGCGTCCCAGGCGCGTGCGCAGGGGCGCATCGTCGTCGAGAAGCAGAAGCGTCTTGTCGGGCAGGGCCGCAACCAGCTCACTAATATCCGCCATGACTTCAGCGCCTCCCCGCGCCCGTACTCAACCGAGTACACTCATAAAGCATCATGTTGTCCTTCCCGGCCAGTCATCAAGCCCCTGTGTAACCAGAGGCCTCAAGCGCCGACCGGGGCCAGCGCGCCGAGACCACCGCCCCGCCCCGCCGACCATTGCGAAAATCCACCGTGGCCCCTGTCCGTTCCAGCAGGGTCTTGGCGATGAAGAAGCCCAGACCCATGCCGATATGGCCCGTGCGCGAGCCCTCGGCCCCCGGACGGGTGGTGACATAGGGCTCGCCCAGCTTGGCCAGCACCTCGGCGGAAAAACCGGGACCGTCGTCGCGCACCTCGATGACGATTGAGCGCAGGTCGAAGCGGGCGATGACCAGCACCTCGGCGCGGGCGAAGTCGACGGCGTTCTCGACGATGGAGGTCATCGCGTGGATCACCTCGGGCCGCCGCCAGATGTCGGGCGCGGATTCCCCCGACGGACCGTTGACCACGGCCTCGACGCGCACGCCGTGCACCAGGTGCGGCTCGATGACGTCCTGGACCAGCTGGACCAGGCTCATGCGCTCGTGCACGGCGTCCTTGGCCTCGGGCATCTCGGTCAGGCGCTGGAGGATTTCGCGACAGCGCGCCGCCTGGCCGATCATCAGTTCGGCATCCTCGCGGGTCTGGTCGTCGGGCGCGTTGCGGGCCATTTCGCGCGCGACCACCGAGATCGTCGCCAGGGGCGTGCCCAGCTCGTGGGCGGCGGCGGCGGCCAGGGCGCCCAGGGCTGACAGTCTCTGCTCGCGAGCCAGCACCGTCTCGGTGACGTTGAGCGCCAGCTCCATCCGCGCGGATTCGCTGGCCGCCTGCCAGGCATAGGCGCCGGTGATGACGATACCCATGATCCGGGCCAGGACCATGATGGCCTGCTGCGCCGGCGGCGGCTCCACCATCGGCGGCGCGCCCGCCACCACGGGAACCGGCAGGTGGAAGAAGGTCAGCAGCACCGTGCTGGCGATGGCCAGCAGCGCCAGGCACAGGGCGTAGCGGGCGGGCAGGGTGGCCGCCGCCAGAGTGACGGGCGCGATCAGCAGCAGGCAGAAGGCGTTGTGCGCCCCGCCGGTCAGGTACAGCAGGCCTGACAACTGCAGGATATCAAAGGCGATCTGGGCCGTAGCCTCGCCCTCACGCGCCAGCCTCTGACCGCTCGAGGCCAGGCTCAGCAGCACATTGAGCCAGGCCGACAGGGCGATAAGCGAAAAGCACAGGGCCCAGGGAATCTGAAGCTTCAGCACCATGCCGACGAACAGCAGGGCCGCCGTCTGGCCGGCCACGGCCAGCCAGCGCTGGGCCAGCAGGGAGCGAACCCGCAGGCGGCCGCGACGCAGTCCGGGCGCAGCCCAGGACCAGCCATCATCTTGCGCCGGATCTTCACCCGGCTTATCGAGCCCCCTCGAACGCTGGTCTTCGGGCGCTCTTGCGTACGAAACGTCAGCCATGTCGCAGGTTAAGTCCAGATTTTCGCGTCTGGCGAGAGCCAAAGGAAAAATGCCCATGCCTCGTCACCGCATCATCCTGATTCTGGCCTGTCTGATCGCGGCGGTTTTCGCGACCGGCCTGGCTTTCCGGGCGGGCGTTTTCAAGTCGGAGAACGGTGCGGCGGCGGTAGGCGGACCCTTCCAGCTGGTCGACCAGAACGGCGCCCCGACCACCGAAAAGGCCCTGAAGGGCAAGTGGAGCGCGGTGTTTTTCGGCTTTACCTATTGCCCCGACGTCTGCCCCGGCACCCTGCAGGGCCTGGCGGCGGCCACCGACATCCTGGGCCCGAAGAAAGCCGAAGACCTGCGGATCGTCTTCGTCTCGGTCGATCCGGGCCGCGACGACGTGAAGCAGATGAAGGCCTATCTGACGGCCGACTACGTGCCCAAATCGACTCTCGGCCTGACGGGAACGCCCGAGCAGGTGACGGCGGCGGCCAAGGCCTATCGCGTCTACTACACCAAGGTCGGCGACGGTCCCGGCTATACAATCGACCACTCGACGGCGATCTATCTGATGGACCCCAAGGGCCGCTTCAGCACCGTGATCCCCTACAACCTGCCGCCGGAAGACATCGCCCGGCGCATCAACGACGCCATGCGCGAGGGCTGATCCCGGACGGGCGCGCATCTTCGTTGGACTTTCTTAGGTTTCGCCATGCTATGTTGCGGCGCAACATATTGGATGCGCCATGCTCTACGCCCTTCATGAAGCGGCCTATTACGCCTCCTCCCCCTTGCGCGAAGCGGCCCGTGTCGCGCGCGACTTCTGGGGCTCGCCGCTAAACCCGGCCGCCAACACCGATCTTGGCCGCCGCATGCACGCCGGCGCCGACCTGTTCTCGAACGTCACGCGACGATACGGAAAGCCGGCCTGGAACATCGACACCATCAAGGTCGGCCAGGTCGATGTGCGGGTGCGCCCCACCGTGGTCTGGGAAAGCCCCTGGGCCCGCGTCGTCCAGTTCGACCGCGACATGGCCGACATGCGCCGGGCCGGGAAGTTCAGCCTCGATCCCGCCGTGCTGATCGTCGCGCCCCTCTCAGGTCACTACGCGACGCTGCTCCGGGGCACGGTCGAGGCCTTCCTGCCCGACCATGCGGTGTTTATCGTCGACTGGGTCAACGCCCGCGAAGTGTCGATGCTGGAAGGCCGCTTCGACTTCCACGACTATATCGATCACATCATCCAGATGCTGGCCGTGCTGGGCCCTCGTCCCAATGTCGTGGCTGTCTGCCAGCCGGGTCCGCCGGTTCTGGCCGCCGCCGCCCTGATGGCTGCCGAAAACCACCCCTCGCGCCCGGCCAGCATGACCTTCATGGGCTCGCCGATCGATGCGCGCCTGTCGCCGACCGTGACCAACAACCTGGCCGAGGAAAAGCCCTTCGCCTGGTTCCAGTCCAACATGATCTACACTGTGCCGCCGCCCTATGTGGGCGCGGGCCGGCGGGTCTATCCGGGCTTCGTTCAGCTGGCCAGCTTCATGAGCATGAACAAGGCCAAGCACCAAGAAGCCCACAAGCGCTACTTCCAGGACCTGGTGAAGGGCGATGGCGACAGCGCCGACAAGCACCTGGAATTCTACAACGAGTACCTGTCGGTCCTGGACCTGACCGAAGAGTTCTACCTGCAGACCATCGACATCGTCTTCCAGCAGCACCTGCTGCCCAAGGGCGAACTGATGCATCGCGGCAAGCGGGTGCGGCCCGACCTGATCACCGATATCGGCCTGATGACGGTGGAAGGCGAGAACGACGACATCTCCGGCATCGGCCAGACCCAGGCCGCCCACGGCCTGACGCCCAACCTGCCCGACGACATGAAGACCGACTACGTCCAGCCCGGCGTCGGTCACTATGGCGTCTTCAACGGTCGCCGGTTCCGCGAGGAGATCTATCCGCGCGTGCGGGCGTTCATCCGCAAGAGCGATCCCAACTTCTCCGACGAGGTCTGACCGCGCCGCCTGCCTTGCATCGCCGTCGTCTAGACGCGATGTAGGGGCATGGGTCTGTTCACCGCTGCTCAGCGCTTTTCCGATGGCGACCGGCTGGACGTGGCCGGCTGCACCGTGCGGCTGAAAGTCGACGGACGGGCCCGGCGCATCTCGCTGCGGGTCGATCGCGCCAGGTCCGAAGTGGTCGCCCTGGCCCCCAATCCGCGCCGGCTCTCCGAAGCCGTCGCCTTCGCCCACGAAAAGTCCGCCTGGATCGCCGGTCAACTGGCCGCCCTGCCAGGGCGGATCAGCGTCGCGCCGGGCGGAATTCTGCGGCTTTACGACAAAGCTTACAGGCTCGAGGTCGGCCCCGGTCGGGCGCGCATCGACGGCGATCGCCTGGTCGCGCCCGACGACGCCAACTGGGGCCTCAAGGTTCTGCGGCTGGCCAAGCGCGAGGCCCTGACCGTGCTGACCGACCGAACCGCCATCCACGCCCAGGCCCTGGGCCGGCCGATGCCTTCGGTGGCGGTGGCCGACCCCAAGGCGCGCTGGGGGTCGTGCCGACCGGCGCGTCCCGGAACGCCGGCCGCCATCCGCTACAGCTGGCGCCTGATCCTGGCCCCGGCGGCGGTGGCCGACTATGTCGCCGCCCACGAATGCGCGCACCTGATTGAGGCCAATCACGGGCCAAAGTTCTGGGCGCTGTGCGAGCGGCTGGTGGGCGACCCCGCCCCCCACAGGGCCTGGCTGCGGGCGCATGCGGCGGAACTGCACGCGATCTCGGCCTGAGGTCATCCCGGGCGACCTCGCCGCTCCGGGATGACGAGATCCGGGCGTCTAGTGGTCCAGCATCACCTCGGCGATCTGCACGGCGTTCAGGGCTGCGCCCTTGCGAAGGTTGTCGCCGGTGACGAACAGCGCCAGGCCGTGGGCCACGGTGGGGTCGGGTCGGATGCGGCCCACGAACACCGGATCCTGGCCCGTCGCGGCCAAGGGGTTGGGCACATCGTCCAGCACCACGCCGGGCGCGGCGGTCAGCAGGGCGGTCGCCTGCGCCACCGAGATCGGCCGCTCGAACTCGGCGTTGATCGACAGCGAATGGCCCGTGAACACCGGCACCCGCACGCAGGTGCTGGACACCGGCAGGCCCGGGATCTCGAGGATCTTGCGGGTCTCGTCGCGCAGCTTCAGCTCTTCCTCGGTGTAGCCATCCTGCGCCAACACATAGTTCAGCGGCACCACGTTGTAGGCCAGGGGCACGGCCCACTTCTCGGGCGGCGGCAGGGCGACGGCGTCGCCGCTCAGGGCCAGGCCCGCCACATCGCCCTTGGCGCCGGCGGCCAGCTGCCGGGCCAGCACCTCGATGCCGGCCACCCCGCCGCCCGAAGCGGCCTGATAGGTGCTGACCGTCAGGCGCTTGAGGCCGGCGGCCTCGTGCAGCGGCTTCAGGGCCGGCATGGCCGCCATGGTGGTGCAGTTGGGATTGGCGACGATGCCCTTGGGGATGTGGCGCAGAGCATGCGGATTGACCTCCGACACCACCAGCGGCACGTCCGGATCGCCGCGCCAGGCCGAGGAGTTGTCGATCACGATCGCCCCGGCCGCGGCGGCCTTCGGGGCCAGTTCGCGCGAGGTGTCGCCGCCGGCCGAGAAGAACACGAGGTCGAGGCCCGCGAAGTCGGCGGTTTCGGCGTTCTCGACGGTGATCTCGTTGCCCTGGAACGCGATCTTCGTCCCCGCTGAGCGGGGCGAGGCGAATAGGCGCAAGCTGGCCAGCGGGAAATCGCGCTCCGCCAGCAGCTCGCGCATCATGCCGCCGACCAGGCCGGTGGCGCCGACCACGCCGACATGCGGGGGATTGGAACGGGAAAACTTGAAGCTCACGGGGGTACGTCTCCTGGAAAGTGCGGAGGCGCGGGGAGCTTCAGGTCTCTTGGAAAGTGAGAGCCGCCCCGCGCATCGGCGGGGCTGAATTCGGGATGCTGGCTAGATCGCGCACAGACCCGAAGACGCCCCACCGAAGCGGGTCGTTTTTGGGGTCATAATAGTGGTCGCGGCGATGTGCATCGGCGGGGTTTCTAGCGGTGAAGGTTCTCTACGTAAAGCCGCCATGCGGGGGATGCTGGGTCCAGAGTCTCATCCGAACCGCCAAGGACGACACCTCGACGGTAGGCGGTCTTGGCATTGCCTTTGAGCTTTTGGCCGCGCCGCGTCGACTCCAGGCTGACGCTTTCTCGCTGGATTTCGCACATCAATAGGCCGAGGCATTCGTGCTCCATGAGCCCGATATCGAGATCGGTTTCAACGTGAAGCATCATGCGCGTTGGTTCGACGCCCCAGTTCCTGATCGTGGCGTTTTCACCGAAGTATCGCCGAATTGTCCGCACGATGTAGCGCTCTTCGCGAGCATTGAGCGCGGCGACAACTGTAATGGGCTGGTCGGCCTCCGACATGCCTTCACCCCTGCTGCCCCAACCGCTCCCACCCGTCGAAGAACGGAAACCGCTCCGCCCAGAACGCGGCCAGCCTGGGATCGGCGTCCACCCGCTTTACCACCTCCGCCATCCGCGGCGCGACCTCGTAGAATCGCACCCGCCTCGGCCCCCAGCGGCTGACGACGGCGACATAAAGGTCGAGCACGCTCATCTGGTCGCCCAGCAGGTAGCGGCCGGGCTCAAGCTGGCTCTCCATCATCGCCCAGCAGTCGAGGATGCGCTCGGCGGTGGCGGCCTTGACCCGGGCCTGCATCGCCGCGTCGTCGCCGACCAGCCGCGAGGGATCATCGCGCACCCAGAACAGGCTGTAGATCGAAGCCGGGATGAAGGTCATCCAGCGCAGGAACTGGGCGCGCTCGGGGGCGCCCGGGGCCGGGGACAGGCCCGCCTGCGGGTGACGGTCGGCCAGCCAGATAAGCATGGCGGCGCTCTCGGTGATCGTCTCGCCGGCCGGCGTGACCAGGGCCGGGATCTGCTTCAGCGGGTTGACCACGGCCACCTTGGCCTGCTGCGACTCGCCTTCCCAGGTCGGCGCCTCTATGACCGCATAGGGCTGCCCCAGCAGGGTCAAAGTGGCTTCCACAGGCACGGAACCCGAGCCAAGCGCGCCGTAAATGGTGTATGCTGCGTTAACCATCGATTAGCAATCTACCCACAACATGTTGTGTGCTGCGACCAACTGACCACTAGATGAACCTGTTGGCTGCGGTACGAAGAGAGCCTAACTCGTCCGTCCGATTCGTGTCCGCCCGTCCCTGGAGCCGCTGCCGATGTCCGCCAAGCTTATCACCCTTCCTGGCCTCCTGACGCCTTCGGCAGCCTACAAGCCCTTCCGTTATCCGTGGGCTCACGAGTTCTGGAAGAAGCAGCAGCAGGTCCACTGGATGCCCGAAGAGGTGCCGCTGGGCGAGGACCTCAAGGACTGGGCCGTCAAGCTCAATGACAAGGAACGGAACCTGCTGACGCAGATCTTCCGCTTCTTTACCCAGGCCGATATCGAGGTCGCCGACAACTACATGGAACGCTACGGCCGGGTGTTCAAACCCACCGAAGTGAAGATGATGCTGTCGTCGTTCGCCAATATGGAGACCATCCATATTGCGGCCTACGCCCTGCTGCTCGAGACCATCGGCATGCCGGAAAGCGAGTTCGGGGCTTTCCTCGAATATGAGGCGATGCGCGACAAGCACGACTTCATGCAGAAGTTCGGCGTCGAGACCAATGCCGACATCGCCCGCACCCTGGCGATGTTTGGCGGCTTCACCGAGGGCCTGCAGCTGTTCGCCAGCTTCGCGATGCTGATGAACTTCCCGCGCTTCAACAAGATGAAGGGCATGGGCCAGATCGTCTCGTGGTCGATCCGCGACGAGAGCCTGCACTGCGAAGGCATCATCAAGCTGTACCATGCCTTCAACGCCGAGACCGGCGCGGTGACCAAGGCCGTGGCCGACGACATCGTCGACTGCTGCAAGACCGTGGTGGCCCTTGAGGACAAGTTCATCGACCTGGCCTTCGAGGCCGGCGAGGTCCAGGGCATGACCCCGGAAGACATCAAGCAATATATCCGCTTCATCGCCGACTGGCGCCTGCGCCAGCTGCAGCTGCCGGAAGTCTATGGCATCAAGGAAAACCCGCTGCCGTGGCTGCAGTCGCTGCTCAGCGGCGTCGAGCACGCCAACTTCTTCGAGGCGCGGTCCACCGAATATTCCAAGGCCGCGACCAAGGGCCAGTGGCATGGCGGCGAAGGCGTGTGGTCCAGCTTCGAACAGCTGATGGCCAAGCGTTCGGACCAGACTTTGCCGGCGGAGTGATTTTTCGCAACGTGACGTAGGAAACGCCGCCCTCTATCAGGGCGGCGTTTTCGTTTTGGAGTCGTCACCATGACCACCATCGCCCTGATCGGTCCCGGCGCGGTCGGTGGGACCATCGCCGCCTGGCTGGCCCAGAACCCGGCCCTGTTGGTCACGGTCTGCGCCCGCACCCCGTTCGAAGGGCTGGAGATCGAGACGCCCGGCGGCATGATCACGGCCAACCCTGCCGTGCTGACCGATCCGGCCAAGGCTGGTCCCGTCGACTGGGTGCTGATCGCCACCAAGACCTATGACACCACTTCGGCGGGGGGCTGGCTGGACGTCCTGGTCGGGCCACAGACCCAGCTGGCCGTGCTGCGCAACGGGGTCGAGCATGTCGAGCCGTTCCTGGATCGCCTGCCGGCCGAGCGCATCGTGCCGGCAGTGGTCGACATCCCCGCCGAGCGCAGCGCGCCGGGCCGCATCCTGCAGCGCCGCGACGGCTGGATCCAGGTTCCGGACGACGCGGCCGGCCGCGCCTTTGTGGCCCTGTTCGCCCACACCCCGATCGCCGTCTCGACCACGCAGGACTTCAGAACGCAGGCCTGGAAGAAGCTGGCCCTCAACTGCGCCGGGGCGGTCAACGCCCTGGTGCTGAAGCCGGCGAGCCTGGCCCATGACGAGGGCGCGGCTCAGGTGATGCGGACCCTGGTGGCCGAATGCGTGGCCGTGGGCCGGGCAGAGGGCGCGGACCTCTCCGACGACCTGCCTGACGCTGTGATCGCCGGCTATCGCGCGGCGGCGCCTGACGGGATCAATTCGCTGCACGCCGATCGCCTGGCAGGACGGCCGATGGAGCTGGACGCCCGCAACGGCGTCATCGTGCGTCGCGGCGCCCTGCACGGCATCGCCACGCCGGCCAACGCCATGGTGGTGGCGCTGATCAACGCGGCGGCCGCTGCCTAGAGGTTAGGGCCGATCCTTCTTGGGGATCGCCGCGATCTCTTCGGGCGTCAGCTTGGTGATGGTCTTGGCGCGGATGGGCATGTCCATGCCGAAGCCGTCGGACACCCGCAGGTCCAGATCGATGGGTGTGCAGATCCGGTCGCTGCCGCGCACCACGCTGACAATATGCGAACCGGGCGAGCGCAGCTGGTTCGAGCCGTGCGCCAGGTCGAGGCGATAGACCTCCTTGTTGCGCACCTTCATGTAAAGGACGTCGCGGCTGGGTGAGCTCCAGCCATGCCAGTCCGACAGCGAGAAACACGGCGGCCGGGGCTTTGCGGCAGGCGTCTGTGCAACGGGCGCTTGCGCGGAGGCTGCGCTGCCGGCGAAGAGGGCGAAACCGGCGACAGCGGTTCGCGCGAGGAAGGTGAGCTTGGTCATCTGTCCGATCCTGATCCCCCCGCGATTGAGATTGGCCCGACCGGCGCTCAAGTCAAGGACGAGGCCGCGTCACTCCTGGTTCCGACGGCGATAGTGACGGCCGGGCAGGTTGGTTTCGCCGATTGCGGCCTGTTCGGCTTCGTTCAGACGATGCAGGCCGGCGACGGGCAGGCCCATCGTGAACTGAGGCCCGAACAGTATGCGCGGGTCCAGGTCGCCGACGTGGCAGATCCGGCCTTCGCGGCTGACCAGCGCCAGCTTGGCCAAGGGCGAGCGTATGTGCTTGACCGGTCGGCTCAGGTCGATCTGGTAGTAGTCAGAGGTGCCCACCCGCAGCAACAGGGTCTGGTCGCCCACGGCGGCCCAGTTGTTTACCTGACGGCTGTCGAAGCAGTCGCGCTCACCGGCCAGCGCCGGAGCGGCGCAAAGCGCCAGCGCGCCAAGAGCGATCAGGCCGAAGCTCTTGAAAGGCTTCATGACGAAAACTCCGGCGGGAAGGGTGCAACTGAGCATGAACCCATCCCGCCGCGAGTCAATCTACAGTAGTCAGGCCTTGGCCGGCTCGACCTCGTCCTCAGGCATGTCGTCCAGTTCGCCCTCCCACTTGGCGACCACGGCGGCGGCGACGCTGTTGCCGACCACGTTGGTGGCCGAGCGGCCCATGTCCAGCAGGTGATCGACGCCCAGGACCAGGGCGATCCAGGCTTCCGGCAGGCCGAAATAGGTGAGGGTGGCCATGATCACCACCAGCGAGGCGCGCGGCACGCCGGCGATGCCTTTGGACGTCACCATCAGCAGCAGCAGCATGAAGATCTGCTGGGCCACCGTCAGCTCAACGCCGTGCGCCTGCATGATGAACATGGTGGCGAAGGTGCAGTACAGCATCGAGCCGTCGAGATTGAAAGAATAGCCCAGCGGCAGCACGAAGCTGACGATGCGGCGGCGCACGCCGACCTTGGGCAGGCTGTCGAGGATGCGCGGATAGGCGGCTTCGGAGCTGGCGGTCGAGAAGGCCAGCAGGGTGGGGTCGCGGATCACGCCAAACAGCGGGATCACCCGCTTGCCCAGCACGGCGGCGCCGGCCAGGAACAGCAGCGCCCACAGCACGCCCATGGTCAGGTAGAAGCCGAGCACGAACTTGCCATAGGTGGCCAGCATGCCCAGGCCCTGGGTGGCGATGGTCGAGGCCAGAGCCGCGAAGATGGCCAGCGGGGCCAGCTTCATGACAAAGCTCGTGACCTTCAGCATGATCTGGGCGGCCTGCTCGACCAGCTCCAGAACCCTGGGCGCCTTGTCGTCGAGGGCCGCGACGGCGGTGCCGACGAACAGCGAGAAGACGACGATCTGCAGGATCTCGTTCTTGGCCATGGCGTCGAAGATCGAGGTGGGCACCAGATGGGTGATGAAGCCCTTCAAGGTGAAGGCCTCGGTGGTGGCCGTCGTCTTGGCGCCGATGACGTCCATATGGGTCATGTTCAGGCCCGCGCCCGGATCCAGCAGGTGAACCATCAGCAGGCCCAGCACCAGGGAGACGGCCGAGGCGCCGATGAACCAGGTCATGGTCTTGGCGCCGATGCGGCCGACGGCGGCGGCGTCTTCCATGTGCGCGACGCCGGCCACCAGGGTCGTGAAGACCAGCGGGGCGATGATCATCTTGATCAGGCGCAGGAAGATATCGGTGATGATCGACAGATTGCCGGCGGCGGCCTTTGCGGCGACCGGGTCAAGGAACTGGTTGCAGGCCCAGCCCACCGTGACCCCAAGGACCATGGACGCGATGATCAGATAGGCGAAACGCTTGTTCATGAAGCTCCCCTCGGGCGCCGCGCCGCACGGCGCGAGCAGTCTTTTCAGCTCTGACCTGTCCGACGAACGGCGAGCATGAACCCGCCATGGCCCGCCTCAGTCTTGAGCATGTCCGTCCTTGTGGCCGACGCGCGCGGGTTCGTCCATGCCCTTCGCGCCCGCCAAGGGGGCAGTCTCGCCAATGTCGCGAAACATCGCTATAAGAGCCCATGTCAAACCAAGAAAAAGCAATTGCTGTCGTTGAACAGCTGAATCAGGAATACGAGCGCGCCGTGGGCGCCCTCCGGACCGCCCTCAAGGCCTATCTCGAAACCGGTGCGCGGCCTGATCCGCAGCAGCGCTTCGACGGGACCTTCGCCTATCCCGAGCTGCGCATCACCTATGATCCCGAGGGCCTGCCGCCCAAGCTGGCGCGGTCCTACGCCCGGGTCAGCCGCCCCGGCGTTTATGCGACCACGGTCACCAAGCCCAACCAGTTCAAGGACTATCTGGTCGAACAACTGACCCTGCTGCTCAACGATTTCGACGTCGAGATCGAGGTCGACCGGTCGCGTCAGGAGATCCCCTATCCCTATGTGCTGGACGCCAGCATCGACCTGAACCAGGCCGATGTGCGCTCGGAAGACATCGCGCGGTTCTTCCCGACGACCGACCTGGCCTTCATTGGCGACGAGATCGCCGACGGCGTCTGGGACGCGGCCCTGGAAGAGACCCGGCCGCTGGCCCTGTTCGACGGCCTGCGCACCGACTTCTCGCTGGCCCGCCTGAAGCACTACACCGGCGCGCCGGCCGAGCACGTGCAGCAGTTCATCCTGTTCACCAACTATCATCGCTATGTCGACGAGTTCGTGCGCTGGGGCATCGAGCAGCTGGCGGAGCCGGGCACGCGCTATGAGGGCCTGTCGTGCTCGGGCGGGCTGATGATCACCGCCAACACCGCCAATCCCGAACTGGCGGTGGCCGAGTCGACCTGGCGCAAGCACCAGATGCCCGCCTACCACCTGATGGGGCCGGGCGGCACGGGCATCACCCTGATCAATATCGGCGTCGGCCCGTCCAACGCCAAGACCATCTGCGACCACCTGGCCGTGCTGCGCCCTCAGGCCTGGCTGATGATCGGCCACTGCGGCGGCCTGCGCGACACCCAGACCATCGGCGACTATGTGCTGGCCCACGCCTATCTGCGCGACGACCATGTGCTGGACGCCGTCCTGCCGCCGGAAATCCCGGTGCCGTCGATCGCCGAGGTGCAGCGCGCTCTCTACGACGCCTCGAAAGCCATCAGCGGCGACAGTGGCGACCAGCTGAAGAAGCGCCTGCGCACTGGCACCGTGGTCACTACCGACGACCGCAACTGGGAGCTTCGCCACAGCCTGTCGGCCTTGCGCTTCAACCAGAGCCGCGCCGTGGCCATCGACATGGAATCGGCCACCATCGCCGCCCAGGGCTATCGCTTCCGGGTGCCGTACGGGACGCTGCTGTGCGTGTCCGACAAGCCGCTGCACGGCGAGATCAAGCTGCCGGGCCAGGCCAACGCCTTCTACGAGCGGGCGATCAGCCAGCATCTGCAGATCGGCATCCTGACCTGCAAGCTGCTGCTGGACGAGGGCGCCAACCTGCATTCGCGCAAGCTGCGGGCGTTTGACGAGCCGCCGTTTAGGTAGGGGTGGGCTTTAAAGTCCTCCCCCTAGCGGGGGAGGCGATCGCGAAGCGATCGGAGGGGGAAGTGCTGCTGACTCGGTGCGGTGTTCCCCCACCGGCCTCCGGCCGCCTCCCCCTTCAGGGGGAGGACTACTCCTCCACCCACGCCTTGATCAGCTGGTGGGCGATCGCCAGGGCCGGCGGGGCGAACACGCCTTCCAGTTCGCCCTTGATCAGCGCCCCGGCCTCTTCCTTGGTGAACCAGCGCACCTCTTCCAGTTCCGTCTGGTCTGGCCGCGCGTCGTTGCTGTCGACCTGGGCGATCAGGCCCATCATCAGCGATGAGGGCCAGGGCCAAGGCTGGCTGGAGTGGTAGCGCACCGAGGTCGCCGTCAGGCCGGCCTCTTCCATCAGTTCGCGGGCGCAGGCTTCCTCGATGGTCTCGCCGGGCTCGAGAAACCCGGCGAGGGCCGAGAACATGCCCGGCGGCCACAGGGCCTGGCGACCCAGCAGGCATTTGTCTTCGTGCACCGCCAGCATGATCGCCACCGGGTCAGTGCGCGGGAAGTGCTCGGCCTTGCAGGCGGGGCAGATGCGCTTCCAGCCGCCGTCACCGACCTCCGAAGGCTGGCCGCAGGCGCTGCACCAGCGATGGCGGCGGCGCCACTCGAACATCGAGCGGGCGGTGGCCAGGATGCCGGCGTCGGCCGGGGGCATCGAGGCGGCGATCCCGCGCAGCTCCTCGAACCGGCCCAGACCCTTCAACGGCCCTTCGGCGGGATCGGCATTGCCGTCCAGGTCGACGGCAAACACCGCGATGTCCTTCCACAGCCCCAGGAACAGCAGCTTCTCGCTTCCGCCGGCCAGTTCCTCAGCCATGTCGGCGCGCAGGTAGGCGATCTGGGCCCCGGTCGGCTTGCCATCCTCGTCCAGCACGTCCTCGACCAGGGGCTTGCCGTTCCACACCGCCACGGCCAGCGAGCTGGGGTCGGCCAGTTTCTCGGCCAGCCAGGACGGATCGCTGCGTCGCTCGCTGGAGCGGTCCAGAGGGTTGCCGGCGAAGGTGTTGGTGATGATCGAAAGGGCCATGCGGTTTCTGTAGCCCAGCCGAGAAGAGTCGTCACGACGTCGCACGGACTTGCATCGTCCGTCATGAGTCGCGATATAGGCCTCGGAGATCGGTGACGGGCGGAGCCCTCGCCAATCTGGTCAGGGCCGAGAGGCAGCAGCCACAACGAGCCAAGCTTCGGGTCGTCCGCCGGTCTCCACCTTATCTCCCTTAAATCTGTCAGCAGATGCTCGCCGGATGCGAGCGAGCCTTTTGCTGGGCGCTCCGGCGCTCTACAGTTGTCGCCATGGCCGACCACGACGACCTCACAGCCGATTCCGCGCCGCCATGGGAAGAAGAGCCCGCCGAGCGGGACGCCAATACCGCCGACATCTTCGGTGCGCCGCCGGTTGAACCCTCGACCGCTTCGGTCGTCGCCGCGCCGCGGCCGGTCGCTGTCGAAGCGCCGAGCGATCCGGACGCGGCCTATACCGTGCTGGCCCGCAAATATCGGCCGCGCAACTTCGAGGACCTGATCGGCCAGGAGGCCATGGTCCGCACCCTGGCCAACGCCTTCTCCAGCGGCCGCATCGCTCACGCCTTCATGCTGACCGGCGTGCGGGGGGTGGGCAAGACCACGACCGCCCGCCTGCTGGCCCGCGCCCTCAACTACGAGAGCGACACCGTCCATCAGCCTTCTGTCGATCTGACGGTCGACGGCTATCACTGCCGCTCGATCATCGAAGGCCGGCACATGGACGTGCTGGAACTGGACGCCGCCTCGCGCACCAAGGTCGACGAGATGCGCGAACTGCTGGACGGGGTGCGCTACGCCCCGGTCGAGGCGCGCTACAAGGTCTACATCATCGACGAAGTGCACATGCTGTCGACGGCGGCGTTCAACGCCCTGCTCAAGACGCTGGAAGAGCCGCCGCCGCACGCCAAGTTCATCTTCGCCACCACCGAGATCCGCAAGGTGCCGGTGACCATCCTGTCGCGCACCCAGCGCTTTGACCTGCGCCGGGTCGAGCCGGACGTGCTGGTCAAGCACTTCGACAGGATCGCCGCCAAGGAAGGCGCGCGGGTCGACGCCGACGGCCTGGCCCTGATCGCCCGGGCCGCCGAAGGTTCGGTGCGCGATGGCCTGTCGCTTCTCGACCAGGCCATTGTCCAGGCCGACCGCGGGGCCACGGTCTCGGCCGCCGTGATCCGCGACATGCTGGGCCTGGCCGATCGCGGTCAGACCATCGCCCTGTTCGAGGCCGTGATGAGCGGCAAGCCCGCCGACGCCTTGGAAGGCTTCCGCGCCCTGTGGGGTTTCGGGGCCGATCCGGCGGTGGTGATGCTGGACCTGCTGGACCACTGCCATGGCGCGGCCGTGGCCAAGGCCCTGGGTCCCGACGCCCTGACCCTGCCCAAGGAGCAGGCCGCGCGCCTTGCCGCCATCGGGGCTCACACCTCGGCCGGCACGCTGTCGCGGCTGTGGCAGATGCTGCTGAAGGCTCATGACGAGGTGCGCCGCGCGCCCGACGCCATGGCAGCCGCCGAGATGGCCCTGATCCGCCTGTGCTATGCGGCCGATCTGCCCGGTCCCGAAGAAGCCCTGAAGGCGCTGCGCGACGGGACCTCCGTTGGCGGCGGCGCGCCCGGCGGCGGTTCGGCGGGCGGCGGCGGCGGCGGCTCTGGCGGCGTCAGCGCCCAGATTGTTTCGATGGCCTCGCCGGCGGCCCAGGCCATGCCAGTGCTGGCCTCGTTCGACGATGTTCTGGCCCTGATCGCCGCCAAGCGCGACATCGGCCTGCGGCTGGATGTCGAGCAATTTGTCCGTCCGATCAGCTTTCGGCCGGGCGCCATCACCTATGAGGCCGCGCCCGGGGCGCCCGGCAATCTGGCCGGACGCCTGGTGCGGGCCCTGAAGGAATGGACCGGCCAGCCCTGGCTGGTCGCTGCCGAGGGCGGCGGCGGGGCCGAGACCCTGATGGAGCGCCAGAAGCGCGAGGACCGCGAGGCGATGGCCCAGATCAAGGCCGACCCCTTCGTGGCCGCCCTGCTCAGCGCCTTCCCGGGCGCCGAGCTTGAGGTCCGCAAGATCCCCGGCCCCGAACCGGCGCCGATCGAGCCGGACGAGGTCGAGGACTGATTTCTCCCTTCCCCCTTGATGGGGGAAGGGTTGGGGATGGGGGTGAAAGCCTTTCAGGATACGGCTCGGCCGAGTTGAAATCGTCCGGCGGTGTCACCCCCACCCCTGCCCCTCCCCCATCCAAGGGGGAGGGAACGCGCTAGACTTGGAGACGTGAGATGAAAGACCTCGGCGGCCTGATGAAGCAGGCTCAGGAGATGCAGCAGAAACTGGCCGACGCCCAGGCGCGGCTGGCCGAGACCCTGATCGAGGGCGCCTCGGGCGGCGGCATGGTCACGGTCACGCTGAAGGGCACGGGCGAACTGGCCAAGGTCAGGATCGACGAAAGCCTGGTCGCGCCGGGCGAAGGCGAGGTCATCGAGGACCTGATCGTGGCCGCGCACGCCGACGCCAAGAGAAAGCTCGATATTACCCAGGCCCAGCTGATGCAGGACGCCGCCGGCCCGATGGCCGGGATGATGGGCGGCCTGCCGGGCATGAAGTTCTAGGACCACCCCCTCCGTTGGACGGGGATTTTCAAGGAAAAGAATGGCCGCTTCCGCCGGACCCGAGATCGAGCGCCTGATCGCCCTGCTGTCCAAGCTGCCGGGGCTGGGACCGCGCTCGGGCCGGCGGGCGGCGCTGGCGCTTCTCAAGAAGCGCGACACCCTGCTGGCCCCCCTGACGGCGGCCATGGTCGACGCCCAGGCCAAGGTGCGGACCTGCTCGGTCTGCGGGTCGCTGGACACCACGCAGCCCTGCGCCGTGTGCGCCGACGACGGGCGCGACGGCCGGATGATCTGCGTGGTCGAGGAGGTGGGCTCGCTGTGGGCCATGGAGCGCGGCGGTCAGTTCAAGGGCCGCTATCACGTGCTGGGCGGCCTGCTGTCGGCTCTGGACGGGATCGGACCCGAGGCCCTGCGAATCGGCGAGCTTCTGGCGCGGGTGGCGGGCGGCGACGTGGCCGAGGTGATCCTGGCCCTGCCGGCCACGGTGGATGGCCAGACCACGGCGCATTATCTGGCCGATCGGCTGGCGGCGGCCTCGAATGTCTCGGTGACGATGCTGGCGCGCGGTGTTCCGGTGGGCGGTGACCTGGACTGGCTGGATGACGGCACGATCGCCCAGGCCCTGAGAGCCCGGCGACCCGCCTGAAGCCTAGAAGATCGCGCGGACCGCGAACGCTACGCCGACCCAGAACGCCAGGCTGAAGCCGACCATCGCGATGCGGCCCCAGGCAAGGCGCGGCGCGGCGATCTTGCGCGCGGCGCTGACGGACGGCGCCTGTTCAAAGCCGATATAGGCCACGGTTTCCTCCATCGCCTCTCTTTTGGAGGCACAATGCGATCACGTAGCGCCGTGCAACGCTCTGGGCGCTTGACCAAGCCTTACTGCTGTTCGAGGACAGGCGTAACGCGTCAAAGCGCCCCAGGCCAGAGGTCGTCTTGGAATGTTTTACCGCTTTTGAGTAGGTTCCTGGCGAGAAAAAGGTTAATTTAACCTTAACTGCCACGATTTTATCCAATTCTACCCTAAGGGTGGCGAGGGCTTCGCGGGCTCGCCGTCCGGCACATCGACGGTCGGCGGCCAGCGCTCGGCCTGGCTGGCGCCCGAACCGCTGTCGGTGTGGCGGACCACATCGGCGATATCGAGAGACCCGGTCTCGGCGGCGGTCTGGGCGCCGGTCTCGAACTCGACGTGCTGGGGATAGAAGGCCAATCGGCCGCCGATCTCGCCGACGGCGGGATAGGGATCCTCGTAGGACCACACCGCATTGTCGATCACCTTGCCGTCGCGATAGATCGTGAAATAGGCGGCGTCGCCCTTGTAGGGGCAGTGCGTGACCTTGTCGGTGCGGCGCAGGAACGCCATCCGCACGTCATCGCGCGGAAAATAGCGCACCGGCGGATAGCCAGCCTCGCGCAGCAGGACCACGTCGCTGCTGTCGGCGATCTCGTGGCCCTCGAACAGCACGCGTACCCGCGCCTGTTCGTGCTCGATCGTGATCGGATGGCTTTCGTCAGGGGTCTTCATCGGTTTTCTCCCGCACGTGGAATGGGCGCGCTTGCTTAACGCCCGAGACGCGAACTCGGCTACCGGCTGGCAAGCCATTGCTTGTTAAACGCATTGTCGCGTGATCTTCTCCCCGCGAACTGGGGGAGGCGAGGGTGAAACGACCGTAACGGCCGCCCCGACCCCTCATCACGTCAAGGTTAGTGTATGAACATCGTTATCGCCCTGGGCATCCTGGTCACTCTTGTGACCGGCATTCCCGTGCTCATCCAGCTTCTCCGGCAGCACCCAAAGGGGCTGCTCATCCTGTTCTTCGCCGAGATGTGGGAGCGTTTCTCCTACTACGGCATGCGGGCCATCCTGATCTTCTATCTAACCCAGCATTTCCTCTTTGAACCCAAGGCCGCCTCGGCCCACTACGGCTCCTACACTTCGCTGGTCTACTTGCTGCCGCTGATCGGCGGCTTCCTGGCCGACAAGTATCTGGGCACCCGCAAGGCGGTCGCGTTCGGCGCGATTCTGCTGGTCGCCGGCCATCTGACCATGGCCATCGAGGGCAAGCCCGCTGTTCAGACCTTGACCTATCAGGGCGCGACCTACGAGTTCCAGGCGCAGGGCCGGGGACAGGAACTGGTCGCCAAGCTAGTCGTCGCCGGCAAGCCCTACGATGTCGCCGCCACCAAGGCCGGCGATTTCGAGGTCAAGGGCCTGCCCGCCGACGCGCCCCTACCGGCCGTCCTGCCAAAGGCCGACTACAAGCTGGACGTGAAGGATCGCGATCCGCTGTACCTGAACATCTTCTGGCTGGCCCTGTCGCTGATCATCGTCGGCGTTGGCTTCCTCAAGCCCAACATCTCGACCATCGTCGGCCAGCTGTATCCGCAGGGCGATCCGCGCCGCGATCCGGGCTTCACCCTCTACTACTACGGCATCAATCTCGGCTCGTTCTGGGCCTCGATCCTGTGTGGCCTGCTGGGCGTCACGGTCGGCTGGTGGGCGGGCTTTGGCCTGGCCGGCATCGGCATGCTGGCCGGCTTCATCGTCTTCGTGCTGGGCAAGCCGCTGCTGATGGGCAAGGGCGAGCCGCCGGAACCCAAGGTCCTGAAGGCCAAGGTGGTCGGCCCCATCGATCGCGAGATGATGATCTACGCCCTGTCGCTGGTCGGCGTGGCCGGCGTGTTCTTCCTGGTGCAGCGCAACCCCGTGGTCGGCGCGGCCCTGATCGCCGGCATCGTCGCCTCGCTGGGCTACATCCTGTGGTTCATGTTCGCCAAGTGCGGCAAGCAAGAGCGTGAACGTCTGGCCCTGGCCGTGTTCCTGATCTTCGGCGCGGTGGTGTTCTGGACCCTGTTTGAACAGGCCGGCTCGTCGCTCAGCCTGTTCGCGGCCACCAATGTCCAGCTCGACCTGGTCCAGGCCCCTGTCCAGTGGTTCGGTGGCGCGGTCACCCTGGCCACCTCCGAGCAACTGGTCGCGGCCGGCATCGACAAGGCCTCGACCTTCTGGATCAACACCAGCTTCAACGCCCCCCAGACCCAGGCCCTGAACGCCGGCTGGATCCTGATCTTCGCCCCGGTCTTCGCCTTCCTGTGGACGTGGCTGGGCAAGCGCGGCCGGGATCTGAACCCCGTGGTCAAGTTCGGCCTGGCCCTGATCCAGGTCGGGGCGGGCTTCCTGGTGCTGCAGGTCGGTTCCACCTTCGCCGACGGGGCCTTCCGCCTGCCGCTGGTCTTCCTGGTGGTGATGTACATGCTGCACACCACCGGCGAGCTTTGCATGTCGCCGGTCGGCCTGTCGCAGATGACCAAGCTGTCGCCGCCCACCGTGGTGTCGTTCATGATGGCCGTCTGGTTCCTGGCCGTGGCCATCGCCCAATATATCGGCGGCATGATCGCCGGACTGACCACCACCGAAACCGTCGGCGGTCAGGTTCTGGACCCCGCCGCCGCCCTGGCCACCTCGCTGGAGGTGTTCAACGTCATCGGCCTGATCGCCATCGGCATCGGGGTGCTGTTCCTGGTGCTGTCGCCCTGGCTCAAGAAGTGGTCGCACGGCTCGGACGACACCGACGCCGCGCCCGTGGATAGCGTCAAGACGGTCCACTAACGGTCGGACCAAAGACGAAAGGCCCCGGAGCGATCCGGGGCCTTTTTTCATGGGCTCTGCGTGAGCGGTCACGCCATGCCAAAACCCTTGTCATCCCGGCCGCTCGGGTCGCGCGAAGTGCGCGCCCAAGGGTAAACGCCGCGAAGCGGACAGCCGGGACCCAGGGGCCAATGCGCTGCGGCCGCCCCGGGGTCCCGGACAGCCTCTGCGAGGCTTCCGGGATGACAAGGGTCTGGATCTGTTCCCTAAACCGCTGTGCCGCCCACCGTCAGGCCGGTGATCTTCAGCGACGGCTGGCCGACGCCGACCGGCACGCCCTGGCCGGACTTGCCGCAGACGCCGATGCCGGGATCGAAGTCGAAGTCGTTGCCGATCATGGTCACGCGGGTGAGGGCGCTGGGGCCGTCGCCGATCAGGGTGGCGCCCTTGACCGGGGCGGTGATCTTGCCGTCCTCGACCAGATAGGCCTCGGTGCACTGGAAGACGAACTTGCCGTTGGTGATGTCGACTTGGCCGCCGCCGAAATTGGCGCAGTAGAGGCCGCGCTTCATCGAGGCGATCATCTCGGCCGGATCGTCCTTGCCGGCCAGCATGCCGGTATTGGTCATGCGCGGCATCGGCATGTGGGCATAGGACTGGCGGCGACCGTTGCCGGTAGCCTGCAGGCCCATCAGCCGGGCGCTCATGCGGTCGTGCATGTAGCCGACCAGAATGCCGTCCTCGATCAGGATGGTGCGCTCGGTTGGGGTGCCCTCGTCGTCGATGGTCAGCGAGCCGCGACGGCCCGGCAGCGAGCCGTCGTCGAACACGGTCACGCCCTTGGCCGCCACCCGCTCGCCGATGCGGCCTGAGAAGGCTGAAATACCCTTGCGGTTGAAGTCGCCTTCCAGGCCGTGGCCGACGGCTTCGTGCAGCAGGATGCCGTTCCAGCCGCTGCCCAGTACCACGTCCATCTCGCCGGCGGGGCACGGGATGGCGTCCAGATTGACAAGGGCCTGGCGCAGGGCCTCGTCGACCTGATGCTGCCACCGGTCGGGGCTGATCCAGGCCGAAAAGCCGGCGCGGCCGCCGGCCCCGGACGAGCCGCTCTCGCGCTTGCCGTCCTTCTCGACGGTGACCTGCACATTGACGCGGACCAGCGGGCGGACGTCGCGCACCAGCTTGCCGTCGGCGCGCAGGATCTCGATCACCCGGCGCTCGCCGGCCATCGAGGCCATCACCTGGACGACGCGCGGATCGCGGGCCCGGGCGAAGGCGTCGATTTCCTGCAGCAACGAAATCTTGTCGGAAAAGGCGGGCGAGGCGAGAGGATCGTCTTCACCGTACAGCCGCTCGTTGGTCGAACGGGGGCCCTCGGCGCTGACGCCGGCATAGCCGCGCTTGGCGAGGCTGGCCGAGGCGGCGGCCCGGCCGAGGGCGGCCTCGGAAATCTCGGCGGCATGGGCGTAGCCAGCGGTCTCGCCGGCCACGACGCGAAGGCCGAAACCCTCGCCCGAATCATAGGAGGCGCTCTTGAGGCGGCCATCGTCGAAGACGAAGGCCTCGCTCTCGGAGCGCTCGATAAAGAGCTCGCCGTCATCGGCGCCGGCCAGGGCCTCGCCCAGGATCTGACGGGCGCGGTCGGGATCAACGCCAGCGGCGTCAAGCAGGGAGGGGGCGGAGATCGGAGCGTTCATGCGCCTACAGGTAAGCGTTCGAAGCGCGTCCGTCACCCCGCCCCCTTGTCGTTAGTAGTTGTGATGCACCGAACCCGAACCGCTGATCGTGCTGGTTTCGCTGACGGGTTGGCGGCGCAGGCTGACGTCGCCGCTGCCCGAGATGGCGATCTTGACCGTGTTGCTGGTCGAGATATCGGCGTCGCCGCTGCCTGAGAGGGCGATATCGGCGTTCAGCGTCTGCAGTTCGTCGAGCTCGGCGTCGCCCGATCCCGCCGTGGCCACGATCAGGCCCGTGGTCTGGCCGGAGGCGTTGATGTCGCCGCTGCCATTCAGCGCCAGGGTCAGGGCCGGTTGATTGTAGCCCTGGATCGCCAGATCGCCCGAGCCTTCCAGCTTGAAGCTGTTGACGTTGGGCGCGGTGACGACGATCCGCGTCTGATCGGCGTTGCTGTGAAAGCGGACGCCGTTGCGGTCGATGGTCAGGCTGTCGGCATTGAGGTCGTAGTGATCGCCGTCGCCGTCGGTCAGACTGATGCGGCCCTCCTCGACACGCAGGCGGTCGACGACGGCCCTGGGGCCCCGGATCTCGACCCCGGCGACCGGACCCTGCACATAGGTCACGTCGATGGGCAGGTCGATCGTCAGCGTCTCGCTGGTCCAGGCCAGCTGCCGCGAGACGATCGGCGAGGCCTTCGCGCCGCTGATATCGACATGACGGCTCCGGAACTCGCCGTCGCCGACATGGTCGAAGGGAATGGTCCAGCCGTCCTTCAGAATGACCGGACCGGCCAGGGCGGCGACGCCGGCGAAGCTGCCGAGCATCAGCACGAAGCTGGCTCCGCCGATGATGAGCGCATTACGGATCATGACGGGCCCCTCAGCCTTGGTTTTCGATGGCCGGCTTGAGCAGCCGGAAGTGCAGGCGGCCGTACCAGACGACCGCGTTGAAGAGGCCCACCGTGACGATGGTGAGCAGGGCGCCCAGGAAGGTGGCGCCGGCCATCAGGCCCACACCGGCCAGCAAGGCCGTCAGCGGCCCGCCGGGAGGCGCGGCCAATGGTCCCATGGCGAAGACGAAGCCGCCCGAGACGAACAGGGCGACCACGGCGACCAGGAAACCGAACAGCGCCGCCAGCACGCCCATCAGCATGGGCAGCAGGAACATGATGTCGATCGCCCCCAGGCCGATCAGGGCGATGATTGCCGCGCCGGCTGCGGCGGGGTTCTTGGCCTCTTCCCAGCGCCTGAGGCCCGCATCGGCGCGCAGTTCGCGGGCCAGACGGTCGGGATCGCCCAGGGCGGCGGCGGCTTCGGCCTCGCTGCGGCCTTCGGCCATGGCGTCGGCGAAGTGCGCCTCATGATCGGCGACGATGTCGGCGATCGTGGTGGCGGGCAGACCGGCCAGACCCCGGCGCAGCCGGGACATGAACTCACTTTGGGTGAGGGGGCGGGTCATGCGGCGGCTCCCAGGATGTCTTCGACGGCCGTGGTGAAGGCGGCCCATTCGGTCTTCTGCTGCGTGAAGCTGGCGCGGCCAGCCGACGTCAGGCGGTAGTACTTGCGAGGCGGGCCGCTCTGGGATTCGACCAGATAGGTCTCCACCAGGCCGTCCGACTGCATGCGGCGCATCAGCGGATAAATTGTTCCCTCCCCCATATCGATGTCCTTCGCGAGCTTGCTGGCGATCTCGTAGGCGTAGCTGTCAGTGCGTGACAGCAGGGCCAGCACGCAGAGCGCCAGCACGCCTTTCTTCAGTTGTATTTCAATGGCTTCCGGCACTTGGTCCTCGCCTCGGTTGATGCACTCTTCTACGGCAAGGTACTGAGTGGTGCAAGGTACCTGTCAATGAATGTTACGTAATGATCCGGAGGGCTCTGGCGGAGGTTATTGAAAGCTGTTCGCAGCTGGATACCCGAACCGTTGCCAAGGAGGGTTTCCCGGGGGTTTCAGGCGCTTGGCAACCGCTGGCGATGCGCGTATGCAGCCAACAGAATGGTCAGTTGGGCGGGCGCGACCGCGACTCATTATCCGGAGTCGATTGCGCGATACCGCGAGCCTGACTGTAATGTGCATGTCGGCGCGACGTGACGTTGATCAAGGTCAAATGACCGACGTCAAATCGGCGCTGAAACGGGCCGTGAGGAATATGAAGGCGAAATTTCAGGGGATTCGGCGGATGCTGACGGGCGCTGGCGCCCTCACCGCCATGATGGTTTTCGCGGGGCAGGCCCTTGCGCAGGACTTGATGGGTCAGCCGACCCCGGGGGCGATCGATCTTCAGCCCGCCGCTTCGTCGCTGAAGCATGAGGCGATCTGGTTCCACGACGTGATCCTGATGCCGATCATCACGGTCATCACCTTGTTTGTGCTGGGTCTGATCATCTGGATCGCGATCCGCTACAACAAGAAGGCCAACCCGATCCCGGCCAAGTTCAGCCACAACACCACCATCGAGATCGTCTGGACGGTCGTTCCGGTGATCATCCTGATGGTGATCGCGATCTTCTCGTTCCGGCTGCTGTTCGCCTATAACGACATGCCCAAGCCGTACATGACGGTGAAGGCCACGGGCTATCAGTGGTACTGGGGCTATGAATATCCCGACCAGAAGATCAGCGAGGAAATCTCCCTGCCGCTGACCCAGGCCGAAGCCGTCGCCAAGAAGGTTCCTTACCTGCTGGCCGCCGACAAGCCGCTGGTCGTCCCGGTCAATCAGGTGGTCCGTGTGCAGGTCACAGCCGCCGACGTGATCCACGCCTTCGCCCTGCCGGCCTTTGGCCTGAAGACCGACGCCATCCCCGGCCGCCTGAACGAAACCTGGTTCAAGGCCGAAAAGGTCGGAACCTATTATGGCCAGTGCTCGGAACTGTGTGGGGTTGAACACTCCAACATGCCCATCGAGATCAAGGTCGTGACCCAGGCTGAGTTTGACGCCTGGGTGCAGTCCAAGACCGCTCCGCCGGCGGCCGCCCCCGTCGCCGACGCCGCCGCTCCGGCCGCTGTCGCGATCCCGGCCGCCGCTCCCGCCACCGTCCCGGCCGCGGCTCCCGCCGCGCCGGCGGTCTAAGACTTAGATTGCAGGATTAGTCCGATGGCTCACGCCGCAGACATTGATCATCACGACGACGCCCATGGCGCCGACGACAAGCCGCCCTTCTTCCAGCGCTGGTTCTTTTCGACGAACCACAAGGACATCGGCACCCTCTACATCCTGTTCGCCATCATGGCGGGCCTGGTGGGCGGCGCCCTTTCCGGCCTGATCCGCTGGGAACTGATGGAGCCGGGCATCCAGGTGTTCTCCGACACCGGCGTCCTGGCCCAGATGGGCCTGTTCAAGGGCAAGCACGGCTATAACGCCGTCGTCACCGCCCACGCCCTGATCATGATCTTCTTCATGGTCATGCCGGCGATGATCGGCGGCTTTGGCAACTGGTTCGTGCCGATCATGATCGGCGCGCCCGACATGGCCTTCCCGCGGATGAACAACGTCTCGTTCTGGCTGCTGATCGCCGCCTGGGTTCTGCTCTGCATCTCGATGTTCGTCGACGGTGGTCCTGGCGCGGGTTTCGGTGGCGGCTGGACGATCTATCCGCCGCTCTCGACCATCGGTCACAAGGGTCCGGCCATGGACCTGGCGATCCTGGCGCTCCACCTGGCCGGCGCCTCCTCGATCCTGGGCGCGATCAACTTCATCACCACGATCTTCAACATGCGCGCCCCGGGCATGACTTTGCACCGCATGCCGCTGTTCGCCTGGTCGGTGCTGATCACCGCCTTCCTGCTGCTGCTGTCGCTGCCCGTCCTGGCCGGCGCCATCACCATGCTGCTGACCGACCGCAACTTCGGCACCCACTTCTTCGATCCCGCCGCCGGCGGCGATCCGGTGATGTTCCAGCACCTGTTCTGGTTCTTCGGTCACCCGGAAGTGTACATCCTGATCCTGCCAGGCTTCGGCATCATCAGCCACATTGTCTCGACCTTCTCGCGCAAGCCGATCTTCGGTTACCTGGCGATGGCCTATGCCATGGTCGCCATCGGTTTCGTCGGCTTCGTGGTGTGGGCTCACCACATGTACACCGTCGGCATGAGCATCAACCTGCGCGCCTATTTCGTGGCCGCCACGATGATCATCGCGGTTCCGACCGGCGTGAAGATCTTCTCCTGGATCGCCACGATGTGGGGCGGTTCGATCAGCTTCAAGACGCCCATGCTGTGGGCGATCGGCTTCATCTTCCTGTTCACGGTCGGCGGCGTCACCGGCGTCGTCCTGTCCAACGCCGGCATCGATTACAGCCTGCACGACACCTATTACGTCGTCGCGCACTTCCACTACGTGCTGTCGCTGGGCGCCGTGTTCGCCATCTTCGCCGGCTTCTTCTACTGGTTCGAGAAGATGTGGGGCGTGAAGTACAACGAGTTCCTGGGCTGCGTGCAGTTCTGGATCATGTTCGTCGGCGTCAACCTGATCTTCTTCCCGCAGCACTTCCTGGGTCTGCAGGGCATGCCGCGTCGCTATGTCGACTATCCGGAAGCCTTCGCGAAGTGGAACTACGTCTCGACGGTCGGTTACTTGATCACGGTCGTCGGCGTGGTGGTGTTCCTGATCATCCTGATCGAAGCCGCCATCCGTCGTCGCCCGGCCGAGGCCAATCCGTGGGGCGAAGGCGCCACCACCCTGGAATGGACCCTGTCGTCGCCGCCGCCGTTCCACCAGTTCAGCGAGCCGCCGGTGATCCGCGAAGACGGCCACCACTAGGGGCCTGACGACTGAATTGAAGCCTGCGGGGGCGCGGTCTGGACCACTTAAGGGTCCGGGCCGCGCCCTTCGCCCATCAAGACCGCTATAACTAGAATCTGATGTCGAAGATCGCCGCCATGACCCCGGAAACCGCCCCGCCGCAGACGACGCCCGATGTCGCCCGCTGGCAGGACTTCTTCCAGCTGCTCAAGCCCCGCGTCATGTCGCTGGTGGTGTTTACCGGCCTGACCGGCCTTCTGGCCGCCCGCACGCCCATGCACCCGGTGCTGGCCGCCGTGGCGGTGCTGTGCATCGCCGTCGGGGCAGGGGCTTCGGGCGCCCTGAACATGTGGTTCGACGCCGATATCGACGGCCTGATGCGCCGCACGCGCGGCCGCCCCGTGCCCTCGGGCAAGGTGCGTGGCGACGACGCCGCCGCCCTGGGCGTGGTGCTCAGCCTGTTTTCGGTGATGCTGCTGGGCATGGCGGTCAACTGGCTGGCCGCTGGCCTGCTGGCCTTCACCATCGTGTTCTACGCCGTGGTCTACACTATGTGGCTCAAGCGCTGGACGACCCAGAATATCGTCATCGGCGGACTGGCCGGCGCCCTGCCGCCCGCCATCGGCTGGGCTGCGGCCACGGGCTCGGCCCCGCTGAACGCCTGGCTGATGGTGGCCATCATCTTCTTCTGGACCCCGCCGCACTTCTGGGCGCTGTCGCTGTACATCACCACCGACTACGCCAAGGCCGGCGTGCCGATGCTGCCGGTAGTCAAGGGCGCCAAGGCCACTCGCCTGCAGATCCTGATCTACAGCCTGATCCTGATCCCGGTCTGCCTGCTGCCGGTGCTGACCGGCCTGGGCGGCCCGCTGTATCTGGCGGTGGCCGGTCTGGGCGGCGCGGTGTTCCTGCTGCTGGCCTTCCGGGTGTTTCTCAGCAAGGCCGGGGACGCCGCCGATCCGCGCGCCGCCGACCGCGACCTCTATGAGGTCACCGACGATGTGAAGGCCGCCGGCGCCAAGGCGGCGCGCAATCTGTTCGCCTTCTCGATCCTCTATCTGTTCGCCATGTTCGCCGCCCTGCTGGGCGAAGCGATCTTTGGCGTCAAAGCCCTGGAGCTGTTGCGATGAACAAACTTGTCGAACAAGACCCCGCCGCGCGGGCGCGCAAGGGGCGCAATATCGCCCTGGGCCTGGGCCTGCTGGCCTTTGTCATCCTGATGTTTGTGGTCACTGTCGTGAGGCTCGGCGCCAATGTCGCTAACCGCCCCTTCTGATCCGGGCGCCGGCCCGGGTCCGGTCAAGGCGCTCGGCGCCGTCAAGGACCTCGCCGCCAAGCGCAACGCGCGTGTCGGTCTGCTGTGCGCAGCCGCCTTCTTCGGCATGGTCGGCGCGGCCTACGCCTCGGTGCCGCTCTACAAGCTGTTTTGCCAGATGACCGGCTTCGACGGCACTGTGCGCAAGGCCGATCTGGCCCCGACCAAGGTGCTGGACCGCAAGGTCAAGATCCGGTTCGACGCCAATATCCGCAACCTGCCCTGGGACTTCTCGACCGAGCAGGTCAGCCAGGATATCCGGATCGGCGACACGGGCCTGGCGTTCTTCAAGGTTACCAACCGCAGCGACCAGGCCATGACCGGCCGCGCCATCTACAATGTGGTGCCAGAACAGGCCGGGCCTTACTTCCAGAAACTGGAGTGTTTCTGCTTCAGCAACCAGACGATCCAGCCCGGCCAGACGATCGAGTTTCCCGTCGTCTACTTCGTCGATCCGCAATATGTCGATGATCCGGAGACCAAGGGTAAGGGCGAGATCACCCTCTCCTACACCTTCTTCCCGGCGGTCGAGGACGACGCCGGGAAAAAACTGGTGGCTTCAACGACGCCGCGTATCGTTCAACCCCTTGGCGGCGCGCCGTCGAGAGGGCTATAGCGTTCAATATGGAGCGTTGCGGCGGGGGGACTCGGCCGGCAACGTTTGAAGGGAATAAGGGTTAGCACCACCATGGCCCACGGCGCCGTCAAACACGACTATCATATCCTGCCGCCCAGCCCGTGGCCCCTCGTGGGCTCGGTCGCCGCCACCATCATGGCCATCGGCCTGATCGGCTGGATCAAGGGCGGCGTGCTGGGCATCGAAAAAGGCAACTGGGCGATCTTCGCCGCAGGCTTTGCCGGCATCCTCTACACCTTCTTCGGCTGGTGGAGCGATGTGGCCAAGGAAGCCAAGGCCGGCGACCATACGCCAGTCGTCTCGATCGGCCTGCGCTACGGCATGATCCTGTTCATCGCTTCGGAAGTGATGTTCTTCGTCGCCTGGTTCTGGATGTTCTTCGAGATGGCGCTGTTCCATGAACACCGCACCCTCTCGGCCATCGAGGAAGTCCGCACCGCCTGGGCCACCTGGCCGCCTCTGGGCGTCGAGACCGTCTCGCCCTGGCACCTGCCGCTGGTCAACACCCTGACCCTGCTGCTGTCAGGCACCACCGTCACCTGGGCTCACCACGCCCTGCAGGTTGGCGACCGCAAGGGCGCCAAGTGGGGCCTGATCCTGACCGTCCTGCTGGGCGCGCTGTTCACCGCCATCCAGTTCTATGAATATGCCCACATCAACCACGAGCAGCTGTTCTATTCGGAAGCGGCCGTGAACTCGGGCCTCTACGGTTCGACCTTCTTCCTGGCCACCGGCTTCCACGGCTTCCACGTGTTTGTCGGCACCCTGTTCCTGATCGTCTGCCTGATCCGCCTGCAGAACGGCGCCTTTACCCCCAAGCAGCACTTCGGCTTCGAAGCGGCCGCCTGGTACTGGCACTTCGTGGACGTGGTCTGGCTGTTCCTGTTCGCCTTCATCTACGTGATCTTCGGCGCTTCGGCCCACTAGGGTTCGAAAGTTGAAATGTGAGGGCTAAACCCCTCACATTTTGAGCCGCCACGCTCTAAGATCCAGACTTCCGAGGGGGCCCGGAACGCTAAGCCAGCGTTCCGGGCCTTTTTCATTTCAGGAGGCTCCATGAGCCACACCAACCCCTATCTGGCCGGCGCCAGCGGTCGCTGCCCCAAGTGCGGCGAGGGCTTGCTGTTCGACGGGTTCCTGAAGATTGCCCCGACCTGCGAGGCCTGCGGCTTCGAGCTGGGCCGCCACGAGACGGGCGACGGGGCCTCGACCTTCATCATCCTGATCGGTGGCAGCGTCGGCGCGTTCGGCGCGCTGTTTTCGATGTTTGCCTGGAACTGGCCGATCTGGCTGCTGCTGCTGGTCTGGCTGCCGGTCACCCTGGGCCTGAGTCTTGGCCTGATGCGCCCCGCCAAAGGCCTGATGGTGGCCGCGCAGGTCGCCAACAAGGCCTCGGAAGCCGGCGGCCGCGATGTCTGAGACCCCTCCCGTCAAAAGTCGCTTTCCGATCGGCCTAACCATCGCCGTGGCGATTGCGTTCGGCATCCTGTGCTTCCTGGGCGCCTGGCAGATCAAGCGCATGGCCTGGAAGCAGGATCTGCTCGCGCGGATCGAGATCCTGAAGACCGCCTCCGCGGCCCCGATCGGCCCGGTGCTGACCGACGCCGCCCAGGGCCGCAATGTCGCCTGGACGCGGGTCAGCGTCACCTGTCGCCCGGCGTCCCTGCCGCCCCTGTCCCTGGCCTATGGCATTCGCGACGGCGACGTCGTCTGGCGCGCCCAGGCCCTGTGCGGGATCGAGGGCGGCGGTCCCTATGACCTGATCCTGGTCGATCGCGGCGTGGTTCTCGATCTGACCGGCCAGGTCGAGGCGCCGGCGCGCGCTTTCGCCGAGCCTGGGCAGGTGACGGGCATCCTGATCCCGCTGGAGCAGCTGGGCGGCGACCGCGCCACCGCGGTGGCCGGGCTGGCCGGCCGCAAGCCGGCGCCGCTGGCCCTTATGGCCGAGCGCGAGACCCCAGCCCCGGCCGGGATCGTCCCCGCGCCGCTTCCGGCAGAAATTTCCAATCGGCACCTCGAATACGCCCTGACGTGGTTCGGTCTTGCCGTAACCCTGCTCTTTATCTATGCCGCCATGCTCTGGCGGAGACTGAGACCCTGATGCGCTACGTTTCGACCCGCGGCGAGGCCGCGCCCATCGGATTCCTCGACGCCGTCCTGGCGGGCCTGGCTCCCGACGGCGGCCTGTATGTGCCGGCCGAATGGCCAACCTTCACCAAGGCCGAGATCGCGGCCTTCGCCGGCAAGCCCTATGACCAAGTCGCCGCCGCCGTGATCGGCAAGTTCGTCGGCGACGACATCCCCGCCGAGGTGCTGGCCGAGATGTGCGCCGAGGCCTATGCCAGCTTCGCCCACAGCGCTGTTGCGCCGCTCAAGCAGCTGGGTCCCAACCGCTTTCTGCTGGAGCTGTTCCACGGCCCCACCCTGGCGTTCAAGGATGTCGCCATGCAGCTGCTGGGTCGGCTGTACGACTATGTGCTGGAACGCCAGTCGCGCAAGATGACCATCATCTGCGCCACCTCGGGCGATACCGGCGGCGCGGCGGTCGAGGCCTTCCGGGGTCGCAAGAACGCCCGCATCGTGGCCCTGTTTCCCGAAGGCCGGATCAGCGAGGTCCAGCGCCGCTTCATGACCACGGCGACCGACGACAATGTCGCCTGTGTCTCGATCCTGGGTTCGTTCGACGACTGCCAGGCCATCGTCAAGCAGGCCTTCCAGGACGACCAGTTCCGCCATGCGGTCGACCTGTCGGGCGTCAACTCGATCAACTGGGCGCGGATTGCGGCCCAGAGCGTCTATTTCTTCACCGCCGCCGTGGCCCTGGGCGCGCCGGAGCGGTTGGTGGCCTTCGTGGTGCCGACCGGTAATTTCGGCGACGCCTATGCCGCCTTCGTCGCCTCGCGCATGGGGCTGCCGATCGCCCAGATCATCTGCGCCACCAATTCCAACGACATCCTGGCCCGCACCTTCGAGCAGGGCCGCTACACCAAGGGCGCCGTGGCCGCGACCCAGAGCCCGGCCATGGACATCCAGGTCGCCTCCAATTTCGAGCGCCTGTATTTCGAAGCTGTACGCCGTGACGGGGTCGAGACCAGCCGCGCCTTCCGGGGCTTTACCGATAGCGGCCTGATCGACATCCCGCCCAGCGCCTTCGCCACCATGCGCGAGCTGTTCCGCGGCGTGGCCGTCAGCGAGGCCGACACCGCCAAGACCATGCTCTCGACCCTCAACGAAACCGGCGAGGTCATCGATCCGCACACCGCCGTGGGCGTCGCGGCCGCTGCGGTCGTCAAGCTGGACGACCCGACTACGCCGGTGGTGGTGCTCTCCACCGCCCACCCGGCCAAGTTCCCCGAGGCGGTCGCCGCCGCCTGCGGCCTGACCCCGGCCACGCCGCGCGCCACGCCGGACCTGTCGCAGAAGCCCGAACGCTTCGAGCGCCTGCCCGCCAGCGGCGACACGGTGAAAGCCTTCGTCCGCACCTTCGCGGCCACCTCGTGAGCGCTGTCCTCAACACCCTCCCCAACGGCGTCCGGGTCGTCTGCGATCCGATGCCCGGCCTGGAAACCCTGGCCCTTACCGTGGTCGCCGGTCGCGGCGCGGCCCATGAGGATGTCCCCCAGTCCGGCTGGTCGCACCTGCTGGAGCACATGGTCTTCAAGGGCGCCGGATCGCGCAGCGCGCGCGATATCGTCGAGGTTATCGAGAGCCAGGGCGGCTCGCTCAACGCCGCCACCGGCTATGAGCGCACCAGCTTCCAGGTGCGGGCGCTGAAGGGCGGCCTGGATCTGGGCATGGACGTCATCGCCGACCTGCTGCTGCGCCCCACCCTCGACGAGGCTGACCTGACCCGCGAAAAGCAGGTGGTGCTGCAGGAGATCGCCGAGGCCGCCGACGCGCCCGACGACTATGTCTTCGACCTGATCCAGCGTGCGGCCTGGGGCGACCATCCGGTGGCCCGCCCGATCCTGGGCTCGGTCGAGAGCGTCAATGCCGCCACCAACGCCGCCCTGTCCGACTGGCGGGGCGCGCTGTATGCCCCCGACCGGCTGGTGATCAGCGCCACCGGCGCGGTCAGCGAGGCCGAGCTGATGGCCGCCGCCGAGCGGGCCTTTGGCGGCGTGCCGGTGCGCGAGAGCCTGGCCGAACCCGTCGCCGCGCCGTTCGTGGGCGGCCACGAGGGCGAGGTGCGCAAGCTGGAACAGTCGCATCTGGTGTTCATGCTGCCGGCCTGCGGCGCGCGTGAGCAGGACTATTTCGCCCTTCGCATCTTTGCCGAATGCCTGGGCGGCGGCATGTCGTCGCGGCTGTTCCAGGAGGCCCGCGAGAAGCGCGGTCTGGCCTATAATATCGACGCCTATTCCGACACCTATGCCGATCACGGGGCGTTGGGCATCTATGCCGGCTGCGCCGCGGGAAATGCGGTCGAGACCGCCAAGGTGTGCGCCGAGCAGCTGGTCGCCCTGGCCCGCCACATCGAGCCGGCTGAGCTGGCCCGCGCCAAGGCTCAGTTGAAGGCGCACATGTTCATGGCCCGCGAAGCAGCGTTGTCGCGCGCCGAGCAGGCCGCCGGCCAGGTGCTGCTGTTTGACCGCCTGTATCCGCCGGCCGAACTGGCTGGCGAGGTCGATGCTGTCACCCCGGCCGATGTCGTTCGGCTGGGTCAGCGCCTGCTGGACTCGCGGCGCTGCGCCACGGCCATCCTGGGCGCCAAGTCGGCCCTGAAAGCCGGCCCTGCCTTCGAGAAGGCCTTGTTTGGGGCGGCCTGATCGCCGAATCTCGCCCCCCTTCGCGCCTGCTGGAGTTCAAGTGTCGACCCTTCTGCAGATGTTCCGCGCCAGGCCCGGCCTGAAGCTCCAGGGCAGCGGTGTCTATCTGCGCCCGCCGCGCGTGTCCGATCATAGCGCCTGGGCCGATCTGCGCCGCCAGTCGCGCAGCTTCCTGCAGCCCTGGGAGCCCACCTGGGCCGAGGACGACCTGGGTCGTCGCGCCTTCCGCGCCCGGCTGGGCGCCTATGCGCGCGAACTGGAGACCGGCGAGGCATGGCCGTTCTTCGTGTTCCGCAAGAGTGACGACGCCCTGATCGGCGCGGTGCGGCTGTTTCACGTCCGGCGCGGCGTGTCCCTGAGCGGCACGGTCGGCTACTGGCTGGGTCAGCCCTACGCGCGCCAGGGCCACATGACCGACGCCGTCGCCACCGTGATCCGCTTCGCCTTCGAGGGGCTGGGGCTTCACCGGATGGAGGCCGCCTGCATGCCGGAAAACGCCGCCTCGGCCGCGCTTTTGATGAAATGCGGCTTTTCCGAGGAGGGTTACGCCCCCGCTTATTTGAAAATTAACGGCGAGTGGCGAGATCATCGTCTGTTCGGACTTGTTGCGCGATCCTAGCGCCGGTCCGGGCGAGAGACGCCGAGGTGGCGTTGGGATCGAGTATGTCGTTTCGGGCTACGGACCGTAAGATCTGGGACACGACCGCCACGCTGGAAGCGTTGGGCGCGGCCGATGTCGCCCTGTGGGTCTGGGAGCCTGAAGCTGACCGCCTGAGGGTCAATGGCGCCGCCCGGGCGCTGGGTCTTGGCCCGCTGGCCCCTGAATGCTCCTCCGCCGCCTTCCGCGCCCTGGCCCTGCCGCAGGACCGCGCCCAGGCCGAGGAAGTGCTGAAGTTCCGCGAGCCCGGCTCGGAAGTCATGGCGCGCTTTCGCATGCGCGGTTTCGAAACCTGCATCTGGCGGGGCGTGTGGCTGGAGGAGGGCGTGCGCGCCGCCGGCGTGGTCGCCCCCGAAGTGAAATTCGCCGCGTCCGAGCGTTGCGACCTGACCGGCCTGCTGGACCGCAAGAGCTTCATCGCCCGCGCCCGCGAGCGTCTGCGCCTTGAAGGCGTGCATGAGCTGGTGGTCGCCGATGTCGATCGCCTGCGCCGCCTGAACGAGGCCCTGGGCCACGAACGCGCCGACCTGGTTCTGGCCGCCCTGGGCTCACGCCTGGCGGCCGCCTTCCCGACCGGCTCGATCCTGGGCCGGATCGGCGAGGACGAATTCGCCGTGCTGTGCGAGCCGAGGGGCTTCGAGCCGGCCGAGCTGCTGCGCAACGCCCTAGAACAGCCGCTGCGGATCGCCGGCTTCGATATCCACCCCACCCTGTCGATCGGGGCTGTGAACGCCGAGGGCGGCGAAGATGCGCCCGAGGCGACCGAACTGCTGCGTCGCGCCGAACTGGCCGTCGAGGCCGCATCCTCGGCCGGTCGCGGCGGCGCCGCCGCCTATGGTCGTTCGATGGAGACCGACGGCCTGTCGCGCCTGGCCCTGGAGGCCGACCTGCGCGGCGCCATCGCCCGCGGCGAGATCACCCCCTATTTCCAGCCCGTCGTGCGCCTGTCGACCGGCGCGCTGTCGGGCTTCGAGGCCCTGGCCCGCTGGCTGCACCCGCGCCGCGGCATGCTGCCGCCCGACACCTTCCTCCCGCTGGTCGAGGAAATGGGCCTGATGAGCGAGCTGGGCGAGCACATGATGCGCACCGCCGGCGCGCAGCTGGCCGCCTGGCGCCGCAGCCATCCGGCCGTCGGGGCCCTGACCGTCAGCGTCAATCTGTCGACCGGCGAGATCGACCGTCCGGGCCTGGTCGATGACGTGGCCGAGGTGCTGCGGATCAACAACCTGCCGCGCGGCGCCCTGAAGCTGGAAGTCACCGAAAGCGACATCATGCGCGACCCCGAACGGGCCGCCGTGATCCTGCGCACCCTGCGCGACGCCGGGGCCGGCCTGGCCCTGGACGATTTCGGCACCGGCTTCTCGTCGCTGCAGTATCTGACGCGCCTGCCGTTCGACACCCTGAAGGTCGACCGCTATTTCGTCCGCACCATGGGCAGCAATCCGGGTTCGGCCAAGATCGTCCGCTCGGTGGTCAAGCTGGGCCAGGACCTGGACCTGGAAGTCGTCGCCGAAGGCGTCGAAAACGCCGAAATGGCTGCCGCCCTGCAGGCTCTGGGCTGCGACTACGGCCAGGGCTTCGGCTACGCGCCGGCTCTGTCGCCGCAAGAGGCCGAGGTCTATCTCAACGAGGCCTATGTGGATGGCGCCGCGCCGGTGAAGGCGCGGGGCTGAAGTCCTCCCCCTAGCGGGGGAGGTGGTCGCGAAGCGACCGGAGGGGGAAGTCCCTTCTGTTCATCGCCCCCTCTCACCGTCGGCTGCGCCGACCCCTCTCCCACAGGGAGAGGACTCTTAAGCCCGTCCCGCCTGCGTCGACAGGTGATCCGCAGAAATCCCCAGCTTGGCCAGCGCCCGCGTCCACTTGTGCTCATGGTCGTCGTCGAACAGCAGCTCCTCGTCGGCGTCGCAGACCAGCCAGATGTTGTCGCGTACCTCCTGCTCCAGCTGGCCCGGACCCCAGCCGGCATAGCCCAGGGCCAGGATCGCCCGGCGGGGATGGTGGATCTGGCTGCCCAAGGCGTCCAGCACGTCGCGGGTAGCGGTCAGGGCCAGGCCGTCGTGCAGGGGCAGGGTCGAGTCGGGCGAGTTGAAGTCGTCGGTGTGCAACACAAAGCCGCGCTCCAGCTCGACCGGACCGCCCAGCAGAACGAGGGTGTTCTGGGTCTTGATCTCGGAGCGAACGCCCAGCTTGTCGAGCAGCTCGAACACCGTCAGGCCCTCGACTGGGCGATTGACCGTGATGGCCATGGCCTGCTCTTCGTCGTGGGCGCACATATAGAGGACCGCGCGTTCGAAGCGTTCGTCCTCGATGCCCGGCATGGCCACCAGCAGGCGCCCGGCCAGGAAGTCCGCCTCGTCATGCGTGTCGCGGTTCATGGACACAGGATCGGGATAGAACGCGACGGTTTCAAGTCGAACCTTGGGGTTGGCGCGTTGTCGTCGGACCTATATTCGATTTGCGCACTCTCAAAGGACAGGACCAAGCCCATGACGATCAAGGTTGGCGATACGCTTCCCGCGGCGACTTTCATGACCAGCACGGCCGAAGGCCCTGCGCCGGTCACCACCGACGACCTGTTCAAGGGCAAGACCGTCGCCCTGTTCGCCGTTCCCGGCGCCTTCACCCCCACCTGCTCGGCCAAGCACCTGCCGGGCTTCAAGGACCACGCCGCCGAGTTCAAGGCCAAGGGCGTTGATGCCATCGCTTGCGTCTCGGTCAACGACCTGTTCGTGATGAAGGCCTGGGGCAAGGACCAGGGCATCACCGACGAAGTGATGCTGCTGGCCGACGGCAACGGCGACTTCACCCGCGCCATCGGCCTGGAGTTTGACGGCTCCAAGTTCGGCATGGGCTCGCGCTCGCAGCGCTATTCGCTGATCGCCAAGGACGGCGTGGTGACGTCGCTCAACGTCGAAGAGGGCGGTGAGTTCAAGGTCTCGTCGGCGGACTACATGCTGGGCCAGCTGTAGGGATCGCAAAAGCCCTCTCCCTGATGGGAGAGGTGTCGGCGTAGCCGACGGAGAGGGAAGTCTGGCTGAGCGTCAGCTGCACTTCCCCCTCCGGCGCTTCGCGCCGCCTCCCCTTCAGGGGGAGGACTTCTTCTCGATCTAAACCCCCAGCATCTCCGGCGTCGTCGCTTCCAGATCCGCCGCTCCCAGCATGACGCCGGCCACCTGCCCCGGAACCTGGGCCAGCACCGCCTCGGCATAGATCCGCGCCAGAGCCTGTTTGGTCGACAGCCACCCGGCGTCGCCGTCGCCCGCCGCCAGGGCCGCCGAGGCCGCCAGGGCGCCCTTGGCCAGCATCCAGCCGCCGACCACGTCGCCCAGCAGTTTCAGATAGGCCGTTGCGCCCGACAGCGCGTCGGGCATGGCCCGCGCCCGACGCTCGATCAGCCAGGCCGTGGCGGCGCTGGCCGCGTCCAGGGCGGTCTCCAGGCGCCTGGCCATCGTGCCCAAGGCCGGATCGGCGGCCGCGTTCAGGGCGTCGATCGTGTCGCGGATGTCGTCCATCAGGTCGCCGATCGCCTGGCCTTCGCCAAGGCTCAGCTTGCGGCCGACCAGGTCGATGGCCTGGATGCCGTTGGTCCCCTCATAGATCGGGGCGATGCGGGCGTCGCGATAGTGCTGGGCCGCGCCGGTTTCCTCGACAAAGCCCATGCCGCCGTGGATCTGCACGCCCTGCGAGGCGACCTCGACGCCCATGTCGGTCGACCAGGCCTTGGCGATCGGGGTCAGCAGCTCCTCGCGCAGCTTGGCGGCGACGCGCTGGTCCTCGGTGGCGCCATGGGTGGCCAGGTCGGCGGCGACGCCGGTCGACAGGCAGATGCCCCGCGCCGCTTCGATCCGGGCCTTCATCAGCATCAGGGTGCGGCGCACGTCGGGATGGTCGAACAAGCGGGCCGCGTTCTCGCCGGTCCAGGCCGAGCGGCCCTGCCGGCGCTCCAGCGCGAAAGCGAGCGCTTGCTGATAGGCGCGCTCGGCGATGGCGACGCCCTGGGCGCCGACCTGCAGGCGTGCGGCGTTCATCATCGTGAACATGTGGGCCAGGCCCGAGCCCAGCTGGCCGACCAGCTCGGCCTTGGCGCCCTCGAACAGCATCACGCAGGTGGGCGAGCCATGGATGCCCAGCTTGTGCTCCAGTCCGCCGGCCCGCAGGGCGTTGGCCGCGCCCAGGGCGCCGTCCTCGCCGACCAGGATCTTGGTCGCCAGGAACAGCGAGATGCCCTTCACGCCGGGAGGCGCGTCCGGCGTGCGGGCGATGATCAGGTGGACGATATTGTCGGCGACGTCGTGGTCGCCCCAGGTGATGTAGATCTTCTGGCCCGACAGGGTGTAGCCGCCGTCGCCATCCGGCGTAGCCATCGTGGTGATCGCCGCCAGGTCCGAGCCGGCCTGGGGTTCGGTCAGGTTCATGGTGCCGGTCCATTCGCCCGAGACCAGATGCGGCAGATACAGGCTTTTCTGGCGGTCAGAGCCGTGGTGGGCCAGGGCCTCGATCGCTCCCAGGGTCAGCATGGGGCACAGGCCAAAGGCCATGTTGGCGGCCTGGAACATCTCGAAGACGCCGACCTCCAGGCTTTTGGGCAAGCCCTGGCCGCCATGGTCAGGATCCGCCGCCAGGCCGTTCCAGCCGCCTTGGGCAAACTGCCGATACGCCTCACCGAAGCCTGGCGCGGCGCGGACCACTCCGTTTTCCAGTTTCGCGCCTACCAGATCGCCCTGGCGGTTCAGCGGGGCCAGAATGTCACTGGCCAGGGCCCCGGCCCCTTCCAGCACGGCCTGAACCGTGTCGGCGTCGGCGTCGGGAAAGGCGTCGGAAAGGCGATCAAAGCCGGCCGCGTGCCGCAGCGAAAAAGCGATGTCACGGACAGGGGCGCGGTAGGTCATGAACGGCGAGGCTCCAGATTATCGGTGTTCTGTTTAGGCGCGAGTGGCGGCGGGGCCAAGCTGGCGCGACGCTCGTTCAAGAAGTCACGGCTTCGTGATGTTGCGGCCCTTTATCCTTGCGCGGGACTTCTTAAGTCGAGGCAATCGCAACTGCTACAATCACAGTTTGGAGATTCCGACCTATGGCCCGTCCCTTCGCCTACGCCGCGCTCGCCGCCGCGCTGTTCACGGCGCCCGCCGCCCTGGCCGCGCCGGGTGTCAAATCGACCAGTCCCGCCGACCTGCCGGCCGGCAACTATGTGCTCGACAAGACCCACGCCGTGCTGACCGCCAAGCTCAGCCACATGGGTTTCTCCAACTACACCCTGCGCTTCACCAAGCTGGACGCCAGCTTCACCTATGATCCCAAGGCGCCGGAAGCCTCCAAGATCACCGTTGCGGTCGACCCCGCCTCGATCGACACCTCGACGGGCGCCGACGCCTTCGGCCTGAAGTTCAACAAGGAGCTGGTCGGCGACGGCTGGCTGGAAACGGCCAAATATCCGACCATCACCTTCGTCTCGACCAAGGTCGATGTGGGCGACGGCAAGACCGGCAAGGTCACGGGCGACCTGACCTTCCATGGCGTGACCAAGCCGGTGGTTCTGGACGTCACCTTCAACGGCGTCGGCGGCGCCTTCATGCCCGGCAGCGTCAAGACCGGCTTCTCGGCCTCGACCATGATCAAGCGCTCGGAATTCGGCGTTTCCAAGTATGTTCCGCTGGTCGGCGACGACGTGACGCTGAACATCGAAGTCGAGTTCGACAAGAAGTAAGCCGGCAGACATTTTTGAGCGAAGTGGCCTCCGGTTCGCGTCAAGACAATGCATAAGATAGAAGTCTAGACCGACTCTGGAGAGCCTGATGGCCGCGACACGCACGCGCTACACGACGGTGGCGATCGTCATTCACTGGCTGATCGCCGCGGCCATCATCTTCCAGATCATCCTTGGCTGGAGGGCGGGGGACGGTCCCAAGGGACCGGAGACCTTCGCCCTCTTCCAGCTGCACAAGTCGATCGGGATCACCATCCTGCTGCTCAGCCTGTTCCGGCTGGCCTGGAAGCTGACCCATACGTCGCCGCCGCCGCCGGTGGGCCAGCCCAACTGGGAGCGCATCGCCTCGCACGTGGTGCACTGGGGCTTCTATGTGATCATGATCGGCCTGCCACTGACCGGCTGGATCATCGTCTCGGCCAGCCGCACCAATATCCCCACCGTGCTGTTCGGGGTCGTTCCCTGGCCGCACCTGCCGCTGCTGCCCGATCTTGCGGAGGGCGCCAAGCACGTCTGGCACGAGATCGGCGAGATCAGCCACGGCGTGCTGGTCAAGACCACCTATCTGCTGCTGCTGCTGCACCTGGGCGCGGTGGCCAAGCATCAGATCCTCGACAAGGACGAGGTGCTGGATCACATGGCGCCGGGCGCGCGTCCGGGCTGGAAGGAGCCGCGCGCCTGGCTCGCCGCCGCCGGCCTCGCGGCGGTGATCGCCGCCGGCTATCTCTACACCCCCGCCGTCAAGCCGGTGGCCGCGCCTGCGGTCGCCGAGGAGCCTGTTGACGCCCCGGTCGCCCCGCCCGCAACGCCGGAGGCTGCGGCGACGCCGGCCGAGGCCGCCGCCGCGCCGGTCGCGGATCCGGCCCTGAAGGATCCCGTGGCCTGGACGGTGGCCAAGGGCGGCAAGCTCGGCTTCACCGCCTCCTGGTCGGGCGACGCCCTGGAGGGCAGCTTCACCCGCTGGACCGCCGACATCCTGTTTTCGCCCGAGGCTCTGGACCGCTCGAAGCTGACCGTCAGCATCGACACGGCCTCGGCCCAGACCGGCGACGCCCAGCGCGACGAGAGCCTGCCCAGCGGCGATTTCTTCGACAGCGCCAGCCACCCCAAGGCGACGTTCACGGCCACCAAGTTCCGCAAGACCGGCGAGGGCCGCTACATCGCCGACGGGACCCTGGACCTGCGCGGTGTCAAGAAGCCGCTCAGCCTGCCGTTCAGCTTGAAGATCGACGGCGACACAGCCACGGCGCGCGGTGTAACCAGCCTCGACCGGACGTCGTTCGGGGTCGGACAGGGCGAATGGGCGAGCACGGATCAGATCGCGGCCAAGGTGAAGGTCAGCTTCTCCCTGAAGGCGACACGCAAGTCGTAGAGGCCGCGCGCGCCCTGGCCGCCGGCCAGTTGGTGCTGCTGCCCACCGAGACCGTCTATGGTCTGGGCGCCGACGCGGCCAATCCGGCGGCCGTGGCGGCGATCTTCGAGGCCAAGGGTCGGCCGCGCTTCAATCCGCTGATCGCCCATGTGGCCGACGTCGAGACCGCCGCGCGGATCGCCGTCCTCGACGACCGCGCCATGGCCCTCGCCCGGGCCTTCTGGCCCGGCCCCCTGACCCTCGTCGCGCCGATCCGCGACGCTTCGGCGGTCTGTGATCTGGCGCGGGCCGGGCTCGACACCGTGGCCATCCGGGTGCCCGGCCATTCGCTGGCGCGCGCCGTTCTGGCGGCGTTCGGCGGGCCGGTCGTGGCCCCCTCGGCCAACCGCTCGGGCCGGCCCAGTCCCACCACCTATGCTGACGCCTTTGGCGAGACCGGCGGCGCCTGCGCCGTCACGCTAGATGGCGGTCCCTGCGAAGTCGGGCTGGAATCCACTGTGGTCGCCGTGCTCGACGGCCCGCCGCGCCTGCTGCGCCCCGGCGCCGTGACCCGCGCCCAGCTGGAGGCCGTGGTTGGTCCTCTCGCCGAGGCCGAGAACGACGCCAAGCGCTCGCCCGGACGCATGGCCCTGCACTATGCCCCCGACGCGCCGGTGCGCATCGATGCCGCCGCCCCCCTCGTCGGCGAGGCGTTCCTGGCCTTTGGTCTGTGGCCGGACGGGGAGGGCGTGTTCAACCTCAGCCCGACCGGGTCGCTCAGCGAGGCCGCCGCCAACCTGTTCTCGTTCCTGCGCGCCGCCGATCGGACCAGACCCCTCGGCATTGCCGTGGCGGCCATTCCTCAGGAAGGCTTGGGCGAGGCGATCAATGACCGGCTTAGACGCGCGGCCGGGTTCGTGGGATAGAGGCCGATGAAATTCAAGATCATGTACCTCGAGGACAAGTCCAAGGGCCTTAACGGTCCCGCGCGCATCGGGCGGGTGGGGTCGTCCAAGACGGGCGAGACCCTCTACTATGCCGGCCGCTCGTTCGAGGCCCTGCGCAATTCGGGCCTGAAGGCCAATTTCCGCGATCTGGAGACGGGCCAGCCCTTCTGGATCGCCAAGGCCCGCAAGGATGGCGGCGACCGGCTGTTCAAGGGCGCTGGTGATCCGGCCGTGATCGACGACGACGCGCGCGAGGAATACTGGGCCAAGATCCGGGGCATTCCCGATCCAGACCTCGGCTAGGCGTCCAGCGCCGAGCGCACGTCGGTCAGCGGAAAGTCGTCGCCCTTGTAGAGCAGCGGCGCGTCCAGCGCCTTGGCCAGGGCGTAGGCGAAGCAGTCGCCCATGTTCAGCCCCGCGCGATGAACGCTTTTCCCCCAGCGTAGGTAGGCGTCGAGGGCGGCCCCGGCTTCTACGATCTGGGTCTCAACCACGTTCTGAGAGTGCAGCCAGGCTTGAAACCCCTCAGCTGTGAAACGAGCGTCGCGAAGGACAAGAACCAGTCCCGCCTCCATGATGTTGACTGTCGTCGCGAAGGCTTGGTCAGCCTTTGACAGCGCCTCCTCCAGAATCTCGTAGCCGGCTTCGTGCCGAGCAATCGCGACGAGGGCCGAGGCATCCACGACCAGGGTCATGCGTCGTCGATCTCGGGAATGTCGGTCGGCCAAAGCGCATCCCAGTCAGCCTTCGTCATCGGGCGTAGGGGCAGCGGCTCCTTGTCGAGTCCTGTGACGCGCCGAAACGCCTCTGTAGCCGCGCGCATCTCTTCCAGGGTCCGCTTGCGAACCTTCGGCGGCTCGCGCGCCAGGGCTTCACGCGCCAACGCGTCGATCGCGCCCGTGATCGTCGTGCCCCGTAGAGCGGCGACTTCGCGAACGATCTTTTCGGTCTCGGGGTTCTTGATGAAGATGCCCATGGCAGGCTCCGGGGGTATATACCCAAGTATATCCTATTCTGGCCCGCTCCAAAAGCGTATCCTCCCGCCCCATGACCAAGCCCGTTCCCTCCCCTTCTACCCTTGGGGATACCCTGTCCCGCCTCAAGGCCGTGCTCGGCGAGGGCGGATGGAGCCAGGATCCCGCCCGCCTTGAGCCCAAGCTGGTCGAATGGCGCGGCCGCTGGCGGGGCGAGACGCCTCTGCTGGTGCTGCCGCGCACGACGGGCGAGGTCGCCGCCGTGGTCGGTATCTGCGCCGCCGACGGCGTGGCCATCACCCCGCAGGGCGGCAATACCGGGCTGGTGGCCGGCCAGATCCCGCACGGCGAGATCCTGCTCTCCACCGAGAAGCTGCGGGCTGTTCGCGATGTCGACGGCCTGGACGACGTCATGGTGCTGGAGGCCGGCGTCACCCTGTCCGAAGCCCATGCCCAGGCGGCCAGCGTCGGTCGCCGCTTCACGGTGGGGGTGGCCTCGGAAGGGTCCTGCACGATCGGCGGCCTGGTCTCGACCAATGCCGGCGGCACCGCCGTCCTGCGCTACGGCATGATGCGCGAGCAGGTGCTGGGCCTTGAGGCCGTGCTGCCCAATGGCGAGATCTGGAAGGGCCTCAAGCGGCTGCGCAAGGACAATACCGGCTACGACCTCAAGCAGCTGCTGATCGGGGCCGAGGGCACGCTGGGCGTGGTCACCGCCGCCAGCCTGAAGCTGCACCCGCTGCTGGCCTCGCGCGCCGTCGCCATCGTCGGCCTGGGCTCGCCGGCCGACGCCATCCAGCTGCTGGCCCGCGCCAAGGACGAGACCGGCGGGGCGGTCGAGGCCTTCGAGCTGATGGGCCGGCTGGGCTTTGAGCTGACGATCCGCAACGTGCCGGGCCTGCGCGATCCGCTGCCCTCGATCCATCCCTGGTACGTGCTGATCGAGATCGCCAGCGGCGAGCCCGGCGCGGCCGAGGCGGCGCTAGAGCGGCTGCTGACCAGCGCCCTGGAGCGCGGCCTGATCAGCGACGCGGCCGTGGCCCAGACGCAGACCCAGATGAAGGCCTTCTGGCACATCCGCGAGGGTCATTCGGCCGGCCAGAAGCCCGAAGGCGCGGCCTGGAAGCATGATGTCAGCGTGCCGGTCTCCAAGATCCCGGTCTTCATCGCGCGCGCCAACGCCGCCATCGCCAGCGCCTATCCCGGCACCCGCATCGTCGCCTTCGGCCATGTGGGCGACGGCAATGTCCACTATGACGTGCTGCGACCCATCGGCGGCGACGAGGACGCTCACGAGGCCCTGCGCGACGCCGGCGCCAGGATCGTCCACGACATCACCGCCGGCCTGAACGGCTCGATCAGCGCCGAGCACGGCCTGGGGGCGATGAAGACGGCTGAGGCGCTGGGCTACAAGGATCCGGTCGAGGTGACGGCCCTGCGGGCCATCCGTTCGGCGCTGGACCCCAAGCGGATCATGAACCCGCGCGTGCTGTTCTAGCCCGCAGCGCCGCCACGATCGCGATCACGGCCCCCAGCGGGATCACCGCCTTGTGGAAGCCGGCCATGTGGCCGGGGCCCAGCAGGTTGATGGCCAGCGGAATAAAGCCCCAGCGGCCCGTGTCGATCTCCATCCAGAACGCCCCGACCCCGACCAGGCTGACCAGACACCACAGAACGCGAAAGCGCAGGGCCCTGGTCGCGGCGACCAGGATCAGCGCCACGACCATCGGGATCGGCCAGGCGAGGGCGGCGAGATGGCCGAGAGCTTGGGGCGTCATGCGAGCGGGATAGCGGGCCCGCGGGGCGGCGTCGAGGGGCGGGCCGGAAAGCGGGCTTTCCGGTATTCGGCAACGGGTGGTTAGCGGACGCTGTCGCCCAACTGGGAAAGGGCGTCGCTCACTTCCACATGTGTCGGAGGCCGGCTGTTATCCGCTAGAAAGAAGATCGTTGTGGCGACGGCATCGTCTTCCCAGTCGAAGTCTTCGCTCATGATAAGGGCGTCCGCGACGTAGCTGGCCGCTTCGAACGATAGGTGACCTTCGGCAACAGCAGTCAGCAAGCGCCTTGCATGGGTTCGGGTGACGGTCGTGGACGGCCCATCGCTTAGCAGGATCGAGCCTACGCCTTCTGAAGCCAGAGCCGAGTTGCAAGTTGTGACTTCTTGCGCGATCTCGCGACTGAAAGCTTCGGCTGGGCTCAGGCCAGTGAGAAACGCAACGAGAGACGGGTGTTCCATAAAGCCAGATTACACCTAGCTCGAATGTCCGCTACGGGTCGAAAGCACCTTTTGCCTTCCCTCCCGAAAGTGGACGCCCCGCGTCCCGCTCATCCTTAAATCTCTTGGAGGCTGCAGCGTGCCGGTCTGTCCAGGTCAGTCAAGGCCCGGTCTTCGACCGGCCGCTGCGCGGCGGCCCGGAGGGCCGGCCTTGAGTGACCTGGACAGACCGGCGATCTTCTCGCCGTGAGATTTAAGGATGGCTCCCTTCGGCGCGAAGGGGGGCGGGGCGCGCTCCCAAGTCCTCTCCCTGAAGGGGGAGGCGATCACGAAGTGATCGGAGGGGGTAGTGCTGCTGAGCCGGAGGGGTCTTCCCCGCCGGCAACCGGCCGCCTCCCCCTTCAGGGGGAGGGCTTTGCGGCCAGCACTGGGATAGAGGGCGCTCAATCCCCGTACTTTCCGGGACCGAGCTCAACAAAACCAACCGCTTGTAAAATAGTTGATCGCGCCAATCCTCGGCGCTCAAACCCGCTGCATAATCAGAGCTGTCCCCGTCGCAGGGGGAGGGCGCCTGGTACCGGCCCAAAGCGGCGATGGGGATGGAGCTGAGCGGGGCCGCGACGCCCTGGAAGGCGGGTCGAGGTGTGCGGGCTGTCTCAGAAGGACGGACCAAACGCTGAGTGGCTTGTCGGCCGGGTGCACGCGGGTCGAAGAGGGCGAGGGATCGTAAACCCGCCTATCGCGCATCGTCGGCGTCGAGACGGTTAGCCGATTGACGGGATGCGCGCCCGTACGGGGGCTCTTGGGTATCAGAGCTGAAAGACGCTCGCTTGGCCCGATCCTCACGCAAGAACAGCTTCTGCGAAGCGGACAGGTCGAGCCGAAACGCAAACAACACATCACGGTCATCCGGGTCCGCCCCGGCCGCTTCGCGCCTCCCCGACCCCTTCAGTGGCTGATGCCGCGTGAGGCTGAGAGCCCGTGTCTTCTCCCTTCCCCCTTGGATGGGGGAAGGGCGGGGATGGGGGTGACCCCGCCAGACGATTTCACGCAAGGCCAGCCACATCCTGAACCGCTTTCACCCCCATCCCCAACCCTTCCCCCATCAAGGGGGAAGGGGGCCAGTGACCATCAATCACCAACCTCCCGCTAGCGAACCCCGTCAGGACTCTCTATCTCCCGCCCATGCTGATGGTCATCTCCCCCGCCAAGTCGCTGGACTTCACCGCCCCCGATCAGGTGCTGCCCCTGACGACGCCCGAGCTGAAGGGCAAGATCGCCGAGCTGGCCAAGGTGACGCACAAGCTGACTGCCGCCGATCTGCGCCGGCTGATGCACATCTCCGAAAAGCTGGCCGATCTGAACCGCGAGCGCTTCCAGGCCTTCGATCCGCAGGTCGAGGATGGCCTGCAGGCCGTGATCGCCTTCAATGGCGACGTCTATGGCGGGCTGGCGGCGCGGGAGCTGGATCGCCCGGCCCTGGAATGGGCCCAGGACCATCTGCGGATCCTGTCGGGCCTGTATGGCGTGCTGCGGCCGCTGGACGCCCTGCAGCCCTATCGCCTGGAGATGGGCACGCGGCTGAAGACCAAGCGCGGGTCCAACCTCTATGACTTCTGGGGCGAGACCATCGCCCAGTCGCTCAATGCCGCCGCCCAGGGCCATGCCGATCCGACCCTGGTCAATCTGGCCAGCCAGGAATATTTCGGGGCCGTCGACGCCAAGGCCCTGAAGCTGCCGGTCGTCACCTGCCATTTCAAAGAGGAGAAGGCGGGCCTGCTCAAGGTGCTGGGCTTCTTCGCCAAGAAGGCCCGGGGCCGGATGGCGCGTTACATCATCGACAACCGGGTCGAGCAGGCCAAGGATCTCAAGGCCTTCGACCTGGACGGCTATGCGTTCCGTCCCGCGCTCTCGACCGACACCGATTGGGTTTTCGCTCGCCCCCAACCCTGAATTCATCTACCGATGAATTTATAAGCGCTCGCCCTGCGTCATGGCGAGTTATATGCTGCGCTGCAGCAAATATTAGGGTCGCAATTAAAGGAACCGCGTCGCCATGGCCGTTGATTTCGGTTTGCAGGGCCAGGTCGCCATCGTCACAGGCTCGACCAGCGGCATTGGCCACGCGATGGCCGATGCGCTGGCCGCCCAGGGCGTCAATATCGTCCTGAACGGTCTGGGCGAGATGACCGCCATCGAGCGAACCCGCTCCGAACTGGCCGAACGGCATGGCGTCGAGGTGCTGTACAACGGCGCCGACATGACCAAGCCCGACCAGATCGCCGACATGGTCCGCGCCGCCAAGGCCGAATTCGGCGAGCTGGACATCCTGATCAACAATGCCGGCATCCAGCATGTGGCCCCGGTCGAGGACTTTCCCACCGACAAGTGGGACCAGATCATCGCCATCAACCTGACCTCGGCCTTCCACGCCACCAAGGCTGCCGTGCCGATCATGAAGGCCCAGGGACGCGGCCGGATCATCAATATCGCCTCGGCCCACGCCCTGGTGGCCTCGCCGTTTAAGTCGGCCTATGTGGCCGCCAAGCACGGGGTGCTGGGCCTGACCAAGACCGTGGCGCTGGAAGTGGCGGCGTTCGGCATCACCTGCAACGCCATCTGCCCGGGCTTCGTGAAGACCCCACTGGTCGAGGCCCAGATCGCCGACCAGGCCAAGGCGCGCGGCATCAGCGAGGAGGCCGTCATGCGCGACGTCATCCTGGCCAGCCAGCCGACCAAGCAATTTGTCACCTTCGACCAGCTTTCCGGCATGCTGCTGTATCTGGTTTCCGACGCCGGGGCCTCGGCCAACGGCGCCGCCTTCCAGATCGACGGCGGCTGGGTGGCGCAATAGGCAAGGGACGGGTCATGCCCATCGGCCCGTTCAGGAAGAAGCCCGCCGGCCCCCGGCCCCTGAGCCTGGCCCTGCAGGGCGGCGGCGCGCACGGCGCCTTCGAATGGGGCATCCTCGACCGCCTGCTCGAGGAAGACGATATCGAGATCAAGGCGGTGACCGCCGCCTCGGCCGGGGCGATGAACGCCGTCTGCCTGGCCCACGGCCTGGCCGAAGGGGGCGCTGAGGGGGGCCGCGCCAAGGCCCGCGAGACGCTCGAAGCCTTCTGGCGGGGCACAAACCGGGCCGGCGGCCAGAACGTGTTCGGCGACTCCGCCATCTGGACCAAGGCCTTCGCCGGCCCCGACTGGCTCAAAAATACCCCCGGCTGGCGCATGGCCGAGACCCTGGCCATGAGCCTGTCGCCCTACGAATTCAATCCGTTCAACCTCAATCCGCTGCACGATGTGCTGGAAGCGGCGGTGAACTTCGAGACGATCCGCCAGCGCTCGCCGATCAAGCTGTACATCGCCGCCACGGCGGTGCGCCTGAGCAAGGCCAAGATCTTCCGCGAGACCGAGCTGACCGCCAAACACATCATGGCCAGCGCTTGCCTGCCGCAGGTGTTCCAGGCCGTCGAGATCGACGGCGAGCCCTATTGGGACGGCGGTTTTCTGGCCAATCCGCCCCTGTGGCCTTTGTTCTATGACGACACGCCCGACGACATCCTGATCGTCAGCCTCAATCCCTTCGTCCGCGACGAGACGCCAAGGTCGCCGGGCGAGATCATGGACCGGCTGAACGAAATCACCTTCAATTCATCGCTGGCCGCAGAGCTGCGGGCCATCGGTTTTGTACAGAAGCTGCTGGATGACGGGCTGCTGAAGGACACCGCCAAGGGCCGCTATCGCAAGATGCTGGTCCACGCCATCACCGCCGACGGGCCGCTGGCCGACCTGTCGCTGTCGACCAAGTTCAACACCGAATGGAGCTTTCTGCTGGACCTCAAGGAACGGGGCCGAACGGCCGCCCAGACTTGGCTGGACGACTGCGGAACCTGTATCGGCGTCAAGTCCAGCATCGACCTGAAGACCGGATTTCCATGAACCACCCTGTGCCTACGGTCGGTGTGGTCTGTCTGCGCGGCGACCAGGTGCTGCTGATCAAGCGCGGCACGGCGCCCCGGCTTGGCCAGTGGAGCCTGCCGGGCGGCCGAATGGAGCTGGGCGAGACGACGATCGCGGCCGGCCTGCGCGAACTGAAGGAAGAGACCGGCGTCGAGGCCACGATCCTGGGCCTGATCGACGTGATCGACGGGATCTTTCCCGCCCGGCCCTCCCTTGATGGAAAAGTCGGCGAGATCACCCGCCACTACCTGCTGATCGACTATGCCGCCCGCTGGGTCTGCGGCGAGCCGGTGGCCGGCGACGACGCGGCCGAGGCGCGGTTCGTCTCCCGCGAGGAAGCCATGGCCCTGGTCGAATGGGACGAGACCCGGCGGATGATCACCGAAACCTATGAGCGGTTTGCGGCATGACCACTGTGGATGCCCCCGTCCCCCGCCACGGGATCAGCGTCAACGCCCTGATCCTGATCGGCGCCGTCGTCGCCCTGGGCTGGGCGCTGACCATCCCCACGGCCCTCACCGGCTTCCTGACCTTCGCCTTCGTGGCCCTGGCCTGGGTGCTGAGTGTGGGCGTCCACGAGTTCGGCCACGCCTTCGTCGCTCACAAGGCGGGCGACACCACCATCGTCGGAAAGGGCTACCTGACCCTCGACCCGCTGAAATATTCCGACCTGTCGACCACCCTGATCTTTCCGCTGATCGCCCTGGCCCTGGGCGGCATCGGCTTTCCGGGCGGGGCGGTCTATCTGCGTGAGGACCTGATGCGCACCCGGACCTGGCGGTCGCTGGCCTCGCTGGCCGGTCCGCTGGGGACGCTGGTCGTGCTGATCGTGATCGCCGTGGTCCTGCCGCTGTTTGGCAACCGCGCGCCGGCCCTGACCAACGCCCTGTCGCTGCTGGCCTTTCTGCAGGCCAGCGCCCTGGTCCTGAACCTGCTGCCGGTTCCGGGACTGGACGGCTATGGCGTCATTCGCCCCTTTCTGCCCGAAGGCGTCCGCGCCAGGCTGGTGAAGGTGGAGCTGATCGGTTTCCTGATCCTGTTTGGCCTGATCTTTTTCGTGCCCGGCGTCAGCGCCGTGATCTTCGGCACCGCCGGGGCCGTGGCGGGGCTGCTGGGCGTTTCGTTCGACGCCATGGGCGCGGGCTGGGACGCCTTCCGCTTCTGGGGCAGCGCCGGTTGACCTAGCGGGCACTTGACCGGGCGACGCTTCGCACCTCTCTTTCAAACAAACGTTCAAGGGAGAAACGCCATGGCCTACGCGCCGTTCAATCTGGCCGGCAAGGTCGCGCTCGTCACCGGCGGCAATCGCGGCATCGGCCTGGGCATGGCCAGCGCGATGGCCCAGGCGGGCGCCGACATCGTCATCTGGGGCTCCAACGCCGAGCGCAACCAGATCGCCGAGGGCGAGCTGCTGAAGCACGGCGTGCGGGTCATGGCCCAGACGGTCGATGTCTCCGACGAGACCCAGGTAGCCGAAGCCATGGTCGAGGCGGTGACGGCCATGGGCCGGGTCGACTCGGTATTCGCCAATGCCGGCGTGGGCTTTGGCTCGCCGTCCTTTGTGGACATGCAGACCGAGACCTATCGCAAGGTGCTGGCGGTCAACCTGGACGGCGTGTTCTTCACCCTGCGCGAGGCCTGCCGGCACATGGTGGACCGCGCCAAGTCGGGTGATCCGGGCGGCTCGCTGGTCGGCATCGCCTCGCTGGCCGCCATCGAGGGCGCGGCCCGCAACGAAGCCTATGCGGCGACCAAGGGCGCGGTGATCTCGATGATCAAGTCGGTGGCCGTGGAGCACGCCCGCTATGGCGTTCGCGCCAACGCCATCCTGCCCGGCTGGATCGCCACAGACATGACGGCTGGCGCCCAGGGCAATGCGGCCTTCGCCGAGAAGGTCATTCCCCGGGTCCCGGCCCGGCGCTGGGGCGAGCCCGCCGACTTTGGTGGCATGGCGGTCTATCTGGCCTCGGACGCCTCGAGCTATCACTCGGGCGACACCCTGATCATCGACGGCGGCTATTCGATCTTCTGATTTCTGGACTCCGGAGTCGAAGAAAACCCTTCTGCACAAGGGCCTTGCGAAGCCGCCGGCTTGGTGAGAGAGTTTTTCGGAAGGTAGCCTGGACGTCAGATCCGGGCGCCTTTCGAGGAAACGAAAAGATGACCCCGCAAGACGTCGTCGCTCTGGCTCCCCCGCGTGGCATGCTGGCCCTGATCGCCATCATGCTGACGGCGATGGCCGCCTGCTTCTTCACGACCGAGGCCACCACCGAGGCGGTGCGCAGCGACAGGGTCTGATCCCGCTGACCTCGCGGCACGCTTGCTAGCCTGCCGAACCGACGCTCATTCTCCTGGAAAATAATGGGAGGACGGGTTTCATGGCGCTGCATACGCCCCTTTGCGATCTACTGGACATCGAGCACCCGATCCTGCTGGCCGGCATGGGCGGCGTCTCCTACGCCCCGCTGGCGGCGGCTGTGTCGAACGCCGGTGGCTATGGCGTGCTGGGTATGGCTGGCACCTCGCCCGACTTCATCCGCGACCAGATGCGCCAGGTCCGGGCCCTGACCGACCGGCCGTTCGGCGTCGACCTGCTGGCCGCCACTCCCGACGCCCTGACCGACAGCGTCGAGGTCATCATCGCCGAGGGCGCGTCATCCTTCATCGCGGGCCTGGGCGTGCCGATGCCGATCATCGCGCGCCTGAAGTCGGCGGGCCTGAAGGTCATGGTCGTCTGCGGCGCGGTAAAACATGCGGTCAAGGCCGAGCAGGCCGGCTGTGACGCCGTGATCTGCCAGGGCGGCGAAGGCGGCGGCCACACCGGCCTGGTCGGCACCCTGCCTCTGGTCGCCCAGGCCGTGGACGCCGTGAAAATCCCCGTGGTTGCCGCCGGCGGCCTTCACGACGGCCGGGGCCTGGCGGCAGCCCTGGCCCTGGGCGCCCAGGGCGTCTGGATGGGCACGCGGTTCATCGCCTCGACCGAAGCCCATGCCGGCGACCTCTATCGTCAGGCGGTGGTCGATGCGGCTGACGAGGACACCGTTCGCACCCGTTGCTATTCGGGCAAGCCGATGCGGGTGAAGAAGAACCCCTATGTCGAGGACTGGGAGTCGCGCCCGGCGGACATCCAGGGCTTCCCCCAGCAGGCCATGGTCTCGATCCGCAATGGCGCCATGGGCGGCATCGGCGGCCAGATCGAAGGCCTCGAGGCCGAAAAGTCGTGCTTCGCCATGGGCCAGAGCGCGGGCGGCATTCGCGAGGTGCTGCCGGCCGGCGTGATCGTCGAGCAGCTGGTCGCCGAGGCCCGCGCGGCGATTAGCCGGATCGCCGCCCTCAATCGATAGCCTTCACCTCGGGCATAGAGCGCTTCGCAGGCCTGCCTCGCGCCTGCGAAGCGCACCCAGCCGGCGATTGGAGGCATGGTCGGACCCTGCGGCGCCTGGCTTTCACCGGCGCCAGCCATGATGGATCTTCCATGGGCGCGCCGCTTGTCCGGCCATAGCGCGCAAGCGGTGCTTTAGTTTCCAATCGACGCGGCGAAGCTTCCAAGGCAGGCTGGAGCGCACCACGGAGAACGCGGCATGCGCACTGGCTATGTCCTCAAAACGCGGCTCAGCGAGTACGGGGCCCTGTGGCTGGCGTCCTTTGTGCTGGTCCTGGCCGGCGCGGGCTTTGTCACCTTTGCCCTGGGGCGGGATCTGATCGAGGTCGCCGACACGATCCTGCCGATCAGTTTCGCTCTTCTCGGCCTGGCGGTGGTGGTCGGCGTGGGTGTGACCATGGTCTCGACCGCCAGCCTGATCGCCAAGTGCCTGGTCACCTTGCTGGCTCTGCTGCTGATCCTGCCACTGCTGTGGTCGCCGGTTCTGGCCGTGCTGATCATCGCGACGATCGGCCAGGTCGTGATCGAATATTCGCAAGCCTACGCCCAGTTCCGGATCGTGGTCAGCCAGTTGATCTATCCGGTGGTGGCGATGTTGGTAGAGGGGCCTCTGGTGGCGGCGGTCTGGAACGCCTTCCAGATCGTGGCTTCGATCGTCGGCTTCGTGGCCTCGGCCCTGCAGGTCTGGCGCGTGGTCAAGCCGTGGCTGGGGCGGTCGGCCCTCGAAGCCTGAGCTTGCTCAGCTCAGCAGTGTCGGCGCGGGCAGGGTGAAATCGTCGTCCTGCACGGCCAGCAGGACCAGCATGCCGACCCCCGTGGACTGCTCGGCCAGTCGCCCGGCCGCCTCTGCGGCCTGACGCTGCGTCGCGTAATGCCCAAATCGCAGGTGCTCGCCCACGATGGCCCAGTGATCGCCGACCCGGATGACGCCATAATGCACTTCAGTCATGATAGACCTCCTTGCAGTAGGGTTATCCTTGCGCCGATCCATGGCGATCGCAAGGCCCGATACGCCATCACATCGCCACGGACTCGCGCGAAGGGCGCGTAGTGGTGACATCAGAGCGCGAGCCGGGAATACTGTGACCATGCTTCGCTTGCCTGTCGCCGCCCTGATCATCGCCTGCATGGCCACCGCCGCCCTCGCCCAGGAGCGCGAGCCGGAAGAGCGCCAGCGTCTGCTGGACCTGGCCTATTCGCTGGGCGAGAGCCACGCCCTGCGGCAGACCTGCGAAGGCCTCAACGACCAGTTCTGGCGCTCGCGCATGGTGCGGCTGACCGAGGTGGAGCAGGCCGAACAGGCCTTTGACGCCCAGCTGCGCGAGCGATTCAACACCGGCTTTGCCGCGCGTCAGGGCGAGTTTCCGCTGTGCGACGCCGCCAGCCGCAAGGCCGAACAGCAGTCGGCGCGCAAAGGCCAGGCCCTGGCGCTGAAGCTCTCGCAATCCATTCGCGTGATCCCGCGTGGCGAGACCGCTCCGGATTCCATGGCGGAGGAGATCGCCCCGCGCTAACCTGCGCCTCTTGGTTGTGCAAGGAGCGTCGTCTTGGCCTCGTATCTGGTTCCGCTGGTCCTCCTGGTCCTGGCGATTTTTCTGGTCATCAGCGTCATCAAGATCGTGCCGCAGGGGCGCGAGTTCACGGTCGAGCGGTTCGGCCGCTATACCCGCACCCTCAAGCCCGGCATCAGCATCCTGACCCCCTTCGTCGAGACCATCGGCCGGCGGGTCAACATGATGGAGCAGGTGCTGGACGTGCCCCAGCAGGAGGTCATCACCAAGGACAACGTCTCGGTGAAGGTCGACGCCATCGTCTTCATTCAGGTGATGGACGCCGCCCAGGCCGCCTACAAGGTCGACAACCTGATGTACGCCATCACCCAGCTGGCCCAGACCAATCTGCGCACCGTGGTCGGTTCGATGGAGCTGGACGAAGTCCTCTCACAGCGCGACCAGATCAACACCCGCCTGCTGTCGACCATCGATCACGCCACCGGTCCCTGGGGGGTCAAGATCGCCCGCATCGAGATCAAGGACCTGACGCCGCCGGCTGACATCACCAACGCCATGGCCCGCCAGATGAAGGCCGAGCGCGAGCGCCGCGCCGTGATAACCGAGGCCGAGGGCGAAAAGCAGGCCGCCATCGCTCGCGCCGAGGGCCAGAAGCAGTCGGCCATCCTGCAGGCCGAGGGCCGCAAGGAAGCCGCCTTCCGCGACTCCGAAGCCCGCGAGCGGGAGGCCGAGGCCGAGGCCAAGGCGACCGCCTTCGTGTCGGAGGCCATCTCCAAGGGCGACGTCAACGCCATCAACTACTTCATCGCCCAGAAATATGTCGAAGCCTTCGGCGAGCTGGCCCGCTCGCCCAACGCCAAGACCGTCATCGTGCCCGCCGACTTCGCGGGCCTGACCGGAACGGTCGCGGGCGTGGCCGAACTGGTCAAGACGCTGGGCGGCTCCAGCGCCGTTGCGCCCACTCCGCCGATTCCGCGCACCAACACGCCGACCGGCGGCGCCAAGAGGGTCTGAACCGATGGACGCCCTGGCGAGCTTCTATGCAATGCACCCCTTCTGGGTCTGGCTGGCGGTAGCCGCGATCTTCCTGGCCGTCGAGGTCGGGACCGGCAGTGGCTGGCTACTGTGGCCGGCGGCGTCCTCGGCTCTGGTCGGCGTGCTGGCCCTGGTCGTGCCGATGAACCTGCCGGTCGAGATCGCCCTGTTCGCGATCCTGACCATCGCCACCACCTATCTGGCCCGCCGCTATCTGCGGCCGGTGCTCGAGGGCGATGCGCCCGATCTCAACGACCCGCTGCTGCGCCTGATCGGCCGCGACGGCGAGGTGCTGTCGACCTTCGAGGCCGGCATGGGCCGGGTGTTTGTCGACGGCAAGGAGTGGCAGGCGCGGCTTGACGGCGGTCCGCCGCTGCCGGGCCAGCGCATCCAGGTGGTGGGCGTCGACGGCGCGACCTTGACGGTGCGCGCCTACTAAACTGGGCCGTAAGAGGGGCGACGTCTGGCGCCTGGAGCGGGGCGTCCCCATTTGGCGGCTACCCGCCGCTTGCATCGCGCGGGATCTTCAGGGGGACCCGTGACGGGCATCATATCGGTATCGGGTCTGACCAAGACCTATGCTTCAGGCCATCAGGCCCTGAAGTCGGTGGATCTGGACATCCGCCAGGGTGAGATCTTTGCGCTGCTGGGGCCCAACGGGGCCGGCAAGACCACCCTGATCAGCATCATCTGCGGCATCGTCAATCCCAGCACGGGGACGATCCTGGCCGACGGCCACGACGTGGTGCGCGACTACCGCGCCGCTCGCAGCAAGATCGGCCTGGTGCCGCAGGAACTGAACACCGACGCCTTCGAGACCGTCTGGGCGACGACGCGGTTCAGCCGGGGCTTGTTCGGCAAGGCCCCCAACGACGCCTATATCGAGAAGATCCTGCGCGACCTGTCCCTGTGGGACAAGAAGGACGCCAAGATCATGACGCTGTCGGGCGGCATGAAGCGCCGGGTGATGATCGCAAAGGCCCTGAGCCACGAGCCGACCATCCTGTTCCTCGATGAGCCCACCGCCGGCGTCGATGTCGAGCTGCGTCGCGACATGTGGGTGATGGTCCGCGCCCTGCGCGAAAGCGGCGTCACCATCATCCTGACCACCCACTATATCGAGGAGGCCGAGGAGATGGCCGACCGGATCGGGGTGATCAGCAAGGGCGAGATCATCCTGGTCGAGGACAAGGATGTGCTGATGCGCAAGCTGGGCAAGAAGCAGCTGACCCTGCAACTGCACAGCCCGCTGACCGCCGTCCCCACCGCCCTGTCCAGCTATCCGCTGGAGCTGGCCAGCGACGGCCACGAACTGATCTACACCTTCGACGCCCAGGCCGAGGAGACCGGCATCGCCGAGCTCCTGCGCCGCCTCGGTGAGGACGGTGTCGATTTCAAGGATCTGCATACCAGCCAGAGCTCGCTGGAAGACATCTTCGTCAGCCTCGTGAGCGACGCCAAATGAACCTGCACGCCATCAAGTCCATCTACCGCTTCGAGCTGGCGCGGTGGTTCCGCACCTTGGCCCAGAGCATCCTGGCCCCGGTGATCTCGACCTCGCTGTATTTCGTGGTGTTCGGCTCGGCGATCGGCTCGCGGATGCAGTCCATCGACGGCGTCAGCTATGGCGCCTTCATCATTCCCGGCCTGGTGATGCTGTCCCTGCTCAGCGAGAGCATCTCCAACGCCGCGTTCGGCATCTACATGCCCAAATGGGCCGGCACGATCTATGAGCTGCTGTCGGCCCCGGTCTCATGGATCGAGACGGTGATCGGCTATGTCGGCGCCGCCGCCACCAAGTCGGTGCTGCTGGGCCTGCTGATCCTGGCCACCGCCCGGCTTTTCGTGCCGTTCGAGATCGCCCATCCGTTCGTGATGGCGCTGTTTCTGGTGCTGACGGCCGTGACTTTCAGCCTGTTCGGCTTTGTGATCGGGGTCTGGGCTGACAACTTCCAGAAGCTGCAGATCGTGCCGGCCCTGATCATCACGCCGCTGACCTTCCTGGGCGGCAGCTTCTATTCGATCAACATGCTGCCCGAGTTCTGGCAGAAGGTGACCCTGTTCAACCCGGTGGTCTATCTGATCAGCGGCTTCCGCTGGAGCTTCTACGGCGTCTCCGACGTCGGGGTCGGCATCAGTCTGGCCATGACCTGCGTGTTTCTGGCGATCTGCCTGACGGCGGTGTGGTGGATCTTCAAGACGGGCTATCGGCTGAAGACCTGAGGTCTCGCGACGGGCCGTCGGCTTCCGCCGGCTCCTCGACCTTCAGGCCCGCTTGGGGAAACCCCTTGGCGACCATCGAAGCTTCGGCGGTGCGGATCACTGCGCGCTCGCCGTTGAAGGTGGCCAAGGCCTGCCAGGCGTCGAAAAAGCCGGGATCGGTGCGGGTGTCGATGGCGGGCTGGACGACGATCAGATGCAGGTCCCGCGCCTTGAGCTTCAGGATCACCTCCAGCAGGTCGACCATTGCCCCGCCTAAGGCATGCAAGTTGGCTACGGCCAGGGCTCCGCCCGGTTCCAAAGCGGCGATCGCGCGATCCAGACCGGTCCGTACGACGCCGCCCGCCAGGCAGCGGTCGCTGAACACCTCCTGGCAGCCCAGCAGCAGCAGGCGCTCCTCCTGGGCCGGACTGAAGAAGACGCCGCGCACCGGCGGCAGGCGGTAATAGCCGACAAACTTCATGTCAGCCGCCTCAGCCCCGCCGTTCGCTCAGGCCCTTGTTGGCCAGTTCGTCAGCGCGCTCGTTCAACGGATGGCCGGCATGGCCCTTGACCCAGCGCCAGTCGACCTCGTGACGGTTGCGGGCGGTGTCGAGGCGCTTCCAGAGGTCGTCGTTCTTCACCGGACTCTTGTCGGCTGTGCGCCAGCCACGCGCCTTCCAGCCGTGGATCCACTGGGTGACGCCCTTCATCACGTACTGGCTGTCGGTGTGCAGCTCGACCTTGCAGGGCTTGGTCAGGGTTTCCAGGGCCATGATGGCGCCCATCAGCTCCATGCGGTTGTTGGTCGTATGGGCCTCGCCGCCGCAGATTTCTTTCTTCTTTTCGCCGTAGAACATGATCGCGCCCCAGCCGCCCGGGCCGGGATTCCCCTTACAGGCGCCGTCCGTATAGACGATGACCTTGGGCGTCATTCGCCGGTTCCGAACAGGGTCAGGCCCTCGCGGTGCACGGCCAGCTTGCGCTCGTACTCCATGGGATCGTGCGGCTTGACCAGGGCGCCGGCGGGCGTCGCCTTCCAGTCGGCCAGGCGGGTCAGGAAGAACCGCATCGCCGCGCCGCGCGCCAGGATCGGCAGGGCCTGCTTTTCGACGGGGCTCAGTGGGCGACGGCGCTGATAGCCGGTCAGCAGGGCGGCGGCGGCGGTGGCGTTGAAGCTGCCGTCCGGCTCGAAGCACCAGGCGTTCAGGGTCACCGCCACGTCATAGGCGTAGCTGTCGTCGCAGGCGAAATAGAAGTCGATGGCGGCGGCGAACCTGCCGTCCGGCCGGAAGAAGACGTTGTCGGGGAAATAGTCGGCGTGAATCACGCCCGACGGCAGGTCGCGCGGCCAGGCTAGGGCCAGCTCGGCCAGGTCCTTTTCGATGGTTGCGGCCAGGCCGGGCTTCAGGTCCTCGGCGCCCTTGCGATGCTTGGAAAACAGCGGCGCCCAGTAGGGTTGGCCCAGATCGTTGATCCGGCGGCCGCCATAGCCTTCGCCGGCCAGATGCAGCTGGGCCAGGCCTTCGCCGGCCTCGCGGCAGTGGGCGACGGTGGGCCGACGCACCGACAGGCCGGTCAGGAACTGCACCAGGGCGGCGGGTTTGCCGCGCAGGGTCTTGAGCGTGCGGCCGGCGCGATCGGCGATCGGCGTGGCGCTGGGAAAGCCGCGATCGGCCAGCCAGCGCATCAGATTGAGGAAATAGGGCAGGTCTTCCGGCGCGGCGCGCTTTTCATAGACCGTCAGGATGAACCGCCCGGCCTCCGTCTCCAGCAGGAAGTTGGAGTTCTCCACGCCCTCGGCGATGCCCTTGAACGCCAGGGCTTGCCCCAGGTCGAAGTCAGCCAGGAAGGCGGCGAGTTCTTCGTCGGTGATGTCGGTATAGACGGCCATGATCGGGGGATGCGGGAGCCGGCGCTGGCGGTCAAGAGGTCGCCTAGGTCGTCAGCAGTCTCGGCAGCTTGAAGGTCACCGTTTCTCGGGCCTCGATCAGGTCTTCGATAGTGACATCGAAGCGGGCGGCGATGGCGTCTATGACGCCCTGCACCAGATCTTCAGGCGCGGAGGCGCCGGCCGTCAGGCCCACCCGCGAGACACCCTCGAACCACGACCAGTCCAGGCCGTCGGCGTCGTCGATCAGGCGGGCGTCCTTGGCGCCGGCCTTAAGGCCGACCTCCGCTAGACGCACCGAGTTGGACGAGTTGCGGGACCCGACCACCAGCACAAGCTCCGTCCCCTGGGCCAGGGTCTTGACCGCGTCCTGACGGTTGGTGGTGGCGTAGCAGATGTCTTCCTTGTGCGGCGCGGCGATGCCGGGGAAGCGGGCCTTGAGCAGGTCGACCATGTCGGCGGTGTCGTCGACCGACAGGGTGGTCTGGGTCAGGAAGGCCACGTTCGACGCGTCCTTGGGAATCCAGGCGCGAGCGTCGTCGATGTTTTCGATCAGAGTGACGGTGCCTTCGGGAAGTTGGCCCATGGTGCCGACCACCTCGGGATGACCGGCGTGGCCGATCAGCACGATCTCGCGGCCGGAATTGAAATGCTTCTGGGCCTCGACATGGACCTTGGAGACCAGCGGGCAGGTGGCGTCCAGATAGATCATCTGGCGGGCCTTGGCCTCGGCCGGCACCGACTTGGGCACGCCGTGGGCCGAGAACACGATCGGGCGGTCGTCGGGGGCTTCGGACAGCTCCTCGATGAATACCGCGCCCAGCGCCTTCAGGCGATCGACGACATGGCGGTTATGGACGATCTCGTGGCGCACATAGACCGGCGCGCCGAATTTCTCGATGGCGCGCTCGACGATCTGGATGGCGCGATCAACGCCCGCGCAGAAGCCCCGGGGGCTGGCGAGCACGACGGTGAGCGGCGGACGGACCGGGGCGTGGGCGTTCATGGGCTGGAACCTAAGCGTTCGACGGCGCCAGCGCCAGCGCCCGCGCTCAAGTCAGCGTCCAAAGCAGTACATTGCGACGTCACGCATATGCCTTTATCAGGCTGCATGACGCCGACTGGGGCATGCGCCCCTTCAGGCTCTTTCATTTCTGACCGGACGTTTCATGCGCCCTCATTTCACTGTCGCCCTCAGCGCCCTGATGGCTGTTTCGATCGCGGCGACCGCGACGAGCGTTCACGCCCAGGCTCGCGGTCGCGGCCAGGACCAGGGCGGCCAGGACGAGGAACAGGCCAGCAAGAAAAAGAAGCGCGACGAGGAGTGGAACCAGTCCAAAGCGCCGCTGGCCCAGCTGCGCAATGCGGGCCCCTGCCCCTATGTGAAGGTGCTGTACGACGCCAGCCGCTTCGTCGAGTTCAAGGACGGGCGGGAAAGCCCGGCCGCTGTGGCCTATACTGGTGAGATCCAGGGTATTTCGTCGGGCTGCGCCTACAAGAGCGACGATCCGATCAGCATCCGTGTCGAAGTGCTGTTCCAGCTGGGTCGCGGCCCTCAGGGCGCTGAACCCCAGCGCAACTACCGCTACTGGGTTGCTGTCACCGAGCGGAACCAGTCCATCATCGCCAAGGAATATTTCGATCTGCCGATCACCTTCCCGGCGGGCCAGGACCGAGTTTTCGCCACCGAGCAGCTGCAGACCATCACCATCCCGCGCGCTGGCGCCCAGGTCAGCGGCGGCAATTTTGAAGTCTTGGTCGGCTTCGACGTGACCCCGGAAATGGCCGCCTTCAACCGTGAGGGCAAACGCTTCCGGGTCAATGCCGGCCAGGCGACAGCGCAAGCAGGGACTGCCACCAAGCAATGAGCGATTTGAAGCGGTCCTTGAGCGAGGCGGCCGCAGCCGCCTTCCAAGCCGCCGGACTATCTCCCGAATTCGGGCGTGTCACGGCGTCCGACCGGCCCGACCTTGCCGATTTCCAGTGCAACGGCGCCCTCGCGGCCGCCAAAAGCGCCAAGCGCAATCCGCGCGAGATCGCCGTGCAGGTGGTCGATCACCTGAAGGGCGATCCGCGCCTGGCGTCAGTGGAAATCGCCGGCGTCGGCTTTATCAACATGCGTGTCAGCGCTGAGGCCCTGTCGGCCCGCGCCAAGGAGATTGCCGCCGATCCCCGCGTCGGCGCCGCCCTGGTCGAGGAGCCGCGCCGCGTCCTGATCGATTATGCCGGCCCCAATGTCGCCAAGCCGATGCATGTGGGTCACCTGCGCGCCTCGATCATCGGCGAGTCGGTCAAGCGCCTTTACCGTTTCCGCGGCGACGACGTGGTGGGCGACGCCCATTTCGGCGACTGGGGCTTCCAGATGGGCCTGCTGATCGTCGCGGTGATGGACGAGCATTCGTTCATCCAGGCCCTGATGGAAAAGCTGCCGGAAGCGCCGCGTGGCTTCACCAAGGCCGACGAGGACAAGGTGCTGGCGGAGTTCGTTCCGCTGGTCAGCTTGGCTGACCTGGACCGCCTGTATCCCCTGGCGTCGGCCCGTCAGAAGGAAGATCTCGACTACAAGGAGCGGGCCCGTCGGGCGACCGCCGAGCTGCAGAACGGCCGCTTCGGCTACCGGCTGCTGTGGCGCCATTTCGTCAATGTCAGCCGCGTGGCGCTGGAGCGCGAGTTCCACGCCCTTGGCGTCGACTTCGACCTGTGGAAGGGCGAGAGCGACGTCCAGGAGCTGATCGCGCCGATGGTGCGCCAGCTGCAGGACAAGGGCCTGCTGGTCGAGGACCAGGGCGCGCGCATCGTCCGGGTGGCCCAGGAAGGCGACAAGCGCGACGTGCTGCCCCTTCTGGTGGTCTCGTCGGAAGGCTCGGCCATGTATGGCACGACCGATCTGGCCACAATTCTGGACCGGCGCAGCACCTTTGACCCGCACCTGATTCTCTACTGCGTTGACCAACGTCAGGCCGATCACTTCGAGACGGTATTCCGCGCCGCCTATCTGGCCGGCTATGCCGAGCCTGGCACGCTGGAGCATATCGGCTTTGGCACCATGAACGGCAGCGACGGCAAGCCGTTCAAGACCCGCGCCGGTGGCGTCCTGAAGCTGCACGACCTGATCGAGATGGCCCGCGAAAAGGCCCGCGAGCGCCTGCGCGAAGCCGGCCTCGGCGCCGAGCTGTCAGAGGAAGCCTTCGAGGACACCGCCCACAAGGTGGGGATCGCGGCTCTGAAGTTCGCCGACCTGCAGAACTTCCGCGGCACGTCCTACGTCTTCGATCTCGATCGCTTCACCAGTTTCGAGGGCAAGACCGGGCCCTACCTGCTGTACCAGTCGGTGCGCATCAAGAGCGTGCTGCGCAAGGCCGCTGAAGCGGGTGTTCAGGCCGGTCGGATCGTCATCGGCCAGCCGGCCGAGCGCGACCTGGCCATGCTGCTGGACGCCTTCGAGGGCGCGCTGACCGAGGCCTATGACAAAAAGGCCCCCAACTTCGTGGCCGAGCACGCCTACAAGCTGGCTCAGACCTTCTCGAAGTTTTATGCGGCCTGCCCGATCATGAGCGCCGACGACGAGCCGACCCGCGCCTCACGCCTCAACCTGGCCCAGACGACCCTGCGCCAACTGGAGCAGGCCCTGGAACTGCTGGGCATCGAAGCGCCGGACCGGATGTAGGTCTCGGACCGGTCTTTGAGCTTGAGCCTGTTTACGCCGCCTGGCTGGTCGCGGATGTCTTGCTTACGGTAAAGCGCTTGATCAGCTTGCCCAGCTCGCCGGCTTCCCGGGTCAGGCTGTGGCTCGCTGCGGTGGTCTGTTCGACCATGGCGGCGTTCTGCTGGGTGACCTGATCCATTTGCCCGACGGCGGTGTTGACCTCAGCAAGACCGATCGCCTGCTGCTGGGCGGCAGAGGCGATCGTGCTGATCAACGACTCGATCCTTCCGAAATGATCGACGACGCCTGCCAGTTCTTCGCCCACCCGGACGACCAGTCCTACGCCGCTCTGGACGCTGTCCGAGGACTCGGTGACCAGAGTCTTGATCTCCTTGGCGGCGTTGGCCGATCGCTGGGCCAGGGCGCGCACTTCCTGGGCGACCACGGCGAAACCTCGGCCCGCCTCGCCGGCCCGGGCGGCTTCGACCCCGGCGTTCAGCGCCAGCAGGTTGGTCTGGAAGGCGATCTCGTCGATCACACCGATGATCTGGCCGATCTTCTGCGATGAGGCGTCGATGCGCTCCATGGCGGTTATGGCCTCGTTGGCCACGGCGCTGGACTTGCCAACCATGGTGCGGCTTACCGCTGTGGCCTTTTGAGCTTCCGAGGCGTTCGCGGCCGTCTGCCGGATGGTGGCGGTCACCTCACCGAGCGCAGCGGCCGTCTCTTGCAGATTGGCGGCCTGTTGCTCAGTGCGGCGCGCCAGGTCGTCCGAGGCGGAGGAGATTTCGCGGGAGCCGCTGTCGACCGCGCTCGTGCTGTCCAGGACTCGGCTCATGGTCTCTTCGAGTGTTTCCAGAGAGCTGTTGAAGTCGGCCCGCAGGCGCTCGAACTCCCGCGGGAAGGTTTCGTTGACCCGGCGGGTCAGATCGCCCTCCGCCAACTGCCTCAGGCCGGATCCCAGGCATTCGACGACCTTCTGTCGCAGCGTGCGTTCATCGGCTCGTGCCGCCTCGGCCGCCCAATCCTGCTCCTGAGCCGCCTTCAGATGCTCAGCCGCTTTGGCAGCCTGTCGCTCCAGCGATGCTGTCCGGAAACTGTCGACCGAACGGGCCATGTCGCCGATTTCATCAGCGCGTCCCCGCATCGGCACCTCATGGGTGAAATCACCGGCCGCCAACTGTCCCATGTAGGCGGAGACTTTGGAGAGGGGTGTCACCAGGAAGTTTCGCAGGGTCTTGGTGCCGATCACCACGAGCGCCAGCATCAGCAGGGTCGTCGCGGCCAGCAGGCTAAACGCGATCTTGGTGTTATGCTCAGCCACGATCACCGAATTGGCCGCAGTTTCAGCGGCCATGACCGTGAGGCTGTCGATCACTTTGCGGTGACGCGCATAGATCGGCTCCAGCTCGGCAAGGGTCGTATTGATGGCGATGATGTCGCCGGCCTTCAGGGCGGGAGCGTACTTCTTCTCTACCACAGCCCAGAAGGCGTCCATTTCGGTCTGCGATTGATCCAGGGCAACCTGGGTTTCCTTCGGCAGGTCAGCCTTCCGCCAATAGTCCCGACGCTGCTCATCCTGGCTCTTGAGCGTCTGCAAGGTCGCCAGTGTGGCCTCGGCCTGGCCGGTGTCCTCGGCGCCGTGGTGCACGAGGAGCATCGCCTCGACCAGGAAGAGCGGTGGCGGCAGGATGTCGGCCAGCAGCTCATAGGCATGGGCCTGCTTCTTTGACAAAGGTCCGCCGACCCTGAGTTCAATGAGAGAGAATACGGCTGTGGCCGTGGCCAGGATGAAGCCCAGCAGCAAGGCTCCGGCAAAGAGGTTCAGAGCGTCTCGAAGTTTGAGGTTCATGGCCGGGTCCGCGCTGGTCGTCCTTGCAGTTCAGCTTGGGTTGGTTAACAGGCCGGCAGCCCCGGCTGCGGCTATGTGTCTCAGGCGATAGCTGAGCCCCCAATACCCGTTTTGAGTGTTTCGAAAGGGGGTCGGCGCTTGGTCTCGCGCTTGACTCCCCGCGCCCCCTCCAGCATTGAGCCGCTGACCCACGCGGGAGACATCGGGATTCGCGTCCCGAGGCCGAAGGCGCAACCGCCCCGGAAACGCTCAGGCAAAAGGACCGCGCGGGTTTAGGAACGCTGGAAAGAGGCAGTCTGCTCTCCTTTAGAACAGGGAGTTGGATTGTCCGCCGAAGGAGCAAGGTCGCGCCCTTTTCACTTTGAAGGGTGGCCGGAATCTCTCAGGTCAAAGGGACAGCGGGGGCGCTATCGTCTGGTGAAAGCCGGGCTAGCAGCGCCGTCCCCGTTTGGAGCCCCCGCGTGTCCGACCAAGATCTCAAGAAGACGCCCCTGTTCGACGCGCATGTCGCCGCCGGCGCCCGCATGGTGCCGTTCGCGGGCTATTCCATGCCGGTGCAGTACAAGGACGGGGTGCTGAAAGAGCATCTGTGGACCCGAGAGCACGCGGGCCTGTTCGACGTCTCGCATATGGGCCAGGCCCGGCTGCGCGGCGCTAATCCCGCCAAGAGCTTCGAGAAGCTGGTTTCGGCCGACTATCAGGGCCTCAAGCCCGGCAAGCAGCGCTATGCCGTGCTGCTGAACGCGCAGGGCGGGGTGATCGACGACCTGATGACCGCGCGACCTGACGACGATGGCCTGTTCATCGTGGTCAATGGCGCCTGCAAGGACAACGACTACGCCATCATCGCCAAGGCCCTTGAGGGCGAAGCGACCGTCGAGCGTCTGGAAGGCCGCGCGCTGCTGGCGCTGCAGGGCCCCGAGGCTGCCGCCGTGCTGGCCGCCCACGTTCCTGAGGCCGCGAGCATGGTGTTCATGGACACCGCCGCCCTGACCGCGTTCGGCGTCGACGCCATCATCTCCCGCTCGGGCTATACCGGCGAGGACGGCTACGAGATCTCGGTGCCGGCTGCCGAGGCCGCGCGCATCTGGAACACCCTGCTGCAAGACGAGCGCGTGAAGGCCATCGGCCTGGGCGCCCGCGACAGCCTGCGCCTGGAAGCCGGCCTGCCGCTCTATGGCCACGACATGGACGAGACCGTCTCGCCGATCGAGGCCGGGATGAACTTCGCCATCGGCAAGAGCCGCCGCGAGGCCGGCGACTACCTGGGCGTCGAGCGCATTTCCCGGGAACTGGCCGGCGAGCTGAAGCGCGTGCGGGTCAATCTGCGCGTTCTGGAAGGCGCCCCGGCCCGCGAAGGCGCCGAGATCGCTGACGAGACCGGCGCCGTGGTCGGCGTCGTTACCAGCGGCGGCTTTGGCCCCAGCGTTGGCGGCGCCATCGCCATCGGCTTCGTCCCACCCGCCCTGGCGGTCATCGGCGCGCAGCTGAAAGTCATCGTTCGCGGCAAGCCGCAGGCGGCGGAGGTCGTGGCCTCGCCGTTCGTTCCCAATCGTTACGTTCGCAAACTCTAATCCAAGGGCCGGAAAAGATGCGCTTCACCAAAGACCATGAATGGGTCGCCGTCGAAGGCGACATCGCCACCGTCGGCATCACCGCCTACGCCGCCGAGCAACTGGGCGACGTTGTGTTCGTCGAGGTGCCGGAGGTCGGCAAGACCGTGAAGCAGGGCGACGGCCTGGCCGTGGTCGAGAGCGTCAAGGCCGCTTCCGACGTCTACGCCCCGGTGTCGGGCGAGGTGGTCGAAGCCAATGCCGCCCTGGGCGACGCGCCTGAGACGGTCAACGCCGTGCCGGAAGCCGGCGGCTGGTTCGCCAAGCTCAAGCTGTCGAACCCTTCGGAAGTCGAGGCCCTGATGGACCGCGACGCCTACGAAGCCTTCCTCTCGACCCTCTGATTTTCCTGTCATCCCGGTTCAGGCCGGGATGACAAGCACAGGCTCCTCCCCATGCGTTACCTCCCCCTCACGCCCGAAGATCGCGCCGAGATGCTTGGCGTCATCGGTGTGGACTCGATCGACGCCCTGTTCGTCGACGTCCCCGCCTCCGCCCAGCGTTCCGGAACCGTCGACCTGCCGCTGCACGCCGGCGAACTGGAGGTCGAGCGCGAGATGTCGGCCCTGGCCAAGCGCAATCGGGCAGCGGGGGAGGGGCCGTTTTTCTGTGGCGCGGGGGCCTATCGCCACCATGTGCCGGCCACGGTCGATCACATCATCCAGCGGTCGGAGTTCCTGACCAGCTACACGCCCTACCAGCCGGAAATCGCCCAGGGCACGCTGCAGGTGCTGTTCGAGTTCCAGACCCAGGTTGCGGCCCTGACCGGCATGGATGTGGCCAATGCCTCGCTCTATGACGGGTCCACCGCCGCTGCTGAAGCGGTGATGATGGCCACCCGCGTCACCCGCCGCAACAAGGCGGTGATGTCGGGCGGGGTGCACCCGCACTATGTCGAAACCATCGACACCCTGGCCCACGCGGCCGGCGTCGCCACCCAGCGCCTGGCCGTCGCCATCGACGCCGAGGACGCGGTGATCGCCGCCATCGACGCCGACACCGCCTGCGTCGTCGTGCAGACTCCCAACGTGTTCGGCACGGCCACCGATGTCAGCAAGATCGCCGCCGCCGCCCAGGCCGCTGGCGCCCTGCTGATCGTGGTCACCACCGAGGTCGTTTCGCTGGGCCTGCTGAAGTCGCCTGGCGAGATGGGCGCCGACATCGTCGTGGCCGAGGGCCAGTCGATCGGCAACGGCCTGAACTTCGGCGGTCCCTATGTCGGTCTGTTTGCCTGCAAGGAAAAATACATCCGCCAGGCCCCGGGCCGGCTGTGCGGCGAGACCGTCGACGCCGACGGCCGTCGCGGCTTCGTCCTCACCCTGTCGACCCGCGAGCAACACATCCGCCGCGACAAGGCGACGTCCAATATCTGCACCAACAGCGGCCTGTGCGCCCTGGCCTTCAGCATCCATATGAGCCTGCTGGGCGAGGTGGGGCTACGCCAGCTGGCGGCGATCAACCACGACAAGGCTCGCGCCCTGCGCGACGCCCTGGCCGCCGTCCCCGGCGTCGAGATCCTGACCACGCGGTTCTTCAACGAGTTCGCCATCCGCGTGCCCGGCAAGGCCGCCGAGGTCGTCGAGACCCTGGCCGGTCACGGCATCATCGCCGGGGTGCCGTTCTCGCGCCTCGACGCCCATGCCGGCCTCGACGACGTTCTGCTGGTGGCCGCCACCGAGACCACCCTCGATATCGACATCACCTTCTTCGCCAAGGTTCTGGCCAAGGTCATCTCCCAATGAGCATGAACAGCGTCGGACGGCCGACCCGTCCCGAAACCGCCAATGACACCGTGGATAGCCACCAGACCCTGACCGGGGCCCGTGGTTTGCTGCAGGACGAAGCCCTGATCTTTGAACTGGGCGGCTGGAACAAGACCGGCGTGGATCTGCCGGAAGCCTCGGCCCCCGCTGACGACCTGGGCGGGCTGCTGCGCACCGCACCGATCGGCCTGCCGGGTCTCTCGGAGCCCGAAACCGTGCGCCACTATGTGCGCCTGAGCCAGAAGAACCACGCCATCGACCTGGCGCTGTATCCGCTGGGCTCGTGCACGATGAAGCACAACCCGCGCCTGAACGAGAAGATGGCGCGCCTGCCAGGCTTTGCTGACATCCACCCTCTGCAGCCGCAATCGACCGTGCAGGGCGCCCTGCAGCTGATGGACCGCCTGGCCCATTGGCTGAAGACCCTGACCGGCATGCCCGCTGTAGCCCTGACGCCCAAGGCCGGCGCCCACGGCGAAATGTGCGGCATGCTGGCCATCCGCGCCGCCCATGAAGCCAATGGGCAGGGGCATCGCAAGACCGTCCTGGCCCCGACCAGCGCCCACGGCACCAACCCCGCCACGGCGGCCTTCGTCGGCTATACGGTGGTCGAGATCGCCCAGACCGCTGATGGCCGGGTCGACCTGGCCGACCTGGCGTCCAAGCTCGGCGACCACGTGGCCGCCATCATGGTCACCAATCCCAATACCTGCGGCCTGTTCGAACGCGACGTCGTCGAGATCGCGCGCCTGACCCATGCGGCCGGGGCCTATTTTTACTGCGACGGCGCCAACTTCAACGCCATCGTCGGCCGGGTGCGGCCGGGTGATCTGGGCGTCGACGCCATGCACATCAACCTGCACAAGACCTTCTCGACGCCCCACGGCGGCGGCGGACCCGGCGCGGGTCCGGTGGTGCTCAGCGAGGCGCTTGCGCCCTTCGCGCCCACCCCCTGGCTCGTTCACGGCGATGATGGCTTCGCCCTGGTCGAACATGCCGGTGAGGCAGGCGCCGAAACCGCCTTTGGTCGGATGAGCGCCTTCCATGGGCAGATGGGCATGTACACCCGCGCCTATGCCTACATGCTCAGCCACGGGGCTGACGGCCTGCGGCAGGTGGCCGAGGATGCGGTCCTCAACGCCAACTACCTCAAGGCCCGCCTGTCGGACGTGATGAGCCCGGCCTTCCCGGACGGGCCGTGCATGCACGAAGCCCTGTTCGACGACAGCTGGCTGGAAGGCACCGGCGTGACCACGCTCGACTTCGCCAAGGCGATGATCGACGAGGGTTTCCACCCGATGACCATGTATTTCCCGCTCGTCGTCCATGGCGCGATGCTGATCGAGCCGACCGAAACCGAGAGCAAGCAGGAGCTGGATCGTTTCGTGGTGGCGCTGCGCGCCCTCGCCGGCGCCGCCAAGGCCGGCGATGTCGATCGCTTCAAGGGCGCGCCTTTCCACGCCCCCCTCAAGCGCCTCGACGAGACTCTGGCGGCCCGCAAGCCCCGGTTGAGGTGGAAACCTGTGGCTGAAGCGCCACTGGCTGCCGAATAGAACGACAGTATTTGGAGGCGCGTCGAAAGGGCGCCTTTACGGCGCCCTTATCGATCCACATATCAGGTTCGCGCGTCGGGCTGATTGGATTTTCCAGGGAGCAAGCGGAGCGTGTAGTCCGTCAGCTCCCTCATGAATGTTCCAGTCGCCCTCGCCATGCCGCGTGCACGTCTTTCCCCTGCCGATGATCTCGCCCGCGAGATCGTGGCGCGCGTCCTGCGCGTCGTGCTGGTTGTGCTTGGCCTGCTGCTGGTGCTGGCCGGCGCGCTGATCGCGCCGCTGCCGGGCCCTCTGGGCCTGCCGCTCACGGTGGTGGGCCTGATGCTGGTGTTGCGCAACTCGTTCAAGGCCCGCAAGCAGTTCGTGCGCTTCCAGCATGCTCACCCCAAGCTGATCTTCCCGATCCGCCGGCTGCTGCGCCGCGAGCCCGAGGTGATCCTTGTGGCGTGGCAACAGGCTTTGCGGATCGAGCGGCTGGTCATCCCGCGCCGCTGGCGCGTGGCTGTGCGCTGGCGCAAGTCGATCAAGCGCCGTCGTCGGTGACGGGCGCTTCAACCGTAGCCATCGAGATCAAACACAAGGTTCGCCGGCGCGCCAGGTTGGCCTTGCTGCTGCGCGAGACGGCGGCGCGCGCCTATCGCATCGCCGCGATCGCCTTCGGCAGTGTGGTGATCCTGGCCGGCGCGGTCCTGACGCCCCTGCCGGGACACATCGGACTGCCGATGCTGGTGATCGGCCTGATGATCGTGCTGCGCTACTCGTTCCAGGCCCGCAAGACCTTCATCCGCTGGCAGCGCCGTCATCCCAAGCTGGTCTTCCCGATCCGGCGCCTCATGCGGCGCGAGCCCGAGGTGCTGCTGGTCTTCTGGCAGCAGCTGCTGCGCACCGAGAAGATGATCCTGCGCAAGGCGCGCTGGCGGGTGCTGAAGCGGGGACGCAAGCATGCCCGCCGGATGTGGACTCAACGAAAAAGGGCGCAGCCGTAAGGCCGCGCCCTTGATCGTTTAAGTCGTTCGCCGTCTGCTATTGCAGCTTGGCGGCCATCTGACCGATGGCCACATCGACCAGTGGATCGCTCTTCAGGCCTGCCAGACGCGCCGTCAGGATGGCTTCAGCAGCCTGGGCGGCGAGGTCGACAGCCGCAGCCTTGACGTCCGCCGTAGCCTGGGCTTCGGCCTGAGCGATCTTGCGTTCGGCCATTTCGGCGCGGCGCTTGATCTGCTCTTCCAGCTTTTCCTTGGCTTCCTCGGCCAGACGCTTGGCGTCGGCCTTGGCGGCCTCGATCATGCCGGCGGCCTGACGTTCGGCGTCCTCGCGCTGCGCCTTCACATCGGCGAGCAGGGCTTGAGCCTCTTCCCGCAGGTGTTGGGCTTCGTCGAGTTCGGCCTTGATCTTGGCGGCGTGGGCGTCGAGCGCCCCGAACAGGGCGCCGGGCAGGACCTTGAGCACGACCAGCAGGCCGAAGAACAGGACCAGCGCGACCAGAACCCAGAACTCGGGGTTTGAGAGGCTGAAAAGGGACTCGTGTTCCATCGTCTGTCTCTCCTTAGGCCGTGGCCGCCTTGAGCTCGGCGGCCGTAGCCGCCTTGCCCGTGAGCTTCTCGACGATGGCGCTGGCCGTATCCGAAGCCACGGCGCCGACATGGCTCATGGCCCGGTCGCGCGCAGCCTGGATGCCGGCTTCGGCGGTCGCCAGCTTTTCAGCCAGCACAGCCTCTTCCTTCGCCTGACGCTCGGCCGCAATGGCCGAAGCCTTGGCCTTGGCGTCCGCCGCAGTCCGTTGGGCCGAAGCGCGAGCCTCGGCGACCTCGGCCGCAGCCGCACGGGCTTGGACCTCGGCTTCGTCCTTCAGACGACGGGCGTCGGCGATGTCGCCGGCGATCTTGGCCCCGCGCGTCTCGATCGCGCCGCTGACCCGGGGCAGCAGGCCCTTGGACAGCACCACGTACAGAACGGCGAAGATGAGCAACAGCCAGACGATCTGGCCGCCCCAGTGCTCGAACTGCAGCTGCGGAAGTCCGCCGCCACCGTGAGCCTCGGGCGCACCAGTCGTCTCGACCGTGCCGTGAGTTTCCGTCGCCATGGGCGAAGACGCCTCTTAGATAAAAAATCAAAGACTCGGAGCGAGCTGCTTCCGGGGGAAGCGGCTCGCGCCGGGGTTTAGGAGAAGAGGATCAGGAAAGCGATGACCAGGGCGAAGATGCCCAGGGCTTCGGTCAGCGCCATGCCCAGGAACAGCATCGGACGCTCTTGAGCGGCGGCGGTCGGGTTGCGCAGCGCGCCTTGGAAATAGTTACCGAACATCACGCCCAGGCCGATGCCTGCACCGATCATGCCCAGCATCGCCAGACCAGCGCCGATGTACTTCGCGGCTTCAGCTTCCATTGTGAGACTCCTAAAGATCGAAAGGTTGGAAAGGAAAAAAGGTGATCAGTGGCTGTCGAGGTGCACGACGTCGTTCAGATAGACGCAGGTGAGCACCGCGAACACGAAGGCCTGAAGGAAGGCCACCATGAACTCTAGAGCCGTCAGAGCAACGACGGAGGACAGGGCCAGCGCCGCGCCGGCCCAGCCGAGCACGCCCATGCCGCCCATGGCGACGACGAAGCCGGCAAAGATCTTCAGCACCACGTGGCCGCCCAGCATGTTGCCGAACAGACGCAGGGCCAGGGTGACGGGGCGGATCAGGAACGACAGGATCTCGATCGGCACCAGCAGGAAGTACAGCGGCCAAGGCACGCCCGACGGGGCGAACAGCTTGAAGAACTTCAGGCCGTTCTTGGCGAAGCCGACGGTCACGACAGTCAGGATGACCAGCAGGCCCAGGGTCAGGGTGACGGCGATCTGCGAGGTCGCGGTGAACACCAGGAACATCCCCTGAATGTTGGCAAACAGCACGAAGATGAACAGGGTGAAGACGAACGGCAGGTACTTCTTGCCGTCGTGACCGATGATCGACTCGGTCAGGCCGTTGACCAGCCCATACAGAAGCTCGCCCGCGGTCTGCAGGCGACCCGGCACCACGGCGGCCTTGGCCGATGCCAGGGCGTAGAACACCACGACCAGGGTCGCGGCCAGCAGCATGGCGGCCACGGAATTGGTGATCGACAGGTCGATCGCTTGGCCCAGCACGGTGACGGTCGGCAGTTCCACGATCTTCTGGATCTGGAACTGGTGCATCGGATCGGCCATTGGCCCTAGTCTCTCTTCTGCTTGGGGGCGGTAGACCCGCCTCCCGTGTCTTCGTCGACTGTTTCGGCCGACGCCTGCGCGCTCAGTTTCGTCGCCTTGCGGACGACGGAGAATATTGACGCCCCCATGCCGATCAGCAGACCGCCAACCATGCCCCAGGGCGCCGTGTGGGCGAACTGGTCGAGAACCCAGCCAAAGCCGAGCCCCACCAGGACGCCGCCGATCAAATCCGCCAGAAGCCGATAGCCGTCCTGGGACGATTTCTCGTGCTCCGCGCGCACCGGCTGTTCTGCCGCCTTCTTGGCCTCGAATGCGGCGAGCCGAGCGTCGAGGCTTTGCAGGGCCTTGTCGTTCGGTTCGTCGGCCTTGGGCATGGGAGCGGTCAGGTCCGAAAACGCCCGCGGATACGCCTGTAAGAGACGTATTTCCGGCCGGCTTGATCGCGGCGGAACCTATAGACCTCGCTGCGGTGCGTCAAGGTTGGCTTGGAGTGATGCAAGCGACTGTATAATAAGGCGTTTTACGCTACGGCGCCCATCGGCGGGCAAATCCTTGCGGCGTCGCCTTCGTGTCCGGGACGCACGGCAAGAAAGCCGCGTGGCGAAGCGGCCTGTGAGGCCTGTCTGCGCGGAAGGAAAGGCTCGAGCGTCGTGTATCGTCGCCGATCCGCGACATATGGGCCGCATCCAGCCGTCGGCTCGATGCGCGCGCGTGATGACGCATTGCTTTTTGCGCCATTTTGGGGTTTGAGAGCCGCGTCTTTCCCTTAGCCAGAAGATTCATGTCGCATCTGAAGAACACCGGTTTCTCCGATCGTATCTCCGCCGCCGCCGAGGCCAAGAAGGCCATGCTGGCGAAAATGAAGCCCAAGCCCACCGTCACGGATCCTGATTTCGACAAGCGCGAAGAGTTTCGCGCCGCCGAACTGGAAGCCGTGCGCGCGGCGCGCGCCGCAGCCCGCGAAGTCGTCCGCCTTGAGCAGTTGGCCAAGCAGGAAGCGATTCTTGCGGCCAAGCGCGCCGAGCGCAAGGAACGCAAGACCGACGCCGCCGCCGAGCAGAAGATGCGCAAGGAAGAGAAGGCCGCCCAGCGCGAGCAGCTTCGCTCCCTGGGGCGCAACACCAAGAGCGCTCGCGCTCACGAGTGGGGCAATCTGATCGGTTGATCAGACGGGAAGGGGCTAAACGCTCTTTCCCTTCCCTCCCGAGCCGCGACTCGACCGCATGGTCCAGGCTCTCAAGCCTGCCATGCGGGAGGGCCGGCCCATGGACCTTGTCCAACCTGAACTGCTGGCGACGATGTTCGCCGTGGCCGCGCTGGCCGGAGCGTTCGACGCCATAGCGGGCGGCGGCGGACTGCTGACCCTGCCGGCCCTGCTGTTGGCGGGCCTGGACCCCGTCGCGGCGCTGGCCACCAACAAGCTGCAGGGCGCGTTTGGGTCGGTGTCTGCGACGACCGCCTTCGCGCGTCGCGGCCTGATCGACTGGAAGACCGCCCTGCCGGTCGCCCTCGCCGCCGGCCTGGCGGGCCTTTGCGGCGCTCTGTGCGCCAGCCTGCTGTCACCGACCTTTCTCAAGGCCCTGGTGCCGATCCTGCTGATCGTCATCGCGCTGTACTTCGCGCTCTCCAAGGCCCTGAAGGCCGAGGACGGCCACGCCAAGCTGACCCTACCGGTGTTCGCCGGCTTCATTGCGCCGCTGATCGGCTTCTATGACGGCATCTTCGGACCCGGCGCAGGGGCCTTCTACATGGTCGCTATTGTCACGCTGCTGGGCTACGGCGCGCTGAAGGCCACGGCCCACACCAAGCTGGCTAACGCCGCCAGCAATGTGGGCAGCCTGGTTCTTTTCATGTTCAAAGGCGCGGTGATCTGGCCGATCGGCCTGGCCATGGCCGCCGGGGCCTTCCTGGGCGCTCAGGTCGGCTCGCGGCTGGCCATGCGGTTTGGCGCCGGTCTGATCCGGCCACTGCTGGTGACGATGTCCTGCGCCATGGCGGTGAAGCTGCTGGCCGACCCGCAGAACCCGCTGCGCCAGGTCGTTTCGCATCTGTTGGGCGGCTGACGCCGGATTACTGCGCCGCGACCAGCTGCTCGGCCGTCGACAGGTCCACGCTGACCAGCTGGCTGACGCCCCGCTCGCCCATGGTGACCCCGAACAGGCGGTCCATCCGGCTCATGGTCACCGGATTGTGGGTGATGGCGATGAAGCGGGTCTGGGTGCGGCGGCGCATCTCGTCGAGCATGTTGCAGTAGCGGTCGACATTGGCGTCATCCAGCGGCGCGTCGACTTCGTCCAGTACGCAGATCGGGGCCGGATTGGCCAGGAACACGCCGAAGATCAGGGCGCTGGCCGTCAGGGCCTGCTCGCCGCCGCTCATCAGGCTCATGCTGGCCATGCGCTTGCCGGGCGGGCAGGCGTAGATCTCAAGACCCGCTTCGAGAGGGTCATCGTTCTCGACCAGCCGCAGCTCAGCCTGACCGCCGCCGAACAGGGCCTGGAAGAGGGTCTGGAAATGGCCGTTGATCACCTCGAAGGCGGCCAGCAGACGCTCGCGACCCTCGGCGTTCAGCTCCTCGATACCCGCCCGCAGCTTGCCGACGGCGCCTGACAGGTCGGCTCGCTCGGTGCGCATGGTTTCCAGGCGCGCGGCATACTCCTGGGCCTCTTCCTCGGCCCGTAGGTTCACCGGCCCGATGGCGTCGCGCTCTCTTTCAAGCGCGAAGAGGTGGGCTTCCACACCTGCGGCGTCCTTGGGCACGGCCACGGCCTCGCTGGCGACGTGGCGGCCCAGTTCCTCGGGCTCCATGCGCACCGATTCGCGGATATTGCCGGCGATCTCGGCGAAGCGGCCGCGGGCGCCGTCCAGGTGGGCGACCAGAGCCGCGCGCCGCTCGCGGGCCTCGCCGGCGGCCTGGTCGGCGGCGCGGGCGGCGCGATCGGCGGTCAGCCGTGCGGTCTCGGCCTCTTCCAGGGCGCCGCTGGCCCTGGCGCGGCGCGCCTCTGCCGCGCCGAACTCGTCCAGCAGGACCAGCAACTTTTCCTTCAGGACGGCCGGCGCCTCGCGGGCGGCTTCCAGGGCGTCGGCGGCCTTGATCCGGTCGGCGTCCAGTGCGGCGGTGCGCTTGCCGGCCGCTTCAGCCCGGCGGGCCCAATCGCCGTGATCGCGTTCCAGGCTTTCCAGCCGACGCTGACGGCCGGCCCGCTCGCGGGTCTCGACATCCAGAGCGGCGCGCGCGGTCGAAGCGGTTTCGCGCGTTGCGGCGGCAGCCTGTCGCGCCTCCGAGAGTTGCGGCGCCAGGTCGGCGGCGCCCGTCGCGCCGGCGTGTTCGGCCCGCACGGCGGTGAGGGCGGTCTCGGCCTCGACATGTTCGGCCTCGAAGCGGGCGATGGTCTCGTCCAGCGATTGAGCCCTTGCCGCACGAAGCGCGGCCTGACGCTCGAACTGGGCGACGGCGTCGCGGGCGCCGGCCAGCAGGCGCTCGGCCTCGGGTGGACGGCGTCGCCTGTCGCGCAGCAGGTCCTCGGCGGCGCGCAGGCGATCCGAGGCCAGCTTCAGGGCGGCGGCGGTGGCTTCGGCGCGGGGTTCGGTGAGATCGACCTCGGCCTCGACCTCGGCCAGCCGCGTGCGCTGCTCCAGCCTTACGGCGGCGGGCTTGGGCGCATCGGCGCGGGCCACGAAGCCATCCCAACGCCAAAGGTCGCCTTCCTTTGAGACCAGGCGCTGGCCGGGCTGAAGGGCTTTCTGCAGCCGGTCGCCGTCGGCGCGATCGACGACGGCGGTGAAGGCCAGTCGCGCGGCCAATTCGGGCGGAGCCTTGACCAACGGAGCCAGAGCCTGGGCGGCTTCGGGCCAGGACGGCGCCGGCGTTTCAGCGCCGCCCCAATAGGACGGGGCACGGGCGTCCAAGGCCGCGTCGAGGTCGTCGCCCAAGGCGGCGGCGAGAGCCGCGCCATAGCCCTTGTCGGGCGAAACCGAATCCAGCGCCGGTGCGTGGCCGCTCTTGCTGCGCGGCGCGGTCAAGTTGGCCAGGCCTCGCGCTTCGGTACGCAGGCGCCCCAACTGGTCTTCCTGGCTGCGCGCCAGTTGGCGGGCCTGAGCCTCTTGCTCGGCAGCCTTGGCGCGCTCGGCGTCGGCGGCTTCCAGTGCGGCGCGGGCTGCGGTGAGCGCGGCCTCGGCATTGTCAAAACGCTGGCGGGCGTCGGCGGCGGCTGGATCGGTCTCAGGGCCCAAGGCTCCGCGCTCTGCCTTGGCCTGATCCAGGGCGCGGACCGCACGAGCCAGGCGGCCCTCGGCGTCGGCCAGCCGCGCGGCGGCGGCGCGGGCACGGGCGTCCTCGACGGCGGCGCGGGCGGCCAACTGCTCGACCAAGGCCTCGGCGTCGGCGCGGGCCTCCTCGGCGGCCTTGGCGGCGGCGGCCAGTTCGGGGCCTCGCTCCGGCGCGGCGGTGACCAGGGCGCGGACCTCGGACAGTTCGGCGTCGAGGCGGGCCAGGGCCGAGGCGGCGTCCTGCTGAACCTGCGTTTCGCGTGCCCGGTCGTCGTCGATACGGGTCAGATCGCCCGACAGGCGCTGAAACTCGGCGGCGGCGGCCTGCGCCTCGCGCTCGGCGCGGTCTTTCTGGATGGCCAACTGGCCCAGCACGGCCTGGGCGATGGCTGCTTCCTCGCGCAGGGGCGGCATGGCGCCCTCGGCCCGGGTAATCTCGACCTGGGTGGCTGCGGCGGCGCGGGCGGTGTCTTCCACGGCGCGAGCAGCGTCGGTCGCCTCGGTCTGGACGCGATGCAGGGTGTCTCGGGCCTCGGCCCAGCGCGCGAACAGCACCGCGCCCTGCACGGCCCGGATCTCGGATGACAGGCGCTTGTACTTTTCGGCCTGGCGGGCTTCGCGGCGCAGGCGGTTCAGCGCCGTCTCAAGCTCGTGGGCCACATCCTCGAGGCGCGAGAGATTGGTCTCGGCGGCCCGCAGCCGCAGCTCGGCCTCGTGGCGGCGGGTGTGCAGGCCCGAGACACCGGCGGCCTCTTCCAGGATGCGGCGGCGGTTCTGCGGCTTGGCGCCGATCAGCTCGCTGATCTGGCCCTGGCGCACCAGGGCCGGCGAATTGGCCCCGGTCGAGGCGTCGGCGAACAGCAACTGCACGTCGCGGGCCCGGACCTCGCGGCCGTTGATGCGATAGGTCGAGCCCTCGCCCCGATCGATGCGGCGGACCACCTCCAGCACGGGGTCGTCATTGAACTGGGCCGGGGCTGTGCGGTCGGCATTGTCGATGGTCAGGGTAACGTCGGCGTGGTTGCGGGCCGGACGCGCGCCGCTGCCCGCGAAGATCACGTCGTCCATGCCGCCGGCCCGCATGGCCTTGGCCGAATTGGCGCCCATCACCCAGCGCAGGGCTTCCAGCAGGTTGGACTTGCCGCAGCCATTGGGCCCGACAATGCCGGTCAGGCCGGGCTCGATCCTGAACTCGGTCGGCTCGACGAAGGACTTAAAGCCCGTAAGGCGCAGGCGCAGGAACTGCACGGAGGCGGCTCCCTTCGCCTCAGCCCTTGGCCGACGAGGGCAGGGCGGCCTTGAGGCTGTCGGCGGTCAGTTCGCCAGGGACCTTGCGGCCGTCGAGGATGAAGGTGGGCGTCTGGTTGACCTTGTCACGCACGCCGGCGATCTCGACACGCTCATTGAGCGCGGCCAGGGCCTGCTGATCCTGCAGGGCGGCTGTGAACTGGGCTTCGGTCAGACCAAAGTCCTTGCCGATGGCCAGCAGGCCTTCCCAGAGCTCTCCGCTCTGAAGGATGGTGGTCTGCTTGGCGAACACCGCGTCCAGCACGGCGAAATAGCGGGGCGCGCCCACCCGGCGGGCCAGCAGGAAGGCGGCGGCGGCGAACTCGACGGGCCCGGTCAGGAACTCGCGGAACACCAGCCGCACCTTGCCGGTGTCGATATAGGCGTTGCGGATTGCCGGTAGATCGTCGTTCCACCAGTGACCGCAGTGCGAACAGCTGGGCGAGGCGAAGACCACCAGCTGGATCGGCGCCTTCGGCGATCCCATCACCATGTCGCCCGGGGCGGCGGGTAGCGGCGCGGCGCGCGCCATCGCCGGCCCGGCCGCGAGGACCAGGCTGGAGGCGATCAGCGCGCGACGGTCGAGAGGCAAGGCGGCGTCCTTTACTTGGACGCGGCGGCGATAGCCGCGTCCAGCTCGGCCAGGCTGCGCTCGCCGCCGGCGGCGTCGCCGACCACCTTGCCATTGACGATGAAGGTCGGGGTGCCCTGGACGTTGAAGGCCTTGGCGTTCTTCTCGACGCGATCGTTCAGGGCCTTCAGCGCCTTCTCGTCGGTGACGCAGGCGTTGAACTTGGCTTCGTCCAGGCCGGCCGACTGGCCGATGCGCAGCAGCACCTCGCGGAACTGGCCGGTGGTGAACATCTCTTCCTGGGCGCGGTAGACCGAGTCGACGACCTCGAAATACTTGTCTTTGCCCGAACAGCGAGCCATCAGGAACGAGGCGGCGGCGACCTGGGCGGGCGGCGTCAGCATCTCGCGATAGACGAAATTGATCTTGCCGGTGTCGATGTACTTGGCCTTGAGAGCCGGGAAGACCTCTTCGTTCCAGCGCGCGCAGTGGCTGCACGAGGTCGAGGCGTACTCGATGACGGTAACCTTGGCCTCGGGGTTGCCCAGGCGCATGTCGTCGGCCGAGGCGGTGTCTTTCTTCGAGCAGGCAGAGAGGCCAACGCCCAGCGAGGCGGTGAGTGCGACGGCGGTCAGGAGCCGGCGGGTCAGCGGACGCATGATCGATCTTCCTTGAGGCGAGAGCGTTGGAGTTAAGCGCGATTCTTTAGGCGTGCGAAAACGGCGCTGATAAGGCCTTGGCATGAGCGCAATCGCGGCGGGGTTGTCAATGTGTCGGCTTTAGCCAGGGTCATTGCGCAGCACGCCGCGCCCCAGCTTCATCAGCGCGTCTTTCAGGCCGCCGTCGGGTTGATCGGCCAGGCTGTCGGTCAGCTGGCGTTCCAGGGCGGCGTCCAGCGGCGGCTTGCGGCGGGGCTTTGACGCCACCGGCGCGGCGGCGGCGCTCAGTGGGCCCTGAACGATGCGCAGCCGGGTGACGGTTCCCCGACCCAGCAGCATGTCGAGGCGGGCGGTGATCTGCGGGGCCTGATGCTGGATCAACGAAGCGACGGGCCCATCGACCCGCAGTTCCAGCGCCCCGCCCGCGCCGTTCCGACCCTTGATGATACGGACCGGTTCGGTGCGCCGCGCCAGGGTCTCGCCGACAATTTCCTTCCAGCGGGTCTTCAGGGCGGCCGGGCCCTGGCCATACTTTTCTTCCAGCGCCTTCAGCAGCGGCGCGAGGTTCTTGCCGGCCGGCGGCGGCGGGCGAATCTGCGGCCGGGTGCGGCGCTGGCGCAGGATCGCGAGGGCCTCTTCGGCGGTGGGCAGGGGGCGGCGGGCCATGGCGGCAAGCTAGCACGCGGCCTTCGCCTCAGGCGAGGTTTGAGGTAGGCGGAAGGCATGAAAGACCGCGACACGCTCCGCTCGGCCTTGCTGGCTTGGTACGACCTTCAGGCCCGCGACCTGGCCTGGCGTGTCGGCCCGGCCGACCGGCGCGACGGGGTGCGCAGCGATCCCTATCGGGTGTGGCTGTCCGAAGTGATGCTGCAACAGACCACCGTGCCGCACGCCACGCCCTATTTCCTGAGCTTCACGGCGCGATGGCCGACGGTGCTGGATCTCGCCGCCGTCGAGGACGGCGAGCTGATGGGGGCCTGGGCCGGCCTCGGCTACTATGCCCGGGCTCGCAACCTGCTGGCCTGCGCCCGAGCCGTCGCCGCCGACCATGGCGGGGTCTTTCCCGATACGGAGGAAGGCCTGCGCGCCCTGCCGGGCGTGGGGGCCTATACGGCCGCCGCGGTGGCCGCCATCGCCTTTGACCGGCAGGCCAATGTGGTCGACGGCAATGTCGAGCGAGTGATGGCGCGGTTATTCGCCGTCGAGACCCCCGTGCCCGACGCCAAGCCGGAACTGAAGGCTCTGGCCGGGTCGCTGGTCACGGCCGACCGGCCCGGCGACTGGGCCCAGGCGCTGATGGATCTGGGGGCCACGGTCTGCCGGCCCAAGTCGCCGCTATGCGACCTCTGCCCGATCTCGGAAGGGTGCGAGGGGCTAAAGACCGGCGCGCCGGCCGCCTATCCGCGCAAGACGAAGAAGGCCGACCGGCCCCGTCGCCACGGCGTGGCCTGGCTGCTGACGCGCGGCGATGAGGTGGCCCTGGTTAGGCGGCCGCCGAAGGGTCTGCTCGGCGGCATGCTGGGCCTGCCGACCAGCGACTGGCGGAATACGCCGTGGTCGGATGAGGAGGCGCTCGCCGTCGCGCCCCTGGCCGCCGCCTGGCGGGACCGCGGCGCAGTCGAGCACGTCTTCACGCACTTCTCCCTGACGCTGCGGGTCTTTGCCGCTGAGGGAGAAGGCGATTTCGTCTGGACGCCGCGCGAAGGGCTGGGCGCCTTGCCCAGCGTCTTCCTGAAGGCGGCTTTGGCGGGCGAGCGGCTGCTCTAGTTCATCCCCGCCCGGACCTGGGCCCGCAGCACGTCGATCGGCGCCAAGCCAGCGTCAGTCTTGAAGTGCCAGTAGGTCCAGCCGTTGCAGGCCGGAGCCGACTGCACCAGGGCGCCGATCTTGTGGATCGAGCCCGACAGGTCGCCCACGGTGATCGAGCCGTCGGCCCGCACCTTGGCCGCGTGGGCGCCCTTGGAGCAGAACAGGGTGTCGCCGGGGCTGAGCAGGCCGCTCTCGACGATGGTGCCGAACGGCACGCGTGGCTCGCTGCGCTTGGAGCCCATGACGTCCAGGTCTTCCGGCGCGATCGGGATGACCTTGGCGATGCGGGTCTTGGCGTGCTCGATATAGTCAGACTCGCGCTCGATGCCGACGAAGCGGCGGCCCAGTCGCTTGGCGGCGGCGCCGGTGGTGCCGACGCCGAAGAACGGATCCAGGATCACGTCGCCCGGCTTGGTGGTCGACAGGATCACCCGGTAGAGCAGGGCCTCGGGCTTCTGGGTCGGGTGGGCCTTGTTGCCGTCCGAACCCTTGATGCGCTCCTCGCCGGTGCACAGCGGGATGGTCCAGTCCGAGCGCATCTGCACCTCGTCATTGGCCATCTTCAGGGCGTCGTAATTGAAGGTGTAGCGCTTGGCCGCCTGGCTCTTGGAGGCCCAGATCAGGGTCTCGTGGGCGTTGGCGAAGCGGGTGCCCTTGAAGTTGGGCATCGGGTTGGACTTGCGCCAGATCACGTCGTTGAGGATCCAGAAGCCCAGGTCCTGCACGGCCACGCCGACGCGGAAGATGTTGTGATAGCTGCCGATCACCCAGATCGCGCCGTCGTCCTTGAGCACCCGGCGAGCGGCCTTCAGCCACTCGCGGGTGAACTTGTCGTAGGCGGCGAAGCTCTCGAACTGGTCCCAGTGGTCGTCGACCGCGTCGACCTTGGAATTGTCGGGACGCAGCAGGTCACCGCCCAGCTGCAGATTGTAGGGCGGGTCGGCGAAGATCAGGTCGACCGACTTCTCGGGCAGGGCGTTCATCGCCTCGATGCAGTCGCCCTGAATGATGGTTTCCGGCCCGAAGGTCATGTCCGCGTCCTGTAAAACAACAAACGGAATCATGAGTCTTGTTGGTGAAGGCCGGGTTGAGAAGCGTGGTTAGCGAAAGGTGAACGGCCCCTCGCGGGTGGTTTACTTCCCTAGCGGCGCCTTGCTGATCGTATCGGCTCACACGCCAGATCCGCGCCAGACGGACGGCGTGATCCGGGAGAACGCCATGCAAAGTCCCCTCGAAGCGCTGGACCTCAGCCGCAAGAGCCCCTTCTACCAGGACCACCATGCCGCCTGGCGCGACACCCTGCGCCGCTGGGTGGCCAAGGAGATCATGCCCTTTGTCGATGACTGGGACGAGGCGGGCGAGTTTCCGCGCGAGCTGTATCGCAAGGCCTCGGAAATCGGCCTGCTGGGCCTGGGCTGGCCTGAGGAATATGGCGGCTCGCCGTCTGATCCGTTCATGTCGATCATCACCAGCCAGGAGATGGCCCGCCACGGGGCCGGCGGGATCAATGCCAGCCTGATGAGCCACGGCATCGGCCTGCCGCCGATCCGCGCCCTGGGCAGCGATGAGCTGAAGACCCGGATCATTCCGCCGGTGCTGGCGGGCGAGAAGATTTCGGCCCTGGCCATCACCGAGCCCTCGGCTGGCTCCGACGTCGCCGCCTTGACCACCACGGCCCGGCGCGAGGGCGACGTCTATGTGGTCAATGGCGGCAAGACCTATATCACCAGCGGCATGCGGGCCGACTTCTACACGGTGGCGGTGCGCACTGGCGGCGAGGGGGCGGGCGGCATCTCGCTGCTGCTGATCGAGCGCGACCGCGAGGGCTTTTCCCGCACGCCGCTGAAGAAGCAGGGCTGGTGGGCGTCCGACACCGCCAGCCTCTATTTCGACGACGTGCGGGTGCCGGTCGAGAACCTGATCGGGGCCGAGAACCAGGGCTTTTCGGGGATCATGCGCAACTTCAATGGCGAGCGGATCGGCATGACCGCCGGGGCCCTTGGCTTTTCCCGCGTCTGTCTGGAGGACGCGATTGTCTGGGCCCGCGAGCGCAAGACCTTCGGCAAGCGCCTGGCTGACCACCAGGTGATCCGCCACAAGCTGGCCGACATGTACAAGCGCATCAGCGTCACCCAGGCCTGGCTGGAAACCCTGGCCTGGCGGATCAGCCAGGGCGAGCAGCCGATTGCCGAGATCGCCCTGCTCAAGGTCCAGGCCACCGAGACCCTGGAATACTGCGCGCGCGAGGCCATGCAGGTGATGGGCGGGGCGGGCTATATGCGCGGCAGCCGCATCGAGCGCATCTATCGCGAGGTGCGGGTCAATGCCATCGGCGGCGGCTCGGAGGAGATCATGCGCGACCTGGCCGCGCGGCAGATGGGGATCTAGTCGCTGCGGCCCATGGGATGGAGGCCCTGGGCGGCCAGTTTCACGGGCGCCCAGCTTATCCTGTGGATCGGCGAGGGACCCAGTTTCCGCAGGCCCTCGACATGGCTGGCCGCGTGATAGCCCTTGTGGCCGGCGAAGCCGTAGCCGGGATAGAGGCTGTCCATCTCGACCATGATCCGGTCGCGGGCTTCCTTGGCCAGGATCGAGGCTGCGGCGATCGAGCACGACAGGCTGTCGCCCTTGATCACGGTCTGGACCGGGCAGGGCAGCTTGAAGGCATAACTTCCATCAACCAATGCAAAGGCCGGCGTCACCGCCAGCGCCTCGATGGCCCGGCGCATGGCCAGGCCCGCCGCGTGCAGGATGTTGAGGTCTTCGATTTCCTCGATGCTGGCCAGGCCCACGCCCCAGGCGATGGCCGTCGCCTTGATCTCGATCTCCAGCGCCGCGCGGGCTTTCGCCGACAGTTTCTTGGAGTCGTTGAGGCCCTTGGGAATGCGGGCGGGATCCAGGATCACCGCCCCGGCGCTGACCGGTCCGGCCCAGGGGCCGCGGCCAGCCTCGTCCACCCCGCAGACCGGGTTGTGACCGCAGGATGTTTCCAGGGACATGTCGGGACCAGGAGGCATGGGGCATTGCATAGGCAGATTTGACGGGGTTGTGAATGCTGGCGCGGCGCCTAGTCTTGGCCGGGTTCCGTTGATGAGGTCGGTCATGGCTGCACGCAGATCTCTGGCCCTTGCCGCCCTCGCCGCGACTCTTCTGAGCGGCTGGCCGGGCGTCGCCGCCGAGAAGCCCTGGCGGCTGGTCTGGGCCGATGAGTTCGACGGCGCCGGTCTGGATCTGACCCGGTGGTCTCCCGCTGTCGACTGCGGGGGCGGCGGCAACAATGAGCGCCAGTGCTATACTGGCGCGCCCGACATCGTGACGGTGAAGGACGGTGTCCTGCGCCTGACGGCGCTGAAGCGCCCGACGACCGCCATCGCCAATCCGTGGGGACCGCCGGACGGACCGGTCAAGACCGGGGACTATGCCTCGGGCAAGGTCCTGACCCAGGGCAAGGCGTCCTGGCGCTATGGCCGGATCGAGGCGCGGGCCCGGGTTCCGGGCGGTCAGGGCGTGTGGCCGGCGATCTGGATGATGCCGGAGACCAGCGCCTATGGCGGCTGGCCCAGATCGGGCGAGATCGACATCCTGGAGACCGTCAATCTGGGCGCGCCGTGCCAGGCCTGTGACGGCGGGCGCGAGAACCGGATCTTCGGCACGATCCATTTCGGCAAGGGGTCTGGCGCTGATCATCGTCAGCGCAGCGGCCCGTTCGCGATGCCGCCCTCGGCCGACGGCTTTCACGTCTATGCGGTCGAGTGGTCGCCGGGCCAGATCGACTGGTTCGTGGACGGCGTCCGCTATTTCCGGGCCACGGCGGAGGACTGGAAGCCGGCTGACGGCGCGGCCGGGCCCGCCCCGTTCGACCAACCCTTCCATCTGATCCTCAACCTCGCCTTCGGCGGCGCCTGGCCCGAGGGCGAGAACGCCAAGGGGGTGGACGAAGCGGCTCTGCCGGCGATGATGGAGGTGGACTGGGTGCGAGTCAGTCAGCGTGCCCCGGCCTTCTGAGATAGCCCGCACACCACGCCGACCTTCCCGTGCGGCGCGGTCCCGATGAGCGTCTTCCCCGCCATTTCGGAGCGGGAACGACGGCGCCAAGGGTTGGGCTCGGCTCTCCCGGCGCCATTTCATCACCTGGTGAAAAAAGACTGGCGTTGCGTCGTTCTCTGAGTGACAGTGCGGCTATTCGCAATTCGATGAATTCGCGAGTTCCGAGCACGTGTCCGCCACAAGGATCCGGTTCGGGTGGGCGGAACGTACAAGGGAGGGGAAACCCAATGACTTCGATGTGGAAGGCTGCGCTGCTGGCTGGCGTGGCATGGGGCGCGGTCGCGACGGCCGTTTCGGCTCAAGAACAGGCTCCGGCCGCAACTGCAGGCCTGTCGGTCGACGAGGTGGTCGTCACCGCCCGTCGCCGCGAGGAAAACCTCAAGGACGTGCCGGTCGCCGTCTCGGCCTATAGCGGCGAGACCCTGGCCCGTCAGGGCGGCGCGGACATCACCGTCCTGCAGCAGACCACCCCCAACATCACCGTTCAGACCGCCCGCGGTTCGAACTCGACCCTGATCTCCTACATCCGCGGCATCGGCCAGCAGGATCCGCTGTGGGGCTATGAGCCCGGCGTGGGTCTGTATGTCGACGACGTCTATATCTATCGCCCGCAAGGCGCCGTGCTCGACGTGTTCGACGTGGAGCGCATCGAAGTGCTGCGCGGCCCGCAAGGCACGCTTTACGGCCGCAACACCATCGGCGGCGCGATCAAGTACGTGACCAAGCGCCTGGGTAACGAAGCCCACGGCAAGGTGCGCGGAACCTATGGCAGCTTCAATCAGACCGACCTGCTGGTCTCGGGCCAGACGCCGGTCGGCGGCGGCCTGTCGGTCGGCGGCGCCTATGCCCTCTACAAGCGCGACGGCTACGGCAAGAACCTGACCACCGGCGCCGAGCACTACAACAAGGACGTCCAGGCCATCCGCCTCAGCGCCGAATATGCGCCCAACGAGGACCTGTTCTTCCGCCTGGCCTATGACAAGGTGCAGGACGACTCCAATCCCCGCCACGGTCACCGCGAACTGCCGGCCCTGGTCGGCGGCTACAAGGTGTTGGACACCTATGACACCCAGGCCGGCTTCGGCGACGACAACTCGGTCGAGACCGAGGGTCTGTCGCTGACCGGCGAATGGAACGCCAGCGACACCGTGACCCTCAAGTCGATCACGGCCAGCCGCAAGGGCCACACCGACACCGTCATCGATTTCGACGGCACGCCTGCGAACACCCTCGACATCCCCGCCGACTATGACGACCGGTCGTTCTCGCAGGAACTGCAGGCGGTCTATTCGGACGACAACGTCCAGGGCGTGTTTGGCCTGTACTACATGAACAGCCAGGCCTCGGGCGAGTTCGACACCATCGCCGGCAACCTGGGCCTGGCCATCGCCGACGGCGGCAAGGTCAGCACCCAGAGCTTCGCGGCCTTCTTCGACTTCAGCGCCAATCTGTCGGAGCGCTTCAAGGTCTCGCTGGGCGCTCGCGCCACGCGCGATCACAAGCGCAGCACGACCTATCGCCTGTTCTATCTGGGCGCCTCGCGGACGCCCTATCAGGGCGGCACGCCGCGGCCGATCCTGCAGACCCGCACCAACTACGGCGCACAGACCACCTTCTCGCAGTTCACTCCGCGCATCAGCGCCTCGTATGAGCTGAGCGACGACCTGAACACCTACGCGTCGTTCTCGAAGGGCTTCAAGTCGGGCGGCTGGGACATGCGCGGCGACGCCCTGATCACCCCGCAGACCGTCAATGGCTACAAGCCCGAAACGGTCGATGCCTATGAAGTGGGTCTGAAGGGCTATCTGTTCGACCGCCGCGTCTCGTTCGCCTCGGCCGCCTTCCTGTCGAAGTACCACGACCAGCAGGTGTCGACCCAGGTGGTTGTCCCGAGCGGCATCGCCAGCTCGATCGACAACGCCGGCGAGGCCACGATGTACGGCGTCGAATTCGAAGCCAAGGCCAAGCTCACCGCCAACCTTTCGGCCAATGTCGCCCTGGGCTACATCCACGCCGAGTACGACACCTTCAGCCGGTTCGTGCCCGGCGGCGCGCCCAACCCTCTCAATACGTCGACGACCGTGCCGGCCGGTGGCCAGGTGATCAACGTCGCCAAGCTCTATGGCCTGCAGAACACGCCGGAATGGACGGGCAATCTCAGCCTGACCTGGACGGCGGACGTGGCGGGCGGCCTGCTCGCCGTCACCCCCATGATCAGCTATCGCGGCGACTATCAGCAGTTCGAACTGCCGCTGCCGTTGCTGGACCAGAAGGCCTACACCCTGGTCGACATGACGGCGATCTGGACGGCTCCGGGCAACCACTACAAGCTGGCCCTGACCGGCAAGAACCTGACAGACGAGCGTTATCGGATCGGCGGCTATAATTTCGGCGTCCCGACCTATAACAACTCGGTCATCGGTTTCTACGGCCCGCCGCGCACGGTTTCGGCGAGCCTCGAAGTCGCATTCTGATCTAGGTAAAAACTGGCGGTGGTTCGCTGCAACGAGCCACCGCCATTTGTTTGTCTGAACTATCAAGCGTAGCGGGGCGACCATGAGCGGCAACCAGATCGAGCAATCGGCGACGGGGTCGCGCTACCGCTATGTGGTGCTGGCGATGTTGATCCTAGCCTACACCTTCAATTTCCTGGATCGGCAGATCCTCGGCATCCTGGCCGGGTCCATCAAGGCCGACCTGCACCTCACCGACACCCAGATCGGCCTGATGGGCGGGGTCGCGTTCGCCGCGCTCTACACCACGCTGGGCGTGCCGCTGGCCTGGCTGGCTGACCGGGTCAGCCGCACCTGGATCATGACCGTCGCCCTGACCGTCTGGAGCGGTTTCACGGTGGCGTGCGGCTTCGCCGGCGGCTTCTGGAGCCTGTTCCTGTCGCGCATGGGTGTGGGCGTCGGCGAAGCCGGCGGCGTGGCCCCGGCCTATTCGCTGATCAGCGACTATTTCCCCAAGGACCAGCGGGCCCGGGCCCTGGCGGTCTATTCGTTCGGCATTCCGCTGGGCACGGCCCTGGGCGTGCTGTTCGGCGGGCTGATCGCGGCCTATGTCAACTGGCGCGTGGCCTTTATCATCGTGGGACTGGCCGGCGTGCTGCTGGCCCCGATCTTCAAGTGGGTGGTCAAGGATCCGCCGCGCGGCGGCATGGATCGCGAGCCTGGCGAGGCTGCCCCGCTGGAGGCGCTCCCTCCTGAAGCGAACAGGGCCCCGGCCTTCAAGACCGTGCTGGCCACTATCCTGCCCAAGCCCAGCTTCTGGCTGCTGTCGTTCGGCGCCGCCTGCTCGTCGATCTGCGGTTATGGCGTGGCCTTCTGGCTGCCGACCTTCTTTCAGCGCAGCTTCGGCCTGAGCCTGCCCGAGCGGGCGATGTTCTACAGCGCCCTGTCGCTGATCGGCGGGGTGGCGGGCATCTGGCTGGGCGGTTTTCTGGCTGACCGGTTCGGGGCCAAGAACAAGGGGGCCTATGCTCTGGCCCCCGCCATCTGTTTCCTGGTGGCCCTGCCTTGCTTCCTGCTGGCCATGAACGTCAATTCGATGGTCTGGGCCTTTGTTCTGTTCCTGATCCCCACGGGTCTGAACCTGGCCTGGCTGGGACCGGTGATCGCCGCCGTGCAGCATCTGGCCCCGGCCTCGATGCGGACCACCACCTCAGCCCTGTTCCTGCTGATCAACAACCTGCTGGGCTTGGCCGTGGGCCTGTGGTTCTTCGGCTACGTCTCCGACCTTCTGGCCCCGCGCTACGGCGCCGAGTCGATGCGCTATGCGCTCTATTTCGGGCTGGGATTCTATGTGGTCAGCGCCGGCCTGCTGATCCTGGCGTCGCGCCGCCTCAAGAAAGACTGGGTGGAATAGTCCCTATCCGGTTGCAGGGCCTTGCCCCCCCGTTCGGGTTCGGTACAGGAACGCGTCGAGTTTCAAGGGGGCGACCATGTCCAAGGTTTCAGCGCTGTTCAGCGCCGTTTTGTTTGCCGGCCTGCTGGCCGGCTCGGTCCCGGCCCAGGCCGCCGACCCGTTCATTGCTGGCGCCGAGAAGGTCAAGCTGCAGTGGACCAAGGGCAAGGGCCTTTTGCATCCAGGTTTCACCCTTGGCGAGTACAGCGGCCTCAGCAAGGTTCGCGGCAGCTCCACCAAGGCCCTGGGCGTCTATTCCAGCGCCAAGTCCTCGGCCGAGATCAATGTCACGACCGCCAGCTTTGGCGAGGTGACCATCCAGTGCAAGGGCGGCCAAAGCCGCACGGGCCTGGGCTGGATCACCTTTGACCGCGACAAGCTGGCCTATGTCTGCACCTTCCAGGGGGCGGGGGCCGGTCCGACTGCCGCCTTTACCCTGGTCCAGGCCAAGGGCGGCCTGATGGCCCGCCTGCAGACGCCGCAACGCGCCGGCGAACTGCAGTTCGGGTCGGTCACCCTGCGGACCGAGACCAAGCAGGTCGGCTCCATGCCGGTCGGCCTGGGCGGCGGCGCTGTGGGCTATGTAATCCGCAGCGGCGATCAAGAGATCGCGGCGGTCGACCTGACCGGCATGAGCAAGACCGCCTACCTGCCGCCCAAGGGCTCGCCAGAGCGCGACGCTGCGGCCGTCATGGCCCTGATTCTGATCCTGTTCATGGACACACCGGTCTAATCGGTGAGTGTGGCCAAGGCCCCGCTCGGCTGGCGTGACCGGTAACAGGGGGAGGCGACCGGAGTCTCCCTCTCCCCGGCTGCCCAGCGTGGGGGCGCCTCTGTCTGTTCGGACAAAGAACGACGCAAGCCTGCACCTTATCGGCCAAGCGCGGTTGCGCCTGCGAAATCACGCTCCTATAACCCGGCCACATTTCAGAAAAGCCGTCGTCGAGACCAGGCACTCATGAACATCCACGAACACCAAGCCAAAGCCGTACTCGCTGAGTTCGGCGCCCCCGTTCCGCGCGGCTTTGCCGTCTTCACAGCGGACGAGGCCTTCGCCGCCGCCGAGAAGCTGGGAACGCCGGTTTTCGTCGTAAAGAGCCAGATCCACGCCGGTGGCCGTGGCAAGGGCACGTTCGAGGGCCTCGGCCCCGACGCCAAGGGCGGCGTTCGCGTCGTCAAGTCGGCGGCTGACGTCAAGACCAACGCCGCCGAAATGCTCGGCCGCGTGCTGGTGACCCACCAGACCGGCCCCAAGGGCAAGCAGGTCAACCGCCTCTACATCGAAGAAGGCGCGGCGATCGCCAAGGAATTCTACCTGTCGCTGCTGGTTGATCGCGAGACCTCGATGGTCTCGGTGGTCGCCTCCACCGAAGGCGGCATGGACATCGAGGACGTGGCCCACGCCACGCCCGAGAAGATCCACAGCTTCTCGATCGACCCCGCCACCGGCGTGTGGCCGACCCACCAGCGCGCGCTGGCCAAGGCCCTGGGCCTGACCGGCGGCCTGGCCAAGGAAGCCGCCGTGCTGCTGACGCAGCTCTATACGGCGTTCCTGGCCAAGGACATGGCCATGCTGGAGATCAACCCGCTGATCGTCACCGCTGACGATCACCTGAAGGTCCTGGACGCCAAGCTGTCGTTCGACGGCAACGCCCTGTATCGCCATCCCGACATCAAGGCCCTGCGCGACGAGAGCGAAGAAGACCCCAAGGAAATCGAAGCCTCGAAGTTCGACCTGGCCTACATCGCCCTCGACGGCGAAATCGGCTGCATGGTCAACGGCGCCGGCCTGGCCATGGCCACCATGGACATCATCAAGCTGTACGGCGCCGAGCCGGCCAACTTCCTCGATGTCGGCGGCGGCGCCAACAAGGAGAAGGTCACCGCGGCCTTCAAGATCATCACCGCTGACCCCGCCGTGAAGGGCATTCTGGTCAACATCTTCGGCGGCATCATGCGCTGCGACATCATCGCGGAAGGCGTTATCGCCGCCGTGAAGGAAGTCGGCCTGCAGGTTCCGCTGGTGGTGCGCCTGGAAGGCACCAACGTCGAACTCGGCAAGAAAATCATCTCGGAAAGCGGCCTGAACGTCATCGCCGCCAACGACCTGTCTGACGGCGCCGAAAAGATCGTCGCGGCCGTGAAGGGTGCTCGCTAAATGTCGATCCTCATCGGTTCTGAAACCAAGGTCATCTGCCAGGGCATCACCGGCGCCCAGGGCACGTTCCACTCCGAACAGGCCATCGCCTACGGCACCAAGATGGTCGGCGGCGTCACCCCCGGCAAGGGCGGTCAAACCCACATCGGCCTGCCCGTGTACGACACGGTCGGCGAAGCCAAGGAAGCCACCGGCGCCGACGCCTCGGTGATCTACGTGCCGCCTCCCTTCGCGGCCGACTCGATCCTGGAAGCCATCGACGCCCAGATCGGCCTGATCATCTGCATCACCGAGGGCATTCCGGTGCTGGACATGGTCCGCGTGAAGAAGGCGCTGCAAGGCTCCAAGTCACGCCTGATCGGCCCCAACTGCCCGGGCGTCCTGACGCCCAACCAGTGCAAGATCGGCATCATGCCGGGCGGCATCTTCTCGGCCGGCTCGGTCGGCGTTGTGTCGCGTTCGGGCACCCTGACCTATGAAGCCGTGTTCCAGACCACCAATGCAGGCCTTGGCCAGACCACGGCGGTTGGCATCGGCGGCGACCCGGTCAAGGGCACCGAGTTCATCGACATCCTGGAACTCTTCCTGGCCGACGAAGCCACCAAGTCGATCGTCATGATCGGCGAAATCGGCGGCTCGGCCGAAGAGGAAGCCGCCCAGTTCATCGCTGACGAAGCCAAGCGCGGCCGCAGCAAGCCCATGGTCGGCTTCATCGCCGGTCGCACGGCCCCTCCCGGCCGTCACATGGGCCACGCCGGCGCGATCATTTCGGGCGGCAAGGGCGGCGCGGAAGACAAGATCGCGGCGATGGAAGCTGCGGGCATCCGCGTCTCGCCGTCGCCGGCCAAGCTGGGCGAAACCCTGCTGGAAGTCCTCAAGGGCTAAAGACACACCGAAACCCCGACCTCGCGGGGCCCAGGTTTTTTGCGACCGCCAGTCGACGATCCGAAAAAATCACCTGGGCCCCTGCCGATGGCGGGCGCCCGGGTGATTGAGACACTATATTTACAGGCCTGGGTTACCGGTCCTGTAGACCGACGGATCTAAGGCAAAGAACCATGGCGGACGACGCAGGCATCATCAATCAGGTCTTGACCGAGACCTCGTTCCTCTACGGCGCCAATGCGGCGTTCGTTGAAGACCTGTACGCCCAGTGGGCCAGCGACCCCAATTCGGTCGAACCCTCGTGGAAAGCCTTCTTCTCGACGCTTCAGGAACAGGCTGACCAGGTCAAGCGCGCCGCGCAGGACCCGGCCTGGACCCCGCGCCCGGTTCCGACCGCTCGTCCCGATTGGCTTTCGGCGCTTGATGGCCAGTGGCCCTCGGTCGCGCCGGCGGTTGAGGCCAAGATGGCCAAGGCCATCGAAGGCAAGGCTCCGGGCAGCTCGTCCGAAGCGGTTCGCGCCGCCACGCTGGACAGCCTGCGCGCCATCATGATGATCCGGGCTTACCGGATGCGCGGCCACCTGGCCGCCAATCTCGACCCGCTGGGCCTCGAGCCCAAGCAACCGGCTCCCGAGCTTGATCCCGCCACCTATGGCTTCTCGGAAGCCGACTATGATCGCTCGATCTTCCTGGACTTCGTGCTGGGCATGGAGACCTCGACGATCCGCGAGATCCTGTCGATCCTGCGCCGCACCTATGGCGGCAGCGTCGGCGTGCAGTACATGCACATCTCCGATCAGAAGGAGAAGGCCTGGCTGCAGGAGCGGATCGAGGGTCGCGACAAGGAAATCGTGTTCTCGAAAGAGGGCAAGGTCGCCATCTTCAAGAAGCTGATCGAGACCGAAGGTTTCGAGCGCTTCCTGCACAAGCGCTTCCCGGGTACCAAGCGGTTCGGCATCGATGGCGGCGAAGCCATGGTCCCGGCCATGGAGCAGATCATCAAGCGCGGCGGATCGCTGGGCGTGAAGGATATCGTCCTGGGCATGCCGCACCGCGGCCGCCTCAACGTGCTGGCCGCCGTGATGGGCAAGCCCTACCACGTGATTTTCCACGAGTTCCAGGGCGGCACCAGCCTGCCTTCGGACGTCGAGGGGTCGGGCGACGTCAAGTATCACATGGGCGCCTCGTCGGACCGTGAGTTCGACGACAACAAGGTCCACCTGTCGCTGACCGCCAACCCGTCGCACCTGGAAATCGTCAATCCGGTGGTGATCGGCAAGGCCCGCGCCAAGCAGGCCTTCCTGCTGCGCGAGACCCCCGACGCCGGTCGCGGCCACGTGCTGCCGCTGCTGCTGCACGGCGACGCGGCCTTCGCCGGCCAGGGCGTGGTGGCCGAGTGCTTCACCCTGTCGGGCCTGAAGGGCTACCGCACGGGCGGCACCATCCACTTCATCGTCAACAACCAGATCGGCTTCACCACCAGCCCGCGCTATTCGCGCAGCTCGCCCTATCCGTCGGATGTGGCGTTGATGGTCGAGGCCCCGATCTTCCACGTCAACGGCGACGATCCCGAGGCCGTGGTCTACGCGGCCAAGGTCGCCACCGAATATCGCCAGATGTTCGGCAAGGACGTCGTGGTCGACATGTTCTGCTATCGCCGGTTCGGTCACAACGAAGGTGACGACCCGACGATGACCTCGCCGCTGATGTACGCCAAGATCAAGGGTCACCCCTCGACGCGCGAACTGTACGGCAATCGCCTGATCGCCGAGGGCGTGATCAGCCAGGGCGAAGTCGACACCTGGGTGACCGAGTTCGAAACCTTCCTCGACAAGGAATTCGACGCCGGCAAGACCTACAAGGCCAACAAGGCTGACTGGCTGGACGGCAAGTGGGCGGGCCTGGCCACACCCGCCGACGAAGAGCGTCGCGGCTCGACCGCCTTCCCGGCCACGCGTCTGCTGGAGATCGGTCGCCAGATCACGACCATCCCGGACCGCATCGACGCCCACAAGACCGTCAAGCGCGTGATCGAGAACCGCCGCGAAGCCATCGAAAAGGGCGAAGGCCTCGATTGGGGCACCGCCGAGCACCTGGCCTTCGCCACCCTGCTCGACGAGGGCTTCCCTGTCCGGCTGTCTGGCCAGGACTCGGTTCGCGGCACCTTCACCCAGCGCCATTCGGACGTCATCGACCAGACGACCGAAGAGCACTATACGCCGCTCAACAACATCGGCCCGGGCCAGGCCCATTACGAAGTTATCGACTCGGCCCTGTCAGAAGAGGCGGTTCTGGGCTTCGAATACGGCTTCTCGCTGGCGGATCCGAACACGCTCACCCTTTGGGAAGGCCAGTTCGGCGACTTCGTGAACGGCGCCCAGGTGGTGATCGACCAGTTCATCAGCTCGGGCGAGCGCAAGTGGCTGCGGATGAGCGGCCTGGTGATGCTTCTGCCGCACGGCTATGAGGGCCAGGGCCCCGAGCACAGCTCGGCTCGTCTCGAGCGCTTCTTGCAGTCGTGCGCCGAGGACAACATGCAGGTGGTCAACTGCACCACCCCGGCCAACTATTTCCACGCCATTCGCCGTCAGATGCACCGCGAGTTCCGCAAGCCCCTGATCGTCATGACGCCCAAGAGCCTGCTGCGCCACAAGCGCGCCGTCTCCAACATGGCCGACCTGTCGGAGGGCTCCAGCTTCCACCGCGTGATGATCGACGGGGCCGAGGCCGGCTGCGATGTCGGCGGCGTGACCCTGACCAGCGATGATCAGATCAAGCGTGTCGTGATCTGCTCGGGCAAGGTCTATTTTGACCTGGTCGACGCCCGCGCCAAGAGCGGCCGCAACGACGTCTATCTGCTGCGTCTGGAACAGTTCTATCCGTGGCCGATGAAGTCGCTGCTAGGCGTGCTGGGCCGGTTCAAGAACGCCGAGCTGGTCTGGGTTCAGGAAGAGCCCAAGAACATGGGCGGCTGGACGTTCGTTGATCCCTGGATCGAACTGACGCTCGCCAAGCTGGACATCAAGGCCAAGCGCGCGCGCTATATCGGCCGTCCGGCCAGCGCCTCGACGGCGGCGGGTCTGATGAGCCGCCACCTGAAGGAACTGCAGGCCTTCCTCGACGAGACCTTCGCCTAGCTTTATCGATAAGGCCCCGTCCTTCGCGGCGGGGCCGTTTCCACCTGCCCCGCTACACTAGACCGGCACAAACGAGAGACATCGGAACCCCCATGGCCGACATCATGACCCCCGCCCTCGGCGAATCCGTCACCGAAGCGACGGTCGCGCGCTGGACCAAGAAGGTCGGCGAGGCGGTCAAGAAGGACGAGATCCTCATCGAGCTCGAGACCGACAAGGTCAGCCTGGAAGTCGCCTCGCCCGCCGACGGCGTGCTGACCGCGATCGGCGCCGAAGAGGGTGCGACCGTTGTTCCGGGTACGGTCCTGGGCATCGTGACCGAAGGCGCGACCGCCTCGGCCGCCCCGGCCACTGCTCCGAAGGCCGCCGCCCCGGCTCCCGCGCCCGCTCCGGTCGCCGCTGCCGCTCCGGCCCCTGTAGCCGTGGCTGCTGCCGCCGCGCCGGTCAGCCCGGCCCCGGCCCGTATCGCCGCCGAGAACAATCTGGACCTGTCGACCGTCGCCGGCACCGGCAAGGATGGCCGCGTCACCAAGGGCGACGCCCTGGCCGCTCTCGAAGCCCGCGCCTCGGCCCCGGCTGCGGTCGCTGCGCCGTCGGCGCCGCGTCCGCTCCATGAGCGCGAAGAGCGCGTGAAGATGACGCGCCTGCGTCAGACGATCGCCCGTCGCCTGAAGGAAGCCCAGAACAACGCCGCCATGCTGACGACCTTCAACGAGGTCGACATGAGCGCGGTGATGGCCCTGCGTGGTCAGTACAAGGATATCTTCGAAAAGAAGCACGGCGTGAAGCTGGGCTTCATGTCCTTCTTCACCAAGGCCGTCGTCGCTGCTCTGAAGGCCGTGCCGGACGTCAACGCCGAGATCGACGGCACCGACATCGTCTACAAGAACCACTATGACATCGGCGTCGCCGTCGGCACCGAAAAGGGCCTGGTGGTTCCGGTCGTTCGCGATGCGGACGCCATGAACCTGGCCGAGATCGAAAAGGCCATCGGCGCGCTGGGCAAGAAGGCCCGTGACGGCCAGCTGTCGATCGACGACATGCAGGGCGGCACCTTCACGATCACCAACGGCGGCATCTATGGCTCGCTGATGTCGACCCCGATCCTCAACGCGCCGCAGTCGGGCATCCTGGGCATGCACGCGATCAAGGACCGCGCCATGGTCGTGAACGGCAAGATCGAGATCCGGCCGATGATGTACCTGGCTCTCTCCTACGACCACCGCGTGGTCGACGGCCAGGGCGCCGTGACCTTCCTGGTCAAGGTCAAGGAAGCCCTGGAAGATCCGCAGCGTCTGCTGCTGGAACTCTAGTCTCGACGCACCGTCGAACGTTGAAGGGGCCGCGAAAGCGGCCCCTTTTTCTTGGTTGAGTTTGTCGCTATCTTCGTCCCGAGGGTGCGCCATGAGTCTTGTCGAGATCGCTCGTTTCGCCGGCCTGCCGGAGGCTCAGATCGCTGCCTCGCGCTTGCGGGCCGATGGCTGCCCGGTGTTGATCCAGAACGAGCATTGGGGAGCCAGCGACTTTACCATGGTCATCGCCATGGGCGGCTTTCGACTGTGGGCGCCGGCCAGCGAGGCCGAAGAAGCCCGCGCGCTGATCGCTCGTTTGCGCGCCAATGTTGATGTCATCGAGGATGACGACCTGCCGCGCGAGGCGGCGCAGCCTTATGGAATTCAACTGCTTCAGGCCTTGCGCGCCGCAGCGGCGCTGTTGGTGGCGACGGTCTTCGGTTCGCCTTTGGCCTTGTTGCTGTCGAGCGCCAGACAGGGCGAGGGGCCCTGGCGGCTGTCTCTGCGGCTTTGCGCCTGGAGCATAGCCGCCATTGCCGTAGCTTATGGCTTGGTCTGGCTGGCTTGGTGGCTTCAAGCGTTCCGCTGAGGGCTGCGCCGACCCGTGTCGCCGCGTTGAGCCGGCGTCGCGTTTCGTGTATCTACAGGCTGTAGCTATGGAATGTCCCTATGGCCAAGATCGACGTCGAGCCCGCCCGCGCCAAGCTATTCACCCATGGCGGGAGCCAAGCAGTCCGGCTGCCCAAGGCCTTCCGCTTCGACGGCGCCGAGGTCACGGTCCGGCGCGAAGGCAATGCGGTGATCCTTGAGCCTTTGCCCGCCAAGCCGCCTCGCACCCAGGCCGATCTTGACGCCATGTGGGCTCGAGTCGACGCGCTTCTTGGCGGCGAGTTTCCCGACAGGGATCAGCCTCCGGAGCAGGAGCGCGATTTCGGCTGGTGACGCTCGCGCTCGACACTAATGTCTTCATCGATCTGATGCGTGGCCGTAAAACGCTTGTGCGCCAGCGACACGCGGCTGCGCTGTTCAGCGAGCGGGCGGTCGTGACTTCACTGGTGGTGTTTCACGAACTGCATTTTGGCATAGCCGCCAGTCACAACAGCGTCGCGGAAGCCGGGGCCGTCGGGATCGTCTTGCGGGGTGTTCCGGTGGAGGCGCTGGACGAGCCCGACATGATCTGCGCGGCCGATATCCGCGCGCGGCTGAGACGGTCAGGTCTTACCATCGGTCCCTATGACGCCCTTATCGCCGGCCAGGCCCTGGCGCGGGGCTGGACCTTGGTGACCTCGAACGTCCGCGAGTTCGAACGTGTTGAAGGCCTGAAGGTCGAGGACTGGGCCGCCTGACTTCAGTCCGGCCTTGGCCCCGGCCACACCGTCTTGAACGCCTCGAGCGCCGCCGGGTGGTAGATCGTGCTGTGCTGCAGCTTGGGCATAGGATCATAGCGCCAGGTCAGCCCGGCCGGCGGGGCCTGGTTCAGCGCCGCCACCACCCTGTCGACGCCCGCCTGCATTGTGCTCCCCTCGTCGCCGATGGTCAGGTAGAGCCGCCGCCTTCCGGCCGGCCAGCGGGCCAGGTCGGCGGCCGCGCCGCGCGCCAGGCTCTGGTCGTCCCACCACAGGCTGGGGCTGGCGGCGATGTAGGCCTCGAACAGGGCCGGCTGTTTCAGGAAGGTCTCGACCACGAACAGGCCGGCCAGGGATTCGCCGATCAGGGCGGTTTCGCCGCTGGTGCGATAGCGAGCCGCGATCCAGGGCTTGAGCTCCTCGCCCAGGAACTGGCGATAGGCCGCCGAGCCGCCGCTGGTCGGGAAGTCGCTGCGCTCCTTGGCGACCGTGGTGGGGTGGGTCAGGTCGCCCCGGCGATCAACGCCCTCGATCCCGACGACGATCATCTCGCGATAGGTCCACGACAGCTCGCCCAGCTGGGCCAGGCCGACGATGTGCGGGAAGTCCTCCTGCTCGCCGCCGTCCAGCAGGTAGAGCACCGGATAGGTCTTGCCTGGCGTCTTCGCATAGCCGGCCGGCAGGTGGACGTTGATCCGCCGCGTATCTTTCAGGACCTTCGACTCCAGGGTCAGGGACTGGCCGATGACGATCGGGCGGCCTTCGGCGGGCGCGGTCTGGGCCAGGGCCGGCGCGGCGGTAAGCAGGGTCAGGGCGAGGAGGAGGGCGCGAAGCATGGGCGGGACGCTAGGGCGCGTTGCAGGGCGAGGAAAGGGGATCCCTGAGCCCCTCCGGTACCGCGACGCTCCTACTCCGCAGGCGCAGGACGCTCGCCTAACGGTCACGCTGGGGCAAGCGGTCAGGGCCATGACGGCCAAACGCCGGATTTCCCGCGTCTTTCAGGGTGCGAAGCGTCGAAAGCGGGTTTCGTTTTAACCGTTCGCGCTCTAAGGAACTCCCGCCTCCAAAGGTCTGACAGTGCGGCCGGCGAGGCCCCATATTAGTCCGGCGCCGCTCCCGGCGCGTCCTGAAGGCAAAGACCCATGGCTCAGTACGACGTCGTCATCATCGGGGGCGGTCCCGGCGGCTACAATGGCGCGATCCGCGCCGGTCAGCTGGGCCTGAAGGTCGCCATCATCGAAGGTCGCGGCAAGCTGGGCGGCACCTGCCTGAATGTCGGCTGCATGCCGTCCAAAGCCCTGCTGCACGCCTCGGAAATGTATGACTCGGCCACCAATGGCGATTTCGCCAAGCTGGGCATCGAGGTGAAGCCGAAGCTGAACCTGCCGCAGATGATGGCCCAGAAGGCCGAGAGCGTCGAAGCCCTGACCAAGGGCGTCGAGTTCCTGATGAAGAAGAACAAGGTCGACTACATCAAGGGCTGGGGCCGCATCGCCGGGGCCGGGAAAGTGGTCGTGAAGGCCGAGGACGGTTCGGAAACCACCCTCGAAACCAAGAACATCGTCATCGCCACGGGCTCGGAGCCCACGCCGCTGCCGGGCGTCACGGTCGACAACACGCGCATCCTGGACTCCACCGGCGCCCTGTCGCTGGCCGAAGTGCCCAAGAATCTGGTCGTTATCGGCGCGGGCGTCATCGGGCTGGAGCTGGGCTCGGTCTGGCGTCGTCTGGGCGCGGAAGTCACCGTGGTCGAATATCTGGACCGCATCTGTCCGGGCCTGGATGACGACACCGCCAAGGTGTTCCAGCGCAGCCTGACCAAGCAGGGCTTCAAGTTCCAGCTGGGGGCCAAGGTCACCGCCGCCAAGGCCTCGGCCAAGGGCGTCGAGCTCACCGTCGAGCCGGTCGCCGGCGGCGCGGCCCAGACGATCTCGGCCGACTATGTGCTGGTCGCCATCGGCCGCCGTCCGTTCACGGAAGGTCTAGGCCTCGACACCGTCGGCGTCGTTCCCGACAAGCGCGGCGTCATCGCCAATGACCACTTCAAGACCACGGCTCCGGGCGTGTGGGTGATCGGCGACGTGACCAGCGGTCCGATGCTGGCCCACAAGGCCGAGGACGAGGGCGTGGCCTGTATCGAGCTGATCGCGGGCAAGGCCGGCCACGTGAACTATGGCCTGATCCCCGGCGTGATCTACACCAAGCCGGAAGTGGCCACGGTGGGCAAGACCGAGGAAGAGCTGAAGGCGGCGGGCGTCGCCTACAAGGTCGGCAAGTTCCCGTTCAGCGCCAACAGCCGCGCCAAGATCAATCACGAGGGCGAGGGCCAGGTGAAGGTTCTGGCCGACGCCGCGACCGACCGCATCCTGGGCGTCCACATGGTGGGCCCCAATGTCGGCGACATGATCGGCGAATATTGCGTGGCCATGGAGTTTGGCGGCGCGTCGGAAGACGTGGCCCGCACCTGCCACCCGCACCCCACCCGCTCCGAGGCCCTGCGCCAGGCGGCCATGGGCGTCGAAGGCTGGACCATGCAGGCCTAGTCACAGCCTTTCTGCCTGACCGAAGGTCAGGGGCGGGGCGCCGAAGCCGGCATCCCGCCCCTTTTTTTTTAGGCTTTGCGGCTCCCAGTATCCCGTCCGGAATGACGGAGGGATCTAAGGGCTGTCCAGGAAGCCTTGTTTAACCGCATGCGGACGGGTCGGGTAAGGGGCCGCGGCTTTCCGCGCGCTCAGCTCGTCTTGCGGGCCTCGCGCGCCAGCTCGTCTGCCTCCCGCTCCATCTCGTCGGCCTGCGCGGGCATCCCCGCCGCCACCGCGCGCAGCTCGGCGTCGGTGACCACATTGCCCCGCGCGCGGTTCTCGGTGATCTGCCGGGCGCGATAGGCAGGGTCGCGCAGGCGTACCGCCTCAGCGCGCAGATCCCGGGCGCCCTTGCGGATCTGTTCTGCGCCCAGGGCCATCTGGACGCGGGCCTCGATCATGTGTGTGGCCATCTCCTGGCGGGCGCGTTCGCCGACCATGCGGACCTGCTCCCCCACGATCCTGGCCTGATCGGCGCGGGCATCTGCGGCCGCGCGACGCGACTCGGCAGCGATCTGCCTGTCTGTCGGCGGCGGCGGCGGCGGCGGCAACTCCGGGGGGGGAGGCGGTGGCGGTGGCGGTGGCGGCGGGGGCAGCTCTGTCGGCGGCGGCGGGGGCGCCGGCGGCTCCGGCGGCACGGGCAGCGCAGGCGGGGCCGGCGGGGCCGGCGGCGGGGCGATTGTCGCAGCCGGCGCTTCAGCCGGCGCGGGCGGGTTCTTGCGGCTCAGGCCAAGCGCTGCCAGCGGCGTGGCGACCACGGCCAGGGCGGCGATGGTCAGGGCGATGGTCAGCGGGCGGTGGCGAGCGGGTGTGTCGGACATGATGCAGGCGATCCTTGTCTTCAGCGTGCGAGCGTCGGCGGCCATTGCGGTCGCGGCGCGCGGCGCGCTCAGGTGAGGGACGGGGTGGGCGGCCAGGCGGACCAGGGCCCTGGCGTAGAAGGTGCGATCCACGGTCTGCAGCGCGGCGGCGTCAGCGGCCTCTTCCGACCGGTCGGCGAGCACCGCGTGCAGGCGCCAGACCAGCGGATTGAACCAGAACAGCGCCAGGGCCAGGCGGGAGAGCACCAGGAAGATCCAGTCATGGCGTCGCAGATGGGCCATCTCATGGGCCAGGATCGCCGGGGCCGCGTGACGCTCGGCCAGGCTGTCCGGATCAATGAGGATAAAGCCGGGCGCGACGCCCCAGCTGAGCGGGCTGGTCAGCCGCTCGCTGGACACCAGGCGGGGACGGTCGACCGGCGGCAGGTGTTCCAGCGGCGTCGACCATGCCGGGCAGGTCACCGGGCGGCCCTGGCGCGTCCAGCGGTGAAGGGTCAGCAGTCCCAGCTGCAGTCGGCCGGCCACGGCGATGACGCCGAGCAGCCACAGGCCGCCGATCACCTGGATGGGAGGCGGCCACGACAGCACGGGCGCGGCCGCCTCGCCGGTCAGGACCGGCAGGACCGGGGAGAGCACGTCCGGCGACGCCGGCGGTAACAGCGCCAGGTCCATCGCCGGCAGGACGTTCATGATGACCGGCAGGGCCAGCAGCAGACAGACCGTGGCGCGCAGGATGTCCACCCGGTCGACGGGGCGCTGGGCCAGGAAGCGGGCGCAGGCCAGACCGGCGCCGGCGACAAGGCTGGACTTGATCAGCAGCGACAGGAGCAGGCCCGCGGTCATGAGCGCGGCTCCACGGCCTTGTCGATCACCTGCTCCAGGGCAGCGGCCTCTTCGGGGGTCAGGCGCTGGCCCAGGCCCAGCAGGGCGGTGGCGGCGCTGGCGGCCGAGCCGGCGAAGAAGGTGTCGATCATGCGCCGCAGGGCGCTGGCCGCGACCGCCTCGGTCTGCTGGACAGGGCTGAACACGAAGCCGCCGGGTCCGCTGGTCCGCTCGACCAGACCCTTGGCCTCCAGGCGCGAGAGCATGGTGCGGACCGCCGAATCGCTCAGTGGGTCGGACAGCGCGCCGCGAACCCCGGCGGCCGTGCTGGCCTCCAGGCGGCAGAGGGTCTCGAAGACCTCGCGTTCGCGTCGGGGCAGGGATTCGATCATGGCGGCCTCCACGACAGTGTTGTCACTACATGTGTAGCGCTACACTTGTAGTGACGCCAGCCGTCGCGACGGCGAACCGGATGAAATCGCGGTAACCTGGGCGCCCGGCCGCCGGCCTCTGGCCCCCGCGCCGTTTGGGGCCAGAAAAAAGGCCCCGCCAGTGTCCCGGCGGGGCCTCGAGTTCTTCAGGGGAGGAACGCCCCAAGAGGGGGGTCTGGGGCGCTTTACGCTACGCGACTAAAACTCTTCCCACTCCTCGGCGGCCGGCTTGGCCGAACCGGCGAAGGCGGCCAGCTTGGCCTGGGCGGCGCGGACCGGGTTGGCGCCCGGGCGGCTGGCCGAGGAGGCCGGCTGCAGGGTGGGGCGCGTGACCGGCGGGGCCGGACGGCGGGCAGGGGCGCGCGCCGACGACGTGTTGGATCCGCCGACCTGGAAGCGCGAGATCATCTGCATCAGGTTGCCGGCCTCGCCCTTCAGCGAGTGGCTGGCGGCGGTGGACTGCTCGACCATGGCCGCGTTCTGCTGGACCGTCTGGTCCATCTGGTTGACGGCGGCGTTGACCTCGTTGAGGCCAGTGGCCTGCTCGGCGCCGCCGGCAGCGATCTCGCTGACCAGGGCGTCGATCTCGCTGACCTTGGCGACGATGGCCTGCAGGGCGTCGCCCGTCTGGCCGACCATGGCCACGCCCTGACCCACTTGCTGGGTCGAGGTCGAGATCAGGGTCTTGATCTGCTTGGCGGCGTCGGCGGAGCGTTGGGCGAGCGCCCGCACTTCCTGGGCGACGACTGCGAAGCCACGACCGGCTTCACCGGCGCGCGCCGCTTCGACCCCGGCGTTCAGGGCCAGCAGGTTGGTCTGGAAGGCGATCTCGTCGATGACGCCGATGATCTGGCTGATCGACTGCGAGGACTTCTCGATCTGGTTCATGGCCTCGACAGCGCCGCGCACCACGACGCTGGAGCGTTCGGCGTCGGCGCGGGTCGAGCCGACAACCCGCGAGGCTTCGACGGCGCCGGCCGACGAGCGCTTCACCGTGGCGGTGATCTCGTCCAGGGCGGCGGCGGTTTCTTCCAGGCTGGCGGCCTGCTGCTCGCTGCGACGCGACAGGTCGTCGGAGGCCGAGGCGATCTCGTCGGCGCCGGCGCCGATGCTGCTGGCGGCGTGGACGATGGTACGCATCGCCTCTTCCATCTGGGCGATCGACTCGTTGAAGTCAGACTGCAGGCGCTTGTAGGCTTCCGGGAAGTCCTGATCGACGCGGTAGGTCAGGTCGCCTTCGGCCAGCTTGTTGAGGCCCGTGGCGAGGTTTTCCATGACGAAGGCCTGCTCGCGGGCGGCCGCGTCGGCGGTCTCCTGGTTGCGACGGCGCTCGGATTCGGTTTCAGCCGACTGGCGCTGCTGGTTGGCTTCTGCGGTGCGCAGGGCCAGGGCGTTGTCCTTGAACACCTGGACCGAGCGGGCCATGGCGCCGACCTCGTCCTTGCGCTGGGCGCCGACCACGTCGACATCCACCGAACCCAGGGCCAGGGTTTCCATGGTCTTGGACAGGTTGTTCAGCGGGGCGGAGATCTTGGAGCGGCCGATCCAGATGGCGAACAGCAGGGCGATGCCGGCGCTGATCACGCCGAACAGAATGCTGACGAGCGTGCCCGCCTCGCCTTCCTTGTGGGCCTTTTCGACCATCACATCGGTGGCGGCGGAGTGGTCGTTGGTCCACTTGCTGACATCTTTGCCGAGGCTGGCGATATCGGGATCGATCACGGCCATGACCATGATCGCGGCTTCATCGGCGTCCATCATGGCCAGATCGGCGCCCTGACGAGCGCTGGAATAGATCTTTTCCAGACGAAGGCCGAAATCGGCCAGGGTCTTGGCGGCGCTGGGATCGGCCTTCTTGGTGGCGGCGAGGCGCTCCTTGGCCTCCTTGTAGGCCGTATCCAGTTCGGCGCTGGCCTCGGCGGCTTCCGCCGAGCTGCCGGTGTTGGACACGGTGCGATAGGCCGCATAGCCGATCGTCATGATTCGCCGGTTGAAGCGCGACGCTTCCAGCTCGGCGGGCGCGCGCTGTTCGACCAGGATCTTGGTCGCAACCTGCGACTGCTCGGCTTGCCAGGCGCCCATGCCGACGATGGCCAGAGCCACCACGGTCAGGATCACGGCCGGCATGGCCACCTTGGTCGAAATCTTCAGATCGTCGAACTTCATCGCTAACCCCATGTCCACAACGCCAGCCAATCGAAGGACAGGCGTCGGTTCTCGAGACCAGAAGGCGCGCGCGCAGTAAAAACGAGGTTAATTCCCGGAATCTGCTTCAATCATCGCGACAAGATGCCCCAGACCTTTACTCATAATGAGGATGGGCCTTGGCGTAGGCGGCCATCAGGCCGGCGGCGTCGACCTGGGTATAGCGCTGGGTAGTCGACAGCGAGGCATGGCCCAGCAGTTCCTGGATCGAGCGCAGGTCTGCGCCGGCCCCCAGCAGGTGGGTCGCGAAGGCGTGACGCAGGGCGTGTGGCGTCACCCGGTCAGACAGCCCCAGGCGGCCGCGCAGGATCTGCACCGAAGCCTGGACATGGCGGGGCGACAGCGGGCCGCCACGCTTGGCGCGAAACAGCGGCTCGTCTGGCGACAGCACGAAGGGCAGGGCGGCGAGATAGACATTGATCGCCTCGCGCACGGCGTCCAGCACCGGCACGATCCGGGTCTTGCCGCCCTTGCCGGTGATGCGCAGGGCCTCACCCAGGGGCGCGTCGCGACGCAGCAGTGACAGCCCCTCGGAGATGCGCAGGCCGCAGCCCCACAGCAGGGTCAGAACCGCCTCGTCGCGGGCTATTTCCCAGTCGTCGCGGTCGGGGCCATCGCCCGATACCGACCCGATCTCATGGATCAGGCCGTGGGCCTGGTCCACGGTGACCGGGCGCGGCAGGCCAACCTTCAGGCGCGGTCCGCGCACCAGCGCGATGTGGGGGTTGGGCGTGTCCAGCCGCTGGTCGAGGAAGCGGTGGAAGGCGCGAATCGACGACAGGCTTTGGGAAAGCGAGCGCGGCGCCAGGGCGGCCTCGCCACTGCGGCGGAAGGCCAGATAGGCGCGCAGCTCGGCCGCGGTGATCGCGCCCAGGGCGGTCAACGTGACCGTCTCGCCGCGATGGCGCTCCAGAAAGTTCAGATAGGCCAGGACGTTGTCGCCATAGGCCCGCACGGTACGCGGCGAGGCGCGGCGCTCGTGCTCTAGATGGTCGTGCCAGGCGACGAGGGCCTGGCGGCCGCTCGTCACAGGTGAGGTCACAGAACGGGCCAGCGCTCGGCGGTGCGCTCGACCACCCGGGCCAGGAAGGCCACCAGCTCGGAGCCCATGTCGGGGGTGAAGGCCTCGGGGTCGGACGAGCCGAACGCGAGGATGCCCTGACGCGACGGCTCCCACAGGGCCATGCGGACCATGGCCATGCTGCGGATATGATCCAGCTTGTCGCCGAACAGGCCCAGGGCCGGAGCGTAGAAGCCCATGCGCGCCACGGCGTGGTCGCCCATCAGCATGTCGATCTGGCCCTCGATCAGGGCGTGCCAGCCGGCTGGAACCCGGCCGGGACCTTCCAGGGCGATGACGCCGGTGGTCAGGGAAAAGCGCAGATTGGCCATTTCGTCGACGCGACGCGCCAGGTCGGAATGGTTGCGGGCGTCCAGCAGGTCGATGACCGCAGCGTGGGTCTGGGCCTGGGCCGAGAAATTGGCGCGGGCGGTGTCCTCGATCTCGCGGCGGACCACGGCTTCGCGCTTGTGGGCGGCGGAGGCGCGGGCCAGGGCGGCGGGGCCAAAGTCGATGATATTGCCGCCGTCGACCCGCAGGCCCAGCTCGCCCAGCAGGCCGCTGTCGTCGCGCAGGAAGTCGGGCTCATCGCGCAGGAAGGCGCGGACGACCTCGGGATCGACGGGCTTCATCAAGGCTTGGGTCGCGTCGCTCATCGTCGGTCTTCTCCGCCCACGGCAAATCCACTCAGAGGCGAGGCATCAAACCCCATATCGGTTAACGCCGGCTTGCGGCCCGCGATGATGCTTGATCTCGACCCCGAGGGACTTTCACGGCAGAAGCTCTTTCCCATGCCGCGCATCGCCTCTGTCCTTCTGCCCATGCCGCTGCCGGAGGCGTTCGACTATGCCGAGCCCGAGGGGCTGGGCCTGGCGATCGGCGACCATGTGACCGTGCCCCTGGGGCCCCGCGTGATCCGCGGCGTGGTCACCGCCCTGCGTGACGGGACCGGCGGCAACCGGCCGCTGAAGCCGGTTCTGGAAAAGCTCGACGACCCTCCGCTGCCGCCCGGCGTGCTGACCTTCATTGACTGGGCGGCGCGCTATTCGGTCGATGTGCCCGGCTGGCCCCTGGCCATGGCCCTGCGCGGCCTGCGCCATCCGCCGCCCAAGCCCGACAAGGTGCTGGTCCTGACCGGCTCGCAGCCCGTCCGCATGACGCCGGCCCGGCTCAAGGTGCTGGCGGCGGCCCAGGGTGGGCCTATGTCGGGTGCGGCCCTGGCCAATCTGGCGGGGGTCTCGGCCGGGGTGGTCAAGGGCCTGGTCGACGAGGGCGCGCTGGCCCTGGAGTTCGTCGAGGCTGACAAGCGCTTCCCCGCCCCCGACCTGTCGCTGCCGCCCCAGTCGCTGAACGCCAGCCAGCAGGCCTGCGCCGACGTGCTGGGCGAGATGCTGGGGCAGGGCGGCTTCCAGGCGGCGCTGCTGGACGGGGTCACCGGCTCGGGCAAGACCGAGGTCTATCTGGAGGCCGCTGCCGCCGCCCTGGCCGAGGATCCAGACTCGCAGGTCTTGATCCTGCTGCCCGAGATCGCCCTGACCCAGGCGGTGATGAGCCGCTTCGAGGCGCGGTTCGGGGCGGCTGCGGCCGAGTGGCATTCCGGTGTCGCCCCGCCAAAGCGCCGCCGGGTCTGGGAAGGTGTGGCCAGCGGTCAGGCGCGGATCGTGGTCGGGGCCCGATCGGCCCTGTTCCTGCCGTTCCGCAAGCTGCGGCTGATCGTGGTCGATGAAGAGCACGACAGCTCGTTCAAGCAGGAAGAGGGTTTCATCTACCAGGCCCGCGACCTGGCCGTGGCCCGCGCCAAGATCGAGGGCGCGCTGGTGGTGCTGGCCTCGGCCACGCCGTCGCTGGAAAGCCTGTTCAACGCCCAGAGCGGTCGCTACCGCTGGCTGCGGCTCAGCGCCCGGCACGGCACGGCGCAGCTGCCCGACATCAGCCTGATCGACCTGCGCGAGACCCCGCCGGAGCCCGGCCGCTGGCTGTCGCCGCCGCTGATCAAGGCCATGACCGTGACCCTGGCGCGCGGCGAGCAGTCGATGCTGTTCCTCAACCGCCGGGGCTATGCGCCGCTGGTGCTGTGCAAGTCGTGCGGCGAGAAGATGAAGTCGCCCGACACCGATAGCTGGCTGGTCGAGCACCGCTATACCGGGCGTCTGGTCTGTCACCTGACCGGCTTTTCGATGAAGAAGCCCGAGGCCTGTCCCGCTTGCGGCGCCAAGGACAGCCTGGTCTCGATCGGTCCGGGCGTCGAGCGGGTGGAGGAGGAGGCGCGCTTTCTGTTTCCGACCGCGCGGATTGCGGTGTTCTCGTCCGACACGGTGATGGACGCCGCCGGGGCGCGGGCCCTCGTCGAGACCATGGCGGCGGGCGAGATCGACATCCTGGTGGCCACCCAGGCGGCGGCCAAGGGCCACAACTTTCCCAACCTGACCCTGGTGGGCGTAGTCGACGCCGACCTGTCCCTGCGCGGCGGCGATCTGCGGGCCGGCGAGCGGACCTTCCAGCTGCTGGCCCAGGCGGCCGGCCGGGCCGGACGCCATGAAAAGCCGGGCCGGGCCATGCTCCAGACCTACACCCCCGACCATGCCGTGCTGCTGGCCCTGAAGGCCCAGGATCGCGACGCCTTTGTCGAGGCTGAACTGCGCATGCGCGAAGAGGCGGGTCTGCCGCCGTTCGGACGGCTGGCGGCGGTGATCGCCTCGGGTCCGGACGGCGCGGCGCTGGACGCCTATGTCGAGGCCCTGGCGGCGGTGATCCCCAATGCCGCAGGCGTCGAGGTGTTCGGCCCCGCCGACGCGCCCCTGGCCCTGGTGCGCGGGCGGCGGCGCAAGCGGTTCTTGGTGCGGGCTGATCGCAGCGTCGACCTGCAGGGCTTCATGTCGGCCTGGCGGGCGCGGGCCAAGATCCCGAACTCGGTGCGGGTGGTGGTCGATATCGACCCCTACAGCTTCCTTTAGACACCAAGACGCCCCGGACCTTTCGGGCCGGGGCGCTGGGCAGACTAGCGAAGGGCTGCGGGGTTAGTGCTCCCCGCCGGCCGCCTTCTTTTTCGCGGACGCTCGACGGGACATCATGTTGAGCCCCTCGACCACGGCCGAGAACGCCATGGCCGTATAGATGTAGCCCTTGGGCACGTGCATGCCGAAGGACTCGGCGATCAGAACCGTGCCGATCATCAGCAGGAAGCCCAGGGCCAGCATCACCACGGTGGGGTTGTTGTTGATGAAGTTGGCCAGAGGATCGGCGGCCAGCAGCATCACCGTCACGGCGACCAGCACGGCGATGACCATGATCGGCAGATGCTCGGTCATGCCGACAGCCGTCAGGATCGAGTCGATCGAGAACACCAGGTCCAGCAGGATGATCTGGAAGATCGCCGAGCCGACATTGGAGATCGCCGCCCCGGTCTTGTCGAGGACGTCGTGGCTTTCCTGGTTGGGGTCGACCGTGTGGTGGATTTCCTTGGTGGCCTTCCAGATCAGGAACAGGCCGCCGGCCAGCAGGATCAGGTCACGCCAGGAGAAGGCCGTCTCGAACGACGGCTCGCCGTGCGGACCGGCCGGACCCACGATGCCCAGGTCGAACACCGGATGCACCAGGCCGACGATGAAGGCGATGGTCGACAGCAGCACCAGACGCATGATCAGGGCCAGCGATATGCCGATGCGGCGCACGCGTTGGCGATGCTCGGGCGCCAGCTTGTTGGAGAGAATGGAGATGAAAATCAGGTTGTCGATGCCGAGCACGACTTCCATGACGATCAGGGTGACCAGGGCGGCCCAGGCTGCGGGGTCCACGGCGAGGTTAAGGAGTTCGTTCATCGTCCTGTTCTAAGGCTGTCGTCTGAAAAAGCGTCTCGACCCACCCCTCCGTGGATCCCGTCCATGCAAGGGAACGTGACGGAAGCCCCCAGGCTTCGCCAGACTGGACCTGAAATATGCCAGACGCCGCCAATATCAAACCCCTAACTGCTCTGCGGTTCTTCGCCGCCTTCTGGGTGGTGTTGTTCCACTATTGGCCCAACCTGGCGGTCGGCTTCACGCCGGCGGTCGCGACCAAGGGCTATCTGGGCGTCGAGGCCTTCTTCACCCTGTCGGGCTTCATTCTATGCCACGTCTATCTGCAGGGCTTTGGCCAGGGGCGGTTCCGCTATGGCGACTTCCTGTGGAATCGGTTTGCGCGGGTCTACCCGCTGCATCTGGCCACTCTGCTGGGCGTGGGCCTGATGGCCGCCCTGGCCAGCCTGGCCGGCATCGTGGTCGGTAACAACATCGTCTCGTGGGAAGCCCTGCCGGCCAACCTGCTGCTGGTCCATGCCTGGGGCTTTGCGCCGGTGTCGGGCTGGAACCACGCCTCCTGGTCGATCTCGGCCGAATGGTTCGCCTATCTCAGCTTCCCCGCCTTCGCCTTCGTCGCCTGGAGGCTGCGCAAGCGGCCGTTCGTGGCCGTGGCCCTGGCCCTGGCTCTGATCGCCGTGCTGTACCCCGCCTTTGAGCGCCTGGCCGGCTTTCCGCTGACGGCTGCGACCATCCAGTGGGGCGCGCTGCGCATTGTCCCGTGCTTTGCCTATGGCTGCGCCCTGCACGCCCTGTGGCGCTCGGGCGCGATCCCGGGCCGACTTGCCGCGCCCGGCGCGCTGGTCATGGGCGCCCTGGTTCTGGGCGCGGTGCAGTTGGATTTCCCCGATCCGGTTATAATAGTGGCGCTCGGCGGCCTGATTCTGACGCTGGCCTGCCTGGCCGCCAGCGGTTCGACCTTCGCCAGCCAAAGCATTTTGGTTTATCTCGGCGAGATCAGCTATTCGACCTATATGATCTGCATTCCGTGGAAGATCGTTTCGGTCAATGCAGCGACAAAAGTTCTGGCTATTGAGGGCGAGCAGCTGCCCCTGCTGATCTGGCTGAGCATTGTCGCAGCGCTGATCCCGCTCTCGGCCGCATCCTATCATCTGATCGAAAAGCCGGCCCGCGAACACATGAAAGCTTGGGCTCAACGCCGCGCCCAGCGGCGACTGGTCGCGGCCAGCGCCTGAGAAACACTCTTTTCATAGGTCTCTGGCAAGGTTACTGCTTGGCCCAGTGACACGGGGGAGTGCCCACAGCATGACGAAACGGACGAGAACCCTCTGGGGTTCCATCGCCGCTGCCGCCATGATCAGCCTGATGCCGGTTTCCGGTGCGGTGGCTGACGGGTACTGGCAGTGCGTGCCGTTCGCGCGTCTGATGTCTGGCATTCAAATCTTCGGCGACGCCCGCACCTGGTGGAGCCAGGCCGCAGGCCACTACGACACCGGCTCGGCGCCGAAGATCGGCTCGGTCCTGTCCTTCAAGCCCACCGGCCGCATGAACCTGGGCCACGTCGCCTTTGTCAGCCAAGTGCTGACCGATCGCGTCATCCAGGTGACCCACGCCAACTGGTCCGTGATGAACGGAACCCGCGGCCAGGTCGAACAGGACGTCACCGTGGTCGACGTCTCGCCGGCCGGCGACTGGACCCAGGTCAAGGTCTGGTACGATCCGATCCGCGATCTGGGCACCACGGTCTATCCGACCCACGGCTTCATCTATCAGAACGCCCAGGCCACCAAGATCGCCGTGGCGACCAGCAAGCTGGCCCTAGCCCAGGACGCCGCCGTTTCGCTGGCCAAGTCCGCCGCCAACCAGGTGGCCGCCTCGGTTCGCGCCTCGCCGCTGGACATCATCAACCAGGCCGCCGACTCCACCGACCGGATCGCCGCCCTGATCGCCGCCGCTTCGGGCGGCCCGTCCGAAGACGACAAGCCGGCCGCTCCGCGCTAGGCCACTCTCGCCGCCCCGCCCTGCGATTGACGCCACGCTCGCGCTGGGTCATTCCCGGCGGGTGACGAGGCTCGCCGATCCATGCTGAGAATTCTGCGCCGTGGCGCGCCGGGCTTCGAAACCGGCGACGCGGGCCGCGACTGGCGGCTACCCGACGACGCCGTCTGGATCGAGCTTGTCGATCCCTCGCGCGCCGAGGAGGTGGCGGTCGAACAGGCCATCGGCGTCCTGCTGCCCACCCGCGAGGAGATGGCCGAGATCGAGGCCTCGTCTCGCCTCTATCAGGAGGACGGCGGCACCTTCATGACCGCCACTGTCCTGGTCAATGCCGACGGCGACCTGCCGACCGCCGCGCCGGTGACCTTCGTTCTGGTCGGCCAGCGCCTGATCACGATCCGTTATGTCGAGCCGCGCGCCTTCTCGGTGTTCGCCGCCCAGGCCGAACGCCAGCCCAGCCTGTGCCCCAACGGCCCGCAGACCTTCCTTGGCCTGCTCGACGCTGTCGTTGACCGCACAGCCGACATTCTCGAGCGCACCGCCAGCGAGGTTGAGGCCCAGTCGCGGGCCATCTTCAGCCGTCCGCGCGGCGGCGCCTTCGAGCAGATCCTCAACCGCCTGGGCCGCGCCCAGAACATCAACGCCAAGGCTCGCGACAGCCTGGTCAGCCTGGCCCGCCTGCTCAGCTTCGCGTCCCTGGCCGAGCAGTTTGAGGGCGACCGCGAGTTGCGCGACCACCTCAAGTCCCTGCAGCGCGACGTGCAGTCGATCACCGATCATTCGAGCTATGTGTCGAGCAACATCACCTTCCTGCTCGACGCGGCCCTGGGCCTGATCAACATCGAGCAGAACGCGATCTTCAAGATCTTCTCAGTGTTCTCGGCGGTGTTCCTGCCGCCGACCCTGATCGCCGGCGTCTATGGCATGAACTTCGAGCACATGCCCGAGCTGCGATGGATGGAGGGCTATCCCATGGCCCTGGGCATGATGTTCGCCGCCGGCGTCGGGCCATTGCTGTGGTTCAAGCGCAAGGGCTGGCTGTAGGGCGCGCGCGTCGCCGATCAGACGACCGCGACGGCGTCCTGAATTCCGGCCAGAAGGTTGGCGGCGGTGATCGGCTTGGCGACATGCAGATTGGCCCCGGCGGCCATCGCCTCGATCCTGTGCTCGGCCATGGCGTTGGCGCTGAGCATCACGATGGGCGTCGGCCGCGCGCCGCGCGCGGCTTCCAGGGCGCGTATGGCGCGGGTGGCGGCCAGGCCGTCCATGTTCGGCATCTGCATGTCCATCAGCACCACGTCGAACGCGCCGTCGGCAAAGGCCGCCACCGCCTCCACCCCGTCACCCACCGTGACAATCTGGGCGCCCTGGCTGGCGAGAATCAGCTGGACCACGCGCTGGTTGGTGGGGTGATCCTCGGCCAGCAGCACCCGCAGGGGGCGGTCAAGGTGGGCGTCGGGCGTGGGTACGGTCTGGTCGTCGCGCGCATCATAGGCCGCCAGGGTTTCTTCGCGCCGCAGCGGCAGGTTGACGACAAATCGACTCCCGACTCCCGGCTCGGAACTGGCGGAAATCTCGCCGCCCATCATCTGCGCCAGCGAGCGGCAGATCGACAGGCCAAGCCCCGTTCCGCCAAACCGGCGACTGATCGTCTCATCGGCCTGGCTGAACCGGCTGAACAGACGGCTGGCGTGATCGGCGTTGAAACCGATGCCGGTATCCTCGACCGTCAGGGTCAACTCTGCGGTGTCTGACGTCTCGACCATGCCGATGCGCAGGATGACGCCGCCGGTCTGGGTGAACTTGACGGCGTTGGAGAGCATATTGCCGACGATCTGGCCGATACGCGTGCCGTCGCCCCGGAAGCGGCCTCGCGCAGGGGTCTCGCGCTCGACCGTGAAGGTCAGCCCCTTGTCTTCGGCTTGATGGCGCGTGACTTCGATACACGGGCGCAGGGCCTGTTCCAGGTCAAACGGCCGGGATTCCAGCTGAAGTTGGCCCGCCTCGATCTTTGATACATCCAGCAAGTCTGACACCAGCCGCTCCAGCGTCACGCCAGAGTCGCGGACCAAATCGACCATTTCGGCCTGTTCGGCGCTCAGCGGCGTACGCGACAGGGCGTCGATGATGCCGATCACGCCGTTCAGCGGCGTCCGCATCTCATGGCTCATATTGGCCAGGAACTCGGATTTGGCGCGACTGGCCGACTCGGCCGCCGCCTTGGCCTCGATCAATTCGCGTTCGGCCGCGACCCGATCCGTGACATCGCGCGCCATCCCATAGATGCGATCGCCAAATCGCTGGGCCCGCCATTCCAGCGTCCGATAGTGGCCGTCCTTGTGACGATACCGATTGATGAAGCCAAGCACCGGATCACCCGGACGGCGCAGCACAACCTCCTGCACGCTGTTCAGGGTGCCGGGCAGGTCGTGTGGGTGGACCAAGCGCAGCAGCGGCTGGCCCTGCATCTCGTCTGGGGGATGTCCCATGGCGGTGCCCCACGAGTCGCTGGCTTTCAGGACCCGGCCCTCCAGGTCGCGAATGATCAGGAGATCAAGGGAGACCCGGAAGAACGTGCTGAGGTCTCCGACCCGTTCCTCGCCTTCTACGCTCAGCTCGGCGGACCCTCTAGAAACGGATGACTCCTGCGTCATGCGAACGATCCTTCAAAGCGTCAACAGCGACGGAAAAGGCTTAGGTGATCAAGGTTAAGCCGGGATTGCAGCAAAGCTTGCCGTTGGTTTCTGATCGTCCAGGAACGGCTGCCTCCAGGCGCGGATGGCGGCGCTCGCCCAGTCTACGCTGCTTTTCCGGGCGGGGCTGAACCTTTCCTTAAAGCTGACGTGGGACGCTCCCCTGTCTCGAAGGGACGTCCAGTCCACATGTCCGCCGCCGCCAGACCTAGTCTGATCCGCTCGCTGCACGCTTCCGCCGTCCGGGAGGTGATGGACGCGCACGGCCGGTTCCTGAAGGGCCTGCCGGCCGGCCGACGCGCCAATTTCTCCTATGTGAACCTCAACAACTACAATTTCGAGGGCCGCGATCTCTCTGAGGCCGACCTGACCGGCGCGCTGCTGGGCGGGGCGATGATGGCGCGCGCCAGACTGGTGCGAGCCACGCTGTACGGCGCTGATCTGCGCGACGCCGACCTGCGCGACTGCGACCTGACCCGGGCCGACATGCGCGGCGTCTGCCTGCGTGGGGCCAATCTGTCGGGCGCTGACCTTTCAGCCTGCGACCTGCGCGAAGGCGTCACCGCCGTGCAGGACGACACCAAGGGTCTGCGGATCCTCAAGCATTCCACCCGTCCGGGTGAACTGGACTACGCCCTGCTGAACGGGGCTAAGCTGACCGGGGCCCAGATGTCGGGCGCCTTCGCCCAGGCCGCCGATTTCAGTGACGCCGACATGACGGGCGTCAGCCTGCAGGGCGCCAAGCTGGCCAATGCCCGGATGGACGGCGCCGACCTGTCGGGCGCCAATCTGCACAATGCCGACATGGCCAAGGTCTCGCTGCGCCGGGCCGTTCTGGTCGGGACCGATCTGTCCGGGGCCAATCTGGAAGACGTCGACATGAGCGAGGTGCTGCGCGCCCCGCCGCCGATCATCTATATCGACGACCTGCCGCTGACCGAAGTGCTCGACGCTCATGAAGCCTTCGTCAGGTCCGAGGGCCGCGAGGGCGCGATCGCCAGGGTCGACGAGGTTGATTTCCGGCCGCTGAAACGCCTGAAGAACCGCCGGCTCGCGGGCCTGTCAGCGCCCGGAGCGGTCATGTTCGGCATGGATCTGGAGGGCGTCCAGCTGCAGGGCGCCAATCTGATGGGCGCGGACCTGCGTGGCGTGAAGTTCAGGAATGCCGACCTGCGCGGCGCGCGCCTGGTCGGGGCCCAGCTGGCCAAGGCCGACCTGACGGGCGCCAAGCTTGGGCCGCTGAAGATCGCCGAGGACCGGTTCATCCGCACCGATCTGAGCCGCGCGGTGCTGCGCGGCGCCAATCTGACCGGGGCCAGCGCGCCGCGCGCCCGGTTCATAGAGGCGGACCTGACCAGAGCCCGCCTCGAGGGTTGCGACCTGACGGGCGCCGAGCTGCCGGCGAAGGCTACATCGTCTTCTTGAGCGGCAGCAGGTCCGGGAAGTCGGCCGGACGCTTTTCCATCTTGGCCTTGAAGGCCTCGGCCATATGCGAGCCGGCGAACATGCCCGTCTGCCAGGTGGCGATATAGTCCAGGCCGTCGGCGATCGTGTGGTCGCGTGCGTAGTTGATCATCACCTTGCTGCCGGCCACGGCCAGGGGCGACTTCTCGGCGATCTCGCGGGCGGTGGCCAAGGCGTGGGCGACCACCTCCTCGTGGGTGTCGAAGGTCTCGTTGACCAGGCCGATGGCCAGGGCCTTGGCGGCGAGCAGGCGGCGACCGGTGTAGGCCAGCTCCCGGACCCAGCCCTCGGGGATCAGCTTGCACAGGCGCGGGAAGGTGCCGACATCGGCGGTCATGCCGATATTGATCTCCTGGATGCAGAAGAAGGCGTCGGTGGTGGCGTAGCGGATGTCGCAGGCGCTGATGAAGTCCACCGCCCCGCCGATGCAGCCGCCCTGGATGGCGACGATCACCGGCATGCGAGCCTTGTCCAGGCAGGTGAAGGTGTCCTGCAGGTGATGGACGTGATGGCGGAAGCTCTCGCCGGCCACGTACCGGTCGCCGCCACGCTCTGCTGTGACGCCCTCGCCGTCGGTGAACACCGACAGCTCCATGCCGGCCGAGAAGTGCTTGCCGGTCGAGGTGATGACGATGCAGCGCGCCAGGGCGTTGTCGTCAATATGTTTCACAATTGCGGGAAGCTCGTTCCAGAAGGCCCGTGTCATAGTGTTCATGGCGTCGGGACGCTTGAGCTGGATGTGCGCGACGCCAGCCTCGATCTCGACCTTGAAACACGTATAGTCTGCATGATCGTGGGCGCTCATGACGTCCTCCCTTATCGTTGATAAGGGACTATCTCGCGGACCGGACGCGGCGCCAACACTGACTTTGCGGAATGTGGCCGCACAACTGTCGGCCAAAACAGAGGGAAGACCCATGAAGACCACCCCCGCCCTGCTCGCCATCGCCGCCATGGTCGGCGCCAGCCTGGCCGTTCCGGCCCCCGTCCTGGCCCAGTCCAAGGGTCTGGGCAGCCTCTTCTCGTGCGAAGGCTCGGGCAAGAAGCAGGAAGGCGGGGCCCTGATTGGCGCCGCCGCCGGCGCGTTCCTGGGCAGCAAGGTGGCCAAGAACGAAAAGACCCTCGGCGCCCTGGTCGGCGCGGCGGCCGGCGCGGCGGCGGGCTCCTATATCGGCTGCCGCATGCAGTCGACCGACACCGCCCTGGCCCAGCAGGCCACGAAGAAGGCCTTGGAAACCGGCCAGCCCCAGACCTGGAGCAATTCGCGCACGGGCGCCTCGGGCCGCATCGACGTGGTCTCCTCCAGCTATGGTCCGCCCGTCGACAGCCGCAACCTGCGCTTCGCCCAGGGTGTGCAGTCCCTGCCCAGCTATGACGCCCTGGGCGGCCAGTACGCCGCCAAGGGCGCGGCGAACATGCGTTCGACCCCCTCGACCAGCGGCAAGGTCGTCGGCAAGCTGGCTGCCGGCCAGGCTTTTGACGCCCTGGGCTCGGCCCCGAACGGCGGCTGGATCCTGGTCGGCCAGAGCGGCTACGCCGTCGGTTATGTGGCCCCAGGCCTGGTGCGTCCGCTGCAGACCGTCGCCGCCTCGTGCCGGGTGATCAACGCCTCGATCTCGACCTCGGGCCAACGTCCGGCCACGGAACGCTACAGCGCCTGCCAGGACAATCGCGGCGAGTGGCAGCTGACCCAGGCCTGATCCTGACCGACCGCCTTCGCTTTGGGGTCTTTGGCCCTTAAGCGAAGGCGGGGTTGGACGCAGCCGCCTCGCGGCCCTATCCTGATCGGGAGCCGCAGAAGGACCCTCGCCGATGGACGCGGCTGTGTTTCGACAACCCCGAAGGCGCATGATCGCCATCGACAGCCCAGCCGGCCCCGGCGAGATGGCGGCGCTGGAATTTGGCCCGCAGGACCGGGCCATCGATGTGGTCTTCGTCCACGCCAATGGCTTCAACGCCCAGACCTATAACAGCCTGCTGGCCCCGCTCTCGGCCGGCCTGCGGGTGCTGGCCATCGACCAGCGCGGCCATGGCGCCACGACCCTGGCCGCGAAAGGCGAGGGGCGTCGTTCCTGGCTCGACCTGCGCGACGATCTGGTCGCCCTGCTCAAGGTGCTGGACGGCCCGCCGGTGGTGCTGGCCGGACATTCGATGGGCGGAACGGTCAGCCTGCTGGCCGCCGCGGCCCTGCCCGGTGCGGTCAAGGGTCTGGTGCTGCTGGACCCGGTGATCATGCCGCGCCTGGTGGCCCTGTACGCTCAGGTTCCGTGGACCTCAGGCGCGCTGTGGAAGAAGATGCCCATCGCCCAGGCCGCCTCGCGCCGCCGCTCGGTCTTTGACGACCGTGAGGCGGTGGTCGCCGCCTATACCGGTCGCGGGGCCTTCAAGACCTGGCCCGAGACCATGCTGGCCGACTATGTCGACGGCGGTTTCGTTGATCGCGACGACGGCAAGGTGGAGCTGGCCTGCGCGCCGGCGTGGGAAGCCTCCAACTATTCGGCCCAGGCCCACGATCCGTGGCGGGCGATCCGCAAGGTCACGGGGCCCGTGCGGGTCCTGCGGGCCGAGCGTGGCTCGACCTGCCGGGCCGGCGACAGCTTCGAGCGGCGCGGCCGGGATGTGGTGGTCGAGACGGTGGCGGGAACCAGTCACTTCCTGCCAATGGAGCGGCCCGATCTGGCGCGGGACGCGATCTTCGCGATGGCGACCGGCGAATAGGGCATTTGGACGCGCCCGATTCTCGAACGTTGTTCTCGACGGGTTTGTTCACTTCCGCGGCGCTGTGTGCCCCTCCCACAGCTGGAAGGCGCCATGGCCAGACCGGCATACAAGTTGTTTCGGCTGATCTATCACAGCCGCCAGACGCAGATGGTGCTCGGCGATCTCGACGCCCATGTCCACGCCATCATCGAGAGGTCGATCCCGAACAATCAGCGGTTCATGCTGACGGGATTGCTGATCGTGGTTCAGGGCTCCTTTTTGCAGGTGCTCGAAGGGCCAGAGGCCGCTGTGCGCGGGGCCTATTGTCGGATCGTGGACGACCCGCGCCACGACCAGATCGCGATCATCTCCGGCGAGGAGGCCCAGACACGGCTGTTCGGGCAGTGGAACATGTGCGCCCGCGCCCTGGCGTCTGCGGACCAGTCGATCCTCGATGTGCTCGACAGCAAAGGGCTGTTCGATCCGGCCAGGCTGACGCCGAAAAGTGCGGTCGATCTGTTGCGCAAGGTCGCCGACATCCAGAGCCGGAACACCCAGACCTTGATGATTGACTAGGGTCAGCTTGGTTGGGTGCACGCGGCGAAACCGCTCGCGGCCGCTCCAAGTATAGGCTTTAGCGCCCGTCTCTCTCGTTTGGATGCTTCCCCGAAAACGGGACAGGCTGTTAGAGCGCCAGTCCCGCCACCGAAAACGCCTCCAGCCCCGCCTGCGCCGCCGGGCTGATCGGCACCGCCTTGCGGGCGTCGAGGTCGAAGGTGATGGCTACCGCTTCGGATGTGCCCCAGGCCAGGCCCGTGGCGGGGTCGATCATCCAGTGGACCATGCGCATGGTGCGCGGGTCCGCGCCCATCAGGCCCGAGCGCAGCTCGACCCGGTCGCCGGCCTGGGGCCAGCGCAGATAGGCCAGCCGGTATTCCAGCACCGCCCCGCCGAACCGCGTCGGTTTGTGGTCAGCATGCTCGACGATCACATCGCGGAACGGGCCGATGAAGCTGCCGATGCCATCCGACACCCGGCCGATGAACTGCTCGGCGCGCATGCGGCCAAAGACGTCGCATTCGGTCGGCGACAGGGCGCCCAGCCCGATCTGCTGCAGGCCCAGCGCCTGAGCGCGCTCCAGGCCGGCGGTTGGGGTGAAGGGCGACAGGTCGATGCTGCGGGCGCGGGCCTTTTCCGGAACCTCGACCCTCAGCGCAGCAGCGCGCTCGCGGGTGATCCGGGGCCAGGGGAAGACCTCGCCCTCGCGCGGCGTGGCGTGGACGACTGTGGTCTGGAACGTCGCGGCCAGTTCGCCGGTGGCCGAGTGGACCAGCAACTGCAGCAGTTTGGCTTCGGTGTCGGTGATCTCGATCACCCCGCCCAGCATGTGCAGGGTGGCTCCGGCATGGGCCTCGCGCAGGAAGCGGACGTGATGTTCCTTCACCAGCAGGGTGGCGTTGGCATAGGGGGTGAAGGCGTGAGGCAGACCCAGCTCGGCCGCCAGCCCCACCAGGCCCTCCATGGCGCGGACGATATAGTGGCGCACATTCATGTGCCCCATCTCGTCGCAGTCCCAGGTGTTGACGCCCCCGCGCCAGATCTCGACGCCGGGCAGGGTCTCAGCGGTCGTCATGGGCGCGGTCTCGGCGGGTTGAACAGTTGTTTGAGCGTAGCGGGGTTTGCGTGAAGTCCGCAATCGTCCCTGAGGATTGTCATCCCGGGCGAACCCCGGCGAAAGCCGGGGCCAGACCCGGGACCGACTTGGAACGCGGCGCTCAGGCGTCTGTCCCGGATCTGCGCGCTGAGGCGCTTGTCCGGGATGACATGGGGAGTACTCGAATCAGCCTCGACAGGCTCCGCACAGCCCGTGCGCCTCGATCGTCACGGCCGTGAGGGCATAGCCCGCCGCTGCGCCGGCGGCGATGATCTCGGCGCTGGCCCGGGGCTCGATTTCGCGGGTGGCCCCGCAGCAGTCGCAGATCAGGAAGGCGGCGGCGTGGCCGTCGGCTTCCTTGCGGCAGGCGACATAGGCGTTGAGGCTCTCGATGCGGTGGGCGAAGCCCTGCTTTTCCAGAAAGTCGAGCGCCCGATAGACGGTGGGCGGCTTGGCCGGCGGACCGTCCACGGCATAGGTCGAGATCAGGTCATAGGCCTTCACTGGCTGGCCGGCCTGCAGCAGCAGTTCCAGCACCCGGCGACGGGGCGCAGTCAGCCTCTGCTCGGCCGCCACGCAACGCGCCTCGGCGGCCTCCAGCTCGGCCGCGAGGGCGGAACCGGCGACGCCGTGGTGGTCGTGATCGTGATCGCAAGCGGCGTGATGGGCCATGGCCAAGAGGTAGAGGCGCGCGGCCTGTCCCGCAAGCTCAGAGCAGGGGCTGGGCGATCAGGGCGGCTTCCGCGTCGCAGCGGGTCTTGTCCGGCGCCGGTCCGGCCTTGCGAGCGGCGGCGATCTCCTTGCGGATGCCGGCCAGGTCCGACTGGAACAGCGGGGTCCCGCTGACGGTCGCCATCAGGGCCGAGGCGTTCAGCTGGCCAGCCGAGACCGCGCTGGCATTGTGCACGCCGCACACCAGGCGGCTTTCGCCGAAGGCCCGGGCGCGGGCCAGGATCGCCGTGGCGTGCTCGGGATCGGCCTGGGCCAGGGCCAGGCCGATCGCATAGCCCCAGGTGGAATGGCCCGAAGGATAGTCCGGGCTCTTGGCCAAGCCTTCGGACTTGTCGACACAGATCGCGCCCTCATCGACCAGATAGGGCCGGGGCCGCTTGTAGAAGTCCTTGGGGCCATTGACGGCCGCGCCGATGTCGAACCGCAGGCGCAGCAGCAGCCCGGCCATGCGGGGCGTCTTGGTCAGGGACGGGGTGAAGCCCAGGGCGCAGTCGAAGTCGGCCAGGATCGCCTTTTCGTCGACGTCCTTCTGGGCCAGTGACCAGCGCGGGGTGTCCTTCAGGGCGCGGGTCGCCAGGAAGATCTTGCGATCGGCCTCGGCCTGGGGCGAGCCGGGCAGGGGCGCGGCCGGCAGGACCTTGATCGCGTCATAGGTCCCCGGCGCCAGATAGCCGGCGGGGACGGTAGAGACCGGCTGTCCTGGAGACGCGACGCTGGAGCCCGCCATGGCCAGGGCGCTGACGGCGATCATAAGGCTGACACGCATGAAAAAGTCCCCCGAACGAGTGTTCGGGGGACCCTGCATTTTCATCGGGACGCTATCAAGCCTACTTGCCGAACAGCTTGTTCCAGCGCGGACGCTCGCGGCCCTTCCAGGCTTCGCGGTGATAGGCGTCCGAGGCGATCAGCGGCACCACGGTGGTGGCTTCGGCGAACACCATCTGCTCGTGGGTGGTGTTGACCTTGCCCCAGCTGGCGGCCTCTTTCAGGGTCGAGGAGCTGCAGGCGCCGTCGCGGACGTCGGCGACGGTGATCTGGATGGCGTACTTGTGCATGTCGGCCTCGACGCCGAGGATCTCGGCGCAGACCACGGTGTCCTGGGCGAAGTTCTTGGGAACGCCGCCGCCCACCATGAACAGGCCCGTCGTGCCGGCCGCGATCTTGATGTCGGTCAGTTCGCGGAAGTCGGCGACCGCGTCGATCATCAGATAGGGCTGCTTGGCGGCGATGCGTTCCTTCTGGTGCTTGACTAGGCCAAAGCCGGCCGAGCTGTCGACGAAGGCCGGGCAGAAGATCGGCACGCCCTGCTCATAGGCGGTCTGGATCAGCGAGCCGGGCTTCTTGGCATTGCCCTCGCTCAGCCACTTGCCCATTTCCCAGATGAACTCGCGGCTGGAATAGGCGCGCGGCTCCAGGGCGTTGCAGATCTCCAGGATCGTGTGATCGCAGTTCTGGAGCTCTTCCTCGTCGATATAGGTGTCGTAGATGCGGTCGATATAGTTCTCGCGCAGCACGTTGTCGTCGACGCTGCCGGCGGCCTGATAGTGCTTGAAGCCCAGGGCCTCGAAGAAATCCATGTCGACGATCGAGGCGCCGGTAGCGACCACGGCGTCGATCATGCCGTTCTGGACCATGTCGCGATAGACGTGCATGCAGCCGCCGGCCGAGGTGGAACCGGCCAGGATCAGCCACGGCGAGCAGGACTTGTCTTCCAGGGCCATGTTGAAGATGTCGGCGGCGCGGGCGGTGTCGCGGCTCGAAAAGCTCATCTTGCGCATGGCGTCGATGATCGGGCGGGCGTCGAAGGACGCGATGTCGATGTGCTCGACGACGTTTTGCAGCAGCTCGGCCTTGGTATTCGGAACGGGTGCGTTCATCTCGCGGGTTTCCCTTTGGTTTGAGCGCCCGTCGCAGCAGCCCCGCAGCCGGGACGGAGCAACCGGCGGGCGGGAGCGGGACAGTCGCCCTGTCCCGCATGGGGTTTATCAGACACTGCCCTGGCGTTCGACGACCAGGATGCGGGCCTCTCCGATCGGATGGGCGACATGTTCATCGCCTGTCTCCGCGTAGCAAGCGTCGCCAGCGTTCAGTCTTTCGACGCTTTCCGCGCCGTCTTTGCGCCAGTGCATATCCACCGTTCCCGACAGAACGATGAACACCTCGGGGCCATCATTGACGTGCCAGACATAGGGCTGGTCGGTCCAGTGCAGGCGCACGGTGGTCCCGTCAACCGAACCGACATCGAGCGCGCCCCAGGGCCTTTCGGCCCGGAACGTGTTCAGATCCCGCAGGAAGCGCACGGCTAGCGCCGACGACGCTTCTTGCCCGCCGCGCCCTTGGGACGCGAGAAGCGAACGACCTTGCGCTCTTCCGATTCCGGCTTGTGGGTCGGGATCGAGCGCTTGGCCAGGCCGTACATCGAGGCCATTGGCGCGTCCTGGACCTCGACGGTCTCGTTCTCGCCAAAGCCGTTGAAGCGGGTCGACATCGCCACGCCATAGGCGCCCAGCATGCCGATCTCGATATAGTCACCCTCGTCGACACTTTCCGGCAGATAGAACGGGCCGGGCATGTGATCGATGCTGTCGCAGGTCGGGCCGTAGAAGCGGAAGGGCTTGAGACTGTCTTCGACCATCTCGCCGCCCGCAGGGCCGTTCTTGCGATACAGCTTGACCGGGAAGGGCCACTTCATGTGCGCCGCGTCGAACAGCGAGCCATAGGACCCGTCGTTCAGATACAGCGCGTCGCCCTTCTTCAGCTCGACCTTGACCAGCAGCGACGAGGCTTCGGCCACCAGGGCCCGGCCGGGTTCGCACCACAGCTGGGTCGACTCGTGGACCATCATCTCGGCGAAGCCGCGATCAATGGCGGCCAGATATTCGGACATGTCCGGCGGAACCATGCCGGGATAGATCGACGGGAAGCCGCCGCCCACGTCGACGACATCGGCCAGCACGCCGGCGCGAACCAGGGCGCGCGAGGCCTGGGCCATGGCCGCCTGATAGGCGGTGGGCCGCATGCACTGGCTGCCGACATGGAAGCTGACGCCCATCAGGTCCTGGGTGGCGCGGCGAGCGGCCAGCAGCAGGGCCGGGGCGTCGTGCGGCTCGACGCCGAACTTGCCCGACAGGCTGTAGGCCGCGCCCTCGGCCTGCACGCCCATGCGGACCATCAGATTGAGGTCCTTGGCGTTGCCGGTCGCGTCGAGGATCTTGGCCAGCTCTTCGTGGGTGTCGAACGAGAACGTCCGCACGCCATGATCGAAATAGGCAGCCGAGATCGCCACGCGGCTTTTGACCGGGTGCATGAAGGCCATGCGTGAGCCGGGCGCGTGTTGACCAACGAGTTCGATCTCGTTGAGCGACGCCACGTCGAACGATCGAACGCCGGCGTCCACGAGCTCGCGGATCACCCACGGCGAAGGGTTGGCCTTCACCGCGTAAAAGACGTCGCCTTTAAATTCAGCCTGGAACCAGCGCGCCGCTACGGACACCGCGTCCGGCCGCACGAGTGCGACTGGACGTTCCGGTGACCGCTCACGGACCAGGTCCAGGGGTTCATGGTACGTGTGCAATTCACGTAGACCCCTGCAAAAGTTAAACCTAGCCGGCGTTAGCAGCGCTTATGAGGACTTCGGGTCCGCCGGAGCCGTGCGAAATAGGGGCATAGTCCCCCGATGTAAAGTCCCTTTTGGGGCCCGGTCCTGAGGTGATTTGAACCACCCGCCGTCACAATTCCATTGCGAACCACCGCCAAAGCGGTGAACGCATTCCCCTTGGCCAGAAACCCCGTTAAGGATTCTCCCCGACCATGACGTCGGACCCAGTTCTCTCGATCCGCGCCGCCTCCAAGACCTTCGGGTCTCGTCGTGCGCTGGACGCCGTTTCGCTCGACGTTCGTCGCGGCGAGATGATCGCGCTCATCGGCCCCTCGGGCTCGGGCAAATCCACGCTGCTGCGGTCGATCGATGGTCTGCAGACCATCGACGCGCCCAAGGACGACAAGAGCGGTGACGGGGTGATCACCGCCTTCAGCGGACCCGTACAGGCTCGGGGCAAGGTCAGTGACCAGGTCCGCAAGGCCCGGGTTCGCATCGGCTTCATCGCCCAGCAGTTCAACCTGGTGGGCCGCCTGTCGCTGTTCAGCAATGTGGCTCTTGGCTCACTGGGGCGCATCCCGTTCTGGCGCGGCGTGTTCGGCGCCTGGCCTCAGGAGACCAAGGCCGCGACCATGGCCGCCCTGCACCGGGTCGGCGTTTCCGACTATGCCGCCCAGCGCGCCAATACCCTGTCAGGCGGCCAGCAGCAGCGCGGCGCGATCGCCCGGGCCCTGGTCCAGAAGGCCAAGATCATCCTGGCCGACGAGCCGGTCGCCTCGCTCGACCCCGTCTCGGCCCGCAAGGTCATGGAGATCCTGCGTGATCTCAACAAATCCGACGGCCTGACCGTGGTCGTCACCCTGCACCAGGTGGACTACGCCCTGCGCTACTGCGACCGGGTCGTGGCCCTGAAGGCCGGCAAGAAGGTCTATGACGGCCCGGCCGACGGCCTGAAACGCGAACAACTCATCGACATCTACGGCCCGGAATTCGAGGACGTATTCTGGGAAGGAGCTCCGCAATGATCCGCCGCAGCCTGTTTATCGCCGCCGCAGCCACCCTGGCCCTGTCGGCCTGTTCGCCCAAGCCGGTCGCCGAGGGACCCAAGGACACCATCGTGTTCTCGATCCTGTCGACCGAGTCGGCCCAGAACATGGAGAGCTACTGGAAGCCCATCCTGGCCGACATGGAAAAGCAGACCGGCATGAAGGTGAAGCCGTTCTTCTCGTCCAACTATTCGTCGCTGATCGTGGCCATGGGCGCCGACCAGACCGATGTGGGCTGGTTCTCCAACCAGTCGGGCCTGGAAGCCGTGCGCCGTTCGGGCGGCGAGGTTTTCGCCCGCACCTTCGATCCGTCGGGCACGGACGGCTACAAGTCGGTGATCATCGTGCCGGCTGACAGCAAGCTGACGCTGCAGGATCTCCTGAAATGCGACAAGACGCTCGACTTCGGCATCGGCGACAAGAAGTCGACCTCGGGCACCCTGGCCCCGATGACCTATGTGTTCATTCCGGCCGGCAAGAAGCCCGACACCTGTTTCAAGACCGTGCTCAGCGCCAGCCATGACGCCAACCTGTTCGCGGTGGCCAACAAGAAGCTGGACGCGGCGACCAACAACACCACGGCCCTGCGCCTGAACGGTGATCGCGGCGCGGCCCAGTTGAACAAGGTCAAGGTGATCTGGGAATCGCCGACCCTGCCCGAAGATCCGATCGTCTGGCGCAAGAAGCTGGATCCGGTGACCAAGGAAAAGGTCCGCCAGTTCTTCCTGACCTATGGCCAGGGCGACACCCCGGTCGCGGCCCAGCAGCGCGCCAACCTGGCCAAGCTTTCGATGGGCGGCTTCCTGGCCGCTGACGATACCCACCTGCTGGTGGTGCGCGAAATGGAAGCCCTGGAGCAGTTTGGCCTGGCCAAGGAAACCGGCGACGCGGCCAAGATCGCCGCCACCCAGCAGGCTCTCGACGGGGTCAAGGCCGAGCGCCTCGCCGCCGAGGGTAAGGCCGGTCTGCCCGCGCCGGCCAACTGAGCCTATCCATGAGCAGCGACACCATCCCGCCGCCGCCTAAGAAGTCGGCCTCGGCCCTGGCCTTCGACATCCTGCTGTGGGGCGGGGTGATCGGCCTGCTGATCATCAGCTTCAGGCCGGCCGAGATCGACAAGTTTCCGCAGCTGGTCACGGAAGCGGGCCGGATGCGCGAGTTCGCGACTGGCTTCTTCGCGCCGTTCGGCGACGCCAAGCTGTTCATGGAAATGGACTGGTCCACCTATGTCGGCAAGATGTGGCAGACCATCCAGATGGCGCTGTGGGGCACCGCCCTGGCCATCATCGTCGCCATTCCGCTGGGCCTGCTGGGCGCGCGCAACATCACGCCGGTGTGGATCCAGCAGCCGGTGCGCCGGGCGCTGGACCTGATCCGCTCGCTGCCCGACCTGGTGGTGGCCCTGATCTTCATTACTGCCGTGGGCCTGGGACCGTTCGCCGGCGTCATGGCCCTGATGTTCAACACCGGCGGCGTGCTGGCCAAGCTGTTCGCCGAGGCGGTCGAGTCGATCGACAAGGGTCCGGTCGAGGGCGTGCGCGCCACCGGCGCCGTGCCCTTGCAGGAAATCGTCTGGGGCGTGATCCCGCAGGTCGCGCCGCTGTGGACCAGCTATGCCTTGTACCGCTTCGAATCCAGCAGCCGCTCGGCCACCGTGCTGGGGCTGATCGGGGCGGGCGGTATCGGCCAGGTGCTGCTGGAATCCGTCAACGGATTTCAGTACGACCAGACGGGCTGCATCGTGCTGGTGATCGTGGTGGCGGTGTCGCTGATTGACCTGCTGTCGCAGATCATTCGCAGCCGTTTACTCTGACGACTGAGCATTATGTGTCTAGTTGGCCACAGGTTAACCCCTTGAAAACGCTTGTCGTCAGGCTGTCACAAATCGGTGGCTGAACCGTCATGGGACCCCGGTAAGCCGCTGTAATCCTGATCCCGCTCCTCGCAAGAGGGGTGAGAGGCCAGGGGCAGCCTTAAGGGGAATTCTCACATGATCACCAAGACCTCGCTGGTCGGCGGGTCCGCGCTGGGCGTCATGCTCGCGCTCGGCCTGGGCGTTTCGGCTCAAGCTCAAGAAACGACCACCAGCTGGAAGGGCGCGCCTCAGTTCGCCAACGACACCCTGACCTTCAAGGTCCGCGGTCGCGTGTACGAAGACGTCGTCTATCAGGACGTTGACCGCACCGGTACCGGCGTTGACTTCAAGGCCTGGAACACCCGCCTGCGCACCGCCCGTCTGGGCGTTGAAGGCACCTGGAACGGTCAATGGGCCTACAAGGCCGAGGCAGCGATCTCGAGCGGCGGCGGCACCACCCAGTGGGAAGACCTGACCCTCGAGTACAAGGCCACTGAAACCACCTCGATCATCGTCGGTAACTTCAAGACCGTCTCGCTCGAGGACCTCACCTCGTCGCGCTACAACACGATGATGGAACGCGGCGCGTTCAACGACTTCATCAACGCCGGTCGCGTGATGAACCTGCAAGTCAAGACCAACGGCCCCAACTGGACCGCCGGCGTCGCTCTGTCGGGCGACAGCCTGAACAGCGCCGATGTCGCCACCAACATCGGTACCGGCTCGAAGGAAACCTTCGGCTACAACGGTCGCGCCACCTTCGCGCCGATCATCACCGACACCACCACCCTGCACCTGGGCGTCTGGGGCCGTTACCGCGATCGCGGCGACCAGGCCAACTTCACCTATCAGGTCCGCAACAACACCAACTACGGCGCGCGTTACACCTCGTCGGGCGCTGTTGGCGTTCACGACAAGACCATCGGCCTGGAAGCCGCCCTGCTGCACAAGCAGTTCTCGCTGCAGACCGAATACGCCCGCATCACCGCCGACCGCACCGGTACGGCTTCGGACGTTGACCTGGACGCCTTCTACGTCACCGGCAGCTTCTTCCTGACCGGCGAAACCCGCCGTTATGAAGCCGCTCGCGGCGAGTTCAACCGCACCCGCATCCTGTCGCCGGTCACCGCCGGTGGCATGGGCGCCTGGGAAGCTGCCCTGCGTTATGACTCGGTCGACCTGACCGATCTGAAGGGCGTGGCCACGGCCGGCAAGTACACCGCCCTGACCGCTGGTCTGAACTGGTATCCCCACCCCTACGTCCGTTTCCAGGCCAACTACACCAAGGCCCAGAACGACAACCCCACCTTGACGGCGGGCGTGAACCGCGAGCTGAACGATGTCGACGTCGACACGTTCCAGATGCGCGCCCAGTTCGACTTCTAAGACTGACTATCAAGCAGGCCGCGCTGGGCGCGGCCTGCTTCCTCCCCACGCCTTAGAGATTTCCAGGAGTTCTCCATGAAGAAGCTTCTTTCCTGCGCGGCCGCTGCCGTGGCCCTGTCGGGCCTCGCCGCCGTTCCCGCCCACGCCGCCCGCGACTACGTCTGGGCTGCCGGCTCCTCGACCGTTTTCCCCTTCTCGACCCGCGTGGCCGAGAACTTCGCCAAGAAGACCGGCAAGAAGGCCCCCAAGGTCGAATCGCTGGGCACCGGCGGCGGCATCAAGCTGTTCTGCTCGGGCGCCGGTGAAGGCTTCCCCGACATCGCCAACGCCTCGCGTCCGATGAAGAAGTCCGAGTTCGACGCCTGCGCCGCCAAGGGCATCAAGGACATCGTCCAGATCAAGATCGGCTTCGACGGCATCGTTGTCGCCACCGACAAGGACGGCGCTGACTACAACTTCAAGACCGAGCACCTGTTCCTGGGCCTGTCGGCCCAGATCCTGAAGGGTGGCCAGTGGGTCAAGAACCCCAACAACAGCTGGGATGATGTCGGTCCGGGCCTGCCGGGCAACCGCATCCAGGTCTATGGCCCGCCGCCCACCTCGGGCACCCGCGACGCCTTCGTGGAACTGGCCATCGAGGCCGGCGCCCGCAAGTTCCCGACCGCCGACGAACTGCGCTCGAACAACGAAAAGCTGTTCAAGCAAAAGGTCGACCCGCTGCGCGCTGACGGCTGGATCGACGCTGGCGAGAACGACAACGCCATCGTCGGCACCCTGACCAAGACCCCCGGTTCGCTGGGCGTGTTCGGCTATTCGTTCCTCGAAGAGAACATGGACAAGGTGAAGGGCGCGACCGTCAACGGCGTGAAGCCCAACGCCCAGACCATCTCGGACGGCTCCTATCCGCTGGCCCGTTCGCTCTACATCTACGTCAAGAAGTCCAGCATCGGCGTCACGCCGGGCCTGGCCGAGTTCCTGTCGGAGTTCACCTCGGACGCCGCTTCGGGTCGCGGTGGCTATCTGCAGGGTCGCGGTCTGATCCCGCTGCCCCCCGGCCAGCACGAAGCCCAGAAGAACGTCGTCAAGAACAAGACCTCGATGGCCCGTCCGGCCTCGTAAGACGCTTAAATTTTCCCCGACCAAACTTACCTCGCCGCGGCCCTATGGGCCGCGGCGATTTCTTTTGTATAGTGGCTCAACGGTTCACCCTCGCCGCGCAAGGAAGTCAGGGTCGCGGCCGCCGTCCGGCGCCGTGTCATTGACCCCCTAGGGCTATGATCCTCCTCGCGCTCGCTGTCGTGTTTCTCCTCGTTCTTTTGAACGGGGTTTTCTCCATGTCTGAACTGGCGGTGGTCTCCGCCCGCCGGGCTCGGCTCCAGACCTTCGCCGATCGCGGCGACAAGGGCGCCAAGCTGGCCCTGGCCATGGCCGAGCATCCCACCCGGTTCCTGTCGGCCGTGCAGGTGGGCATCACCCTGATCGGCATCCTGGCCGGCGCCTATGGCCAAGCCACCATCGCCGCCGCCCTCGACCACTGGCTTGAGCCCATGCCGATGATCGGGCCGCATTCGGAGATCATCGCCACCATCGTGGTGGTCATCGGCCTGACCTATGTCTCGGTCATTCTGGGCGAGCTGGTTCCCAAGCGCCTGGCCCTGCTGTTCCCCGACGCCATCGCCCGCCGCATGGCCCCGTTCCTGGCCATTGTCGCCCTGGTGCTGCGCCCCTTCGTGACTATCCTCACCGTCTCGACCGCCGCCATTCTCAAGCTGATGGGCGTGCGCGACGAGCGCACCAACGACATGACCGCCGAAGAGGTCGAGACCGTCCTGGCCGAAGGCGCCGACGCCGGGCTGATCGAGCCCGAAGAGCGCTCGATGATCCAGGAGGTGCTGCGCCTGGGCGACCGCCCGGTGCGCGTGGCCATGACCCCGCGCCGCGACCTGTTCTGGATCTCCCTGGCCGACACCCCCGAGGAGATCCTGGCCGAGATCCGCGCCTGCCGCTATTCGCGCATCGTGGTCGCCACCGATGATGATCTGGACGGCGATATCGGCGTGGTCCTGAAGAAGGATCTGCTCGACGCGGCCCTCTCCGGTGGCCCGATCGACGTGCTTGCCCACGTCCAGCAGCCGATCGCCATCCCCGAGACCATGTCGCTGCTGCGCGCCATGGCCCTGTTCAAGCAGACCCCGCTGCACATGGCCCTGGTGGTCGACGAATTTGGCTCGGTTCAGGGGGTGATCACCCCCATCGACCTGCTGGAAATGATCGCCGGCGACTTCCCCGAGAGCCACGACGACACCGAGACCCGGATCCTGCGCCGCGAGGACGGCTCGTGGCTGGTCGACGCCCGCCTCGACATCCAGGAGCTCAACGACGCCCTGGGCGAGGCCTTCGAGGCCGAGGGCGGCTACCACACCGTGGCCGGCCTGATCCTCGACCGCCTGGGCCGTATCCCCCGCGAGGGCGAGATCGTCGAACTGGGCGGCTTCGACGTCGAGATCGTCGACATGGACGGCTCGCGGATCGACAAGGTGATCCTGAAGCCGTGCCTGCGACGCAAGGGCGAGGCGGAGTAGGGGGCGGGGCGGGCGCTATCAAGTCCTCCCCCTGAAGGGGGAGGCGATCACGTAGTGATCGGAGGGGGTAGTGCTGCTGAGTCGGTGCGGTCTTCCCCCACCGGCCTCCGGCCGCCTCCCCCTTCAGGGGGAGGACTTATGGGGATAGACCGCCCTCTATCCCCGTTGCTTCCGGAACAAACCCCAACCCAATCAACCGCTTGCAAAAAACTTGATCGCGCCAATCAGACGCGCCGAAACCGCCCGCATAATCAATCTCACCTGACAGCACGGGAAGGGCGCACGTACGGCGACCGTTGCGGCGGTCAGGGGTGGTCGAGCGGGAAGCGCCCGCCGGCCGTCGTCGAAGGCCCGGCAGGGTCTGGTGGAGCGGATCGGTCCTTGCGGGGGCCGGACGCGTTGAAGCCGGACCGGGACCGCTGGGAACTCCCTTTGGCGACGCCCGCACGAAGCGCAGCAGGCATGGGCTGAAATCGCCCATGCGGTCTGGACGGGGTCGCTAACCCCTCCACCCGTCGGGGGCCTAACGTCGGAAGCGGGTTAAAACCCCGCGCCCCGAGGGCTCACCGGATAACGGCTGCGCGGAGCGTCTGTCTTCGTCGAAACGGTACTTATACAAACTCACATCCGGGCGAGGCCCGGGCGCTCCGCGACCCTTCCCATCAACTCGGCGGTTTCCGCGCGAGGCTGCGAAGCCATGTCTAGGCCGCCGTCCGGCCGCGCAGGCGCGCCAGCCGCCGCAGCCGCCGCCAGAACCGGGTCTTTTCCGGTTCGGGATAGGGCTGCAGGTTGCGGAAGAACTCCTCGGCGCAGGCGCGCCACGAGAAGCCCTCGGCGAACTTGCGGACCACGGTCTTGTCGAGGTCCAGGCACGCCAGGCAGGCCTCGCGCAGCCCGTCGGTCTGGCCCGGCGCCAGGGCCCCGGCGTTGGAGCCGGGGATGATGTCGATGGGGCCGGGGGCCGAGAAGGCGGCCACGGGCACGCCGGCGGCCATGGCCTCCAGGATCACCAGGCCGAAGGTGTCGGTCAGGGAGGGGAAGCAGAACACGTCGGCGCAGCCGAAATAGCGGCCCAGCTCCTCGCCGAACTTGGCGCCCAGGAACTTCACCTCGGGATATTTTTCGGCCAGCTCTTCGCGTTGGGGACCGTCGCCGATCACCACCTTGGTGCCGGGCAGATCCAGGCTGGCGAAGGCCTCGATGTTCTTCTCGACGGCCACGCGGCCGACATTGAGGAAGATCGGGCGCGCAAGGCCCGCGAACACGTCGGGTTCGCCCGCCGCGCGAGGCTTGAAGACGTCGGTGTCGACGCCGCGCGACCACGGCGAGAGATTGCGGAACCCGTGCTTGGCTAGCTCGTCGCGCATGGTGGGCGTGGCCACCATCAGGCGCCCGGAGGGCTTATGGAACCAGCGCATATAGGTGTAGCCGGCGGCCAGCGGCAAAGGCAGACGGGCCGAGACATATTCCGGGAACTTGGTGTGGTAGCTGGTCGTGAACGGCAGCTTCCATTCCAGGCAGATGCGGCGGGCGGCCAGGCCGATCGGACCCTCGGTGGCGATGTGAATCGCTTCGGGCTCGAACGACTTGAAGCGGTCCTGCACCGGCTCATAGGCGCCGATCGCCAGCTTGATTTCCGGATAGGTCGGCAGCGGGAAGGTGGGGAACTGGTCAGGGCTGACGACATCGACCTCGTGGCCCATGGCGCGCAGTTCGTCGACCACCCGGGTGAGGGTGCGAACCACGCCGTTGACTTGAGGTTCCCAGGCGTCTGTGGCGAGAAGTATCCGCATCAGGCGGCGGCAGGCTCCGGCAGGGGCTCGGTGGCGGGCGTGGCCAGCTTGCGGTCGATCACCGACCACGAGCGCAGCTTGGCCCATTCGAGGATTTCGAGTTGACCGTCGGCGTGTTCGACGAGGGCCGTGCAGCTTTCCACCCAGTCACCATCGTTGACGTAGGTGATTCCGTCTATGTCGCGCATCTCGGCCTTGTGAATGTGCCCGCAGATCACCCCGTCGACGCCCCGGCGGCGCGCCTCGTCGGCCACGGCGGACTCGAAGTTCTCGATGAAATGCAAAGCGTTCTTCACCTTGACCTTCAGATAGGCCGAGAGACTCCAGTAACCGAAACCCATGCGTCGCCGAGCGCGGTTCAGCAAGGTATTCAGCATCAGGATGGTTCTATAGGACCAATCCCCGAGGAAGGCGAGCCACTTGGCCTGCTGCACGACGCCGTCGAATTCGTCGCCGTGGACCACCAGGTAGCGCTTGCCGTCGGCGGTCTCGTGGATCACGTCGCGGGCCACCACGACACCGCCGAAATGCACGCCGCAGAAGTCGCGGATGCGGTCGTCGTGATTGCCGGGGACATAGATCACCTCGGTGCCCTTGCGGGCCAGGCGCAGGATCTTCTGGACCACGTCGTTGTGGGCCTGCGGCCAGTACCACCCGCTGCGCAGCTTCCAGCCGTCGATGATGTCGCCGACCAGATACAGCGTGTCGCACTCGACATGGCGAATAAAGTCCAGCAGCAGCTCGGCCTGGCACCCGCGGGTGCCCAGATGCAGGTCGCTGATGAAGATGCTGCGATAGTGGCGGACAGCGGATTCGGCGCTCATGCAGGTCCCCGGTTGCTGCGCCTGGTCGATCCGCCCCCGGATTGGTCGCGACCTTCGGCGAGAGATCCGGCGATTAAGCTGATTGCATGTCGCTTTGATGAAACCCGGCCGCGGCATTCAGCCTTTGGTAACCTGTGGCCCGTCTCCGGAGCCCCTCGGCAGGGCGCCGTTTCGCCTTGAAAACAGGCGCCGACCCAGGCTGGGTAGCAGGCCGGGCGCGCGACGAGCGTCGCCATACCGCGCCTTGCGACGCGAGGCGGTCAACGGCTGTTGCGATGCAGCATGGGCCGCACTAGATCAGGGCGATGGATGCCGCCCGCCTCGCCAAGGATACGCCGAAATCGTTGAAGACGCGGGCGCGGATTCTCGATTGCGCCATGCAGCTGATCGCCCGGATCGGCTATCACGCCGCCAGCAATCCGGTCATTGCGGATGCGGCGGGTCTGACGCGCGGGGCGATGCTGTATCATTTCCCGACCCGCGAGGCTCTGGTCGAGGCCGCCGTGGCCCATGTCCAGGCCGAGCGTTCGGCCCTGTTCCGCGCCGCAGCCGACACCCTGTCGCCCGGCGGCGACGTCACCGAGCACGCCATCGACAGCTATTGGGACCTGCTGCAGAGCGTGCCGTTCATGGCCTTCGCCGAGCTGGAGGCCGCTGGTCGCACCGATCCGGCCATCCAGGCCCTGCTGGCCCCGGCCCAGGCCGAGTTCGACCGCGCCCAGGCCGGCGATCACTTCCTGAAGATCCTGCACGCCGGCGCCGGCCCACGGTTTCAGGCCAGTCGCGACCTGGCCCGCTTCATGCTGGAAGGCCTGGCCCGCTCGACCCTGACCTACGATAGCGAGGGTCGGAAGGCGCGCCTGCTGGCGGTGATCAAGCGGGCGACCCAAATGCTCAACCGCAAGGGCGACATCCAGGATTTGTGGCCGGACTAGGGGTGAGCCTAGTAGGCGTTTTCGGCGGTCAGCAAGTGCGGGGCGGTCAGCAGCATGATCCGCAGGTCGCCCGCGAAGGACCAGTTTTCGATATAGGCGATGTCGGCCCTGACGCGCCGGGCCATCGACTCGATATCTTCGGTGCCGCCGCGCAGTCCCTGAATCTGGGCCAGGCCCGTCAGGCCCGGACGCGCCCTTTGGCGCAGGGCGTAGCCGGGGATCAGTCCGCCATAGTGCTCGTCATGGACCCGGGCGTGGGGACGGGGGCCGACCAGAGACATGTCGCCCTTGAGGACGTTCAGCAGCTGGGGCAGTTCGTCGATGCTGGTCTTGCGGATAAAGCGCCCCACGCGGGTGATCCGGTCATCGACGCGCGCCGCCTGCACGACGGTCTCGCCGCTGTCGTCGCAGAGCATGGAGCGGAACTTGTAGATCATGAACAGCTGCCCGTTCAGGCCGCCCCGGGCCTGCCGAAACAACACCGGGCCCGGCGATTCCAGGCGGATCAGCAGCGCCACCAGCAGCAGCGACGGCGCGAACAGCACCAGCAGGGCCAGGGCTGCGACGACGTCGAACACGCGCTTGGCCGGATCCCACGCGACGCGTGGCCTAAGGCCCTCCGCACGCGAGAGATCCGCCCGCGGACGAGAAACTACACCGGTCATCGGTCCCCACCGTACTCTCATCACGGGAAAGGGGCGCAGGACTTGGCGCGCCTTTGCCAGTGTCCATTCTGGGCCACGATCGCGACGACGTATGTGACGGGAGTCACAGTCACTGCCAGATCATCCCGCCTCCGGGCCGCTCCGTCGCCCTCCTGAACGGGGGACGCGTTAGGCCTTCAGCGCCCTGGGCAAGACCTCGGCGAAGATATCCAGCTCGGCCGGGCTAGCCGTTCCGACCCGGATCCAGGTGGGGTGCAGGGGGCTGTCAAACACCCGCACCTCGACGCCCATCGCCGCCAGGGTCTTCTGAAAGGCGAGGTTGGGCTTGCCGGTATCGATGAAGACATAGGTCCCGAACGACGGCAGGTAGCCGAGGCCATTGGCCTTGCAGATGGCGTAGATCTTTTCGCGACAGCCTTCCAGATAGGCCTTGGCACCGGCCAGATAGGCCGCGTCGCCATAGCAGGCCAGGGCCGCCGCCAGGCCGGGTCGGCCCTTGTGGGTCGGGATCAGGCTCTTCAGCTGCTTGACCCGCTGCGGCGGGGCGATGATGAACCCCACCCGCAGGCCGGCCATGCCATAGACCTTGGAAAAGGTCCGGGCGACGATCACATCATGGCCGGCCCTGACCAGGTCGATCATCGAGTGGCGGACGGGATCGGGGCTTATCTCGATATAGGCCTCGTCGACGATCACGGGCGCGGACTTCGCCGCCGCGACGCAGAAGGCCCGTAGGGCGTCCGGGTCCATCAGAAGGCCGGTCGGATTGTTGGGATTGCACACATAGACGCAGCCTGCGCCGTTGGCCTTTGCCGCCAGGGCCGGCAGATCGATCTGGTGGTCGCCGGTGAACGGGATCCAGTCCAGCTTGGCGCCCTGGCGCTCGGCGTAGAGCAGGGGTGTCGCATAGGTTGGCTGGGGCGCGACGATCGGGCCGGCCTTGGCGAAATGGGCCGAGAGCAGGGACAGGGCTTCCAGCGAGCCGTTGCACAGGCCCACCCTATCGGGATCGACGCCCTCGCGTTTGGCGATGGCCGCGATCAGCGGCGGTTCCAGCGACCAGGCGTAATAGGGCGTGTCGTCGAGCGCCTGCATGGCCGCCTTGCGGGCGGCGGGGCTGGGACCATAGGGATTTTCGGTGACCCCCAGATGGGCGCGGATCGCCGGCGGGGCTTTCGGATCGACCGCGGGCTCCGCTGCGACCGCAAGGGCCGGGGCCAGCGCCGCGCCGCCGATCAACAAGCCCCGTCGCGTCGTGTCCATGGTCCGCCCTCTGCTGTCGTCCCCGTAGTTGGGGCTGCAAGGGTGACAGGATCAAGACGCCATCAGGCCGTGGTTATGGGCAGGGCGGTCGTGAACTTGATCTGCTCCATCGCGAAGCTGGACGACACGTCGGTGAGCGGGGCGGTGGCGATCAGGCGCTTGTAGAAACGGTCATAGGCGGCGATGTCGCGGACCACGACCTTGAGCAGATAGTCGACGTCGCCACTCATCCGGTAGAACTCGACCACTTCGGGCAGGGCGCGGGCCCCGGCGGCAAATGTCGTGAGCCAGGCCTCGTCATGGCGGCCGGTCTTTACGGCCACGAACACGGTCAGGGACAGGTCCAGGGCGTCGCGGTCCAGCAGGGCGACGCGGGCGGTGATCACCCCGGCGTCCTGCAGCCGCTTGATGCGCTTCCAGCACGGCGTCTGGGTCAGCCCCACGCGTTCGGCCAGTTCGGCGATCGGGACGGTGGAGTCTTCCTGCAGGATCGCCAGCAGCCTGCGGTCGATGTGATCCAGATCAATCATCTTCATTTTCCGCTCGTTCGAGAATGAAATTCTCCATACGGCGAAAAAGGCAGCGCATCCAGTAATGCCATTCTCGCATTCCGCTTCATGCTTGGAGGCCTGACGACGAATTGGGGGTCCTCATGCTGAAGCCGTTCACGCGCCATCCGGAAGCGGTCGGCGAGACCTATGGCCAGCACATGGGCGTGGCCTGGAGCTTTGGCTTCACCCTGATCGGCGCGGGTCTGGCCTGCCTGATCCATGGCCTGCTGCCCTTCGCCTTCGAGCGCACCGGCAGCAACACCGTCCGCCGCCTCAACGAGCGCCTGGGCCGTCGCTGCGCCTTGGCCGACAAGACACTTGGCCTCGACCCGGCGCCCGTCCAGGGATGAATGCCACCGTCGCCAGACTGGGCGCTTTCCGCTTTGAGGCGGGCAAGCTTTGGCCGGGCCTGATCGCGGGCCTCGTGATCGCCCTGCTGGCCAAACCGCTCTCGCACCTGCTGCACGCGCCGGCCCCGCTCCTGGCGGTGGTACTGGGCATGGGCCTGGGCGCCCTGGGCCTGGGCGCCAGGCTGGCGGCCGGCCTCGACATCTGGGCCAAGCCGGGCCTGCGCCTGGGCGTGGCCATGATGGGCGCCCAGATCACCTGGAGCGAGTTCGCCCTGCTGGGCGGGCCGGCGATCCTGGCCAGCGGCGCCGTGGTGCTGGGCGGTCTCACCGTCGGCGCCGGGGTCGGCATGGCTCTGGGACTGCCCCTGGCTGAGGCCCTGATCGCGGCGGCGGCCTGTTCGATCTGCGGCGCCTCCGCAGCGCTCGCCGCCTCGCAGGCCGCGCCGGCCAGCCCGGCCAACCAGCGCACGACCGCCCTGGTGATCATCGGGGTCAATCTGCTCTCGACCGTGGCCATGCTGGCCTATCCGCCGATCGCTCACGCCCTGGGCTTTACGGCGCACCAGGCCGGCGTGTTCTTCGGTCTCTCGATCCACGACGTCGCCCAGGTGGCCGGCGCGGGCTCGTCGGTCTCGCCGGACGCCGCCAGCGCCGCAGCCCTGGCCAAGCTGGCCCGCATCGTCTGGCTGGGCCCGGCCGTGGTGCTGATCGGCGTGCTGCTGAGCCGCACCCAGGACGGATGCGGCAAGACCGGCTTCAAGGGGCCGCCGCTCTTCGTCCTGGGCTTCGCCGCCCTGGCCGCCCTGCGCGGGCTTGGCCTGCTGCCCGAGGCGCTGGTCGCCACCCTGGCGACACTGTCGAGCTTCCTGCTGCTGGCCGGTGTCGGCGCCATCTCGGCCAAGCTGGGACCTGCCGCACTGCTGCAGGTCAAGCCAAAGCTGGCTGCAGCCCTGGGCCTTTCCACCCTGGCGGTGGCGGCGCTGGCCTATGGCCTGACACGGGTCTTCTTCTAGGCGTCGCGGCTCGCCGGAGAGAATTTGCGGGCAAGGCACGCTCCACAGACAATCTTTGGCAGGAAATGCCCCGGCCGATCGCGCACGTCTTGGCGAAACACGTCGCCCAGCCCATGGTCGCGGCGCAAGACCAAGTCGGAGGGAATAGCCTTGAGTTTCTGGACGCGGCGCAAGTCGATCGACGCCATCGCGGCGGGCCATGACGGCCATCAACTGAAGAAGACCCTGAGCTGGCCGCACCTGGTCGCCCTGGGCGTCGGGGCTATTGTCGGCACCGGCATCTATACCCTGACCGGTATCGGTGCGGGTCTGGCCGGACCGGGCGTGATCCTGTCGTTCCTGATCGCCGGCGCGGTCTGCGCCTGCGCGGCGCTGTGCTACGCAGAGCTGTCGACCATGATCCCCGCTTCGGGCAGCGCCTATACCTACAGCTACGTCGCCATGGGCGAGCCGGTGGCCTGGTTTGTCGGCTGGAGCCTGATCCTCGAATACACGCTGGTCTGCGCGGCCGTCGCCGTCGGCTGGTCAGCCCACGCCACGGGCCTGTTCCGGATGATCGGCACGCCGGAAGCACTGCTCGCAGGCCCCCACATGGGCGGCATCGTCAACCTGCCCGCCGTGATCATCTCCTTCGCCGTCGCCGGCCTGCTGGCCCTGGGCACCAGGGAGAGCGCCACCATCAACATGGTGCTGGTGGCCATCAAGATCATCGCCCTGGCTGTGTTTGTCGTGCTGTGCATCCCGGCCTTCGACGCCAGCCACTTTACGCCCTTCATGCCCCAGGGCTTCGCCGCCACACCGGACGCCGCCGGGATAAAGGTGGGGGTGATGGCCGCCGCCAGCCTGATCTTCTTCGCCTTCTACGGCTTTGACGCGGTCTCGACCGCCGCCGAGGAGACCAAGAACCCCAAGCGTGACCTGACCATCGGCATCGTCGGCTCGATGGCCGTTTGCACCGCGATCTACATGGTCGTGGCCGCCGTCTCGATCGGCGCCTCGCGCACCGAAGTGTTCTCCAAGAGCGAGGCCCCGCTGGTGTTCATCCTGGAAAGCCTGAACCATCCCAAGGTCGCCCAGCTGGTGGCCCTGGCCGCCGTGGTCGCCCTGCCCACCGTGATCCTGGCCTTCATGTATGGCCAGAGCCGGATCTTCTTCGTGATGGCCCGCGACGGCCTGCTGCCCAAGACCCTGGCCAAGGTCAACGCCAAGACCGGCACGCCCGTGCTGATGACCCTGCTGACCGGCGCCCTGTCGGCCCTGATCTCGGGCTGGCTGTCGCTGAAGGACATCGCCGAGCTGGCAAACGCCGGCACCCTGGCGGCCTTCATCGCCGTGGGCCTGTCGGTGATCATCCTGCGGATCAAGGATCCGGGCCGTCAGCGGGTGTTCTCGACGCCGGTCTGGCCGGTCGTGGCCTCGGGCGCGATCCTGGGTTGCCTGTATCTGTTCTCCAGCCTGCCGACCAAGACCCAGCTGTATTTCCTCTACGCCCATTGCATCGGCGTGGTGGTCTATGTGGCGTTTGGCATGCGCAACAGCCTGCTGGCGCGCGCTGAGCGGACCTAGCGGCAAGGCGATTTAGGGCCGGCGTGTCGCGCGCCGGCCCTTCCATTCCTGAGCTTGACGGCTACAGTCTGCGTCAAAACAAGTGTTTGACGCAGGACGAAACGCCATGGCCCTCGATCTCGAAACCCGCGACCAGCTGCTCGACATGGTCGCCCGCTTCGTCGCCGAGCGCCTGCGGCCCATTGAGGCCAAGGTGGCCGAGGATGACGCGGTTCCGCAGGACGTCATCGACGAGATGAAAAGCCTGGGCCTGTTTGGCCTGTCGATCCCAGAGGCGTTCGGCGGCCTGGGCCTGAACATGGAAGAGGAATGCCTTGTCGGCGTCGAGCTGGGCCGAACCTCTCCGGCCTTCCGGTCGGCGTTCGGCACCAATGTCGGCATCGGCAGCCAGGGTCTGGTGATGTTCGGCACCGACGAGCAAAAGGCCAAGTGGCTGCCCGGCATCGCCTCGGGCGAGATCATCACCAGCTTCGCCCTGACCGAGCCGGAAGCCGGCTCCGACAGCGCCTCTGTCCGCACACTGGCCATCCGCGACGGCGACGACTACGTGCTCAATGGCTCCAAGCGTTACATCACCAACGCTGGCAAGGCCTCGCTGTTCACGGTGATGGCCCGAACCAGTCCCGAGACCAAGGGCGGCTCCGGGGTCTCGGCCTTCCTGGTCCCCAGCGGCCTGCCGGGGCTGTCCGTGAGCAAGCCCGAGAAGAAGATGGGCCAGCAGGGCGCCCATATCCACGACGTCACCTTCGACAATGTCCGCGTGCCGGCCTGGAATCGGCTGGGCGAAGAGGGCGAGGGCTTCAAGGTGGCCATGCAGGTGCTGGACCGGGGCCGACTGCACATCGCTGCCGTGTGCGTGGGTGTGGCCGAGCGGCTGATCAAGGACTGCGTGGCCTATGCCGGCGAGCGCAAGCAGTTTGGCCAGGCGATCTCGAACTTCCAGCTGATCCAGGCCATGCTGGCCGACAGCAAGACCGAGGCCCTGGCGGCCAAGGCTCTGGTCATGGAGACCGCTCGCAAGCGCGACGCGGGGCAGGGCGTGACGCTGGAGGCGGCGGCCTCCAAGCTGTTTGCCTCCGAGATGGTCGGCCGCGTAGCGGATCGGGCTGTGCAGATCTTCGGCGGGGCCGGCTATGTCGCCGACTACGGCATCGAGCGCCTGTATCGCGACGTGCGGATCTTCCGGATCTACGAGGGCACCAGCCAGATCCAGCAGGTGATCATCGCCCGGGAGACCATGAAACAGGGCGGCTAAACGCGTGTTCGGCGAACGCACTCTTTTGGAGAGTGCGGCGAGATGACGCACCTTGGGCGGGAACATTTAAGGCTGCATTAAGCATACGAGCAGAGGGTCATCCCACAAGCTGCACCCCAGGATGGACCAAAGCCGATGAGCCAGGATCATGACGTAAACGACCGTGTGGCGTTTATGGGGCTGGATGATCGCGCGCGGCAGGCGCTGCGTGATCTGCGGCCGCTCATTCGCAAGGAAATCGGCCCCGCGCTGTCGGTCTTCTACGGCAAGGTCAAGACGACACCGGCGACCAGCAAGTTCTTCAAGGACGAGCGGCACATGGACGCCGCCAGCAGTCGCCAGGCGGCGCACTGGGACGTCATCGCCCAGGCTGAGTTCGGCGACACCTATGTCAATACGGTCCGGACCATCGGTCAGGTTCACGCGCGCATCGGTCTTGAGCCGCGCTGGTATATCGGCGGCTATGCCCTGGTCATGGACCGGCTGCTGCGCGCCACCGTCGACTCGCTCTGGCCCAAGGGCTTCATGGCCAAGGGCGACCCCGCCCAGGCCGGCGAGGCGGTCAGCGCCCTGATGAAGGCGGTCATGCTCGACATGGACTTCGCCATCTCGATCTATCTCGAGACCATCGAAGCCGATCGTCAGCGACTTGAGGCCTCGCGTATCGAGAACGAGCAAAGCCAGACCAGGCTCGTCGAAAGCCTGGCCACAGCGCTCGCCCATCTGGCCCAGGGCGATCTGGTCAGCCGTATGGACGAAGAGGTGAAGCCCGAGTTCCAGAGGCTGAAGGACGATTTCAACAGCGCCGTTCGTACGCTCGAGGAGGCCATGAGCCGCATTTCCGGCGTGACCGGCAATATCCGCGCCGGGTCGGATGAAATCGGCATCGCGGCTGATGACCTGTCGCGCCGCACCGAGCAGCAGGCCGCCAGTCTGGAAGAGACCGCCGCCGCCCTTGACCAGATCACCTCGACCGTCCGGCGTTCGGCAGCGGGCGCCAAGCAGGCGTCCGAGGTTGTGGCGGGCGCCAAGACCGAGGCCGAACGCTCGGGCGTCGTGGTCGACCAGGCCGTGGCCGCCATGGGCGAGATCGAAAGCTCGTCGCGCGAAATCGGCAACATCATCGGCGTGATCGACGAGATCGCCTTCCAGACCAACCTGCTGGCCCTCAACGCTGGGGTCGAAGCGGCGCGCGCCGGTGAAGCCGGTCGCGGCTTCGCGGTGGTCGCCCAGGAAGTGCGGGCTCTCGCCCAACGCTCCGCAGACGCCGCCAAGCAGATCAAGACCCTGATCTCGACCTCGACCCAGCAAGTGGGTCAGGGCGTGAACCTGGTGGGACAAACCGGCGACGCCCTGCGCGGCATCGTCGCCAAGGTTGCCGAGATCGACACCCTGATCGTCCAGATCTCCGCTTCGGCCCAGGAGCAGGCCACGGGCCTGCATGAGGTGAATACGGCCGTCAATCAGATGGACCAGGTGACTCAGCAGAACGCCGCCATGGTCGAACAGACGACGGCGGCGACACACTCGCTCAAGGATCAAACGGCCGAACTGGTCAATCTGATCTCGGCCTTCCGCGTGACCGATTCGCGGCCCGCCGCGTCCGCTGCGCCCGCCCGTCCGGCCGCCAGACCTCCATCGCAGGCCAGTCGTCCAGGCGGCGGCGCGCGGCCGGTCTCCCGGGGATCAGCTGCGACGGCTGTTCGAGAGGCGTGGGAAGAGTTCTGAGAAACAGCTGTCGCCAGCAGACTGAGACCCAGCGCGGGATCTATCGACAGAAGCGGCCGCCCCGACGGGCGGCCGCTTTTTCCTGTCGGCTGTCGCACACGGCAAAACGCCCCCGCGAACCAGACGCGAAGCGATCCATCGGAACGCTTCGGTCTGGTCGGCGGAGGCGTTTTGAGCCCCTTGGTAAGGAGCTTGAAGTTTACGCGCCGCCCGGGAAGCGGAACGGAACCTTCACGGTGCCGGTCTTGGCGCCCATCGGCAGCTTGTCAGCGATGCACATGGCGGCCTTGTCGAAGCCCTTGCCGGCCGCGCTGTTGTCAACAACCTTGCATTCCGAGAGCTTTCCAGCGTCAGCGGTGCATTCCAGCATCACCTGGGCGGCGTCCCGGGTATTGGCGAACTGTTGCAGGCAACGGCTCATTTGGTCTTCGAATCCGCCAGCTGCCGAGGCGGCTTGAGCGATGAACAAGCTGCCAGCGATTCCTGCGGCAAAAGCGATCGGATATTTCATCCCGCTGCTCCTAGTAATGAATACCGTCCTGTGGACGACGCGCCAACCGGACGCATGCCCTTTATCGCAGCTGCTAGTTAAAATATCCTGAGTCGCTCCTGGAATATTCTAAATTTACTTAATGGTAACCTTACTTCGGATTTTACCCGCCAGGCTCCTTTTGGGCGCTGTCTCTATAGATTCACCTGCGGCCATTTGTCCCTCAAGGCAGCGCCTGGCCCCCTGACCTCCAGTTTCTCTTAACCAAGGTCAGAGTCTGTTAGGAATCTATAGTGATGATCCCTCTGGCTTGCTGGTGATCCGTGGGCACGGAACCGCCGCATGAAGGGGACTGGATATGAAGCGCTTTCGGCTTGTCGACCTACCCATGATGATGAAGATCGGCGTAGCGCCGGTCTTTGCCTTGATCATGCTTGCGGCCATGGCCGCAGGAGCCGTGGCTGTGCAGAAAAGTCAGTCCTCGGCCTTGCAGAAGGTCGTGGCCACTGACCTCGGCAACAATCTGGCGATTGCCGGCGTCTCGCGCGAAATTTCCGACATCCATGGCGAACTCTATCTGGCTCTGACCCATCAGGCCGCCTCGATCGAGACCGACAAGGTCCCAGGTCGGATGCAGGACGTCCTGACCCGCTTCGATGAGGTCAAAAAAGATCTCGAGGCGATCAAGAAGAATTCTCCGGCCAGCGATCAGGCGGACTTTGCCACCCTGATCAAGGAAGTCGACGACTGCCGCAGCGCCGTCGACGTGGTCAGCGGCATGATCGGAGTCGACTTCAATACGGCGGCCAGCTTCGTGGCCCCCTTCGAAGATCAATATGCTCTGATGGCCACGCACCTTGATGGCGTTCTGGCCAAGGTCAACCGGCGGACCAAGGCGGAGGCCGCCAAAAAGCAAGCGGAGTCGGTTGCGGCCACGAGCCTGACGATTCTGATTTCAGCGCTGACCCTCGCCGCCGTCGCAGCCCTGGCGGCCCTGATGGTCATGAATGTCCGCAAGTCGATCGCCGATATCGCCGGTGCGACCGAGCGCCTGTCAAAGGGCGACAATGACATTGATCTTGAAAAGATGACTCGCCTCGACGAGCTGGGCGCGATCGTCCGCTCCTTGAAGATTTTCCGCGACAACCAGCTGCACCTTGGACAAATGCGGGTCGAGCAGGAAAAAACTGCGGCCCTGACCGCAGAGGAGCGTCGCTCGAAGGAAGAGGCCGCCGCCGCCGCCGCTCGCGAAGGTGCCCTGGTGGTGACCAGCCTGGCCGAGGGCCTCGAAAAGCTGGCCTCGGGCGATCTGACCTTCCGCGTCAATGCAAACTTCCCCGGGGAATACGCCAAGCTGAAGGACGACTTCAACGGCGCCATGGCCTCGCTGCAGGAGACGATGAAGGTCATCGCCGCCTCGACAGACGGCCTGCGCACCGGCGCCGACGAGATCGCCCATGCGTCTGACGACCTGTCGCGCCGCACCGAACAGCAGGCCGCTTCGCTGGAAGAAACCGCTGCCGCCCTCGACGAACTGACCGCCACGGTGCGCCGCACGGCGGCCGGCGCTCGTCAGGCCTCGGACGTTGTTTCGACCACCCGTGGCGAAGCGACGCATTCCGGCCAAGTCGTGCATCAAGCAGTGTCGGCCATGGGCGAGATCGAAAACTCCTCCAAGCAGATCAGCCAGATCATCGGCGTGATCGACGAAATTGCCTTCCAGACCAACCTTCTGGCCCTGAATGCCGGGGTCGAGGCCGCCCGCGCGGGTGAAGCGGGTCGCGGGTTCGCCGTCGTGGCTCAGGAGGTCCGGGCCCTGGCCCAGCGCTCGGCAGAGGCCGCCAAGGAGATCAAGACCCTGATCTCGTCCTCGACCCAGCAGGTCAGCCAGGGCGTGAACCTGGTCGGTCAAACGGGCGAGGCGCTGCAACGCATCGTCTTGAAGGTTGGCGAGATCGACGCCCTGGTGACCGAGATCGCGGCTTCCGCCGCCGAACAGGCCACTGGGCTGAACGAAGTGAACACGGCCGTGAACCAGATGGATCAGGTCACTCAGCAGAACGCCGCCATGGTCGAGGAATCGACCGCCGCGACGCACTCGCTGAAGGGCGAGACCGCCGAGCTGGTCCGACTGATGGCCCGTTTCCGGGTCGGTGGCGGCCAGGCCGCCTACGGTCGCCCGGCAGCCGCCGATTCGGCTCAACACGCACCGGCCCGCAACCCGGTCGCCGAGCAAAGGGCCCGTCTGGGCGCCTTCGCCCGGCCCACCCGTGGCGGCGCAGCTACCGCAGCCGCTCCGGCGGCTGACGTATGGGAGGAATTCTGATGGCCGCACTCGCGCTGCCTGAAACGCTCGATCTCAAGGCCGCCGGACCGCTGAAGTCCGCCTTCCTGGCGCACCGTGGCGAGGCGCTGGAAGTCGAGGCCGGCCAGGTCCGTCGCCTCGGCGGCCTGTGTCTCCAGATTCTGCTCGCGGCCCGCAAGGCCTGGGCCGCTGACGGCAAACCCTTTTCAATTACGGGGCCTTCGGAGGCCTTTGTAGAAACCACCCGTCTTTTCGGCGCCGATGGGGCGCTCCTTTCGGCGGACATCCATGGAGTCCAATCGTGACGCGCACGATTCTAACGGTCGACGATTCCCGCACGATGAGGGACATGCTGCGCATGGCCCTGGTCGGCGCAGGCTTTAATGTGGTCGAGGCCGTTGACGGCGAACATGGGCTGGAAGTGCTTTCCGCCCATCGTCCGGACGTCATCATCACCGACATCAACATGCCCAAGCTGGATGGCTTTGGTTTCATCGAGGCGGTTCGCGTCGATGACGACTATCGCGCGATCCCGATCCTGGTGCTGACCACGGAAAGCGATCCCAGCAAGAAGCAGCGGGCTCGCGAAGCCGGCGCGACGGGTTGGATCGTCAAGCCGTTCAATCCTGAAAAGCTGGTCGAAGCCATTCGCCGCGTCGCGGCCTGATCCTTCACCGACTTCGACGTCTAGAACTCTAAGGAATTGCGGGAATGGACGAGCTAGAGGCCATCAAGGTCACCTTCTTTCAGGAATGCGAGGAACTGCTCGCCGACCTCGAAGGCGGGCTCCTGGCCATGCAGGAGGGTGTCGGCGACAGCGAGACTGTCAACGCCGTCTTCCGGGCTGTGCATTCGATCAAGGGCGGCGCGGGCGCCTTCGGCCTCGAGCCGTTGGTCCGTTTCGCCCACGTGTTCGAGACCTTGCTGGACGCTGTTCGGTCCAATGAGGTTCCCAACACCGTCGATCTGGCCGCCGTCATGCTGCGCGCCTCCGACGTTCTGGCCGACCATGTGAGCGCCGCGCGCGGCATGGGCGATGTCGACATGGCGGCCTCGGCCGCCATGGCCGCTGAACTTAAGGTCTGGACCGATCCTTCGGCTGCGCCGGTTGCTCCGGCTCAAGTGGCCGCGGCCGCCGAAGCCACGCTCGACCCCACGCCTGTCGCTGCGTCGGATGATCTGGACGACGACGATCTCGGCTTCGACTTCCAGCCGATGACGATCTCGGTGGACGCGCAGGCGGCCGATGCCGAACTGATCCCCATCAATGTCTGGACGGTGTCGATCCGTCCCAAGTCGGACCTCTATCGCAAGGCCAATGAAACGGCCTTGCTGTTGCGCGAGCTGAGCCGCCTTGGCCCGATCGTCGCGACGATGGACGACAGCGCCTTGCCGACCCTGGAGTTCCTCGACGCCGAGGCCGCCTATGTCACCTGGAGCGTGCGCGTCGAGACCGATGACGGCGAAGACGCCATTCGCGAGGTCTTCGAATTCGTCGACGGCGACTGCGATCTTGAAATCGTTCGCGGCGAGGCGCCCGTCGAGGCTGCCCTGGCCAACCTGCTGAGCGCCATTGAGGCGCCGGCCGCCGAGCCGGTCGCTTCCGAGGTTGTCCCGCCGCTCGCCCCCGCGGTCGCCCCGCCGGTCGCCGTCGTCGAAGCGCCGCCGCCCGCCCCGGTCGCTCCGCGCGCTCCGGCGCCGGCCGCTGCCCCAACCAAGGCCACGCAGGTCGACGTCCCCGGTCCTGGCCAGTCGGTCATCCGCGTTGATCCTGAGCGCATTGACAGCCTGATCGATCTGGTCGGCGAACTGGTGATCAATCAGGCGATGCTGGCCCAGCGCGTGGGCGAGTACGGCATCGCGCCGTCGTCTAGTCTGGCCATGGGTCTGGACGAGCTGGAGCAGCTCACCCGCCAGATCCAGGACAGCGTGATGGCGATCCGCGCCCAGCCGGTGAAGTCGGTGTTCCAGCGCATGCCGCGCCTGGTTCGCGAAGTCGCCAACATGACCGGCAAGCAGGCGCGCCTGGTCATGGATGGCGAAAACACCGAGGTCGACAAGACGGTCATCGAACGACTGGCCGACCCGATCACCCACATGCTGCGCAACGCCATCGACCACGGGCTGGAAAGCCCCGAGGAGCGCAAGGCGGCCGGCAAGAATCCCGAAGGCGTCGTGCGCCTGGCGGCCCTGCATCGCAGCGGCCGGATCGTCATCGAGGTCCAGGACGACGGCAAGGGCATCAATCGCGAACGGGTCTTGTCGATCGCCGTCAAGAAGGGCCTGATTTCGCCCGACCTGCAGCTGACCGATGAGGAGATCGACAATCTGATCTTCCTGCCGGGCTTCTCAACCGCCGACAAGATCTCGGATGTGTCGGGCCGCGGCGTCGGCATGGACGTGGTGCGCCGGAGTGTCCAGGCCCTGGGCGGTCGCATCTCGATCGCCTCGCGTCCCGGTCTGGGCTCGACCTTCACGCTCAGCCTGCCGCTGACCCTGGCCGTGCTCGACGGCATGGTGGTCGACGTGGCCGGCGAGACCCTGGTAGTGCCGTTGGCCGCCATCGTCGAAAGCCTGCGTCCCAAGGCCGAGGAGGTTCGCCCCCTGGGTCCCGTCGGCTCGGTGCTGGCGGTCCGCGACAGCTTCGTGCCGCTGATCGATGTCGGCCTGACCCTGGGTTATCGCACCACCTCGCCGTCGCCGACTGAAGGCGTGGTGCTGCTGGTCGAGGGCGAGGACGGCTCGCGCGCCGCCCTGGTCGCCGACGCGATCCACGGCCAGCGCCAGGTCGTCATCAAGTCGCTGGAACAGAACTACCAGCAGGTCGAGGGCGTCGCCGCCGCGACGATCCTGGGCGACGGCCGCGTGGCGCTCATCCTGGACGTTGACGCGGTGATCAACCTTCGCCGCCGGGAAACGCCCCGCCCCGTCGAACCTGCTTTAATTGCGGCGGAGTAAGTCATGATTGACCCAACTGTCGTCGCAAGTACCGCACGCCGCGAGCTGATCTCGTTCAGGGTCGGCGATCAGGAATACTGCGTGAACATCATGGCCGTTCGCGAGATCCGGGGCTGGAGCCCCGCCACCGCTCTGCCCCAGACGCCCGGCTATATGCGCGGGGTGATCAATCTGCGGGGCGCGGTCCTGCCGATCATGGACCTGGCGGCGCGCCTCGGCATGCCGATGGTCGAGCCGACGGTTCGCAGTGTGTTCATTGTCGTCCAGGCAGGCGACCGCACGGTTGGCCTGTTGGTCGATGCAGTGTCGGACATCCTGTCGATCAATGACGACATGGTTCAAGCTACCCCGGATGTGGCCTGCGAGACTGTTCGCAACTTCGTCCGCGGCATTATTTCGATCGAAGAGCGCATGATCAGCGAGATCTCGCTCGACCGTATCCTCCCCGAACGAGAGGCCCTGGCCGCCTGATGACCTCAGCCTCAATGACAGAACGTCGCGAAGCCATTGTCGATGGCGAGTTCGCGTTCACAAACCAGGACTTCAAGAAGATCGCGGCGCTGCTCTACGGGCAGGCTGGTATCAGCCTGCCCGAGACCAAAGCGACCCTGGTCTATTCCCGTCTGGCCAAGCGGCTGCGCTCGCTGGGCATGAAGACCTTCACCGAATACTGCGCCTTCGTGGCGCTGGAGAGCAGCGTCGACGAGCAGCAGGAAATGCTGCGCGCCCTGACGACCAACGTCACCCGCTTCTTCCGGGAGCCGCACCATTTCGACGACCTGCGCGCCAACATTCTGGAGCCGATGGCCGACAAGGTCCGCGCCGGCGGCCGTCTGCGCCTCTGGTCGGCGGCCAGTTCGTCGGGCCAGGAGCCCTATTCAATGGCCTTCACGGTCCTGTCGGTGTGGCCCAACGCCGCCGACCTGGATATCCGGATCCTGGGCACGGACATCGACACCAACGTGCTCGCGACCGGTCGCGCCGCCGTCTATGACGAGAGCCTGCTGGAAGGCATTCCGGCTCACGCCCGCAACCAGTATTTCGAGCGCGACACGAGCGATCGCCGCGCCTTCCGCGTCTGTGAAGCCGCGCGCAGCCTGGTGGCCTTCCGCGAGCTGAACCTCAACGGCCCCAGCTGGCCGATGAAGGGCCCGTTCGACGCCATCTTCTGCCGCAACGTCGTGATCTATTTCGACGAGCCGACCCAGGAGCGCGTCTGGAACCGCTTCGCGCCCCTCGTCGCGCCGGGCGGCCGTCTTTATGTCGGTCACTCAGAACGGGTAGGGACCTCGATCACCGCCTTTGAAAGCGCGGGCCTGACAGCTTATCGCAAGGTGGGAGGTCGCTGATGGCCAAGATTCGCGTTCTCGTCGTCGACGACTCCGCCACCATGCGGAGCCTGATCACGGCTGCCCTCAATCGCGATCCGGATATCGAGGTCTGCGGCGCCGCCGGTGATCCCTTCGAAGCCCGGGGCATGATCAAGGCCCTCAATCCCGACGTCGTCACCCTCGACATCGAGATGCCGAACATGAACGGCATCGAGTTCCTCGAGAAGATCATGCGCCTGCGGCCCATGCCCGTGGTGATGGTCTCGACCCTGACCCAGGCCGGCGCCGAGATGACTCTGCGCGCCCTGGAACTGGGCGCCATCGACTGCGTGGCCAAGCCCGCCGATGCCCTGGGCACCCAGGACGCGCTCAACGAGATCGTGGTCAAGGTGAAGATCGCGGCCCGCGCCTCGGTGCGGACCAAGGCCGACACCGCGCCCGTCGTGGCCCGGACCAAGAGCTATATGCCCTCGGGTGACATCGTGGCCATCGGCTCTTCGACCGGCGGTGTCGAGGCGCTGCTGGCGATCCTGACGATGTTCCCGGACACCTGCCCGCCGACCGTCATCACTCAACACATGCCGGCGACCTTTACCGCCAGCTTCGCCGCGCGCCTCGACCGCGCCAGCGGGGCCAAGGTGCAGGAAGCCACGGACGGCGCCCTGCTGGAGCCCGGCAAGGTCTATGTCGCCCCGGGCGGGGCGACGCACCTGGAGGTCGTTCGTTCGGGCGGGTTGCGCTGTCGCCTGATCGCGGGCGATCCGGTGAGCGGTCACCGCCCGTCGGTGGACGTTCTCTTCAACTCGGTGGCCAACGCGGTCGGCGACAAGGCGGTCGGAGCGATCCTGACCGGCATGGGGCGTGACGGCGCCCAGGGCCTCCTGGCCATGCGTAAGGCCCGTGCCAAGACCCTCGGACAGGACGAGCAGAGCTGTGTCGTTTACGGCATGCCCCGCGCGGCCTTTGAAATCGGCGCCGTGGAGAAGCAGGTTTCCCTGTCCTCCATGGGCCAATCCATCCTCGATCTGGCCTCCGCGAGGCGATGAACCCATGCCCCAAGCAAGCACCATTTCCGTTCTCGTCGTCGATGATCAGCTGACCATGCGGGCCTTGATCCGCAATGCGTTGCAGCAGATCGGGTTCAAGGACATCCGTGAGGCGCCGGATGGCGAGGAGGCTCTGAAAAACCTCCTTTCCAAGCCGGCGAACCTTGTGATCTCCGACTTCAACATGCCCAAGATGGATGGGCTGGCCCTCCTGCGCGCCGTGCGCTCGCACCCGCCGATCCGGCAGACAGCCTTTGTCATGCTGACCGGCCGGGCCGACCGCGAGCTTGTGCAGCGGGCCGTGCAGTTCGGCGTCAACAACTACTGCGTCAAACCTTTCACCGTTCAGGGCCTCAAGGAGAAGATCGAACAGGTCTTCGGTCAGCTCACATGACATTTGGACAACCCGACGATCTGGAACGCTCGGTCAAGGTTCACGTCACGCAAGGCGAGAGCCACGTGTCGTCCGACCCCAACGTGGTGATGACCACCGTGCTTGGTTCGTGCATCGCCGCCTGTATCCGCGATCCGCAGGCCGGCATCGGCGGCATGAACCACTTCCTGCTTCCTGATTCAGGCGACGGTCGCAAGGACGGAGACGCCGTCCGCTATGGCGCCTACGCCATGGAGATGCTCATCAACGGCCTGCTGAAGCGGGGCGCGCGTCGCGAGCGGATGGAAGCCAAGATCTTCGGCGGCGGAAAGCTGTTCGAGGGCCTGTCCGACGTCGGCGCCAGCAACGCCAGCTTTGCCGAGCGTTTCCTGCGCGACGAAGGGATTCCAATCGTCTCGTCGAGCACGGGCGGTGTTTCGGCTCGTCGCGTGGAATTCTGGCCCGCCTCCGGCCGCGTCCGTCAGCGACTTGTGGCTGTGGACAACGCGCCGCAGGATGTCCGGCGTCCCACACCCGCACCCATGCCGGTCAATTCTGGCGGCGACCTGGAGCTGTTCTGATCCACATGACCTCCATGCAGCTCTCGACATCCCCTATCGTCCCGCCGGAGACTCTGACTCCCGTGGGCGAACTCTCGCGCCGTCTCGCGGCCGAGTTGATGTCGGCTGCGGCGGTGTGTCGGGATTGCGAACATATTGCCGGCGACCTGGCCCAGGGCGGGGCGGCGCTGGAAAGCATCTCCCGGCTCCAGGCGCTGGACGAACTGAGCCAGCGCCTGCACGGCCTGTCAGACGTTCTGCAGCGCATCGGCCAGCACGCGTCCGGCGAGTGGAGCATGTCCATCGAACCCCTTCTCGAAGGCCTTGGCCTGGCGGACCTGGTAGTGCGCCTGCGCGCTGTCGGCGAGCCGACCGCCTGGGACGTCGAGGCGGGTGAACTCGACTTCTTCTAGGCTTCGTCCATGGACGCCCTAAAGGCTTCGACCCGCATCAATCTTGAGCGCGCCACGGTTCTGGTGCTCGACGACAATGGGACTTCGCTCGATATCCTGTCGCAGGTGGTTTCCGGATTTGGGGTCAAGCAACTGCACCGCGCCGAGACGGTCAAGGACGCCCAGTCTCTGGTAGGAACCAAGACCTTTGACCTGATCATCAGCGACGTTCAGATCCCCGACGTCGACGGGATCGAGTTCATCAACTGGCTGCGACGCGACGCGCCGGAGAGCAATCGCTACGTTCCGGTGATCCTGGTTACCGGGCATACCCGCACCACGGACATCTTCCGCACCCGTGACGCCGGGGCCAATTTCACGGTGGCCAAGCCGATCACGCCCAAGGTGCTGCTGGAGCGCATCTTCTGGGTGGCGCGAGAAGAGCGGGCGTTTATCGAGTGCGACAGTTATGTCGGGCCTGATCGGCGCTTCAAGTATGAAGGCCCGCCGATCGGCATGGAAGGTCGGCGGCGGGATGACTTGCCTGCCGAGGTCGGCAATGCACAAGAAGCCAACATGTCTCAGGATGAGATCAACAGTCTGATGAAGGTCGCGAAGGTGCAGATATGAGCGTCGTTCGCAAATTCCGCCCGCCCAATCGGCTGGCCAAGTTGATCAAGGAGAGCGGTGGCCTGATGGCCAAGGACGCGATCACCGCCGCCGAAGTCGGGGTTGAAAGCCTACGCGAGGTTTCTCTGGTCGTTCTGGACGACACCTTGGCCGAAATCGAGCGCCGCTTCGGCCCCACAGCGGCCGACCGCCAGTCCGAGAGCTTTGAGGACCTCTATGCTCTGAGCATGAGGATAATCGACGTCAGCACCTTCGTCTCCGACGCCGGCGTGGATCAGGCGGCAGTCTCCCTTGCCGCGACCACCGACAGCTGCGCTGAGGCCGGCGCCTGGCGCTGGAACGCCATCGACGTTCACCTCCACGCCCTGCGTTTGCTGCGCACCGTGGGAAATCAGCTGCCGGCAGCCGACCTGCAGGCTATGATCGAGGGCCTCCACAAGGTCAGCCACCGCAAGACGGAAGAGTTATAAGGCAAAGGCCGCCATGGGCGGGATCGGGCCAGTCGCTCCGTGCAATCGAGTAAAAATGCGAAATCAGCGGCAAGCTGGCATTTTGTACGCTCACTAGCGCCCTAAAGCCGTCTTCGGACTGATGGTTTCATCAGTGCAGGCGAAAAGGGATCCAAACCGACAATCGCTAGCATTCTTCGATCCGAAGGGCGTTTCACGCCTATCGGACCATGATTTTCGGCCCGCTCCCGGTCGCGTTCCCCCTTGTCTCGGTCTTCTGGGTGTCGCCACAATGTGGTGGAAAAGCCACGCGCGCGACTTCTCCTGTCATCAAACAAAATCTCGCCTTGTCGCCATAACGACGGTTTGTTAGCTCTTTGCTACCGGTGTCAGAACTGAGGACAGGTTTCTGTCCATACCTGACACCGGTGTCAAAAACACAGACGGCCGAGAACTGGGCGCGCAGGAAGGAAGCGCGATCAGTTCAAAGCCGGGCGGTGCAACAGCGCCGTTTCCGTCGAACGGGAGGAGGATACATGTCTAAGATTTCCGCGGGGCGTCTCAACGTCCTGAAGCTTGGGGTCTCCACGGGCGCCCTGGCGCTCGCCATCGCGATGGCGGGAGCCGCGTCTGCTCAGACTGCGCCGGCTCAGGCCGATGACAGCGCGGTGGAAGAGGTCGTCGTCACCGGCTTCCGCGCCAGCCTCGCCAACGCGCTCGATGTGAAGCGTCGCGAGAATGACATGGTCGATGTCATCAAGGCGACCGACATCGCCGACTTCCCCGACCTGAACCTGGCGGAGTCGCTGCAGCGCATCCCTGGCGTCTCGATCGACCGCGACGGCGGCGAAGGCCGCACCATCACCGTGCGCGGCCTGAACGCAGACTTCACCGTCGTGCGCCTGAATGGCCTGGAAGCCCTGGCCACCACGGGCGGCAAGGACGGCTCAGGCGGCGCTAACCGCAGCCGTCAGTTCGACTTCAGCATCTTCGCTTCGGAACTCTTCAACAGCGTCACCGTGCGCAAGTCGACCTCGGCGTCGAACGAAGAAGGCTCGCTGGGCGCGATCATCGACCTGCAGGCGGCTCGTCCGTTCGACTTCAACAAGTTCACGATGAGCGCAGGGGCCAAGTACGGCTGGAACGACCTGTCGCGCAAAAGCGACCCGCGCTACACCTTCCTGATCGCCAACACCTGGAACGACGGAAAGTTCGGCGCCCTGTTGTCGGTGGCCTACGCCAAGCGCCAGACGCTGGAAGAAGGCTCCTCGACCGGTCGTTGGGAAAACCCCAGCGTTCGCTTCAACTCCTCCACGGCCTTCCCCTGCACGGGCGCGGCCTATAACCCCGTCAGCGGTCCGCCCCTGACCTGCGGCCAGATCGGCACCGTCACCGGCGGCACCTCGCCAACCGTCGTCGCCGCCGCTGGCACCGCCAACAACCTTTGGCACCCGCGGATTCCGCGTTACGGCCGGCTTGAGTACAATCAAAAGCGTCTGGGCGTGACCGGTTCGCTGCAATGGCGCCCGACCGACAACTCGACCCTGACCCTGGACACCCTGTTCGCGGACTTCACCAACGACCGCGACGAGACCTATCTGGAAATCATCTCGTTCAGCCGCAGCGGCCAGGGCCTGCCCCAGACCGACGTCGTCAACTTCACGGCCGACGCCAAGGGTCACCTGATCAAGGGCACGTTCGACGACGTCGACGCCCGCGTCGAGTATCGCCATGACGACCTGAACACCGAGTTCTTCCAGAACGTCCTGACCTACGACACCAAGATCGGTGACAAGGGCAAGCTGGTGGCCACCTACGGCCAGGCGCGTTCGATCCAGAACAACCCTGTCCAGACGACCTTCTCGTTCGATCGCTACAACAGCGACGGCTACAGCTACGACTATTCGACCGATCCGCGTCGTCCGTCGTTCAACTACGGCTTCGACGCGACCAACCCGGCCAACTACCAGTACAGCAACAGCTCGGCGCTGGGCGATCCGTCACTTCTGCGCCTGCGCCCCAGCAAGGCGGTCAACACGTTCAAGACCCTCCGCTTCGACTTTGACTATCAGGTCATGGACTGGCTGAAGGTTCGCACCGGCGCGGCCTTCAAGGAGTACGGCTTCAATTCCTCGGAAAAGCGCATCTTCTCGCGCGTGATTCCGGGCGGCACGGGCTTCGTGGCCGAAGCGGCGTTCCCGCTGCCGGCCGGCGTGACCGTCGCCGACGTCTCGCGTCTGATCACCGGCTTTGGCCGTGGTCTCGACATGCCGGCCGGTACGCCGACCTCGTGGATCGCGCCCGACCTGGACAAGCTGAAGACCGTCATCGGCTATGACTGCAATTGCATCAACGCCAACGGCGACTTCCGCCTCAGCTCGCTCAACCAGCTCGGTGCGCTGCGAGAGATCAGTGAGAACGACACGTCCTACTATCTGCAAGGCGATTTTGATCGCGACTTCGGCTCGATCCCGGTTCGCGGCAATGTCGGCGTTCGCTGGGTGAAGACCGAGCAGGACGCCCTGGGCCACTTCAACACCGGCAGCACCACGGTCTCGACCGTCACGCCGGTCGGCACGCTGTCGCAAACGGTCCCTACCGATGGCACCCAGACCACGTCGCGCAGCTACACCAACACGCTGCCGTCGATGAACCTGTCGGTCCAGCCGCTGGAGAACTTCTTCGTTCGCTTCGCGGCCGCCAAGGTCATGACGCGTCCGCAGTTGCAGAACCTGACGCCGGGCTTCACAGCCAACAGCCAGTCGGCCCAGACCCTGACGCGCGGCAACCCGGACCTGAACCCGATGTTGTCCAACAACATCGACCTGGGCTTCGAGTGGTATCCCGACCGGGAAACCCTGTTCTCGATCGGTCTGTTCCAGAAGGACATCAAGTCCTTCATCCAGACCACGGCGGTCGCGATCCCGTTTTCGGAAACGGGTCTGCCCACGACCCTGCTGACCAACGGCAACACGCCTGACACGCTGTTCACGGTGACCTCGCAGCAGAACACCAAGGGCGGCAAGCTGAAGGGCTACGAGATCAGCCTGCAGCGTCCGTTCACCTTCCTGCCGGCGCCGTTTGACGGTTTCGGCGGCATCGTGAACTACACGCACGTCAAGAGCGACATCGAGTACGTGATCGCCAACCCGACCTTCGGCGGCACCCCCCGGGTGCAGCTGACGCCGGCGACGCTGATCACCCAACCGCTTCTGAACCTGTCGCCGGAAGCCTATAACGGCACGCTGTACTACGAGAAGGCGGGCTTCAAGGCGCGCATCTCGGCTTCATATCGCGACCCGTATCTGATCCAGGTCGCCCCTTCGGCGACCAACAACAACGACGTTCGGATCAAGCAAAAGACCCTGAACGTCGACAGCCAGGTCAGCTACGAGTTCAAGAACTTCACCATCACGCTGGAAGGCATCAACCTGACCGACCAGTTCGACAGCAAGGTGGACGACTCGACCCGTCAGATCTCGGAAGAGTATGTGCACTTCGGCCGCCAGTATTATCTGGGCGTGAAGTACAAGTTCTAGACCTCAGCTTAGGCTGGAGAACGAGGGGCGTCGGCGAAAGCCGGCGCCCCTTTTTCGTCAGAGGCTGGCGGCGCCGCCGATCCAGGTCTCGCGAACCCGCAGATCATCGTCCAGCAGCACCAGATCGGCGGCCTGGCCCACGGCGATGCGGCCGCGCTCGTCCTGCAGGCCCAGGAACGCCGCCGGCGAGCCCGAGGCGATCGAGACAGCGTCCTGGAGCGACAGCCCCAGCATCGACATCGCGTTGCGCACCGCGCCGATCATGTCGAGATCCGAGCCGGCCAGGGTGCCATGGGCGTCGACGCAAACGCCGTCGACGACGTGGATCTGACGGCCCTGCAGGTCGAAGCTCTTGTCGATCATCCCGACCGTAGGCATGGCGTCGGTCACCAGCATGAACCGGTCCAGCGGCCGGGTGCGCAGGGCGATGCGCAGCACCGTGGGGTCGACGTGACGACCGTCGACGATCAGGCCGCACCAGGCGGTCTGGCTTTCCAGCGCCGCGCCGACCGCGCCAGGCTCGCGGCTGGTCAGCGGCGACATGGCGTTGAACAGGTGGGTGAAGCCGCTCAATCCTGCGGCCAGCGCCTTGCGCATCGTCCCACAGGCGGCGTTGGTGTGACCGGCTGCAACAATAACACCGGCGTTCGTCAGCTGACGGATCGTATCCGGCGTCGTGGTCTCGGGAGCCAGGGTGACCAGGGTCTTGCCGACCCTCAGCGAACCCAGCAAGGCCAGGGCCGCGTCGTCGATGACCCGGAACTTGCCGGCGTCGTGGATGCCCTTGCGCTTCACATTGAGGAACGGGCCTTCGATGTGGATGCCCAGCACGCCAGGCACGCCGGCTTCGATGGCGGCTTCGGTGGCGCGCATGGCCCGATCGACCACGGTAAGGTCGTCGCTTATCAGGGTGGGCAGGAAGCCCGTGGTGCCAAACGGGCGGTGGGCCGCTCCGATGGCGGCGATCGTTTCCACCGTGGGGGCGTCGTTGAACAGCAGGCCGCCGCCGCCATTGACCTGGGTGTCAATGAAGCCAGGCACAAGCAGGCCGCCGCTCAGGTCATGCCGCGGGGCGTCGGCTGGGGCGTCGCCGGCGTCGAGGATCGCGGCAATCCTGCCGTTCTCGACCATCAGGCTCTTGCCATCGACGACGCCGGCTTGCGTCAGGATGCGGCCATTTACGAGGACTGAACGCATCAGACGGTTTCTGTCACCTTGTTGAGATGGGGCGGGCTGTCGGGGTTATAGCCGCGCGCCACCGAAAGTGCGTTGGCCATGCGATAGAAGCTCTGGATCATCAGGATCGGCTCGATCACCGGATGGGCCGCGAGGGCGGGCAGTACGCCGGCTCCCACTTCACCCGCGCCGACCAGCAGGACGTCGGCGTCGCGGGCCGTCAGGCTGGCGGCCATCTCGTCGACGCTGCCCCGGCTTTCATCGTTCTGGGCGAAGACCAGGACGGGGAAGCCGGTCTTCACCAGCGCCATCGGGCCATGCAGGACCTCGGCGGCGCTGAAGGCCTCTGCGTGCAGGCCACAGGTTTCCTTGAACTTCAGGGCCGCCTCCTGGGCGACGCCGAACCCTACGCCGCGTCCCAGCACATAGAGATTGCGCGCCAGCGTCAGACGTTCGATGGCGGGCGTCCAGTCCAGGGCCCAGGCTTCGGCCAGGCCGGCGGGCAGGGCGGCAAGGCCTTTGGCCAGATCTGCGTCCTCGGTCCAGGCCGCCACCAGCTGGGTGATGGCCGAGAGGGCGGCGATATAGGACTTGGTCGCCGCCACGCTCAGCTCGGGGCCGGCGTGCAGCGGCAGGACCTCGTCGACCAGCTCCGCCAGCGGCGAGGCGGTGTCATTGACCAGGGCGATGGTGAAGGCGCCTGCCGCCTTGGCCGCGCGCACCGAGGCCAGCAGGTCGGGGCTCTTGCCCGACTGCGAAATGGCCAGATAGAGCACCCCCTCCATGTTCTGGGCGGCGGCGTAGACCGAGCTGACCGACAGGCCGGCCGATGAGGTCAGGACGCCGGTGCGGGTCTCGATCAGATATTTGGCGAAGGTGGCGGCATGGTCCGAGCTGCCCCGGGCGCAGGTGACGACGGCGCGGGGCGGATTGGCGCGCAGACGCCGGGCGATAGCCTCGACCCGGGCGGCGTTGGCGGTCAGCTGGGCAGCGACGACCTGGGCGGCCTGACCCGCTTCCAGGAACATGCGGGTCGATTCCGGCGCCAGCAGCGCCGATGTCGCGGGGGCCTGCGGTCGGGTCAAGGTCGTGGCCTCCAAGATGTGTCTTCCTTCAGGACAGGGCGTTCAGTTCGGCGACGAAGTCATAGGCGTCGCCGCGATAGTAGGATTGGGTGACTTCCACGGCCCGGCCGTCCTTCAGGAACCCGCGTCGCTCGATGAGCAGGCCGGCGTCCTTGACGGGCACGCCCAGCAGATCAGCGTGCTCGGCGTTGAACAGAACGGCGCGAAGGCGCTGCAGGGCGCGGACGGGCCGATGCCCTGTGGCCTCGAGCGCCTCATAGAGCGAGGTTCCCACCGTTTCCGTCGAGGGCAGGGCGAAGGCGGCGACGGTGGTGTACTCGACCGCCATCGGCGCGCCGTCGGCATAGCGGATCCGGGCGAAGCGATAGACGGGCGTGCCGGGCGACAGGCCAAGCGTCAGCGATTCCTCGGGCGTGACCGAGCCTTCGCTCTTGCTGATCCACTCGCTGCGCGGAACGCGGCCGCGCGAGATCATGTCTTCGGTGAAGGACGAAAGCTTGGAGAAGCTCTTTTCCACCCGCGCAGCGACGAAGGTGCCGGCGCCCTGGCGGCGGGTCAGCAGGCCCTCACTGACCAGACCATCCAGCGCCTTGCGCACCGTGATGCGCGAGATGCTGAATTCCTCGGCCATGTCCCGCTCGGCGGGCAGGGCGTCATCGGGACCCAGGATCTTCTTGTGGATCGCGTCGCGCAGGGCGCGCTGCAATTGCTTGTAGAGGGGCGCGTGCTCAGCGCCGCCGGCGTCGAGCCTGCCAATCCGTTCCGAAAACATGGTCAAATCAGCCTCCCCCACAAATCAACGCCATCGTCTTGCCGTATCGATAACATATGACCATTTTCATACCAATAAGAACATGGTCTGCAATTGGTTTCTTTTTGGCCTTGTCATCCGATAAATTTCCGTCACAGTCTGGCTCCGAGGCCTGAGAAGTACCGCGATCTGCGGACGTCCGTAGATAATTGGTACCACATTGGGCTTGGGGTTCGGCTCCGGGCCTAGGTCCGGCGAAATGGGGAGAAGCCGAGTTATGAGAAGCTTTCACAAAATGGTCCTGACCGCGTCCGCCAGTGCTCTGGCGGTGATGGTCGCAATGCCCGCCTTCGCGCAAACCGCGCCGGCGGACGCGGTCGACGAAGTTGTCGTCACCGGCATCCGCGCCTCTCTGCAGGCGGCGATGCAGCAGAAGCGTAACTCCGACCTGGTGTCGGAAGTGGTCACCGCCGAAGACATCGGCAAGTTCCCGGACAAGAACGTCGCCGACTCTCTGTCGCGCGTTTCGGGCGTCAATGTCGTCACCGGCTCGGCCGCGGCGGGCGGTTTCGGCGAAAACGAGCGCGTCAGCGTTCGCGGCACCGATCCCAACCTCAACCTGACCCTGCTGAACGGCCACAACATGGCCACCGGCGACTGGTTCGTTCTCGATCAGACCAGCGGCGGCCGCAGCTTCAACTATTCCATGCTGCCGTCGGAAGTCGTCGGTCGTATCGACATCATCAAGAGCTCGGCGGCGAACATCCCCGAGGGCGGCGTCGGCGGTACGGTCGACGTGCACACCCGCATGCCGCTGGACCTGCCCAGCATGACGGCCAACGCCTCGGTCCAGGGTCTGTATGCGACCCGCGCCGAAAAGTGGACGCCTCAGGTTTCGGGTATGCTCAGCTGGAAGAACGAGGCCGGCACCTTCGGGGCCCTGGTCGGCGCCTTCTATCAGGAGCGTGAATTCCGTCGCGATGGCCAGGAAATCCTCGGCTATACCGAGTATCAGAACTTCGCCGGCACGGGTCAGACCGTCCTGGCGCCGAACCTGATCGGCAACGCCTTCTTCCAGCAGACCCGCAAGCGCAAGGGCGCCAACTTCGTCACCCAGTGGGAGCCGAACGAGAAGCTGGAGCTGTCGTTCTCGGGCCTCTACACCAAGATGGACGCCGACAACACCAACGTGAACCGCATGGCGTGGGTCAGCAATCTGATCTCGGCCAATACGGGTCCGGCGGGCGCGGCCGGCAATGCGCTGACCTCTTACAAGATCAGCAACGGCATTCTGAGCGCAGCGACCTGGGCGGCGACCTCGCCGAACGGGACCAAGAGCCGCGGCATGGTGCAGGATGACATCTTCCGCACCGCCCACTCGACCTCCTGGGATCTGAACCTCGACGGCGTCTATCACGCCAGCGACAACCTGAAGATCAGCGGTAACATCGGCTACACCAAGGGTGAAGGCGCCACGGACGACACCGAGGCGTGGGAAACCTACTGGGAAACCGGCATGAGCTATGAGCTCGGCGCGCCGGTCACCAAGGTCAGCTATCCCGGCCTGCCGGCCGTCGGTTCGGCCGCCTATCTGAACAACTTCTACAGCTGGTCGTGGGGCGGCAAGGTCGATAGCCCGGACGAAGAATTCTACGCCAAGGGCGACGTCGAATACACGGTCGACAACGGCTATCTGAAGACCCTGCTGTTCGGTGGCCGCTATACCGACCACACCCGCGAAGTGAACTACACCGCCTATGGCTGGGCCGGTAACGGCGTCTACAGCGGCACCTCGGGCGTCGACCTGGGCACCGTGGTCGGCAAGTCGACGCCGTCCAACTATGGTGAGGACATCGGTCTGTCGGGTCAGGGCTACGTCCTCGCGGACCGCGCCAAGGTTCTGGCCACCCTGGCCACCAACGGCGGTCGCCAGTTCGCCTATTATCCGCCGCTCAGCTTCGCGGTGCAGGAAAAGACCCAGGCCGTCTATGCGATGGCCAAGCTCGGCGGCGATCGCTGGCGCGGCAATGTCGGCGTCCGCGCCGTCCATACCGACCAGGACACCACCCAGTATTCGGGCTCGGTAACGCCCCCGACGATCACCAACCTGTTTGGCTCGTTTGGCGCCCGCAACGTCAATCGTGACTACTGGGACATCCTGCCCAGCGCGACCCTGGTCGTGAACGCCGACGAGGATGTCGTGGTTCGCCTCTCGGCCGCCAAGGTCATGTCGCGTCCGGGCTATGCCCAGCTGGCCGGCGCCTTCAGCCTGAACGACACGGCCGTCACCGGCACCGCCGGCGGCAACCCGGAGCTGGATCCCTTCCGCGCCTGGCAGTTTAACGCCGCCGCAGAATGGTATTATGGCCCGGAAGCCCTGCTGTCGGTCGGCGTCTTCCTGCTGGATATCGACAGCTACATCACCAGCCGGACCTATAAGGAGTACCACGTCACCCAGCAGACCCAGCAACGCCTGGGCGCCGGCAAGGGTGACACCTTCACGATGACGGGTCCGATCAACGGGGACGGCGGCACCAACCGCGGCTTCGAGGTCACCCTTCAGCAGCCCATCGGCGGCGGCTTCGGCTTCATCGGCAACTACACCTATTCGGACGCTCAGACCGACCTGGGCAAGCCGATCGATGGCAGCTCCAAGCACACCTACAACCTGACGGGCTATTTCGAGAACGACCTGCTCAGCGCGCGGCTGGCCTACAGCTACCGCTCGAAGTTCAAGTCGGGCACCGATCGCGGCACCGACATGTTCCAGGACAATTTCGCTACCCTGGACGGCTCGGTCAGCGTCAACGTCAACGAGACCATCGCGCTGACCTTCGATGCCCAGAACCTGCTGAACGAGAAGCTGAAGTACTTCGTGGGCACGCCTGACGTGCCGCGCGCGATCTACGACAACGGTCGCACCTTCTACGCCGGCGTCCGCTTCAAGTTCTAAGGCGCTTCGGGACTTCCGACCCCCTCTCCGGAAGTCCCGATCTTCTTCTTTCAGGCGACGATTGCATCGGGGGCGGCATGGTTCAGGATCACCTGATGACCGGTCCGCTTCGCATCGCCGCCAGATCCATCCTCCTGACCTGCAAGCCTGGAGCTAGGGCGGGGCGCACTGTCGCTCCGCCCGCTTTTTGCCGCAGCCCGTCGGCTCCCTTATCCGTGCCCGTATCCGTGAGAGCCTGTTGATGACCCTCGCCCGATCCGTCGTCGCCGCCCTGGCGTCCGCCCTGGTTCTCGCTGCCGCCGTTCCGGCCCTGGCGGGTCCGGTTGCCCTGACGCCGATGCCGGCTAGGCTCTCGACCACCGAGGGCGTCTTTCCGCTGACCGCCAAGACCCGGATCATCGTCTCCAAGGGCGATGTCGAGGCCAGGGGCGTAGCCGAGCAGCTTTCTGATCTTCTGTTTCGCGCCCGGGGCCTGAAGCCCGCCGTCGTCGAGGGCGCGCCCGCCGCCGGCGAGGCCGCTATCGTCCTGGCGCGCGGTGGCGCGACCGGCGAGGCCTACGCCCTGCAGTCGGGCCCCTCGGGCGTGACCATCACCGCCGCCAAGCGCGCTGGCCTGTTCTACGGCGCCATGACCCTGTGGCAGCTGGCCACCCAGGAAGCCGGCAAGGGTCCGGTCGACCTGCCCGCCGTGGCCATCGAGGACGCGCCCCGCTTTGGCTGGCGCGGCCTGATGGTCGACAGCGCCCGCCACGTTCAGTCGGTCGAGACCCTGCGCGGGATCATCGACGCCATGGCGGCTCACAAGCTCAACACCTTCCACTGGCATCTGGTCGACGACCAGGGCTGGCGGCTGGAGATCAAGAAGTACCCGAAACTCACCGAGCTCGGCGCCTGGCGCACTCCGGCCGGCGCGGCGGGCAAGGATCCGAAGACCGGCAAGGCCATCCGCTATGGCGGCTTCTACACCCAGGACCAGGTGCGCGAGCTGGTCGCCTATGCCGCCGCCCGCAATGTCACCATCGTGCCCGAGATCGAGATGCCGGGCCACGCCCTGGCGCCGATCGTCGCCTATCCGCAGCTGGGCGTGAACGCCAATCCGCCGGCCATCGACCGCAACAACTGGGGCATCTTCCCCTGGCTCTATAATCTCGACGACGGCACGTTCGCCTTTCTGAACGACGTGCTGGATGAGGTCATGGACCTCTTCCCCAGCGACTATATCCACGTCGGCGGCGATGAGGCCGTGAAGGACCAGTGGAAAGCCAGCGCCAAGATACAGGCGCAGATGAAGACCCTGGGCCTGAAGGACGAGCACGAAGCCCAGAGCTATTTCATTCAGCGGGTCGGCAAGCATCTGGACAAGCGCGGCCGACGCCTGATCGGCTGGGACGAGATCCTCGAAGGCGGCCTTGCCCCCAACGCCACTGTGATGTCCTGGCGCGGCCTGGAGGGCGCGATCGCCGCCGCCAAGCTGGGCCATGATACGGTGCTGTCGCCCTGGCCGCTGATGTATCTGGACAACCGCCAGAGCGCCTCGCCCGACGAGCCTCCGGGCCGTGGCCGGGTGGTCAGCCTCAAGGACGTCTACGACTTTGATCCGGCTCCCAAGGCGATGACCGAGGCTGAGCGCAAGCATGTCATCGGCCTGCAGGGTAATGCCTGGACCGAGCACATGCGCACCGACGCGCGGCTGGAGCGCATGATCTTCCCGCGTCTGGTCGCCGTGGCCGAGCGGGGCTGGTCGCCGCAGACCACCACCGATTGGGCCGATTTCAACCGCCGCATGCCGGCCGAGTTCGCGCGCCTCGACGCCCTGGGCGTGGCCTATGATGCCGTGCCCTTCGAGCCCCAGGTCAAGCTGTCGCCCGGCGAGGGCGGCAAGGTGGATGTCGCCCTGGCCTCCAGCCTGGCCATCGGCGAGATCCGCTACACGGTCGGCGGGGCCGAGCCGACCATGGCCTCGAGCCTTTATGAGAAGGCCTTGGTCCTGACGGTCAATGACAAGCTCCGGGCTCGGACGTTTATCGACGGCCGTCCCCTGGGTCGCATCCGCGACCTCAGCGTCAATCCAGACACCTTGCTCACCCGCACCGGCCACCAGCTGAAGGCGTGTAGCGACAAGCTGACCCTGCTGCTGGAAGACGACGCCCCGGTCCAGGGTGACCGCGCCGTGTTCCATGTCGACATCATGAACCCCTGCTGGATCTGGGAAGGCGCGGACCTGTCGAAGGGCGCGACCTTGACCGCGCGCATTGGCCAGGTTCCGTTCAACTTCCAGATCGGCGCCGAGCGCGAGAAAATCGCGCTGCGCAAGCCCGCCACGGCCGAGGGCGAGCTGGAGGTTCTGCTGGGTTGCGAGGGTCAGCGCATCGCCGCCATCCCCCTGGGCAAGGCCGCCCGCGAGCCTGCCCTGTCGATGATCAGCGGCAAGATCCCGGCGCGCGCCGGCCAGCACGACCTGTGCCTGATGTTTACGTCAAAGAGCGTCGATCCAACCTTCGCCATCGACCGCGTCACGCTAAAGCCGAACTAGTTTTTTCGAGAGAGTAACCCCGTGTCCAATCTCGTTCTCTCCGCGCCGCTGCAGGGCTGGATCGCGCCGCTCGACGAGACGCCCGACGCGGTGTTCGCCCAGCGCATGCTGGGCGACGGCCTGGCGATCGACCCCACGGGCTCGATGCTGCACGCGCCGTGCGATGCGGTGGTGATGACGGTGCACCGGTCCCGCCACGCCGTGACCCTTCGCGCCGCCAACGGCGCCGAGATCCTGATGCATCTTGGACTGGAGACCGTGGCGCTGGAGGGCGCGGGCTTCGAGGTTCAGGTCCGCGAGGGCCAGAGCGTCAAGGCCGGCGATCCGCTGATCGCCTTTGACCTGGACTTCCTGGCCCAGAACGTTCGCAGCCTGATCACGCCGATCGTCATCACCAATCCCGAAGCCTTCCAGATCGTGCGGCGCGAGCAGGACCGGGCTGCCGAGGTTGGTGACGTCTTGATGGAGCTGTCGCCGATCGACGGATCCGTCGCGTCGTCGGCGGTGGCCGAACTCGAGATCGGTCGTCAGGTCGTGGTGCCTCTGGTCCACGGCATCCACGCCCGGCCCGCCGCCCGCATCGCCGAAACCGCCCGCCGCTTCAAGGCTGATATCGTGGTTGTGGCCGCCGGCCGTCGCGCCAGCGCCAGAAGCCCGGTCGGCGTGATGTCGATGGCCATTCGCCATGGCGATGTGATCACCATCGCCGCCAGCGGCGTCGACGCAGACTCTGCCATCGCCGCCATCATCGCGCTTATCGCGGAGGGTATGGGTGAGGGCGGCCCGGTCGCCGCGTCCGCTGCTCTGGCGCCCGTCGAGCCGGCGGTTGAGGCTGGCCCGGCCAAACTGCCGAGGGACGGCGTACTCAAGGGTGTGCTCGCCGCGCCGGGTCTGGCCATCGGCAAGGCCGTTCGGCTGTCCTCGGCCGAGATCGTCGTGCGCGAGGCCGGCGACGGCGTCGCGACCGAGCAGGTCGCCCTGACCCAGGCGCTGGCCAAGGTGCGCGGTCGACTGGAGTTGGCCGCGTCCAAAGGCGACAAGGCGCGCAAGGCGATCCTGAGTGCGCACCTGGCCTTCCTTGAAGATCCCGAACTGGCGGCCGGGGCCCGCGCCCTGATCGATCAGGGCAAGAGCGCCGGCTTTGCCTGGCGCAAGGCGGTCGGCGGCTATGTCGACGCCCTGCGCGGCCTGGGCGACAGTCGCCTGGCCGAGCGGGTCGACGACCTGATCGATCTTGAGCGTCAGGTCCTGCGCGCCTTGACCGGCGAGGAGGAAAGCGCCGCGACCTTGGCTGCGGGCTCGATCCTGCTGGCCGACGAACTTTTGCCGTCGCAGCTGATGGGCGTCGACCCCGCCCTCGTTGCCGGCTTCTGCACGGCGCGCGGAGGCCCGACCTCGCACGTCGCCATCCTGGCCGCCGCCATGGGTATTCCGGCCCTGGTCGCGGTCGGCGCTGCGGTGCTGACCGTGGCCGACGGCGCAGCCCTGATCCTCGACGCGGATGGCGGTCAGCTGCGCGTTGCGCCCGACGCGCCGGCCCTCGAAGCCGCCCAGACCCAGCTGGCCCAGCGCCAGGAGCGCAAGGCGCTCGTCAAGGCTTCGGCGCACCAGATCTGCGTCACCAAGGACGGTGTCGGTATCGAGGTGTTCGGCAATGTCGGCTCGCTGAACGACGCCCTCGCCGCTGCCGCCAATGGGGCCGAAGGCAGCGGCCTGCTGCGCACCGAGTTCCTGTTCCTCGATCGCGAGACGCCGCCCGACGAGGATGAACAGGCCCGCCAGTATCAGGCCATCGCCTCGGCCCTGGACGGCAAGCCGCTGATCATCCGCACGCTGGACGTCGGCGGCGACAAGGCTGCGCCCTATCTGCCGATCCCGGCCGAGGAAAACCCGGCGCTCGGCTTGCGCGGCGTGCGCGTCAGCCTGTGGCGACCGCATCTGCTGAAGGTCCAGATCCGCGCCATACTCCGTGTGCGTCCTGTTGGTCAGTGCAAGATCATGGTTCCCATGATCGCCAGCCTGGACGAACTGCGCGCCGTGCGCGCCGTGCTCGACGAAGCCAAGCGCGAGATGGGCATCTCGGAACGCATCGAGCTGGGCGTGATGATCGAGACCCCGGCCGCAGCCGTCACCGCCGATCTGCTTGCCGTTGAGGCAGACTTTCTGTCGATCGGCACCAACGACCTGACCCAGTATGTGCTGGCCATGGACCGGGGCAATCCGGAGCTGGCCGCCCGTATCGACGCCCTGCACCCGGCCGTGCTGCGGATGATCGCCCAGACCTGCCAGGGCGCCGCAAAACACCACCGCTGGGTCGGCGTCTGCGGCGGCGCCGCTTCGGATCTGACCGCCGTGCCGATCCTGCTGGGCCTTGGCGTCACCGAGCTTTCGGCGACGGCCGCCGTGGTGCCGGAGGTCAAGGCCCTGGTCCGCAGTCTCGACCTCGAGGCCTGCCGCGCGCTTGCCGCCCAGGTGCTTGACCTCACCTCGCCCGAGGCGGTCCGTGAAGTCGCCAAATCGTTTCTGGCCCAGTCTTCGAATACGAGAGTCTAAGCGATGAAGTCGCCGCTCGAAGTCCTGCAGCCCCTGGGCCGCGCCCTGATGCTGCCGATCGCCGTACTGCCGGTGGCGGCGCTGCTCCTGCGCATCGGCCAGCCCGACCTGCTGGGCGCGCCTGGCCTGGCCGCCATGACCGGCGGCATGTCCTTGCATATCGCCAATGTGTTCGGCGCGGCGGGCGGGGCGATCTTTTCCAGCCTGGGCCTGATCTTCGCCATCGGCGTCGCCGTAGGTCTGGCGCGGGAGAACCATGGCGCGGCGGGCCTGGCCGGCGTGGTCTGCTACGTCATCGCCACCAAGGGCGTCGATGCGCTGATGGTCGTGCCGCCAGAAGTGACCGCGACGGTCGTCGAAAGCGCCAGGGACCTCACCATCGCCGCCTGGAAGGCCAAGGAGATCGGCAAGCTGTCGATCCCGGTCGGCATTCTCTCCGGGGTGATCAGCGGCTGGCTCTACAACCGCTACTCCAACATCAAGCTGCCCGAGTACCTGGCCTTCTTCGGCGGCCGCCGCTTCGTGCCGATCGTGGCGGGTCTGGCCGGCGTGGTCCTGGCCCTACTGTTCGGCTTCTTCTGGAGTTCTCTGGAGGCCGGCGTCGACGGCCTCAGCGGTCTTGTCATCGCCTCAGGCGATGTGGGGCTGTTCGTCTATGGCCTGCTCAACCGCCTGCTGATCGTCACGGGCCTGCACCACATCCTCAACAATGTGGTCTGGTTCATCCTGGGCGACTTCAACGGCGCGACCGGCGACCTGAATCGGTTTGCGGCCGGCGACCCCACCGCCGGGGCGTTCATGAGCGGCTTCTTCCCGGTGATGATGTTTGGCCTACCCGCCGCGTGCCTGGCCATGCTGCACACCGCCCGTCCCGAACGTCGCAAGGCCGTGGGCGGCATGCTGGGCTCCCTGGCCCTGACCTCGTTCCTGACCGGGGTGACCGAGCCGATCGAGTTTTCCTTCATGTTCCTGGCCCCGGTGCTCTACGCGGTCCATGCCGTGCTGACGGGCCTGTCGATGGTGATCATGAACCTGCTGGACGTGAAGCTGGGCTTCGGCTTCTCGGCGGGCCTGTTCGACTATGTGCTGAACTTCAACAAGGCCACCCGGCCGCTGATGCTGATCCCGGTGGGGCTGGTCTATGGCGCGCTCTATTACGGCGTCTTCCGCTGGGTGATTGTCCGCTTCGACCTGAAGACCCCGGGCCGCGAGCCCGACGACGCCATTGCCGCGCCGGTCGCGGCCTCGGCCGGCGGACGTGGCGAGGACTTCCTGATCGCCCTGGGCGGCGCGGCCAATCTCGCCTCGGTGGATGCCTGCACGACCCGTCTGCGGATGGTGGTGACGGGGCAGGGCGTGGTTGATGAGCCGCGCCTCAAGGCCCTGGGCGCGCGCGGCGTCGTGCGACCCTCGGAGCGCGCGCTGCAGGTGGTGCTGGGTCCGATCGCCGACCAGGTGGCGAGCGAGATCCGCGCGGCCATGGGCAGCGCCGTCGCCAGGACCGCCGCGTCGACGCCGCTCGTCGCCGCGCCCGCTGTGGCGGGTGACAAGGCGCAGGCCGAGCGTTTGGTCGCGGCCCTCGGCGGTTTGCGCAATATCGAGAGCCTGAGCAGCTGCACCAGCCGCCTGCGGGTGGTGGTGCTCGACCCTCTGGCCATAGACGAGGCGGCGCTCAAGGCCCTGGGCGCGCGTGGCGTGGCCCGGATCGGAGAGCGGACAATCCACGTGGTTATGGGACCGCAGGCCGATGCGCTAGCCGAGGCGATCAGGCTGTTGCGGGCATGATCGTGACCCGCCGAGACACGGTGATGGGCGTTGCCGCCGCCCTCACCATGCCGGCCCTGGCCCGCGCCGCCGACGCGACGGCTTGGCTCAATCCGCCAAAGGCCTGGAAGACCACCAGCGCCGGCCTGACAATGCAGGCCGAGACCGGATCCGATTTCTGGCGCAAGACCCTCGCCAAAGACGCGATCATGGACAGCGGTCACCTGTTCTTTCGCGAGGTCTCCGGCGACTTCGTAAGCACCGTGACGGTGGAGGCCGACTACGCCGGGGACGCCGACCAGACCGGTCTGATGGTTCGCGCCGATGCGGCGAACTGGATGAAGACCGGGGTGGAATGGCTGCACGGCAAGCTGAACTCGGCCACAGTCTTCACGCGCGACTGGTCGGACGGCTCGGTCGTTCCGCTGCCCGGCTGGACAGGGCCGATCCGTTTCCGGGTCAGCCGACGCGGTCCGATCCTGGCCTGCGCCTACGCCAAGCCGGGCGAGGCCTTCGTCGATGTGCGCCTGGGACATCTGGCCATGGGCAAGACGGTGCAGCTGGGTTTGACCGCCTGCGCGCCGTTCGGAAAGCCGTTCGAAGCGCGGTTTAACGACTGGACGGTCGAGACGCCTCAAGCCTCGTAGCCGAGGTCCCCGATTACTTCGGCCAGCGCCTTGATCTGCGGCGTCAACGGCTCGCGATACTGCCGCCACCGCCCGATCGAGCGGTCGTTCAGCGGCTCGCTGACCTGAGCGTAAGACGGCGTTGGCGCATAGCGGCGGTTCTCGTGGAAGCGAAGGCAGGCCGGCTCGAACGGCAGGTCGAGATGATCCAGGAGCCGCCGCGTCCAGGTCTCCTGGTCGGCCACCAGGTCCTCGTAGCGGACCCCCAGCGCCGTATCGTCCAGCGCCTTCGCATAGCGTCCCGTCAAGGCGTGGACGGCCCGCATGTGCGTGGCGATGTCCTCGATCCGATAGCCGCAGAACTCGCCATGGGTCAGGTTGTGCGACAGCATCGACACAGCCGTATCCAGCGGGTGGCGGATCATGCGGATCAGCTTCGCCTGCGGGAAGGCCGCGCGGATCACCGGCGTCCAGACTTCGCTGAGCGGCATCTTGTCGGTGAACAGGGGACTGCCGGCGTCCATCAGCCCGAACGCTCTGGCGCGGTCGAGATAGAGATCGCGCAGGGCCTCGGCGACGCCGGGCGTCCACAGCGCCGAAAGGCCGCCAAACTGGCTCTCCAGCGCCGAGACCATCTCGGTGACGAACGGCAGCTCGCCGCCGGCCGCGATCGCCGAATGGCTCGACAGGATCTGCTCGACCAGGGTGGTGCCCGAACGCGGAAACCCGAACACGAACACCGGCTGCGGTCCCTCCCGCAGCGCCGCGCCGGGTAGGGGGGCGCGTGTCTCGACCAGCCGGGCCATGGCGTCGAACTCGCGGGTCACGGCGCCGCCATTATAGGCCAGGCCGTCACGCGCAGCCAGCCGGGCCTTGCCCTCGACGAAGTCAGCGAAGGCCTCGGCGGGACGTCCCAGCCTTTCCTTCAGCCGCCCGCTTTCCAGCAGGGCGTCGCCGCCGATGCGACCGGGGACGGCCTCGATCACGGCCAAGGCTTCGGCGTGGCGATGCTCGCGGCCCAGCTGCACGGCGCGGCGCAGGGTGACGTCGAACCCCGCCGCTGCGGCGCGGTCCAGCAGGGCGCGGCTGGCGGGCAGGTCGCCCATGGCCTCGCGCAATCGAGACCAGTGGGCCAGGGTCGCGCCGTCACCCGGCGCCAACTGGTCGGCGCGAGCCAGCAGGGGTTCGGCCGCCTCAAGCTTGCCCTGCTCGATCAGGTTGGCGGCCAGGGCTGTCTGGGTGGGCGGATGGTCGCGCACCAGGGCCAGGGCGCTCCGGAACGCCGCCTCGCCGCCGGGCAGGTCGCGCCGCTCGGTCAGCAGGGTTCCCAGCATGGCGAGGGCCTGGGGGTTGCTGGCGTTCAGCGCCAGGCCAGCGCGGACGACGGTCTCGGCCTGGGCCTTGCGGCCCAGCCCCGCCAGCAGGATCGCCAGGTCGTCGCGCGGCCAGTCCAGGGTCGGCGAGAGGGCGATGATCCGCTCCAGAAGGCTGACGGCTTCGACCGCCTGTCCACGCTGCTGGCAGACCAGGGCCAGGATCTCCAGGGCGTCGATGTCATTGGCGGCCTCTGCCAGCCGCCGCCGTGCGGTCGCCAGAGCCGGTTCGACCTGGCCCCGATTGAGTAGGTCGCGCGCCTGGGCGATGAGGGGATGGGGCAGGGCGATGGCCGACATAAGGGTCAGGCAGACCGCTGGAACACGTGCAGCGTTCCCCTGACGGGCGCGGTGCCCTCGTGGCGCAGGGCGATGGGTTCTTGATCCAGCAGCGCAAACTCAGGGCCCGCCGCCTGGGCGACATAGTCGTCCGCGTGTGAGAAGCGTCCGGAGCTCAGCAACGTCCAGCCTTCCGCCCCCACCTCGGTGCTCAGGGTGAAAAAGCCACCCGGGCGCAGCGCCTTGCCGGCGGCCCGGAACAGGTCCGACAGGTCGCCGAAATAGATCACCATGTCGGCCGCGAAGACCAGGTCGAGGGCTGCCGGGTGCTGGTCGAGGAACGCGACGGCCTCGGCCTGGACCAGCAGGTCATAGCCGCCGCGCGCCCGTGCCCTGTCCAGCATGCCGCCGGAGAGATCGACGCCGGTCAGGCGACCGCCAAAGCGCGCAAGGGCGGGGGCCGACAGTCCGGTGCCGCAGCCCAGGTCGAGGATCTCGGCGAACTGTCCGGCATGATCTTCGATCAACTGCGCCATCCGCTCGGGCGCGCGATAGTTCAGCAGATCGACCAGCTGGTGGTCGAAATTCTCGGCGAAGCTGTCGAAATGCGCCTCGACATAGGCGGCCGGCGCGCGATCGACCGCCGCCCCGCTGACCGCCTGCAGCAGATAGGCCTGGATCTGATCGTCCGGGCTTCTGGCCAGTCGCCAAGCGCCGACCGCCGCCGCTGCGGGGGCATGTCCAAAGACGCCAAGGATCGCAAAGGCCTCTCGGGCGATGACCTCGATATCCTCGGCCTCATCGCCGGCCAGGGCGGGATAGCGTGCCAGGGCGTCGTCCACAGAGCCCTGGATCATGCTGGCGAAGGTGCGGGCCCGGGCATGGGTCAGGCGGGCGTTGGTCGCCAAAGGTTCCAGGGCCGCCGCGCGTTCGAAGGCTTCCGCGCACCCACTGAAATCACCGGTCATGTAGAGGCCCTGGGCCAGGCAGGCGTGCCAGATCGCCGGCGCGTCTGGCGTCGCGGCCGCCTGCCGAAGAGGCATGACGGCGTCACCGAAGTCTCGCGTCGCCATATGCGAGAGGCCAAGGCCCAGCATCGCCTCGCCCAGCGTCGGGTCGATCGACAGCGCGCGACTGAAAGCCTCGCGCGCTTGGGGGTGCAGACCCTGGTTGCTGGCGATGACCGCCTGCTGCAGCCAGTCCTCGGCGCTGATCTCGTCGGTCACGCAAGCCTCTGCATTGGGCGGTGTCTGCCTCAGGCGTCCTGGCCCGCGTGGGTCGCGAACCGGGAGAATCCTAGAGGTCTCCGCTTCCAAAGCAAATCGCAAGGATCGGCGAAGGCCCGGACGATCTGGGCCTCTCGCTGAATCAAGCTAGTCTGGGACATAAGGGCTGGATTGGACCAAGATATTGGCCAGCGGAATTCAAGGCAGCGAACGGATCATGACGAGCACAACGCCCCCCATCGATCTTGCGGATCCGGGCGCTAACCTCCGCGAGGCGGTCCGCCTGCATCGACTGGGCCAGATTGACGTTGCGGAGAGCCACTACCGGGCTGTCCTGGAGAGACTTCCTGCCGAGCCGGACAGTCTGCACAATCTTGGCCTGATCTTGCAGGCGCGCGGTGATTTTGCGGGGGCAATGGGCTTGTGGAAGGCCTGTGTCGACCAAAACCCCCAGCGGCCAGGAACTTACAACGCCATGGGTGGGTTGTTGGCCCGGCTGGGGCGCCTGGGCGAGGCTCTGGCGGCGCATGAACGGGCCTTGGTGATTGCACCCGAGGATGTCGACGCCCTCAATTCACGCGGTAATCTGCTGGTGCGTGTTGGCCGGAGCCTCGAAGCGCTTGCCTCATACGACCGGATCATAGCGATCAAACCCGACTACGCGCGGGCCTACCTCAACCGAGCGGGGCTTTTGTCGATGCTGGGTCGATCCGCCGAGGCAGTGGCGAGCTGCCGGAGTGTTTTGCGGCTCGAGCCGCAAAACGACGCGGCGCAAAGTCTGAAATTTCGGGAACAACTCAAGATCTGCGACTGGTCCGACTACGGCTCGACCGCTGCGGCGCTTGAGCAGCGCATACTGACGGGAGCCGACGTCGACCTGCCACACGCCATGCTGGCCTATTGCGACGATCCCGAGGCGCAGCGGATCTGCGCGGAAACCCATCTGCGCAAGCGTTTCCAGACCCCGTTTCAGCCGCTGTGGAGCGGCGAGATCTATCGCCACGACAAGATCCGCGTCGCCTATGTTTCGTCGGATTTCCGCAATCATCCCGTCGCTCATCTGATTGCAGGCCTGCTTGAGCGACATGACAGTGAGCGCTTCGAGATTACCGCCTACGCGCTTGGACCAAGATTGGACGACGCGTATCGACAGCGTATCCAGGCCGCCTTTTCGACGTTTCACGATGTCGCCCAGGTCAGCGACCTGGAGGTTGCCAGGATGATCAGGTCGTCCGAGACAGACATCCTTGTCGACCTCAACGGTCTGACCGCCAATTGCCGACCCGGAATCTTCGCCCATCGCCCCGCCCCGATCCAGATCAACTATCTGGGCCATCCAGGAACCCTGGAAAGGGGCCTGGCGGACTACATTCTGGCGGACGCCATCGTTGCGCCCCGGGGCGCTGACGTGACTTTCAGCGAACAGCTGATCCGCTTGCCGCACTGCTATCAGGTCAATGATGACGGGAAGGGGATCTCAAGCCACACGCCCTCCCGAGACGCGGCGGGCCTGCCGCGAGAGGGGTTCGTGTTCGCGTGCTTCAACGCCAACTACAAGATCAATCCACCAGTTTTTGACGTCTGGATGCGCTTGCTGAGCGCGGTTCCGGGCAGCGTGCTGTGGCTTCTTGAAGCTCATGAAGCCGTGGTCCGCAATCTGCGCGCCGAGGCCCAGGCAAGGGGTATCTCGCCCGATCGCCTGGTGTTCGCGCCCAAGGTCGCGCTGGAGGATCATCTTGCGCGCCACAAGCTCGCGGATCTCTTCCTCGACACCTTGCCCTACAACGCCCACACGACGGCCAGCGACGCCCTTTGGGCGGGCTTGCCTCTGGTCACCTGCGCGGGGCGAGGTTTCGCCGCACGCGTGGCCGCCAGCTTGCTGAACGCCCTGGAACTCCCCGAACTGGTGACAGAGCGCCTCGAGGCCTACGAGGCCCTTGCGCTCGACCTGGCGCGCGATCCAGAACGACTGGCGGTCCTGAGAGACAAGTTGTCGACCCTGATCAAAACGACGCCGCTATTCGACACTGATCTTTCCCGCAAACACATCGAGGCCGCCTTTATCGGCGCCTGGGAGCGCTATCAACGCGGCGAACCCCCAGCAGCTTTTGATGTGGCCTCATAAGCATCGCCTGCCCGACGAACCGAATCGCCGGCCGCGACTGTCTTTGAGGGAACATGTCGGAGGGCCGGCTTGATCCCGGGCCGTCTCAAACGGCTCACTCCTGCGGCGTTAGCAGGTTTGGATCGATGAACTGGCGAGGAATGCCCGGGCCTGCGAAATAGGCGCCCAACCAGGCGCCGCCGCCGCCGTTGAACCATTCCACCCTGATCGCATGCTTGCCAGGCTGCAGGTCGATATTGCCGTTGGCCGTAACCACACCGTGGTCGCCATCGTTGTCGACCACCTGTTTGCCATCGATATAGAGCTTGCTGCCGTCGTCGGAGGCGAGGGCGAAGCTGTAGGCGCCTGCCGCCGCGATATGGAGATACCCTTCGAAGACCACGGCTACGCTGTCGCCTCGCGGGAGCGTCAGGCCGTCGATGGTCAGTTCATGGGATGTGCCGGCGGTTGCGGGCTCGAGCCGGGAGAAATCGGGCAGCCGCACCGGCGTTTCCGGCAGCAGATACACCTTGTAGTTCACGCCGCGCGCCTCGGGACCTTTCAGGTCGAGGATGCGGAAGTAGCCCGTGGCGGGAACGCTGGCGGCCTGGCCGGAGACGAACAGCGTGGCCCGCACGATCGTGTTGCGGGCGATCTCGACCGGGCCCTTGTAAAGCGGGGATCCGACCGTGGGGGTCGAACTGTCCAGCGTGTAGCGGACCTTTCCCGTGGCGTTGGGGTTGCGGATGGTCATCTTGGCCGGTTGGTTGATGAACAGCCCGCCTGCAGGCGCATTTCCGTCGCCTGCCGGTTCGATAACTGGCGAGGCGTAGAAACTGCTGGAGCGATAGGCTTGTTCGGGCGCCTTTTCGCCCTTCAGGATCGGCGTCACGGCGCGCCCTAGCCAGGCGAAGGGGATCTTGGCGCCCAGCAGCCAGGCGACGGTGGCGGGGGTGTCGAACGTGTTGATGGGCAGATCAAGCTGGCCCGGGTTGATGTCCTTGCCATAGGCAATCCAGGGAATTTCAAGTTCAGCCAGGCTTTCGCCGCCGTGCCCTTTGCCCACGCCGCCATGGTCGGAGGTGACCAGGATCACCGTCTCGTCCGCGATGCCGGCCTCGACCGTGGCCTGGCGGATTCTTTCGATCAGCTTGTCGGCATTGGCCACGGCCTCGTAAAACAACGGCGTGCCATGGCCATGGGCGTGTCCGGCGTGATCGACATGATCCAAATGCACGAAGAGGAACTCAGGCCGCTTGGTCTTGATGTAATCGACCGCCAGTGCGGTGGTTTCGTCCTCATCCTTGCCGTGGACGTCATAGTCCAAGAACCGGTGGTCGTAGAGGTTGCCGAACCCGTCCCAGTTATAGATCGAGCCTAGTTCCCATTCCGGATTCTGGTCTTTGAGCACCTGGAAGATGGATGGGAAGAAGCCCCCGGAACCGGTCACCGAAGCGGGAAAGTTGAACTCGCCCACCTGCCAGTCGTTGCTCGTCACGCCATGCTGCTCTGGTCCGGCGCCACCGATGATGGATGCCCAGTTGGCGCCGCTCGTGGTGGGCAGCACGCCGCGGGCATGCATGCTCCAGCTGCCGCGCTTCATCATGTCGTGCAGGGTGGGGGTATCGGCCTTCATCACGCCGTCGGGGCTCAGGGCGTCCACGCCGATGATGATCACATGGCCTGTCTTCCGCGCCTCGCCGGCATAGGCGCCGGCCGCGCCAGCCATGCTGGCGAAGAGCGCAGCGAGAAGCGGGATCACCCGGATCAGATTCTTCATAACGCACTCCAGAAATCAGGGCTGGGGATGGGAGGTGCAGCCAGCGCGAAGGTAGGCGTGGCGGCGGCGTCGATCAGCGCGCCAGCGCCGGCGCGGCTGCGCCTCGTCGCCGCCGGCCGCGATGGTCCGCGCCTTGGCGGCAAGGCCTTCAGGGCCCGCTTATCTGTTGGACTCATGCTGCGATCGTCCAACGACTGATTATTGGTATAGACCAAATATCACGTGAAGTTGGCAGTTTTGCGACTGTGCGCCGTTGGCCAAATGAGCAGCGAAGTCTGGGCGTTCAGGGGCGTCAAGGCGCCGGGCGAACGGGCCGATGGAGCGCTCACCGCCCTCTAAAGTCATCCCTGTAGGGCCATAATCGACCTGACGTGCGGCGCAGAATGGACGAATTGCGCCGTGCGGAGCGGCGCTGTCACGCGGGTGTCGTCGCTCGCTGCTTTAGTCTGACTGGTTCATACCAGTTGGGGCGAAGGACACTCATGTTTAAGCGATATCCTGCTCGGGCCACGCGCCCGCATCTCAAGAGCTTTTTGCTGGCCACCGTTGCGGTGCTGGCTGCTGGAGCGCATTCATCGGCCGCGCTCGCGCAGCAGGCTTCTGGCGATCTGGTCGACGAAGTTGTCGTCACCGGCTACCGCAAGTCGCTCAGCGACGCCCGCGCCATCAAGAGGGATTCGGTCATCCAGAAGGACGTGATCGTCGCCGAGGACATGGCGAAGTTCCCGGAACTCAACCTGGCTGAATCGCTGCAGCGCCTGCCGGGCGTTCAGATCACCCGGGAAGCGGGCGAAGGCCGGCGGATCTCGCTGCGGGGCCTGGGTCCAGATTTCGCCCGCGTGCAACTCAATGGCATGGAAGTGCTGGGTAACGTCGACTCCGCCCAGGACAGCCGCGGCCAGCGTTCGCGCGACCGCGCCTTCGACTTCAACATTTTCGCCTCGGAACTGTTCTCCCGCGTGGAGGTCGAAAAGACCTTCCAGGCGGCCCAGAACGAGGGCGGCATGGCCGGTACGGTCGGCCTGTTCACCGGCAAGCCGTTTGACTACGCGTCGGGGTCAAAGGGCGCAGTGTCGCTCAAGCTCGGAACCAACGAATACACCGAAGACGCCCAGCCGCGCATTGCGGCCTTGTTCAGCCAGAACTGGGACAACAAGTTCGGCGTCGCCTTCTCGGTCGCCTACAGCAAGCGCCAAACGACCGAACAGGGCCACAACACCTACAACTATTCGCGCCCCAGCGCGGGAACCCTTCAGGGCCTGGTCACCAAAGGCCTGAACATTTCCAAGCTGAGCACGGCGCAGCAGGCCAAGTTCCTGTCGGGCGATCTCTATTTTGCTGACGGCAACCGCATATCCTCGTGGAATTCCAAGCAGGAGCGTCTGGGCCTGACGGGCGCTGTGCAGTGGCGTCCGATGGACAACCTGCTGCTGACGCTTGATGTGCTGCACGGCGAGTACACCACGCATCGCGACGAACTGCACCTTGCCACGCGGCCGCTCGCATCGACCGGGTCGGTCGCGTTCGACACCGTCGCCAGCACGGTCTGGCCGAGCGCCTTCCAGAAGGCGTCCGTCATCAACAACCTGGCCTGGGACAACAGCAACTACGTGACCCTGACTGATGTCACGGGCACCACCTTCGGCAGCGAGCATCGCCGCTCGCTGAACGAAAACCGCTTCGACCAGGTGGCGCTGACCGGCAAGTGGGACCTCACCGATCGCCTCACGATCGACGGGCATGTCGGCTACGAGAAGTCGACCTATGAGACGCCCTCTGACGACAAGCTTTATATGCGCGCCAAGGGCAATTTGATTGCCAACTATGGCAGCGATGGCCGGTCGGCGACGTTCTCCTACCCGAACTTCGACGCCACAAATCCTGCCAACTACGCGATGGACTCCTTCTACTATCGCGGCTTCAACAATCAGTCGGAACTGCAGGAAGGCGTGCTGGACGCCCAGTACGTGCTGAACGAGGTTTGGACCCTGCGGGCCGGCGTGGCCTACCACAAGTTCACGCAAGGCGGCCGGGACCTGTTCTATGACGACAACGTCAATGGAACCCGGACCAAGATGCGCGGGACGGCCGTTGCCGACGTCACCTCCGTGTTCACCAACGAGTTCGGCTCGTGGCTGGTCGGCGACTACGCCAAGGCCTTTGCGAAGTACAACGAGTACCACCGCTTTGGTCCCAACAAGGACGGTACGGGCGGCGCGCTCCAGGACATCGAGAACGTCTACGAGACCTCGGAAAAGACCGTCTCCGAGTATGTGCAGGCGGACTGGGATACCGACCTCTTCGGCAAGCGCTTCCGCGGTAACATCGGCCTGCGGGGCTATCAGACCGACACCCACAGCACCGGCTGGATCCAGGGCGACAGCTACGCCTATCTGGGCACGACGGACGTCGAGGGCAGCTACTCAGGCGTGCTGCCGGCCATGAACTCGGTGCTGGAGCTGACGCCGGACGTGCTGGTGCGCTTCTCCGCCACGCAGAACCTCAACCGTCCAGGCCTGGGGTCGATGGCGGCCAAGGGCAGCGCGTTCCAGAATTCGGATAGCGGCGACATCTCGGCGTCGCGCGGCAATCCAAACCTTGAGCCCTACAAGGACAACACGCTGGACTTCGCGGCGGAATACTACTTCGGCGTGGACGGCCTGCTCTCGGCCAGCGTGTTCCAGAAGAGCATCAAGAACTTCATTGGCTCGAAAACCCTCGAGAACGTCCCGTTCAGCCAGACTGGCGTCCCGTTCACCACGATCCCGGGCGCCACGGCCAATACGATCGTCAAAGAGTTCTCGATGCCGGTCAACATCACCGGCACCAAGAAGCTGACCGGTGTGGAACTGGCCGCGCAGGGCCAGTTCTCGTTCTTGCCGGCGCCGTTCGACAAGCTGGGTGCGGTGGCCAACTACACCTATGTGGACGCTGACGAGGCGCTCACCGGCATCTCGAACACCAGCTATAACGCCACGCTCTACTACGAGACCGCGCGCTGGGGTGTCCGCGGGTCGATGAGCCACCGCAATCGCTGGTTCTCCGGGAACAGCGACAGTGTCATGAGCGCCAGCACGCGCGGCTTCGAGGGGTCGACCTATGTGGACGCCTCGGCCTTCCTGAACGTCACCGATCAACTGCAGCTCACGCTGAACGGGATCAACCTGACGAACCAGGAGGACACGCAGTTCTGGGGCCAGAACCAATATCTCTACAACCAGAACCAGAGCGGTTCGACCTACATGGTTGGGCTTAGCTACAAGTTCTAAGGCCACCGCTTGTTTTAGACTTTGCGCCCCACCTTCATCAGAGGTGGGGCGCTTTTTCTGGGTGTCCCTGCAACATGATTGTTTCCCACAGCCATCGCTTCATCTTCGCAGCCGTGCCCAAGACCGGGACCCATGCCGTGCGACAGGCCCTGCGCGAGCACTTGAGCGACGGCGACCTGGAGCAGGTCGGGTTGTTCGTCGACAAGCGCTTCCCTTGGCAGGATCTGGCGGCGATCCGGCATGGCCACCTGTCTCTGCAGCAGGTGCGCCCCTATCTCGGCGAGGAGGCCTTCAGCGGCTATTTCAAGTTCGCCTTCGTGCGCAATCCGTTCGATCGCTTCGTCTCGTACTGCGCCTTCATGCTGCGGGGCGGCGACGTCTTTGAGCAGCAACCGCAGGCGGTCATGCGTCACTTTCTTTTCGAGAAGCCGCCGGAACACCATATCCTGTTCCAGCCACAGGCCTCGCTTCTGCTGGGCGAGGACGGCAAGACCCTGATGGCCGACCACATCGGCCACGTCGAGGATATGCAGGGGTCGTATGATACGATCTGCGCGCGCATCGGCATTCCCTCCCGCCCTCTGGACCGCGTCAACGGCAGCCGTCACGGCGACTATCGTCACTATTACGATCAGGACCTGATCGACGGCGTCGCCGCCCGCTACGCCCAGGATCTGGACCTGTTCGGCTACAGCTTCGAAGACGTGCGATGAACGCGCCCCCTTTTGCGCCTGCCGCCAACCCGCGCAAGACGACCGGCGTCCGCAAGCTCGGGCCAGTGGACATCGCCGCGCTGCAGGCGGCCGCTCTGGCGATTCCCGAGGACCTCTGGGCCGCAGAGAACGCCAGCAAGCCCAACAGATTTGAGGTGCTGGACGCGACCTCCCACATCGTTTTCCGGTTTATCGACAGTCCCCGTGACTGGCGCAGCTCGCACGATCGCGCGGCCTGGCCGCAATGGCGCGGATTGCTGGAGCCGGTGCTGGCTCAGGCCGTCGGCGACTATGGCTATGCGCGCGGAGTGTTTCCGCGGGTGATGTTGGCAAGGATGCGGCCGGGCGGGGTGATCCACCCCCATATCGACGCCAACCCCGCCGCCAAGTGGCCGCACAAGATCCATGTGCCGCTGTCGACCAATCCGCAGGTGGTGTCCTTCTTCGGCGGCGGCGAACACCATTTCCCGCCGGGCGAGGCGGTGGAGGTCAACAACCTCGGCCCGCACTGGGTGCGCAACGACGGTGATACCGACCGCGTCCATCTGATCTTCGAGTACTACGACGCCGACCAGCCGGAACCCAGCTGGCTGGAGCCGTTCCTGCTGGCCGGCGTCGCGCGGTGACGCCCTCGGTGAGCTCCAGCCCTGGATCTCGGGATCGCTACGCCCTGTTGCAGGACGCCAGGGATCTGCGGTCGGGCCAACGCATCGCGGAAGCCCTGGCCAGCCTCGCGCGGCTCCAGGACCTGCATCCAGGGTTCAGCCGCCTGTATCAGGAGCGCGGCCACTGCCATGTTGTGCTTGGCGATGCGCCGGCCGCCATCGAGGCGCTGCGGGAGGCGGTGCGCCTCAACCCGACTCTGCCGGCCAGCTGGGACATGCTGGAACAGCTCTACCGCATGGTGGGCGATGCGGCCCAGGCGGCCACGGCCGCGCAGCATCTGGCGATGCTGAGGCAGCTTCCGCCGGCGGTGGTGGCGGCGAGCAGCCTGCTCGCCGATGGCGACCTGTCCTCGGCCGAGGAGGTCATCCGTGACTATCTTTACACGGATGGTGGAAACGTTGGCGCCCTTCGCTTGCTGGCGCATATCTTTACGGCGCGCGGGGCGCCTGGCGAGGCCGAGGCGTTGTTGAAGTCGGTGCTTGAGCGCGCCCCGGACTATCACGCGGCCCGCCTCGACTACGCCATGGTGCTCTTGCAGCAGCAAAAGCCCCTGCAGGCGCGGCGGGAGGCTGAGCACCTGCTCGAACACGACCCTGACAATCGCGAGTATCTCAAGCAGTACGGCGCGGCCTGCATCGCCCTGGGCGACCATGAGCCGCTGATCGATCTCTATGAGCGACTGCTGGACAACCAAGCCTTGTTGGGGGCGGAAGTCGCAGATCTGCGCCTTTGGCGGGCGAACGCCCTGAAGGTCACGGGCAGGCAACAGGACGCCATTGCGGACTATCGCGCCGCCCTGGCGGCGCGGCCAGACTACGGCGTGGCCTGGTTCAGCCTGGCCAACCTCAAGACCTACCGCTTCACCGACGATGACATCGCGCGCATGCGCGCTGCGCAGTCCCGGCCTGGCGTCCAGGACATGGACCGCGTCTATCTCAGCTTCGCGCTGGGCAAGGCGCTGGAGGACCGGGCGGACTACCCAGCCTCCTGGCAATGTTACGAGCGCGGCAATGCGATCCGCGCGGTCTCCAGCCGATATCGCCCCGAGGTCGCGGAATCCTGCGTCCTGCGACTGAAACAGGTCTTCACCGCCGAAGTCTTTGCCGCGCGCGCGGGCTGGGGTCTGGCCGATCCAGCGCCGATCTTTATCGTGGGGTTGCCGCGTTCGGGGTCAACCTTGATCGAGCAGATCCTGGCCTCCCATTCCCAGGTGGAAGGCACGCAGGAACTGACAGAAATCGACCGCTATGCTGGCGAGATCTGCGGCCGCGATCCTGATTGCGGCTTGCCGCTGGATCCCGAGGCCCTGCTGCGCCTGACCCCGCAGGACGTCCGGGCGCTCGGCGAGCGCTTCCTGGCCGAAACCCGCACCTATCGCAGGCTGGGGAAGGCCTTCTTCGTCGACAAGATGCCCAACAATTTCTGGCACATCGGCCTGATCCATCTCATCCTGCCGCGCTCGACGATCATCGATGTGCGCCGCGAGCCCATGGCGTGCTGCTTCAGCAACCTCAAGCAGCTGTTTGGGACCACCAACCAGGAATTCACCTACGGCATGGAGCATCTCGCCCGTCACTATCGCACCTATCTCGACCTCATGAGGCACTGGGGCGAGGTGCTGCCGGGGCGGGTGCTGAAGGTGTCCTACGAGGATGTGGTCGAGGATCTTGAAGACAGCGTGCAGCGCATGCTGGAGGGTTGCAGGCTGCCGTTTGAGCCGGCCTGCCTGACTTTCCACGAGACCCAGCGCAGCGTGCGCACGCCCAGCTCAGAGCAGGTTCGCCAGCCCATCGGCCGTGACGGCCTCGCGCAATGGCGGCCCTACGAGCCATGGCTAGCGCCTTTGCGGGACGGACTGGGTGACGCGCTCGCCGGCTACAGGGCCTGACCCATGCGACTTTCCCGCCCCTTCTTCCACCTCCCCCTGCTCTTCGATGTCGGGCGTTTGCAGGCTGAGGTCGCGGCTTTGCCAGACGAGGCCTGGACGTCACACCCGGACCGCTTGCCCGGCAACAGTGCGGCGCGGTTGATCAGCGCGGGCGGGGCTGAGACCGACTCCGTTCATGGGCAGATGCTGCCAACCCGCTGGCTTGAGGCCATGCCCTATACAACCCAGGCCCTGGCGGCCTTTGGCGTGGTCTGGAGCCGCTCGCGGCTCATGCGCCTAGCCCCGGGGGCGGCTGTGCCCGAGCACGCCGACATCAACTACCACTGGCATACGCGGGTGCGGCTGCACATTCCGGTCTTCACCCAGCCGGAGGTCGCCTTTCACTGCGACGGGCAATCTGTGCACATGGCCGCTGGCGAAGCCTGGATCTTCGATAACTGGCGCCCGCACCATGTCGAAAACAGGTCCGGCGCCGAGCGTATCCATCTCGTCGCGGATACCAGCGGCACAGCAGCGTTCTGGCAGTTCGTCCGTGGACAGGCGCCGCCGCGCGCGCAATGGCGGACGGTCGCCTGGGACCCGGGGATGCGTCCCACATTGCTGACCGAGGGTGACCAGCGCACGCCGGTGATGCCTGCCGCCGAAGTGCAGCTGCTGGTCGACGATCTGCGCGCGGAACTGGCGCTCGCTGCCGACACCGCCGAGGCCAGGGACCGGGCGGCGCGGTTCAGCATGCTGCTGGAGGACTTTGTGTCCGACTGGCGCCAGCTCTGCGCCTTGCATGGCGCCAGAGGACGGGGGCGGTCGGACTTCCTGCGCCTGGCTCGCGCCGTGCACGAGGCCGTCAGGCCGCTCGCCGCCGGTCTGGTCATGCGCACCAATAACGCCAGCGCGCTGCTGGTGCTTGAGAAGCGCGTCTTGCAGCATCTGGTCTCAGACGAGGTTTAGACCTCATACCAAGCGCCGCTGAGCTCGACTCCTCGCGCTCTATGTTCTCGTCACCCCGGGAACAAGTCCCGGGGTGACAGCGTATTTTCAGATTTGGACCCTCTGAGGTCAGGATCAACGGCCGTTGGTATCAGCGCGCAGACACAGCCCGCAGCGCACGAGAAGCGGCTTGTCGCGGCCCGGGCGGCGCTTCGCGATCAGACTGAAATTTCGCCCGCGCGATCGATCTGATCTCGAAGATGGTCGTGATAGGTCTCAAAGCCGGCCACCTCGGCGTCCGGGGCCTTGCCCGCTTCGTCATAGCCGCGCAGTCGCAGGGCGGCTTGCGCTGCCGGCTCGGCCAGGAACGCCTCGATCTCGGCCCTGCTCATCGGGCCGCCCTGCAGAGCCAGACTCTGCAGGGACGCCTTGCTGAGGCGCGCGAAATAGGCGGGATCCACGGCCACCCGGTAGCGCTTAGCCGCCACGTGAAGGCGGATCGGCTCTGTCACCGCCGGGCCGAACGCCCGCGCCAGATAGCCGGCGCTGATATGCTCGTGGCGCGTATCGATGCCAAGGTCTGCTGCGCCCTCGCCGGCCTTCTGCATCAGGTGGCCCACGTCGTGCAGCAGGGCGGCGACGATCATGGCGGGCGGCGCGTTGTCGATCTTGGCATGATGCGCCGTCTGCAGCGCGTGCTCCAGCTGGCTGACGTCTTCCCCATAGCGCAGGCCGCCCAGGCGGGCGAAGAGATCGGCGAGTTCGGCCACGAAAGCATCGGCCGCTGGACGGGTCGTCATCATCTATCCGTGGTGCTGACAGGATCGGAAGTGCGCAAGCGTGCTGGCAGGAGCCGCCTCCCGGTGTCGAGATTGGTATATACCAAAATCGGCATAGGCTTGGCAAAGCTTTCGTGAAGCCGTGATCCTTTCGAGAATGGGCGTCAGGGGCTTGATCCCGTTTCTTGACCTTGACGGAGCGGGCTCCCATCCTTGGGACTGGCGGGATTCGACCGCTGACAGGTCTTTCCGATGCATCAGTCCGACACCCTCCATTATCTTGGAGTCCGCGACGGCATCGCCGTGCGGATCGTCAGTGGCGAACTGAAGGCTGGCGAACGGCTGCCGTCAGAGCGCCAGTTGCAGGTCGGTGGCGGCGTGGCGCGGGGCACTGTTCGCGAGGCCCTGTTTCAGCTTGAGGCCGAGGGGCTGATCTATCGAAAGGACCGCAGCGGCTGGTACGTTTCCCCGCCCCCGGTGGTCTACGATCCGACCCGCTGGGAGGGCTTCATGTCCTATGTCGAGGCGCAAGGCCGACGGCCGGCCACCGAGACGCTCAGCAAGGTCGAGATCGCCTGCGACGCCATGCTGGCGCAGATCTTTTCACGCCCTGTTGGCGCGCCGATGTACTGGATCCGCCGCCGGCGCTCGATCGATGACCGGGCTGTGCTGATCGAGAGTATCGTCGTCGACGCCTCGCTGGCGCCAGGTCTCATGGAGCACGATCTCGACGGCTCGCTGACCAGCGTTCTGAAGTCGGTCTACGGCATCGGCGTCGCGCGCAACAAGGTCGACATGCGGCCCTGCGCCCTGACGCTGGGGGAAGCCGAAGCCCTGCGGGTCAAATCGGGCCTGCCTGGTCTCAGCGTGGAGCGCACCTGCTACAATGCGCAGGGACGCGTGGTCGAGTTCGACCGAGAGCACTGGCGACATGACGCCCTCAAGATCAGCGTCGATATCCGCGTGCGTTGACCTTGCTCACTCCTCGTTGGACACGTGCGGAGGCTTTCCCTGTGCGCCCCGCGCAGGCGTCGAAACATCCTTGGATTGGTCTAGACCATCTGTGTCGCGGGGCTTCCCCAGGTTCCTTTCCCCGACGGGGGCTGGAACCAACCCATCCGCCAGCCTTGACCCCAAGATCCCTGCCGCGCGGCACGGCGGCTAAGGAAATTGCGCGGGCGACTCCAAGCGTTTCCGCCAGGATCCAGCCGCAGTTGTCCAAGCCTGCAGGCGCCAGCCACCACTCTCCATGCGCAATCGCAATCGCCCAATCGACGTCATGAGGCTTGTAGGCGCTAGCGCCAGGGCGGCGGAAATTTCAGGAAATTCACAGGGTAGTGGCGGAGAGGGTGGGATTCGAACCCACGGTGCCCTTCCAGGCACGCCGCATTTCGAGTGCGGTACATTCGACCACTCTGCCACCTCTCCAGGCGCCGTTGGTGAGCCCTTTTTGAGAGGGCCCGAGGTCGAGGGCGCGATACCTAGCGGTGTCGTCGCGGGAACGCAAGTCCCTGTCTCAGGCTTTCTCTCGCGGTCACGTCCTGGGGTGCAAAACCATCTGGGTGCAGCGGAAAAGCGCGATGGTCTTGCCCGTCGCTTCGGCGGTGACGACCGCGTCCCAGACCTGGGTCTGGCGACCGCCGTGGACCAGCTTGGCCTCGCACAGAACACCACCTTCGCGAACCGTGCCCAGGAAGTTTGATTTCAGTTCAATCGTCGTGAAGCCGTTGGCTCCGTCAGGCAGCGACACCACACAACCATAGCCGCAGGCGCTGTCGGCCAGGGCGATGACGCTGGCGGCGTGCAGGAAGCCGTTGGGGGCCATGTGATGCTTGGCCACGGTGAAACGGCCTTTCACAAAGCCGCTGTGCGCTTCCAGCCATTCCAGGCCCAGCAGATCGGGGAGATGGCCGGCCTGGGCCTGGGTCAGGGTCGCGCTGAAATCTTCGGCCATCAGGGGCTCCATATGTTTCGTGTGCGAAGCATATGGCTATAGATGCGGCTGTAGGCAAGTCCGTTTCTAAAAAGAACTGATATCTGTCGGCGGGAAGCGGCGGCCGTCTGCGCCCTCAAGCGGCAGCTTGCCGGAGCGGATCGCCACGCGCAGGGCCTGGGCGGGATAGGGCGCTGGCGCCAAGGCCGCGTCGGCGGCGCCGCGCAGGGCCGTGAAGGCGGCCATGTCGATGCCGTCCTGCAGCTGGACATTGTCGGCCCGCTGCTGGGCCACGGTGGTTGCGGCCCGGCCGGCGGCGTCTTCCCAGCCCGCCAGTAGGCGGGTGTCGTCTGGCAGCGAGAGAAAACGGCGAGCGGCGGCGTACAGACCCTCGGCGTCGGCGCCGGGCAGGTCGCAGCGGCCCGAGCCCAGGTCCGGGGCCAGCACGGCGTCGCCGGTGAAGACCACGTCGCCGATCTGATAGGCCACGGCGCCGGGCAGGCGACCGGTGACGGTGTGGGCGGTGATTTCCAGCCCGCCCATCGGCATAACTTCGCCGTCCTGGGCCAGTTTGTCGAAGTCCCAGCCTTCGAGGTCGACGCCGTCCTCGCCCATGGCCGGCGCAAGGCGCTTGAGGCTGTCGATCACCCCGGCTCCGATACAGATCGAGGCGCCGGTTTCATATTTCAGATGGCCGGCCGCCGACAGGTGCGTGGCGTGCAGGCCGGTTTCGAGGATCCAGGTCGGACCCATGTCGCGGGCGCGGATTTCCGCGATGATCCCATCGACAAAGCGGGTGTCGGTAGCCTGCGTCTCCGGATCGAAATCCAGAACGGGATCGACGATCGCGCACAGCAATGTGGCTGGATCTACGACAAGATAGGTCACCGTCCCCGTGGCGGGGTGATGGTGGGCGATGATTTCCGGCTGCATGCGAACGCCTGATAGATCCCGATAGGGAACCATGGCGCTAAGCTATTAAGCATCCGCGAACGACGGGCGTTCGCAAGAAGATCGTTTCGGTCGGCCCTGGCCGGGTGAACCGCTCAACGCGATCCATCGGGCGCGCAGGGACTCACCTGGCCCCGCATCTGGGTTGCCCAAATCGGCTCTATATAACGATCTCCGGCGCGAAACGCCGGCGCGCAGCCATCGGGCGGGCTGCGGCGGTCGCCGCCGACGGCCAGGGAAACGGCCAGAGACTGCTGCTTTCCGCCGCGGCCCCAATAGCCTGGCCGGCCCAGACCGACGCTGCCGCCGTTCCAGCCGCCCCGGTCGTAGCCGCCATAGCCATAGTCGTCATAGGGATGGAAAACGGCGTTGTTGCCGTGATCGGTCTGGGAATAGGCCAGGCCCAGGGTCGAGGTTTCACCGATCGGGATCAGGGTCGAGACATAGGCGCTGCGATAGCCGCCGGTGCCCACGGTGACGCCGGCCGAGCCGTGGATCTTGCGCCGGGTCTCTTCGTCGCTCCGCCCAAGCCCGACCAGGCCGTCGCGGCCTTCGAGAGCCGGGGAGGTCGCCAGGAACTCGGCGATCTGCTCGTCGGTGGTGAGGATGCGGGGCGGGGGCGCGCTGACGGCGGGCGCGTTCTGGGCCTCTGCCGCTGTTCTGGCGTCGAGCCGGTGGGCGGCGGTCGAGACGACTTCGTCCTCGCCGACGACCGTCTGGGCCAGGGCGGGTCCGGCGATGGCCAGGCTGGCCAGCAGAACGAGCAGGGGTCGCATCGAGGTCATGAGGCCTTCCGGAAAGCGGCGGTCTGTAGGCTGTAGGCCGCTCCGTCAGCGGAATTAGGGCGCGTTTGTAACGCGACCGCAAGAGACGGTTGTTTCAGAGCGCCCTGAGTCCGGCCTCCAGCGCCGCCATGTCGGCGGGCAGGGCGGTCTCGAAGCGCAGGGTCTCGCCGGTGATCGGATGCACAAATCCCAGTACGGCGGCGTGCAGGGCCTGGCGCTGGAAACCGATCTCTTCGATCACGGCCTTCACGCCGGCTGCGGGCGGCCCGCCGCCATAGACCGGGTCGCCAAGACAGGGCGCGACCTTGCTGGCCAGGTGGACGCGGATCTGGTGGGTGCGGCCGGTCTCCAGCCGACAGGCCACGCGCGCCGCCACCGGCTTGTCGGCGGGGCCAAAGGCTTCCTCGACGCGATAGTGGGTGATGGCCTCGCGGCCGCCGCTCTTGAGGATCGCCATTTTCTTGCGGTCGTGCGGCGAGCGGCCCAGCTGGGTCTGGATGGTGCCCTGGGCCGGATAGGGCGCGCCGCGGGTCAGGGCGATATAGAGACGATCGATGTCGTGGGTGGAAAACAGCGCCGACAGGCCCTGGTGGGCGGCGTCGGTCTTGGCCGCGACCATGACGCCAGAGGTTTCCTTGTCCAGCCGATGGACAATGCCGGGCCGCGCGACCCCGCCGACGCCCGACAGGCTGCCGCGGCAATGGTGCAGCAGGGCGTGGACAAGGGTGCCGGTATAGTTCCCGGGGGCCGGGTGGGCGGCCATGCCGGCCGGCTTGTCGACGACAATCAGGTGGGCGTCCTCGTAGAGGACGCTCAATGGAATGTCCTCGGGCGAGGGTTCGGCGGCGATCGGGGCGGGGATCAGCAGTTGATACAGGCCAGGGCGGGCCTTTTGCGAGCCGTCGGTCACCGCCCGGCCTTCCAGGCTGAGCCGGCCGTCGGCGATCAGGGCCTGCAGGCGCGCGCGCGACAGGCTCTCGAAGCGCGTCGCCAGAATCTTGTCCAGGCGTTCCCCAGCGTCATCCGCCGTGAGCGTAACCTCAAGCCGGGCCTCGGTTTGTGGCGCCTGAGCCTCTATCTCGATGTCGTCTGTATCGTCGTCCAGCGGGCTCAAGGGTGTTTCATCGCTCCGTCGCAATCTCGTCGCGCGTCCGACACGAGCGGCGCCTATCCGCCGGGAACTTAGTCCAGCTTACCGTCGAAGGGGATAATCGATGCGCGCGATCCACACCACCTTGCTGATGTCCGCCACCAGTGTTCTGGCGCTCAGCGTCGCTTCCATGGCCATCGCCGCCGACGTCGATGCGCCGGCTGACGCCGCTCAGGTCGAGCAGGTCGTCGTCACCGCCCAAAAGCGCGAACAGAAGGCCATGGATGTGCCGGTCTCGCTGACCGCCTATTCGGGCTCGACGCTTGAGATGCTGGGCGTCCAGGAGTTTGAGGAGCTGTCGCTGTTCGTTCCCGGCTTCGAGGTCCAGAACCAGTCGCCCAACAATCCCGGCTTCGTGATGCGCGGCATCACGTCCGACTCCGGCGAGGCCACCAATGAGCCGCGCGTTTCGGTCTATCAGGACGGCGTCTCGATCTCGAAGTCGCGCGGCTCCTATGTCGAGCTGTTCGACCTGGAGCGCGTCGAAGTGGCCAAGGGTCCGCAATCGACCCTCTATGGTCGCGGCGCGCTGATCGGCGCGGTCAACATCATCCAGGCCAAGGCCCGTCCGGGCTATGCCGCCTCCGCGCGTTTCGAGGGCGGCAACTTCGGCTACCTGATGGCCGAGGGCATGTTCAACGCTCCGGTCACCGACACCCTGTCGATCCGCGTCGCCGGCCGCATCAAGCACCGCGACGGCTATGTGAAGAACCTGCTGGTCGGCGAGGACTTCAACTCCACCCAGACCACGGCGGTGCGCGTTGCGCTGAACTGGCGCCCGACCGAGCGTTTCGACGCCGACCTGCTGGTCAACTATCAGTCCGACAGCCCGTCGGGCACCTCGTTCAAGTCGCTGACCTATCTGCCGACCGACCCGACCACGGGCGCGGTGCTGGGTGATCTGGATCGCAATTCCGGCGCCGCCCTGGCCACCGTGGCCGGCTTCGAGAACGACCAGAAGCTGGGTCTTGAGCGCGACGTGTTCAGCGTCACCGGCCTGGCCAACTACAAGATCAATGACGCCCTCTCGCTGGCCTCGACGACCGCCTTCCGTCGCTTTGCGGGCGAAGAGATCTTTGACGCCGACGGCTTCTCGCTGCCGCTGTTCACCTTCGCCGAAGACGCCCAGGGCAAGTCGGCCAGCCAGGACCTGCGCCTGAACTATGACGCCGATGGCGCGATCACGGCCTTTGGCGGGCTCAGCTATTTCTGGGAAGACGGCAGCCAGCGCGTGCCGCTGCTGTTCAACGAGCGGGTGTTTGCCGCCCGCGCCAGCGCGATCCCGGGCTTTGTGCGTCCCAATGTCGCCGGTCTGGCCTTCATCAATTCGATCCCGGGCTTTGGGCCGCTCAAGAGCCAGCACCTGGAAACCTTCACCAACTACGGCAAGACCAAGTCGTATGACGCCTATGGCGATGTGACCTGGAAGGCGACCGACAAGCTCGAACTGGCGGCCGGCCTGCGCTACACCTATGACGACAAGGAAAGCGGCTACGGCGTCGTCCTGGGCAATGGCGGCTCGGTCCTGGGCGGCAGCTCGCCGACCACGTCGCGCGGCCTGTTCGTGCAGCCCACCACCGGCGGGCAGCCGCAATACAAGAGCTTCACCGACAACGGCATCACCTACCGCGTCGTCGGCCGCTACGCCGTCACGCCTGACGCCAATGTCTACGCCTCGGTGGCCACCGGCCGTCGTCCCAAGGTCGTTCAGGGCGGCAACACCGTTCCCGGCGCTGCGGCGCGGTTCACCGAGATCCCGGCCGAAGAAGTCATCTCCTACGAGATTGGCTCCAAGGTCGCCCTCATGGATCGTCGCCTGACCCTGGAGGGCGCGGTCTATCGCTATGACTACGAGAACTTCCAGACCTCGATCCGTCTGCCGTCCGGCCAGGTCGTTTCCACCAATGCGGGGGAGGCCTCGGCCACCGGTTTTGAAGGTCAGACGACCTTCCAGGTCACGGCCAACGCCACCGTGTTCGGCACCTACGCGCACAGCAAGGCCCGCTTCGGCAACGGTCTGTTCAAGGATAACCGTTTCCGCCTGTCGCCGGACGACAGCTTCTCGCTGGGCGCCAACCTGGCCTTCGACGCGCCGATCGGCCGCTTCACGATCACCCCGACCTACACGTGGCAGTCGGAGGTGTTCTTCGACAACGCCAACGACCGGGCCGCGCTGCAGACCACGGGCGACGTGATCCAGGATGAGAAGCAGAAGGCCTATGGCCTGATGAACCTGCGCATCGGCTATCAGCCCAGCAAGGACAGCGCCATCAAGATCGAGGCGTTCGCGACCAACCTGCTCGAGCAGGACTATATCAAGGACGCCGGCAACACCGGCGACGCCTTCGGCATCCCCACCTTCATCGCCGGCGAGCCGCGCTTTGTGGGCGTGGCGCTGTCGATCAAGCGCTAGAAAGTGATATCCGCTCTGCCTGGCCTTGGCCGGGCAGAGCGGAATTCCTGGTACCTATTTCCCGACCGCCTCTTCCTCGTGGCCGGCGATCGAGCCGTCCTTGAACAGGTACTTGCGCAGCTGTTCGTCGGTCTCGGGATCGTCTCGCCGCAGCCATTCCAGCACCATGGCGGCGTGTTCCAGTTCCTCGCGCGCGTTATGCAGCAGGATCTTCTTCAGCTCGACGTCGTCGCAGTCATCTGCGCGCTGGCGATACCAGTCCACCGCTTCGAACTCCTCGATCAGCGAGGTGATGGCGTAGTGGCGGTTGAGGGTCTTGCGGCTGAGTTTTTCGCGGGGGACGTGAAGGCCTTCACTCGACATGCGTCATCTTCCTGTTGTGCTGTGGCGCTAACGCACGAGACGCCCAAGCGGCGCCGTGGACCCAGGAAAGAAATCCCATGAAGATCGATCGTCGCAGGGCTCTCGCCTTTCTCGGCCTGGGTGGCGCCGCCGGCGCTGGGAGCGCCGTTTCTGCGCAGGGGCTGAACCTTCACACGGGCGCGGTGGCGTTCGAACACGGCGTCGCCAGCGGCGATCCTGATCAGACCAGCGCCATCTTCTGGACCCGCGTCACGCCCAAGGCCGCGACCGACCGCGATGTGCTGGCGACTTTGGAAGTGGCGGCGGATCCGGCCTTCAAGACCATCGTCCGCACCGGCAAAGGCCTGCGCGCCAGGGCCAGCCGCGACTGGACGCTCAAGCATGATCTGGACGGCCAGGGCCTGAAGCCGGGAACCGACTACTGGTATCGCTTTGTGGCCAATGGCGTGACCTCGCCGGTGGGCCGCACCCGCACCCTGCCGGCCGGGCCGACCAAGGATGTGGTCCTGGCCGTGGCCTCGTGCTCGCTCTATTCCAACGGCTATTTCAACGCCTATGATGCGATCGCCAAGCTGCCGCGCGTCGACGCCGTGCTGCACCTGGGCGACTATATCTACGAGTATGGCGGCGCGCCTACCGACTACGGTATGAACTCGCCGGTCGCGGCCCAGCGGATGCCCGATCCGCTGCATGAGATCGTCACCCTGGACGATTATCGCCGCCGTCACGCCCGCTACAAGTCCGACCCTCACCTGCAGGCCGCCCATGCGCGCGCGCCGTGGATCGTGGTCTGGGACGACCACGAGACCGCCAATGACAGCTGGCAGGGCGGGGCCCAGAACCATGATTCTGACAAGGGTGAGGGCGACTGGGCCGCGCGCAAGGCCGCCGCCCTGAAGGCCTATTACGAGTGGATGCCGATCCGCGAGCCGGCCGCCGGCGCCCTGCCGGAAGCCAGCTGGCGCGGGTTCCAGTTCGGCGACGTGGCCACCCTGCTGATGACCGAAACACGCCTGGCCGCCAGGACCGAGGCGCTGGACTACGCCACCAACCTGCCGATCGTGGACGGCAAGCCCGACGTGGCCGCCTTTACGGCCAAGTGGAAAAATCCCGACCACCGCTTGCTGGGCCAGGCTCAGGCCCAATGGCTGGCCGGGCAGGTCAACGCCTCGGTCAAGGCCGGCAGCGCCTGGCAGGTGCTGGGCAATCAGATCGTCATGGCCCGCGTCGCCGGTCCCAATCTGAAGACCCTGCTGGGCGACAAATTTGAGCCCATGCTGGCCAAGCTGCCCGAATATGTTCGGGGTCGCATCCTGCAGGGCGTGGCCCTGTCGGCCCTGGGCCTGCCCTACAATCTCGACGCCTGGGACGGCTATCCCGCCGATCGCGAGCGCCTGTACGACCTGTTCAAGAGCGCGGGCGCCCATCCGATCGTGCTGTCGGGTGACAGCCATTCGTTCTGGGCCAATGAGCTGTTCGATGAGGCAGGCGCCAAGCGGGTGGCCGTCGAGTTCGGGGCCACCGGGATCACCTCGCCGGGCTATGGCGATATCCTGCCCGGCGTACCGCTGGGCCAGGCCTTCGCGGCGCGCAATACCGAGGTCAAGTTTGCCGATCCGGGGGCCAAGGGCTTTGTTCTGCTGACCCTGGAACATGGCAAGGCGACCAGCGAGATGATCGCCGTCTCGACGATCCATGAGCCGGCCTACACGACCCGGGTGCTCAAGCGCTTCGTGGTCACGCCCACCCAGGGCGGCGGCGTCGAGGCCCTGGCCGAAGGCTAGGGCCTAGCGCCGCTCAAACGCCAGGCGCAGGCCAAACGCGATGAAGACGCCGCCGGTGATCCGGTCCAACCCCCGGATCACCGAGGCCTCGCGCAGCAGGCCGGCCAGGGGCGCGGTGGCGGCGATCAGCAGTCCGGCCCACAGCAGGCCCATGACCACGTGCAGCCCCGCCAGCAGTACGCCGAAGGTGGCGGGGTTTGCCCCGGTCGGCACGAACTGCGGCAGGAACGAGATGTAGAACACCCCGACCTTGGGATTGAGCAGGTTGGTCAGCAGGCCCCGCCGCAGCGAGGCCATGGCGCCGCCGCCGGTGGGGGCCACGGCACCGGGTTCAAAGCTGTCGCGGGGCTTGATCAGCATCTTGCTGCCAACCCATACCAGATAGGCCGCGCCGGCCCATTTCAGGGCGGTGTAGGCAAGCTCTGAGGCGGTCAGCAGGGCCCCGGCCCCGCAGGCGGCCGCCACGCCCCAGACCAGACAGCCCATCCCGATGCCCAGCGCCGCCGCGAAGGCCCGGCGCGGACCCTCGGTGGCGGCGGTGCGCAGCACCAGGGCAGTGTCGAGCCCCGGGGTGATGGTCAGCAGAAAGGCGGCGAAGCTGAAGGCCAGCAGAGCCTGGAGCGCGGTCATGTGACCGTGTCCTCGCGCTCGACCAGCCGGCCGTCTTCCATCACCCGATAGAAGCACGAGCGGAAGCCGACGTGGCAGGCGCCGCCATCGCCCTGCGGCCGCACCTTGATCAGCACGGCGTCCTGGTCGCAGTCGACCCGCAGCTCGCTGACGATCTGCAGCTGGCCGCTGGTCTCGCCCTTTTTCCAGAGCTCGCTGCGCGAGCGGCTGAAATAGTGGGCGATCCCGGTGTCGACGGTCAGTTTCAGGGCTTCGTCGTTCATCCAGGCCAGCATCAGGATCTCGCCGGTGTCAGCGTGCTGGGCGATGGCGACCACCAGGCCGTCGGCGTTGAAACGCGGGGCCAGCTGATCGCCCCGTTCCAGGGCGTGCTTGTCATGGGCGTGTGGGAAGAGAGGCGCGGTCATGCGCCCCATATGGCGCCGACGGGCCCCACTGGGCTAGCCTCGCGCGACGGAGAATCGATGAACCTCAAGGATCGCATCAAGGCGCAGGTCGCGGCGCTCGACGTTCGGGCCCGGCCCTGGGCCCGGCGGTCGCGCTGGCATGGCTATGCCTATGAGTTCCTGCTGTTTGGGCTCAAGCAGGCCTGGGCCTGCCTGTTCGGCGGCCTGATGCTGGCCCTGCTGGTGGGCACCTTCCTGTTTTGGCCCAGGGATGCGGGCCTGGCCCGCTATGATTTCCTGGTGCTCGCCTCGCTGGCCATCCAGGCCTCGTTGCTGGCCCTGAAGCTGGAGCGCTGGGACGAGGCGCTGGTGATCTTCATCTTCCACCTGGTCGGCACGGTGATGGAGATCTTCAAGACTGCCCACGGCTCGTGGATCTATCCCGAGCCCAGCCTGCTGCGGATCGGCGGCGTGCCGCTGTTCACCGGCTTCATGTACGCCTGCGTCGGCAGCTATATCGCCCGGATCTGGCGACAGTTCGACATCACCTTCATCCGCTATCCGCCGTTCTGGAGCACCTGGATCCTGGCGGGCCTGGCCTATCTGAACTTCTTTACCCACCACTACGGGCCCGATATCCGCATCGGGCTGTTCGCCCTGTCGGCGGTGCTGTTCGGGCGGTCGTGGTTCGTCTTCACCCCCGACCAGACGGCGCGCCGTATGCCGATGATCGTGGGCCTGCTGCTGGTGTCGCTGTTCATCTGGATCGCCGAGAACCTCGGCACGGCCGCAGGCGCGTGGATCTATCCCAGCCAGAAGGATGGCTGGACGATGGTCGGGATCGAGAAGATCGGCGCCTGGTACCTGCTGATGCTGATCAGCTTCGTGCTGGTCTCGCTGGTGCACCGGCCCGTAGACGCCTGCGTGGCGCGGATCCGCGAGGGAATCAAGGCGGCGGCTTGAGACGGCTAGGTCCTCCCCCTGAAGGGGAGGCGGCCGAAGGCCGGTGGGGGAAGACCGCAATGCCTGGGCCAGCACTTCCCCCTCCGTCTGCTTCGCCGACACCTCCCCCGCTAGGGGGAGGATTTGCCTAAACTACTTCCGCACCACCAGATCCATGAACCGCTGCTGCAGGACCTTGTCGGTCCTGAACACGCCGCGGAACTGGGTGGTGATGGTCGAGACGTCGTGGTGGTGGACGCCGCGGGTGCTCATGCACTGGTGCTCGGCGTCAATCAGCACGGCGACGCCGGCGGCCGAGAGGTGGTCCTCGATGGCGTCGGCCACCTGCATGGTCATGGTCTCCTGGGTCTGGAGACGCTTGGCGAAGATCTCGACCAGACGGGCCAGCTTGGACAGGCCGACCACCTTCCCGGTCGGCATATAGGCCACCCAGGCCTTGCCCAGGAACGGGGCCATGTGGTGCTCGCAATGGCTCTGTACGTCGATGCCGCGCAGCATGACCATGTCGTCATAGCCCTGCACGTCCTCGAAGGTGCGGCTCAGCTCCTTGGCCGGATCGCCTTCATAGCCGGCGAACCACTCGCCATAGGCGTCGACCACGCGCTTGGGCGTGTCGAGCAGGCCTTCGCGGTCGGGATTGTCGCCGGCCCAGGCCAGCAGGGTCCGCACGGCGGCCATCGCCTCGTCGCGGGTGGGGCGCTGGGCGGTTTCAAGATCAAGAGCGGCGTCTTCTTGGCCGGTCAGGGTTCGCGCGCTGGTCAGGGCGTCCATGGTTTGAGAGGGTCTTTCCACGGGCTGAGTTGCGCCAGGACGCCTGTCGCCCTGGAATGACGCGTGCCACCCGTTTCACAGCTACGACCGGGCTCGTCGAAAAGATGACGTGTCGTCGGCGTGTCCAGTAGCTATATGGGACCCTCCCGGCCCTCCGCAACACCCTCCCGCTACGTCAGGCAGACGCGTTTCCCATGACTTTGAAGCTCCACGACACCCTGACGCGCGAAAAGCGCGCCTTCGTCCCCGCCGATCCGGACCGGGTGACGATGTATGTCTGTGGGCCTACGGTCTACAATTACTCCCATATCGGCAACTTCCGGCCGGTGGTGGTGTTCGACGTGCTGTACCGGATGCTGCGCCACATCTATGGCGCGGACGCGGTGGTCTATGCCCGCAACGTCACCGACGTGGACGACAAGATCAACAAGAAGGCCTTCGAAGAAGGCGTGCCGATCAAGACGATCACCGATCGCTATCTGGCCGCCTATCACGCCGACGCTGACGGTCTGCTGGCCCTGCGCCCCGACCTCGAGCCCAGGGCGACCGAGCATATCGGCGAGATCGTCGCGATGATCGGCAAGCTGGTCGAAACCGGCAAGGCCTATGCCGCCGAGGGCCATGTGCTGTTCGACACCCAGGCCTTCCCCGACTATGGCCAGCTGTCGGGCCGCAACATGGACGACATGATCGCCGGGGCCCGGGTCGAGGTCGCGCCCTACAAGCGCCACCCCGCCGACTTCGTGCTGTGGAAGCCGTCCAAGGAAAACGAGCCGGTGTGGGAAAGCCCATTCGGCGCGGGCCGCCCGGGCTGGCACATCGAATGCTCGGCCATGATCGACAAGGCGCTGGGTCAGACCATCGACATCCATGGCGGCGGCATCGACCTGGCCTTCCCGCACCATGAGAACGAGCTGGCTCAGAGCCGCTGCGCCCACGACCTGCCCGTCCTGGCCAATTACTGGATGCACAACGGCTTCCTGGATATGTCCGGCGAGAAGATGTCCAAGAGCCTGGGCAATGTGATCCTGCCCAACGAGCTGCTGAAGACCACGCCGGGCGAAGTGATCCGCTGGGCCCTGCTGTCGGCGCACTATCGCCAGCCGCTGGACTGGACCCCGGAGCTGCTGGAGCAGTCGCGCAAGGCCCTGGACCGCCTGTACGGCGCCCTGCGCCGCGCCAAGGACGTGCCGATGGACCAGGCGATGGCGGCCCCCGAAGAGGTGGTCGCCGCGCTTGAGGACGATCTCAACACACCGCAGGCGATTGCCTGCTTCTTCGAGGTTTCCAGCGCCATCGAGCGGGCCGTGACGGCGGGTGACACCGTTGCCATCGCCGCCAACAAGGCCCGGCTGATCGAGGCCGGCGCCCTGCTGGGCTTCCTGCAGGCCGATCCCGACAGCTGGTTCGAGGGCGACGCCTCCGACGACCTGAAGGCCCAGGTCGAGGACCTGCTCAAGCGCCGCGTCGAGGCCCGCGCCGCCAAGGACTGGACCGCCGCCGACGCCATCCGCGCCGAACTCGACGCTCTGGGCGTGGTTGTCATGGACGGCCCGGCTGGGGCGACCTGGCGGATGAAGGACTGATCACTTGAAGCTGGAAGAACAGATCGTCCTGGTCTCCGGTGCGGGCCGGGGACTGGGCGCGGCCATCGCTCGGGCCTTTGCGGGCCAGGGCGCGTCGGTGGTGATCAACTATCGCCGCAGCGAGGCCGCCGCCCTCGCCTTGGCCGAGGAGCTGGGCGACCATGCCGTGGCGATCCAGGCTGACGTCAGCGATCGCGAGGGCGTCCGCCGCATGGTCAACGAGGCGGCCGAGCATTTCGGTAGCCACGTCACCACGCTGGTCAACAACGCGCTAGGCGACTTCAGCTTCAACGGCGACGGCCGCGAAACCATCCAGTCGATCCCGTGGGAGGATTTCCAAGGCCAGCTGGACGTGTCGCTGCGCGGCGCGCTGAACTTGATCCAGGCGACGGCGCCGGCCATGGAAAACGCCGGCTTTGGCCGGGTGATCAATATCGGCACCAACCTGTTCCAGAACCCGGTCGTGCCCTATCACGACTACACCGCCGCCAAGGCCGCCCTGCTGTCGCTGACCCGCACGGCGGCGGCCGATCTCGGCCCCGGCGGGATCACCGTCAACATGCTGTCGGGCGGCCTGCTGCGCACCACCGACGCCAGTTCGGCGACGCCGGAAGCGATCTTCGACCTGATCGCCCAGAGCACGCCCCTGCGCCGGGTGACCACCCCGGCCGAGTTCGCCGACGCGGTGCTGTTCTTCGCCTCGCCCTGGAGCCGCGCCGTCACTGGCCAGAACCTGGTCGTCGATGGCGGGCTGGTGCGGGACTAGCGGGTTTAACCCGGCGCGCTTCCAGTGCTAAAAGCCCGCCATGCAAAGAGCCGTCGAACACCGCATTGGCATCCAGGCCCCGGCCGAACTGATCTGGGAGCTGATCTCGGACTTCTCGACCTGGGAGCAGTGGAACCCGGTCCATCCCCGGGCCGAGGGCCAGCTGAAGATCGGCACGTCGCTGAGCGTGCACCAGGCCCTGCCGGGCGAGCCGGTGCGGGTGATCCAGCCGGTGGTACAGGACTGGGTGCCCTATGAGCAACTTCACTGGCGCTCGACCCGCCTGGGCGGTTTCGTCACCGCCATCCGCTATATCGAGATCGAGACCATGGGCCCCGGCAGCTCGACCTTCTCGAACGGCGAGCTGTTCATGGGCATGCTGGTGCGCTGGATCAGCAGGGATGATCGCCGCAAGCTGAAGGCGGCCTACACCCAGATGGGCGAGGCCCTGCGCGATCATGCCGAGGCCCTCTGGTCTCAGCGCCAGAACAGCCCCACTTCAGCCTGATGATCGACGAGCTCTACAGCGCCAAGATCCTGACCCTGGTCGCCAATATCCCGCGCGCCGGACGGCTGGCCGCGCCCGATGCGTCGTCCGAAAAGACCGCCAAGCTGTGCGGCAGCCGGATCACGGTCGATGTGACGATGGCCGACGGCAAGGTCAGCGACTTCGCCCAGGAGGTTTCGGCCTGCGCCCTGGGCCAGGCCAGCGCCGCAATCCTGGGCGCCAACATCATCGGCGCGGATCTTTCCGAGATCGAGTTGGCGCGGGATTCCCTACGCGCTATGCTGAAGCTCAACGGCCCATCTCCTGCGGGCCGGTTCTCGGAGCTTGCCGTGCTTGAGCCTGTAAAGGCCTACCCCGCCCGTCATGCGTCGACGCTTCTGGCGTTCGAGGCGGCGGTGGAGGCTGTCTCTCGGGCCACAGCCGCGACGGAAACGCGAACTAGCAGCGCCGGCGCCGCTTGATTGCGGCTTTTCGCGGGTGCGATAACCACCTTCGAAACAATTGCGCGCTGGCATGACCTTTTACGACCGCACCGTCGACCTTGGCCTTCGGGTCTACAAGTTGACGCTCTCGCCCCTCATTGGGCGTCAGTGCCGTTTCATGCCGAGTTGTTCGGAGTATGCGGCTCAGGCGCTTAAGGATCACGGACCCGCCAAGGGGTCCTGGCTGACGTTGCGACGGATTTGCCGATGCAATCCGTTTGGAGGTTCGGGGTATGACCCGCCTCCGCCGCGCGACCAGCCACGCAAGTGGACATGTGAAGAATGATCGACCTGGTTTTCCCCGACGGTTCGTCCCGTCAATACCCCGCTGGCTCCAGCGGTCGCGACGTGGCGGCCGCCATATCCAAGTCGCTGGAAAAGAAGGCGCTGCTGATCAAGCTGGACGGCGTGCTGCTGGACCTTGATCGCCCCCTGACGCCCGATCTCCTGACCGGCGATCGGAAGTTCGAGATCATCACCCGCGACGCCCCCGAAGTGCTGGAGGTCATCCGCCACGACACCGCCCACGTGCTGGCTCAGGCGGTGCAGGAGCTGTTCTCCGGCACCCAGGTGACCATCGGCCCCAATGTCGAGGACGGCTTCTATTACGACTTCGCCCGCGACGAGCCGTTCAGTCTCGACGATCTGCCCAAGATCGAAGAGCGCATGCGCCAGATCGTCGACCGCGACGAGAAGATCCGCCGCGAAGAGGTCGACCGCGACGCCGCCATCGCCGATTTCGAGGCCCTGGGCGAAAGCTACAAGGCCCAGATCATCCGCGACCTGCCGGCCAGCGACACGATCACGGTCTATCACCAGGGCGAAAAGTGGAAGGACCTGTGCCGCGGGCCGCACCTTCCCTCGACCAAGGCGGTGGGCAAGGCCTTCAAGCTGACCAAGCTGGCCGGCGCCTATTGGCGCGGCGACCAGAACAACGCCCAGCTGCAGCGCATCTATGGCACCTCGTGGGCCAGCGACGCCGATCTGGCCGACTACCTGCTGCGGGTCGAGGAAGCCGAGAAGCGCGATCACCGCAAGCTGGGCCGCACCATGAACCTCTTCCACCTGCAGGAAGAGGGCAAGGGCATGATCTTCTGGCACCCCAAGGGCTGGACGCTGTATCTGGCGCTTGAGGCCTATATGCGCCGTCGCCTGGACGCTGCGGGCTATCAAGAGGTCAAGACGCCTCAGATCCTGGATCGCAGCCTGTGGGAAAAGTCGGGCCACGCCGAGAAGTTCGGCCACGCCATGTTCATGTGTGAAAGCGCCGAGGGCGAGGTCCTGGCTGTCAAGCCGATGAACTGCCCGGGTCATATCCAGATCTTCAATATCGGCCAGAAGAGCTATCGCGAACTACCGCTGCGCATGGCCGAGTTCGGGGCCTGCCACCGCTATGAGCCTTCGGGCGCCATGCACGGCATCATGCGGGTGCGGGCCTTCACCCAGGACGACGCCCACATCTTCTGTCGCGAAGAGCAGGTCACCGAGGAAAGCGCAAGGTTCATCGAACTGTTGCGCAGCGTCTATAACGACCTCGGCATGCAGCTTCACGACGTGAAGTTCTCGACGCGTCCGGAGCTTCGCGCGGGCTCAGACGAGGTTTGGGACAAGGCCGAGCACGCTTTGGCCACGGCCGCCGAGGCCGCCGGCGAACGTCTGGTTGACCAGCCCGGCGAAGGCGCTTTCTATGGCCCCAAGCTGGAGTTCTCGCTAAAGGACGCGATCGGTCGCGTCTGGCAGTGCGGCACGCTGCAGCTGGACTTTGTTTTGCCGGAACGACTGGACGCAGAGTACGTTTCGGAAGACGGTTCAAAAAAGCGCCCGGTGATGCTTCACAGGGCAATCTTGGGGTCGTTCGAACGGTTTATCGGTATTCTGCTGGAAAACTTCGCTGGCCATCTGCCGCTTTGGCTGGCGCCGACGCAGGTTGTTGTGACGACGATTACCTCTGACGCGGATGAATATGCGCTTCAGGTCGTCGAAAAGTTGACGAATATGGGGATGCGCGCGGAGGTCGATCTGCGTAATGAAAAGATCAACTACAAGATTCGCGAGCACAGTCTCGCAAAGGTTCCGGTGATCGCGGTGGTGGGGCGCAAGGAAGCAGAGACGGGGCAGGTGGCCCTGCGTCGTCTGGGCGGCGAGGGGCAGAACATTCTGTCGCTCGACGAGGCCGTGCGCGTTCTGACCGCCGAAGCCACCCCGCCCGATCTGGCCCGTGCGCGCGGCATTTCCAAGCCTGTGCAAGAGGCAGCGCTCGCCTGATGAACAGCATCCTCCCCTCCTTCACGACCCTTGCCGCCGGCGCCCGCCCGGCGAGACCGAACATTTCGGTGGTGATGGTCGTGTACCGGACGGGTGGCGCGCTGATCGAAAGCATCAAGCACGTGCTGGACGAGCCGCTGGTCGACGAGTTCGTCATCGTCGACAACGGCTCGTCCCCGCGCGACGCCGAGATGCTCCGGGCCCTGGGCCTGACCGAGCCGCGGGTCGTGCTCCAGCAGGGCCACGGCAATGTCGGCTTCGCGCGCGGCGCCAATCTGGGCGCCACGACGGCCAAGGGCGAATACATCATCTTCATCAATCCCGACGCCAACATGCAGACCGGTTGCATCGCGGCGCTGGTGACCGCCTTCCGCGGCCAGCCCACCCCGACCGTGGTCGGCGCGCGGGTGATGAACACCGACGGCTCCGAGCAGCGCGGCGGCCGTCGCGGCGAGGTGACGCCGATCACGACCCTGCTCAGCTTTGGTCATCTGACCCGTCGCTATGCTGGGTTGTCGGGCTACGAGATTCATCGAGAAACCGAACCCCTGCCGCGCTCGCCGGTTCCCATGCCGACCATCTCGGGCGCCTGTTTCGCGCTGCGCCGGGCCGATTTCGAGGCGCTGGACGGTTTCGACGAGGGCTATTTCCTGCACGTCGAGGACATCGACCTGTGCTGGCGCGCCCGCCAGGCCGGCGGTCAGGTGATCTTCCAGCCCAAGGCCCAGGTCGTGCATCTGGGCCACACCAGCCTGGAACACCCGGTCAAGGTCGAGTTCCACAAGGGCGTGGGCCTGAGCCGCTACTTCATCAAGCGCGCCGACACCCTGCAGCGCTACGCCCTGGCCGTGTTCCTGGCCCCGGCCATCATGCTGATGTCGGTCTGCCGTCCGCTGCTGTGGAAGATCACGGGGCGGCCGATCTAGGCTGTCGGCTTGATCCCGGCTTTCGCCGGCACAGCGGCTCCGCCGCTACATCGGCGCGATCGTCTCGTACCTCAGACCCTCCGGACCCTCGATCGAGGTCGGCGCCTTCAGGGCCCGGCCGGGCAGCATGGAGCGGTAGCGTTCGTAGATCGCCTTGGCGTCGCGGCCAGCCTTGGCTTGAAGGCAAAGGTCGTATTCCCCCTCGCGACCCCACGGCTTGCGCTCGACGCGGGCGATGTCGCGGTCGGCTGTGACGGCTGCGCCGAGGCTGTCGGCCAGCGGGCGATCAATGCCCATGCCATAGCTGCCGAACTTGACGGTGACGTCGCAGCGGGCGGCGGCCGGGGCCGGCGGGGTGGCGGCGCAGGCGCCCAGCAGAGCCAGGGCGGCGCCGGCGACGAGAACGGAACGGGTCATGCGGGGAAACCTCCAGCGCGCGCCAGGGAAGAGGCCGGCGTCTTGCCCAGACGCTCGCTGATCGCGCGCCCGACCGCGATCAACGCGCCAAGATCATAACCGGTCTCAAAGCCGGCCCGCTCCAGCATGTAGACCAGATCCTCGGTGCCGATATTGCCCGTGGCGTTGGGCGCGAACGGACAGCCGCCCAGCCCGCCGACCGAGGCGTCCAGCACATCGACCCCGGCCTCGACACTGGCGTAGGCGTTGGCCAGGCCGGTGTTGCGGGTGTCGTGGAAGTGCATGCGCAGGCGGGCGTCCGGCGCGGCGGCGCGCACGGCCTCGATCCGTTTGCGGACGGTCCAGGGATCGGCAACCCCGATGGTGTCGGCGATGGCGATTTCGGGAACCCCGAGCAGGGCGATCTCGCGGATGATGGCTACGACCTGATCCTCCGACACCTCGCCATCGAAGGGGCAGCCGAAGGCCACCGAGAGGGTCGCGGTGATCGGCGGACCGCCCTCGACGGCCTGACGCTCGACAATGCCCGCCAGCGTGTCGATCTGCTGGTGGGTGGTCGAGCCCTGGTTGCGGGTCCCGAAACCGTCGGTGGCGCAGACCACGACATTGGCCTCGTCGCACTGGGCCGCCACGCAGCGCTCCCAGCCGCGCATGTTCAGCACCAGACCAATCCGGGAATGCTTCAGGTCGGTGGGCAGCGCCGCCATGATCTCTTCCGCGCCGGCCATCTGCGGCACGCGGTTTGGATTGACGAACGACACCACCTCCATCCGTCGGGCGCCGGCGGCTTCCAGCTGGCGGATCAGTGTGAGCTTCTCGTCGACCGACAGCGACAGCTTCTCGTTCTGCAGGCCGTCGCGCGGCCCGACTTCGACGATCTCGATGAAGCGGCTCATGGGCGGTCCTCGGGAGCGGGCTGAGTTTCGGCCTCGATGTCGGTCTGGGGCTCGCCGCGATAGAGGGTCAGGCGCTCGTCGTCGCCATCGGAATAGTTCTGACCCTCGATCACCGCGACCGGGCGCGGCGTCAGGCCGGCGGCGGACAGGGCCTTGCGGAAGACGGCGTCCTCGCGCGCCTCGACCACGGCCGGGCGGCCCTGGACGATGGCCAGGGCGGCGTTGTCGCCATCGGTCAGCTCGGTGGCGGTGCCCAGCAGGAAGACCAGGCTGGGCTCCGAATAGCCGGTCACGGCCACGGGGCCCGGCGCGCCGGACCGGGGCGACAGCTTGGCCCTGTCGAGGGCGTCGGCGATGTCCCTGGACAGGAACAGCGGCTCCAGATGCGGCAGCAGGCCGCCGACCAGGCAGGCATGGGCCAGAACGCCCAGACCGCCCGAGATCACCAGGGCCCGCGCCGATTGCCGGCGCAGCAACAGCACCGCCCCCAGGACGCCGGCGGCCAGCAGCAGCAGCACGGTCAGCACGGTCCAGACGATGTCGGCGCCCTGACCGAACGCCTTCATGCCATAGACCGCCACGGCGGCCAGCAGCAGCGAGACGAACAGGGTCAGGCCCGCCCCGATCCGCCGGACCAGATCGCCCAGCGGCGCGCGCACGGCGGCGGCCAGCAGCATGGCCATGCCGCCCATGGCCGGCAGGGTGTAGTGGGCCAGCTTGGTCGGCAGGATCTCGAACATCAGCCAGGTCGGAACCAGCCAGCACACAGCGAAGCGCACGCCGGGCTCGGCGCGGCCGGTCCAGGCCAGCACCAGGGCGGCGGGCAGCAGCAAGGTCGCCGGATAGACCAGCAGCGGCGCCAGCAGGGTGTGATAGCCGAACGGTCCCGAATGGCCTTCCTGACCGCCGATCATCTTGGGGGCCAGGTCGCCGGCGATGGCCACGCCCCAGAACGCGCCGTCGGTGGCCACGGTGATCATCATCGCCCAGGGCAGCACCACGGCGGCGAACAGCACCAGGCCCCAGCCCCAGCCCAGGGTCTTCAGCCACGGCGCCTTGCGGTCCCAGGCCCACAGGGCCAGGGCGGAGAAGATCACGGTCAGCAGCCCCACCGGACCCTTGATCAGGGCCGCGACGGCCAGGCCGCCCCAGAAGGCCAGCTTGGTCCAGTGGCTGGGCGCGCGCCCAGCAAGGTGGTCGGCGTACATCCGGGCCAAGGCCGCCATGGCCAGGGTCGTGAAACCGCATAGGGCCGCGTCGGTCTTGGCGATGAAGGCTTCGCTGGACAGCAGGAAGGTCGAGCCCAGTATGGCCCCGGCCAGCAGGCCGGTGCGCGGGTCAAATAGCGCCGCGGCCCCCCAGGCGCAGGCCGCCGCCGCCAGCATCGCGCCCAGCAGGGACGGGATGCGATAGGCCCAGATGCTGCGATCCTCGGGCGCCGAGACCAGCGACACCGTCGCCGCCTGCAGCCAGTGGATGCCGACCGGCTTCTTGAAGCGCGGCTGGTCCTGGAACTTGATGACCACCAGGTCGTCGGTTTCCAGCATCTGGGCGGTGGCCTGGGCGAAGCGCGACTCGTCGCGATCCAGCGGCGGCATGGCCAGCAGGCCCGGCAGGCCGGCCATAAACGCCAGCAGGGCGGCAAACAGCGGGCCGCGCCAACCGCGGCTCCAGGCATCCAGGCGAGATTCAAGCGTCATGGCGCATGGAATAGCACGATCCTTTCGTGTGGCGACTTTTCAGGTATTAGAGGGCGATGACTGCTCAAGCCGCCGCAATCCCTGACTATTCGATTGTCGTCCCCGTCTTCGACGAGGGCGGCGCGGCCCCGGCCCTGGCGCGCGAGATCGCGGCCGCCTTCGCCGGTGAAAATCACGAGATCATCTTCATCGACGACGCCAGCCGCGATGACACCCGCGCCCTGCTGGTGGCCCTGAAGGCCGAGATTCCGCAGCTGCGGGTGTTGAGCCATCGCAAGAACTCCGGCCAGAGCCGCGCCGTGCGCAGCGGCATACTGGCGGCGCGCGGGCCGATCATCGTCACCCTGGACGGCGACGGCCAGAACGATCCGGCCGATGCGCCGCGCCTGGCCCGCGCCCTTGCGGCTGGTCCCGCCACCCTGGCCCTGGTCGGCGGCGAGCGGGTCAAGCGTCAGGACAGCAGCGCCAAGCGCTTCGCCTCAAAGTTCGGCAACGGCGTGCGCAAGCGCCTGTTGAAGGACACGGCCAACGACACCGGCTGCGGGCTGAAGGCCTTCCGTCGCGAGGCCTTCCTGCGGCTTCCCTATTTCGACCACATCCATCGCTATATCCCGGCCCTGATGCTGCGCGAGGGCTATGAGGTGGCGTTCCAGCCGGTGAACCATCGCCACCGCGAGAGCGGGGTGTCGAAATACACCAATTTCGGCCGGCTGAAGGCCTCGGTCAGCGATCTGCTGGGCGTGATGTGGCTGCAGACCCGGGCGCGCAATCCCCAGGGCGTCGACGAAGCCTAGAGCATGATCGTCGAACGTGGCCGCCCGTTTGGGCGGCTGCCACGCGTCACTTTGAAAGGTCCAGGCCGCAGGCTTGAGCCCCTTCAGGGTTGAACCGCCTTCTCCCGTCCGGGAAATGCGGTTAACCGTAAACAGCGCGACCCTGACGGCCGCGAGTCCTTGGGGGAGAGGCTGTCTATGTTCGCCGCGGTTCCGCTGCTGGCCCTGCCAGTGCTGGTCTACAATCTGATCGCTCTCACCCTGTCGGGGGCGTTCTTGTCGGCCCAGGCGCATGCGCGCATGACCGAGACCCTGTTCACCATCCACATGACCTCGCGCGTCGACTGGGCCGTCAGCCTCAGCGATCTGCTGCTGGCCGCCTCGCTGGTGGTGTTGTTCGTCGAGCTGCTGAAATCCACCACCAGCCGCAAGATCGCGATCATCAATCACTCGCTGTCGCTGGTGTTGTTCATAGTGTGCCTGATCGAGTTCCTGCTGGCCCCCGCCTTCGCGACCTCGACCTTCTTCCTGATCACCGTGATGGTCCTGCTGGACGTGCTGGCCGGCTTCATCGTCACCATCGTCGCTGCGCGGCGCGATGTGGATTTCGGCGACCACGGCTAGGACGCGATTACTGGGGCGCGACTACTGGGGCGTCGGTTTCCGGCGCTCCGCGATCCGCCGCTTTTCAGCCGCCCGCATCCCGAGCCAATGGGTCACGTAGGGCTCTGCGAACGTCCAGGCGAGCGTGGCGAGCAGGATCGCGACAAACAGGCCCGATAGCGTCAGAAGCACGAAAATTCTCCCCGGTGTGAGCGGGAGGAATAGCGCTCGCCGATTAAGGCTTGCTCGACGGTCGTGGTGAAGGCCGCGTTACGGGCGGAAGCCGGAAGGCTTGCCTGATCTAGGTCAGGGCCGTGAAGATCAGGGTGACCACGGCGATGTCGAGAAAGCGGATGGCGGCGGTCAGCATGGGAGCACTCGTCGGCGATGAATTCACCAACGGTTAAGCAAGACCGGCGCCAAGCCGGGTGTCGCGGGACGAAACGCTGATGGCGCTGTTCTTCGACCGGGGCTGGTACGAGGCGCGGCTGGCGCAGCGGGGCCTGAGCCGCGCCGTCATGGCCGCTGTCGCCCAGATGGACGAGGCGTCGCTGGAGCTGGCGTTCAAGGATCAGCGCGAGCTGAGCTGGAGCGAACTGACGGCTTTTGCTGAGCTTTTGGGCGTGACGACGGCTGAGGCGGCGTTGCGGGCCGGTGTGCGGCCACCGCTCGATCCGCTGGAGGCGCGGGACAGGCGCATCGCCATGCTGGAGGCCCGGGTCGCCGCCCTGGAGGCGCGCCTGAGCAAGCCGGGGTCCTAGATCGCGGTCTTTTTCAACAGGCCCGCCCTGGGACGGCGGTCGGCCTCGCCGGAATATTCCGTCCCGAGATAGGTCGATCGCGCCGAGTCGAGCACTTCCTGCCCACCGCGCAGGCCGCGCTTTTGACCGCTCTGGCCCATCAGGTGGGCCGCGAACGCGCCAAAGCTGCTCTTGCGCGGCGCCGATGCCGGCGGTTCCTCGCGCACGAACACGACATCCTCGGGTTCGGCCTCATGGGCGGAATCCTGACGCACGGTCAGCGCGCGACGCGAAGGGCTTGAACGCCGGATAGGATCGATAGGACCGGTCATGGTCAGCAGCCTAGGGCCCTGACCGTTAAGAACGGCTGTTCCGGTGTGGTTTCTGGAGGCTTAAGGGCAGGGCCCTCAGGGCCCTCAGGGCTTGGTGGCCAGTTTCTCGATCTGTTGCTGCATGACTTCCAGCTGGCGCTTGAGGTCGGCCAGGGAATCTTCGCTGGGCTGCGGGGCGGGCGCCATCGCGGCCGACTCGGACGAGCCCGCGGCGGCGGCGTCTTCTGGCCGGGCATAGGCGAAGGGCGAGAACATCTTCATCGCCCGGTCGAACAGGGCCATGTTCTGGCGAACCTGCTCCTCATAGACGCCGATGCCGACCGGCAGCTTGGCGGCGGTCAGGCCCGGCGTAACGCCGGCAAATTGGGTGCGCATCCGCTCCTGCTGCTTGGTGAAGCTTTCCAGCGACATCTCAAGATAGCTGGGCAGGAAGGCCTGCATGGAGTTGCCGTAGAAGCCGATCAGTTGGCGGAGGAACTGGACCGGCAGCAGATTCTGGCCGCCGCCGCGGTTTTCTTCCTCGAAAATGATCTGGGTCAGCACCGAGCGCGTGATGTCGTCATTAGACTTGGCGTCATAGACCACGAAGTCGATACCCTCTTTCACCATGTCCGACAGGTGTTCGAGGGTGACGTAGGAGCTGGACGCTGTGTTGTAGAGGCGACGGTTGGCGTATTTCTTGATGATCACGCGTTGACCGGCGGCTTTCTCAGCGCCGGCGGTGGTTTCGCCTTTTTCGGGGTTCTCGGACATTTCGTTCCCTGGGAGAGCGGTGTCGCCCGCTTTTCGCAACGCACTATCGCCAATGCAAACGCATGGCGCCAGTGGCCAGAACACTTGGAAGGCGCAACAAGCCGTGAAAAAGTGCCCGTGACGAACGCGGTTCGGTATGCATTGTGCTGCTGCACTGCAAAAGCACGGGCGCCGCAACTGCGAGGGCGTCACGTCAGATCGTTACGGGAGCTTCGCCATGAGCGACATCGTCATCGTTTCCGCCGCCCGCACGCCGGTCGGTTCCTTCAACGGGGCGCTGTCCAGCCTGCCCGCCTCCGAACTGGGCAAGATCGCCATCCAGGCCGCCATCGAGCGCGCCGGCATCTCGCCCGCCGACGTCGATGAAGTCATCCTGGGCCAGGTGCTGCAGGCCGGCGCCGGCCAGGGTCCGGCCCGTCAGGCCGCGATCAATGCCGGCATCCCGGTGGGCAGCCCGGCCTGGAGCCTCAACCAGCTGTGCGGCTCGGGCCTGCGCGCCGTGGCCCTGGCGGCCCAGCAGATCGCAGCGGGCGACGCCAGGATCGTTGTCGCCGGCGGCCAGGAAAGCATGAGCCAGGCGCCCCACGCCCAGCATCTGCGCAATGGCCAGAAGATGGGCGACCTGTCGTTCGTCGACACCATGATCAAGGACGGCCTGTGGGACGCCTTCCACGGCTATCACATGGGCCAGACGGCCGAGAACATCGCGTCACGCTGGCAGATCACCCGCGGCGACCAGGACGCCTTCGCCGTCGCCAGCCAGAACAAGGCCGAGGCCGCCCAGAAGGCCGGCCGCTTTGACGCCGAGATTGTCCCGGTCACCATCAAGGGCCGCAAGGGCGACACCATCGTCGACAAGGACGAGTTCATCCGCCACGGCGTGACGATCGACGCCATCTCGGGCCTGCGTCCGGCCTTCACCAAGGACGGCTCGGTCACCGCCGCCAACGCCTCGGGCCTCAATGACGGCGCCGCCGCCCTGGTGCTGATGAGCGCTGACGAAGCCAAGGCCCGCGGCCTGACTCCGCTGGCCCGCATCGCCTCGTGGGCCAATGCCGGCGTCGATCCGGAGATCATGGGCACCGGTCCGATCCCGGCCAGCCAGAAGGCCCTGGAAAAGGCCGGCTGGACCGTCGCCGACCTCGACCTGGTCGAGTCCAACGAAGCCTTCGCCGCCCAGTCGCTGTGCGTGGTGCAGGAGCTGGGTCTCGACACCGCCAAGGTCAATGTCAACGGCGGCGCCATCGCCATCGGTCACCCGATCGGCGCGTCGGGCGCGCGCATCCTCACCACCCTGCTGCACGAGATGAAGCGCTCGGGGGCCAAGAAGGGCCTGGCGACGCTGTGCATCGGCGGCGGCATGGGCGTGGCCATGTGCGTCGAGGCGGTCTGAACAGACAAATTTCGATGACAGTGCGCCGGGGCCTTGCCCCGGCCCGCTGATTGTCGACACTCATAAAAAGAAACTCGGGAGAGACACATGACGAGAGTTGCATTCGTGACCGGCGGCACCCGAGGGATCGGTCGCGCGATCTGCGAGCGCCTGGTGGCCGACGGCATGAAGGTCGCGGCCGGCTATTCCGGCAACGAAGAAGCCGCCGCCGCCTGCGCCAAGGACCTGGGCGTGATGGTGGTCAAGGGCAATGTCGGCTCGTTCGACGACTGCGCCGCCGCGGTGAAAAAGGTCGAGGCCGAGCTTGGTCCCATCGACGTGCTGATCAACAACGCCGGCATCACCCGCGACGGCATGCTGCACAAGATGACCTACGAGCAGTGGTCCGAAGTGATCCGCGTCAACATGGATAGCGCCTTCAACATGACCCGCCCGGTCATCGAAGGCATGCGCGAGCGCAGCTGGGGCCGGATCATCAACATCAGCTCGATCAACGGCCAGAAGGGCCAGATGGGCCAGACCAACTATTCGGCCGCCAAGGCGGGCCTGATCGGCTTCACCAAGGCCCTGGCGCTCGAAAACGCCAAGAAGGGCGTCACGGTCAATGTGATCTGCCCGGGTTACATCGACACCGAGATGGTCGCCGCCGTGCCGGAAAACGTGCTGGCCAGCATCATTGCCGGCATCCCGGTGGGTCGCCTGGGCAAGGGCGAGGAGATCGCCGACATGGTCTCGTTCCTGGCCGGCGAGCGGGCGGGCTTCGTGACCGGCGCCACCCTGACCCTGAACGGCGGACAGTACATGGCGGCCTAAAGGCTGTCCGTACTGGCATGTTTGCAACGGCCCGGCGCGCAGGCGACCGGGCCGTTGTTACGACGGTTGACGATGCGGGGCGTTTCGTCGTGAAACCTTCACCCAGGGGGCGACGGCGGATCGCAGGGCGTGGGGGCAGCGACCTCCGTCCAAGATTCGCCCTAGTCGGCGGGCATGACAGCTGAATGATGAGTTCGATTGTTGAGAAGAGCGGCTGGGGGGCGAAGATCGTCCTCGCGATCGTCGCCATCCTCGCGGTCGGTTCCCCCGCCAGCGCCCAACAGGCCGCGCAGTCCCTGAAGGACGCCCTGCTGGGCCATCGCGGCTTCTCGACTTCGCGCCGTCCGGCGCCGCCCGCGGTCGCTCGCTATGTCTCGGAAAGCGGCAGCGCCTTCGTGCTGGACCGCGCCTCGCCACTGCCCTTGCTGAAGTTCGAGAACAGCGCCGAGGTCTGGGTGCTGTCACCGCAGCCCGCCTCGCGCGGCGACGTCATCTATCACAACGAGATGGGCGAGCCGATGCTGCGGGCCACCAAGCTCGGCGGCATGATCCTGTTCACCGACGAGAGTCCCAACGGTGCGGCCGCGGCCCTGACCGGCAAGGCGCCGTCGATCCAGCCGCCGGCCGCCATCTCCCCCATCGCCCTCTATCAGCGCATGGGTCAGGCCAGCATCCGCGCCAGCCGCGCGGCCCAGCGGCAGATGCCGTTCGAAACGCTGCAGGATGCGCGGCCGGAGACCTCCGTGCTGATCGCCGAGTCCGCGATCATCACCGCCGAGGCGTTCGAGCGAATCGCCCGCAAGGGTGACCGTTCAATCCTGGCCGGGATTACGCGGGTTGTGCTGGCCGAGGGCGACAAGCCCGGCGCCACCCTTAGGAACGGGGCCCTGATCGTGACCTATGCCCCCGGCCAGGGCATGGCCGGGCGCCCGTCATCGAAGCGGATCGTCAAGGTGGTCAACCGGTAGGGCGGACGTCAGCGGCAGGGGCTTTTCAGAGCCGGCCCGCCTGGACCCCGCCCGTCTGGACCCTGCTGGGCGCTAAAGCCGCCTACCGGCTGGACGGACTTAGGCGGCTTCCACCCCGAGGGTTTTCAGTTCCTTGAGGAACCGCGTCAGGCTGGCGTGAGAGCGCCGCAGGCTGGCGACCATTTCAGGCCGCGCCAGGGCTTCGCCGGGCACGATGAAGCCTTCGCGTCCAACCTTTTTGGCGACGCCGCGCTTCAGCATTTCGACCACGCGGCGACGGACGGTTTCGTAGGGCAGGCCCAGGGAGTCGGCGACCTGGCGGATGGTGATCGGGCGGCGCTCTTCATCGGGCGGAATGTCGTCGATCTCGGCATACACCTTGCCCCGCAAATGCGAGACGTTGCCCGCCCAGAGGGTCGTGTAGACGAGCGAATAGACGATATCGACGCCATGGGCCTCGTTGGCGATTTCAACCCAGCGTAAAATGTAATCCGTGGCGCAGCGCACCGCCGCGCGCGCGTCATGGTACTCGTCCGACATCGTCTCGCCACTCCCCAATTTGGGGAACCCTGTTACAGCGAACCGGGTTCTCTCGGGGCGAAAAGGTTGGCGCAGGGGGTGCGGCATACTGTCTCGCCCCCTCAAAACAGACCCAAATTGGGGAGGGGCTAGTCTGGCCGGATTTTTGGACGCCAGTCCGGCGGCGCCATCTCGAAGCCTTCGAATCGGAAGCCCGGGGCGACCGTGCAACTGACCAGGGTCCAGGCGCCGAGGCTTACGGCGGTCTGCCACCACAGCGTGGGAACGACCATCTGGGGACGGCAGCCTGCGCGCAGGTCAGGACCCAGCACATGCGCCGTCGCGCCGTCACCGTCAGGCGGCGACAGGGTCAGCGAGAGCGGCGCGCCGGCGTGATAGTGCCAGACCTCGACTGCATCGACCCGGTGCCAGGCCGACATCTGCTGCGCCTCCAGCAGGTAGTAGATCGCCGTCGAGGCCGGCCGGGCGCCGTCGACCGACACGTCCTCAAACGTCCGGCGATACCAGCCACCTTCCGGATGCGGCTGAAGGTCCAGCAGTCGAATGATTTCCCGAGCGCCCAGATCGCCGGAGATGCCCAAGGGCCTGGTTTCGGGGCTCATCCCTTGAAGCCGTCCTTGGCGGCGCGGATCTCGGCGAAGGCCTGGGCAGGGTCCAGGTTCGGACGCAGCAGGGGCGCGCGGAGGAACGGGTTGGTCGCCTTTTCGACGCCGATCGAGGTCGGGACGGTAGGCTCGCCCCGTTCGCGGGCGGCGAAGATCTGCTCGGTGCGCGCCTTCAGGACGGGATCATTATCGACCGACAGGGCAAAGCGGGCGTTCGAGGCCGTGTATTCATGGGCGCAGTAAACGGTTGTGGCGTCCGGCAGGGCGGTCAGCTTTGACAGCGAGCCCCACATCTGTTCGGCCGTGCCCTCGAACAGCCGCCCGCAACCCAGGGCGAACAGGGTGTCGCCCACGAAGGCGATCGCGTCTGCGGCGTCATGATAGGCGATATGGCCCAGGGTATGGCCGCCCGTGTCGATGACCGTGAGGCGGGTCTGACCCAGGTCCACCACATCGCCGTCGACCACCTCGCGATCCAGCGGCGCGATGCGGGTCACCTCGGCCGGGCCGACGATCATGGCGCCGGTCGCGGCCTTGATCGCGGCGTTGCCGCCGGCGTGGTCGGGATGCCAGTGGGTGTTGAGGATCAGGTCCAGCCCCCAGCCCAGGGTCTTCAGCTCGGCCAGGATCGCGTCGGCGTCGGGCGTATCGATGGTCGCGGTCATCCCGGTGGCGTCGTCGCGCACGAGAAAGCCATAGTTGTCGGACAGGCAGGCGAACTGGTGAACGGTCAGCGACATGGAAAGCCTTGTTCTGTGTCAGGCGGTGACGCGAGGCCCGCCACCGCCTACATAGATGAACTGGCCGCCCCGGAGACTCAATGCGTCGCGACGTGCTCGATCTCAGAGCCTTCTACGCTACCCCGCTTGGCCGTGCAGCGCGGCTGATGCTGGCGCGCAAGGTCGAGGAGGCGTGGGGCAGCACGCGCGGCCTCGATGTGCTGGGCCTGGGCTACGCGACCCCCTTTCTGGATGCGGCCCGCCAGAACGCCCGGCGCGTGGTGGCCGCCATGCCCGCCACCCAGGGCGTCGAGGTCTGGCCGCACGGCGGTCGCAACCAGGCCTGCCTGGTCGAGGAAACGGCGCTGCCGCTGCCCAACGCCATGTTTGACCGGGTCCTGGCCGTCCATGCCCTGGAAGAGGCCGATGATCCGGCCGCCGTCCTGGCCGAGATCGGCCGGGTTCTGGCCCCCACCGGCCGGCTGATCGTGGCGGTTGCGTCGCGCGACGGCCTCTGGGCCGGCGCCGAGAGCACGCCTTTCGGCCATGGCCGGCCCTTCAGTCGCAGCCAGCTGGAGCGGCTGATCCGCGACGCCGATCTTGAGCCCGCCGGCTGGACCCGGGCGCTGTATGCGCCGCCCATCGCCATGACCGCCGGCTGGGCCGAGGGCTTCGAGCAGGTCGGGGCCCGCCTGTGGCCGCGTTTCGCCGGATTGATTCTGATGGAAGCGGTCAAGCAGACCTTCGCCGTAAAGCCGCGCGGCCACCGCGCGCGCGTCCGCGTTTTCACACCAGGCGTCCTCTCGCCCAGCCCCGCCGGTCCGGCGACAGCGCGCAAGGCGCCTGTTCGGAAGGCGCCGGCGCGCATTGCGGACGGATCGCACTTGGACGCGCCGCGTTCGAAGCCTAGCTTAGGTTCGTAATCACTGTTCGCTGCGGGAGCCGCGCCATGAAAATGATCGTCGCCATCATCAAGCCCAGCCGCCTCGACGCCGTTCTCGAAGCGGTCACCGAGGCTGGCGCGTCCGGGCTGACGGTGACCGAGGTGCGCGGCTATGGCCGGCAGAAGGGCAAGACCGAGGTCTATCGCGGCGCCGAGTACGAGGTGAAGCTGCTGCCGAAGGTCAAGCTCGAGATCGCCGTGCCCACCGATGTCGTGGAGCCTGTGGTCGAGGCCCTGCAGCGCACCGCCAACACCGGCAAGATCGGCGACGGCAAGGTGTTCGTCATGGACCTTGAACAGGCCCTGCGCATCCGCACCGGCGAGCGCGACGCGGCGGCGATCGCGGGCTAGGCCTTCCCCGCGCTCAACGCCTTCCGCGGTTCGAGGCCGATGAAGGTCCGGACCCCCCTGGCGGTCGCACGCCAGTTTCCCATATCGCTCGAAGACTTCGCGAGCCTGATTTGAAGCGGAGCCATAGGCCGGGTCTGCGCGTTGTCGAATCTCACCGCGATTGGAGCGACATGGGCGAGCGGTCTTCTATTTTTCGGCAAGGCTACAACTGCTGGCTCGTCGAGCCCGCCGACCGGCTGGCCCTGTTCATCGACAACGACGAGACCTTCGACGCGCTCAAGCCGCTGCTGCTGGCCGCCAAGCGCTCGATCTGGATTCTGGCCTGGGTGTTCGACCCTCTGACGCGGCTGGATCCGGACCGGGTTCGCAAGAGCCGCGATCCCGAGCAGGCTGACCGCATCGGGCTGATCCTGCGCCGGCAGGCGGCCCTGAACCCGGCGCTGGACGTTCGCATCCTGACCTGGGACATGCCGTTCCCGATCGCTGCCGCTCAGCTGTTCGGGCCCCAGCGCGGCGCGGCGTTCTTCGCAGGCTCCCGGGTCAAGTATCAGCTCGACGCCACCCTGCCGGCCTCGGCCTGCCATCATCAGAAGGTGGTGCTCATCGACGGGGCGACGGCCTTGCTGAGCGGCGGCGACATCGGCGTCGATCGCTGGGACACCTGCGAGCATCTCGACAATGATCCCCGTCGCCGCCTGCCGACCAGACGCCACTATCCGGCCCGGCACGAGGTGGCGATGCTGGTCGATGGCCGCGCAGCTGAGGCCCTGGGCGACCTGTTCATCGCCCGTTGGCGTAACGCCACTGGCGAGAGCCTGAGCCCCCCGGAAAGGCCCGACGAGGCGCCCTGGCCGCCGGGGCTTCTACCCGACCTGCGCCGCGCACAGGTGGCGATCAGCCGGACCGAGGCCGCCTGGAAGGACCGGCCGGAGGTCACCGAAAGCCTGCTGCTGCACCTCTCCAGCATCCGGGCGGCCAAGCGGCTGATCTATCTGGAAAACCAGTATCTGACCTCGCCGATCATCGTCGAAGCCCTGGCCGAGCGCCTGATCGAGCCCGACGGCCCCGAGGTGGTGACGGTCGGGCCCGCCCGCAGTCCCAGCTATTTCGACCAGATCACCATGGACAGCGCTCGCACCTCGGCGATCAACCGACTGCGGTCGGTCGATGTTCACAACCGCTTCTCGGCGTTCAGCGCCCATACGCCCAAGGGCGACCCGATCATCGTCCATTCCAAGGTGGCGATCATCGACGACGGGATGCTGCGGGTCGGCTCGGCCAATCTCAATAACCGCTCGATCGGTCTCGACACCGAGTGCGACTTGGCCTTCGAGGGGCGAGACGAGCAGGGGCGGGAGGTCATCACCGCCTTCCTGGCCCGGCTGATCGGTCACTTCCTGGCGCGTCCGGCCATCGATGTGGTCGAAGCCCTGCAGCGCGAGGGCGGCCTGGCGGCGGCGATCAACGCCCTGGACGTCAAGGGCGGTCCGCCGCGCCGGCTGCAGCCGGTGCCCGCGCGGCATCTGACCGGCGTCCAGCAGTTCATCGCTGACTGGAGCCTTGGCGACGCCATTTCACCCGACGACGCTTGGCGACCCTGGGGCCGCCGCGAGCGTCTCAAGCAGGATCTGGTTCGCCTGACGGAACCGCCACCGGAACCCCCGGCGCACCTGCTGCCGTAACCTCCAGATCGACCACCAGCGGCAGGTGGTCGGAGGCCACTCGGGCCCGGGCGTCGTAGGGCGACCTCACCGCGAGGGTTTCCAGGCCCTTGGTCAGGAAGACGTGGTCGATGCGCATGAACGGGAAGCTGGAGGGGAAGGTCGCCGTGGCGGGCCGCAGCCACGTCCCGCTGGGCGTTTGGGCGTCGCGCAGGGCGGCGCGCAGCAGGCGGTAGGTGGCCGAGTAGGGCGAGGCGTTGAAGTCGCCCAGCAGCACGCCCGGCGCGGTCCAGGCGTCAGACATCATCCAGGCTTCGCCCAGCAGGGCGGCGGCCTGACGCTTCTGTTCCTGCGGGATCAGGCCCAGATGGGTGTTGATGATCTGGACAGGCGTGTCGCCGACCATGACCTCGACCCACAGGGCCCCGCGCGGCTCCAGCCCCGGCACCCGCCGGTAGAGCGGCAGGCCCTGCGCCTTGATCCGGCGCTCGGGCAGGGCGGTCAGGATGGCGTCGCCATACAGTTCCTCCTCCACGGCCATGGCCGGATGGAAGTGGAACTTCATCTTCAGCAGTTCGGCCAGGCGGTGAGCCTGATCCACCGTCTTGGTGCGCCGGCGCAGGACGTCCAGTTCCTGCAGCGCTACCACATCGGGATTTTCGGCGGCGATGACCTCGGCGATGCGCTCGACGTCGAGCGCACGGTCCGTGCCCACGCAGCGGTGGACGTTGTAGGTCATCAGGCGAAGCTTCATCCGTCGAAGAGATCGCCTGAGACCCTCGATGGTTCCCTCGCCGACGTCTCATTCGTGCCGGGCTCGACCCGGCTGAGCATGAACAGGCAGCTTTCCGCCCGCCAGTTCTCGAGCGGGCTGGCCGGATCGATCGGCCGGGCGGGGCCTGAACCGGCAAAGGCCGCGCAGGCGTCGACCCGCACGTTCAGATCATCGGTCAGGGCCAGGAAGTCGACCAGGGTGCACAGGTGGATATTGGGCGTCGACCACCAGGGCATGGGCAGGGCCTTGGTCTCGGGCATCCGGCCCTGGCTCAGCAGCGACCAGCGCACCCGCCAGTGGCCGAAATTGGGGAACGAGACGATCGCCCGGTCGGCGATGCGCAACAGCTCGGCCAGCACGTGGCGCGGCTGGCGCGTCGCCTGCAGGGTCTGGGACAGGATGGCGTAGTCGAAGGTCTTGTCGGGGAAGTGGTCCAGGTCCTGGTCGGCGTCGCCCTGCACTACCGACAGGCCCCGCGCCATGCAGGCCGCCACGCCGCTGGCGCTGATCTCCAGCCCTCGGCCGTCGACCTGCTTTTCATGGGCCAGCAGATCCAGCAGCGCGCCCTCCTCGCAGCCGACGTCGAGCACGCGTGAGCCGGGACGGACGAGGCGCAGGATTTCGCGGAAGTCTTCGCGGGTAGTGGTCATGCTGAAAATCCTCCCCCTAGCGGGGGAGGTGTCGGCGCAGCCGACGGTGGGGGAAGTGACGGCCGACTCATCGCGGTTTTCCCCCACCGACCTTCGGTCGCCTCCCCCTTCAGGGGGAGGACTTGGATGCGCACGCTCACGCCAATCCCCGCTCACGTTCCACCGACCCCAGGAACCCCGTCAATGCCGCGTCCATCACCGGCTCGTCCAGCAGGAAGGCGTCATGGCCCTTGTCGCTCTCGATCTCGACGAAGGCCACGCGGCAGCCGGCGGCCGTCAGGGCGCGGACGATGTGGCGGTTCTCGGTGGTGGGATACAGCCAGTCGCTGGTGAAGCTCAGCACGCAGAACCGCATGTGCCGGGCCCGGGTAAAGGCGCTGGCCAGCACCCCGCCATGGCTGGCGGCGATGTCGAAATAGTCCATGGCCCGGGTGATGTAGAGATAGCTGTTGGCGTCGAAGCGATCGACGAAGCTGGCGCCCTGGTGACGCAGATAGCTCTCGACCTGGAAGTCGGCGTCGAAGCCCCAGGACAGGCCGTCGCGCTGCAGCTCGCGGCCGAACTTCCGCTGCAGGGCCGGCTCGGACAGATAGGTGATGTGGGCGGCCATCCGCGCCACGGCCAGACCCTTTTCGGGCCGCGTTCCGTGGTCGGCATAGGCCCCGCCCCGCCAGTCGGGGTCGGCCATGATCGCCTGGCGGCCCACCTCGTGGAAGGCGATGTTCTGGGCCGAATGGCGCGAGGCCGAGGCGATGATCACCGCGCTGGCCAGCCGCTCGGGATAGTCGACCGCCCATTGCTGGACCTGCATGCCGCCCATCGAACCGCCGACCACGGCGAACAGGGTGTCGACCCCCAGCGCCGTCACCAGCATGGCCTGGGCGCGGACCATGTCGCTGATGGTGATCATCGGGAACGACAGGGCCCAGGGCTTGCCGGTCGCCGGGTTGATCGAGGCGGGACCCGTCGAGCCCATGCAGCCGCCGATGACGTTCGAGCAAATGATGAAGTGGCGCGCCGGGTCCAGCGGCTTGCCCGGTCCCACCAGCCGCAGCCACCAGCCGGGCTTGCCCGTGGTCGGGTGCGGCGAGGCCACATGCTGGTCGCCGGTCAGGGCGTGACAGATCAGGACGGCGTTGGAGCGGTCGGCATTGAGGGCGCCATAGGTCTGGTAGGCGACCTCCAGCCCCTCGATAACGCCACCCGAATCGAGGCGCAGGGGCGCGCTGGTCGGGAACCGCCAGGTTCCGCCATCGGACAGCGCGGAGGGGGCCAGATCCAGGTCAGCCATGACCGCCTTGGACCGCTTGACGAAGAAGGTGTCAACCGCCCGCTTCCGGCGGGCCCCGGCTGAGGCTATGGAGGGCGCATGGACCGTCTGATCCTCATGCGCCACGGCCAGGCCGAACGGCAGGCCGCGACTGGCGGCGACTTCGAGCGTGGCTTGACCCCGAAAGGGCGCGAGGACGCGACTCTGATGGGTCAGCTGCTGGCCCGCAGCGGCGCGACGCCCGATCTGGTGCTGGTTTCCAGCGCCCGCCGGACCCGCGAGACCTTCGCCGCCGTCTCGGCCGCCTTTCCCAAGGCCCGGGTCGAGTTCCGCCGCGACCTCTATCACGCCGAGCCCGAAGAGGTGGTCGCGGCCCTGGAGGACGAAGGCGACGCCGCCAGCGTGGTCATGGTCATCGGCCACAATCCCGGCCTGCACGAACTGGCCCTGCGCCTGGTCTTGCAGGGCGGAGCCGAGCCTGTGGCCCTGAACAAGGTCCGCGGTCGCTTTCCCACCGCCACCACGGCGGTCTTCGCCTTCGGCTCGGGTGGTCCGCCCGTGCTGGAGCATCTCTTCTACGCGTCCGAACATGGCGGAACAGGCGGCGAATGACCCTGATCTACAAGATCCTCTCCCGCGCCGAGTGGGAGGCCGCCCAGGCTGCCGGCGAGTTCAAGGGCTCGGCGGTTGATCACGCCGACGGCTTCATCCACCTGTCGGGGGCCGACCAGGCCCAGGAGACCGCCGCCAAATACTTCGTCGGCCAGGCTGACCTGGTCCTGCTGGGCGTCGAGGCCGAGTCGCTGGGCGAGGCCCTGAAGTGGGAAGCCTCGCGCGGCGGGGCGCTGTTCCCGCATCTCTATCGCCCCCTGCTCGTCCCCGAGGTCGTCACGCAGCGGTCGCTGAAGCTGGATGGCGACGGCGTGCCGCAGCTGGGCGTTCTGTCCGCATGAGCCTGCACGATCTCGCCGCCCACGCGCTGCACGCCTTCGACCCCGAAGACGCCCATGGCCTGGCCATCCGCGGCCTGAAGGCTGGCCTTGGCCCGCGTGACAGCGCGCCTGACGATCCGCTGCTGTCGATCTCCCTGGCCGGCATGCACCTGAGCAGCTGCGTGGGCTTGGCCGCCGGCTTCGACAAGAACGCCGAGGTGCCCGACGCCATGCTGGCCGCCGGCTTCGGCTTTGTGGAGGCGGGGACCGTCACGCCTCTGCCCCAGGCCGGCAATCCGCGTCCGCGCCTGTTTCGCCTGACGCAGGACCAGGCGGTGATCAACCGCATGGGCTTCAACAACGAGGGCCTGGAGGTTTTCGCCGATCGCCTGTCCCGGCGCGCCGGCCGTCCTGGCATCGTCGGGGCCAATATCGGGGCCAACAAGGACGCGACCGACCGGATCGAGGACTATGTCACCGGCCTGACCCGCCTGTGGGGGCTCTCGGACTATTTCACCGTCAACATCTCCTCGCCCAACACGCCGGGCCTGCGCGCCCTGCAGACCAAGGCGGCGCTGGAGGAATTGCTGGGTCGCCTGGCCGAGACCCGGGCCATGCTGAAGGCCGGCTCGACCAGCGACTATCCGATCTTCCTGAAAGTCGCCCCCGATCTCGAGGACGGCGAGGTCGAGGCCATTGTCGAGACCGTGGTCGCCAATGGCCTGGACGGCATCATCGTCAGCAACACCACCATCGCCCGCCCCGCCACGCTGCAGTCGGCCGGCAAGGCCGAGACCGGCGGCCTGTCGGGCGCGCCGCTGCTGGAGCCCTCCACGGCGGTGCTGAAGCGCTTCCACGCCGCCGCCGCGGGCCGAACCGCCCTGATCGGGGCCGGCGGCGTCGCCGATGGAGCCGGCGCCTATGCCAAGATCCGGGCCGGCGCCCGGGCGGTGCAGCTCTATTCCGCCCTCGTCTATGGCGGCCCCGACCTGGTGGTCCGCATCAAGCGCGACCTGGCCAAACGGCTGCGCGCCGATGGCTTCGCCACCGTCGAGGACGCGGTCGGCGCCGCATGACCGTTGAGCGGGCGTTGTTGCTGCTGCGACGATTCGGGCCCGTGGTGGCGCTGGTGGGGCTCTTCGTCTGGGCGCTGGCCAGCGGCTTGGCCGGGCATATCTCGCTGGAGGACCTCCGGATCCAGGCCCAGGCCCTGCAGGCCTTTGTGCGTGAACACCCAGTGTTGAGCATCGCGGCCTATATCGGCGTCTATGTGGCCACCGTTTCGATTTCCCTGCCCGGCGCGCTGATCCTGTCGCTGTCGGGGGGCTTTCTGTTTGGCCCGGTGCTGGGCGGGGCGGTCGCCGTCACCGGGGCTACCGGCGGCTCTACGGTGGTCTATCTGGTCTCCCGCACGGCCTTCGCCGACTTCCTGCGTCGCTGGAAAAACCCGCTGCTGCTGAAGATCGAGGACGGGTTTCGCGACAACGCCTTTTCCTATCTGCTGACCCTGCGGCTGATCCCCGCCTTCCCGCTGCTGCTGGTCAATGTCGCCTCGGGCCTGATGGGCGTGCCGCTGCGCACCTTCCTGCTCGCCTCGTTCCTGGGGATGGTCCCCAGCTCCTTCGTCTATGCCGGGATCGGGGCCGGACTGGGCCATGTGTTCGCCGAGGGTCACCCCGTGGCGCTGCACACCCTGCTGTCGCCGAGGATCTATCTGCCCATCATCGGCATGGGCGTGCTGGCGTTTCTGCCGCCGCTGTGGCGCCATTGGCGACGCGGGCGCGTTGCTCCCGCGCCCGACGTGAAGTAACTCAGGGTCATGACCGAGACGGTCTCGCCGCCGGAAATCCCGACCCCGCCCGCCGCGCGACGCTTCCCGTGGCCGCGCGGCCTGTCGGCGCGCCTGCTGCTGTTCACCGCCTTCGTCGTCACCCTGGCCGGCCTGATGATCCTTCCGCCCACCCTGGCGGCCTATGAGGAGCAGTGGCTGCTGGACCGCGTGCGGGCCGGCGAGCTGGCCTCGACCATCGCCGAGAACGATCCCGAACTGCGGGTCAGCGATTCGGTCGCCGGCCAGCTGTTCGACCAGGCCGGCGCCGTGACGGTGGCCGTGCAGGTCGACGGGGCCCGGCGCCTGGTGCTGCCGCCCAAGGTTCCGATGCAGACCCCCTATCTGGTCGATCTGCGCAGTCAGAACCCGGGCTCATGGCTGGCCGCCCCGTTCTTCACCCTGACCAGCCCGCCCGGCAGCATGGTCCGCGTCATGGCCGAGCCCCGGTTCCGCAAGGCTGAATTTGTCGAGGTGGTGCTGCCCGACGCCCCGCTGAAGGCCCAGCTCGTCGCCTATTTCTGGCGTCTGGCGGCGATCACGGTGTTCGTCGCCGGCCTGGCCGGCTTCTTCGTCTATCTGTTCCTCAACATCTTCCTGGTGCGCCCCATGCAGCGGATCACCCGCGCCATGGAGCAGTTCCGCGCCGACCCCAAGGATCCGGAAGCCCGCATCCTGGTCTCCAAGCGCCGCGACGAGATCGGCCGCGCCGAGCTGGAACTGGACCGCATGCAGACCGACCTGCTGACAGCGCTGGCGTCCAAGGCCCGGCTGGCGGCCCTGGGCGAGGCGGTGGCCAAGATCAATCACGACCTGCGCAACATGCTGACCAGCGCCCAGATGGCGTCGGACCGTCTGGCCGCCCTGGGCGATCCCAAGGTGGCCCAGGCCCTGCCGCGTCTCGAAAGGGCGCTGGACCGCGCCATCACCCTGGCTACCGACGTGATGACCTATGGCAAGTCCAAGGAGCCCGCCCCGGTGGCCCGGCCGACGCCCCTGCGCGCCGCCCTCGATAACGCCGCCGAGGACTCCGGTCTGGCGCCCGGCGGCGTCGCCCTGGAGACCGTCATCGACCCGCGCGAGCAGGTTCTGGCCGATCCCGACCAGCTGCATCGCATCCTGACCAACCTGCTGCGCAACGCCCGCGAGGCCATCGAGGGCGCGCCCGATCGCGGCCGCAAGGGCCGGGTGTTTGTCGAACTGCATCGCGGCGAGGGCCTGTCCATCCTGCGCCTCTCCGACGACGGCCCCGGCGTGCCGCAACGCGCCCAGAACAATCTCTTCCAGCCCTTCGTCGGCTCAGTGCGGCGCGGCGGCACCGGCCTTGGCCTGGCCATCGCCCGCGAGCTGGCCCAGGGCCACGGGGGAGACCTCGTGCTGGTCGAGACGGGGCCGGGGGGGTCTGTGTTCGATCTGAGCCTGGCGGGGGTTCCAGAGCCGCTGGCGGAGGCGGCTGTGGTGGCTTCGGCGCCGGGTGATGGGGCTGAGGGCTAGGTCCTGCCGATGGCTTGGGACGCGTAAGCAGACCGATTGAAGGTCTGTTTGGGGTGGTGAGCGGACGTTGCTCCCTCTCCCATAGGGAGAGGGTTGGGGTGAGGGGTTACGGCGTTCGACGGAGTGCCGGCACCCCGTCAAGCCTCGTAACCCCTCACCCTCCCACCGCTTCGCGGCGGGCCCCTCCCTCTCCCTAAAGGAGAGGGATTTAGGTCAGCAATGGGTCGAGAGCACCCTTTACCTTCCCTCCCGAAAGCGGACGCCCCGCGTCCCGCTCATCCTTAAATCTCCTGGAGGCTGCAGCGTGCTGGTCTGGAAAGGTCAGTCAAGGACCGCCTCCGGCGGCCGCTTCGCGGCGACGCGGAGCGTCGTTCTTGAGTGACCTTTCCAGACCAGCGATCGTCTCGCCGTGAGATTTAAGGATGGCTCCCTTCGGCGCGAAGGGCGGCGGCGCGCTACCAAGTCCTCCCCCTGAAGGGGGAGGCGGCCGGAGGCCGGTGGGGGAAGACCGCAAGGAGTCAGCAGCACTTCCCCCTCCGTCGACTTCGTCGACCCCTCCCCCTTCAGGGGGAGGACTTGTGGGGATAGACCGCGCTCAATCCCCGTACTTTCCCGAACAAACTCCAACCCGATCAACTGCTTGTAAAAAAGATGATCGCGCCTATCAGACGCGCCGAAACCTCCCGCATAATCAATCTCACCTGACAGCACGGGAAGGGCGCACGTACGGCGACCGTTGCGGCTGTCAGGGGTGGTCGAGCGGGCAGCGCTCTTCGGGGGTCTTCAGTGACCGCCTTGGCGACAGATCTGGACGGGTTCCCTGAAACATCGGGACGAAAACCCAGGCGGCGAAGGTTCGAGGCGCGCAACAGGCGTGGGCTGAAATCGCCCATGCGGTCTGGACGGGGTCGCTATCCCCTCCACCCGTCGGGGGCCTAACGTCGGAAGCGGGTTAAAACCCCGCGCCCCGAGGGCTCACCGGATAATGGCTGCGCGGAGCGTCTGTCTTCGTCGAAACGGTATTCACTACTCCCTCATCCGGGCGAGGCCCGGGCGCTCCGCGACCCTTCCCATGCCTTCAGCGGCCCACCGCGTGAAGCGGCGCAGCCGTGTCGGTCGCCCTTACAGCCCCCGCGCCACGCCCTCGCGACGCGGATCGGCGCCGCCTTCCAGAACCCCGCCTGGCCGGATGATGACGCCATGCAGCCCCGAGGTTTCGTTCTGGCCCGCCTTGACCGTCACGCCGCGTGCATTGAGCGCCGCCACCATCTCGGGGCCGAACAGCTCGGCCTCGCCCGAGAAGTTTTCGCCGCGCGCGACGATATTGGGCAGGGCGATGGCCTCCTGCATCGACAGGCCCCAGTAGAACAGTCCGACCATGGCCTTGAGATTATAGGACAGGATGGCGTTGCCGCCCGGCGAGCCCACGGCGGCCAGGAACTTGCCCTTGTCGTCCAGCACGATCAGCGGCGCCATCGACGAGCGCGGACGCTTGCCGGCCGCCACGGCGTTGGCCGCCGGGGCGCCGTCCTTCTCGACCGGCGAGAACGAGAAATCGGTCAGCTGGTTGTTGAGGAAGAAGCCGCCGACCATCCGGCCCGAGCCGAAGATGCTTTCGACCGTGGTGGTCATCGACACCACATTGCCGGCCGGGTCCATGACCACGAAATGGGTGGTGCCGGCCGGCTCCTGGGTGGCGTCGGGGCCGACCACGGGCGCGCCCTTGGGCAGGCCAAATCTCGGCGCGGCGCCGGCCACGTCGGTGATCAGCTTGGCGCGCTGGGCGACATAGGCCGGGTCCAGCAGGCCCTCGACGGGCACCTTCACGAAGGACGGATCGCCCACATAGCGGTCGCGGTCGGCGTACATGACCCGCTCGGCCTGCGCCAACAGGGCCCAGGCGGCCGGGTCCTTGGGGCCCAGCTTGCCGATATCGGTGTGCTCCAGCATCATCAGCGCCTGCAGCACCGCAAGGCCGCTCGACGAGGGGTTGGGCACGCAGACCGAATAGACCTTCCACGGCCGGCACAGGGCGGGCCCCGAGCGCGGGCGATAGGTCTTGATGTCCGACAGGGTCATGCCGCCGGGCAGGGCGCCTTCCTGCAGCTTGTCGACGATCGCCTGGGCGATGGGGCCTTCATAGAGGGCGCTGGGGCCCTCGGCCGCCAGGCGCCGCAGGGTGGCCGCATAGGCCGGGTTCTTGAGGGTGTCGCCGGCCTGGTAGCGCTGACCGTCGGGCTTGGTGAAATAGACCTTCACGTCCGGCATGGTGTTTTGCGGTACGCGCGGGCTGTTGACCATGCCGGCCATCCGCGGGCTGACCACGAAGCCGTCGGTCGCCAGGGTCTCGGCGTCCTTGAACAGCGTGTTCCACTTGGCGGTCCCGTGGTCCTTCTGGGCCTGGGCCAGCATGGCCACTGCGCCGGGCACGCCGGTCGAGCGGCCCGACAGCAGGGCGGTCACGAAGGGCAGCGGCTTGCCGTCGGCGCCCATGAACATGTCGGGGCCGGCGCCGCTGGGGGCCTTTTCGCGGCCGTCATAGGCCGTCACCTTGCCCGTCTTGGCGTCGTAATAGTTCAGGAAGGCGCCGCCGCCCAGGCCCGAGCTCTGCGGCTCGACCAGGCTCAGCACCGCCTGGATCGCCACGCCCGCATCGACCGCGCTACCGCCGTCGCGCAGCACCCGCAGGCCCGCTTCGGTGGCCAGCGGATTGGCTGCGGCGACGAAGCCGCGCGGCGTGGCGGCGGCCGGCGAGGCCGAGGCGACGGGCGCTGGCGCCGCGGACGGCATCGATCCGCCGGGCATCTGGGCGCAGGCGGAAAGGGCGAGCAGGGAGACGAGAACGAAGCGACGCATGCGGACAGGTTCCGTGGGGAAGAACGGCGACGGCGGAGCCGCTGCCGGCAAGGTCTCCATGGACAACAAACCATCGCGCCTGTCACGTCCCGGCCGTGCTTCCGGTCCGCGAAAACCCATTCCGGACGCTGGCCGTGCGCGGGGCGCCCATCGGCGGGGCGACGCCCGGCGAAAACTTTTCTCGCTAACGGCCAAACGCCGCTTGCGCCCCGCAATGGGACGGGCTATTTCCCCCGCCTCGCCGAAAGGCAATGCGCGCCCGTAGCTCAGCTGGATAGAGCATCAGACTACGAATCTGAGGGTCGGACGTTCGAATCGTTCCGGGCGCGCCATTTTCTTTCAATGACTTAGCGAGGCCCTGCGTTGATGCGCAGGGGTGTTGTTACAGTCGGGTTACAGGTTTTGTTACAGCCTGCGTTCACCCGCCGTTCGCGGCGTTCTTTGCCGCCTGCCTAGCCCGAATGCTCACAACCTTGTCAACGCGGTCCTGACCGGCGTCTGCCATCCGCCTGCGGTCTGCCTGACGGCGGTAAATCTTCGCGGCCCGATCGGTGGCATGCTCGAGCTGGCTCATGATTTCCGCATCCGATGCGCCAGCTTGGGCCAACTCCACGCCTCGGGAATGGCGAAGGCCATGGATCGTTAGGTTGGCACGGGCCTTTTCGACCTTCACCAACATGTCCACGATGCGGTCCATGGCCTGATTGAGCTGGCGTGGCTTCCAAGCCTCGCCTCGGGCGTTGTAGGCGATTGTCAGGGCGCGGTTGGGCGTCCGCGCCAGGATGGCGCTTAGGCGTGGGTCTTCGCGCTTATCGGCCAGCACCTTGCGCTTTTCGGTGATCCAATAGAGCCGACCGTGCGGGCGGCCCGCTTCATCGAAGCCCGTTGTTCGGGCGTTCAAGGGAATGGTGCAGATCGTGCCACGCCGAAACCCGCCATAGCGGCCCAAGGCGATGGCGCGCGCGAGACCGGGCTTTTTACGCTGAAGCGCCAAGTCGATCGCCGCCTGAACCTCATGGTCCTCCCACATCGGATGGGCTTCCCCGGCGTCGTGGGGGCGCCTAACGCGTTTGACCCGATTAAAGGGGTCACCCTTGATGCGGCAGTCGTCGTCATCGTCGATCGCTGGCGCCAGCGCGTTCTTCAGGACCTGGAAGCGATTGTTCGCGGCGCGATGGCCGCGCACGGCCCAGGCGTTGCGCATCTCGATCACCCAGGTGCGGGTGACTTCAGACAGCAGCACTTCGCCGCAATCCTCGATCAGCTCATCGATGTAGTCCTGATACCCGGCCTGTGTTGACTGGGCGATGGCCCGAAACTCAGCCGAACGGTTGTACGCCTTCAATAGCGCGCCAACTGTCCCGGCCACGGGGGCCTTTGACGCTGCGGCTGACTTGGCCAAGCGCCCAAGGATGGCTTCGACTTCGGCCAACAATTCCGGCGTGCCGTCTGACGATTTTAGCGGGCCTTCGTGATGCGGTCCCTTGCGGAAGTAGAGGTCCACCCGGCCATTCGCCCGCTTGATCCGCTGAACGTTAGGAACCTTGATCAGGCCGTCTTCCGCCATCGTGTCGCTCCTTCGGAAGCGCGCGCCCGGGCCTTCTCGACCGCGGACATGCGACGATCTTCGACGGCTTCGGGCGCAACGGCTTCAACCGTGGACGCATCCTGACGCCTCGACGGTCCTCTAATCAAGCGCGGAGGTAGTCCTTCGGCCCATTGATCAATCTGCCGGCGATTGTAACGCAGCAGGTTGGCGCCCAGATCGACAGGCCGAACCGGGCAGATCTTGGCCAGGGTCCGTTCGTCCATGCCGCCCAGATAGTCGCAGAGCTGATCCAGGGTCAGCAGCAGCGGCCATGCGGCGATGGGGTGGGCGCCGGCGGCCATGATCAGGACTGGCCGGCCCTTGGCGTCGAAGTCCGGGTCATGGTCAGCCCTCGGCTATGGCGCGGAATCCGGCGGCGGCAATTACGGCCGGCACGATTGCCAAGATCAGGACGGGTTGCTGATCGCCGGCAAGCTTCCAGGGCGCAGGCGCGCCGGTGTGGGCCAGTGAAGGCGCCAAGGCGGCAACCTGGACCAGATCGCAGCTAGCGGTGCTCAGGCGCAAAGGCGGTGGGGCGGCCGATGACTGTTCGCGTCTCGGTCAGCAGCCGGGGAGGGCGATGGCTGTGTTGGCAGGCCTCTCGTTCACCCAATCCGGGCCGGCCGCCGCCGGCACTGCCCGCCGGCCAGCGAATCAGGCATGGGGTTCGCATCCAAAGCGGCTCGGGCATAGCCACCGAAGGTCGTCGGAGTGTCCACGCCGCGACCTCGTCACCATCGTCGTCCCCTTGATCGACAGATCCAATTTGGCGGCGTCGATCATCCGCTTGCCCGGCTGCTCCGGATCGTCGGCAAAGACCAGCAGGCCCCGTTTCTTCCAGTTGCTGACCGCGAATGTCACCGCCCCATGCCAGGCTGCGAACTCCGCCGGCTTCACAACCAAGGTCATAAGTTCACCGAATTCAAAATGATTTGGCGGCCCGAACTAACGCGACCCCGCGCTCAGCCCTACCGCATAGGGGGCTACCCCCTGGAAGGGACCCGCTGGGGGCTAAGTCGACGACCAGGCATGGAAAACCCGCCGCGATCGGGTGACCGGGCGGGTGGAAGGCGCAACTTCAAGCGCAGGTTGTTTATGGACTTAACCGTCCCGATGCGCAAGTTCCCTTTTGACCGGTATGACCGAGGCCCCGGCGGGCTGGGCAAGCGACCTGCCCACCAGCGCGGCAGCGGCTGGTTTTGCCCTCTCTTGGCTAGCGCTCTTGTTTCTTTTCTTTTCGGCTATCCTACTCACAACAAACACTCACCCAAACACCCACACCCAAACACAACACACACACCTCAAACACGACACACGCCGCACACACAGACGGACAGACGTACGCACGTCTGCGCCCATACGCCCGCGCACGCGCGCCTCATGGGGACGAACCCCATTCTATCGTCTGTAATGTCCGCATCGTCCTTCGGTCCTTATAAATCAGCGACTTAGAGGGTGGACGATGGACGGGGAGACGGACGCACAGCCATCCGCCGTGATGCGCGCGAGGTCTGAAACCGCGCGCCAGATCGTCCATCTTTCCGTGATCATCTGGGGGCCAGGTCATTGCGGCTACCGCGTGCCATCGTTCGGGAACGGGTATTCCCCCTTCAGGCGCTCACCGCGCCCGGTCACGAGGCCATTGCCATCCTTGGGTCCCAGCAAGGTCTGCAGATCGCCCAAAGTCGCCCCAAAGGCCTTCTGGTTCACCGGCTTGTCGTGTCCCTGCATCTCCGTCCAATCCTTGGCGTAGGCTAGCAGCAGTGACGCCCTAGTTTCGTCGTTACAGCTCGGGCGCTTGCGCCCGGTTGGGTTCAGGCTAGCGCGGAAAAACTGTCGTCTGGAAGAGACCGTAAAGGTTGAATTAATCGACAGTCAAGTCAACCCAGGAAGGATCTTTGGTGATTGGCTGGACGGATAGGCCTTATCTGCATCGAGGGCTAGATTAGGCGTTTGGCACGGCGTCGCCCCGTTTGTAGGGCTTGCCTGAGATTGGATCGGGCCGAAATTGACGTGGCCGCCCATGGCAATCTTTGACTCTTCTCGGACCTTGGCAAGGTCCCCTTAGTGGCGCAGCCTTGCATTATCTGCAGCAAGTAGGTTTTGTCACGATGGGCGCAGCTTGTGCTAGGTTGAGGGCACCATGACGAGTAGCAATCCAAAAGTTTCAGTCTTGGTGCTCACTGCGGGGCTTTCCGTGGTAGCGGGTGTAGGGTTCGGGTGCGCTCTCCTGCGGTACTCGCCAGATTTTATGGAGCGCGGTCCTGGCAGCAGCTCGCATTCAGCTGCTCTCCTCTTCATAACAGTCGCCGCACCGCTTATTGGCGGCTTGATTGGCTACGTGAGGCAACGTCGCGGATAGAGGCTACGTGGCCCGCATGCCGGGCCCGAAACGATCGCAGTGCTGATCGATAATGGGCCGCAATTCGAAGTAGTGCCGACGTCCGTTCGCGGCGTCGAGCTCCTGGCGAGTCGGCTTCAAAGAAGGTCAGGAAGAAGGCGGCGTTGCCATTGCGCCGCGGCTAAAGGTCCAGAGCCTGGAACGGTGCCAACGTCCGCTGCTGGCGCGCAACCGCCCTAAGTCCGCGACTTCAACATGGTGTCGCCGCTTCAATCGAAGGTCTTCTTACGGGCAGCGAGCCAGAGTCCGGTAATGGCGCATCCCGGCTGCATTTCTATCACTTGGAATCCTTCGCTTGGTCGCCGGGAGGCCCTTGATAGCCTGGTCCATAAACAGCTTCTCGAAGGTCGTGGTGCAGCGTGCCGTCGAAGGGAAACGTCTGAACAAAGAAGACGACGGTCATGTGATTGGCAGGGTCCACCCAGAAGAGTGTGCTGTCGCGCCCGTCCCAGAAGAATTCACCGACCGCGCCGCGATTTTCCTCGGGCGTCTGGGGCGGACTTTGGCGCACCGCGAAGTCCAGGCCGAATCCGACTGAGCCCTTGCCGGGCAACCACCAACGATCGGTGATCCGAGGGTCCAACTGATTGGTGGCCATCAGGCGGACCGTCGATGGCGCAAGGATGCGCACACCGTCCAGCGTGCCGCCAGCCAGGAGCATGCGGGAAAAGCGGGCATAATCATCGATGGATGCGACCAGGCCGGCCCCGCCCATGGTCAAGCGGCGGGCGGGGTCGAAGTTCAGACTGCGTGTCTCTGCGTCGCTTTGTCGAGCCAGCTTGCCATCAGCCCCCTTGTTGTAGGTCGCTGCGAGCTCTTGGAAGGCTTCTTGCGGCTGGGTCCAGCCGGTTTGTTTCATGCCCAGAGGATTGAGGATGTGGGTCCTCACATAATCCTCGAAGGGCTGGCCGGAGAGCTTTTCGACGAGCAGGGCCTGAACATCGACTGCGGCGCTGTAGCTCCATTGATCTCCGGGATCGAACATGAGGGGCACGCTCGCCAGGCGACGTCCAAATTCCGAAAGGTCGTTGGCGTTGTTCAGGGGATCCGCTGCCTTGAAGGCCGCGTCCGCCATGGTCTCGCGCATGCCGTAAGAGAAACCCGCCGTGTGGCGCATGATGTCGCGGATCAGGATGGGCCGCGAAGGCGCGCGCAGGCCACCACGACTGTCGATCACCTTCACCTCCGCAAACTCCGGCAGATAGCGCGCGAGCGGATCGTCCAGGCCAAACCGGCCTTGTTCCCAAAGCTGCATCAGGGCCACACCGGTGACCGGCTTGGTCATGGAGAAGATCTGAACCAGTGTGTCGCGACCCATGGGCCTGCCTTGCTCGCGATCGGCCATGCCCGCGGCGCCAAAATAGCGCTCCTGGTCATCCTGCCAGACAAGCGCCGTGACGCCGACGGCGCGCCCGCTTTCGACCATGGCCGCGAGTGCCGCGTCTATGCGGGCCTTGTCGATCCTGACGGGCTCCACAGGAGGGCCAGCGGGCGGGTGGGCCCATGCGTCGCGGGGCGCAGCGGCGAGCGCCAGGGAAGTCATCATGATCAATGCGATCAAACGTTTCGCCATGTCGAAGCTGGCGCGACCTGCGGACATCGAATTTCCCCCTGCGACACGGTTGCCGCTTGATCGAGGCAGATGATCACGCGCGCGGAGCATGCGGAAGGAATGAGTGCGGTCGACCGTCCCGGTTTGTCGGCAACGGGGTCAGCCTCCGCCTTTGGAACATGCAGTTGGAGGTCCGGGCTCTGGAGATGAGACAAGGTCCGGTTCTGGCGCAAGTGCGACCCTTGGGGGAAATTGGGCGCTAGCCGCGCCCAAGCGGCGCATAGTGTAGATTAAGACAAGTGCACTATCGCTAGCCGGTACGGGTCGAGCCTCCACTTCCGGGGGATCTGAGCAGGCTCACCAGGCCCGAGGCAAGCGCTAGAACCGCCCCGATCCCGAGCCCGATCCTCGGTGCCGTTGCCAAGGGGGTAATGCTAAAGAGCAGGGTTACGAGCACCGCCCCGGCAGTCTGCCCGCTCAGACGGGCAGTGCCCTGCATTCCGCCCGCAGCGCCACTCCGTTCCGGCGGCGCAGCCAGGAACATGTTGCGGTTGTTGGGGACCTGGAAGAGCCCGAAGCCGACGCCGCAGACCGCCGACAGGGCGATGAGCGGATAGGGGCTGCCGTGCAGAGGCCACAAGGCCATAGCCGCCAGGCCCATGGCGAGGAGCCCGCCGCCAACGGTGCAAAGCAAGGCCGTGGATACGCGATCGGAAAGACGGCCCGAAATCGCCGCAGTGACAGCCACGCTCAGCGGCCATGGGGACATGTAAAGCCCGACCATCAGCGGCGACTGATGGAGGCCGTGCTGCAGGTAGAAAGGCAAGGCAACCAGGGCCGCAGCGGTCGCCGTGAAGCAGCACATCGAGGCGATGACCGAGAGCCGAAAAGAACGACTGCCCAGCAGATCCAGCGGTATGAGGGGCGAGGCTTTCGAGGCCTCGCGGCGCACGAGGGCGGTGAGGGTGAAAGCTGCTGCGCCCATGAGCAGGACTGCCAACTCCGGCGACTTCGGCAAGAGCTCCGCGCCGATGACCAAAAGCCCGAACGTGGCTCCATTCAACGCCATGCTGGGCAGGTCGAGGCGGGTCGCCATACCTGGGAGTCCGGGCAGGGCAAGGGAGGCCAGCAACGCCATCCCGCCGATCGGAAGGTTGACAAGGAAAAGCCACGGCCAATCGCAATGCCCGATGATCAGGGCGCCAAGTGTCGGCGCCGCCGCTGACGAGAGCGCGACGGTGAGCGCGTTCCAGCCGATCGCAGCGCCCAACTCGCTGGGCGCAACCGAAAACCGGAGAAGCGCCACGCCCAGCGCCATGACGGCAGCGCCACCGAGTCCCTGGAGAAAGCGCGCGGCGACCAGCCACGGCAGTGAGGGGGAGATGGCGCATAGAACGGAGCTGGTGACGAAGATCACGACGCCGACCTGAAACACCCGGCGATTGCCGAACCGCTCGCCAAGCGCCGCGCAAGGCAGCAGCGCCATGACCAGGGCGGTCTGGTAGGCGGTGATGACCAACACCACATGCGCCGGCGTCGTCGCCAGAGCGCGCATCATCGATGGCAGGGCGACGTTGGCCATGCCCGCATCCAGGACGACCAAGCTCATGGCCGCCAGTACGGCGGTGATCGCCAAGGCGCGTTGCGGTTGGGGTAGACCCGCAGAAGGCGCGTGCCGCGCCACCGCTGTCTTAGCGCCCCGACCGGCGTCGGGAGCGGCGGTCATTCCGACCCCACGGTCCAGACGCCATTGCGCTGATGATAGCGCGTGACCCGGTGCTCTTGCCGGTCCTCGACCCGCAAATCCCGCTCGGTGAACCGAAACAGCAGGGCGGTGTCGCTTATGCAGCGCGTGTCGTGAATGTCGCCGGGCAGGTAGACCTGCACCTGGCCGGTGCGGACCAGGGTGCTGTTGCGCTTCACCAGCCTGACCGCGCCATCCGCGTCCTCGATCCGGGCATAGGCGCCCATCTCGATCTCCCCGTCCTGCATGGCATAGATCACCCAGCCCCGGCCATGGTCGTGAGGTGGCCGGTACAGGCCTGCATTTTCCGTGTGGGCCAGTAGGACGAAGCCGTGGTCGGGGTCGCGGTAAAGTTCCTCGTTGACGGGCCTGTCCCTGTGGAGGGCGGCCAGCCAGGGTTCTGCCGCAGGTGTTTGGACAAGGCGCTCCAGCAGACTTTGGCATTGAGCAACAAGCTCGCTGGAGAGCGGCCCCCAGGCCGCGTTGAGGCTTCTCATGCAGGTCTGGAGTGAGTTGCTCGGCATTGGCTTGCCCCTTGCTGGGTGATGGTCCCGAAGGGTAGCGACAAGCCATAGGCGGCGGAACGCGCAGCATTTGCATTCAAATGATGCGTCAGACGCTCTGTATTTTCGCCGGGCTATGATAGGCTCGAGGCGTGTCATCCCCCGATCTCAACCTGCTGATCACTCTGGACGCGCTGCTTGCCGAGGGCAGCGTCGTGGGCGCCGCAAAGCGGCTGAGGCTAAGCCCGTCCGCAATGAGCCGGGCGCTAACCCGCCTTCGAGAGACGACGGGCGACCCACTCCTCGTCCGCGCAGGACGCGGCCTGGTGCCCACACCGCGTGCGCAGGCGCTTCGCGATCGCGTGCACCAGCTGGTCGAGGAGGTCGAGGCGGTTCTGCGTCCGGATGAATCCCTCGATCTGACGGCTCTCGTACGAACCTTCACGCTCCGGACGAGCGATGGCTTTGTCGAAAACTTCGGGGCCGCGCTGATCGCGAAGGCGCGCGCTGAAGCTCCAGGCGTCCGCCTCAACTTTCTGCAGAAGCCGGACAAGGATAGTGCGCCCTTGCGGGATGGTCGGGTCGACCTTGAAACGGGTGTCGTTGAGGAGTCGCTCGGCCCCGAGGTGCGCACGCAGGCGCTGTTCCGGGACCGACTTGTCGGCGTCGTCCGCAAAGGCCACCCGATCGATCTAAAAGGCGTCACCCAGTCCTGGTATTTTGACGCCGAGCATGTGGTCGTCTCCCGAAGCGGGCTTGAGACAGGCGCGGTCGACCTGCCCTTTCTGCCTGCAAATCTGCAAAGGAGGGTCGGCAGCATTGTCAGCGGATTTTCGGCCGCCTTAGCCCTCGCCAGGGCCTCGGATCTCGTCGCTACAGTGCCCGAGAGGCACACCGCAAACCTCCGCGATGGAATGGTCAGCTTGTCGCTTCCGATGCCCGCCACCGAGTTCAGTGTCTCGATGCTATGGCACCCACGAATGGACGCCGATCCGGCCCACAGATGGTTGCGGACATGTGTCCGCGAGATCTGCGCCTAGTGATTGTCGGCGGGAAATTGGGCAACTCGCGGAGCACTCGCCTGCGGGCCCGCTGAGGGGCCAGGGCGACCCTCACAGGCGCCCTTACCGCCTTGGTCAATCGTCGCGCACCGCCGGCTGGATGACAATTCGCCAAGGTTTGCAGCACCGGCCGTAGCCGATCTCGACGGCTAACACACTCAGGTTCGCCGCAAGCCGAGGTTTCCACGCCGCCACGCAAACCAAAGCGCGCTCGCGCCGAGGGCGGTGCAGAGGACGACTGCAGGAAGCGACGCCTCCGGACCAAAGGAGCCGCCGGTCAGCCAGTCGGGTAAGCCGCTGCGCGGCACGCTTCGCGCTAGCGCGCCTCCGAAATCACCTCCGGAAACGGCGGCGCCAAAGATATAGCCTTGGGTGAAATTCCAGGCTGCATGAAACCCGATAGAGACCCACAGGCGACCTGTAAGGGCATAGAAGGCGGCCAGCATGATCCCCGCCTCAAGGGCGATAGACACGGTCGTGAAGACGGTCGCACCGGGATTGGGAATGTGACCGGCTCCGAACAGAACAGCGGAAAGGGCGAGTGCCGCCCATGGGCCAAACGCGCGCCAAGCCAACCGCAGAATGATGGCCCGAACCAGCACCTCTTCAAAGACAGCCGATTCAATCGCTAAACCGGCGCCTCGCCAGGCCGAGGCAGGACCGGTGAATTGAAAGTCGTAGAGGTGGAGGCCAATCAAAATCGCCATCACTGCCGAGAAAGTGGCTGCACCCAAAACCGCGCCGGCTAGAAGGCCGAGCGGCGCAGGTTTGAGGGCAAGTTCGCTGGGCGTCCGGTCTTCGCCAAGACGGACCAGCAGTGCGTAGGTCGCCAGGATAAGCAGCGCGCCAAGAAGGTGGCCAAGCCACTGCCACGCCGGGTCCTTCGGCAGTCTGTGCAGAAGAAACTCGAAGCTGGGGCCGAACACCAGGGCGACTGCGAGAACCAGGGCGAGCATCCACCCCATCGATCGCAGCCAACGCAGGCCGCCAGGGTGGAGCGCCCGTCGATCCCCGAGTTCTACAGGAATAAAGGCGGCAAGAGCTTTATCGACCATGTTTGGACCAGTTCAATCTAGCTGGCCGGCGCCTTGAGGTAGGCGGCAGCGAAGTTTGTGGCGATCGTGTCGGGTGCGGTGTTTGTCTGATTGGTGAGCACAGCCACTGCCAGATTTTCAGCCGGATAATAGTCGAGCTCGCCGACGAAGCCGTCGATGCCGCCCGAGTGAAAATACCGGGTGTGACCGACGGTCTTGCCGATGACCTTGCTAAAGCCGTAGCCGCTGCCCCAGTCGGTGAACATGGCTGACAGGGAGGCAGCCTTGATCAGCTTGCCGCTCTGCAAGGCCTCTTCCCATGTCGCGAGGTCGCCCACGGTCGAATAGAGCGAACCAGCTGCGTGGGGCAGGCTACGAACACCAAACCCTGTTTGGGAGGGCGGCTGCGACGGCGCTGTCATTTCGGAGACAGGGTCCGGATCGCTAGCGCCCGACCTTTGCGGGGCGCTGAAACGTGCAGGACCGCAGCGGCGACCTTGAGCGCGGTGCTGGGCTCCTGGACGGGTTCAAGGATGACGGCGTCGGCGCCGAGCTTGGCCGCCTCTTTTCGCATGGACTCAAACATTGCTTTTTCGCTGGTCCACAGCGAGTCGCCGCTGGCGTGGAGAAGGGCCACCTCCGAATAGGGACGCAACACCTGGTCGGCGGTGCGATAGAAGGTCACCGAGGCCGGGGCGACCGCCGACAGCGTCTGCGGTGCGCCGAGCAGGGTGGAATTGGTCGATACGCATCCGGCCAGGGTGGCGGCGACGGCGAGAGCAATAAGAATTCGCATTTTGGGGAGGCCCTCCTGGGCCATGGTCTAGGTTTGACTTGAGACTGGGTTGAGCTTCGATGCAGTTAGGCGTCGAGCGAGGATCCACTCGGCCAAGGCGAGGTTGATCACCCAGCCGGCGCCCATCGTCGCGGCCCTCGACATTTCGTGGGTCGGACCAATCAGCAAGAGCCAGACGGCGGTCGTAAACACCTGCGTTCCGGCGCCCATGCCAATGGCGTAGCCACGTAGCATCCAGGCGCCGTGTTCGGCGAAGGCGCGTCGCCTGATCGCTACCAGCCCGCACAGCAGCGACACTGCCATGGCCGAGCCGAAGACGAGGCGCAGCACGAACAGCGCCGGGCCATCGTCGGCGCCCGGGGGGTAGTAGAGGGTCATCCACAGACCTGTGGAGGCCGCGATGAGGCCGGTGGGTGCGAGCACGCGTCCTGCGGCTCGGTGCCAGTTAGGCCAGCGCCGCCGGAGGCTAGGGGTGAACATGAAGGCGCCAAGACACCCAAAGACGACGATGCTGAGGATGTGGAGCGCTAGGGGAACCGGCATGGACGCAAACCGGCCGCTGTCTGGGCGGATAACGCCGCCGGCAAGCCACGTCAGGCGGGCGACGCCGACGATGATAGGAACGGCGGACAGCGCCAGCAGCAAAACAGGCAGGAGCCAGTTGACCTTGGGTGCGATAACTCGGGCCATGTCAGAGCCCGTTCGCGGGCAAGGTGCTGAGCTTGATGATGATGCAGGACCGGTTGCGTTGCGCTGCCGCCGTGACTGTCGGAGACACTCTCCAGGCCGCATTGATGTTTCTCATGCCGGTCAAGAGTGAGTTGCTCGGCATCGGCTTGCCCCTTGTCCGGTGATGATCCCGAAGGGTAGCGACAAGCCATAGACGGCGGAACGCGCAGCATTTGCATTGAAATGATGCGTCAAACGCTCTCTATTCTCGCCTGGCTATTTCATGCCCAAGGCGTGTCATCCTCCGATCTCGACCGGCTGATCACTCTGGACGCGCTGCTTGCCGAGGGCGGTGGGTACTTGAAGACAAATCCACTTTGTTGGGAATGGAGTGTGGCTACGGCCATGTGCTCAACGACATGCGCCGAGAGATGGTCGTGCGCTATGTTCGCAACGACGCCTTGGTCCTGCCCAGGGTCGCCGAAGTGCTAGGTTATTCCCGGCAAAGCTCCTTCAACCGCTGGCTCGCGAACGAGTTTGGCACAGCGCCAACCCACGGGCGGAAAAGCAATTAACTGTAGCTGAAGTCTCATCACCCAACAGAAGGCCGGTCACTCGCCAGCGACTGTGCCTCCAAGGCAGCCGGCAATCACCACTCTGACCGCCGTTAAAAAACGAACCTTCCCGATGTCGCCGAGGAGTCATCCGAGTGCGTTGGCAACTTGGGCAATGAAAGCCCGCAATGAGCCGCACAGAGCCTTTTGCACATACGCGTGAAGGTCCGGAATCGGGAGGGGTGCCAAGGTCTGGTTATGGCGCAAAGCCGCACCAAGTTTAGGCGAGACGATCCGGCTGGGCCTCAGTTTCGGCTTGGAAGAAGGCCTTTTCTTCCGGGGTCAGGCTAGGGTCACCATACAGCTCTAGCTCGAACCCGAAGATCTCGAGGACGACCGTCCTCCTGACCCTTCCCTCGTCGGACAACAGCCACGGGTTTCGTCGCACAGTTTCGAAGTCGCTAGGAGTGGTCCTGAATATTGATGACCACCTTGCCGAAGTGGTCAGAACGTCTCAGGGCCTCATAGGCTTCGGCCGCTCCGCTCCATTTGAAAGTCTTGGACACGCGTGGGGTGATCGCGTGGGCTTCGACGAAGGCCATGAGCCGTTCGAAGTGTTCGACCGACCCGACGCAGATGCCGTTGATCCGGCCATTTTTGAACTGCAGTGGTGTAATGTCCGGCTTGGAACCGAAGCCCGTGAGGACTCCGATCTGTGAGATCGTTCCCCCGAATGCGAGGCAGTTGATCGAACGATTGTAGGTGTCCGGGCCGCCCAGTTCGAGGATGTGATCGGCGCCGCGTCCATCCGTCAGGTCAAGAACAGCCTGATCCCAGTCAGGCGCCGTCTTGTAGTTCACGCCCGCCCAGGCTCCCATGGACTTTGCGATGGCGAGCTTTGCGTCAGACGAAGATGTTACGATAACCTTCGCGCCTGCGGCGTGCGCCAGTTGGAGCGCAATGATGGAAACGCCGCCGGTCCCTTGAACAAGGATGGTGTGGTCGGGCCCTACCTGATCACGCTCAAACAGCGCATGCCACGCGGTCACACCCGCGCAGGGCAGGGTGGCTGCTTCGGCAAACGACAGACGGTCCGGGATCCGCACGAACGCATCTTCATGCGCCACGAACAGGCTTTGCAGCACGCCGTCCGTGTTCGAGCCGCCGAGAGCCTCCGCCAGATGTTCGGGCCGGAAAGGGCCAGAGCGCCATTTTGGGAAGAAGGCCGGACTAACGCGATCACCCGGTCGCCAACGGCTAACGCCTGAGCCAACCTCAATCACCTCACCGGCGCCGTCAGAGAGCGGAACCAGGCCTTGTCTGGTTCCCTCCAGATCACCTCTGCAGAGCAGATCGCGATAGTTCAGGCTCGCCGCCATCATGCGCACGACTACGTGCCGATTACCGAGTGGGCCGGGCGCCGGCTGTTGGCCGAGAACCAGTGCGAGCTCGTCTGAGCCGGATTGGAGAGTGTACTGGTCCATCGAGGAACTCCGCTGCTTGCACGCCGCCCCTTCCGGCAGCTGATGCCTGGGCGGGGTCAGGAGAACCTAGTGTGCTCGGTGGCCGACGACCGTTTCGATTAGTGAAATACACTGTCTCACGGGCCGGTGGCCGGTGGCCGGTGGCCGGGGAGGCTGTTGCGGCGAGGCGGCAGCCTCTCTATTGACGTCTGTGTCCGTCGCTTCAGTGATCCGAAGGGTGCTCGTCAATACCTGACCAGCGTCACGCCGACTAAATCGAATAGCGGACACTGTTTTCGCCACGCTGTTCTTCGAGAAGCCAGAACAGCAGGTTGTCCGAAAACAGATCGGTTCGGGTCAGTCCCAGATGGTCCTGCTCGGTGAACAACACGCTGCGAAAGCGTAGCGGAGACTGGATCCGCGGTGTCCAGGTGGAGGGCGTTCGGTGGTCGAGCAGGGCGCTGGACCGGGTGACCGCGCCATCGCCGGGCGCAGAGCTGACCACGGTTAGGCGCTTGCGTTGTGCGTCATATCGATAACGCTCTGGCGTGGGCACGGCATCGCCGGCGACCAGGAAGGGTTCGAAGCCGATCGGTGCTAACTGGGCACTGTCGAGCGCCGTGTGGAACTTCTGGGCCCGTGTAAGACTCACCTCCAGATGGTCAAGGGCCAGATGCCGACGACGATCTGGATCTGAAACTTCTGGAAGTAAGCGTTCGAGCACCGGAGCTTGGTCCGGATCTGCGATGCCCCAGCCCCGGTCAATCCAAGTCTTTGCTTCAAAAAGACGCTGGCCGTCGACCCCCTCAATAGCGGGCGACCAGGGTCGTGGAAGCAACTGGTAGACCGAAGGGAATGAACCCAGGACCGAGGGAGGATATCTGGGAGCAACAGGGCGTCCGAAGTCCTGGCCCTCGAGCAGAAGCCGCATCGTTTCGCCGCTGCCTCCATTGGGGGGCGCGACCAGAATTGCGCGATCAACATAGGCCGCGCCGGCCCAGTCCAAAGTTGGACCCGCTCCGAGTGTATCCAGCGGCTGGCCGCCATAGCGCATGAAGTATCGGAACATAACCGCCCCCATCGAGTGGGCGACGACGTCAAAGCGGATTGACTCCGGCGCGACGTCGTAACCGTGATATTCTCGATAGCCGTCCGCGACGACTAGCCGCCTTTCATCCATGAATTGCTTTAGGGCCAACGCTGTTTCGGCGTTGTCGCGTCGCCAGTCATAAGGAAACTGGAAGCAGCTGATGTGACCCGGGCCATAGTCGAGGCCCTTGGGGTGCAGGGTTTCATCGCGGTAGCCAGCCGCGCCGAGTGTGGACAGTATCTGGGCGTACTGCCGAAGTTGAAATGGCACACCCAAGAGTCTTACGCGGACGCGATCCAGCACGGCGTCTGGACGCAAGTCGGCCAAGTCCGGGCCTAACGATTGACGGTGGAATGGAAAGGCCAACCTGCTGACGTTGGCCTTGTCTGACGAGTTGGGGGAGATGCCATCGAATGCCCCCCAGACGGTCTCTCCCGACGCGCCATCGACCAGGCGTGTGCCGAGAATTCCGGGAATGACGATGACCGGGTTCTGATCAGGAAAGTGCTCCTGAGCGGCTCGGTTGTAGAGAATTTTCAGACGATCACTGCCGGCGCGCGCCGTCGCAGGCAAGGCGGCAAGTCCGGCGATAGCCGTTGCGGACGCAAAAAATTGTCGACGCGAGTGGAGCATGGGCATTCTTTGTCTCGCGGCTTTGAGGATCCAAGACGGCTTGGACTGCTAGGCGGGTGGGTCGGGCTTCGCTCCAGTCAACCCAGCATTCGGGCGGTGCTGATCGTCGAACTGCACAATCGGCGTCTGAACGCGCCGTCGCAAGCGCGCCTCTGCGGAAGACTGAATTGCCATGAGTGGTGGTTCTCAAGTCAGGTCTGCTGCGCCCAAATCCAGGCTTAGCCCCACGTTCCTATTGGAGCGGTCACGCCCGATCGCGGGTCAGTAACGGAATAGCTATCATGCGCCGCATTGTTGTCACGGGCCTTGGTTTGGTCACCCCCCTGGGGGTCGGTGTCGAAACGGTCTGGCAGCGCCTGCTTGCCGGAGAGTCTGGCCTGCGGCGTCTTGCACCTGAGGTGGCTCCCGACATTGCTGCCCAGGTCGTGGCGCCGGTACCCGAGGGGCAAGGCTTTGGAGAGTTCAACCTGGAAAAGGTCGTCTCATCCAAGGACCAGAAGAAAATGGATCGCTTCATCCCGTTCGCGCTTGCGGCGGCGGAGGAGGCCCTCGCTCAGGCGGGTTGGTCGCCTCAGGACGAGGCGGGCCGTCAGAGCACAGCAACGATTGTTGGATCAGGTATTGGCGGGTTCCCCGCCCTGGCCCAGGCGGTGCGGACCACCGACGCCCGTGGGGCGCGCCGGCTTTCACCGTTCACGGTACCTTCGTTTCTGGCTAACCTGGCCGCCGGCTGGGTCAGCATCCGCCACGGTTTCACCGGCCCCATTGGCGCGCCGGTGACCGCCTGCGCGGCAGGCGTGCAGGCGATCGGTGATGCTGCCCGCCTTATCCGGAATTACGAAGCCGACATCGCCGTTTGCGGCGGAACCGAAGCGGCGATCCACCATGTCAGCCTGGGTGGCTTTGCTGCCTCTAGGGCCCTGTCGAGCGCCTATAACGACACGCCTGAACACGCCTCCCGGCCCTTCGATGCCGACCGCGACGGCTTTGTGATGGGCGAAGGCGCGGGCATTCTGGTGATTGAAGCGCTGGACCATGCGCTGGCGCGCGGGGCCCAGCCGCTCGCAGAGCTTGTCGGATATGGCACCAGCGCTGACGCCTATCATCTTACCGCAGGGCCCGCAGACGGGGCGGGCGCCCAACGAGCCATGATGGCCGCCTTGAAGCAGGCCGGGGTTTCCGCCAGCCAGGTGGGTCACATCAACGCTCATGCAACCTCGACGCCGGTCGGTGATGCCGGCGAGCTGGCAGCCATTCGGGCCATTTTCGGCGTCGAGGGCGGCCCAGCCATCAGCGCGACAAAGGCCTCGACGGGACATCTGTTGGGCGGCGCCGGGGGTATGGAGGCCGCCTTCACTGTCCTTGCCCTTTCCAGAGGTGTTTTGCCGCCGACCCTGAACCTGAAGTCTCGAGACCCGTTGGCCGAAGGTCTTGATATCGTCACCACGGCTCGCGAGGCGCAGGTCGACCTGGCCTTGTCGAACGGGTTCGGCTTTGGCGGGGTCAATGCCAGTCTGCTCTTCCGTCGCTGGACGGGGGCTTAGGCGCAAAGCATCAGGGTCAACCGGCTTGAGCCAAATAGGCTCGGGTCTGCACCTCCTGGGCGGTGCTCGGTCTGGTTCTGACCGAACATGGCGAGCTTGAACTCGCCTCAAACCTGGCTCGGCACGTCCTCGCTGCCCGCGGCCAGGCTAGCCGCCTCCTCTGGATGGGAGCGGAAAGCCTGTCTGCCTGTGTCCGGCTTAAGTTTTGGACTGTGCGTCCCAGTAGGCGCAGTCGGTAAAGACCCGGCTGACATCGCCCTGCCAGGGGCCGTGATACAGCTCCAGCAGGCGGTCGGCCCGGGTCAAGCCGCTGTCGGCGATCTCTTCGAGTTCGCCCATATGGATCGTCTCGTCCAGGAACCCGCCGTTCATGTGGGCCCGGCCCTTGAGGCCCGACTTGGCGATGGCGACGAAATCCTTGGCCACGTCCTGGGCGGTGCGCCCGGCGATCGGCGCCTGCAGACCCAGAACCGGTACGTCGCGGCGCAGCTGGGCGCGCTCCTCAGCCGTCCAGTCCTTGCAGAGGTCCCAGGCGGCGGCCAGGGCGGCGTCGTCATAGAACACGCCCGTCCACAAGGCCGGCAGGGCGCACAGGCTGCTCCACGGGCCGGCATCGGCGCCGCGCATTTCCAGATAGGTCTTCAGGCGGACTTCCGGGAACAGGGTGGTGGTGTGGTCAGCCCAGTCCTTGATCGAGGCGCGCTCGCCCGGCAGCTCATCGATCTTGCCGTCGATGAAGTCGCGGAAATTGCGGCCGGCCAGGTCGATATAGCGGTCGCCGCGCTTGGCGAAATACATCGGCACGTCCAGGGCGTAGCGGGCATAGCGCTCGAAATCGAAGCCGTCCTCGAACACGAAGTCCAGCAGGCCGGTGCGGTCAGCGTCGGTGTCGGTCCAGACATTGGCCCGGCTCGACAGGAAGCCGTTGGGCTTGCCTTCCGTGAACGGAGAATTGGCGAACAGGGCCGTGACGATCGGTTGCAGGGCCAGGCTCATGCGGAACTTGGCGACCATGTCGGCTTCGGACGAGAAGTCGAGATTGGCCTGCACCGTGCAGGTGCGCAGCATCATGTCGAGGCCCATGCCCCCGACCTTGGGCATGTAGTTGCGCATGATGACGTAACGCCCCTTGGGCATCACCGGCACCTCTTCGCGCTTCCAGACCGGCGAGAAGCCCAGACCCATGAAGCCCAGGCCCAGCTCGTCGGCGACGGTCTTGACCTCGTCCAGGTGCTGGCCGGTCTCTTCGCAGATGTCGTGCATGGTCAGCAGCGGCGCGCCGGACAGTTCGAACTGACCGCCGGGCTCCAGGCTGACATTGGCGCCGTTGCGCTCCAGCCCGATGATGACCTCGCCTTCCATCACCGGCTTCCAGCCAAAGCGCTGCAGGCCGACCAGAAGGGCGTGGACGCCCTTGTCGCCGTAATAGGGCACAGGCGCGTGCGAGCCGAGATAGAAGCCGAACTTCTCGTGTTCGGCCCCGACCCGGAAGGCTTCCTTGGGCTTGGAGCCCGAAGCGAAATAGGCGGTCAGATCGTCGAGCGTCAGCGGACGCTCTTGCAGGCTAGCGGTGTCGGCCATGCACGGCGTCCTCATAAATCTGTGTGGGTCGGCTGCGTCGAGCAGTCGGCGTGGGGCGCGAGGCGGCACTTATCCAAAAGGCTTCCAGACCGCGCACCAGCCTGCAGGGTCTGGATCAAGGCTACGTCCCCACGTCGGAGGGCACGTATTTCTCGCGCATCGTGACCAGTTCCTCGGCCAGGGTCGGGTGAACCGCGCAAGTGGAGTCCCACTGAGGCTTGGTGACGCCCATCTTCAGCGCGATCGCCGCCATCTGGATGATCTCCGGGGAGTCAGGTCCAACAACGTGGACGCCCACAATCCGCTCGTCATCCTGCCTGACGACGAGCTTGACGAGGCACCGCTCCTGGCCGCCGTAAAAGGTGGCCTTCATCGGCCGGAAGACGGAACGATAGATGTCGACCTTGCCAAACGCCTGACGGGCTTGCGCTTCGCTCATGCCGACCGAGCCGACCGGCGGCTGTGAAAAGACGGCCGAGGCGACCATGTCATGATCAAAGCTGGTGGGGTTGTCGTAGAACTCGGTCTGGGCAAAGGCGGCCCCCTCTCGGATCGCCACGGGCGTCAGATTGATCCGGTTGGTGACGTCGCCGACAGCCCAAATGCTGTCGATGTTCGTCTTGGAGAAGGCGTCAACGGCGATCGCGCCCTTGTCATTCAGGCCCACACCGGCCTTCTCCAGACCCAGGCCCCGCGTATAGGGCTCGCGGCCGGTTGCGAACATCACCGCGCCTGTTTCGAAGGTCAGGTCATTGCTCAGGGTGCTCAGCAGATGGCCGTCGTCCATCTGTTTGATGCTCGTGTGCGAGCAGCCCAGGACGACCTTGATCCCGCGCTTTTCCAGTTCGTCGGCCAGGTGCATGCGCACGTCGTCGTCAAAGCCGCGCAGAATGTTGGCGCCGCGATAGAGGAGCGTTGTCTCGACGCCCAGGCCGTTGAAGATTCCGGCAAATTCGACGGCAATGTAGCCGCCGCCCACCACCAGTATGCTCTTGGGCAGGCTCGGCAGATGGAAGGCCTCGTCCGACGTGATCCCAAGTTCCGCGCCCGGGAACTCAGGACGCACGGGGCGACCGCCCGTTGCGACCAGGATCCTGCGGGCGGTGTAGGTCCCGGCGTCGTCACTGCCGGTCTTGGGCAGGACCTCGACGGTGTGGGCGTCAACGATCTGCCCGCGACCGTGCAGGAGCTTGGCTCCGGCCTTCTGGAGGTTGGTGACATAGACGCCTGACAGCCGGGCGATCTCGACGTCCTTGTCCTGCAGGAACCTTGTCCATTCGAAGCGCGCATCGCCGATCGTCCAGCCATAGCCGGCCGCAGTCTTCAGCTGGCTAGAGACCTCACTGGCATAGACCATGAACTTTTTGGGAATGCATCCGCGCACGACGCAGGTTCCACCCACCCGGTACTCTTCGGCCACGGCGACCTTGGCGCCGCTCATCGCCGCCACACGTGCTGCGCGCACACCGCCTGAACCGGCGCCGATCACAAACAGGTCGAAGTCGTAGTCAGCCATTGAGCACCTGTTCGTCAGAGTCCGTGTTGAATTCCGCGTCCACCGTCAAAACCTGAGGCAGGGCGTGCCACGCCGCGTCGGGACGGGGCATCCGCATGACATGGCGGATATGGTCCGCGTTCGAGTGCGAAGTCAGCATTTCCAGGAGCGCGAAGGCGACCTCGATGGCCGTTCCGGGGCCGGTTGAGGTAATCAGTGCGCCGTCAATGACCAGCGGGCGATCGACGAACGTCGCGCCATAGGATTCAAGCTGAGCTTTTCGCTTTCCGCCAACCTGATGATAGGTCGTCGCGCGCCGGCCTTGCAGGATACCCGCCGCGCCGAGCGCGAGTGCCGCCACACAGGCCGAGGCGATCGGCTTGCCCGCCGCTTCGAAGTTACGGATCACCTCCGAAAAGTCATGCGACAATGCGTCGTCGTAAAAGCCGGCGCCTTCAAAGCCGCCAGGAATGGCCAGGGCGTCAAAGGTGGCAAGATCGAGATCTTGGACGTTCTGGTCGGGGACTACCGAAAAGCCGAACGTGGCCCGAAGCATCGGGCGAAGACCAGCCGAAACGAGGTCGATCGGCTCTTCGCCATCGATGTTGGCCCAGCCCAGTACGTCGGTAAAGCCAGCCGCTTCCAGCGGCTCGAAACCATCTGCCAAAAGTAACAAGACCTTCTTGGCCATGCTCGATCCCTGACGAAATGTCGCCGGACCCTGGCGAAAATCGCCCGGCCGCTTCGCGAACGTGATGCGCTGTCAACCTTGACAGCTGCGCCAGTGTCCGGATCGGCGGCGCTCAGCGCCATCCTGCTTTTGCGCAATAGTGCCTTCCGTCAGGCGGAGTGTAAGCGATGACAAGGCGAGCCCCCGCGCAAACGCCGACCTCGTGGGCGGTAGCGTTACGCAGCACATTCACACGCTCAATCCCTTGAGGGCCGGCTAGACGTCCAAGACAAGCGGCCCGGGCACATCACCGCCATCGTGCTTGGGCGCCGCGCTGCAGATCAGGGCCTCACCATCTTCATAATGGGCAGTGGGGCTGTTCTCGTAGCCGACAACGCCGCTGAGCAGCTTAACTGCGCAGACGCCGCACGAACCCGATCGGCAACTATGCAAGGGAGAGAGGCCCTCGCGCTCGGCAAGCTCAAGAAGCGTTCCATCCCCCGGCCGCCAGGTCGCGTGCTTACCGCTTGCGCGGAACTCCACCTCCACGGCCGGTCCACCGCCTTCAGTGGCCGCGTTTGGTGCTGCTTTCCGGCCTGTTGCGCTCACGGTCGTCTCAGCGGCCTTGGGTTTTATTGCAGCTGGACCAAAGGTTTCTGAGTGGATGCGTTCGGGACGAACGCCCATCCCCAGCAGACCCTGCGACAGGGCGCTCATAAATGGCGGCGGCCCGCACAGATAAAACTCATAGTCGTCGAACGGCAGCCGGGCCTTCAGGAGGGCCAAGTCAACCCAACCTGTAATGTCGTGGTCGCGCCCCAAGACATCGTTCGGCAAAGGCTCATTATAGGCCGTGACCATCGTGAGGTTGCTATGCCTTGCGCATTTGTCGACCATGTGGTGGCGGAAGGCATGGTCAAGGCTGTTGCGCGCACCGTGGAAAAACCACAGGCGCTGCTGTGAACGGCTGCGACCATTATTGACGAGGATACGGTTGATCATCGCGATCATCGGCGTAACCCCGATACCTGCGGAAAGCAGGACCGCCGGTCGCGGCGCAGCTTCGTCAAAGACAAACTCGCCACGTGGTGGGAGGAGCTCGACGACGTCACCAACGTTCAGCTGATGGACGGCCTCTGAAAAACGGCCCTGTCGCTTGACGCTTATGCGGTAGCTTGAGCCATTGGCGGCGTCTGAAACTGTATAGGGGCGCAATTCCAGCGCGCCGTTCACTGTCAAGCGCACAAAGATGTGCTGCCCAGCCTTGTGGACGGGCACGCTGCCTCCATCCATCGGCTTCAGAACCAGAGACCGTACCGTCTCGGTTTCGGGCTCGGCCCATGCGACGCGAAAAGCACGAAATTCGCCCTTGCCCCAGGCGCCGGGCTCGGTGGCCTCCCAAGATCCAGTCTTATCCAAATAGGGTGATGCCTCAACGTCTCCGATCGCACGGATCGACAGGCTGGCGGCAACCTTCACGGTCTCCAGAACGGTAAACTGCAAGAGCCGCTCGGCCCCAGCGAAGCCCGCCACCTCGGGCCCGTCCCAGATGATCTCGGCCTTCGCCGAGATGTGCCAAAGATCACCGGTCGAAAAATCGGGGAAGACAAGTCCGACACGCGGTTCGACGAGGATGTTGCCCAAGGTGTTGAACAGGAAATTCCCCAGGAAATCCGGGATGGTGAGCACATCACCCTGAACCCTGACAAAGCCAGGTTTGCCGCCCCGATGGGAAACATCGACACCGTTGACTGGATCTAGCGCGGCCTTGTCGGTGTGGGTTGAGGCGATGAAGAACGTGTCCGCCTGGGCTACGAGCAACGCGGCCTCTTGGGACAGCCCTGGGGTTCGCTTGGGGGGAGCGTGCTGGCCCAGCAGCGTCTGGTCCACGCGCTCGAAATGACGCCCCTGGATGTACTGAGGGCAGTTACCAAAGCTCTGATCTACAGCGACTGAAAAGCCCTCGGGCCCTCGGGCTGAAACCCGCCCGTTCACCCGGTTACGGCGTCGGGTGTGGAGTTCGATGCCTAGAAAGCCGACCGGTTGCCCTGCGGCCACGCCTTCGGCCGCGGGGTCCCCAGAGGAGAATGCCGCAGCCAGGGTAAGCGTTGCGGCGCTCGGAGACTGGACGAAGCCCGGCGCGCCGTCGAGCAGCGTCGCCCAGGGCTGGCCCGTGGCGTCACGAGATCCCAAGACGATGAACGGCAGCTGTTCGAAAAACGTCCGGTGCTGATCGGGCATCTGACCGCGGATGATTTTCCGGCCGGTCGCTTCAATCTTTGCCCGCACGCCCAGACGTTCCTGGAGCGCCTGCTCGCCCTCGTGGAAGGGGGAGCGGTCGTGGGGCCAACGGGTGGGATCGCCATGTGTCACTGAAACTTGCTCCAATGGCGGCACCAACGCGCCGGCCCCATTTTTAGACTAGCAGGGCGTACCGGTCGCCAGGCAATCCAGGCGAAGGGCCTGGAACTCTTGCTGGCTTAACGGCGCCCGGGCTTCGCGCCGATCAACGCGGCTGAAGAAATTCAGCAGGCGTCGGCGCAGGCGGGTGATCATTTGACCAGACCGACCGGCGTGCTTTGCATCGGCACGAAGCCAGGAAGCGCCTCGACGCGGGCCAGCCAAGCCCCAACGTTCTTGTAGCTTTCCAGGGCCACGTTGCCCTCCGGTGCGTGTGCCACATAGGTGTAGGCCGCCACGTCGGCGATCGTGGGGCGGTCACCGGCCAGGAAGTCCGAACCTGCCAGCTCGCTATCCATGACCTGCAGAATGGTATGAGCTCGCGCGATGACTTCGGCGGCATTCAGACCCGCACCAAAGACGGTGATCAGTCGTGCAGCGGCCGGACCTGAAGCGATTTGGCCCGCAGCAATCGACAGCCAACGCTGCACCCTGGCGGCAGTCGCAGCATCTTTCGGGAGCCAGTCGGCACGATCGAACTTCTTGGCCAGATAGACGAGGATCGCATTGGAATCGGCAACGACGACGTCACCATCCTTCAAGACGGGAACCTGGCCCAGGGAATTGAGGGCGAGGAAGTCGGCCTGCTTGTGGGCGCCCTTGCGCAGGTCGACCTCGACGAACTCGGCGGTCTCGCCCAGCAGCGACAGAAAGAGTTCGACGCGATGCGAGTGGCCCGAAAGCGGGAAACGATAGAATTGCATGGATGTTCTCCGGTTTGAAACTTACCCCTTCAACATGACGGCTGGCTTCCTGGTGCTGAACGGTCGAAATCTGGAAGGACCGATTCCGATATGCGCAATAAACGCCTCGGCTGCCGACGGTTTGTCTGCACTCCCTGAAACGCTGTTTTGCGAAATCTGCGGCTAATCGCTGAGGCGAGATAGCCGCAAGATGGACGCTACGCATTTCATTCGAGGGGCCAAATGCTTGCAGGCACTGGCCAACTGGGGAGTTATCCCGATGTCCATTGCGACTGCCGTCCAACCTCCGGCCAACAGTACGAGTCTTTTCGCACGCGCCTGCGACAAGGCCGCGATCGTCGTTCTTACGGATCTGAGCGGCGGGATCATCGACTGCAATGACAAATTCTGTGAAGTGAGTGGCTACGCGCGTGGAGAAATCATCGGGGCCCGTCACCCACTTGTCAGCTCCGGGACCAACCCACCCGAGTTATTTGCCCAAATGTATGAGGCAGCCTCTTCAGGCAGCGCTTGGAGTGGTACGATCTGCAACAAGCGCAAATGCGGCGCGCTTTACTGGCTAGACACAACCATTACGCCACAACTCGACGAAATCGGTCGGCCGGTTGCTTATCTCGCCATCCATTTCAACGTAACGGCTCACAAGCAAGCGCTTGCGGATCTTGCCGAAGCGCGTGAGCGAGCTGAGGCTGCGGCACGGGTCAAGGGGCGTTTTCTGGCAACAATGAGCCATGAGCTGCGGACGCCCCTGACGGGAGTAATCGGACTGACCGAGCTTCTCGCCCAAACCTCATTGGACGCGAGGCAGCAGGACTATGTGTCGTCCTTGCTTGAAGCCGCTCATGCCCTGCATGCGATCGTCAACGATGTGCTGAACTTGGCCAAAGCGGAAGCGAACATGGCGATTCGGCCGGTCCCGATCAATCCCACCGAGGTGTTGGCCGCAATCGTTAGATTGCTTTCGCCAATCGCAGCCAAGAGGGGTCTCTGTCTTTCGTTTAAAGTCGCCCAGCCCTTGCCAGAGTTCGTGACCGCCGATGTTGACCGGCTGCGGCAGGTCGTCGTCAACTTGGTCGGGAATGCTCTGAAGTTTACGGATGCGGGTGTCGTGGAGGTATCAGCGGCCTGGATAGGGCCGGCGCAGTCGGGGCGTTTTCGAGTCGATGTCGTCGACACTGGACCAGGTTTTCCAGCAGAGGACGCTGAGCGCATTTTTGAGCCCTTCGAACAGGCCGACAACTCTGCTTCTCGTCTTCACGAGGGCGCAGGCCTTGGCTTGGCCATCAGTGCTCATCTGGTTCGGGCGATGAATGGTGAAATCGGGGCCGAGAACCGAAAAGAGGGTGGTGCACGATTTTGGTTCGAAATCCCATCAGAGGCCTGTCGAGAGAGGATCCGGCAGCTTGAGAGCCTGGCAAGAGTTGAGAGCCATTCACTGGATATCTTGATCACTGAGGATAATCCGACTCTCCAACGCCTGGTCCGGACCATCCTGGAGAGCGCCGGCCATGTCTGTGCGGTCGCTGACAATGGGGCGGTCGCCCTTGAAATGATGCGCGCGCGACCGTTTGACGTCTGCCTGATGGATCTGCGCATGCCAATCATGGACGGAGTTACGGCCACTCGGATCATTCGCGACGAGCCTCCGCCCGGTTGGCGTCCCCCTCCGATTATCGCCCTTAGCGCGGACGTGCTGGATGGCGATATGGAGCACTATTCGGATCTGGGTTTCTATGCGTTCTTGCCAAAGCCGATCAACGCCGCCCTGCTGCTGACAACGATCGCTGAGGCGGCTTCGCTTGCGGTGCTTGTTTGAGCGGGGCAGGGGCAGAGGCAGAGAAGTGTCTGGTCGCCGCCGAATAGGGATATACTCACCTAGGTCGCGAGACTTAGGGGCGCGGCCTTCAGAGCTCGGGTGGTCTGATTATTGGCCAACCCGCGCCCGCCCGCTAGTTGGGCGCGTCAGGCGCCGATCATGTTACGCCTTATGGTCGAAGTGATCCTTTTTACCTCCCCACTGAGGCCGTTGATCTCGTTGGCTATCAAAGCAAAAGCTCGTCCGGACTCGCCTGAGCGGGCAGCCTGGATCGTCGCGTTGATCGAGATCATGTAGACGGAGCTGTTGAGGCGATCCAAGTCCGCCAGCCAACCCGTTAGCCTAGCTTTGCCCTCTTCGGACACGCGCGACAGTTCGGCCGTAAACTGCTCGACCAACGCATTCATCCGCTCAAGCAACGTGATCGAGACGAATTCGGACAGTTCGAAAAGTGCCGGGTCCTCGCCCCCACGCGCCCGCATGGCGTGGATTAGCAAGGCGCAATCCCTGGAGAAGCGGCCAGCGGTTTCATCGAACACCGCACGGTGGGGGGCGAGGAACTGGCCAAGGTGGATGAAGAGCTCTTTTCCGATCGCAAAGACGCTTGGATCGGTCGTGAAACCTCTTACCAAGGCGTCAAAGTCGTTCAGGGTCTGTTGCGCACGGTCGATCAGACTGGCTCGCGCCGAGCCTTCTCGCGACTGGGCGAGGGCCAGGAACATCACTGCCCGGTGCGGGAAGAACCTGAGCCTGGCGCCCTGGTTGGTGAGATGTCCAAGAAGGCCCCGCCATTCGGCACGACGTTCCTCTGAAAGTTCAGCGCTCGGCTGTGAACCCGCAGCTTCCTTGAGGGGCGGGGCCATACTCAGATCCTAGTCGGGTACAAAGGCGAACGCGGCGTCGCGATCACTCTCGTAGTATTTGAAGGGCAGGAACTTCCCGCTCATGACGATCCGTACGCGGTCCCCCTTGGGATCGACCTGGCGACCCAGATCGAGGTTGAAATCGATGGCAGACATGATGCCGTCGCCAAATTCCTCCTCGATCAAGGCCTTCCAAGCCGGTCCATTGACCATCAGCAGCTCATAGAAGCGATAGAGCAGCGGATCGGTGGGCGGCATCGGCGTCCCGCGGCTTGGGACCTCGCCGAGCATCTTGATCTCATCCGCATCGAGCGCGAGGAAGGTGCCAACCTTCACGGCCGCGTCTGGCCCCAGTCTCATCTGGCCCAGCAAGGCCCCGACGGTCAGCGCAGGCGAGAGCGGCAGGGCGTGGGCGTAGATGTCGCTCCATGTCAGGTCCCGCCGGCGCTTGATATCCAAGATCTTTTCGGTCAGTCCGTCGCGCGTCACGTGTCACCTGTTCTTATCGGAGCGGCCGCACGCCCAGCTCTGCCGGTTGCGGAACGTTCGGAGCGATGGCTGGCCGCCGGCGACGACCAAGCGTTGTGTGAGGCCAAGAAGAGCCTTGAAACCTCGCTGATCGTGACGCTTTGCCGGAACCCATCGCCCAGTGCCTGGCAACTTCGATGGTTCGTTCGCCGCTCGGAATAGGGTTATTTCGGAACACACCATTCCAGAATTTGGGATGGCCGGCATTGCGGCCGGGCCTCCATCCTGCCGAACGCGCGGGGCCGGATCAGGGGGCGGCGATCTTGGCTGAAAATCAGCGGGCGGAGCGGATGACCAGCCTTGAAGATTGGCCAGGATTTGACGTCCAGGCGAGCGCCGAGGCGGCCACTGGTCAGGCAGGTTCAAGCCGTGCTCGGATCCTTAGCCGGCCGGTTTGACTGTCGGGATGGTCAAGGCGCTCGATCTGGGGTGTGGCGCGGGTGAAATGCTCTCCGCCCTTGGGAGCGGGCGGTGATTGGCCTGCTTCAAGTGTGGAAGCGCCTTTGGCAGCCAACGACCATGTCGCTCCCGGTAGCCCAACTGTTGCGCACAGTGAAAGACACACTCTCTTTTCGCATATGTTATCGCGGCAGGAACAGCGGCCTATCTTCATTCCCGGCGCACAAGCCGAGCGAGAAGGGTTTGCGGAGTGAAACGAGACGGCAGCGCCTAACCTGCAGTCTTTGTTTCATCAAACGTAAGGGGCCTGGCTGCGAGCACTTCAAGTAAAGTGTTGCGGTGAGGCAAGGCGCAGAATGTTCTGAAAACGCCTAGCCCGAACGATCAGATCTTTCTCCTCGGTGTCAGCGTCTGCGTGGCGGTCCTTTTGACTGTCTTCGCCAATCGCAGACTTCACGATGGAGATTACAATGTCGATTAGCCGTTCGGCCTTCCTGGCCGGTGTGCTCGCTGTCGCCCTGACCCCGATGGTTGCCTCCGCAGCCGAGCGGCCTGCGCGTGAAAAGTGCTTTGGGGTTTCTCTCGCCGGACACAATGACTGTGCGGCAGGCCCCGGGACGTCATGTGCTGGGACCTCCAAGATCGACTATCAGGCCAATGCCTGGACGCTCGTTCCCAAGGGGACCTGCACTACGATGAAATCGCCGACCTCGGCGACGGGCCTTGGCCAACTCAGCGCCTTTACGGCTAAGCCGAAGGCATAGGCCTTTGTCTACTCCACCTGACATTCCGACGCGTTTGGGAATTCCCGTGCGCCGCGAGCGTTCGGCGGGCGGCGGGCTCTTGCCCGTCGCCGTGGGGCTTAGCCTTCGGCGCGAGCACGCCACGGCGCTGCTTGAGGGCAGCGCCGAAGTCGGCTTTCTGGAGGTCCACGCAGAAAACTATATGGCCGCCGGCGGCCCGGCGCGGGCCTTGCTCGAGCGGCTCGCCGAGACCTATCCCATCTCCCTGCACGGGGTTGCACTCTCGCTCGGCGGAAACGAGCCACCCGACCGCGCGCACTTGGGCGCCCTGAAGGCGCTGGTCGACTGGGTTCGGCCGGCGGCGGTTTCGGAGCATCTGGCCTGGTCGTCACATGAAGGGGTCTACTTCAACGACCTGCTGCCAATCGCCTATAGTCCTGCAGCGCTCAATCGGGTCGGCGATCATATTGAAGCCGTTCAGGACGTGCTGGGCCGCGCAATCTTGCTGGAGAATCCAGCTCGGTACTATCACCTGGCCGGAGGCGAGCTTGAAGAGACCGAGTTTCTTCAGCGCCTGACCGAACGCACCGGTTGCGGCCTGCTGCTGGACATCAACAATGTCTACGTCTCGGCCCAGAATCTCGGGTTCTGCGCAGCTCACTATCTTCACAACTTCCCGGTTGATCAGATCGGCGAAATTCACCTTGCCGGCCATGAGAGCGTACTGCTCGAGATGGACGGGAGAAAGCTGCTCGACAGCCATGGCGCCCCAGTCGCCGATCCCGTCTGGGCGCTCTATGTCGACCTGATGGCGCGTATCGGCGCGCGTCCGACGCTGATCGAGAGGGACAATGACGTCCCGCCCTTCGAAACCTTGCTAGCGGAATTGCGGCACGCCCGGCGCCTGATGGGCCAGATCGGTGCGGATCATGTCTGAGATTGCGCGCATCGCCCAAGCTGTGCTGGCGAGCGGGCCGCTGCCTCCGGAGATCAGCCCAGCGTTCGAGATCTACCGCAACAACTATCGGCAGGCGCTTTTGCGAGCCCTGGCGCAGAGCTTCCCGGTCGTTGAGCAACTGGTGGGCGAGGGGTTCTTCCGCGCGATGGCGCAGGATTATTTGGAGCTCACGCCGCCTACCTCGCGCCTTCTGCGCGACTATGGCGAGAGCTTTGCCGAATTCATCGGACGTTTTGGACCCGCCGCTCCGGTTCCTTACCTGGCCGATGTCGCCAGGCTTGAGTACGTGCTTGTTCAGGCCTTCTACGCCAGCGACGAGGGCGATGACCCGGCCGGGAATCTCACGGCGCTTGGGGTCGAAAGCCAGCTGCGGTGGCGCGGCTCTACCCAGTTGATCCGATCGCCCTATCCAATTGTCTCTATCTGGCAAGCTCACAAGACCGGTGAAGACCTGGCGGGACTCGACTGGCGCCCGGAGAACGGCCTGATCGTGCGCGATGCGCACACGGTCGGAGCCCATGCTCTGGACGACACCGAGGCTGCCATAGCGGACGTGTTTCGAAACCCCGCCTCACTCGAAACGGCCCTCGAATCCCTGGGCCCTGATGCAGCACCTGCTGCGGCCCAAGCCATTCGGCGCTTGCTCGACCTGCAAGCCCTTGTCCTCATCAATGAAAGCAAGATCGATGCACAATAACTCGTATACGGACGATAACTTCATCTCGCGGTCCCTCCGTCGCCTGGACACGACGCTTGACCTCGTCCCGCCCAGCGTGCCGCGCCTGTTGTTGCGCTGGGGCCTAGCGGGTGTGTTCTGGACCTCTGCCCGCACCAAGGTTGAAGGTCTGCTGACGGTCTCCGACAGCGCCAAGTTCCTCTTTGCCGAAGAGTATCGGCTGCCCTTGATCGACCCCGATCTGGCCGCTCATCTGGCCACCTATGCCGAGCATGCCTTTGCCTTGAGCCTCTTTGTGGGCCTGGCGACACGCGCTTCCGCCCTCGGGATCTTTGTGATGACCCTGGTCATCCAGCTCTTTGTCTACCCGGACGCCTTTCTGGGCGTACATCTGGGGTGGTTCGCGATGGCCGCAGCCATCCTGGTCCAGGGCCCGGGCGCGATTTCGGTCGATCACCTGTTGCGGACGCGCTTCGCCCGATGACCGGTCCATCTATTAGCCGGCGTGCCGTGTTTGGCCTTGCCGCCCTGGCCGGCGCCGGGGCGGCCGAGGCTCAGACGAACCTCAGCGGTCTTGGTTCCCCGCCGCTCGTCCACGGGTTTTCTGGACGTGCCGCTGCGACTGGGAAGTTCACTGATCGGCAGGGCCGGGAGAGGCAGGTCGCCGACTTTCGCGGCCGCGTCGTCCTCCTGAACCTGTGGGCAACCTGGTGTGGCCCTTGCCGCATAGAAATGCCGAGTCTGGACCGACTGGCTGCTGTGTTTGCCTCCGACCTTGCGGTCCTTCCGGTCTCGTTCGACGGACGTGGCTGGCTGGCGGTTGACGAGTTCTGGGGAGATCGCTTCGCGCATTTGACGCCCTATCTGGCCAAGGACAACAAGCTCACCAAGAGCTACGGCGCCCTTGGTTTCCCTTTCTCGGTTCTGATCGACCGAGGGGCGCGCGAGGTGGCGCGGCTGCCGCGTGGGGCGGAGTGGGACCAGGGGCCCTATCGGTCACTGGTCGCCAAGACGGTGCTGGCGTGACGCTGATCTCAAGGTGCGGCCGAACGGGCCGCCATCCAGGGCAAGGTTCGATCTCTTTGGAGCCGTAAGATCTGAGGCGCCCTAGTTGAGCAGACGGTTGGCCCTTAGCCGGTCCACGGCAAGATCGACGAAGGCGCGCACCTTGGCTGAGGCCCGCCGACCCTCTGGGTGGACCACGTGGATAGGCAACGGCTCTTCCTCGTAGTCGGCCAGCACGATCTGCAGGTCACCATCGCGCAGTTCTGCGCCGATTTGGTAGGACAGGATGCGAGTCAGCCCCCACCCCGACCGAGCGGCATCGATAACGGCCTGGTTGCTGTTACAGAAAAGGCGAGGCTCGACCATGGTCGAAACCTTGCGCTCGCGACCAAACCGCCACTCTAGATTAGTCCACGCGCTCGTCGCCGCGACAATCCGATGTCCAGCCAGATCCTGGGGTACGCTAGGGGCCCCATGTTGCTCGAAGTATTTCGGAGAACCGCAGATCACCCGCCGCACCTGGCCAACGCGAATGGCCGCAAGGCCGGAGTCGCTGAGGTGGCCGATGCGCAGGGCCACATCGACGCCTTCTTCAACAAGATTGGTGACCCGGTCGAGAAACAGCGACTTGCCAACGACCTGACTGTTCTGTTCCAAGTACTCCTGCAGGATTGGCATGACGTACATCTGTCCAAACAGCACGGAAGCGGTGACTGTCAGGCTGCCCTTGGCCTCGCTGTAGGCGCCCGACGCCACGGCGTCGGCCTCTTCGATGTATGAGAGAATTTTTTGGCAGTCGTCAAAGTAGCGCTGGCCGACTTCGGTCAGGCGCACCACGCGCGTCGTGCGTGTAAATAGCCGAGCCCCCAGCCCTTCCTCGAGAAGTGCTACAGCTCTTGTGACCGCCGGCGGGCTCATATTCAGCTGTCGAGCGGCTTCAGCAAATCCACCGCTTTCGGCGACTTTGACAAACACCTGCATAGCCTGGAGGCGTGCCACGTCTTAATTCTCCGCCGAATCTTCTGGCGAAAGTTTTAACTAGCAATTTCGCAAAGTCCATCTGGGGCGCCTCGACAGGTGTTCAGACGAGCCCGCGTCCTTTGCCTTAGTGCTGGGTCTTGATCGGGGGAACGAGAAGTTCTGGCCTTGAGGCCACTGTGATCTCGAGCATAGCCAGTTCCAAAGCCCGAGCCTCGACAAGATCCAGCTCTTCGCGGGTTAGTCCCATGCGTAGCGCGCGGGTCCTACTCGTAGCGATCGCGATCTCGCTGAAAGACCTCACGGCCAGGGCAAAGCCTATGGCTGCCGAGCATTTGACGTCGAAACTCCGGCCTGCCCACGCCGCGTCGATTTCCGCGCCCGTCAAGCCTGCCGACCGGGCCTCTTGCTCAAGTTTGTCTCTCGTCTCGCAACAGACGCAGCGTGCCAACAAGGCGAGCGCCAGCTGGGCGTCCAGGCTCGAGGACAGGCTAATCCGCTTCATTGGGAAGGCTCACTTTCATCAGATGGAAACGACAAACCCGACGCCCCTTCAGGATGCCCAATGTTGAGCATCCTGGGGGCGCCGGGCGTCCGCCGGACCAGACCAGAAGGGGGGGGGGGCGGGCGGTGACCTCGCGCTCCCCTATCGACCTTCCACGGGGGGGCAGGGGGGGAGAAGGCCTGACCGGTCCGACAAGAGGTTGCCGATCTGCCTACTACAGGCTGTCGGGGGTCTTGCTCATGATCTCAGGCCAGTTTTCCTCGGCCTTGACGAGGTTGCCCGGAATGTCACGGCCCCAGGCGACGGATACGTCCTGATTGACGTTGAGGTAGAGCTTCTTGTCGACGACCTTCCAGACCATCGGGTCGCCATCGAGCTTCTTCTCCAGGGCCACGCCCATGGCGCAGAAGCCACCATATTGCGGTGCATAGGCTGCGGGGCTGGCCTTGAACATCTTCAGGCTCTCGGCCGAGGCGAAGTGATAGGTGGCGCCGTTGAACTTGGTCGAATAGCGGGCCTGGCCCAGGGTCGGCTTGCCGGCGCTGAAATAGGCGACCGGATCATAGCCGCGCAGGGCCAGATTGGCGGTGTCGGTGTTGACGGCCGACGTCGAAGTCGGAACGATGGCGTGCGCCTGGGTCGTGAGGACGGGGGCGGCAATCATCAGGCTGACAGCGCCGATGATGGCGCGAGCGGCTTTATAGGACATTGTAGTCTCCGGTTGCGTCGGCCGGCGTTGGGCGCCGAGCCCTTTAGGAAATCGATGGGCATTGGCGGTGTGCCTCTGAACCCGTCGCCAAGGTATGGGGTGGCGGGGCAGTGAATAAGCCTCGTTGTGCGCAATTGATTGTTTCATCCCGAGAGCATCCGGCGCCTCGCTGCGTCTTCTCTCGTGGCTTGTCGCGCACGGGAACCTGCACCAAGTTTTGGGCTGAACTGAAAGGTGCGAGGCCCCGGCTTAATGACAGCCGTAGTAAATGGACGCAGATCTTTCGACGTGACGGTCAAGACCGTTTCGCCTGCTGAAACTGATCATTGCCTACAAGGCGGATTATCCCGTCTCAGATTCTGGTGTCTGGTCATTGCAGGGTTCTGGCCGTCGCGGTCGCGCCCTTTGGCTTTCCTCTCGGCCCTCCGAAGCGCGGCCGTCCACTCCGATGCAAAGGTAGACATCCATGGCCCGCCCTCCGCTGCCGCCGTTTGATCGTGATGGCGCCATCCAAAAAGTGCGAATGGCGGAAGATGGCTGGAACTCCCGGAACCCGGACGCTGTCTCTCTGGCCTATACTGAGGACAGCGTCTGGCGGAACCGCGCCGAATTCCTGCAAGGTCGGGCGGCGATCGTCAGCTTCCTGACCGGCAAATGGCAGCGCGAGGCCGAGTATCGGCTCATCAAGGAGCTCTGGGCCTTCACCGACAACCGCATCGCCGTGCGCTTTGCCTACGAATGGCAGGACGCGGCCGGTCAATGGTGGCGCTCGTACGGCAACGAGAACTGGGAGTTCGACGGCGAGGGGCTGATGCGCCTGCGGATCGCCAGCATCAACGATTTGGAGATCCAGGAGCAGGATCGGCTGTTCCGATGGCCGCAAGGCCGGCGTCCTGATGACCATCCAGGGTTATCTGATCTGGGTCTCTAGTCCGCAGTAGCAATGGAGGAAGTGACCCATGGGACATAGATTCATGGAGCTGGCTTTCACGCCAGGCGTCATCGCTGCGCAGGAGGCGCAAGGGAGCCGTCGTGGCTATGAGGGCTTCGACGCCGGCCCGGCCTTCAGCGACGCTCTGGGGCCCCAGGAAGACGCGTTCATCCTTGAGCGGGATAGTTTTTACCTCGCCACGGTCGGTGAGACCGGTTGGCCCTATGTCCAGCACCGAGGTGGGCCGATTGGGTTTCTGCAGCCCCTGGACGACCGCCGCCTTGTGTTCCCCGACTATCGCGGAAACCGTCAGTACATCAGCCTTGGCAACATCGATGCAGCATCGAAGGTTTGCCTCTTCCTGATGGATTACGAGCAGAAGGTTCGGTTGAAAATCTTTGGCCTGGCATCGGTCAGCTCAGAGCAGCCGGAAGGCTATGTCGACGCCCCGGACGCGGCGCGCAGGCGTGTGGAGCGTTACTGGACCATCCAGGTCCAAGGCTTCGACTGGAATTGCCCCCAGCACATTACCCGGCGCTTCCCGGAGTCGCGTGTGCATGAGCTGGTAAAGTCGCTTCGCGACCGTATTGCTGAGCTCGAGGCGCTGATCTGAAGGCCTTGTTGCTGGAGGAGCGCCAATGTACGCATCTGGCGCTTCGTCGACCTTGGGAAGGTCGACCTGTCGACATCGTGCCATTACCAGAAAGCCTGGCACTGAAGTGAAGGAACGCCGACGGAGCGGCTGATCGGAAACCCGCGTGGACCTGGTCCGTCAGCAAACTGACACGCTATCGCGCTAGTTCAGCTTGGCATCGACCCGGCTGCATTTCGGGTGACGGGACGCCCTAGATGGCCTGGCTGCGTGACATAGATCGTTGGTTCGCGACCCGCATATTGCCCTATGCTGGCAACTATCGCGCCTATGCCCGCAAGCTGATCGGCGACGAGGCTGAGGCCGAGGATCTGGTTCAAGAGGCCTATGCGAAGGTGCTGGGCGTTGCCGACTGGCGCCGGCTTGAGGCGCCTGACCGTTTTGTGATGACCATCATCCGCAACCTGGCCTTCGAGCGTTTCCGCCGCGCCAAGGTGGTCGGGATTCGTCAGATCGGGGTGCTGGAAATGGACCTGCTGGCCGATCCTGCGCCGGACGCCTATGCTGTGACGAGCGCCCGACAGGAGCTCGACTTGGTGCTTGCCGCGCTGGAGCGCTTGCCCGACCAATGCCGCAAGGTTCTGACCTTGCGAAAAATGTACGGCCTTTCGCCCGGGCAGATAGCGGTTAGGTTGAACCTGTCCATCTCTACGGTCGAGAAACACCTCGCCAAGGGGCTCCGCCTCTTGACCAAGGCCCTGGCGGCGGGTGATGGCCGCAGTATTGAGAAACGACCGAGTTCATGGCCAAGACGGGCGATCAAGACAGAGACGCACTGATCGCCCAGGCTTCGCAATGGCTGGCGCGACTGGACGCTGGCCGGACGACCGAACGTGAGCTGGACGCCTGGCGTGACGCCGATCCGCGCCGCGCGGCGGCCTTCGCAGAGGTAGCAAGCGCCTGGAGCCGGCTGGATGCGTTGCGAGCCGACGCGGCGCGGCCCCCGCCGGCGATCAATCGTCGCGCCTGGCTGACCGGCGGCGGCGCGGCCCTGGCGGCTAGCCTGGTGGGCGGCGCCTATCTTGGCCGCGACGTGCTGCTGCGCGACCGCGCGGCGACCGGGATCGGCGAGCGCCGCACCCTGGCCTTGCCCGATGGCAGCTCGATCGAACTGAACACCGACACCGAGGTCTTCTGGCGTTTCGACCGACAGCGCCGCCGGCTGTGGCTGGCGCGCGGCGAGGCGGCCCTGACCATCGCCAGGGACAGCCTGCGTCCGTTTGAGCTGGTCACCGCCCAGGGCCTGGCGCGGTTGGCGGCAGGGCAGTTCAACGCCCGCCTGCGCCCGGCGGGGCTGGATCTGGTGGTCCTGGCCGGGCGGGCGGTGATCGAAACGGCGTCCGCCACCGCCGAGGCGGGCGTGGCCGGTCCCGACGACGCCCGCCGGGTGCTGGAAGTCAGCGACAGCAAGATCGCGGTCGTCGACGCGCCGGAAGATCAGGTCCAGAACGCGCAGGCTTGGCGGCGGGGCGAGATCGTCTTCGAGGGCCAGGCGCTGTCGGTCGCGGTCGCGGAATACAACCGCTACCTGACCCGCAAGCTGGTCATCGACGACGCGCAAGCGGCCAATCTGCGGCTGGGCGGCCGGTTCCTGACCGGGGACCCCGACAGCTTTCTGCAGGCCTTGCGCACGACCTTCGGCCTACGGATCATTGACGACGGGTCGTCGCGAATTCTTCTTAAATCTCGATAGGGGTTTTCCCCGCCTTCCCCGTCTTCCGGTGCGAGACGCCGATCACGGCGATCAACGAAGCAGGGGCAATCCGATGATCAAGACCTGGGCGCCGCGCATGGGCGCGTGCTTGTTGCTGGCCACCACGGCCATTGTTTCCGCGGTCCCCCTCGCCGCCCAGGCCCAGGCGGCCGCGCGCGTCGCATTCGACATTCCGGCCGGCGACACGGCGGCGGCGCTGAACGCATTCTCGCGCCAGGCCGGCGTGCAGCTGATGTTCCCCTATGACGTCGCCGCCCGTCACCGCACCGACGGCCTGAAGGGCGCGTTTGGCCGCGAAGAGGCCCTGCGCAAGTTGATCGAGGGCGCCGATCTGGAGATCGCCTCGGCCAATGCTCAGGTCATCACCCTGCGCGAACGGGCGGCTGGCCCTTTGGCCGCCAACGCGGCCGCCGCTGATGTGGTCGAGCAGGTGATCGTCACTTCGCGGGCCGGCTCTGACGCCCGCACGCGCCAGGCCACCAGCTACGCGGTCACCAGCATGAGCGAAGAGAGCCTGCGTATGCGCGCGCCGATGGGCGTGGCCGATGCGCTGAAGTCTGTGCCCGGCTTCTGGGTCGAGGCCTCCGGCGGCGAGGCCAGCGCCAATATCCGCGCCCGCGGCATCCCGCAGGAAGGCTTTTCGGCCATCGCCCTGCAGGAGGACGGCGCGCCGATCCAGCATGACGGCGGCCTGGGCTACCTGAACGCCGACCAGTCCTTCCGCCTGGATGAAACCATTGAGCGCATCGAAGTGGTGCGCGGTGGTCCCTCGTCGATCTTCGCCTCCTATGCGCCCGGCGGTACGGTCAACTTCATCACCCGCAAGGGCGGCGACACGCCCGAAGGCATCGCGAAGCTTCAGCTCAGCGACTACGGCCTCAAGCGCGTCGACCTCTGGTATGGCGGCCCGATCGGCGAGTGGCGCGTCGGGGCAGGCGGTTTCTGGCGCGAGGATGACGGCATCCGCGATCCGGGCTTCACGGCCAACAAAGGCTATCAGTGGCGCGTCTCGGCCGGTCGCGACTTCGAGCGCGGTAGCATCGAGGTCAACATCAAGCACCTGGACGACAACGTCATCCTGTTCGCCGGCGTGCCGATCAAGTTCAACGCCGCCGGCGAGCCGGGCGACACCCCCGGCTTCGACGCCCTGAAGGGCACCCTGGCCGGTCCGGAAACCGCCCAGCTGACCTTGCGCGGCCCCAAGGGTCCGTTTAGCTGGGACCTGACGCGGGGCACCGAGGTCAAGCTGACCCAGGCCACCGCCACCCTGAACTACGAGCTGTTCGACGGCTGGAACTTCCAGAACACGCTGCGTTACCGTACCTCGGAATCCAAGCGCATCGGCCTGTTCCCCAACACTCCGGTGACCGGCGCGTCTCGCATCGCCCAGTATCGCCCCCTGCTGCTGGCGCTCACGCCGGGCGCCACAGACGTGCAGCTGCGCTATGCCACCTCGCCGACCGAGATCTTCCAGACCACGGGCGCCGGCCAGAACGGCAACGGCCTGGTTCTCGACGGTTCGCTGCGTTACGTTTCGGTGCCGCTGGACGAGCTGATCAATGACGCCCGCTTGCTGCACAAGTTCGAAGTCGGCGGTCAGACCCACGACGTCGCCCTGGGCGTCTATGCCGCCCATGTCGAAGAAGCCTTCAATCGCTATTCGGCCAACACCCTGCTCGACGTGCGCAGCAACGCTCGTCGCCTCGACCTCGTGGCCGTCAATGGCGCAGGTCAGATCCTTTCCAGCCTCACCGAGAACGGCGTCTCGCGCTACGGCGCCGAGTTCGCCAATGGCGACGGCAAGGCTAATACCACCGCCGTCTATCTGACGGATGAATGGAGCCTCACGCCGTCCCTGCGCATCGACGCCGGGGTGCGCTGGGAGCAGATCGAGTTCGCTGGCCGCAGCGAGCGCAGCAAGACAATTAATCTGGGCCTCTCACCGGCCCCGGCCGACGACACTGTCCTGTCCGGGTCGGGCATCTATGATCGCCTCGACCGCAAGTTCGATCACGTCGGCTGGACCCTGGGCGCCGACTATAGGATCACCCCGCAGATGGGCGTGTTCGCGCGCTACACCTCGGCCTTCCGCCTGCCGTCGCTGGGCGATTTCATCACCAACGCCCTCAACGCCGCCCCGACCGTGCAGACCATGGACCTGATGGAGGCCGGATATAAGTGGTCCATGCCCAAGTCCGATCTCTACGCCACGGTATTCCAGACCACCTATGACAACCTGGGCTTCGGCAGCCTGGTGTTCAATCCGACCTCCGGCGCCTATGTGCAGCAAGCCAGCATCACCGACACCCAGACCCTGGGCCTGGAGCTGGAAGGGACCCTGCGCCCGACCCGCTGGTTCGACCTGGGCTTCAGCGCCACGATCCAGAACCCGAAATTTGGCGACTACAAGTTCGAGGAAGCTTGCTCGATCTCGGCGGCCGACGTCACCTGCCAGGTCAAGCCGCCGGCCGCCACGGCCAGCCGCACGCGCGACTTTACCGGCAATCAGCTGATCCGCGTGCCAAAGACCTCGTTCCGCCTGACGCCCGGCCTTACCCTGCTGGATGGCCGCCTGCGGCTGGAAAGCAGCGTCGAGCGTTACGGTGATCGCTATTCCGACGCCGCCAACACCCTGAAGCTGCCCGCCTATACCCTGGTGGGCGCTACTGTGCGGTTCAATGTCACCGACAAGCTGGCCCTCTATGCCTATGGCAACAACCTCACCGACGAGATCGGTCTGACCGAGGGCAATCCCCGCGCTGGCCAGATCATCAGCACCGAGGCCGGCGCCGTCTATGGCATCGGTCGTCCTGAGTTCGGCCGCTCGTTCCGCGCGGCGGTGATGTACCGCTTCTAGTCCGCTTTCCTATCCCCCTCGACTCTGGGCGGCCGGTTCCCCCCGGCCGCCCAACTTTTCGTTGGAAGATCGACATGATCCGCTGCCTGCTCGCGCTGTTCGTTCTTGGCCTGGCGACGCCGACCTGGGCGCGCGAAAAGGCGCCGGACCTGGTGCTGACCGGCCAGATCGTCGGCGCGGACCACCAGACCTACAAGCCGGTGACCTTTGACGTGCCGGCCGGCGTGACGCGGTTGACCGTGGCCTTCGACCATACCGGCAAGGACCAGCGAACGGTCATTGATCTGGGCCTGATGGATCCTGAGCGTTTCCGGGGCTGGAGCGGCGGCAACAAGCGCAGCTTCACCGTGGCGGTCGAGGACGCGACCATGAGCTACCTTCCCGGGCCCCTGCCGGCCGGGCGCTGGACCCTGCTGCTGGGCGTGCCCAATACCCGCGCCGCGACCGTTGCGTCCTATGAGGCCAGGATCTTCCTGGAGCGGACGATCGGCGCGCCCGGCCTGACCCAGGCGCCGTTGAAGGCCGCAGCCGGCTGGTATCGCGGCGACCTGCATGCCCATACCGGCCACAGCGATGGTTCCTGCCAGACCCAGTCCGGGGCCCGCGCGCCCTGTCCGGTCTATCGCACCGCCGAGGCGGCGTCGGCCAGGGGCCTGGATTTCATCGCCATCACCGACCACAACACCACCAGCCATTTCGAGGCGATGGCGGAACTGCAGCCCGCCTTCGACAGGTTGCTGCTGATCCCGGGGCGCGAAGTGACCACCTTCCAGGGCCACGCCAATGTGTTTGGCCCGACCGCCTTTATCGACTTCCGCCTGGGCGATCGCGCCCTGCCAAATGTCCGCACCCTGCAAAGCCTTGTCGACGCCGCCGGCGGTCTGTTCTCCATCAACCATCCCAGCTCGCCCTCCGGCGAGATCTGCATGGGCTGTGGCTGGACGGCGGCCAATACCGACTATGACAAGGTTCAGGCGATCGAGGTGGCCAATGGCGGCTCCGAGCGCGCCCAGGGCGGGGCGGAGGGGCCGCTGTCGGGCGTGGCCTTCTGGGAGGCGAAGTTGAACGCCGGCCATCGGATCACCGCGATCGGCGGCAGCGACAATCATGACGCCGGCCTGGCGCGCGACATCGCCTCGGCGGTCGGGCGGCCGACGACCGTGGTGTACGCTGAAGAGCTCTCCACGCCGGGGCTTCTGGCCGGGCTCAAGGCCGGCCGGGTGTTCATCGATCTCGACGGAACGCGCGACCGGGTACTTGATCTTTCGGCTCGCGCCTCTGCGGGCGAGGCCGTCATGGGTGGCGTCCTCGCGGTCAAGCGCGGCGAGGTGGTCCGGTTCGCGGTGACGGCATTGGGCGCAGATCTTGCTGGCCTGGAGGTCGTGCGTGACGGCGTGGTTGACGCCGTGCGCTTCGAACAGCCCGGTGTTTTCTCGATTAAGCTCGATGATCGCGCCTCTTGGGTGCGCGTCAATCTGCGCGATAGCAGCGGCCGGCTGCTGTTGATCGGAAATCCGATCTACTTGAAGCTGACGAGCAAGTAGCGGTCCGCGGGAAGTGCAACCCGGACTGTGTAGAGGACCCAAGGCGGGAGATCCGCCCTGAAGCATCAGGCGACTGTTTTGGAGCCGCCAGTTTGTTTTCCCAGGTCCGCTTACCGCCGCCAGATGACTTTGACGCCAAGGCCACCGCGCAGCTGGGGCCGCAACTCGAGCGGCGGCCGCGGGGACGCGGTGGCCACAACGGCATGATCCCAGCTGAGCCGATAGCGCACCAGATAGCCGTCGTGATCCGATAGCTGCGGCCCCGCCTTGGAAGCGCCGAACAGTGTCTCGATCCGGACCGGCCGCACGGTCACCGGCCCGGCGCTGGCAAAGGCCTGCAGGTCCTGGGAGCGCAGCCAGGGCCGAGCGGCCGGATGATCCACGGCCTGGCCTTCGCAGGGACTGGCGGCGCGGTTGCAGAATTCGCTGACCACCTGATACGGCCGCTCAGCCGATCGATAGTCGTAGCGGTCGGGGGCGTTGCGGACATTGAAGTCGCCGCCGACCAGCAGCGGCCGATCAACGTCGCGATGGGCGTTGATGAAGGTCATCAGCTCCTCGGTCTGCAGATTGTGCGCCTGCAATGACCGGGCGATCGGCACCTTGGCGGCGCGCCGCGAATTGAGGTGGGTATTGACGATGTCGATCTGGCTGGGCGCGCCGGGAAGCGCCAGGCGGACCATCATCACCCCCTTGTTGGCCAAACAGTCGAGTCCGGCGCAGTAGCTGTAGGGCATGTCCTCGACATCCGTGATCGGCGCGTCGCTCAGCACGTGCAGGCCGGCGCCCGTGAACTTGCCCCAGCCCTCGCCGAACGACGGATAGCGCACCGAGGCGTAGCGCCGCCCGTTCTCCGCCCGGGCCCTTGAGGCCCGGTCGAACCGGCTGGGCCCGCGCGCCCAGTAGCTATAGCCGCTGGCCTCGACCAGGTCGCTGACCTCGCCACGAAAGCCTTCCTGGATCAGCACCACGTCGGGCTGCTGGCCCTCGCGCCGCATCGTCGCCAGTTCAGCCCCGATCGCCCTCAGGGCCTTGGCGCGACCCTTGGCCAGCGGCCAGGGCAGGCCACGGACATTGTAGGTGAGCACGCTTATCTCGGTGCTGCGGGTCCCGCCGGGCGGAGCGGCCGCGCTGCCGCCGGACGAGGCGCCGAGATCGCTTCCATTGAGGGCCAGGGCCGCCAGGGCGGGAACTAGGGGTAAAGTCGCCAAAGTCATCATTTCGCCGCTCCCAGACATGCGGGCCGCTTTGAATGACGTTATCGTCGTCAAGACGGCGCGTAGTTCAGACGCAGCCGGATGTGTACTGATCTTCTTCCCGGCGCCTCCTGTCTCCACTGAGTCGGCGACGGTGAAATGAATCGTACGCGAAGGTTTTATTTCTACGCCCGGGCCGAGTCGGCCAGACTCTGAGGAAATTTCCGGCGACGCGCGGACATGTTTGCCACGGGGGGCAAAGGTGCGACGCCCACCTGTAACATGCCTGTCACTCGCCGGGCTTAAGCGCCTCTCGGACGTCAGAGGGGCGATAGTGTTCAAGACCGGTCGCCAGGACGTGACTGGGCCAGAACGCGCCAACCTGCAGGAATGGGCCAACTACGGCCTCATTTTCTGGCCTGGCGCTGCGTTGAACTTCTAGGGCCCGGACGGAGAAAAAAGCCGATGATCCTGCAGCTTTTTGCGGTCCTAGCGCTTCAGGCGTCCGAAGCACTTCCCTTGCCGGTTGTCGCGCCGGCTCTCAAGGCCGAGACGGTCCGTCGCTATGAGGGGTCTGCCAGCCAGGGCGCCGCCGCCGGCCCTAAAGACCTCTATTCGGTCAGCAACTTCAGGCTCATCCGTTTTGACAAGAACACCGGCGAAAAGCGCGCGGAGTGGGTTGGCGAGAAGGCGCGCTTTCCGCACATCAACTCCTGCGCGGTGATTGCCAGGGAGTTGGTCTGCGCTAGCTCCAACTTCCCCGCCACGCCACACGTCAGCACGGTCGAGGTGTTCGATCCCATGAGCCTGGCGCACAAGCGCAGCATCTCGCTGGGGCTGGGAACGGGCTCAGTCACCTGGATTGACCGGCACGACGGCTTCTGGTGGGCGATGTTCGCCAACTATGATGGCAAGGGCGGCGAGACCCCGCGCGACCACCGGCACACCACCCTGGTGAAGTTCGACAATCAGTGGCGTCGGGTTGAGGCCTGGGGCCTGCCGGCCACCGTGCTGGGGCGCATCGCGCCGATGAGTGTTTCGGGCGGTGGCTGGGGGCCGGATGGCAGGCTCTATCTGAGCGGCCACGATTTGCCAGAGCTGTATGTCATGCAACTGCCCAAGGGCGGCGGCGTGCTCGACCATCTCGCCACCCTGGGCATGGAGGCCGAGGGCCAGGCTATTGATTGGGACGAGAGCCAGCCGGGAATTCTCTACGGGATCACGCGGCGAACCCGAGAGATCCTCGCTATGCGTGTCCCGCTTCCGCAGTAGCCGCTTTTGATGCGTCAGTAGGGGCGGGCCGAAGGATTGCGGTTCCGCCTTCCTGAACCGTTGTTGAAGTTAAACAAATTCATCACGCCCTCCGAGCTTGGGGTCGCTCTCATGCGTGTTGATAGGGTCATCGGATGGCGTGGTTTCATCAGGCCCCGGTTCGAGGCTGATCCTGGTTGCTCTCCACCTGTAACCCGTGAGCTTCCAGCGGAGCCGCTATGCATTGTGGTTACAGATCGGGAATTCTAAGCTATTGAAATATAATAACTTGTTTCAAGACTACGAATCTGAGGGTCGGACGTTCGAATCGTTCCGGGCGCGCCATTTTCTTCCCATTGAGATCGTTAGGGCTTTTCGGCTCTGCCCTGGGGCAGCCGACGACCGTCGCAAGGGCAGGGGTGTTCGCCTTCCTTGACCTCACCGAGCGCGCCGCCAGGTGCGCGGGGCTCTGACGGGTTTGCACGCCGCGGGCGGACCTTCCAAACTTTTGAGAAGAGTGGTTAGCGGACCTTCCGCCAGTACCAAACCGAAGCGATCAGAAACACAACGAGCCACAAGACGACTATCGCCACGGCCATGAGCCGGTTGACCGGTCTCGCTACGGCAAGCGCTTCCGCCCGAAACTCTGCCATCAGAACGGGGGGGATCAATCGAACCGCGAGCGCGATCCCAAGCGGAACAATCACCAGATCGTCCAGGTAGCCGATTAAGGGAATGAAATCAGGTATCAGGTCGATGGGGCTTAAAGCGTAGGCCGCGACGGCCCCTGCAACCAGCTTCGCAGCCATCGGTGTGCGTGGGCTACGGGCTGCGATCCACAGAGCGACGACATCCCGCTTCAAGCCTTTGGCCCATGACTTGATCTGCGTGAGCATGACCGCGCTTGTGCCGTGACTATCCAATGCCTGCAACGGGTCGAAAACACAATCTCGGCCGGCGCCGCAGGGCGGGCGTTGAGGGCAAGGGCTCAGCCGGTCCCACACAGGTGGTTGGTTCGATCGCGCCGCCTTGGGCTTGTCCCGGTTGGTGTGCCGGTTGGTAACGGCCTCTTGGCTCTGTCGGATCAGGGCGAGCAGGCCAGCTGACCGCTTGTTCTCGACCACGGCCGCCTCGGCGACGCGTCGCAGCTTGTCGAAGGTGCGGTAGGGCGCCGACATCATCATCACGAGGCGGATCACCTCTGGTGAGCTGTCAAAACTATCGGAACGGGCTCTTCATCGACCGATGCTAACGGCTCAAATTGGCGTCCCCAAATTTGGGCTGACAATGCCCATGAGGCTTGCAAGGCCAGTCTGTCCCATCGCCCCCGGATGACGTATCAACGGCGCCTGGGCTCGGAGAGGAACGGCATGAAGGACTGGGTGATCGGCGTCATGGGCGGTTCGGGCCTGTACGACCTGGACGGGTTGTCGGATCGGCGGACTCTCCGCCTGGAGTCGCCGTGGGGCGCGCCGTCCGATGAGCTGGTCACCGGAACCCTTGAAGGGGTTCGCCTGGTCTTCCTGCCGCGCCACGGCCAGGGCCACCGCATTCCGCCGGGCGCGATCAATGCCCGCGCCAATATGGATGTTCTGAAGCGGGCGGGCTGTACCGACCTGGTGTCGGTTTCGGCGGTCGGCTCGCTGCGGGAAGAGCTGCCGCCCGGGACCTTCGTCGTGGTCGATCAGTTCATCGACCGGACCGTCGCGCGGCCCGCCTCCTTCTTCGGCCCAGGGCTCGTCGCTCACGTCTCGATGGCCGATCCGGTCTGTCCGAGCCTGTCGTCCGCAGCGGCGAAGGCGGCGCGTGCGGCGGGGGCCGTGACGGTCGAGGGCGGCGTCTATGTCGCCATCGAAGGCCCGCAGTTCTCGACCCGCGCTGAAAGTGAGCTCTACCGCGCCTGGGGATGTTCAGTCGTCGGCATGACGGCGATGCCCGAGGCCCGCCTGGCCCGTGAGGCGGAGCTGCCCTATGCCAGCGTTTGCATGGTCACCGACTATGACTGCTGGCGGGCCGACACGGCCCATGTCGAGGTCGCCGGGATCCTGGCGACCATGAAGGCCAATGCCGAGGCGGCGCGCCGGATGCTGACCGAACTGGCGCGCGGCCTGCCGCAGGCCCGAACGGCCTCACCGATCGACACAGGCCTGGACTATGCCGTCGTTACCGATCCCGCGTCATGGGATCCGGTGCTGGCGGGCAAGCTGGCGGGGATCTGCCCCAGACGGTTCAGCCCCGGCGCGATCGGCTGAGATAGCGCCGAAGCGACGCTCCGTCATCGACGTCCTCCTGTACCCTTAGCAGGGCGACCGGGCGGGTCCCCATGTTGGCCACTGTGTCGGCCAGGGCCTCTTGGGTCGACCAGCGGACGCCCTCAAACGGCAGATGCATCCGTGGCCGGCGGCGAAGACCGATCAGCCAATAGCCACCATCGCGGGCCGGGCCGAACACGGCGTCGTGGGCGCCGAGCGCAGCGAAGGCCTGGGCCACGTCCTGACGTGTCACGGTCGGGGTGTCGGCGCCGAGGATGACCACCTGTCCGCGCGGCAGGGCGCGGACGACCCGTTCCAGCTTCTCGCCCAGATGGCCTGGTCCCTGGGCGATCACGCGCGACGGCGCGGCCCAGTCCGTCGGCCGGTCCGGCGAAACGGCCATCCATAGGGTCCATCGCGGGTCGCGGCCCAGGGTGCGACGCAGGCGCGCCAGAGCCGCCCGAGCAAACCGTACAGCCTCCAGGTCGCCGACATCTGCGGCGAGCCGGCGCTTGCCCACGCCGTAGCGCGGCTGCCGGGTAAACAGAACCAGATGCTGCTGGGTTGGATCAGCGGCCATAGAGCGTCGCGATCCGGGCCGGGGCGACGCCCAGCAAATACAGCGCCAGGCAGCGCAGGTTCAGGGCGCTCTGGCGAACCCAGCCGCGGCGACGCCAGCGCTCGGCCGAGGTCAGGGCGGAACCGTCCAGCCGGCGAAGACGGTGGCGACCAAGGCGGCGGGCCAGGTCGACATCCTCCATCAGGGGCAGGGCGGCAAATCCCCCGATCTCGGCATAGAGGTCGCGATGGATCAGAAGCCCCTGGTCGCCATAGGGCAGGGCCAGGAAGGCGACCCTGAGGCCGACGCCCCATTCCAGCAGCCGCGCCTGCCAGGCGGAGTCGTCGAGCTTGAACCTGAAGGCTCCAGCCCACCCCCGTCCTTGGGGGTCGGCGATATGGTTCGCCAGAGCCGTCCAGGCAGGTGCATCGAGCCGGGTGTCGGCGTGCAGGAACAATAACCATGCGCTGGTGGCGGCCTCGGCGCCGAGGGCGAGCTGATGGCCGCGCCCCGGGACAGAGTGAAGCACCCGCGCGCCATGGGCGGCTGCGCGGACGACGGTGTCATCGACGGAGCCGCCATCCACGACGATCACCTCTCGCACCGCAGGCAGGTCGACCAGGGTATTGGCCAGGCGTTCGCCGGCATTGAGCACGGGCAGGATCACTGAGAGGTCCTCCAGCCCAGGGCCAGGTGACATCATGGCGCGCTGCAACTGGCGCCGCCCAAGACGCAAAACTGAGCGCAGAAAGGGTGGTTGAGCTGAACGGCGCCGGAGGCCTGCGCCAGGGTCTGGCCCAGTTCGAACTGGGGATCATAGGGCGTCAGGGTGCAGGCGACGACGGCGGGCTCGGCCGCGTCCTTGCGGCGCACGACCATGCGGCTGGTGGCGCACATCATCTGTTCGGGCGCCCGGTCGAGAATTTGCCAGCAGGCCTCGGTGATCTCCGGCACGGCGCGGTCCGCTTCCATCTCGGGAAACAGCACCAGGGTCGATCGGTCCTCGGCGTCGACGGCCAGGCCGCGCGTGCGAAACAGTTCGCCATAGGCCTGCCGCGCGGCGGGCTCGCTCTCATCGGCCAGTCGACGACCGGCGATCGCGACACGTAGGCCTTGCTCGCCCAGCCAGTCCAGACCCTCCCAGGCCTTGTCCCAGGATCCCGTCCCGCGCTCGGCGTCGTGGACCGCCTGGGTGTGATGGTCGAGGCTGACGCGAAAGGTCAGACGGTCGCGATGCGGCCTCGCCAGATCGCTCAGGCGCGCACCCCACCGCAGCATCGGGCGCATGGCGTTGGTCAGGACCAGAACCTGATGGCCCGCACCGAGGGCGGCGTCGAGCATGGCCAGGATGTCCGGGTTCATGAACGGCTCGCCGCCGGTAAAGCCGATCTCGCGGGTCGGCAGGCCGGTCTGCGCAATCTCGTCCAGATAGCGGCCGACGTCTTCCAGGCTCAGATAGGCCAGGGCGTCATTGGTCGGCGAACTCTCGATATAGCAATTGACGCAGGCGATGTTGCACAGGGACCCGGTGTTGAACCACAGGGTTTCCAGCGTGGTCTGGGCGACCCGGGCGCGGCGCGATCCATCCGCCGTGACGAAAGGATCCACGAAGCGGCCGGGCCCGGCGGCGGCGCGATGGGTTGCGAAGGGCGAGGCGGTCGACGTCATGGCGTCCTTTGTGTCAGTTTCGGGCTGTTCGTCCCAGCGCCGAGCGGGGATACCCAGCAGATTCGGCCCAGGCGGTACAAAGGTTTCATCGGGCCGCCTGGAAATCGGACTCTGGCGTCCCGGCGAGGTTCGTGGAACGGTCGCGAAACACAGGAGAACCATCATGCTGACGAGAGCGAAATTCGCAGGCCTAGCGCTGGCCTTGTCCCTGCTGGTCCCCGTCTGGTTCCTGGTCTCCGCCCTTGGGGTGAAGTTTGGCCTTTGGTCCTGGCGTCTGGGGCTTGGCGTGCTGATCATACAGTGGGGACCGCGTCTGCTGCTGGCCGCGGCCGTGATCGCCCTCGTCGCCCTGATCCTGGTCTTGATCCGCCGTCCCCGGGCCGCATGGACGGCGGCGCTCGTCGCCCTGATCATCCCCGCGACCGGCCTGGGCTATCTGGGCTGGGTGCGGGCCCAGGCGGCAAACATCCCGCCGATCCACGACGTCGCCACCGACATTGCCGATCCGCCGGCTCTGAGCCCTAACCTCCTGTCGCTCAGGACGGCGGCGGAGGCCAACCCCGTGGCGGATCTGAGAGCGCCCCTGATCGCCGCAGACCCCTACCGCGATCCGCGGTTCGCCAAATATGGCAGCAAGAGCCTGGGGCAGGTCGGCCATGCGGCCTATCCGGGGCTGCGGACGGCTGTGTTCGACGGGGCGCCGACGACAGCCTTCGCTGCCGCTCTAAAGGCTGCCAAGGACATGGGGTGGGCCGTGGTGACCCAGGACCCGCAGGCCGGCGTGATCGAGGCGACGGCGGGGACCTTCTGGTTCGGATTCAAGGATGATGTCGTGGTGCGGGTGCGTTCGGGCGCCGGAGGGCAGGGCTCCAGGATTGATGTTCGATCCATCTCGCGCGTTGGGTTGAGCGATCTGGGCGCCAACGCCAAACGTATTGAAACCTATCTGGCGCGGGTTTCGGCAGGACTGAAAACCTGAGGCGCGCGCCACGGCAGGGCGTCTCCTTCTGCGTTTTCAAGGCGCGGCTCGCGTGACGGCGCGGTCGGTGACCCTGGTCGGGGCGGGCCACGCCCATCTGCACGTCGTGCGGCAAGCCGCCCAGCTACGGGCCGCAGGGCTGACGGTCACGCTGATCGCGCCCGAGCTGTTTCACTATTCGGGGCTGGCCAGCGGCGTGCTCTCCGGCGCGCTGGCGCAGGATGAGGCCCAGATCGATGTGGCGGCCCTGGCGGCGGCATTCGGCGTTCGCTATCTGGCCCAGTCCGTCGTGGCGGTTGATCGTGCAGCACGCATCCTGACCCTGGCCGATGGCGCGACCGAAACCTATGACCGCCTGTCGCTGAACATCGGCAGTGTGGCAGATGATCCCCACGGCCTGATCTGCGGCCCCGGGGTCTGGCCGGTCAAGCCTCTGTCGCAGCTGTTGACCTTGCGCGCCCGGATCGAGGCGCTGGCGGCGGCGGGCGCCCCGGCGCCGCGGATCGTGGTCGCGGGGGGCGGCCATAGCGCGCTGGAAATCGCCGCCAGCCTCTGCGGCCTGGTCGAGCGGGGTGACGGTCGGCCTCAGGTCACGGTGATCGCGCCCCGCCACGGGGTAGGCCTTCCGCCGGCCGCCTGGTCTCGGCTGTCGGCGGCCCTGGTTGAGCGGGGGGTCGTTTTGCGGTCCGGCCTTGTCGTGGGTCGAACCGTCGACAGCTGTCGACTGGCCGACGGCGCGCTCCAGCCCTGTGACATCCTGGTTCTGGCGGCCGGGCTCTCAGCCCCGCCTCTGATCGGCGAACTGGGACTGCCGCTGGACGAACAGGGGCGGCTGCGGGTCATGCCGACCCTTCAGGCCATAGGCGACCCCGCCCTCTTCGCCGTCGGGGACTGCGCCGTGATCGAAGGCTATACGCGGCCAGCGGCGGGCGTTTTCGGCGTTCGCGCTGCGCCAGTCCTGCTCAACAACCTGGCGGCCCAGGGTGATGACCGGCCTAGCCGGCCCTACCACCCGCAGACCCGCTGGCTGTCGATCATGGATCTGGGCGATGGTCGGGGCTTGGCGGTGCGCGGCCGGTTCTGGCTGCTGGGCCGGGCTGCGCTGTGGTTGAAGCGTTATCTCGATCTCGGCTTTATCCGGCGCATGCGGGCGCCGCTGGCCTCAAGACCCTAGCCACAGCCGCGCGGTCGCCGCCCTTTCCTCAGGCGAAATGCTTCAGGATCGCCACCAGCTTGCGTGTGCGGTCTGAGAACAGGGCCGGGGTGTACCATTGGCCAGCCAGACGCTTGCCGATCTCGCCCCGGGTGGGATAGGGCGCGATCATGCTGGTGATCTGGCTTAGCTTGAGCCCCGCCGACATCACCAGGGACCACAAATGGATATGGTCGCCGGCCTGACGGCCAACGAGGGTGACGCCGAGGATCTTGCCCTTTTTCGTCGTGATCAGCTTGCCGAAGCCACGGGTGTCGCCCTCGGCGATGGCCCGGTCATTTTCAGCAAAGTCAAAGCGCTCGACGCGCAGGTCATCGCCATGGATCACGCGGGCCTCGGATTCGCCCAGCCCGATTGCGGCCAGTTGCGGATCGCAATAGGTGACCCGGGGCGTGTGCAGGGCGTCGGCATTGACCGGCAGGGCGAAGACAGCCCGGCGCACCACCAGCGAGGCGTGCGCGCCGGCCAGATGCGTGAACTGACCGCGACCAGCGGCGTCGCCGACCGCATAGACGCGCCGGTTGCTGCTGCGCAGAGACTTGTCGGTGATGATGCCGTTGCGGTCCGTCTCGACGCCCGCCTTGTCGAGGTCCAATCCGCTCAGGGCCGGGCTGCGCCCGACCGCGACCAGAAGGTGCGAGCCCGTGACCGTGCGGGTCTGGCCATTGGCCTCGACCTCAACTACGGGACCGGCCGCGATCCGCGTGGCCTTGCTGCCGGTCATGACCTCAACGCCATCTGCGCGGAGTTGGGCCAGAACTACGGCGGCGGCCGCCGGGTCTTCGCGTCCCAGAAGGGCGTTGGCCTCAATGATCACCACCTCTGAGCCCAGTCGGCGGAAAGCCTGGCCGAGCTCGACGCCGATAGGGCCGCCGCCCAGCACGATCAGGCGTTCGGGCAGGGTCGTCAGGCCAAACAGGGTTTCATTGGTCAGGTAAGGGACGGCGTCGAGGCCGGGAATCGGCGGCACGGCGGCATGGGAGCCGGTGGCCACGATGATCTTTCGCGCCCTGACGCGCACGCTGTCGCTGGCGACGGTGCGATCGTTGACGAAGCGGGCGGCCTCGCGCACCACCTGAACGCCCAGCCCCTCGAAGCGCGCCTGACTGTCATTGGGCGCGATGGCCGCGATGGCGGCGTGGACATGGGCCATGACCTTGGAGAAGTCGATCGACACCTCGCCGACCCGGATGCCGAGCGTCGAGGCAGCGTGAGCCTGATGGGCGGCTTCGGCGGCTGCGATCAGCGCCTTTGAGGGAACGCAGCCATAGTTGAGGCAGTCGCCGCCCATTTCCCCCTTTTCGAACAACACCACCTTGAGGCCCAGTTGAGCGGCCCCGGCAGCCACGGACAGGCCGCCCGAGCCCGCCCCGATGACGACCATGTCGACCTTGAGGGTTTTGGAGGTCACAGGGCGTTTCCGGTTTTGGCGCGGCGGCGTTGATAGAGGGTGGTGCCCAGCGACAGCAGGCCCAGCCCGATCAGGGGCAGGAGGACGCGGGGTTCGAAAATCGCCCCGGCGTTCGGCGTTTCGCCGCGGGCGATCAGATCGCCGATCCCGGCGCCGATGCCGCTATAGATGAAGGTGGCAGGCATGATGCCCAGGAAGGTGGCCAGGGCATAGGCCCGTAGCGGCGCATGGGCCAGGGCGGCGGCGATATTGACCAACCAGAAGGGGGCCAGAGGCACCAGCCTGAGGGTCAGGATATAGCCAAAGGCCCCCGCCTGAACGCCATCGATGACAGCCTTTAGCGTCCCGCCTGAGGCCTCGGCGCGCCGGCGCAACACCTCGCCCAGCGAGGTGCGGACCGCATAGAACACCAGAACGGCCCCGATCGTGGCGCCGACCACGGTAGCGCCGCCGCCGACCCAGGGGCCAAACAGATAGCCGCCCGTGAGGGTCAGGATCAGGCCCCCGGGAACGCTGATCGCCGTGGCCACGGCATAGACGGCCATGAAGCTGAGCAGGGCCAGGATCAGGTGTTCGCCGACAAAGGCCCGCAAGGCCGTCTCATGAGTCCGCAGCGCCTCGAAATTGAGGTAGCGGGTCACGCCGCTGGCGAACACAGCCACCACCAGGACGGCGAGAACCAGCAAGGGCAGAAAGCGTCTCATCAGGCTCATCAGCGGTTTTCCATGGCATTGATCGACCAGTTATAGGTGTCGCCAGCGATCCGGTCGACCTGGAGAAGGCGGGCCTTGAGGGGCGCCGCCGCATAGCCGACGAGGTGGTCGATGACGCGTCGGTCAGAGCCGCCGAAATCGCTCGAATACCATTTGTAGATTGAGGACACCGTGAGCGCCGCGCCCTTGAAAGCCACGCCGCGGGGATGATTAACATAGGCGCGTGCCGCTTCATCCAGCGTCGGACCCAGTCCCGCACCGCGCCAGGCTTGCCGCCGCAGATTGGGGCAACTGAACGAGGCGCAGTTGACCGCATAATGGACGCGCGGATCCGACCATCCCTTGCGCAGAATGCCGTGCTCGATGCCGTCCAGCGAAAGGTCGACGCCGCGAACCCGGACGACGGTCTTCTTCCACGGGCCGGCGACAAGCAGAGATGAGCGGATTTCCCGGATCGACTTGACCGGCCAGGCGTCGATGACCTCGCGAAGGGTCAGGGCGTTGTAGAGATTGGCCCAGAAGGCGAACTGTTCCGGCCGGCTCAAGGCTTGGGGGTCAAGGGCCGACAGGTGGTCGATATAGCGGCCCAACCCATCGCGTGCAGGGTTGGATCGACGCCAGCCGGCATAGTCGACCCGCACTACCCCGTCGCTTGAATCCTGGGTCCAGCGCGCCAGCAGGGCGTCAAGGGCGGCGTGGTCCACCGTGGCGCGCCCGGCTTGCCCGTTTGCGAAGTCCGCCAGATCCCGGGCTGCGGCGGGACTGGCGACCAGACCCGTCGCGAGTCCGGCTCCGGCGATGATCAAAACGCGTCTCTTCAGGTCGGCCATACTCGGATCCTCGCAATTGCAGACCTTAGAGTCGGGTGGTGTGTGATCGCAAGGCGACGTTGCCGCCCCGGGTTGGCTCACGGCGGTTCAGGTCAGCGCTCGGCCAGGAAGACTGGGCTCCGGTGGGAGGCCCGATTCTGACCGTCGCCCTCGCCTATCCGGAGGGTAGGCGATCGCCGGTAGCTGACCCTCTTGCCAGCTGGACCTCGCGGGGGCTCTGGCCGGTCCAGCGTTTGAAGGCGCGGGAGAAGGCGGCGGGTTCGGAGAAGCCGACGAGGTAGGCGGTCTCGTTGACCGAGGCTCTTGCGCCGGTGAGGTAGCGCAGCGCCATGCGGTGGCGCAGGGCGTCAAGCACCTGCTTGAAGGTGGCGGCCTCGGTCCTGAGCTTCCGGAACAGGGTCTGGCGGCTGAAGCCCAGGGCGCGGGCGACGACGTCGGCGCCGACCTCGCCGGTGTGCAGCAGCGGCAGCAGTACGGCCTCGACCCGGCCTCGAACGGTCTTCTGGTCTTCGAGCTCCTGCAGCAGGCCGTCGGCCCTCTGGGTCAGGACGCCGAACACGTAGCGTGGCTGGAGGGCCACCGGCCAGGTCACGATGCGCGGGTCGAGCCGCATGGCGTTCCAGCCGCTGGAGAAGGTCACTGGGCACTGGAAAATGCGGTCGTACTCGGCCCGCCAGGCCGGCGCCGGGTGGGAAAACTGTACCTCCAGCACGTGCGGCTCGGGCAGGAAGCGGCGCGGGCCGCAGACCAGCCGGACGAAGGCCCCTTCGGTCAGTTCGGGGAAGCTGTTGGGATCAGCCCGCGTATCGACCATCCACAGCTGGCCGTCGCGCGCGGTCAGCGTGAAGCGCGGTCCGTCGCTGAGCCCCTCTGTTTCCAGCGTCAGCCGGCCGAAGCGCTGCATCTGGGTGAAGGCGTCGCCCATGGTGGCCGAGGCGTTCATGATCAGGCCGACGATCGATATCTCCGCCAGGTCGACGGCCTCGCCGAAATGCAATGCCAGCGCCGGGTCATCGCAAAGGTCCTGGGCCGCGCGCATCAGGGCCACATAGGTCTCGAAAGGCAGGCGGTCGTCGTGGTCCGCCAGGTCGGCGAGGCTCAGGCCAGCCCGGGTCATCAGCGCCGCGCGATCCGCGCCCTTCTGGACAGCGAACGCGATCAGGCCGGCGGCGAGTCCTGCTGACGTGGTCAGGTTCGACATCGGCGCGGCCCCTGTTGTTACGAACGATCATGCGCACGGACGGCACGATCATGGCGTCCGCCGCCCATATCAACAAGTAAGGGGCCATGACACACCGGTTTCCCGTAACGCTCGTCCTGTTCGTCATTGCCGCCGCGCTGCTGCCTTCGATCGCCCTGGCGGATAATCTGCAGGCCGGGCCCGGCGATCCGGCCTGGATGCATCTGGGGGCCAACGCCCTGCTGTGGGCGCACATCGCCGGCGGAGCGATCGGGATGGTCACTGGCGTCGTCGCCCTGGCCTCGCGCAAGGGTCAGAGCGTCCACCGCGCGGCGGGATCGGTGTTCTTTCTGGCGATGTTCACAGCCTATGCCATCGGCGCGGGCGTGGCGCCGTTCCTTGATACCGGCCAGCGGCCCAACTTCGTAGCCGGCGTCCTGGCGCTGTACCTTCTGGTCAGTGGCACGATGGCGGCCCGACAGCGGGAGGTGAAGGCCGGCGTGCCGGAGGTCATCGGGCTGGTCGTCGCCCTCACCATCACCGCCGCTGGGGTGATCTTCATGCGGATGGGCGCGGCCAGCCCCAGCGGCACGGTGGACGGCTCGCCGCCGCCGGCCTTCTTCCTGTTTACGATTGCCGGGGCCTTCGCGGCCGCGGGTGAATTGCATGTGCTCGTGCGCAAGCAGCTGTCCAGGGTCTCGCGGATTGCGCGGCACCTTTGGCGCATGTGCTTTTCGCTGTTCATCGCCTCGGGGTCGTTCTTCCTCGGGCAGCAGCAGGTGTTTCCCGAGGCCCTGCAGGACTCAGCTCTGCTTTACGTCCTCGCCCTGGCGCCGCTGCCGATCATGCTGTTCTGGCTGGGCAAGGTCCACTTCGACGACTGGCGGCGGCGCCGGCTGAAGGCGGCGGTCGCACCGCGCTAGGGCGCGGCCCTGCGGACGACTGCGCCGGGGTGAGCGCCCGTGGCGCGGCCGTTTTGGAAAACCAGCACGAAAGCTTCGGGACGTTCAATTTCGGCCTGACCCATACCTGGGTGCACAAGCACACCAGCCGGCAATATCCGGGCGATCCGATCGAGAACCAGCTGGCCTATGACAGCGGCTACGACATCCCCCGCTCCAAGAGCACCGGCTCGATCAACTGGACTCTGGATCGCCTGACCCTGGGCTTACACGGCCAGCGCCTGGATCGTCTGCCCAACTACGCCGAGGATGGCTGGATCAAGGAGAGCTATCTCTACAACGCCACCGTCCAGTACGACCTGAACGACACCACCCGGATCAGCCTTGCGGTCGACAACCTGCTGGACAAGGGCCCCCAGCGTGACCCGACCTATTCGGGCTATCCCTATTATGACACTTCGTGGTTCGACTCGACCGGGCGCAGCTACTACCTGCAGATGACCCACAAGTTCGGCGGGGCGTGCGGGCTGTAAGGCTGCCCGGCGATTGAAGGCGTTCAGAGCGCGGGCGGTCTGCCGGCCAGGACCCGCGACCACGCCACTTCGGCCGTATCGGCGAAGGCGAAGAGGTCCAGATCGGCCGCGTCGATCATGCCGTGTTCGACCAGGGCGTCGAAAGCGATCACCGAACGCCAGTAGGCCTCGTCGACCAACACTATAGGGATCGGGGGCGACTTGTTGGTCTGGCGCAGGGTCAGCAGTTCAAACAGTTCGTCGAAGGTGCCAAACCCGCCCGGAAAGACCACCAGGGCGTTGGCGCGCATGGCCAGGTGCATCTTGCGCATGGCGAAATAGTGAAACCGGAACGTCAGTTCGGGCGTCGAGTACGGGTTGGGTCGTTGCTCGCGCGGCAGGGTGATGTTGAAGCCGATCGATGGCGCGCCCACGTCGAAGGCGCCGCGATTGGCGGCCTCCATCAGGCCGGGACCGCCGCCTGTGGCGATGACGTTGTCGCGAGGCTGGCCTTCCACGTGGGTGGCCAGGCCCTGTTCGGAGACGATGCGCCCAAAGCGCCGCGCCAGGGCGTACCATTCGCCGCGCCGGCCCGGGGAGTCCTCGTGCACCCGGGCGCTGCCGAAGACCACGATGGTCGAGCGCACGCCCCAGGCGCGAAGGGCTTCGTCGGCCTTGGCGAATTCGAGCAGGAACCGGACACTGCGCATCGAGTCGCCGAGCAGGAAGTCCTGGTCGAGGGCCGCCAGACGATAGGATGCGGAGGCTTCCTGCGGGCCGCTATTTGGCGCGGTCGCGCGGGCGGCCTCATCCAGGGAATGGATCGGCATGGACGCTAGGCCGACGCAGGGCCGAACAGCTCGTCCAGACCGACGCGCACCCTTTGCAGGACATCCGCGCGGGACTCCTCGGTGATGTTCGAGACGATCGAGCCGAAGTGCTTGTGGTCGAGAACCCGCAGACCACAGACGCCCGACAGGTGGAGGTCGAACACCGTCATGAGGGCCTTCAGGGCGCCGGTGTCGTTGACCCAGTCCTCTGGTGCGCCGGAGGTTGAGAAGCTGAGCAGGGTCTTGTCGTCGAGCAGCGCCTCCGCGCCGCCCAGACCCGGCGCATAGCCAAAGCCCATGCTGAACACCCGGTCGACATAACCCTTTAGAATGGCGGGCGGGGCGTTGAACCAGAACGGATAGACGAAGATGAAACTGTCCACATCGCCGACCAGCCCGCGCTCGGCGACGATGTCGGCAGCCGGATGGGCGCCCGACGCCGACGGCAGTTCCGTGGCCTTGAGGCGAGGGTCGAAGTCGAGGGCGTAGAGATCGCGCAGCAGCACGGTGTGACCGGTCGCGCGCAGATGCTCGACGCAGGTTCGGGCGATGGTTGCGCAGAAGCTGTCGGGCTTGGGATGGGCGAGAATGACGGCGTGTTTCATGGGGCGGGCTCCCAGGCGGCGACGGGTTGCCTTCACAGACTAGTCTTCGGCCAGGCCGCCAAATTGATCCAGATCACGGAATGGGTCGCCGTCTGGCCGATCCTGTCGGCTCCAGCAGGCCTTGCCGGTTCGCGTCGCGTCCGATCTGGCCCATCCCCGCGAGATTTCATCATGACCCCGATCCTGTCGTTTCATGGCGCCGCTGGCTGTGTGACCGGCTCCTGCGCCCGCCTGCAGACCCAAGAGGCCACGGTGCTGGTCGACTGCGGCATGTTCCAGGGTTCGAAGACCCTCAAGGCGCTGAACTATGGCGACTTTCCCTTCGACCCCACCCGGATCGACGCCGTTCTGCTCACCCACGCCCATATCGACCATAGCGGCCTGCTGCCCAAACTGATGCTGGCGGGCTTCGAGGGGCCGATCTATGCGACGGCGGCCACGCGTGACCTGTGCGCGGTGATGCTGGCCGACGCGGGCGGGATTCAGGAGGCGGAGGTGGCGGCGCTCAATCGGCGCAACCAGAGACGGGGTCTGGCTTCGGTCGAGCCCATCTATACCGAAGCCGACGCCGCCCGCGTGATGAAGCAGTTTCGGAAGGTCAAGCTGGGTGAGCCGGTCGAGGTCGCGTCCGGGATCTCGGCGATCTACTGGGAGGCCGGCCACATCTTGGGCTCAGCGTCGATCGAGGTCGAGGTCGGTGCAAAGGACGCTCGCAAGCGCTTGCTGTTCTCCGGCGACCTGGGCTCGGGCGGCAGCGACTTCGTCGCCGATCCGCAAGGTCCCAAGGGCGTCGATCATCTGATCCTTGAATCCACCTATGGCGACCGCGAGCGCACCGTCACCAGCGGCGTCGCGCGGCGCGCGGCCCTGGCCGAGGAGCTCAAGGCGGCGCACGCCGCTGGCGGTCCGCTGCTGATCCCCGCTTTTGCGCTGCAGCGCAGCCAGGAACTGCTGGTCGATCTGCTGCAACTGATGGAGGACGGCGACGCGCCGCGCGGCGACATCTTCCTGGACTCGCCCCTGGCCATCGAGGCCTCCAAGGTGTTCCTCGACCGGGGCTGGAATCCCGCCCTGCAGCGAAATCCTTTCGAGCCGATCCGCCCCTCAGAACATCTGCGCTTCCTGGACAAGCCCTGGGATAGCGACGGCCTGGAGCGGCTGTCCGGCTGGCATGTGATCCTGGCCGCCAGCGGCATGTGCGATGCGGGCCGGGTGCGCAAGCATCTTAAGCGGTTGCTGTGGCGCAAGGAGGCGACGGTGCTGCTGTGTGGGTTCCAGGCGGCCGGCACGCTGGGCCGTTTGCTCGCCGAAGGCGCCGAACGCGTCAGCATCCAGGGCGACGAGGTGCGGGTTCGAGCGCGGGTGCGCAGACTCGACGCCTATTCGGCCCATGCTGACGCCGCCGGCCTCATACGCTGGGCGCTCGATTGGGCGCCTGTCGCTGGTTCCATCCTGCTGGCCCATGGCGAGCCTGACGCCACCGCCGGGTTGCGGGATCGGCTGGCCAGCGCCGGTTTCGATGCGGCCACAATTCTGATCCCCGACCTGGACGACGCCTTCGATCTCGGCGAGGGACCTGCCGTCCCGCTCAAGTCGTCGCCCGCCAGGTTGCCGCCCCATGCCGCCTCCAAGCTCGACTGGCACAACAAGCGGGTCGCCTTTCAGATGGCGCTCAACGCCGCCCTCGGCGGCGCCGAGAGCGACGCGGCGCGCGAAGCGCTGTTGCGCCGCCTCAGCGCGGTGGTCGAAGGCCGGCCGGATGGGCCGCAAAATGCGACCTCGGCGCGCGAACTTGATTCAGCTCAAGGCCCGCAGCCGCCGGTGGGGGTGTTCTAGCAACGTCATCCGCCCCCCTTTTCGCAAGGCAAGACAATGGCAGCTCGTAAGATCAAGACGATCGCCCGCGATGGTCGCGACGCGTTCCAGAACGTCACCGACCACCTCAAGACCATGGTCGACCATTTGGGTCATGACGCCGGCGATGCGGCCTCGGTAAGCGCCGTGGCCTTGGGTCATGCCGCCATAGAACTGGTAGGCGATGTCCAGACCAAGCTGGATCGACTCGAGAGAGCGGCGAAGAGAGAGGTCCGGCGCCACCCGGCCGAAGCCTTGGCCGCGACCGCCGCGAGCTCGGCGCTTGTCGCCGCCATCGCCGCCGGTCTGATCACCTACACCCTGGTTCGGCGGGGTCAGGACGCCTAGCGCCCTGACCGGTCGAGGCGGAAACTGCGCCTAGGCTGCGACGGGCTCGAGGCGCCAATCCTGGCGGACGGCGAACAGCTGGATGCGGCCTGGGGGTGATCCGTAGTCGATCAACGACACCCACATCGGCATGAAGCGCAGCAGGACGACGCCTTGCCCGGCGGGGTGGGGCTCGAAGCGGGCGAATTCGGGTGTTCCCCAGATCCGGCGATTGAGCGCATCGACCCACTGCGGATTGTCGATGACGTTGGCCTTGCCTGCCAGGGACAGGCCCTGCGGCGGGCCCTGATCATCGCCGCCGATGGCGATCGAGACCCGGGGATCGGCGACGATGTTGACGTGTTTCTGGCTGCCCTGCGCGACCAGGAAAAACAGCGCAAGGCCGTCTGCCAGATAGTTCACCAGGGTGGCTTGCGGCCAACCGTCAGCGCGCAGGGTCGCCACGCTCATCAGATGGTGGCGGGCCAGGATCGCGTTGACCCTGGCTTCGGGTGTCGCGGAGGATGCGAGCGGCTCAGTGGGCGGCTCGGGGGGCGGACGGTGTGGATCTTCGGCCATGAGGTCCTCCGGTGAACGCCTCGCGACGTTCAGGCTGCGACGAGGTCGGCCATTCGCACCGGCGCGGCGACCCGGAACCGGCGGCAACCCTCGAGGGCGACCAGGCCGTCAGCCTGCAGTTGGGTGACCATGCGCGAGACGGTCTCGATGGTCAGGCCCAGATGATCGGCAATGTCCTGCCGGCTCATCGCCAGCTCGTTCCAGGCCGCACCCTGGCGCTTGGCCACGTCGGACAGGAAGCCCGCGACCCGCTCATAGGCGCTCTTGCGCGCCAGCAGCATCATGTGGTCCTGAGCCCTACCCAGTTCCTGACCGGTCGCGCGCCAGATCAGACGCTCAAGACGCTCGCCGGCCTCTCCATAGTGTTTCAGCGCCGAGCGCTTGGCCACGAGGATCTTGCTGTCGCACAGCGCTTCGGCCGAGGCGCGGTGGGTGAGCCCCGCCTCCAGGCCGAAGAGGTCGCCGGGATAGTAGAAGCCGGCGATCTGGCGACGCCCGTCGCCCAGCAGGCGAGAGGCGCGAACCGCCCCGCGCTGGACCTGGTAGACCATGTCGGTCTCGTCATCCTGGGCGTAGATCTCTTCGCCGCTGGAGAAGGACATGCCGACGCCGATCGCCGAGAAGACCTCGTCGGACGAAATCACCTGTGCGTGCGGCGCGGCGGCTTCAGCGCGGTCTCGCAGATAGGCGGGCATCGACATCGCACATCTCCCTGAGCAGTGGATTTCAGGGATAGGTGAACGGCGGAGCATCTCACATTGGGATGTTTACGTAGACGAGATCGGTCCGCCGCCTGGATGGCTCATGCACCCGTCGCGGGAGGTAGAACTAGGCGCGAGGCGAGGCCGGGCTCCTGGCTGATGACGATCCGCGCATCCAGCGCCATGACGCCGTTGGCATCTACGCGCAGGGGGTTGATATCCAGCTCGACGACATCGGGCAGATCCATCGCGATCGCCGAAAGCGCCTCCAGGGTGGCGACCACCCCGTCGATGTCGGCCCTGGGTTCGTCGCGATAGCCGGCCAACAGGCGCGATATCCGGGTCCTGGCGATCATGGCGCGGGCCTGGGCTCCGTCCAGGGGCGGAAGGCCCAGGGCATGGTCCTTCAGAACCTCTACCGCCTTGCCGCCGGCCCCGACCATCACGACAGGGCCGAAGGTGGCGTCCAGGGCCAGGCCGACGATCAGTTCGTGGGCGCGGCCTGGCGGGATCATGGTCTGCACCGCAAAGCCGGTGATCGTGGCGTCGGGCAAGGTCGCGGCGACGCGGGCCGCCATGGCCTCGGCGGCGACGCCGGCGGCCCGTGCGTCCGGCAGATTCAGGGCCACGCCGCCGACATCGGATTTGTGGGAGATCTGCGGCGAGACGATCTTGACGGCGTAGGGCGGCGCCAGTTCCGCGCAGACCCCGGCGACGTCCTGGGCCGTGGCGGCCAGTCGGGTCGGGACGGTGGTCACGCCATAGGCGCCCAGCAGGTCCTTGGCCTCGATCTCGTTGAGCAGGGTGCGCCCTTGCGACCGGGCGGTCTGGATAAGGGCCACCGCTGCAGCGCGATCGTCGGCACGCGGATCCCGGGGGCCCTGCGCGCCAGAGGTGCTAGCCTGTGCGCGGCGGGCGGCGAGAAGATGGCCAAAGCCCCTTATGGCGGAGTCGGGAGCCCCGAACATCGGAATGCCGGCCGCGCTGAGGATCGGTCCGGCGACATCCTGATTGGCGTCGCCCAGCCAGCAGGCGATAACGGGCTTGAGCACTCCGCGTCCGCGGGCAGCGGCGACGCTGTCGGCCACGCCTTGGGCGATGTCGCGCGGCTCCGTCAGGGCGGTCGGGCAATTCATGACCAGAACGGCGTCGACCCCGGGGTCCGACAGCACCGCGTCAAGCGCCAGGCGATAACGCTCGACCGGCGCGTCGCCGATCAGGTCCACCGGATTGGCGTGCGACCATCCGGCGGGGAGGACGGCGTTCAGGCGCTCCAGGGTCTGGGGCGCCAGTTCGGCCAGGACGCCCTCGCGGGGTGTCATGGCATCCAGAGCCAGGATTCCGGCCCCGCCACCATTGGTGATGATGGCCAGCCGATCGCCGGCCAGGCCCTGTCCGACGCGCAGAACGGCGGCGGCGTCGAAGAGTTCGGTCAGGCTCTCGACCTGCACGATGCCGGCCCGCTCGAAGGCGCAGACGTGGACGTCATAGGCGCCGGCCAAGGCGCCGGTATGGGAGCGGACAGCCCGGCCACTGGCGGGGTTTCGTCCGGCCTTCAGGGCGATCACCGGCTTGACGCGCGCGGCGGCCCGGGCCGAGGCCATGAACTTGGCCGCGTTGGTGACACCCTCGATGTAGAGCAGGATGGCGTCGGTATGGGGATCGGCCGCGAACAGATCGATCAGGTCGGCAAGGTCGACCTCGGCCATGTCGCCCACCGAGACGATCCCGGAAAAGCCCAGCTGCCGCGTGGTGGCCCAGTCGATCAGCCCGCTGATCAGGGCGCCGCTCTGGGAAATCAGGGCCAGATTGCCCGCAACTGGCGCGCCGCGCGCGAATGAAGCGTTCAGACCGGCATGGGGCGCCAGCAGGCCCAGGCCATTGGGTCCGACGATGCGAAGCCCAAAGGGCCTGGCGGCGTCCAGCATGGTTTGCCGCAATCCATTGGCGTCAGTGAGGCCCGCCGACAGGATCACGGCGACCTTGACGCCGGCCGCGCCCAGTTCGGCGATGACCGGGGGAACGGCGGCGGCCGGGACGATCACCACGGCGAGGTCGGGGGGCTCCGGCAGGTCGGCGATGCGGGCTGCCCAGCGCGTTCCCGCCACCTCCAGCCGGCGCGGATTGATCAGATGGATGGGCCCAGCGAAGCCGCCCGACAGCAGGTTCTCGACCACCACCTGACCAACCGAGCCCGGATGGTCGGAGCCGCCTATTACCGCCACCGAGGCGGGCGAGAGAAGGGCGGCTAGATTGTATGGCGACATGGCGACCTCAAGCGTTCTGACCCATCCGTGCCGGACCATAACGCGGAAGGAGCCGCAGCGGGTACGGGTGCGCAATCCGTAAAGTCCCGCATCCCGCTCGGGCGCGTTTCGCCAAACCGGTTTGTAACCGGTGTTGCCAGCAGGCATGATCCACCGCAGTTCTGGCCCTCTAGGGTCGGGGCGCCTCGATCGCGGAAAAAGGTGAAGAGCGTATGGCGTCCGGTTCGGCCCTGCAGCAGGACCAGATGAAGGGATACGGCGTGGCCTTTGCGGCCTTTGCCCTGGCGGTCATGATTCGCTGGCTCCTGGCGCCCTGGCTGGGGAACCATGCCGCCCATCTGCTTTTCACCGCGCCCATCGTCGTTGCCGCCGCGTTCGGCGGGATTGGTGCGGGCCTGGGCGCCACCTTCCTGGGACTGATCGCCGGCTTCCTCTTCGCTGGTCGCGACCAGCCCGCAGCTCTGGCGACGATGGAGGCGCTGACATTCCTGTTGGCGGCGACGGGAATAATGCTGGTGGGCGCGGAGATCGGTCGTCTGCGTCGAAGGTCGGTGATCAACGAGCAAAACGCGGCGGCCCGTGCGCGCCAGGCCGAAGACGTCGCCAGCGAGCTCAATCTGCTCATTGACGGCGCGACCGAGTACGCCATCTCCATGCTTGATCCCGAAGGGCGGGTGCTGATCTGGAACGCCGGCGGGCAAAGACTGATGGGCTGGAGCGAGGCCGAGGCTGTGGGTCAGTACATCGCCGCCTTCTACCCGCAGGACGCCCGGCAAGCGGGCAAGCCGCAGGCCGATCTGGCCAGGGTCCAGGCCGAGGGCAAGATCGAGGAGGACAGCTGGTTCCTGCGCCAGGACGGTTCGGAGTTCCTGGCCCATGTTTCCCTCACCGCCCTTTATGACCAGACCGGCGTCTTGAGGGGCTTTGGCAAGGTTCTGCGTGACGTCACCGACCAACGCGCTAGCGAGCGGGCGCTTGACGCCAGCGCCGAACATCTGCGGTCGATCCTGTCCACCGTCCCCGACGCGATGGTCGTCATCGACGAGCGCGGCAAGATCCTGTCGTTCAGCGCCGCCGCCGAGCGGCTGTTCGGCTTTCTGGAAGTTGAGGTTGTGGGCGAGAACGTCCGCTGCCTGATGCCCTCGCCGGACCGCGAGCGTCACGACGGCTATATCGAACGCTACCTGACCACCGGCGAGCGCAAGGTGATCGGCGTGGGACGCGTCGTGGTCGGCCTGCGCAAGGATGGCACGACCTTTCCGATGGAACTGTCGGTCGGCGAGGCCACAGGCCATGGCCCCAGGGTCTTCACCGGTTTTGTCCGTGACCTGACAGATCGTCAGCGCACCCAGGCTCGCTTGGAGGAACTCCAGGCCGAACTGATCCATATCGCCCGGGTCAGCGGCATGGGGACCATGGCTTCGACCCTGGCCCACGAGCTCAATCAACCGATCACCGCTGTGGCCAACTATGTCGAGGCCGTGCGCGATCTTCTGGCCAGGCCGGATCCCGATGAACTGCCGATGATCCGCGAGGCGTTGGGTGACGCGGCCGGCGAAGCGATGCGCGCGGGCAATATCGTCCGGCGTCTGCGCGACTTCGTCGCCCGAGGCGAATTGGAAAAGAGCGTCGAGGACCTGCCGGCCGTGATTCACGAAGCCGCCGACCTGGGTTTGATGGGCGCCCGGGACCAGGGTCTGGACCCGATCTTCGAGCTGGACGTAGACGCCACGCCGGTGCTGATCGATCGCGTGCAGATCCAGCAGGTGGTGATCAATCTGGCGCGCAACGCCGTCGAGGCGATGAACGGGGTCGATCAGCCCAGGCTGTGGCTGAGCACCCACGACCAGGGCGATGGTCTGGTGCGGGTCACGATCGCCGACAACGGCCCCGGCGTGGCGCCGGGCATCGCCGGTCAGCTGTTCACCGCCTTCGTCAGCACCAAGACCGAGGGCATGGGGCTTGGGCTATCGATCTGCCGTACGATCGTCGAAGCCAACGGCGGTCGAATCTGGCACGAGCCGCGCCCCGGTGGCGGCTCGCAGTTTCATTTCACACTGGTCAAGGTCGAGAAGGAAACCATCCATGAACACTAGGCGGATGATCCATATCGTCGATGACGAAGAGGCGATCCGTCGCTCTGCCGGGTTCATGCTCAAGACCTCGGGCTATGCGGTGTCGACCTACGCTTCGGGAGACGCTTTTCTGCAGTCGGCCAGGGATGCAGAGCCCGGCTGCGTGCTGCTGGACGTGCGCATGCCCGGCATGGACGGCCTTGAGGTCCAGAAAGCGATGGCCGAGCGGGGTATCGCCATGCCGGTGGTGGTCTTGACCGGCCACGGAGACATCACCGTGGCGGTTCGCGCCATGAAGGGCGGGGCGGTCGACTTCATTGAAAAGCCGTTCGAGAAGGCGGTGCTGCTGACCGCCATCACGGCGGCCTTCGAACGGCTGGACGACGCGGGGGCCCGCGCGGCGCGAGCGGGCGACGCCGCCGTCGCTATCGCGGCCCTGACCAGTCGCGAGCAGGACGTGCTCCGAGGCCTGGCCCAGGGTCTGCCCAACAAGACCATCGCCTTCGACCTGGCCATCTCGCCGCGCACCGTCGAGGTTCACCGCGCCAATCTGATGGCCAAACTTCAGGTGAGGAGCCTGTCCGAAGCGCTGCGGATCGCCTTCGCCGCAGGCCTGCAGGAAGGGATCTAAGGAGCTCTACGTAGCGACCGCCTCCATTGTGGTGTGGCATGCCCCGACTGGCGACCCGTCTTGGTCGCGAAGGCAGGCCGGAAATGACGCAAGCGCGCTCCAATACCCTCGAACACCGCGCGCGGCTGCTGCTGGTCGAAGACGATGTTGGTGTGCGTCGCTCGCTGCAGCTGCTGCTGCATGGTCGTGGTTTTGAGGTGCGCGCCTACGCTTCCGGTCTGGCGCTGCTGGCCGATCCCACGGCGCTGGATGCGGTGTGCCTAGTGGCGGACTATCGCATGCCCGAAATCGACGGCCTGCTGATCCTGACCCGGTTGCGCGACATGGGTTGGCGGGGTGAGGCGCTGATGATCACAGCCTTCCCGACGTCGCGGTTGATCGATCAGGCCCTCGCGGCCGGCTACAGCCGCGTAATAGAGAAGCCGATGGCCGAGGCCGTCCTGGTCGAGGCTGTCGAGCGTGTCATGGCCGCACACCACGACCCTACGTAATACTCCCAACTGCCAGGCGGCTGCGGCGGCGGTATCAAATCGCCATGACGAGGCGGCCTGCTCCATCCAGGCCAAGCCTTGGCGACACCTGGAGAGACACCATGGACAAGACCATGAGGGCCGCTGTCGTTCGAGCCTTTGGCCAGGCGCTGGTCGTGGAGGACATCGCGCGACCCGTGCCGGGGCGCGGTCAGGTGCTGGTCAAGATCGCCGCCTGCGGTGTGTGCCACACCGACCTGCACGCAGCCCATGGCGACTGGCCCATCAAGCCCAGCCTTCCGTTCGTTCCGGGCCATGAGGGCGTCGGCACGGTGGTCAAGGTCGGCAAGGGCGTCGAGCACGTCAAGGAAGGCGACCGGGTCGGCGTGCCATGGCTGCACTCGGCCTGTGGCCATTGCACCTACTGCCTGAGTGGCTGGGAGACCCTGTGCGAGGCGCAGCAGAACACCGGCTATTCGGTCAACGGGGGCTTCGCCGAATATGTGCTGGCCGACGCTGACTATGTCGGCCTCTTGCCGGCCAATCTGAGCTTCCTGGAAGCGGCGCCGATCCTGTGCGCCGGCGTCACCGTCTACAAGGGCCTGAAGGTCACGGACGCCAAGCCCGGCGACTGGGTGGCGATCTCTGGCATCGGCGGGCTGGGCCACATGGCCGTGCAGTACGCCAGGGCCATGGGGTTCAAGGTCGCCGCCGTCGATATCGACAAGGACAAGCTGCATCTGGCGCGGACCTTGGGCGCGGAGATCACCGTGGACGCCCGCGAGACCGATCCGGGCCCCTATCTGCAGACCCAGATCGGCGGCGCGCATGGCGTGTTGGTCACCGCCGTGTCGCCCATCGCCTTTTCTCAGGCCATGGGCATGGTTCGGCGCGGGGGCACGGTGTCGCTCAATGGCCTGCCGCCCGGCGATTTCCCGCTGTCGATCTTCGACACGGTGCTACGCGGGATCACGGTGCGGGGTTCGATTGTCGGCACGCGACTGGATCTGCGCGAGGCCCTGGCCTTCGCCGCCGACGGTCGGGTGCGGGCTACGGTCCACGCCGAGGGCCTGCACAACATCAACAGCGTTTTCGACCGTATGGCGCGGGGCGAGATCGAAGGCCGGGTGGTGCTCGATTTCGAGGATCGGCTGTGAGCGGCCGGGGGATCAGCGGCGCGGGACTGCTTGCTGTCCTGGCCCTGGGTTTGGCGGGCGCTCAGGTCTCCGCCGAGCCTGCGTCGAAACCCACACAGGCGTTCGGCGGTCAGGGGATCGCCCAGCGCAACTGCGGAACCTGCCATGCGGTGGACGGCCGACCCAGCCTGCTGGCCGATGCGCCGCCTTTCGCGACCCTGTATCGACGCTACCCGCCCGGCGGGCTCGACCAGATCCTGACGGAAGGCATGCTGGCCCCCAGTCGCAAGCCCGAGGAGGGCTCACCGGCACGCCATCCGCGCATGCCGATGGTCGAACTGGACGATGACGAGGTCGCCCAGCTGAAGGCCTATTTGAAAAGCCTGGATCCACGGCCTCCCAGTCGTCAGTGACGAGCGCAGGCGCGTCCCCGCGAGCATTTCAGCCGACTGCGACCGTCTGGTGAGAAGAAGTTTCCCCTCAGTTGCGTGAGATCAATACCCCTCAAGCTCTATCGCGAGATAATCAAGCTACGAACAGGGAGGTTCTCGATGACTGTTCTTCAACTGACCCTTGGCATTCTGGAGGGCGTCGCGTTCGCCGCGTTCGTCCTGGCCCTGAGCGCCGTTTTGCTGCTGAGCGCCGTGGGCGAGGGGCCTGTCATGCGCAGGTCGCCACGGCCCTCTGATCGGCGGACCGTGCGATGACGGACCGCCCTGACGCTCGGCTCAGGCTTGTCCTGATCGCCGCGATCCTGGCGGTAGGCGTAATTTCGCTGGCCGCCTGTCAGCCGCAGCAGTTTCGGCAACCGCGTCATGAGCCGGCCACACGCCTCTGAGCCTGACCAGCCCCTAGAGCAAAGGTCGCCATGATTGAATCATGGCGTTTGCTCTAGATTCTTGTTTTGACGCGTCATTTCGGCGGCGAACCGGTATCCACTTCGCCGAACAACGCTCTAGGCGGCGATCCCCAGGGCCAGCAAGCCAAACAGCGCACCCTCGGTTTGCGACAGCCGCCAGCCTCGATGGATAAACACCGCGCCCTGACGAAAGTCGCCAGCGGCGCGACGGCGCAGGTCGGCGAGCGTCCCGGCATTCCGCCCGTCCGGGAATAGCCGGATCGCCAGGGCCTTGGCGTTGGTTCCCGGATTCTGTTCCAGCCAGGCCTTGCCGATACGCTCGACAGCAGCGCCATCCAGGTCGTTGAAAGCTCCGGCCGGAGCGGCGGCGAAGGCCCCGGCGGGCAGGCTGACGCTGGCGGTCATCGCCAGCAGGGTGGCGAGCAGGTCGCGGCGGGCCAGAAGGGTCATCGGGCGGCTTCCATCTTCAGCTTCAGGTGGTCGGCCAGGCGCAGGGTCAGGGCCAACAGGGTCAGGGTGGGATTGGCGATGCCCGAGGTCGGGAAGACCGAGCTGCCCGCGACATAGAGATTGGCCGTATCGTGGACGCGGCAATCGGCGTCGACCACGCCATGCTTCGGATCGGCATGCATCCGCGTGGTTCCCATGTGATGGCGCGAGGCGCTGGAGATCGCCACATAGTCCGTGCGCTGAACAGGCCAGCAGAGGCGGCCCTGACCGGATGCGCCCAGAGCGTCGCCCATGGCCGCAGTGGTGCGCTCGAAGCTATCCCAGTCGGTCCTGGAATAGACCCAGTCCAGCTTGATGCGCGGCATGCCCAGCGGGTCGAGATCGGCCGGGTCCAGGGTGATGCGGCTGTCGGGATTGGGGAAGTGCTCGGTCATGGCGAAGCAGCCAAACAGTTGGCCGCCCTGTTGATCCACACCGCTGCCTGCGTCCAGACGGGTCGCCGTCTGGCGGATGACCTTGGTCTCGGCCTGGGTCGGCGTGCCCGAGCCCGGTTCACCGCCGTTATAGAGGGTGAGGGTGAAGTTGCCGGTCTTCATCCGGGTCTGGCCGGCCAGGCCGCTGCCGATCACGCAGTGGGCGGCGGCGCGGGCGGGCGGCACATAGAGCGCCATCGACTCGGCTCGGGCGATATTGACCGCCGAACCTTCCGTTTCGGCGTCGCCATCCATCGAATAGGTGACATGGCCCTGGAAGAACCGGCCCACCAGACCGTGACGGTTGCCGACGCCTTCGGAGCGCACGGTGTTGGAGGCCAGCATCAGTCGGGCATTCTCGATGCCGCCGGTCGCCAGGACATAGGTCCGGGCCCTGGCGGTGTGGCGCTTGCCGCTGAGGCAGGCCACATCCAGCCCCTCGACAGTGTCGCCCTTTGCTGCGAGCCGAACCTGGGTGGCGTTGGCGTAGAGATACACGGTGATGTTGGGCGCATCCGCGAAGTCGGTGCGGAAGGCGTCGAAGGCCGCCTTGTCCGCCCCGCCCGAGATCTTGGAGAAGTAGCGCGGCGCGGAGAAGAAGCCGTCCTGGGGATCCAGGTCCAGCGGTCTGCGGGCCTTATCCTGCAGCACCGGCGTGTCGGGTCCGAAATGCGGAATGCCCAGCAGGTCGCAGGCCCGGTCATAGAAGGGCTGAAGCTGCTCGCGGCTCATCGGCCAGCCGCTGTGGGGCGCCCAGTCGCGCTGGACAAAGTCGGCGGGGTCCAGCGGCGCGCACTTGCCGCCCCACACATGGGCTGAACCGCCCAGGGCGCGGATCCGCGACTGCGCGGGATAGTCGTTGAGCGCCCGGTCGGGGTTGTCGGGCCCCCGGATGGTCGCCGAGCCGGCGTAGAGGGCCTGGTTGTCCATGTCGATCTCGCGACCGCCGCTCTCGAGGACGGCGACCCTGATCGAGCCGCCGGCCAGTTCCCGGGCCAGGGCGATGCCCGCAATGCCGCCGCCGATGATGATCAGATCGGCCTCGATCCGGCTGGCGTCAGGCAAGGTTCGGGCGTCGATGAAAGCCATCGTGGTTCCTGTCGGATTGTTGTGGAGGGGTTAGGGCGCGCGGCTAGGCGCGCGCGCCCTTGGCCCGGAGGTAGTCGGCGACCGCGCGATGGCCGCGCTTTACGGCCTCGCCGAGAGGCGAGCGGGTCTGGCCGGGATTGGACGGCACGGCGCGGTTCACGTCGGCGCCCTTCTCGACCAGATAGGTGACGGTGGCCAGGTCGCCGGACTGGGCCGCGTTAATCAACGGGGTCTCGTCGCCGGGCACGAAGGCCTCTACCGAAGCGCCATGCTCGACCAGGGTCCTGACCATGTCTAGGCGACCCGCCGAGGCGGCCGAGATCAGCGGATTGCCGTCACCGCGCACGGCCAGATCGGCGTCGGCGCCCTTGGCCAGAAGCAGTTGCACCAGGTCCAGCCGGCCCGAGCGGGCGGCTTCGATCAGGGGCGTGCCGTCGCCGGGGGCCACGCGGTTCACATTGGCGCCCTTGTCGATCAGGTAGCCGACGGTGGCCAGGTCCTTCGCGCGGATGGCGCTGATCAGCGGGGTGTCGTCGCCGGGCACATGTATGTCGACTGCGGCGCCGCGCTCGACCAGAGCCTTGACGATGTCGAGGCGACCCGCGCCGGCGGCGGCGATCAGCGGTGCGCCGTCGCCGCGGACGGCGAGGCTGGGGTTGGCGCCGTTCTGGAGCAGCAGCTGGACCAGATCCGCGCGACCCTGGCGGGCGGCCTCGATCAGGGGCGTGCCGTCACCATCGGCCTTGAAGTTGACGTTGGCGCCGGCCGAGATCAGCGCTCGCGCCTTGGCGATGTCGCCGTCAAGAACAGCGCGATACAGCGGGCTGGCGATGTCGCGGGCGCGGTCGTGCCTCGTCACGCTGGGACGGTCATGAACGGTGCGGGCCGGCTGGGCGGCCCAGGCGGCGAAGCCGACGCCCATGGCCAGGGCGGCGACCGAGGCGGCGCCGGCGATGCGACGGGCGCGGCCCTGGCGGTGCTGTTTGAGCATGACGAACCTCTCCTTGAGTTGGCTATTGGCCGAGGCTGGCCAGTGGCAGCCGAGCGGCGGCGCGTGGGGCGCCAGTTGGGTTTTCAGCATCGCCTCGCCATAGGTGCGACGGGCGACGGGATGGCGGGTGAGAACGGCGGCGTCGCAGGCGATCTCCTGGTCGACCCGCAGGCGATTGGCGCCGATATGGACCAGCGGGTTGAACCAGAACAGGCACTGGATCGCGATGGTCAGGGCGTTGATCTGGGCGTCGCCCATCGACAGGTGATTGCGCTCATGGGCCAGGATCAGGGCCTGCTCCTCGGGCGTGAAGCGCAGGGCGAAGTCGGCGGGCAGCACCACGCGGGGTGACAGGGCGCCGATCACCGCGGGACCGACCCCGGCATGTTCGGCGTGGAACAGGCCGTCTTCGCCGCGCAGTTTCCCGAGGGACTTCAGGAACCGGCGCTGGCGCTCGGCCTGGACGCCGATGGCCAGCAGGGCGATCAGGGCCCAGCCCATGACGAGGCCGTCGCGGAGGCGGTGGGTTGGAACCTGCAGGCGCGGTGCGGCTTGAGGTGTGACCGTCGCTGGGGCGGCGATGGCCTGGGTCGGCGCGAGGGCGGCCGGAGCTGCGACGGGCGGCGGCGCGACGGGCGCTCGAACCGTGACGGTCCTGGCCGGCAGCAGGACGGCCAGCGTCGCCAGAGGGGCGATCAGCCAGAGACCATAGGCGGCGCGGGCGCCGAACAGCGACCGCACAGGACGGCGCAGGATCAGCACCAGCAGGACGGCGGCGGCGATGGCCAGATTGGCGCGCAGCAGCAGGGCCAGGATCTCATTTGTCATCGTCGAGGCTCTCCAGCAGGCGGCGCAGATCGGCGACATCCTGGTCGCTGAGCTTTTCGCGTTGCGAGAAATGGGCCACCAGCGGGGCCAGGCGGCCGTCGAACAGTCGGTCCAGCAGGCCCTGGCTTTCGGCGTGCACATAGTCGCCCTGGGCGACCAGCGGCCGGTAGAGGAAGCGGCGGCCATCGCGGTCTGCGGCGATGGCGTCCTTCTTCAGAAGGCGGTTGAGCAGGGTCTTCACCGTGGCGTCGGCCCAGTCCTGATCGGCGGGCAGGGCGGCGATGATCTCCTCGGCGCTGAGCGGACTCTTGGCCCACAGAGCTCTCATCACCTGACTTTCGGCCGTGCTGATCCGCATGGAACCTCTCCTTATTGGCCCCATCGTTTACATCCGTAATCGATCCGGTCAATCAGCGATTACGGATGTAAACGAATTGTAATCTCCGAAGGCCGCCTGAGGCTAGGCGGCTCCCACCCGCGCCGGCGACAGCCGTAGCGCGTCGATGTGTCTGGGCATGGCCTCGGCGGTCTGACGGATCTCGCGGCGGATCTGTTCGAACTCGGCGGCGATGCGGTCCGCGTCGTGCAGATCGACCAGGGGATCGTAGGACCTGGGTCGGACGCCCTGGCCGTTCAGCACCGCCTGCCAGCTGGTGGCGGTGAACATCTCTTCGGGATGCTGGGACAGGCGACCGCAGGCCCGGAAGAGGGCCAGGCGTTCGGACAGGCTATCGGGCAGCTCCATCTCGCGGCGCGAGCGCCACAGCGGCTCGTCGCGCTGGTTGGCATGATAGTGCAGGACGATGAAGTCGCGGATGCGCTCGAAATCCAGCTGGATACGTTTGTTGTAATCGTCGACCTGCACGGGCTCCCAGGTCTTGCCGGGGAAGGCGGACAGGAACTTCAGCAGGCCGGCCTGGATCATGTGGATGCTGGTTGATTCTAGCGGCTCAATGAAGCCACTGGCCAGGCCCAGGCTCAGCACGTTCTTGTTCCAGGCCTTCTTGCGGCGACCGGTGACGAAGCGCAGGCGATTGGGCTCGGCCAGGGCTGAGCCGCCCAGGCTGGCGCGCAGGGTGGCCTCAGCCTCATCGTCATCAATGAACGCGCTGGAATAGACATAGCCGTTGCCGTCGCGGTGCTGCAGCGGGATGTTCCAGACCCAGCCACCGGCCTGGGCCGTTGAACAGGTGAAGGGGCGGGGGTCTTCCTGGCGCTCGCAGGGCATGGCCATGGCGCGGTCGCAAGGCAACCAGTGCGACCAATCCTCGTAGCCGGTCTTCAAGGTCTGCTCGATCAAGAGGCCCCGGAAGCCGGAGCAGTCGATGAAGAAGTCGCCTTCGACCCGGCGGTCGCCTTCCAGCAGCAGGGCCTCGACGAAGCCGTCCTCGCCGCGCTGGGCGACGTGGGCCACCTTGCCCTCGATGCGCGTCACACCCAGGCGCTCGGCATAGGTCCGCAGGTAGCGAGCATAAAGCCCGGCGTCGAAATGGAAGGCCGAGCCGAAGGTCGAGAGCGGAGACGCCGGGTCCCTGCTCTGCTGGCCAAAGCGCCCGCGTCGGGCGGCCTGATCGCACAGCGAATAGTCGCCCAGCGGCCCGGCCTTGTTCAGGCCCGACAGCTTCAGCCAGTACTGATGGAAGTAGCCGGGGTCCGGCGCGACGCCGTGGACTCCGAACGGGTGGAAATAGGTTTCGCCAGGGCGGGTCCAGCCGCGGAACTCGATGCCCAGCTTGTAGCTGCCCTTGGTCTCGCGGACGAACTCGGCCTCGTCCAGGCCCAGGGTCTGGTTGAAGCTACGGATCGGCGGAATGGTGGCTTCGCCGACGCCGATCGTGCCGATCTCGGCGGACTCCACGAGCGTGATGGCGCAACGGCGTCCGAGGGCGCGTGAGAACAGGGCCGCCGCCATCCAGCCGGCCGTGCCGCCGCCCAGAATGACGATCGAGCCGGGCAGGTTGTCACTCTTTAGATCGACCACCGGAAGGCTCCTTGAACTCAGGCGATCATGATCCGCCGGAGCGTAGACACAAGTCCGGGACCGCCCTCGCAGGATGGCGGCCCCGGTGAAGTTGGAAACGGCGGGCGGGGAATAGTTACCCGCCGTCAGGGCAGGCTAGACTACATACCGAACTTGAACCGCACGCCGGCCGAGAGGCGACGGTCGCCCCCGACGAAGCGGAACGGCAGGTTCGGGAACTGCAGGTAGGTCTTGGCGTCTTCCTTGGTGAGGTTGGAGCCTTCCAGGGTGAACTTGAGGGCCGGGGTCGCCGCAAAGGCGACCTGACCATCCAGTTGTCCGTAGGCGTCGTTATAGATGCCAAGCGTATGGACATCGGCTCCAGCGCCGAAGCCATAGTTGCCGACAAAGGCCTTGTCCCGCCAGGCATAGGAGAGGCGCGCCGAGAACGGCCCGGTCTCGTAATAGCCTTGCAGGTTGTAGGCGCTCTTCGAGACGCCGGGGATCGGCAGGCTCTTGGAGTAGTCGTTGCTGTAGGGCGATTCCGAGTCCGAGTAGGTGTAGTTGGCGGTGAAGCCGACCCCGAAGTCGAACGCGTACTGCGCCTGAAGTTCGACGCCCTTGATGGTGCCGCCCGCGCCGTTCACGACCGACGAGAACGGACCGACCGAGGCACCGGCGACCGACTGGTCCTTCACGGTGACGCTGTAGGTGTTGGAGACGATGAACGAATCCACCGTCTTGTAGAAGAAGCCGGCCGAGAGCAGGCCCTGGCTGCCGAAATAGTGCTCATAGGCTATGTCGAACTGCGAGGCCCGGAAGGGATCGAGGTTCGGATTGCCGCCGCTGCCGTTGGTGTAGAGGAACTTGTCCAGGTTCGGGCCGGGGTTGGACGAGCGGGTGAAGTTGTACGAAGCGCCCTGGCCCAGATCGAACAGGTTCTGCGACGAGACCACGCGGGCGGCGCTGGCGCGGACCTTGTCAGTGTCGCTCACCTCGAACACGCCCGACAGGCTGGGCAGCACGTCGGTGTATTCCCGGACGGTATTGGACGCGTCGGGGTTCTTCAGCACGCCGTTCCAGCTGTCGGTACCCCACCACAGCGGCGTCACCGGCGTGTTGGACGAGTCGATGACCAGCTTGGTGTGAACGATCCGGACGCCGGCATTGATGTGATAGGCGTCATCGGCGTCGCCCAGATCGGCCATGGCGTAGGTCGAGGTGGTCTTGTCCTGGATTTTGAAGGACTCGATCGGATCCTTGTAGAAGGCGAACTTGGTCGAGGGGTAGAGCGCCTGGATCCAGCCGACCGGATTTTTCATCTGGCCATAGTCCTGGAAGATCGCGGCAACGCCGTGAACCGTGTCCTTGACCGCCCGGCTGGGGGCCGAGGCGGCGGTCTGGTACGGCGTGACCACGGCCGGCGAGTTGCCGAAGCGGCCGCAACCATAGAAGGCGATGTCGCACTTCTTCAGGCCGATGGCGCCGTCCTGGAAGTAGCCGAGCGGCGTCCAGTCAACGAACACGCCGTGGTCTGTCGTGCCCTGGGCGGAAGCTGGGAGTTCGCCCTTGGCCGAGTAGTCGGCCAGGTAACGGCCATAGGTCGAATCGATCTCGCGATCCGAGTAGCGGGCGCCAAAGCTGAAGACCAGATTGGCTTCCTCGGCGAATGCCGGCTTGTACTTGAAGTCGGCGGTCAGAGCCGTGTCGTCGATCTGGGTCTTGTCGCCGAAGGCCCAGTGCGACTTGAAGAACACCGAGGTCGGATTGACCATCGCAGCGGCCAGGTTGGCGGCCGGCGTGAAGAGCGGATAGGCTCCATTCGTATAGCCGTAGGTGGCGACCAGAGGCGCCGTGGCGTTGGGCGCGAAGCCTGCGCCGCCGTCACGCACGCCGTACTGGGTATAGCGCGTGTCGACCTGGGCGGAGTTCGAGGCGTAGTCGGACTTTGAGACCGCAGCGCGGAACTTGGCGCTCAGTCGGCCGCCATTGTCCCAATCGGCCGAGAACTGAACGTTGTCGGTCTTGGCTTCCGCGTCCTTGGCGAAGGTGTCGCCTTCGGAAGAGTTGGCGGTGACGAGGCCTGATTGCAGGACGCCGTTGCTGTCCTTGGTCAGGCCCTGGGCGTTGTAGGTCGCGTTCTCGTTGGCATAGGCCCACTTGAGGGAATGCTCGCCCGTGAAGATCTTCAGGTCCGAGTGGAACCAGTCGGCCCGCAGGGTCAGTGAATCCGAAGCGCGCAGGTCGGCGTTCAGCGAGAAGGCGGTGCGCTCGCGTTCCTGGTGGCGGTTGTTCGTGTAGCGATATTCGGGCGACCAGACATTGGTCGTCCCCGTGGCGACCTGGTTGTTGCCGGTCGCGGTGTTGCGTCCCCGGAATGCCCAGTTGCCGCGATTTTCGCCGCTCAGGATCTCGGTGTCGACGTTGGTCTTGTCCCAGGTGAAGCTGCCCAGCAGACCGAAATTGTCCGAGAACTTGTGGCCCAGGACGACGGAGACCTGGGGCTTGCCCTTGCCCTTGAACGAGCCCTGATTGTAGCGCACGTCGGCTGACACGGTGGTGTTGTCCCGCAGGTCCAGCGCGTTGCGGGTCTTCAGATTGACCGTACCACCCAGGCCGCCTTCGATCACGTCGGCGCGGGGCGACTTGATGACATCGACGCCGGCCAGCAGGTCGGACGGAATACCTTCCAGAGAATTGGTCTGCTTGTTGTTGCCTTCGCCCAGGCGGAAGGCTTCAAGGCCCGACAGGAAGGTGTCGCCGTTCAGCAGGGTAACGTTCTGATCCAGGCCCCGGATGCGGACCTTTGTGCCTTGGCCGTTCTCGCGGTCGATCTGCACGCCGGGCAGGCGCTGCAGCGACTCGGAGATGTTCTGATCGGGGAATTTCCCCATGTCCTCGGCGGTGACCGACTCGATGATCAGGTTGGAGTTCTTCTTGACGTTCAGCGCGTTGGCCAGCGAAGCGCGGAAGCCTGTGACGACAACCTCTTCGACTTCGGTGTTTGCCGCCTGCTGGGCGTGAGCCTGGCTGGCGGCGATCATGGCGAGCGCCGAGGTTGCGGTCAGCAACGCGACGCGGGACCGATGGAATGACTTTCTCAAGACCCAATACCCCTCTGCAAAGTTGACGCGGAGGCTCGTGCCCGGAGAGCTGACCCTCCAGGGTTGAACCGCGCTGGTTTTGGGGATGCCTGATGCATCCTCCCCTTGCTGATCCCGGCTCTGTTAGGCCGGTAACTCGAAGCCGTCAGGCTCCAAGGCAGCGCTGTCAATTTTACACGACAGCGCTGTCAGCAATGGCCAGATAACAGCGTTTCATTTCTTATTGCAAGTTGTTTTAATTGGCCTGACGGGCATCTCGCCGCTGTCAGACCTTCTGCGTGGCGGCTAGGGTGTGGCGGAGACTTTCAAAAGGCGCTTCATTTTGGTCAATCAGTTCGTTTCAGGGGCCTCGACCCGGCGGCGCAGCGCCGGGGCCAGCTTCTCGGGCGCCAATCTGGAGCGCGTGGGCGATCACAATCAACGCGTTACCTTGCAGGCTGTGCGCGCGCGCGGGCCGGTAACGCGCGTGGAGTTGGCCGAAGCCACCGGCCTCACACCGCCGGCCGTCGCCAATATCACCAAGCGCCTGATGGACATGGGCCTGGTGCTGGAAGCAGGGCGTCTGCAGGGCGGGCGCGGCCAGCCGGCCATGACCCTGATCGCCAATCCCGAAGGCTGCTTCTCGATCGGCATCCATATTGATCGCGACCATATCACCGCGACCTTGGTCGATTTCGCCGGTGAAGTCCGCGCCCGCGCCAGCCAGGAGATCGCTTTTCCGTTGCCCCAGGACGTCACCGCGTTCTGGACCGGTGAGCCAGGTCGGGGCCTGCTGGCGTCTTTGCCCACACCCGACCGGCTGCTGGGTATCGGCGTCGCCCTGCCTGACGATTTCGGCAAGGTGGCCCTGCCGCATCGGCCCGCCAGTTTCGACGCCTGGAATAGCCTGGATCCGGCCAGTCTGTTCACCGACGTTGGTGGTCCGCCGGTGTTCGTCGAGAACGACGCCGCCGCCGCCGCCCTCGCCGAACTGCAGTATGGCCATGGCCTGAGCAAGCCCAGCTTCTTCTATGTGCTGATCGCCGCCGGCCTGGGTGGGGGGCTGATCATTGAGGGCGAGCATTTCCGCGGCGCCGACGGCCGCAGCGGCGAACTGGGCTTCTTGCCGTCGCGCGCCGCGCTCGGTGGTGCCTCGGACGGCGTCTCGGTGCAGTCGGTTGTCTCGTTGTCGGCGCTGTATGCTCAGATCGAGATGGGCGGCTTTTCGGTCGCTGATCCGGGCGCATTGCTGGATTTGCCGCCCCCGGGCCAGGCCCTGATCAGCGACTGGATCGAGCGGGCCGCCGACGCGCTGACCGATCCGATGATCAACATCAGCTGTCTGATCAATCCCGAGGCGGTCTATCTGGGTGGTCGTCTGCCGGCGGCGATCGTCGACCGGCTGGCCACGGCGCTGAACACCCGGCTGGCCGCCCTGACCGGATTGCCGGCCATCGCCCGGGCGCGGCGGGCGGCGACCTCGGCCGATGGCCCCGCGATCGGCGCGGCCATCTTGCCGATTATCGACCAGCTTTTGCCGTCGCGGGCCGCCTTGCGGAAAACGGCTTAGGGCACGGCGACCGCAACAGGCGCAGCGTTCCAGCCCCTAAGGTTCAGGTCCAGTGGGCCGCTGGTCGCCGCAGCCCGATAGCGCACCTCGATCGGGCGTTCCTCGCCGGGCGTCAGGGTCAGATAGTTGTCACTGTAATAGGCCGGAAGCACGGCCCGGCCCTGCGCGTCAGTCAGGGTCAGTTTCAGGTTCAGGGCGGGCGCGGCACCGGTATTGGTCACCTTTGCGGTCAGCACCGTCTCGTCGCCCTCCGTCCGGCGCGTCGTCTTCAGCGACACGGTTTGCGGCGTCATCGCGGACAGCTTGCGCGAGCCGGCTGCGTCGCCGGCGATCCAGTAGCTGTTGTTGCTGAGCGCCTGACCCTTGGCCGCGCTTAGATCCAGACGCACGACGACCGCGCCCTGTGAGGCCAGCACGGCCTTCAGGTCCAGGGCGTCGCCGATGCTGACGCTATCGGCCTTGGCCGACAGGGTCACGGCGCGATCCGACAGCAGGCGGCCATCCAGAGCCAGCACCCGTACGCGGGCCTTGGCGTTCTTCAGGTCGCTTCCGCCATTGTTGACCAGGGCCAGGCGGTGATCGGCCAGGCTCATCTGGATATGCACCGTTTGCGCCGCCTTCTTGACCCCGTAGAAGGCCCCGTGGGTGTCATAGTCGTGGCTGTAGATCTGCCACATGGTGCTGGGCCAGGCCGAGTGGGTCATCCACAGCAGCCGGCCGGAGGACCTGGTCCACAGCTCGGCGTTCATGCCCTCGAACATCGCGCGGTGGGTTTCGTAGTTCATCAACTGGGCTTTGCGCTCGAAGTCCTCCAGGCTGGTGGGCGGGCCCAGCTTGGCGGCCATGGCGTCCTGGAAGGTCTTGACCGCGCCGTTCCCGGTCGGATGCCAGTCGTGATAGGCCCAGGTGTCGCTGATCGGCCAGCGATCGGCCTCCGGCACAGCGGCCTTGAACGCCTCCAGAGTCGGGAACGAGGGCGTGCCGACCTCGACCGAGAAGCCCTTGGCGTGGTCAGTGAAATAGCTCTCTGGCTCGCGATAATTGTACGGCCCGCTGTTTTGCAGGTTCACCCGGTTGGAGCTGCCCGTGTACCAGCGGGTGCCGTCCAGATCATGGACCAGCGCCTCCAGACCCTCATTGAGGATCGGCTGCGGGACGCCCTCATTGCGGCCAAACCACAGGGCGATCGAGGGGTGGTTGCGGAACCGCTTTATGACGTCGGCGGCGTTGGCCAGGAACAGCGGCACGTCCTGCGGTTCCAGCTGATAGTCCTGGGTCGAGGCCCAGAAGTCGTTCAGGACCAGCAGGCCGTACTCGTCGGCCAGGTCGAAGAAAACCTCCTCGGTGTTCTGGCCCACCCAGTTACGGATGGTGTTGAGATTGGCCTCCTTGTGAAGCCGGAAATAGGGCTCCAGCCGCTCACGTTCGACCCGTTTGCGCCAGTCATCCATGCCCCAGTTGCCGCCGCGTGCGGCGATGCGGCGGCCGTTCACCTTGATCACCAGATGTGGCGACAGGCCCACCTCGGGTACATCGCGCACCGCGGGCGAGGCGTCACCGGCGGTGGTCAGGGAGGTGGCCCAGCCGTCGGGCACCTTGCGGATACCCTCATGACTGCCGTCGGTGATGTCCTGACCCAGCTGGCGGGCCTTGGCGAAATCGACCTCGACCCGGCGCAGCTGGCCTGCCGGGTTGATCAGCGACAGTTCATAGGTGATCTGGCGCATGCCAAAGCGGATGCGTCGTTCGTCCGAAGCCTGACCATCCTGGCTGACCGTCAGGGTCAGGGCGTGCAGGGCCGGGGCACCATAGCCATTGGGCCACCAAAGTTTGGGGTTCTTTACGGCGAGGGACGGGAAGGCGGCCGGTGTGAAGCGCACGTCTGATGCGCCGGGAGGGGCCAGGACCGTCTGTTCCACCCGCACGCCGTCGAAGGCGGCCGTGACAGTGATGTTGGCGGGTCTGTCGCCCAGGTTCTCGATCGGAACGATGATCTCGACATCGGCCTGGCTGTTGTCGGCGCGGGGCAGGGTGGTCACCACCTGAGCGTCGCCGATCCGGGCCTCGCCGGTGGCCCGCAGGGTGACGTCCTGCCAGATCCCCGTGTTGCGGTCGCGGACGCTGGGGATCCAGTCCCAGCCCTCGGAGGCGACGAAGGTTGGGCCGTCCAGCGCCATCATGCCGCCGTTCTCGCCGACCCCTGCGGTCAGAGATTCCTCGTGGGCGATACCCGGATGTGGCGGGGGCGAGACCCGCACGGCTAAGGCGTTTGAGCCGGCGACCAACATCTTGGTCACGTCGAACTGGCCGCGGATGAAAGCGCCCTTGATGTCGCCCAGTTTCTGGCCGTTGAGCCAGACCTCGGCGGCGTAGTTGATCCCCTTGAATGTCAGCAGCAGGCGCTTTCCGGCCGCTTGAGCCGGGGCGTCGAACGTGGCGCGATACCAGTAGTCCTGCCGGTTCAGACTCTCGGGGATCAGGATATTGTTGAGGCCGTGATCGGGGTCTGCATAGACGCCGCGATCAACCAGAGTGTTCAGGACGGTGCCGGGCACGGTCGCCGCGCGCCAGGCTTCTGCGTTGAAGCCAGGCTTGGAGATCGCGCCGCCGCCCGCCGAGAGGCTGGGCGCGTCGATCAGGGACCAGCGCTTCAGCGTCCAGAGCCCTTCGCCGTCTGCCTTCAGCGCCGGTCCGGAATAGGCGGGGATAGCGACGGCAACATTGGCGGGAGCCTTGCTGCGGGGCAGGGTCCAGGGATCCTGCGGCGCGGTCTGGCCGTACATCTGCCGGACCTGGACCGGCCAGGTCGGGCTGCCGGTGTCAAAGACAGTCAAGGCATCGTTCGGCGGGGTCCCGGCCAAGGCGGTGACCGCGTCGGGCGCCAGGGCCGTCCCTTCATAGCGCAGTCCTGCCACGTCGCCCGCATAGGCCGCAAAGCCCGAGACCTTGCGCGGCGCCAGTCGCAGGCGCGCCGTCACCGCATTGCCGGGCAGCGTTCCGGCGCCGACCGCGTGGCCATCGACGAACAGGCGCACCGCGCCGCCATCAAAGACCGCTGTGACGTGGTGCCATTCCCCCGGCAGCCAGGCGGCGTCGGCGCGGATAGTCCGTCCGCCGCTGGTTGCGCCAAAGCCGCTGGCGTCGAGCACGAGATAGCGGCCCTTGCCGGTCGGATCGCCGACGCCGGCGATCAGGGCCGGCCCCCTGGGGCGTTCGGAAGAGCGCATCCAGGCGCTCAGGCTCCAGGGGCTGTCGGCGGGCAAGACGGCGCCGGCCGCAAAGCCTGGCAGGTCGCGGGCGATCTCGTCGCCGCCGGCCGGGAAGGTAAAGTTGAAGGGCCCCGCCGTCTGGGCCAGGCCGGAGCCAGCCGTGGCGGTCATGGCGATCAGCGCCATGGCGCTAACGAAGTGAGAGGGCTTGCCCATGATCGTTTCCTCCTCCTTGCACCGACGGTGACGTGACCGTCCGGCTGCATTTTTTGTTCAGATCGTTGTGGACGCCGGTCTCGGGCTATCGGGGACCAGGCCGTCGGCAGGCCAATCGGGCTGGGACCACAGCATCGCCGCGCCCCTCACACCGGAAGCGTCGCCCCAGCGCGCCGGAACCAGTTTCGCGGCCCAGCGGTCGGAAAATACATGCGGCGCGATCAGGTCCGGCAGGCGCTGATAGAGCGCCTCGACCTTCGACAGCCCGCCGCCGAACACGAAGACGTCGGGATCAAGAATGTCGCAGATCATCGCCAGCCCCCGGCCCAGGCGCTCGAACAGCCGATCCAGCGCTTCGACTGCCTGGGCGTCGCCGGTCGCCGCAGCATTGACGATCTCTTCGCCCTTCAGGGCGCGACCCGTGCGGGTCTGAAAGTCGCGCTGCAGGCCCGAGCCCGAGATCCATGTCTCCAGGCACCCGCGCCGTCCGCACCAGCAGGCGGGGCCGGGCGTCTCATCGGCCGCAGGCCAGGGCAGGGGAAGGTGGCCCCACTCGCCGCCGACGCCATTTGCGCCCTCGACCAGTCGCTGATCGACCACCACCCCGCCGCCGCAGCCCGTGCCCAGGATCACCGCAAAGGCGGTCCGGAATCCGGCTGCGGCCCCATCGACGGCTTCGGACAGGGCCAGGCAATTGGCGTCGTTGGCGATTCGAACGGGGCGCGAAAGGACCTGCTCCAGATCTTTCCCCGGCGTACGGCCGTTCAGCCAGACTGTATTGGCGTTGCGCACCAGACCAGAGGTCGGCGAGACCGAACCGGGCGCCCCCATGCCGACGGTTCCGCGGGCGTTGGTGGCAGTCTCCGTCTGAGCAATCAAATCACGGATGACGCTGATAGCGCTGTCATATGAGGCAGGAGTCGGGGCGCGGAGACGCGAGACATAGTCGCCTTCGGGCGCGAGCGCCGCGACTTCGATCTTGGTGCCGCCCAGATCGACGCCAATGCGCATGCCGCGCGTCGCTCTGCTCTCCGCGTCCAACGTCTCGTCCCCAGCCATTCTTGGCCAAGACAAATCATAAGGCATTTATAAAAACAATTTGTTTTATTATTTACCCGGCCGATGATCTGGCTTGTTCGGGCGGTTTGGACCGCTCGAGTTTCTGGACGGCGGTGCGCGCCAGGAAGCGCTGCAAACCAGGACCTATTTCTGGCGGCCCTCGGCGATCCGTCGCCGTGCCGCCGCCCGGCGGGCCTTCCAATGCTGGACATAGGGAGCCGCGAACGTCCAGGCGAGCGTCGCCGCCAGGATCAGGACGATCGGAATCGCCAGCTTCAGATTCACGTGGACCTCCCCAAGTTTTGACTCAGACTAGCCGGGGTCGCCACACGGCTCAATTGCGCATTCCCGGTCGGGGATCGTCTTGGCCAAGGCGTTGTCATCTTGTCTCGCTGATGTAGCGCATCGAGATGCCCTCTTGCGCCGCGCCGTTCCGGCGCCGCCCGGTGGGGCCTTGCCGAGCGCTCGCCGGAACAGGCCGGCCGCGTCGAGCGTGCGCACCGTCAGCCCGTTAACTGTGCTGACCATCCGGAAAGGCAAGACTGCTCAAAAGCGTCTGATTTTGTTTTCCGTAGAACAATTGTTTAGTGAACCAAGCGATGGTGCGTCAACGGCTCCAATTGAGACGAGCAATTTCTGCTGGCCGCCAGAAAATTCTCGTAGAGGTTTCGGGTGCCGTGATTTTGACAGCTTTTGCGCGAGCCGATAACCAATTCCCAAATCACGACAACGGCGTCAACGCTCATCCCATCCGTGCCGCTAGGCTACAGATGGACTTGCCATGATGTTTACCATTTAAGTATGCCAGCCGATTGCGAGCGAACAGCATGGAAGAACGCGAATTATTAAGGCTAAATGCCTTGCGGGCGTACAGGGTGCTGGACACCGAGGCTGACGCCGCTATCGATCGCTTGGCGGGCCTGGCCGGCAACCTGTTTGCGACGCCCATCGCGCTGGTTTCGCTGGTTGATGAAGAGCGGCAGTGGTTCAAGGCCAAGGTGGGCCTGGAGGTGTCGGAGACGCCGCGCGATCAGGCCTTCTGCGCTCACGCTGTCACCATGGGTCCCGATGCGGTGATGGTGGTTGAAGACGCCACCCTGGACCCCCGCTTTGCGAGCAATCCCTTGGTCACGGGCGCGCCGGATATTCGCTTCTATGCCGGGGCGACCTTGACCACCAAAGACGGTCACAATCTCGGAACCCTCTGCGTCATCGATAACAAGCCGCGGCCGCGCCCCAGCGTCGCGGAGCTGGAGCGGCTTCAACTGCTCGCCCGCATTGTCGTCGACGAGTTTGAACTGGCGCGAGCCAACCGCCAGACTCGCGAAAAACAGCGCCTTCTCGAAATCGCCGAGGTCATGTCCGGGGTGGGCCAATGGCGACTGGACCTGATCTCCAATACGGTAACTTGGTCCGATACAGTTTACGCCATCCACGGCGTTGACCGCCAAAGCTTCGACCCCGATCTCGACGACGCCGTGGCCTTTTATCATCCCGATGATCGCGCCATGGTCATGGGCCATTTGGCCCATACGAGCCAGACCGGGGAGGGCTTTGAGTTCCGCCTCCGACTGACGCGCGCCGACGGCGCCGTGCGCCACGTGATCTCGCGCGGGGTGTGCGAGCTGGACGATCACGGGAAGCCGGCCTCGATCTTCGGCCTGTTCCAGGACATCACCGAGACCGTCGAGACCATCGCGAGCCTCCAACGCCGTCAAGAACGCTACCGGCTCGTGACCGAGCATGCTGGCGACGTCATCACGCGCTACGATTTCTCGGGCGGGGGCCGGTTCATCTCGCCCGCCGTCGAGAAGCTTCTGGGCTACAGCGTCGAGGAAACCATAGGCCTGACCGTGCCGGTGGTGCTGCATCCCGATGATCGTGAGCGGGTGATGTCGGTGTTCGAGGCGATGTCACGTGGCCTTGCCCAGAGTACCCTGCAGCACCGCTCGCAGCACAAGCTGGGCCACTACGTCTGGGTGGAGTCAAACCTTCAACTGGTGCGCGATGCGTCCGGTGCACCCCAGGAAATCGTCTCGGTCTCGCGCGATATCTCTGACCGCAAGGCCCTGGAACTTGAGATGGCGACCGCTCGCGACGCTGCGCGCGAACAGGCCCAGCGAGCGCGCCTGGCCGAGGATATCGGCGGCGTCGGCTACTGGCGTTACGACCTGAAGGCCCTGGACCTGGATGTGTCGGCCAAGATGTTCGAAATCTATGGGCTGGAGCGCGTCGAACACCCGGCCATCGAGATGTTCAACGACCGTATCCATCTCGAAGAACGGGCCTGGACCATGGCCAGGCTCGCCGAGCGCCTGAGGACCGGAGCGGCCGACTACAACGTCACCACGCGCATCGTCCGTCCGGACGGCGAGGAACGCTACATCTCCGGCAGCTCGATTATCGAGACGGGGTCCGACGGTGCGCCCGCTGTCATCATGGGCACGGTTCGCGACATCACCGACGACCGCCGTATCCAGGCCGAATTGGCGGCCAGCGAAAGCCGCTATCGGCTATTGGCCGACAACGCCAGTGACATGATCGCCGCCTTCGGCCCAAGTGGCGACATTCGGTTCGTCTCGCCCGCATGCCGCCCGATCCTCGGTTACACGCCCGAGGAGATGTTCGGCCGCAGGGTCATCGACATGACCCACCCCGACGATGCGCCGCTGTTGAGGGTAAACTACGCCGAGCTGATCGCCAGGGGGCCCTCCGCGATCTCCGAGCCCTTCCAGTATCGCGGGCGGCACAAGGACGGCCATTGGGTTTGGCTGGAAGGTCAGCCCAAGCTGTTCTTCGACGCGGACACCGGCAAGCTGGCCGCAATCCAGGATGTCGTTCGCGACATCACAAGCCGCAAGGCTCTGGAGCAGGCCCTGGAACTGGCCCGTGCCGAAGCCGAAGCCGCGGCGGTGGTGAAGGCCGAGTTTCTGTCGAACATGAGCCACGAACTGCGCACGCCCTTGACGGCCGTGCTGGGCTTCTCGCGGCTGATCGAGGATCAACCCGAACTCTCGCCGGCCACGCGCCGTTTCGTCGACCGCGTCTCCAACGCCGGCAAGGCGCTGATGTCGACGGTCAACGACATCCTGGACTTCTCCAAGCTCGAGGCTGGTCAGGTCGAGATCGTCGTCACCCCCAGCGACCCGCGACAAATCCTTGAAGACGCCATGGACCTCTTCTCTGGCCAGGCCCAGGAAAAGGGTCTGGATCTGGTGATGACCGGCTTGGATGGCCTGCCCTCGGGTCTGACTCTGGCCGCTGATCGGATCCGCCAGATCCTGCTCAACCTGATCGGCAACGCCGTGAAGTTCACCGACAGCGGTCGCGTGGAGCTGGAAGCCCAGTGGACGGCGCGAACCGGCCTGTTTCGGGTAACCGTCACCGACAGCGGCGCGGGCATACCCACCGATCGCCTGGATCAGCTTTTCAAGCGGTTTTCCCAGGTCGACGGCTCTTCCACGCGCAAGCACGGCGGGTCAGGGTTGGGCTTGGCAATCTGCAAGGGGCTAGTCGACGCCATGGGCGGCCAGATCGGCGCTACCAGCCAAGCGGGGCAAGGGTCTTGCTTCTGGTTCGAGCTTCCGGCCGCGAAGGTTTCGCTTGATGAAGCCGGGACCGATGGCCAGGCGGCGGCGGTCATTCCAGAGGGTTGCCGCGTGTTGGTGGTCGACGACCGTGCGGTCAATCGCGATCTGGTCTGCGCGGTCCTGCGCGTCTTTGGCGCCGAGATGACGGAGGCGGCCGACGGCGAGGCGGCGGTCGGGCTCGCCAGCGCCGAGCCGTTCGATGTGATCCTGATGGATCTGCGCATGCCGGGTATCGGCGGGGTGGAAGCGACCCGACAGATCCGTGAGGTCGCCCTCAATGGAAATGTGCCCATCATCGCCTTCTCTGCCGATGTGGGCGGCGCACTGCCCGAAGGCGTCTTTGACGGCATGGTCGCCAAGCCGCTTGATGCGCGGGCGCTGCTCACGGAGATCAATCGCGCCCTGTCTTACGAGTGGGAGGGTGAAGATGCCGCTTGAAGCGCGTCGGCGGCGAATCTTCATCGCGGAAGATGACCGCAATCTCCTGGAGCTGCTGACCACGCGGCTCAGCGTGGCGGGCTATGACACGGTCTTCGGGCGCGATGGATGGGAGGCCATCGACGGCATCCACAGTACGCGTCCGGACGCCATTATCCTGGACGTCAACATGCCCCGCCTGGACGGCTTTGGCGTCCTCCGCCACATCAGAAAGAGCCCCTTGGTGGCCAACATCCCGGTGATGATGCTGACCGCCCGCAATGCGCCCGACGACGTCAAGGAAGCGCTGGCCCTGGGTGCGCGGGACTATCTCGCCAAGCCCTTTAGCGACGCCTTGCTTCTGGCGCGCGTGGCGCGGCTGCTGCGCGCCCGGCCTGTGGCGCCGATAGCGTCGTCAAAAGTGGTTCTGCTGTAGTCGCGCCAAAAGATTTGGGGGTTCTCCCTTGGGCGAAAGTGCGACTGGCTTGGGCAACCAAGCCAGTCCAGCCAACGGCCCGCCCGTGGACCACGCAGGCGCCCTCCAATCGTCCATTGCAACATTGTCCGGCCCGATACGAAGTCACGGCTTGTCAGTGGCAACCAATTCTGTAGCGTCGTAGCGTCACAGGAACGTTGAAGACATGCGACCTTCGCATCAGGTCCTCGTGCGCCGATCGGTTCAGTTCCACCTGAAAGATTGGTTCAACGAGTGAAGACCCCCCGACCGTAAAGCGGTCGGGTCGCTGACGCCTAAGGCGTCGCCAAAGCCAGTCCTGGCCTGATCCGTCGTCGGCGCGCGCCCATGCGCGTGTCGCGTCGCGCCCCGACCCCTGCCTGTCATCACGAACATCAATCCGCGCGTGGCCTCTCGGGAGGAGCGTTCCGCGCGGCTGGGGGTATTCCTATGAAACCGCATCAAAACGACCTGGGCCATGTGCTCGGGGCGATACTGGCGCTTGGCCTGGCCACACCCGTCCTGGCGCAGCAAGCGCCTGCCGCCGCCACGCCTGCTGTCACCGAAGAGATCCAGACGATCGAGGCCGTCACCGTCACGGGCACCCGAATCCAGGGGCTGGATCTGAAGGGGGCTGTTCAGGCCTACCAGATCGACCGGGCGACCATCGACGAGTCCGGGGCAACCTCGGTCATCGACCTCTTCTCGCAGCTTCCCGCCGCCGCCGGCGGGGGTGGCACCTTCTCGACCGCCAGCGCTGGTGCCTTGTCCAGCGACACGCCCGTCGGGGCGTCAGGCGTGTCGTTGCGCGGCCTGGGCACCAGCGCGACCCTGACCCTGATCAACGGTCGGCGCGCCTCGGTCAGCGCCTTCGCGCGAGGCCAGGAGTCGTTTATCGACGCCAGCGCCATTCCGCTGGCGGCGCTGGAGCGGGTTGAGGTCCTGCCCAACGGCGCCTCGGCCCTTTACGGCGCCGACGCCGTGGCTGGTGTCGTCAACTACGTCCTGCGCAAGGACTTCGAAGGGGCGGAATTCACCGCGTCTTACGGTGACTCCACCGCCGCCAGCGACGAAGGCCGGTTCAACGCCAATCTCGTCGTCGGCAAGGCTTTTGGCGATCATCACGTCACGGCCGTCATCGACTATTTCAAGCGCAACGCCTTCTATCTGCGCGACCGCGAGGCCTCGCGCGACTCGGTCCGTCCCAGCCAGCAGGGGTTCTATCCCAGCTTCAACGACCTCTATTTCATGACCAACGACCAGACCGAGGGTCCCGGAAGCGGCGGCTGCGCGGCGGCCGATTTCAAGGTCGGCAATCTGGGTGAATACTGCCAGGTCAACACCAACCGCTATGTCTCCTCGCAGGATCAGCAGGCAAGCCTGGGCGGCCTGATCACCCACGACTTTGCGATCAGCGACAATGTCTCCTGGTACAATGAACTGCTGTTCCAGCACACCGAGGCACGCGGCACGAGCTCGCCGGCGAACTTCTCCCGCGCCCCGATTGACCCGGCCAATCCCAATTGGCCGGCCGCTTTGCAGGCGGACATCGTTGCCGAAGGCCGCGTCCGCCGCTTCAGCTCCTACAACGGCTTTCCGATCTTCGCCTGGGGCAAGCTGATCGAGCCTCGCGCGGTCGAGGTGGAGTCCGACTCCTTCCGCTATGTCTCGGGCCTGAAGGGCAAGTTCGCCACAGGCTGGACCTATGACGCAGCCCTGCTGTTTGGCGGCAATGACCGGACCCAAAGCGGCCTGTCGGGCCTGATCCGGTCCAAGGCCTTCTATGACGCCAACCTCGGCAACCTCTGCAGCGACGGCTCCAGCGTGAAGCGGTGGAACGTCAATCTCAGCCGGCCCAGCGCCAGCTATGTGGGCAATACCTGCGAGGCCGCCGGCAAGACCACGCTCTGGTACAATCCCTTCGGCGGCCAGACCACGCAGGCCGCCGGCCTGGACAAGCTGCTGGAGACCACGGCCGACCGCAAAGGGCGCTCGCGCACCTATTCGCTGGACGCCTCGACCTCGGGTGACCTCTTTACGCTGAGCGGACGGACGGTGAAGGCGGCGTTCGGAGCGGAGTATCGTCGGGAAACCCTGCGCGATACGCCATCGGGCGATGCCGTCGCCACGGCGTCCAACCCCGAGCCGATCCTGGGCTTTTCCTCGACCAGCGCCCGGGCCGAGCGTGACCAGTGGGCGGTCTATGGCGAGCTCTATGTGCCTTTGTCCGACCAGTTCGATGTGCAGCTGGCCGGTCGCTATGACCACTACGACGCGTTTGGCGGCGACTTCAATCCGAAGGTCTCCGCCCGGTTCAAGGCCTCCGATCTCCTGACCTTCCGGGCCAACTGGTCGACCTCGTTCCGTGCGCCGTCCCTGGCCCAGAGCGGAGCGGGGGTGCTGCTGTCCAGCTATCGCGTCGACTGCAAGGCGACCCCGGCGGCCTGTAACGGCAATGCCTCGGCCAGCGGCCAGTCTCTGCTCTCGGAAGACGTCGGCAACACCGACCTGAAGGCCGAGAACGCCGACACCTGGGGCGGCGGCCTGCTGTTCCAGCCCAATGCCGATATCGAGATCAAGCTCGACTACTGGAACATCGAGCACAAGAATCTGGTCGGCATCGCCGAGGACGACTTCATCCGTCGCGCCCTGGCCGGCGCCTTCCCCGTCTCGGGGGCGGGCCTGCTTCCCACCGGCACGCCGGGCCTGGAGGTGACCAACGGCTTCGTCACCGATGCTCACTTCCAGATCACCAATCTGGGCTACCAGAAGACCAGTGGCGTCGACGTTTCCTACACCCAGTACCTGCCCGAAAGCGCAGCGGGAAAGTTCACCCTGACCTTCGACGCCACCTATCTGATCGACTTTGATCGCAAGGCGTCCAGCGGCGCGGTGGTCGAGAAGCTGGCCGGCGACTACCTCTATCCTCGCGTCCTGGCCAACGCCCGGCTGCGCTGGAAGCGGGATGCCTGGCGGGCTTCACTGGGTGCGCGCTATGTCAGCGAGTACAAGGATGACCCCGACGTCCGCACCCTGGCTGCGGTGGGCCTGCCGGCCACTGCCACGGTCAAGGTCGATAGTTCCCTGACCTTCGACACCAGCCTGAGCTATGATTTTGGTCCGCACAGCTTCGTGCAGCTCAACATCAGGAACCTGCTGGACGAGACCCCGCCTCGGGTCCTGGGGTCCAGCGCCAATGTCGATCTCTACAATCATGATCTGGTGGGGCGTTTTGCGACGATCCGCCTGACTCATCGCTTCTGACCCTGGCGTCGCCGCCGCTTCGGGCTTTCGCGCCCGAAGCGGCGGCCTTTTCCGAGCACTGTCCATGGCCCCGCCCAATTCCGAGTCCGATCCCTCGCCGCCTGCGATCAAGAGCAAGATCCCGGACACCTTCCTGATCCTGCTGATCCTGGCGCTGGCGGCCTATGCCAGCACCTGGCTGTTTGCACCCGGTCGGTATGGGTTGGCGCCGTCCGGCCGCATCGACCCGGCGGCCTATGCCGCCGCCGCCCAGCCGAAGGGCGCACCGATCTTCGGCTCCGAGGGCCATGTCGGCCTCTTGAACTTCCCGTTCGAGGGCCTGGTCACCGGCGACCGCGGCTCGGCCACCGTGGGCCTGATGGCGTTCATCCTGGTGATCGGCGGGGTGTTCGGCGTCATCATGCGCACCGGCGCCGTTGACCGTGCCCTGACCGGCCTGATCGGCAACCCGGCCGATCCCAAATCAAAGCCGAACGAGCTTTTGATCCTGGGCCTGTTCGCGGCCTTTTCCCTGGCCGGCGCCGTGTTTGGCATGAGCGAAGAGGCCATCGCCATCAGCCTGATCGTCACGCCGGTGCTGGTGCGCAGCGGCTATGACTCCATCACCGGCATGCTGACCTGCTACGTCGCGACCCAGATCGGCTTCTCGGCCTCGTGGATGAACCCCTTCGGCCTGGTGATCGCCCAGAGCATTTCGGGCCTGCCGGTTCTGTCGGGGATGGGCCTGCGGATCGTCATGTGGCTGGTCTTCACCGGCGCGGGCCTGGCCTATCTGTGGTGGTACGCCCGCCGCGTCCGTCTGACGCCGACCCTGTCAAAGGCCTATGCCTCCGACGCGCTCTGGCGCGACAAGGCGAGCGTCGGCGCGGTCGGGCGGTTCGGGGCCGGCGACGCCATCATCCTGATTCTTCTGCTGCTGACTGTGGCCTGGGTGGCTTGGGGCGTGGTCGCCAAGGGCTACTATCTGGCCGAAATCGCCGCCCAGTTCTTTGCGCTGGGCCTTGCGGCGGGGTTGGTTGGCCGCGTGTTCAAACTGGGCGGGGTCGACGCCAACGACCTGGTGCGGGCTTTCAGCGACGGCGCGGCCCAGCTGGCCCCGGCTGCGCTGGTGGTCGGCGTCGCCAAGGGGATCATCCTGATGCTCGGCGGCGACAAGCCCGACCAGTGGAGCCTGCTCAACGCCTTGCTGCACGAGATGAGCGGTCTGACCGCGCTTCTGCCCAACTGGGCGACGGCCTGGGGCATGCTGGGCTTTCAGAGCGGCATCAATCTGCTGATCGTCTCGGGCTCTGGCCAGGCGGCCCTGACCATGCCCCTGATGGCGCCTCTGTCGGACCTGTCGGGCGTCACGCGCCAGACCGCTGTTCTGGCCTTCCAGCTGGGCGATGGCCTGACCAACATCATCGCCCCGACTTCGGCGTCCCTGATGGGCTGCCTGGCGGCCGGGCGTCTGGGCTTTTCGACCTGGCTGGCCTTCATCTGGAAGCCGCTGGCCGGCTTGCTGGTGATGGCGGCGGCTTTCGTGCTGGTCGCCCAACTGATCGGATACCGCTGATGCGCGGCTTGCTGATCTTGCTTCTGGGCGGCCTGATCGCAGGCCCCGCCGCCGCGCAGGGCGGGACCCTGGTCATCGTCGGTGGTGCGCTGTCGCGCGACAACGACGCCGTCCACGCCGCCTTCATCGATGCCGCCAGAGCGCATGCGCCGCCAGGCGTTGCGCCACGCTTCCTGATCATTCCGGCAGCCTCGGGCGCGCCCAGCGACTCGGCCCAATCCTTCGCTCAGCAGCTGCAGCGTCGCGGCGTCGGCGCCGATCAGATTGCTGTGGCCAGGGTCGCCGTGCGCGATGATCCGGGTACGGCGGACATCGACGAGTCGCTCTGGGCGTCTGGGGGCTCAGCGCCGGAGGAGGTGGCCAAGGCCGCCCCGGCTGACGGCGTGTGGTTCGTGGGGGGCGATCAGGCCCGCATTGTCGCCACCCTCAAGACGGCAAAAGGGGAGGACACCCCTCTGCTCATAGCCTTGCGCGCGCGCCTGGCCCAGGGGGCCGTGATCGGCGGAACCAGCGCCGGCGCCGCCATCATGAGCGAGGCCATGATTCTGCAGGGCGACAGCCTGCCCGCCCTGTTGCGGCCGCTGGGCGCGACCGAGACAGCAGATGGCGAGGCCCTGGCCATGGGCCGAGGGCTGGGCTTCTTCACCGGCGGTCTGGTCGATCAGCACTTTGATCGCCGGGCGCGCCTGGGACGCCTGGCGCGGGCGGTCGCGACCCTGCCGCTCAGCCAGCGCATCGGCTTCGGCATCGACGAGAATACGGCCCTGGTGATTGATCTGGCGACGCGCAGCGCCAGGGCGATCGGGGCGGGCGGGGTTACCATCCTTGACGAGCGTTCGGCCCTGATCGATGTCCGGGATAGCGCCCTTCACCTGCGGCAAGCGCATCTGCATTTCATCAGCGGAGGCGATAGGGTGGATCTGGCGACCCTGGCTGTGACCCCTGCCGGCTACAAGCAACGGCTCAAGCCCTCTGCGTCGGCGACAGCCCGGCTTCGCGTCGCCGAAGGGCTGGCCGCGCCGGCTCAGCGCCTGGACGCTTGGCTGGCCGAGGATCTGGTTGGGGTGGCGGCTTCCACCCGCATCGAGCGCCCGTCGTTCCTGCCCGGCGGCGCGGGCATACGCTTTGGCTTTGCCCGCACGCCGTCCTCTGCTGCGTATCAGGGCCGTGACGCCCAGGGGCGCGATCGCGACACGATCGTCGACGTGGCCTTCGACGTCTCTCCCGTCCATGTCGTTTTCAGACCGTAGGTTACAGATGAACTCTACCCCCCATGTGATCGCCTTGCACGGCGGTGCGGGCGTCATTCCCGGACGCGACTACCGCGAGGCGACCGACCACCTCCGCGATCTGGCGGCGCGGATGTCCGCGCAGTTGGCCGATGGACTGTCGGCCGTTGATGCGGTGGAGATCGCGGTGATCGAGATGGAGGCCAGCGGTCTCTACGTCGCCGGGCGCGGCTCGGCGCCCAACGCCAGTGGGCTTGTCGAGATGGACGCCTCGATCATGGACGGCGCACGCCGCAAGGCCGGAGCCGTCTGCGCCATCCGTGACGCCGCCAGCCCGATCGCGGCGGCCCGCCGGGTGATGGAGGCAACGCCCCATGTCCTGTTGGCCGGGCAGGGCGCGTCCGATTTTGCCCGCCAGCAGGGCCTGACGCAGATCATGGATCCAGCAAGCTTCTTCCGGATGCCCGTCGGGATCACCGCCGCCGATATTGAGGCGGAAACCCAGGCTCTGGCGCACGGTACGGTTGGCGCGGCCGCTCTTGATCTGACCGGAGCCCTGGCTGCAGCGACATCAACCGGCGGGGTGTTTGGCAAGAGGCCGGGCAGGGTAGGCGACACGCCCATACCCGGGGCCGGGGTCTGGGCCGACGAGGAGGTCGCCGTGTCCTGCACGGGGGTCGGAGAATTCTTCATCCTGACGGCCGCGGCCTTCGATGTGTCCGCGCGACGACGCTATCTCGGCGAGTCCCTGGAGGACGCCTGTCAGGGCATGATCGACAGCGTCGGCAGGCTGGGCGGCGACGGCGGCGTCATCGCGGTCAATCGCGCCGGCCAGGTCGCATTTGTGTTCAACTCTCCCGGTCTGAAGCGGGCCGCAGCCGGTTCAGCGTTCGAAGCTTGGGCGCAGGTGTAGGGCGTCGGACGCTGCTCTGGCCGAACAACGCCGCCGCGCTACGACCGCCGCCATTCCAGGTCGATCCGTAGGGGAGGATGTAGGGCAGGTCAGCGCCGCTGACGCCCTACCCTTGGCCAGGGCGCCGCCGGGAACGACGTGTTTGCAGCCTCAGCAAGGGTCGGCGCCGGCCAGAGCACTGGCGAGGTCGGCATGGATCGCATTGTGCTCACCGCCGCTCATCCCCGCCGATCGCCGCTCGGCACCTTTTTGGCCAAAGCCGCTTGCTTGTCGGGACACTGGAAGTCCTCAGCGCGAACAACGCTCATCCTTCCGACACGCAGGCGCCCCATGAATCCCACGACCCTTCTGAAACTCAGCTGCCTTACCCTGCTCCTTCAAGTCGGCGTCGGCGCAGAACAGGCTCAGGCTGCGCAGGTCCGATCCGGGCTGGATCTGCCGGGGTTCGATCAGGCGGTGCGCGCTCAGGACGATCTCTATCGCCACAGTAGCGGCAACTGGCTGCGGACCGCCGCGATCCCGGCTGACAAGGCCGAGTTGGTCGGCGCCGATATGCCTGCGGTCGTCGATCAGCGCATCCGCAAGATCCTTCAAGACTTGGCGATCAAGCCACAGGCGAAAGGCTCCAGCGGACAAAAAGTCAGCGACTACTACGCCGCCTATGAGGACACCGTCGCTATCGAGAAAGCCGGCCTGAAGCCTATCAAGCCCTTGCTGGCCCAAATCGCCGCGATCGAGACGTCGCGGCAACTCGCGACCTGGGTCGGCAGCGCCCAAGGCCAGATCGAAACGCCAATCTGGCTCTGGGGCGGCTTTGCCGACTTCATGGATCCCGGCCTGAACCGCGTCATGGCCTGGCAAGGCGGCCTGGGGCTGCCCGACCGCGACTACTATCTGAAGCTGGACGATGCTGAACTCGGCAACGCCCGCGCCGCGTACCTGACCTATCTCACACGGTTGGCCCAGCTCTCCGGTCAGGCCAGGCCCGCCGAGATGGCGCAACGCGTCCTGGACCTGGAAACGCGCCTGGCTCAAACGCACGCGCCTTTGAGCGAAGCGCGGGATCCGTCCAGAATGTACAATCCGCTGACGGCTGAGGAACTGATGGTCAAAGCCCCCGGCTTCGACTGGGAGGCCTTTCTGGCCGCAGCCAAGATCTCCCGCGGCGACAAGGTCACCGTGACGCAACTGAACACCGCCATCGCGACCGCCCGGCTCTTTGCCGATCTGCCTTTGGCCGACTGGAAGGCCTATTTCACACTCCGCAGCCTGGACTCGGCCGCGCAGGTCTTGCCGGCCGAATTTCGCGCCGCGCACTTCGCCTTTCACGGCAAGGCCATCACCGGGGCGCAGGTCGAGCAACCCCGGGCCGAGCGCGCGCTCGGGCAGGTCACCTGGGCGCTCAACGAACCCCTGGCGCAGCAATATGTGGAGCGTCACTTTCCGGCCGCGCACAAACAGAAGGTCGAGGCCATTTTCCATAACGTGCTGGCCGCCTACCAGCAGCTGATGGCGGACAACAGCTGGATGGAACCGTCCACCAAGGCGGCCGCCCTGGACAAGCTTTCGAAGTACAAGGCCAAGATCGGTCACCCTGACAGCTGGCGTGACTATGCCGCATTGGACGTGCGCGCCGGCGACGCCTTCGGCAACCAGCAACGGGCCAAGCGGTTCGACTGGGAGCACAAGGCGGCTGCTGCCGGTAAACCCATGGATCGCAAGGCTTGGGCAATGTCGCCGCTGGAGGTCAACGCCTTCTATGACCCCATGGGCAACGAGATCATTCTGACGGCCGGCATTCTGCAGGCCCCGTTGTTCGATATGCGGGCCGATGATGCGGTCAACTACGGCGCTATCGGTGCAACCATCGGCCACGAGATCAGCCACGGCTTCGACAATATGGGGTCTCAGTTCGACGGCGACGGCGTGATGAGGCAGTGGTGGGGTGAGGCCGATCGCCAGACCTTTGCGGCACTCGGCGCCAAGCTGTCGGAGCAGTTCAACGCCTTTGAAGCGCTGCCGGGCAAGACCGTGAACGGCCAGTTGACCCTGCCCGAGAACATCGCCGATCTGGTCGGCCTGCAGATTGCGTTCAAGGCCTATCAAACCAGCCTGCATGGCAAACCGGCCCCGCGAATGGACGGCTATACCGGAGAGCAGCGCCTGTTCCTGAGCTTCGCGCAGAGCTGGCGCGTCAAGCGCCGCGATGAGCGCACCCTGCAGCTGCTGACTTCGGATCCCCATTCACCGCCGGAATTCCGCGCCAACGGTGCAGCCCGAAACATCGACGGCTTCCACGAAGCTTTCGGGACCCAGGCCGGGGACAAGATGTTCAAACCCGCCGCTGAGCGCGTACGTCTGTGGTGAGCCTGTCAATCCGCTTGCATCTCCGTCCGTTGGAAACTCAGCTCCCCCGATGAAATTCTTCCCCCGCGAACGGCAGTTCTGGATCTACCACGGCGCGGCCATGGCGTTCGTCGTCATGGTCACGCTGCTCAGTATCTTGCTGTTTGGCCGCCTTGACGCCAACAACCTGGCCTCCACCTTGGCCTGGATGCCGGCCTACACGCTGGCCGTACTGGGCTTTCGCTGGCTGTATCTCCGGCACCGCTGGGCCGGGCTGCCGATGGGTCGCCTGGTCCCCATCGTCATCGGCTATAGCAGCCTGAGCGGGTTTGCCGTGATGGCTGCGGTGGCGGCCCTGGTAATGCCGTTCTTCTGGCAACAGATCAGCGCCAGCCGGGCTGAATTCAACACCCTGGATTTTTTGGCGCGCAACATCCTCGGTAACGGGCTGCAAGCGCAGCTCTTCATCGGCGCCTGGGCCTTCGTCTATCTCAGCGCCGCAGCCGCGCAGCGTGCCCGCGAGGGCGAGCTGCAAAACCTGCGTCTGCAGATGAGCCTGAAAGCCGCGCAACTGAGCAGTTTGGCCAACCAGCTTAATCCGCATTTCCTGTTCAATACGCTCAACAACATCCGCTTCATGATTCACGAAGATGGCGGCCGCGCCGACGCGATGATCGTGGCCCTGTCCGAATTGCTGCGCTACTCGCTCGAAAGCAGCCAGCAAAGCAAGACACGACTGAGCCAGGAACTGTCCGTCATCGAGGCCTTTATCTCCATCATGCGGACTCAAATGGAGGACCGGCTGGACTTCAGGCTTAGCGTTCCGGCTTCGATACACAGCTGTTTGCTGCCGCCAATGGTCTTGCAACTCTTGCTCGAGAACGCGATCAAGCATGGCCTTGATCATCTACCCCGCGGCGGGATGGTCAGCGTTGTGGGAGAGGATCGCGGCGATAGCCTGATGTTCAGAGTCATCAATGACACGCCACTCACGCCGGCCAAGGTGAAGCCATGTCTTGGCTTGGGCCTGCCAAACATTGAGCGCCGCCTGCGCCTGTTGTACGGCGATCGCGCTGCAATCGAGACTAAACAGACTACGGGGCGCTTTCAGGTCGAGCTGAGCCTGCCCAAGGAGTTTGCTTCGTGATGTCAAGGATAAGAACGCTGGTGATCGAGGACTCGCGCCTCGCTCGGGAGGGCCTGGTGCGCATGCTGGCCGAGTTTAGCGACCAGATTGACGTTCTGGGTCAGGCCGACAATGCAGAAAATGCTTTTGTGCTGATCGAGCAACTGCGGCCCGAGTTGCTCTTTCTCGACATTCACATGCCCGGCGAAGACGGGTTCGGATTACTCGAGCGGCTCGACTATACGCCCCGGATCGTCTTCACCACCGCCTACTCGGAGTACGCGATCCGCTCCTTCGACTTCAATACAGTCGACTATTTGCTAAAGCCGATCAGCCCGCTGCGGCTGGCGCAGGCTTTGGCCAAGCTATCTGGCGAGCCGGAGTCAGAGCCCGACTCGACCGAGGCCAAGCCGACGCTGGACATCAACAGCAAGATATTCATTAAGGACGGTGACCATTGCCACCTGGTCGCTCTGAGCTCAATTCTCTACATCGAGAGCTGTAAAAACTATGTCCGGATGTACTTTCCAGACAGGGCTGGCGGCGCAATCAAGAATGCCTACGTCAAAAAGTCCATGAATCAGATCGAAGAGAGGCTGCCGAGGGCCGTCTTCTTTCGAGCCAGTCGTCAGCACCTGGTGAACCTGCAAGCCATCCGTAGCATCGAGGAATCGATAAGCGAGGGTTTCGAAGTCACCATGCTCGACGGCAAGCGCCTGGAAATCTCGCGCCGCAATGCAGGCAAGCTTAGGGATCTGCTGAGTTTTTAAACGGGCAGGGGAGGGCGCAGAGCGCGCCGTGCGCTGTCGCCGCTCACCCTCGCTCCCGTCGCCAAACTTTGGAGTTTGGCCACAGTCTTTCCGAGACGCCCCCCGGCTCGCTTGATGTGCGGCAGGCGTCACCATGTGTTCCCAGCAGATCCTTCAACGCAGTATTGTCGTGCGTCGTGTCGACTGCAGCCGCTTGAGCTTGGCGTCCGTCCGCCAGCGCCTTCAACCGCCGCGCCCCCGACACGTCCAACCCTCCGTACTCGACCTTCCGCCTGTAGAAGATCGGTGAGCTGAGCCGGCGCTTGCGGCACGGGTCCCCCAGTCCTGATGCGGCGTCCCGAAAGCTTGGCTGACAGCAAAAGCGAGGCCTGGAAAAGGTTCGGCGTTTGACCATTCCCCATTCTTGTGATTTATCATTTTAATGACCGGTGCAGCCGGCATCTAGTGAGATCGCTCGTTCGGAAATGAAGCGATCAATTGCCTAATTGGGAGGGAAGTATGATCCGTACGGGACACGGAGCCCGCGTTCGCGCGCTTGGCTTTAAACTGATGATTGGCGCCAGTGCGAGCGCTCTGGGCTTTGTCGCTTTGGGTGGGGCTGCGGCCGCGCAATCCGCACCCAATGCTGATGTTGTCGATGAAATCGTCGTGACGGGTCTGCGCGCCAGCCTGACGCGCGCCATTGACGTCAAGCGCAACGCCGCCGTGATCGTCGACTCCATCGCCTCCGAAGATCTGGGCAAGTTCCCGGACAGCAACGTCGCCGAATCCCTGCAGCGGATCACCGGTGTCTCTATCGACCGCAGCGGCGGCGAGGGCCGTTTCGTCACGGTCCGCGGCTTTGGTCCGTCTTTCAACAACGTGCTGGTCAATGGTCGTACCCTGGCCACCGAAAATGCCGGCCGCCAGTTCAGCTTCGACCTTCTGGCCGCCGAGCTGATCTCCGGCGCGGACGTCTACAAGAGCAACAACGCCACACTTCAGGAAGGCGGCATCGGCTCGACGATCAACGTCAAGACCGCACGCCCGTTCGACATCCGTGACAGCAAGGCCATCCTGAGCGCCAAGGCCAGCTACGAGGACCTGTCGGGCAAGACGTCGCCGGACCTGTTCGGTCTGTTCTCGACCCGTCTGGCTGACGGTCGCGTTGGGGTGCTGGGTTCGGTTTCGTATCAAAAGCGCGAGGCGCGCGTCGATACGGTCGCGACCAACGGCTACTACAGGACCACGGCCGGCTCGGGCGCCGGGGCGATCGCCAATGTCCTGTTTCCGGCGAACTTCGACCAGATCTCCGACCAGCAGGATCGCGAACGCATCGGCGTGACCGGCACGGTCCAGTTCAAGGCCACCGACAGCCTGACCCTGTCGGCTGACGCGCTCTACAACAAGTTCACGGTCGACTCGACCGCCGACAGCGTGGGCCATTTCTTCTCGCCGGCCGACGTCAGCGCCATCACGCTGGACAGCAACCGGACGGTCACGGCGTTCTCGCAGAACGCGAACGGCCACACGGACTACATCAACCGGACCTTCAACCGGCCAACCAAGCTGCACGCCGTCGGGTTCAATGCCGACTGGAACCCGACCGACAAGATCAACGTCAAGCTGGATACGTCCTACTCGAAGGCCGAATCCAACAACGGCGGCAACGAGATCTTCGCCGTCATCGGCTTCGCCAATGCTGTGCAATACCAGAACAGCGGCAATGGCCTGCCCAACCTGACTGCGGCGAGGGGCTTTGTTGACCCGACTGTCGGCCGGGCCCACTTCGCGACGCGTGAAGGGTCCGACTTCGCCGAGACGGTGTACGAAACGCGCCTGGACGCAGTCTTCAGGACGGACTCCGAGGTCTTCACGGCCCTGCGCGTTGGCGGCATCTACACCGATCGCACCAAGGACAACACGCTGGTGCGATCGGACAACAACGTCGGCTGCGCCTATTGCGGCTATGGTATCGCGGTTCCCGCCGGCCTGCTCAAGCCGTTCAATCCGGGCAACTTCCTCGATGGCGAGGGCGGCAACTTCCCGCGCCAGTGGCTGTCATACGACTCTGAGGCCTATTTCAAGTTCCTTGAAACCAAGGCTGCAGGCGATCTCCAGGACGTCGCCGCCGGTCGCCCGCTTGGCGCAACCGCTGCTTACGTCGCCTCCAGGGGCGGCTACGTCGGCACAAAGCAACCGTCCGCCTACTCCGTTCACGAGAAGATCTCCGGCGGCTACGCCCAGGGCGATTTCGAGGCCATGATCGGTGGCCTGCCCTGGAGCGCTACGGTCGGCATGCGGTATGTCCACACCGAACTGACCTCGAGCGGTACGCAGCAAACCTTGCTGGATGTCCTGCCCATCGTCGGCGACAGCACAGCCTATACGGCGGTGTTTGCACCCACCTCCACGCCGACGTCCAAGACCACGACCTACAACAACTTCCTGCCGAGCCTGAACGTCAAGGTCGACGTGACGCCGGATCTGGTCGCCCGTTTCGCTGCGACCAAGACCCTGTCGCGGGCCAATCTGACCGACGTCGCACCGCGCATTGCCTTCACCAGCCTGCGTCCAGGCAATCTGGCGGCGGTTGGCGGCAACCCGGACCTGCGCCCCTTCAAGTCGACCAACTTCGACACCTCGCTGGAGTGGTACTATCAGGAGGCCGGCTTCGTGACCGTCGGCGCGTTCTACAAGCGTATCGACGACTTCATTCTCAACGGCCTGGCGACCGAGACCTTCTCGATCGCCAACGCCGCAGGCCTTTATCCCGGCGGGATCTTGCCGGTGCAGGTCCTGCGACCGCGCAACTCCCAGAGCGCGGACGTCTACGGTCTGGAGGTCGGCTTCCAGCATACCTTCGACTACCTGCCGGCGCCGTTCGACGGCCTGGGCGTGAGCGCCAACGCCACGATCGTTGACAGCAAGGCCAACCAGACTGCGGCCGGAACGCCGTTCGTGCTGGAAGGCCTGGGCGACAGCCAGAACCTGGTCGGCTTCTATGCCAAGGGCCCGATCGAGGTTCGCGTCGCCTACAACCATCGTGACGGCTTCATCAGCACCGCGTCCAATGGCACCGGCGGTGATCCGATCTTCACCAAGAGCCAGGGCCAGGTTGATTTCCAGGCTCGCTATGCCGTGTCGTCGAATTTCTCGGTGTTTGTGGAGGGGACCAACCTCAACGACGCCAAGACCGAGACGGTCGGCAAGTACGACAACCAGTTCCTGAGCCTGGTGGACACCGGCCCGCGCTACGCGGTCGGCCTCCGCGCCCAGTTCTAGCAGACCGGCCGGGAGCGGCTCGCCGCTTCCGGCCGCCCTCCAGCGCGTGCTTGTCGGCGCGCGTTCCTCACCTACCCTGCGCTGGGGCGGGCCTTCGCGGGCCCGCCCCTTTTTTTCGTCAGGATCAGTCGCGTCGCGACAGATGCAGAATGAAGCCGGTCTGGGGATGCAGGCGGGGGAGTTGCAGGCCAACGGCCATCAAGCTGCGACCATCAAGCTCCACGCCTTCGACAAGCGCCTGGGTCAGCGCCGAGCGCGCGGGCGGCGCGGACGGCCACACCAGCTTGACCGCGTAGCGCGCCTCGGCATCCAGGCCGGCCAGGCGAAGCCGTCCGGCGAAATAGGCGTCCTGTTCTCGGATCAGCGTGTAGGCGAACACCGCTTCTGAGCCGTCCTGGGCAACGATGCCGAACGCCGTCTCGTTGGCGGGCCGGTCGAGCCGGTGAAGGTCGCCGGAATGGATCAGGCCTCTCAGCTGCTTGTAGAGCGCCACGCCCTGAGCCAACTCGGCGCGCTCGTCAGGCGTCAGCGCCAGCAGGTTCGCCTCAATGCCGAAATGACCGAACAACGCGGTCGAGACCCGCGTCGCCATCGACACGCGGCGACCGGTGATGTGGCAGTCGGTCGGTCCGACATGGGCGCCCATCAGTTCGGCGGGAATGAACAGCGACGCCCCTTTCTGGATCGACAGGCGGTCCAGCGCGTCATTGCTGTCGGAGGTCCAGATCCGGTCGGTGCGCTCCAGGATCCCGAAGTCGGCGCGCCCACCGCCCGAGGCGCAGCTTTCGATCTCGACCTGCGGATGGGCAGCGCGCAGACGGTCGAGCAAGGCGTAGAGGCCCGCGACGTGGGCCTGCGCCCCGGCGCTGCCGTCGGCCCCGCCGGGATGGCTTAGGTCGCGGTTCATGTCCCATTTCAGATAGGCGATCGGGTGTTCGGTCAGCAGCGCATCGATCCGCCCGTAGAGATAGTCGCGCACCTCGGGTCGTCCGAAATCCAGCACCAGCTGGTTGCGGAACGACAGCTGCGGCGCGGGCGCACAGCTCAGAACCCATTCGGGGTGGGCGCGATAGAGATCGCTGTCGGGATTGACCATCTCCGGTTCGACCCACAGGCCAAACTCCATGCCGGCGGCCAAGACGCGGTCGACCAGGGGCTTGAGGCCCTGCGGATAGACGCTCTCGTCGACGAACCAGTCGCCCAGGCCGGCGGTGTCGTCGCGGCGGCCCTTGAACCACCCGTCGTCCAGCACGAACCGCTCGGCGCCGATCGCTGCCGCCGCCTCGACCAGCGGGAGCAGCCGCTTCTGGTCATGGTCGAAATAGACGGCCTCCCAAGTATTGTAATGCACCGGGCGCGGCTTGGTCCGCAGGCGCTGATGCTGGGGCCGAGCGCGCACCCAGGCGTGATAGGCCTGCGACATGCCGCTGAGCCCGGCATCGGAATAGGCGGCATAGAGTGCGGGGCTGACATAGTCGGTTCCGGGGGCCAGGCGGATCTCGCCCGGCATGAACAGCTCGCCCATCTGCACATAGGCGCGGGCGTCCGACAGGGTCTCGGCGACGATGCGATGATTGCCGCTGGCGCCAAGGTGGAAGCCATAGACCTCGCCCACGGCTTCGCCGCAGGGGGCGCATTCGACGATCAGGCCGGGGAAGGCGTCATGGGAGCTGCGACCACGGCGGTTCTCGCGCACCGTGGACCCTTGCCCCAGTGGGGTGCGGCGCATTTGGAACTCGCCCGACCACCGGCCATCCAGATTGATCAGATGGCTTGCCGACGGCGGCAGAGGCAGGGTCGGCGCGGCGCAGGCGTCGATCGTCAGGGCGGCGTCGCCCTCGTTGATGATCCGGGTCGTTGCAACCAGCACGTCCTGGTCGGGATACAGTTCCAGGCGGTGCGTCAGGACGATGGCGCTGTGGTCGTCACGCGACACGATCTCGACTGCGGACGGGTTGATCCAGTCGATGCGATCAAGGCGGGTGAAGGTGGCCCAGGCCTGGCCATCGCGATGCGCCAGCAGACCCGGCGCGCCCGGAAACCCCTGTCCCAGTAGGGGCGTCAGGGCCAGGGGCGCGGCGACGGCCGGCGAACAGGGCGCCGCGGCACGCGATGCCATCAGCACCAGCGACATCGGATCCAGACCGACCGAAAGCCTCGCGCCCCAGTGCAGGACGATCGGCGCATCACCTCGGCAATCGACGATCAGGGTTGTCGTCTTGCCGTCGAGTCGAACGAAGGGCGGGGAGCTGGACATCGGCAAACCCTGGAAAACGTGAAACGAAGGCGCGTCTTGGGAAAGGTCTGAGTTGACGCTTTCATTTTGTAGGATAAATGAGATGCAAGAGAAAGACGTCTGTGAAACCGGTCGTTACAAAGTGCGGATAGGTTTTGGCGTCCCTTGTGACGCCTAGGCCTTGGTGACGATCGATGTCGCGAAAAGCGACGCGTCGGGAGTGAGACATGCTGGGCGTTTGCTACTATCCGGAACAATGGCCGACCAGCCTTTGGCGCGAAGATGCGCGCAAGATGAAGGCTCTGGGCCTGACCTTTGTCCGGATCGGCGAGTTCGCCTGGTCGCGCTTTGAGCCGGAGCCCGGCGTCTACGACTTTGCCTGGTTCGACGAGATCATTGCGATCCTGACGGAGGCCGGGCTCAAGGTCGTCATCGGCACCCCGACGGCCACGCCGCCCAAGTGGCTGGTCGACCGTCACCCCGACATCCTGCCCGTCGATCCCTTGACCGGCCGCGTGCGCGGCTTCGGATCGCGCCGGCACTACGACTTTTCGAGCGAGACCTATCTGCGCGAGTGCGAACGGATCGTCCTGGCCCTGGCCGAGCGCTATGGCCAGCACCCCGGCGTCGCGGGCTGGCAGACCGACAACGAACTGAGCTGCCACGACACGACCCTGAGCGCCTCCCCGGCCGCCAAGGCGGCGTTCCAGGCCTGGTGCGCCGACCACTATGCCGACGTCGATGCGCTGAACACGGCCTGGGGCAATGTCTTCTGGTCGATGGAGTATCGCAGCTTCGACGAAATCGAACTGCCGGTCGGGGCCGTTACCGAGACCAGCCCGGCCCATCGCCTGGCCTATCGCCGCTTCTCGTCGGATCAGGTGGTGCGGTTCCACGACGCCCAGGTGAAGATCCTTCGCGCCCATTCTCCCGGCCGTTTCGTCACCCACAACTTCATCCCGATGAACGAGACCGGCGTCGACAACCACGCCGTGGCCGCCGATCTCGACTTTGCCAGCTACGACAATTACCCGCTGGGCCGCACCGACCTGCTGATGGCGCAGGAGCCGGCCGAGGTGTTTGCGCCCTACATGCGGACCGGTCATCCGGATTTCGGGACGTTCTTCTTCGACCAGACCCGGGGGCTGGCCCCCGGCGCCTTCTGGATCATGGAGCAGCAGCCCGGGCCTGTGAACTGGGCCAACCACAATCCCCGCCCCGCGCCGGGCATGGTGCGGCTGTGGACCTTGGAGGCCTTCGCCCACGGCGCCGGGGTGGTCAGCTATTTCCGCTGGCGGCAGGCCCCGTTCGCCCAGGAGCAGATGCACGCGGGCCTGCTGCGCCCCGACAGCAGCCAGGCTGCGGCCTGGCCGGAAGTCGAGGCGGTGATGCAGGATCTTGCAGTGCTGAACCTGGCCGATAAGCCCACCCAAAAGGCGCGGGTGGCGCTGGTGGTCGATGTCCAGGCCCAGTGGCTGGGCGAGATCGAGCGCCAGGGTCGCAGCTATGACTATACCCAGATCCTGCTGGACCATTATCGCGCCCTTCGCGCCCTGGGCCTGGACGTGGACTTCATCGCGCCGGACGGCGATGCCTCGGCCTATGCCCTGGTGGTGGCCCCGTCCCTGGCCATGCCGACGGCGCAGATCGTGGCAAACCTCACCTCCGGCAACGGCGTTGTGGTGTTTGGCCCGCGCTCCGGGGCCAAGACCCAGGACCTGACCCTGCCAGAGGGCCTGCCGCCGGGCGCCCTGCGCGACGTGCTGCCCATCAGGGTGCTGTCGGTCGAGACCCTGCGCCCCGATTGTCCCGGCGCGTTCAGCTGGCACGGTCGATCCTATGCCAGCACGATGTGGCGCGAGGAGATTGAGGTCGTGGCCGGGGCCGCCGGTGTGGACATCCTGGGTCACTATGAGGACGGCGCGCCCGCCATCGTGCGGTCGGGCCAGGCGATCTATCTGGCCAGCCTGACGGATCGCGCCTTCCTGACCGACTTCCTCGAAGGCCTTTGCCTTGAAGCGGGCGTTCCGGTCACGCGGCTGGCCGGCGATCTGCGCCTGCGTCGGCGCGGCGACCTGACCTTCGCCTTCAACTATGGCGCCGAGGCGATAGACGCACCGGCCCCGGCCAAGGCAGGCTTCGTGATCGGTGGACGACAGATCGCCCCCCGCGACCTCGCCGTCTGGAGAACCCCCGCATGACCCGTCTTCTGGGATCGCTTCTGATCCTGTGCCTGACCGCGCCGACAGCGGCGCTGGCCCAGTCCTCCCCTCTGGCCGACGCTCCCGCCCTGGCCGCCGCAGGCGACTACCCCGTGGGCGTGCATGCCCAGACCCTGGTTCATGCCGGTCAACCCGATCTGCTGGCCAGCGACCTGGCGAGCGGCAAGATCGCCCGCACCGACCGCGCCCTGCCCGTCACCCTTTGGTATCCGGCCGCCCGGCCCGCAGCCGATGCAGCGCCGGTGCGCTACACCATGCCTGACGAGCCCAAGGCCGGCGTCGCCCCCACCCAGGTGTTCTACAAGACCGGCACCGCTTTCCCGGACGCCAAACCCGTCCGGGGGCAGACCTTTCCGCTGGTCGTGATCTCGCATGGCTACCGCAACTGGGGCGCCAGCTTCAGCGACCTGGCCGAAAACCTCGCCTCCAAGGGCTATGTGGTGGCGGCGATCGACCACCAGGACCCGGAGCCCGCCACCCTGGCCGCGCCGCAGCTCTCGTTCGCCGTCACCCTGATCACCCGGGTGGCTGACCAGCGGTTCGTGATCAGCGAATTGGCGCGTCGCGCCGACCAAGGCCTGCTGAAGGGGGTCTATGACGCCGGCAAGGTGGGACTGATCGGCTATTCGATGGGGGGCTTTGGCGCCCTGGCCACGGTCGGGGCCGGCTTTGACGCCCAGGGTCCGCTCTACAAGCTGGTGCCGGGCGAGCTGCTGAAGCCCTTCACGACCCTGGACCCCAGCTTCGAGGCCGGCCTGCCCAAGGGCGTCAAGGCCATGGTCGGCCTGGCCCCCTGGGGCGGCGCGCCGCCGCTGCGGGCGTGGAGCGCCCAGAGCCTGGCCGGCGTTAAGACGCCCAGCCTGCTGATCGTCGGCGACCACGACGATGTCAGCGGCTATGCCGAAGGCGTGGCCTGGATCTATGACGCCCTGCGCGGCGCCGATCGCCATCTGCTGGTCTATGCCAATGCCCGCCACAACATCGCCCGCGACGGTACGCCCCCGAGCCTGACCGGCCAGTTCCAGTCCGTGGAACGCTATGAAGAGCCGGTGTGGCGCCGCGACCGGATCCTGGCGATCAACCGTCACTTCATCACCGCCTTCCTCGATGCCAACCTGAAGGGTGACCCCGGCAAGGGCGCCTATCTGACCGTGCCGACGCCCGAGTCCGGCAAGGGCGCCTGGCCCCTGGCCCAGGGCGCGTCGGTCGGCGCGCAGACCGCGATCCCGGGCGACGCCGCCACCGCCGGCTACTGGCCTGGTTTCCAGCGTCGCTGGGCCCTGGGCCTGACCCTGCGCCACGACACGCCTGAACCCACAAAACAATAATAAGAACCGGAAACGCCCAAGCCATGCACCTGCAAATGACGCAAGCCTGGATCGCGATGGGGCTTACCGCCCTGATCGGCCTGATCACCTATCTGAAATGCCGGGGGCAGGGGCGCGGCGCTGAAGGCGGTAACCGGGAGTTCTTCCTGGCGGGGGGCGGCCTGTCCTGGATCTTCGTCGCCGGTTCAATCACGATCACCAATCTCAGCACCGACCAACTGGTGGGAATGAACGGCAACCAGATGGCCCTGCTGGTCTGGTGGGAGCTGTCGGCCGTCGTCGGTCTCAGCATCCTGGCCTGGGTGTTCCTGCCCATCTACTATCGGAACAACTGCACGACGGTCACCGAGCTTCTGGAGAAGAAATACGGTCACGTCGGCATCCGTTCGACGATCGCCACCATCTTTCTGGTCGGCAACCTCGTCATCTACCAGCCGATCACGCTCTACACCGGCGCGCTGATGATGAAGTCCATGTTCGGGCTGGAGATCCCGATCATCGTGCTGGCCGCCGGCTTCGCCGTCGCCGGCTCGCTCTACGCCATCTTCGGCGGGCTGCGCGCCGTGGCCGTGACCGACACCTACAGCGGCATACTCCTGCTCGCGATGTGCATGCTCGTGGTCTTCCTGTCGTTGAAGGCTATCGGCTTCGACTTCAGCGGCATCCCGCCCGAGCGCCTGAGCTTGATCGGCGGCAATGACTCCCCGATCCCATGGCACACCCTTCTGACCGGGATGATCTTCATCCAGATGTTCTACTGGTCGACCAACCAGACGATCACCCAGCGCGCCATGGCCGCGCCGAACCTTAAGGAAGCCCAAAAAGGCGTGTTCGCCGCAACCGTCGTTCGCCTGCTGATTGTCCCGCCGATGGTCGTGATCCCCGGCATCGTCTCCTACAAGCTGTTCGGGCATCTGGGCGACGCGGCCTATGGCAAGATCGTCTGGCACGTTCTGCCCAACTGGATGTCGGGCATCTTCGCCGCGGCCATCGCCTCGGCGGTGGTGGCCCACTTCGCCAGCGTGCTGAACTCTTCAGCGGCGCTCTATGTCTGCGACATCCACGAAAAGTACATCGACCCCAAGCCCGATGTGCCGCGCCTGAGCATGTGGGCCAGCATCGGTTTCGTGGTGCTCTCGCTGGTGCTGGTGCCGGTCTATGACGACGCCGAGAGCATCATCAACCTGGTGCAGAAGTTGAACGGCCTGACCAGCATGCCTGTGCTGTCGGTGTTCATCGTTGGCCTGCTGTTCCGCAATGTCGACGCCCGCGCAGCGATCGCCGGCCTGGTATTCGGCGTATGCCTCTACGCGATCTTCAGCTTCGGCTGGGCGCCCCTTCACTACATCCACATGATGTTCATCACCCTTTGGACCACGGTCGCCTTTGCGCTGACCCTCAACCGCTGGGTCTTCGGCAAAAAGGCCGAGTTCATCTTCGCTCGCAAGGCAGCCGCCGCCTGAGGCCCGCCGACGGACGCGCGTTCAGTAAGCCTCTCGGAAGATAGTGAGACGATGACCACGGATATCCTTCATGACCTCGTGGTCATCGGCGGCGGCGTCAACGGCTGCGGCGTGGCCCGAGACGCGGCCGGGCGCGGCGCCGCGGTGGTGCTGTTCGAGCAGGGCGACCTGGCTGGCGCGACCTCGTCGGCCTCGACCAAGCTGATCCACGGCGGCCTGCGCTATCTTGAGCAATACGAGTTCCGGCTGGTCAGAGAGTCGCTGATGGAGCGTGAGGTGTTGTGGGCAATAGCCCCCCACCTCATCCAGCCGCTGCGGTTTATCCTGCCGCATCACAAGGGCCTGCGGCCGCGCTGGATGCTGCGCGTGGGCCTCTTCCTGTACGACCATCTGGGCGGCCGCAAGCGGCTGCCCGCGACCCGCAGTCTTGACCTGCGACGCGATCCCGCCGGCGCGTCGCTGAACGCGCGCTTCACCCATGCCTTCGAATACTCCGACTGCTGGGTCGATGACGCCCGCCTCGTCACCCTTAATGCACTGGACGCGGCCGAGCGCGGCGCGACGATCCATACGGGCGCGCGGGTCATCGCGGTCAACCGCTTGGCGGATCACTGGCGCGTCACGGCGACGACGACGGCTGGCGAAACCATCACCGTCAGCGCTCGCGCCCTCGTCAACGCCGCCGGCCCCTGGGTCGAGCGGCTGGTCGGACTTTCGGGCCTGACGGCTCCGGCCGACGTACGGCTGGTGCGAGGCAGCCACATCGTCACGCGCAAGCTGTTCGACCACGACAGGGCCTACATCTTCCAGAACGGCGACGGCCGGATCATCTTTGCTATCCCCTACGAGCACGACTTCACCCTGATCGGCACCACCGACGTGGACCATCTCGGCGATCCCAAGGACGTCACCGCCACCGACGAGGAAGTCGCCTATCTTTGCGCGGCGGCCAGCGAGTACTTCAAGGCTCCGATCCAGCCCACCGACGTCGTCTGGCGCTACGCCGGCGTCCGCCCCTTGCTGGACGACGGCGCCTCCGATGCCCAGGAAGCCACGCGCGACTATGTGCTGAGCCTCGACGCCCCCAAGGGCGCCGCGCCGGGCCTCAGCGTGTTTGGCGGCAAGATCACAACCTATCGCCGGCTGAGCGAGGCGGTTCTGAATGAGATCGGACCCTACATGGGCTTCGACCTGGGCCCGGCCTGGACCCGCGCGTCACCCCTGCCGGGGGGCGACCTGTCGGGCCAGGACCTGGACGCGTTCATCGCCGGCCTCGCCACGCCCTATCCCTTCCTGAAGCCGCTGACGCGCCGTCGGATGGCCAAGGCCTATGGCTCGCGGATCGCCGACATGCTCGGCGACGCTACCAGCCTGGCGGACCTCGGCCAGCATTTCGGGGCCGATCTCTACGAGCGCGAAGTGCGCTACCTGATCGCCGTCGAGTGGGCTCGCAAGGCCGAGGACGTGCTGTGGCGCAGGAGCAAGCTGGGACTTCGCCTCGACGCCGATCAGACGGCTGCGCTCGATCTGTTCATGCGGACCGCCAGCAACCTCTGACCATGACCAAGCCTATTCTCGTCATCGACCAGGGCACCACCTCGTCGCGCGCCATCCTGTTCTCGCCTCGGCTCGAGATCATCGCCACGGCGCAGCGCGAGTTTCCCCAGCATTTCCCGGGCTCGGGATGGGTCGAGCATGACCCGGAGGATCTCTGGTCTTCGGTGCTAGAGGTGATCCGCGAGGTGCTGGCAAAGACCGGAACAGCGCCGGACGCGGTCTCGGCCATCGGCCTGACCAACCAGCGCGAGACCGTGGTGATCTGGGACCGGGCCACCGGCTTGCCGATCCACAACGCCATTGTCTGGCAGGACCGCCGCACCGCCGACCTCTGCGAGCGCCTGCGCGCCGACGGGCACGAGCCGGAGATCGCCAGGCGGTCGGGCCTTCTGATTGATCCCTATTTCTCGGCGACGAAGATCGCCTGGATCCTCGACAACGTGCCCGGCGCCCGCGCGCGCGCCGAGGCCGGCGACCTGGCCTGTGGCACGGTCGATAGCTTTCTGCTCTGGCGGCTGACCGGCGGGGCGGTGCACGCCACCGACGCGACCAACGCCTCGCGCACCCAGCTATTGAACATCCATACGGGCGTCTGGGACGAGACCTTGCTGGCGCTTTTCCACGTCCCGGCTGCGCTCCTGCCCGAGGTTCGCGACAGCGCCGGCGACTTTGGCGAAACCCTGCACGACGTACTGGGCGCCGTGATCCCGATCCGAGGTGTGGCGGGCGATCAGCAAGCCGCGCTGGTGGGACAGGCCTGTTTCTCGCCGGGCATGGTCAAGGCGACCTACGGCACGGGATGCTTTGTCCTGCTCAACACCGGCCAGCGTCCAGTGGTGTCGCGCCATCGCCTGCTGACGACGATCGCCTACCAGCTGGATGGCCAGCGAACCTATGCGCTGGAGGGGTCGATCTTCATCGCGGGCGCCGCGCTGCAGTGGCTGCGCGACGGGCTGGGCGTGATCGCCAAGGCCGAGAACGCCGACGCGATGGCCAGCCAGGCCGCTGCCGATCCGGGGCTCTATATGGTGCCGGCCTTCGTCGGCTTGGCTGCACCCGACTGGCGGCCGGACGCGCGCGGCGCGATCTTCGGCCTGACCCGCGCCACCGGCCCCAACGACCTGGTCCGCGCTGCGCTGGAGAGCGTGTGCTTTCAGACTCGCGACCTGATCGAGGCCATGGCCGCCGAGGATATCCATGCGGCGTGGTCGATCCGGCTGCGTGTCGACGGCGGCATGAGCGCCTCGGACTGGATGCTGCAGTACCTCGCCGACATCCTCGACAAGACGATCGATCGGCCGCAAGTCCGTGAGGCGACCGCCCTTGGCGCGGCTTGGCTGGCCAGGCGCGGGTCTGATGACGCGCTGGCGAGCGAGGATTTCTGGCGACTGGACCGCGCGTTCTCGCGCCGAATGGACAAGGCCGCCGGCGCGGCCCGGATCCAGGGCTGGCGCCGCGCCGTCGCCGCCGTCATCTCGCTGACCGAACCCCAGCCCTGACGGCCTTGGCTAGAGCTTGGCCAGGCGACCACAGTCGACGGCCAGAGCGACGCCATTGACGAACCGGGCGTTATCCGAAGCCAGGCCGATGCCGCTCAAGTCGCCGGTCGTGACGACTCGGCAGTCCTGGAACCGTCAGTCCGCCGTCACCACTCGCGGAAGCTACCGTCCTGGCCCCGCCAGATCGGGTTTCGCCACGACGGCGCGTCCTTGGCCGCCTCGCGCACCATGTCTTCGTCGATCTCGACGCCAAGGCCCGGACCCGAGAGAGCGGCGACCATGCCGTCGTGCACCTCGAACACCTCGGGGTTGCGCATGTAGCTGAGCAGGTCGTGTCCGACGTTATAGTGGATGCCCAGGGACATTTCCTGGATCACGAAGTTGGGCGTGGTCAGGGCCAGTTGCATGCAGGCCGCCAAGGCCATTGGTCCCAGCGGGCAGTGCGGCGCCACGCCCACGTCATAGGCCTCGGCCATGGCGGCGATGCGCTTGCACTCGGAAAGGCCACCCGCGTGGCTCAGGTCAGGCTGGATCACGTCCACGGCGGCCGCTTCCAGGAAGGGCTTGAAATCCCAACGGCTATAGAGGCGTTCCCCAAGGGCGATCGGCAGGCTGGTGAGCCGCGACAGCTGGACGATGGCCTCGACATTCTCCGACAGCAACGGCTCCTCGATGAACAGCGGCCGCAGCGGCTCTAGCGCCGCGATCAGTTGCTTGGCCATCGGCTTGTGCAGGCGGCCGTGGAAGTCCACCGCCACGTCAAGGCCTTGCGCCTTGACTGCGGCCACGCGCTCCAGCGCGTCATCGAACGCTTGCGCGCTGTCGAGCCACCCCATCTCGCCGGTAGCGTTCATCTTCACGGCCTTGAAGCCTTGGGCCAGTCGGGCCTGGGCCGCCTCGACGACCTCGTCGGGCCGATCGCCGCCGATCCAGGCATAGACCGGAACCCGGTCGCGAACGCGACCGCCAAGCAGTTGCCAGACCGGCACGCCCAGGCGTCGCCCCTTGATGTCCCACAGCGCCTGATCCAGGCCCGACAGGGCCGACATCAGCACCGGTCCGCCACGGTAGAAACCGCCGCGATAGGCCACTTGCCAGATGTCCTCGATATTGTCGGCATCGGCGCCGATGAAGCGCTCGCGCAGCGAGGCGAAGGCGCCGTCCACGGCTTCGGCGTGCCCCTCGAGACTCGCCTCTCCCCAGCCGACCGCGCCGTCATGGGTCTCAACCCGGACGAACAGCCAGCGCGGTGGCACGATGAACGTCTCGATCCGCGCGATCCGGGTCGGGCCTGCGCCGGCTATGAGTTCTCCGAAGCGTCCCCCCGTCATCGACGATCCGCCGAGTATCTGGCGCAGCGCGGGCAAGACCGCATCGAAAAGCTCCCAATAAAGCAGCGCCCAGCGCTCGCCGGGGTATCTCACCCTAGCTAGGTCGGGCGTCGCCTGATCGTCAAATGATTTATCATATTAATCTTGGAATACGGACGCGTTCTCAGGATGAAGCGTAGCCTGGGTCGCCGCGAATAAAAGTGATTTCGGCGCGCTCACCGCTGCTGCCGGCAACAGCCGCTCGAACGGGTTTTGCTGTGCGGCATGGCTGGTTCGCGACAAGAAACTGGCGGTGCTGTCAGTCTAACCCCAACTTGTCTCCACTGGGCGCGATTATGGCACATACATTATCACCACGAGGCGGATCACCTCGGGCGAGCTGTTGAAGTAGCGGAATGGGCTGGTCATCTCAGCAAGCTAGCGATCGATCACCCTGTCAGCAATTTGCTCTGACAGCACCCTTTTGAGCGATTTGAGAGCCAATGACCGTCAGAGGCCTGCACGGATAGTAATCTTCTGCTCGGTGACGCCGGCATTAGCAGTCTTGTCGTCCGTGGCAACGATCCGCAGAGCGTATCGACCGGGCGCCACATTGGGCACGGACGCAGCGTATTCACCCGTTCGACCCGTGAAGTCGAGCGGAAGGTTGGCGATAACGTCGCGTCCCTTCGTCAGTCGCGCCTCAACCTTGTAGTTGGCGGCATCCCAAAGACCGCCTGCCTCAATGGGACAGCCGCACATCAGGGCGATTTTCGCCGTGATGGTCACGGCGCCCCCAGGCGCCCTTGACGCGCTCGGCTCGACCACAAGACCCGGCAGAGTGAGGATCCATCCGTCGCCTAAGATGTCACGACCCGGGATGATCCACAGGTTAGAGGCTGTGTGACTGGAAGACCCTGGCTTGCCCATCGGCCCTGTCGCCTCGGCGCGCACCAGGGTGGGTTGCTTGAGGTCCAGGACCGCCTCGAAGCCGGCGGTCGCAGCGTCGGTCACGCTTTCACCCCGTGTTCTGGGCGTGCGCATGATCTGCTTGGTGTCGCCCGTTCCGCCCTTGGTCAGGCCCTTGGCCAGAACCGCGCCGGTGCGCGCGTCCTTCAGGGTGATCGCAACTCCGCCCATGTTGTCGCCAATGAACTTGGCGTCGAGAGCCTGGGCACGGACCATAACGTGCGTCGGCTCAGCCCGAGCAATGAGGGGCGCTGCGATCACGAGCACTGCGGTGAAGGCGAGAAGCTCGGTCATGGCGCTCATCAAACTGCGTTGAGAGGGATCTTCAGATAACGCACACCATTAGCCTCCGGCTCGGGAAGGTGGCCGCCGCGCATGTTCACCTGGACGGACGGCAAGATCAGCCTGGGCATGTCTAGGGTTCGATCGCGCGCTTCGCGCAGGGCCACGAACTCAGCTTGGCTGACACCTTCGTGGACATGGACATTCTCGCGGCGCTGTGCGCCGATCGTGGTCTCCCAGGCAAAGGCGTCGCGGCCCGGAGCCTTGTAATCGTGACATAGGAAGACGCGAGTCTCGTCAGGGAGCGCCAGCAGGCGCTGGATTGAGGCAAAGAGAGTCGCCGCATCGCCACCAGGAAAGTCGCAACGCGCCGTGCCGTAATCGGGCATGAACATGGTGTCGCCCACGAAGATGGCGTCGCCGATGACATAGGCCATGCAGGCCGGCGTGTGGCCAGGCACGTGCAGGGCGATGGCCTGCAATCCGCCAATAGAGAACAGCTCCCCATCCTGGAACAGATGATCGAACTGCCGGCCATCGTGGGCAAAGTCTTGTCCGGCGTTGAACAGGTTCCCAAACGTCTCTTGAACGCGAACGATCTTCTCGCCGATCGCCAGACGGCCGCCCAGAGCGTTTTGTAGGTAGGGCGCGGCGGACAGGTGGTCGGCGTGGGCGTGGGTCTCCAATTGCCAGACGACCTCCAGCCCCTGGTCCCGGACATCGGCGATCACGGCGTCGGCCGACCGCTCGTTGGTCCGGCCGGCGGCGGCATCATAGTCCAGGACGCTGTCGATGATGGCGCAGGCCGATGAATCGGGATCACGAACCACATAGCTGACCGTAAACGTCGCCTCGTCGAAGAAGGCTTTCACCTGAGGTCTTGAGCCGGGCGAGGCCAGCGCCTGCTGGATGATCGACGTCGCCTTGGTCAAGGCGGCGTCGTTTACGGAGATCGGCTCGCGCATCACAAACCCTTGGGCTTTGGTATCGACAAACCAGTTATATGCGAATATGTGAATATACAAGTCCTATTGGGTAGGCCCCGATGTCCCTGTTCATGATCGTTTCGGCCTTGATGAGCGGCGCGCTCGTCGGCGCGCTGTTAGGCCTGTTCGGCGGGGGCGGGTCAGTGCTGGCCACCCCGCTCCTGCTCTATGTGGTCGGCATCCACGATCCGCACGTAGCCATCGGCACCTCGGCCGCGGCGGTTGCGGTCAATGCTGGAATAAACCTAGTGGGCCATGGCCGGGGAGGGCGGGTCAAATGGCCTTGCGCGACCGTCTTCGCCGGCGCTGGTTTGATCGGGTCCTTCGTCGGCTCCACCTTGGCCAAGGCGGTCGATGGACAGCGCCTGCTGTTGTGGTTCGCTGTCGCGATGGCGACAATCGCGCTATCGATGATGCGTCGCCCCAAGTCCCAGGGCGACCCCCTGGTCCATATCAGCCCGGGCCTGATGCTGAAGCTCGCGCCCCTAGGTGTGCTGACGGGCCTGGCGGCGGGGTTCTTCGGGATCGGCGGCGGGTTCCTGATCGTGCCGGGACTTATGGCAGCGACCGGGATGACTCTGGCCAATGCCACGGCCTCGTCCTTGCTGTCGGTGTCGCTGTTTGGAGCGGCGACCTCGCTGAACTACGCCGCCTCGGGTCTGATCAACTGGCCTGTCGCGGGACTTTTCGTTCTGGGCGGCTTGGCGGGCGGCGCCATGGGTGTCAGGGGTGCGGGGCTACTGGCGGCGCACGCGCTGCTGGCGCGCCGGCTGTTTGCAGGCCTGGTGTTGACCGTCGCGGCCTATGTCGCCTGGAAAGCCCTGCAGGCTTGAGGTCTCGGCGCGGGCCTTGATTGGCGTTGCCCGCACCCGGGCGGATGGGTTTTGACTCACGGCAGAGCCCTCGGCAGGCGCTCTCAGGGCGCCGGCCTTGAACACTGGATGTATCCTCGCACCTCAAAGCCGGGAGATCGTCCGACCGTGAGGACTTGGCATGATGGCGGTGGAGCGCTTGCGCCTAAGCCCGTCCAGGGAGATCTGGCCGCCACCCCGCACATAGATCAGAAAAAGCGCGCCCAATATGGCGAGGCTTTCGAGCAGGGGCGCGGCGGAACCGGACGCGAGGCTTGTCGTTCCGGCGCCGGGTAGGGTGGTCACGCTCCAGATCACCAGCAGCAGCAGCGCCGAAAGTCGCGTCCACAGGCCCGCAGCGAGACTTCCGCCCAAAACAACCAGGCTCGCGCCGGTCAGTCCCGCGGTCGGCTCGCTACCCTCGCCTGCCAAGGCCAAGTGTCCAACGCCCACGCCGATGACCGCCAGGCCGACCAACCCCCTGAAAACAGGATCGGCCGATAGCGCCATCCAGCGCGGACGCGGCAGGGCGTCATTGAGTACGGTCAGCATTTTAGGTCTCCCCTGGACGATGCGACCAGGCGGTGACAACGCTTGACGGTCAGGCTCGGGCCTCGCCGCGGTAAACGTCGCAAAGGGTTTCCAGCACGCGCATCGCGGCCGGATCGTCCAGTCGGTAGAAGATGGTCTGAGCCTCGCGCCGGGTGGCTACCAAGCCCTCGGCCCGCATCTTGGCTAGATGCTGCGAGGTCGCCGACTGGGCCAGTCCGACGTGGATCGCCAAATCGCCGACCGAAGCCTCGCCGTCGATCAGACGGCAGAGGATCAACAGGCGTTGCTCGCTGGCCAGAAGCTTGAGAAGCCGCGCCGCAGAATGGGCGCTGGCCGCCAGGTCCTGAACGTCGTCCGTAGGTGTGATGGAGGCAGGTTTGCTCATATGCCTAATGTAGAAGATACGAATTAAGGTTCAAGCTTGAGCGATGGCGCCTTGATGTCGCGACCATTTCCACCGAGCGACCAAGGCGGCGCGCCGAACGCCGAAGGGGTGGGACTGCGGACGCTAAGCCCAATCATTTCGGCGTTTCTGCAGCAAAGTGCCGATCATCGTCGCGCAGCACGACGTAGATGGCCGGAATGACCAGTACGGTCAGCACCGTCGATGAGGCCAGGCCAAACAGCAGTGAGATCGCCAGGCCCTGGAAGATCGGATCGAACAGGATCACCGCAGCGCCGATCATGGCGGCCAGGGCCGTGAGCACGATCGGCTTGAAGCGGATCGCTCCGGCCTCAAGCAAGACCTCGCGCAGCGGCCGATCGCCGGTCTGGCTGTGGCGGATGAAGTCGACCAGAAGGATCGAGTTGCGCACGATAATCCCGGCCAAGGCGATGAAGCCGATCATCGAGGTGGCGCTGAACGGGGCCTTGAACAGGATATGCCCGATGACGATGCCGACCAGGGTCAGGGGGATCGGCGTCAGGATCACCAGGGGCAGGCGGAAGCTCTTGAACTGGGCGACGACCAGCACGTAGATTCCCAGGATCGCCACCCCGAAGGCGGCGCCCATGTCGCGGAAGGTCACCCAGGTGATCTCCCACTCGCCGTCCCAAAGCACCGTGGGCTTGCTCTCGTCCGTAGGCTGGCCGTTCATGCGGATGTCGGGCTTTGGCAGATCGCCCCAGTCGGCCGCCTTGATCGCCTTGTCGACCGCCATCATGCCGTAGATTGGCGCCTCATAGGCCCCGGCCAGTTCGGCCATGACCATGTCCACGTCGCGGCCGTCGCGGCGGAAGACGTGGGTCGAGCCGGCTTCCTGGGTGGCGGTGACCACCTCGCCCAGCGCCACCAGTCGCCCGCCCTGGCTCTGGGCCACGGGCAGGGCGGCAAGGCCTTCGCCCCAGCTTCGCGCGGACTGTGGCAGCCGAACCGAGATTTCCAGCGGATCACGGCCTTCGCCGCGATGGGCGTAGCCGACCACCTGACCGCCGAAGGCCGCGCCGATCGAGTCGAGCACCTCGCGGTCATTGACCTTCAGGGCCTCAAGGCGATCGCGGTCGGGAACCAGGCGCAAGCCCGGCCTCGGCTGACCATAGCTGTCGTCAATGTCGACAATATAGGGCACGGCCTTGAAGGCCGCCTTGACCCGTTCGGCCACGGCGCGCCGCGTCTGGGCGTCGGGACCATAGATCTCGGCCAGCAGAGTCGCCATCACGGGCGGTCCTGGCGGGGCCTCGACCACCTTGATCGACGCGCCGGCCGGTAGGGCTACCTTGGCCAGCCGCTCGCGCAGATCCAGGGCGATGACGTGGCTAGACCGTTTTCGGTGGCTCTTTTCGGCCAGGGAAACCGACAGATCGCCTTGGTCGGGACGGTTGCGCAGGTAGTAGTGGCGCACCAGGCCATTGAAGTTGAACGGCGAGGCGGTTCCCGCATAGGCGTCGATCGCCGTGACTTCCGGCAGGGTGCGGGTGACCACCGCCGCGTCGGACAGGGCCCGGGCCGTAGCCTCCAGCGAGGTTCCCTCCGGCATGTCCAGCACGACCTGCAGCTCGGACTTGTTGTCGAACGGCAGCAGCTTGACCGTCACGGTCTTGGTGGCGAACATCGCGCCGGCCAGCACGGTCGCCAGTCCCACGGCGATGAGGAAGGTCCAGGCGCTGGCGCGCGTGGCGATCACGCGACCGGCGACCTGGCGATACAGCGCGCCCAGCTTTCCCTCGCCACCATGGCCTCCGCCGTGGCCGTCTGAGGCCAGGGTCTTGCGGGCGAAGCGCACCATCAGCCAGGGCGCGATGACCACGGCGACGAAGAATGAGAACACCATGGCCGCTGAGGCGTTGACGGGGATCGGGGCCATGTAGGGGCCCATCAGGCCCGAGACGAACAGCATGGGCAGCAGGGCCGAAACCACCGTCAGGGTGGCGACCACGGTGGGGTTGCCCACCTCGGCCACTGCGTCGACTGCAGCGTCGATCCGGCTGCGGCCATCGTTCATGGCCCAGTGGCGGGCGATGTTCTCGATCATGACGATGGCGTCGTCGACTAGGATGCCGATCGAGAAGATCAGGGCGAACAGGCTGACCCGGTTGATCGTGTAGCCCATCAGGTTGGAGGCGAAGAGAGTCAGCAGGATGGTCGTTGGAATGACCACGGCGGTGACCGCCGCCTCCCGCCAGCCGATGGCCAGGCCGATCAGCACCACGATCGAAAGTGTCGCCAGTCCCAGGTGGAACAAAAGCTCGTTGGCCTTTTCGTTGGCCGTCGCGCCGTAGTCGCGGGTCACGGCGACATCCAGGCTATCGGGCAGCAGCGTGCCCTTCAGGGCCTCGACGCGGGCGAGGACGGCCTGAGAGACGACGACCGCATTGGCGCCCTTGCGCTTGGCGATGGCCAGGCTGGCTGCGGGCGCCTGGCTCCAGCCACCGTCGACGCGGGCATAACGCCAGGCGCGGGCCTGATCCTCGCGTGGGCCCTGGATCACATCGGCGACATCGCGGACATAGACCGCCTGGCCGCTGGCCGAGGGCACGGCCAGCAGGCCAATCTCCGTGCTGCTGGTCAGGCTGCGGCCGGCTGTGACGTCGATCGCCTGGCCGCCGCCGCGGATCTGGCCGGCAGGAAAGGCGCGGGTGGCCTGGCGAACGGTGTCCATCAAGGCGCCGAGCGACACGCCGTGCTCGGCCAAGCGCGCCGGGTCTGGGGCGATGCGGATTTCCTCCGGGCGTCCGCCGACGATGAAGGTCAGGCCGACATTATCGACCTTGGCGACTTCCGTCCGCAGCTTGCCGGCCAGTTCATAGAGCGCTTGGTCGCTCCATTGTCCTGCTGCGCCGGCCTTGGGCGACAGGGTCAGCACCAGGCTGGGCACATCATTGATCCCGCGCGTCTGGATCAGGGGCTCGGCGATGCCGGCCGGGATGCGATCGTAGTTGGCGCGGACCTTTTCGTGGATCCGAACGGCGGCAGAGTCCGGATCGACCCCCACCTTGAAGCGGGCCGTGACCATCACCTGGTGGTCGTCGGCGAAGGTGTAGACGTGCTCGACGTCGGCGACGCTCTTGACGATGGTCTCCAGCGGCTTGCCGACCAGTTCGATCGCGTCCGGCGCGCGCAGGCCGGGCGCCGAAACCATGATATCGACCATCGGCACGCTGATCTGGGGCTCCTCCTCTCGGGGGATCGAGATCAGGGCCAAAAGGCCGACGGCGATCGCCGCCAGCAGGATCAGCGGTGTCAGCGGCGACGTGATCGACGCCTTGGTCAGGCGCCCTGAAAGGCCCAGGTTCATCGGGCGCCCTCCGCCGGAGTGAGGACGTCGCCGAGGCGCAGGCCAGACAGGATTTCTAGGGTGTCGGCGGTTGCGCCGGCTCGGGTCTGGATGGGGGACTCTGAGATCGCGCCATTGGCGTCGACAAGTCGCGCATAGTCCACGCCAAAGCGGGTGGCGACGTAGCGCCGGGGAATGACGATCGCCTGGCGCTCGCCGATCTTGATCGCTGCGCGCACGCGCTGGCCGATCAGATCACTGGGCAGGTTCGGCGCGGTGACGTCGGCGGTGACTTGGCCGCTGGTGATCGACGGATAGATCTGGATGATCGACCCCCGTGCGGCAATTCCTCGAAGGTCCTCGGCGGCGAGATCGACGAGGTCGCCAACCTTCAGGTTTCGCGCCTGCCCCTCGGGCAACTCAATGCGCACGACCAGGGGGCCGGCGGTGATCCTTGCGACCGACTGGCCGGGCATCACCACAGAGCCGACCGGTACGTCGGCCACCAGGACTCTGCCCGAAGCGGGCGCCAGGATCGCGCCTTGGGCGCCCAGTTCGGCGCTGGCACCACGCTGGGCGCGGGCCGCTGTCAGGTTGGCATTGGCGGCCTTGGCCTGGGTCTCAACCTGATCCAGGCGGGCCTGAGCATAGATCCCGTGAGAGAAGAGATCGCGCGTGCGGGCCAGATCGGCCTGGGCGCGGGAGGCCTCGGCTGCGGCGGCGGCGACCTGGGCGTCGAACGCGCCGGTCTGCAGGGTCAGCCGGTCGTCTTTCACGCGGCCAATGAGTTGCCCCTGGCGGACGACATCGCCCTCCTTGACGCTCAGGGCGACCAGGGTTCCGGAGATCCGCGCCCGGGCCTCGGCCATGTCACGGGTCGTCAGGGTCGCTGGGACCGGCTTGAGGTCAGCCACAGTCTGGGCCCGGACGGTCAGGCGGCCCGCCGCCGGCGCCAACTTGGCCGCAGGCGGCGCAGTTTCCTCGGGCTCGCCGCAGGCGCTGAGCAGCAAGGCTGCTCCCAAGGCGCTGATCAGAAATGGCCGTGCCGTCATGGCGTCCCCTCCAGGTGTTCGGGTCGTGCTTTGGTCGATTAGCGGACGGTCGGCAGGCCGGCGGCCTTCCAGGCCGCGATGCCGCCGGTCAGGTGCGTGTCGATGACGAGGCCCGCCTTCTGGCAATGATCAACCGCCGTAGCCGAGCGCTTGCCCGAACCGCACTGCAGCACCAGCGTCTTGCCTTCGGCGTGTGGCAGGGCTTTGGGATCAAAGCTGGAGAGGGGAACATTGACCGCGCCGGAGATGCGTTCGGCGGCGAACTCGGCCGGCTCGCGCACGTCGACCAGCAGGATTTCCTGGGCGTCGAGGGCGGTCTTAACCTGATCGGCGGTGAGGTCTTTGGTCTTGGGCGATCCGAACATCAGTGGGTCTCCTTGAAAAGGGCAGGTCCTGGGACCGCGCAGAACAGATGGGACAAGGTTTCGACCAGCGCGCGGGCCTGACCGCTGCGAAGGCCGTAGTAAATGGTCTGTCCATCGCGCCTCGCGGCCACCACGCCGTCGCGGCGCAACAGGCCCAGATGCTGCGAGGCTAGGGTCTCGCGAACGCCCAGGCCCTGGGCGAGCGCGCCCACCGATTGCTCGCCGTCGACCAGCGCGCAGACGATCATCAGCCGATGGGGATTGGCCAGCGCCTTGAGCAGGGCGCAGGCGTCGTCCGCGGAAGCCTTGAGGGCGGCAGGATCAAAATTCATAGTTGCGTATATGCGACTTTACGAATATCTAGTCAAGCGTCGACAGGATGACGCTACCCCGAAGGCTCGGGCTCAAACGTGATCCTGATCAAGGTCAACCGAATGAAGCGGGGCCAATCTCGGCCCAAATCCACGGCGTTGAGGAGCAAGATCATGGGCAAGCCGCGCATCGTCATTCTGGGCGCCGGACTGGGCGGCGCCATCGCCGCCTTCGAGATCAAGCAAGCCGTGGGCGACAAGGCCGTTGTCGAGGTGGTCTCGCAGGGCGATACCTTCCACTTCGTGCCTTCAAATCCGTGGGTCGCCGTGCATTGGCGCAAGCGCGAGGCCATTGAGGTCAAGCTGCCGCCGGTGTTCAAGAAACGTGGCATCGCCTTTAGGGGCGTCGGCGCGGCCAAGGTTATGCCTGAGCGCAATCAGCTTGAACTGATGGACGGCGGACTGCTCGACTACGACTATCTGGTCATCGCCACGGGGCCGGAGTTGGCCTTTGACGAGATCCCCGGCCTTGGCCCGCACGGCGGCTTCACCCAGTCGATCTGCCACGTCGATCACGCCGAGACGGCGGCGGCCGCCTTCGACCGCTTCGTGGAAAACCCCGGCCCGATCGTGGTCGGCGCGGTGCAGGGCGCTTCGTGCTTTGGCCCGGCCTATGAGTTCGCCCTGATCCTCGACACCGAACTGCGCCGCCGCAAGGTGCGCGACCGCGTGCCGATGACCTTTGTTACCTCCGAGCCCTATGTCGGCCATCTGGGCCTGGACGGAGTGGGCGACACCAAGGGCCTGCTGGAAAGCGAAATGCGCCAGCGCCATATCAAGTGGATCACCAACGCCAAGGTCGCTTCGGTCGAAGCCGGATTAATGCACGTTGAAGAGATCGCCGATGACGGCGCCGTCAAGGCGACACACGATCTGCCCTTCTCCTACTCGATGATGCTGCCGGCCTTCCGGGGCGTATCCGCCGTGAGGGGTGTGGAGGGGCTTACCAACCCGCGCGGCTTCATCCTGGTCGACAAGCACCAGCGCAATCCGACCTATCCGAACGTCATGGCCCTGGGTGTGTGTGTTGCCATCGCTCCGACCGGCAAGACGCCGGTGCCTGTCGGCGTACCCAAGACCGGCTTCATGATCGAGAGCATGGTCACGGCCATCGCCCATAATCTCAAAGAGATCCTCAACGGCCAGCCCGCTACCCATGAGGCGACCTGGAACGCCATCTGCCTGGCCGATTTCGGCGACGGCGGTGTGGTGTTCATCGCCCAGCCCCAGATTCCGCCGCGCAACGTCAACTGGTCGGCCAGCGGCAAGTGGGTCCACCTGGCCAAGGTCGGCTTCGAGAAATACTTCCTGGCCAAGGTCAAACGTGGCGAGAGCGAGCCCTTCTACGAGAAGCTCGCCCTGGACGTCATGGGCATCCACAAGATCAAGCCCTGAGGGCGAAAGGCAGTGTGATGCGGCAGCTTGTTTGCCCCGCCTGTGGCGCGACCAATCGCGCCCCGGAAGACAAGAACGCTTTAGCGGCCAAGTGCGGCCGCTGCGGCGAGCGCCTGTTCTCCGGCGCTCCGACCGAGGTGAGCGGCGCGCAACTGGCAGCCCACGCCGGCAAGACCCGCGGCGTCGCTGTCCTCGTCGATGTCTGGGCGCCCTGGTGCGGACCTTGCCGATCCATGGCCCCTCAGTTCGCCGCTGCGGCCGCCCGGCTTGAGCCGGACGTAAGGCTGCTGAAACTCAATTCCGAGGCCGAACCTCAGGCCGCCGGGGCGCTCGGCGTCTCGGGTATTCCGGCCCTGCTGCTCTATCGGGACGGCGCCGTCATCGCGCGGTCCGCTGGCCTGATGAGCACGGCGCAAATCGTCGCCTGGACGCACCAGGCTCTGGCCCAGGCAAACGCCTGAGCCGCGAGAGGAGACTGAACATGACTGTCGATCGAATGGTTCTGGCCTTTGCTGGCTTTGTCGTCCTGCTGGGTATTGGTTTGGCCCAGTTTGTTCATCCCTGGTGGATCGGTCTGTCGATCTTTGCAGGCCTCAACATGATCCAGGCGGCCTTCACCGGCTTTTGCCCGGCCGCGATGGTCTTCAAGAAACTCGGCGTCAAGCCGGGCGTCGCGTTCCGGTGAGCACCCTGCGCGCCGTCCTCGCCCTGACCTTGCTGGCCAGTGTCGCCGCGCCCTGGGCTGCGTCGGCCATGACCTTGCCCGAAGCCATCGCCATGGCGCGGCGCGCCAATCCCGGCCTGGCCCAGGTTCAGGCCCAGTCGGATGCGGCGTCGGCGCGCCTCGCTCAAGCGCGCGCCGGCCGGCTGCCGAGCCTGACCTTTTCGGGTGAGAGCGGCAGCGGGACAACCGATCTTGGCGGCTTCTTCGGCTTTGGTCAGAGCGATGTATCGCCCCGCGCGGCGTCACTGCAACTGCGCCAGCCGCTGTTTTCCGGCGGCGGCGTCAGCGCCGCCATCACCCAGGCAGGAGAGGGCAAGGCTGCAGCTCTGGCCCAGGTCGGCGGCGCGACGGCCATGCTGAGCGCCGACGTCGCGTCATCCTATGTTGGGGTCCTGAGCGCTCAGGATATGGTAGTGTTGAGCCGGGCCCAACTCGCCCAGATGCAGACCATCACCAGCCAGGCGCAATTGCGCTTCAAGGCCGGTGAGATAGCTCGCACTGATCTTGACCAGGCCTTGGCCCGCCAGGCCGAGAGCCGTGCGGGCCTGGCCCGGGCAGAGGGTCAGCTGGCCAAGAGCCGGGCCCATTTCGTTTCGGTCGTCGGGGCTGAGCCGGACGGGCTTGAGGCCGTGGTCGCGCCCCCCGCGACGCCCGCTTCGCTCGATGAGGCGATCGCAACGGCGTCCCAATCGAGCCCTATGTTACTGGCCGCCCAGGCGGCGGAACGCGCCGCGCAGGCTGGTGTTCGCTATGCGCGCGCCGACCGATTGCCCAACCTGGCCCTGACCGCCACTGCCAGCACGGCGCGCGACCAGTTTTTCCCCGGCTATAGCGCCGATGGCGTGACGGTCGGCGTTCAGGGACGCTGGACCCTGTTCTCGGGTGGCGCGGTCAGCGGCCGCATAGACGAGGCCGCAGCGGCGCTTCGTGCCGCTCAGGCGGGCCTGAAGTCAGCGCAGGCTCAAGTGCGGGAGGCTGTGATTGGCGCCTGGGGCGATGTCGCCACCGCGCAGGCGGTGATGCGGGCCGCTACTGACCAGGCCAGTGCCGCGACGAGCGCGCTCGACAGCGTGCGCAATGAAGTGCGGGTGGGCCAAAAGCCTGTCCTGGATCTGCTCGACGCCGAACGCGAAGCCCTGGCCGCTCAAAGCGCCCTGGTGACGGCGCGCGGCGAGGTGACGATCTCGTCCTATCGGCTCAACGCGCTGCTGCATGGCCAATGAACCTGCCACGCCCGACGATGTCCTGCGGGCGCTGGCCAATATCCATCGCTTGCGGATTCTGCGCGCCCTAGGTGAGGGCGATTCATGGGTAAGTGACCTGCAGACCCGGCTGCCGCTCTCTCAGTCGGCGCTGTCGCAGCATCTGGCGCGCCTACGCGACGCCGGTATTGTCACCACCCGCCGACAGGGCCAAGCGGTGGCCTATCGACTCCTCGACAGGGAGATCTTGACCCTCGTTGACGGACTTCTACGACTTGTGGATCGACGGGAAAAACAGCAGCCATGACGTCCTTCTATGATCGCCACATCCTGCCGCGCCTGATCGGCTGCGCTTGCGGGGCGGGAGCGATCGCCAATCAACGCGCCAAGGACCTGCCCTTGGCCGAAGGGCAGGTCCTTGAACTGGGGATCGGCGGCGGACTGAACCTGGCCTTCTATGATCCTGCGCGGGTGACCAGCGTCACCGGGGTTGACCCCTCGGAAGGCCTGCGAGATCGGGCGTTGGCGGCTCCGCGTCCTGAAGGCCTCCAGGTCAAAGTCCTGCCAGGAGAAGCCGAGCATCTCGGTTTCGACGACGAAAGCTTCGACACCGTCGTCTGCACCTTCACCCTCTGCTCGGTTCATACGCCCGCCGCAGTCCTGGCCGAGGCCCGCCGGGTTCTGAAGCCAGGCGGCCGCTTCCTCTTTTGCGAGCATGGCTTGGCGCCGGACACCGCGGTGGTGCTGGCAGGTCAACGCTAACTTGTCTCCGGTTTTAGGCCGTAGGATGCGGTTGACCGGGAAGGGACCATGCCGCCGTCTACAATACGTTCAATATCCAACTCCATCTGATCTCGCGACCAAGCCTCCGGCTCCTACGCGCCCAGGCTGACCGGGCGTGGGAGGCCGCGACCGTCGCCGCCTGATCCAATTGAAGGGGAGGGGGCTTTCCGGCTTGGCCGACTTAACGTGTCAATACTGCGGAACTGGTGGGCGTGATCGCCCCGGCTCCAGGGCGGGCTCTGGCGCGCACCGCTCCGCCAGATGGCGCTTCGGACGCCACGGCGACCTTCGCCGCCGACACCGTGACCCTGGGTGTTGGCTATAGCTGGGGCGTCAGCCTCGCCATCGCCGCCGGCGGCGCTCACATCAAGCTCGGCTGAGCGCGGGTGCGAGACGCCCGAAGTTCCGTCGCCCGGAAAATCACGGCGATTGACGCCGGTCAAAGGCCCGGGCCCGCGACGGACCACACTCTCATCGCGCCGCTCGGGCGCCCAGATCGATGGAGCCTTAGACATGGGCCTGCAAGACAGCAAAACCCTCATCCCGGCTTTGGGCCAACAGGCCACTCACATATTCGCGCCGCTTCAGCGGGAGATCGATCGCCTGTTTGGGGAATTTGGCCGCAGTCTGGAGACCTTTGGCGCTCCGAGCCTCGACCTTAGCGAAACCGCTCAAGGGGTGGAGATCAAGCTCGACGTGCCCGGCTTCAAGGACAGTGAAATCGCCGTAACCGTCGAGGATGACCTCCTGACCATCGCCGGCGAGAAGGCCTCGGAGACCGAGGACAAGTCCAAGACCTATCGCGTCGTCGAGCGGCGCTCGGGAGCCTTTTCGCGATCGATCACCCTACCGCGCGCCGTCGATAGCGACAGGATCGTCGCCTCCCTGGCCGACGGCGTCTTGACCATCACCGCGCCCAAGGTCGCCGAGTCCGGCGGACGGACCATCGCCATCCAGGCGTCCAAGCCGGCCGACGTCGCCTGACGTGCGGGCCATGGTCCTCGACCAGGGGCGGCTGACCTTGGTCAGTCGCCCGACGCCCCAGCTCGGGCCTCAGGATCTGCTGGTTCGGGTGCGGGCGTGCGGCGTCTGCCGGACCGATCTGCATCTGCTGGACGGTGACCTGCCCTCATCGGGGCCCGTCGTGCCAGGTCATGAGGTGGTCGGTGTGGTCGAGGCCATGGGCGACGAGGTCCAAGGCTGGAGGCTTGGTCAGCGGGTCGGCGTGGCCTGGCTGGGCGGGACCTGCGGCCGCTGTCGATATTGTCGGGACAGCGCCGAAAATCTCTGCGACGCGCCGGTCTTCACCGGTTGGAGCCGTGATGGCGGTTATGCCGAGCTGATGGCGGCGGACGCGCGTTTCGCTCTGCCGATTCCAGACGGCCTTGAGGACGCCCAGGCCGCACCGTTGCTGTGCGCGGGGCTGATCGGCTTTCGGGCCTGGCGTCTGGCGTGCGCCCAGACGCGCGTCCAGCGCTTGGGCCTCTATGGCTTTGGCGCGGCGGGCCATCTGCTGGCCCAGCTCGCTGTCGCCGAAGGCCAGGCGCTGGCGGCGTTTACCCGCCCCGGGGACCTGGCGGCCCAGGCCCTGGCGCGGTCCCTGGGTTGCTTTTGGGCCGGGGACTCCAGCCAATCGCCGCCCGAGCCGCTCGACGCGGCCATTCTCTTCGCGCCGGTCGGCGGGTTGGTCCCTGTCGCCTTGCGGGCGGTGCGCAAGGGCGGGGTGGTGGTCTGCGGTGGCATCCACATGAGCCAGATTCCCGCCTTCGACTACGCTGATCTCTGGGGCGAGCGGCGGCTCGTCTCGGTAGCCAACCTGACGCGGCAGGACGCGCGGGACTATCTGCCCCGGGCTCTGGCCGCCAAGGTTCGCGCGCATGTGACGACCTATCGCCTGGAGCAGGCTGACAAGGCCCTGGAGGATCTTCGGGCGGGGCGTCTGGTTGGCGCGGCGGTTCTAACTCCTTCGTGACGACGCGCGCGGAGCGGGCAACCCTCATTCGGGAGATGTGCGCCATGGAAGGCCACCTGATCGATCTTCTGTATGTGAGCCGCAGTCGATTGACGTTGGCCCAGGGCACGGATCAGATCGCCGATATCGTCCGGGTTTCGCTCGAACGCAACGCGGCGCTTGGCGTGACCGGGGCTCTGGTTTGGACGGGCGAGGCTTTCGCGCAAATCCTTGAGGGTCCGGACGCTGCGCTGGAGGTTCTGATGGCCAGCATCGCTCGAGACGAACGCCATGAGACGCTCAGCGTGCTGCGGAGGGGGGCCATACAGCATCGTCGCTTCGCGGGCTGGGCGCTGGCCTATGCTGGCGGAGCGAGTTTCATCGCCGGCCTGGTCGAGCCGCTGCTGGCTCCGAGCGTAATAGCTTCGGACCCCGCCGTGGACAAGCTCATCCGCGCCCTCCACGCCTTTGCATGACGCCGGCAAGTCCGTTGGCCACAGGCAATGCCCGCGCGCCCTTGGTCTGACCCTCGCCTCGGCGCCGCTGCGGGATGAACGCCGTTCTGCTCGCCCGCCGCAGCGTCAGGATTCACCGGGCGCGACAAAGAGAAGCCGCCCTGTCGCGCGCGGCGGCAGGGCGGCAGGATCGTGCGACGGGGTTGACGCACGGACTCGCGGCACACGGGGGAGTGGAGCGCCGCGACCAGTGGTTTCGGCGTTCAGGCGCCGATGGCCACCCGGTCTTCTACGGCGCTGACCCCGGGCGCCGCCCAGGCGGCGCGTTCGGCGATGTCGCGCTCGAACCAGGCGCGGACCCTAAGCGGGGCGGCGCAGTGTCGCGACAGGCGATGGCCTCTGGAAATCCTGACATCGACATGACTAGCGCTCCCTCGCACCGGTGAATGCAACTATAGGGCGTTTGGGTGCCGCCGCCATTGTGGACAATACTTAGGGGTGGTCCCGATTACAGGTTTCGTGGACGGGAACATGCGGCTGCCGCAGTAGAGGGCAAGTTCATCCGTATAATCCCGCATAGGCGCGTGGCCGATCCATCCGTAGCCTTGGTTTTCCAAGCCAAGGAGGCGGCAATGAAAACGGTGCTGTTGCTGGTGCATGACGATGCGGGCCAGGAAGCGAGACTGCAGGCGGCCCTGGATCTGACCCGGGCGTTGTACGGTCACCTGACCTGTGTCGACGTCACGCCGATGCCGGTGCTGGTCGGCGATCTCAGTGGCGCGGTTCAGGCGATGGTCCTGGCTGAAGAGCGCAAGGTCGAGGCCGCCAACAAGGCCGCCCTGGAAGCCCGGATGCTTCATGAGGGGACGACTTGGGACTGGATCGACACGACCGGTGATTTCACGCGCTGCCTGATGCACGAGGCCGGCTTTGCGGATCTGATCGTCGTCAACTGCAAGCGCGAGACCCTGTTCTCGCTTGAGCAGCGCGGCGTCGTGACCCAGGTCCTCGCCCAGGCGCGCTGCCCGGTGGTCGCTGTTCCCGACGACAAACGTGGCTTTGACGCCGCCGGCCCGGCCCTGGTGGCCTGGGACGGCTCGGCGGTGAACATGGCCACACTTCGCGCCAGCGTCCCCCTGCTGAAGATGGCCCAGTCGGTCTGTCTGTTTTCCGTGACGGAGGACGGCGAGGGCACGCCGGCCGAGGCGGCCGCCGCCTACCTGTCCCGTCACGGCATTCACGCCGAGATTGAGCGGGTGGCTGCTGAGGGGCAAAAGCCCGATGTCTGGATTCTGGCCGCCTGCCGGGCGCGCGGCGCGCGCTACTGCGTCATGGGCGCCTTTGGCCGCGGTGAGCTGGCCGAGTCGTTGTTTGGCGGCGTCACCCGCCGGATGCTCGACGCCGCCGAGCTGCCTTTGGTGCTCGGACGGTAGGCCTTGCGATCGCCCGACAAGCCCTCGTCTCCCGAAACCCAACGCCTGACCAGGGTCAGTCCGCGTCTGGACCCGATGGCGGAGCGGTCGGTGAGCGGGGGCTCTTGGTGGCCGGTATGGGGCGACTGGCTAAGGTCGCATTCGAGCCCAGCGGCGGCGGCGGATCTCGTCGGCTCTGGCGTGGATCGCAAGCCTCTGGGCGCGGCCCCGGGCGTCTATGTTCTGGAGCGATGATCGCGACCAGGCCAGAGCTTCGGGCGCCTCCAGGGCGGTCGCCAGCGGCGGCGTGCGCCAAGGTTGTTCTGGCGAAAACCCGGGGGTCGATCATGGCGCTCGCAGGTCGGCGACATCCATCTTCTCGCGCGGCGTGGGGGAACACCCGATCCGAAGCCGGGGGACCAATCTGACAGACGATTATGGCCACCGCGCCCGGGTGATCACCCGTGATCATCCTCAGGCGGACGCCAACCGCAGAGTCTCCGTCCGTTTGGTTTGGCGCGGCGAGCCGTCGTGCGCCCCGAGCGCAAGCCGCTATCACTGACGGACAAGGCCCACCATTCTTATCAGCATGGCCAACGAACTGGCGCCGATCTTTCGCATGACGCTCTGACGGTGATGCTCCGTTGTCCGCTGGCTGATCCCCAGTTCGATCGCGATATTCTTGTTCAATTTGCCTTCGACGATGCGCTCCATCACCTGGCGCTCGCGCTGGGTCAGGTTGGCCAGGCGGGCGGCGATCTCGCCACGCTCCACGCCTCGGCCGGCGCTTTCCTGATCGTCCGCAAGGACGCGCGCGACGCTGTCTCGCAACGCGGCGTTGCTCACCGGCTTCTGCAGGAAGTCTACTGCGCCCTCCCGGATCGCCTTTACGGCCAGAGGCAAGTTGGCGCTCCCGGTGACAAAAACTATCGCCGTGCCAGAGTCTTCTGATTTTAGACGGCTCTGCAATTCGAGACCATCCATTCCGGGCAAGGTCATGTCGACGATCAGGCAGCGGAAGCGCTGGTGATCTGCATCTGAAAGGAACGCCTGGCCCGAGGGATAGGCCGCAACCCGGTAGCCTTCGGCTTCAAGCATCTCGCGAATGCTGTCCCGAACGCTGGGCTCATCATCAATCACGGCGATGTTGGCGTCGGGCGCGGACGCAAATGGCTTTGTCACCCGGGGGGGCGGCTTCTGGCCCGAGCGCCAGCCTGGGCTCACGATGTCGGCAAGTGGGCCCAGCGCCGCCAACAAATCAGAGGCCCTCATGGGCTTGGCGATGAATTTTACGACCGTCGCCTCGGCGGCCGCCCGGCTCGCCTCCAATTTGTCGCCGCTGATGATCAGCGCGGGAAGTGTGGCTTTCGTCTGGGCGCGTGCTCGCTGGATGACATCCAGCCCGTTCATGGTCCCCGGGAGGTTGTAGTCGGTGACAATGAGGGTTGGATGGAGGGCGGCGGGAGAATCGAAATGGGCCAGCGCCTCGGCGCCACTGCGCGCCGCGATCACGCGATAGCCTTCAAGTTCCAACAGCGTGCGCAGGGTTTCACGCTGCGTGGCGTCGTCTTCCATCACAAGGACAACCGGCGGCGATGAGCGCGAGTCGCGCTTGCTGATCCGTCCTTGGGCGGGGGCGACAAACATGGCGCCGGGAACGACCAGAGCGAACACTGATCCCTTGCCGGGAATGGAGTGCACCTCGACCCCATGCTCGAGCAGCTGCGCGAAGCGCTGCACGATGTAGAGCCCCAGCCCCATGCCAAATCTGCCGGAATCCGCCGGCTCGACTCGATGGAATTCCTCGAAGATCGCTTCGCTGCTCTCCGGCGGAATGCCGATGCCGGTGTCCCAGACCTCAATCCGCAGAGCGCCGCCCCGTCGCCGGCAGCCGATCAGGATCTTGCCGTGTTCTGTGTATTTGATCGCGTTGGAGAGCAGATTGCCGACCATGCGCGCCAGCAGCCGCTGGTCGCTCGGGATCACCGCTGACGAGGGGACCGCGCGGAGCTCAAGGCCTTTCGCGGCCGCGAGCGGCGCGAATTCATCGACGGCGCGCGCCAACAGGGGAGCGACCGCCATCTTGGCGATCTGCGGTCGGATCGCGCCACCTTCGATCTGGTTGATGTCGAGCAGGCTATCGAGCAGCTCACCCATGTGGACGATGGCGTCGTCCAGCTTGGCCAGGGTCCCGCGCGTTTCCGGTTCGACCACCCGCCTTTCCAGAACGCCGATCAGAAAGCCGATGGTCTGCAACGGTTGTCGAAGATCGTGGCTTGCGGCCGCCAGGAAACGCGTCTTCGTTCGATTGGCCCGGTCCGCTGACTCCCGCGCTTCACGCAGTCGCGCCTCGCCCTCTCGGACCGCTTGCAGATCGTGGACGGCGACCATGACGAGGAAGCCGTCCGCGATGGCCATCGGGCTGAGGCCGATATCCAGCGGAATCTTGCGACCATCCTTGGTGACCCCATTGATTTTGAGGCCCGCCCCCATCGGCCTGCGGGCAGGGTTTTCGAAATAGCCGGCATGGAGCGCCGCATGTCTTTCCTGCATGTCGGCAGGCACCAGAACGTCGATCCTCTGACCAATCAGTTCATCGGTCCTGTATCCGAACAGGGGCTCGACCTGGCCGCTGGCGAACTGGATCAGGCTCTCTTTGTCGACCGCCAGGAAGGCCCCCGGCATGGCGTCGATCATGAGCTGCAATTGTTGCCGGACGATGTGGCGCTCATCGGTGGCGTCGTTGAGCGTTAGCAGCACGAGTGGATGCTCTGTGGACGGAGCCCGAAAGCCGCTCGCCCTGGCCCGCCAGATTCGGAGCCCGCCCCCGGGGAGCTCGGCTTCGAGATCCACCGGGTCGATCCCGGCCGCCTGCGCCTTGATCCCCGTCACCAGTGCGATCAACCGGTCATCGCCCAAGAACGGGCGCTCAAGGTCGCGCAGGGCCCGTCCGGCGATGCGGTCTGGCGTCAGTTCAAACGCAGCGCAGAACGCCGCATTGGCCGATACGATCGTGGCGTTTGGATTGAGCACCACCAGCGGCTCATGCACGGCGTTGATGACGGTTTCGGCATATCGGCGCGCGGCGGCGGACTCGAGTTCCGCCTGCTTCAACCGCGAGACATCGGCGAAGGTGACCACGGCCCCCTCGACGGCGCCGGCCTCTGTCCGATAAGGCAAAACCGAACGGACGTACCAAGCGCCGGATTCCGCGCGGATTTCACGATCACTCGGCGTTCCGGTCGAACGCGCCGCAAGGGCGTCGGCGGGCAGTTGCGGGTCGGCGAATTTTGGAACCAGATCAGCGAGCGGCCGACCAATATCGGCGTCGATCAGAGAAAACAGCGCCTTCATGCGCGGATTGAAGACCTTGATGCGGAGCTGAGCGTCCAGCATGATCGTGGCCACGGCTGAGCTGTCCAGCAGATTGGCGAGATCCGTGGACGTCTGCTCCTGTTGCTGCAACGTCTGACGCAGTTGGTTGTTGACGGTGGTCAGTTCCTCATTCAGCGACTGCAGCTCCTCCTTCGAGGATTCCAGCTCCTCGTTGGTGGAGAGGAACTCCTCGTTCAGCGACATTGCTTCTTCGTTTTTCGCCTTGAGCTCTTCGTTCGTTTCCCGAAGTTCATGGATGGTCCGATTGAGTTCCTTGCGCGTTTCGGCCAGCTGTTGACGCAGCAGGACCAACTCTGAGCGATCGCCGGCTTTGCTGACGGGCGCCCGTGCGGCCTCTGGGCTGCGCAGTTCGTCGATGAAGCTCACCAGAACGAGCGGTTCTTGCTCATCGGCGATCCGCTGCGCCTCGATCGTCACCGTGACGGTTTTGCCCTCCCGCTCGAAGCTGACGCCATGTTCCGAGACGCGACGCTTGGCGCGGAAGGCGCGAGCGATCGCATCGCGAAGTTTTGGACGCAGCCCCTCCCGGGCGATCGTCAGCAGGTCCTGGCCAGGTTCGCCGGAGACAATTTTCAGATACCGGTCGGCTCCGCCAAAAAAATACAGCGGGACGAGCTGGCGATTGGTCACCACGGCGGCCGGAGCGTAAGTCTCAAGCATCGTGCGCTGGACCAGATCCGGCAGAGACGGCGATCGTTGGATCGACTGACGGAGCGCGCGATTCCAGGCTCCCGATGCCTGTCCTGACTCCAGTATCGAGAAACGCGCCCGCGCCGGCCGCCCGCGGCCGCTACGCCGGTAGATCCGCAGCTTTTCGTCCACCGGCTCGAACAGGCCCGGGGCCGCGGCCACCGATTCCGCCGAGCCGAGCAGCAGCAGACCTCCCTCCCGCAGCGCAAAATGGGCCAACGCCAACACGTGAGCCTGCGCTTCCGGCGTCAGATAGATCAGAAGGTTGCGGCAGGAGACCAGATCCAGCCGTGAGAAGGGAGAATCGCTCAGCACATCGTGTCGGCTGAAGATGACCGCCTCGCGCAGTTCCTTGGCGACCTTGAAGTGTCCATCCTCCTGGACAAAAAACTGCTTTAGCCGTTTGGGCGAAACGTCGGAGGCGATGCTGCCCGGATACAGCCCCGCACGCCCGGTCTGCAGGGCGTCCTCGTCGATGTCCGTCGCGAAGATCTGCAGACCCAGGCCCTTTCGCGCCGCGTCGATCTGCTCGCGGAACAGGATTCCCAGCGAATAGGCCTCTTCGCCAGTGCTGCAGCCGGCGACCCAGATTCGCGCGGGCTGGTCGGACGTATGCCCCTGCAGGAGGTCCGCAATACGTTCGGCCATGGCGCTGAAGGCGTCGGCGTCACGGAAAAACCGGGTGACGTTGATCAGCAGATCCTTGGCCAGGGCGCTGGCCTCGACCGGGCTGGTGCGGAGCAATGCGAGATAGTCGGCCCATGCATGAACGCCATGCAGCGCCATGCGTCGTTCGACACGACGCTGCAGCGTGCCGGACTTGTAGCGCGAGAAATCCTGCCCCGTCGCGGACCTGAGTCGTTCAATGATTGCCGCCAGCGCCGACGGGTCAGCAATTTCCTGCGGCTCTTCCCTTGAGGCTGACGGGCGCGCCCGGACATAGTTGTGGGCGACATAACGGGCCAGGATCTCGGGCATGTCCTCCACGCTCAGGACATGGTCAGGGTTGGCGATCATCATTGCCTGGCGTGGCATGCTGTCCTGTTGGGCTTCCTCTGGGGCCTGAACCAGGGCCAGACCCCCGGCTTGCTTCAAAGCCTTAAGACCCTCCGCGCCGTCGGACCCGCTTCCCGACAAGATGACACCGATGCCGCGCTCGCCGCACTGGGTCGCGAGTGACTGCAGGAACACGTTGATGGGCATGCCAGCCCCGGCGGCTGTCGGTCTCGCCGACAGGTGCAGCCTGCCAGACTCGATCGTGAGGTGGGCGCCCGGGGGGATGACATAGACCTGGTTGGGCATCACCTGGACCCCGTCCGTGGCGGATTGCACCCTCATGGCGGTCTGGCGGCCTAGCAGCTCGGGCAGCAGACTCTTGCTCGTGGGATCCAGATGCTGGATGACGACGAAGGCCAGACCGCTCTTTGCCGGCATCGCGGCCAGCAGGCGGGTGATCGGTTCCAGACCTCCGGCCGAGGCGCCGACCGCGACAACAGGAATTCCGGTCGCGACAGCGGCCTTTCGGCCGTCGGCGCTGGACGCCCTGCGCTTGTCGCCCAGATTGCCGCCTTGCTGGCCGGTCTGCGCTGGTCTGGCCATCGCTTCTCGTTTCTTCCTGTTGCGAACCGCCGGCTGCGCCGGAGGATCATCGTGCGCCGCCTCTTTGGAACATCGTCGGGCTTGCCGCGAACCTGGGCAAGACCAGATTCTGGACCAGGGCTTGAGTGAGCCACGCGGCGGGAACTCGCGACCCGGCGTAACCGCTTCTGGGCAAAAGTACCTAGGGACGATCCGAGTCTATTCGAAGTTGCATCCCTTGGATTTGGATAGCGACAACCTTGGATGTTGGGAGACCGGTTCATGGACGTCGATAGTGCGTGGCTTTGCCAGATGAACATCGAGCGGTTCCACAGCCGACTTTCGCAGGAGGATGGCGGAGGCTGCGACCGCGATATGCTGATGCGGTTGTTGGCGAGCGAGAAGGAAAAGCTTGATCGGCTGGCCCCGCCCGAGAATAGCGCGGGGGCGAATCGGTGAGGCTGGACTTCAATCAGGCTCGCGTCCGTGCCTCGGACACTGCCCGGGCTCAGGACATCCGGGATGGCCCCGCCGCCGGCGAGCGGGACAATGAGCCGGTGCGGCTGATCTCGGTGGAGCCTCTGGGCGAGGGGTGGGCGGTTCGTCTGGATCAGTGCCGCGATCCCATCTTGTTTCAGAGCGGCTCCAGCGCGGAAGACGCGGCCAAGTCCCTGGGCCAGAAGCTCGCCCAGGCCGGCTATCCGACCGAAATCAGGATCTTTCTCCGCGGCGGGGATCTGGCGGGGCGCTTCATTTGCTCCGGAGCGAGGCTGGCGCTCTGTCCGTCGTGGACGCCCACTTTCCCGCTGGCGACAACATGACGGCGCCATCTTGGTCCAGCGAGGTGGCGATCCACGAAGCGAATCTATTAGCCGACGCCATTCGTCGCCACGGCGCTTTGCGGCTCGGATCCCGGCCGCTGGAATTAGCAACACATGAAGGCTCTCGTCTGATTGATCCGCGGGGTCATCGGCGGATCGAACCAAACCTCTAGGAACGGAGATTTGACATGAACGACAAGAGTGTTCGCCAGAACGTCATCGACGCTCTCGATTGGGACCCCAGCATCGATTCCGCCCACATCGGCGTGGCTGTCGACCGGGGTGTCGCCATTCTCAGCGGCCACGTTCCCAACTACGCCCAGAAGGCGGCGGCCGAGCGGATCGCCAAGCGCGTCAAGGGCGTGGCCGCCATCGTTGATGAGATCACAGTGCGCTATCCTGGGTCCTCGACCCATAGGGACGAGGATATCGCCGCCCGCGCCGTGCAAGCGCTGAATTGGGACGTCTTTCTTCCGGACAATGCTGTGCAGGTGAAGGTGAGCAAAGGTTGGATCACCTTGTCCGGCGAGTTGGACTGGGACTATCAGCGCCACGCCGCCGAGGCCGCCGTGCGCAACCTGCGGGGCGTCATCGGCGTCAGCAACCAGATTGCCCTCAAGCGCCACGTATCGCCCGCCGACGTCTCGCACCGTATCGAGGACGCGCTCAAGCGCGACGCTTCGGTCGAGGCAGCGCGCATTCGCGTCTCGGCCTCCGATGGAAAGGTGACGCTCGAGGGCAAGGTCCACAGCTTGCATGAGCGCGAGGCGGTCGAACGTGCAGTGTGGGCGGCCCCCGGAGTTCATTCGGTCGTGGATCATCTCGCGATCGGCTGACCCGGTTTCAGCGCGGCCCTTTCCCCTGAAAGCCGCGCTGTTTGGGCGCTCCAGTTATTTGGAGCGCCCGCCCGTTTACTCAGGACGTCGCCAGATATTCCGAATTTGTCCGACGCACTGGTCGGCGGTGACCAATCCCGAAGAGGTGTCACAGGTCTCTGAGCGCGAGCCACCAGGGATACCCGGGTCTCGCCGAGATAGCTTGGAGCGGGTTCTGGTGGGTCTGGCTTGTCGCTCATGATGGATGGAGGACTGCATTTGCACGATGACGCCTTTGCGGGAGCGGGACAGGCCGATCAGCGTGTGAATCCGTCCCTCAGAACCACGGGGTTCTGTGACCAATGCAATCTTGTTGCCGAGGCTGATCATCGTATCGCAAACCAGTTGTCACTTCTGGCCGGGTTTGTGCGCCTGAAGGCTCTGGATCTGGCGCGGCGGCCCCTGGAGTTCGCTGATCCGGCGAGCGAAGCGGCTCAGATGCTTCTCGAGAGTATCCGCGCCCAGATCGAGGCGGTCGCCCGTCTGCACCGCTCGTTCGCCCTGCGCGGATCGGGCGCTTCCGCCGATCTGAGTGAGCACCTGCACGAGATCTGCGGGGCTCTCGGATCCATCTTTTCCGACAGGATCGAGATGGTTGAAGATCTGGCGGCTGAGTGCAGGATCATGCCGGAGCAGGCTCTACCGCTCGCCCAGATCATCGCCGAAGTCATCACCAACGCCATCAAACACGCGTATCCGTCGGGCGAGACCGGCAGGATTCTGATCCGAAGTCGCAAGGACCCCCCGGAGGCCATCGTGATTGAGGTCGCGGACGACGGGCCGGGCCTTCCGGATACCTTCAACGCCGCCACCGACGGCGGGCTTGGCTTCCGGCTCATCCGCGAACTCGGCAAGCAGATCGGAGCCGCCTTGGATTTCGATTCCTCTGAGTCTGGATTGATGTTTCGGCTCAGGCTGCCGCTTCTGACCAATACTATTTGCGATGAATCAATATAGGCGCTCACATTCGATCGCAAATTCAAAAAAAAGCATTGTCTTTCAAAATCCGAGTTGGAGGTATAGTTATGGATAGATCCGTGCAAGTTCCCGTTCGGCGTGAGGGGTCAGTCAATTCTCGGCCAATGTTCAATATTTTCGGATCTCTGCAGAGGGAGATCGATCGCCTAATCGAGGATTTCGCGCCGCCCCTTACGGCCGGTGGTAGCCTGGTCGACGTCGAGGCCCGAATGGATCTGGCAGACACCAAGGACGGCCTCGAACTGACCGTCGAATTGCCCGGCCTTGAGGAAAAGGATGTCGAAGTCGCGGTCAGCGATGGTTTGCTTACCGTCAGCGGCGAGAAGAAGTTCGAGTCCGAGAAGCAGAATAAAAACTACCACTTCGTCGAACGCAGCTACGGCGCCTTCTCACGCTCGATCCAACTGCCCCCGGGCGTCACCACCGATCAGATCAAGGCCACGATGAGCCATGGCGTCCTGAAGGTGGTTATTCCCACGCCGGCCAGGCCGGAACCCAAGAAAATCGAGGTTAAGGCGGTTAAATAGTCGATCTTGCCGGGAGCACCGCGCCTTCCGGCGAGTTGCTTTCGGCAGGCGCACCATATCGATGATGATGGAGCCCCCTCATGAGCATTCCGCGTTCGGTTGGGGAGACTCGGGTGAGTTGGCCCGTCATCCGGAAGTCGGCGTTGGACCGCGCTGGAGCCAATCTCAAGGATTATGATGCGGAGACGGCCGCCTTTACTTGGGAGGCGGCGCGGGCCGAGTTGGCCGGGCTGCCAGGGGGCGGCCTGAACATCGCCCATGAGGCCCTTGACCGGCATGTCAGGGCGGGGCGGGGCGCTTGGCCGGCGCTGCGCTGGATCGGTCGGGACGATACGGTGCGCGAATTCAGCTACGCCGAGCTGACGCAACAGGCCAATCGCTTCGCCAGCCTGCTCGGGTCGCTGAAGGTGAAGCCAGGCGATCGGGTGTATGCCGTGATCGGCCGAATTCCGGAGCTCTACATCGCCGCTCTGGGGACTCTGAAGGCTGGCGCGGTGTTCACGCCACTGTTCTCGGCCTTCGGACCAGAGCCGCTGCAGGCGCGGATGGAGATTGGCGAAGTCAATGTCCTAGTGACCACCGAGGCTCTGTACCATCGCAAGATCGAAGCCTGGCGGGAAGCCATCCCCAGTCTGCGCCACGTGCTTCTGACTGGATGCCTCGGCCCGGCGCCGGCCCGCTGCATCGATTTGGCGGCCGCGCTTGCGGCGGCCGATCCGATGTTCAAGACCGTGGCGAGCCGCCCCGAGGACATGGCGCTACTGCATTTCACCAGCGGCACGACGGGACGGCCCAAGGGGGCCGTGCATGTCCATGAGGCGGTTGTGGCCCACCATGTCACCGGCCGCACGGCGCTGGATCTGAGGCCAGGCGACATCTACTGGTGCACGGCCGATCCAGGTTGGGTGACCGGCACATCCTACGGGATCATCTCACCGCTCACCAACGGCGTGACCTTGGTGGTCGATGAGGCCGAGTTCGATGCGCAGCGGTGGCGGCGCATCCTGCGCGAGCAGAAGGTGACCGTCTGGTACACCGCGCCGACGGCGGTGCGGATGCTGATGAAGGCCTGGGACGCTGACCCGTCCCCCTATGATTTGCCCTCGCTGCGTTTCATGGCCAGCGTCGGCGAGCCGCTGAATCCCGAGGCGGTGCTCTGGAGTGTCAAAGCCTTCGGCCGGCCTTTCCACGACAACTGGTGGCAAACCGAGACCGGCGGGATCATGATCGCCAACTTCGCCGCCATGGATATCAAGCCCGGATCGATGGGCCGGCCGCTTCCGGGCGTGACGGCGGGTATCGTGGAGCGGTCAGCCGATGGGTCCGTCAACGAGGCGCCGGAGCCCATGGCGCTTGGCGAACTGGCCCTGCGGCCCGGCTGGCCGTCCATCATGCGCGGCTATCTGCACGAGGAGGAACGCTTCCGAAAATGTTTCGCCGGCGGCTGGTACCTGACCGGCGACCTGGCGATGCGGGATCGCGATGGCTACTACTGGTTCGTCGGTCGCGCCGACGACGTCATCAAGAGCGCCGGCCATCTGATCGGTCCGTTCGAGGTGGAGAGCGTTCTGATGGACCATCCCGCGGTGGCGGAGGCGGCGGTGATCGGCTTGCCAGACCCGATCTCGGGCGAGGCGGTCAAGGCCTATGTCGCCCTGCGCAGCGGCTTCGAGGCCGGGGAGCCTTTGCGGCGTGACATCCTGGGCCATGCGCGCAAGCGGTTGGGGCCGGCGGTGGCGCCCAAGGACATCGCCTTTCGCCAAAACCTGCCGAAGACCCGCAGCGGCAAGCTGATGCGGCGCTTGCTGAAGGCCCGCGAACTGGGGCTGCCCGAGGGGGACCTGTCGACCCTGGAGAGCGAGGAGCAATGACCGGCGCCGTCATCAAGCCCCGGCTGTCCCGGGCCCATGTGCTGGACCTGCTGGGTCAAATGATCCGCGTTCGGGCGTTCGAACAGGCCTGCGCCGAGGCTTATGCGCAGGAGAAGATTCGAGGGTTTCTGCACCTCTATGACGGCCAGGAGGCAGTCGCCGTCGGCATCATACCCGTCCTGGAGCCGCGCGACCGCATTGTCGCCACCTATCGCGAACATGGTCACGCCTTGGTGCGCGGAGTTTCGATGCCCGCCGTCATGGCCGAGATGTTCGGGCGGCGCGACGGCTGCAGCGGCGGGCGCGGCGGATCGATGCACCTGTTCGACAGGGCGGCCAACTTCTATGGCGGCAACGCCATTGTCGGCGGCGGCCTGCCGCTCGCGGTGGGCTTGGCGCTGGCGGACCATATGCGCGGCGATGACCGGGTCACCGTCTGCTTCTTCGGCGAGGGTGCGGCGGCGGAAGGCGAGTTCCACGAGAGCCTGAATCTGGCGGCGTTGTGGGGATTGCCGGTGCTGTTCGTCTGCGAAAACAATCTCTACGCCATGGGTACAGCGCTCGGACGGTCAGAATCCGAGACGGACATCCATCGCAAGGCCGAAAGCTACCGCATCGCCTCCGAGGCGGTCGACGGCATGGACGTGGTGGCGGTCGAGGTCGCCGCCCGGCGGGCCGTCGCCGCGATCCGTCAAACGGGCAAGCCCTTCTTTCTGGAGTGCCGGACCTACCGTTTTCGCGCCCATTCGATGTTCGACGCCCAGCTCTATCGCGACAAGGCCGAGGTGGAGGGCTGGAAGGCGAAGGATCCGATCCAGCGCCTCCAGGCCTGGGCCCTGACGGCCGGCCTGGCCCATCCCGAGGATGTCACGCGGCTTGAGGCCGCCGCCGCCGCAGAGGTTCAGGCGGCGGTCGCTTTCGCCGAAGCTTCGCCCCTCGAACCTGTCGCCGACCTGGCCCGCCATGTGACCGCCGCCGAGCGGCCTCGGGCCCCGGAACCAGGATCTTTGCGGGGGCTCCCTGTCGACACAACCTATCGCGAGGCGGTGCGGCAGGCGATCCGCGAGGCGATGAGCCAGGATGACCGGGTTTTCCTCATGGGCGAGGACGTCGGCGCCTACGGGGGCTGTTACGCAGTGTCCAAGGGGCTGATGGAGGAATTCGGTCCCGCTCGAATTCGCGATACGCCCCTGTCCGAGGCGGGCTTCACCGGCGCAGGTCTGGGCGCGGCCATGGCCGGCATGCGTCCGATTGTCGAACTGATGACCGTCAATTTCAGTCTGCTGGCTCTGGACCAGATCCTCAATAGTGCGGCCACGATCCGTCATATGTCGGGTGGGCAGTTCGGATGCCCGCTGGTCATCCGCCTGGCCACCGGCGCCGGTCGTCAGCTCGCGGCGCAGCACTCCCACAGCCTTGAGGGCTGGTACGCTCATATTCCGGGTCTGCGCATCCTGGCGCCCGCCACGGTCGAGGATGCCCGTGGCATGCTGTGGACCGCCCTGCAGGAACCCGATCCGGTCCTGATCTTCGAGCACGTCATGCTCTACAATGCCGTGGCGCCCCTGGCCCCGGACGCTGGCCCGGTCGATATCGATCGGGCGGCCGTCCGGCGCGCCGGCAGGGACCTAACCCTGGTCACCTATGGCGGGTCTCTGGCCAAGACCCTCGACGCGGCTGATGGGCTGGCCAGGGAGGGGATCGAAGCCGAAGTGATCGATCTGCGCGTTTTGCGCCCGCTGGACGAGAAGACGATCCTGAGCTCGGTCGCGCGCACACGCCGGGTGGTGGTGATCGACGAGGGCTGGCGCAGCGGTTCACTGGCCGCCGAGATCGGCATGCGCATCGCTGAAAAAGCCTTCTTTGACCTCGACGCGCCGCCGGTTCGGGTCTGCGGCGAGGAGGTTCCGATACCGTATCCGCGCCATCTGGAGCTGGCCGCTCTGCCGCAAACGGACAAGATCATCGCCGCCGCCCGGACCGTGCTGGGACGAGGCTGAGCATGACCGCGTTCCTCATGCCCTCGCTGGGCGCCGACATGGAAGCCGGCACGCTTGTCGAGTGGCTGGTCAAGCCTGGCGACGTGGTCAGGCGCGGGGATATCGTCGCCGTGGTCGAGACCCAGAAGGGGGCGATCGAGATCGAGATCTTCGACCCCGGAGTGGTCGAGCAACTGTTGGTCACGCCCAACGCCACAGTACCGGTCGGGACGCCTCTCGCCCTGCTGCGGGGGGAGGGGGAGGCCGCGCCCGTCCCGCCGCCTGCCTCTAAGCCGGCATCCGGCGCCGAGCCCACGATGACGCCAGCGCCGATACTGCTTCCGCCGCCCGTCGGTCGGGCCGGAGAGCGCTTCAAGGCGTCGCCTGCGGCGCGCCGCCGTGCAGGGGAGTTGAGCATTGACCTCGCGGTCGTGGCGGCCGGACCGGACGGGATCATCCAGGTCGCCGATGTCGAGGCCACCCTGCCGCAACCGCCATTGCAGGCGGGAAAGGCGCGCTTCGATGTCGCCGAGATGCGCGCGGCGATCGCCGCGGCCATGTCGCGGTCCAAGCGGGAGATCCCGCACTATTATTTGTCCGACACCATCGACATGGCCGCAGCGGAAGGATGGGTCGCGGGCGTCAATGCGGAGCGGCCGCCCGAGCGCCGGCTGCTGACGGGAGTGCTCTTCGTCAAGGCCGTGGCCCGGGCGGCCCGGGCTTTTCCAGAGTTCAATGGTCTGTTTGTCGATGGCGTCTTCCAACCGGCTGCCGCTGTTCACCTGGGATTGGCCATCGCCCTGCGCGGCGGCGGCCTGGCGGCGCCAGCGATCCACGATGCGGCCGACCTCGACCTCGACACGCTGATGGTGCGGACGCGCGATCTGGTCGCCCGCATTCGCCAGGGGCGGTTCCGCAGTTCCGAGATCGCCGACCCCACCATCACCGTTTCGAGCATGGGGGATCGGGGCGTCGAGGCTTTGTTTGGCGTCATCTATCCGCCGCAGGTGGCCCTCGTGGGTTTCGGAAAGGTGGTTCAGCGTCCCTGGATCGTTGACGGATCAGTCACCGTGCGGCCGGTCGCGACCGTCACCCTGGCCGCAGATCACCGGGTCAGCGACGGGCGCCGGGGCGGCCTCTTCCTCGCCGAAATCGGGCGGCTTCTGCAGACCCCGGAGGCTTTGTGACCGACGATCAAATCCGCGCCGTGCTGCGCGATGAACTGGGCCGGATCGCGCCGGAGATCGATTTCGACGGGCTCGATCCGTCTGCGGATCTGCGCGAACAGGCCGACCTCGATTCCATGGACTTTCTCAACCTGCTGACGGCGGTGCACCAGCGCCTCGGGATCGACATTCCCGAGTCCGAGGCCGGACAGCTGACGACCATCGCCGCTGCTATCGCCTATATTTCTGGCCGACGCCAAGGTCCGTAGCGGGCGGCTATCGGGTTCCCGCGCCGGCACAAGGCTTGCGCCGGTCGGCAACGACGGCGTCCGCCCTAGCGGGCCGTGTAGCCGCCATCAATGACCAACTCCGAGCCGGTTACGAACTTCGCTTCGTCCGAAGCCAAATAGACCGCGCCCCAGGCGACATCGTCAGCCTCGCCGATATGGCCGAGCGGATGGAGAGCATCAGTGGCCTTGCGGTTGGCCTCAAGATCACCCTGGGCGCTGAGGTGCTGTTCAACCATCGGCGTCCAGATGAAACCCGGGTGAATGGAGTTCACGCGAATACGATCGCTCGCATAGGTGAGCGCGTCGGTCTTGCTCATCAATCGGACGGCGCCTTTGGACGCGTGGTAGGCGGGAACGTCAGGTCCTCCCACCAGTCCATAGATGGACGATAGGTTGACGATGCTGCCACCGCCAGCATGTCGCAAATGCGCAATCGCATGCTTGGTGCAAAAAAATACGCCCTTGACGTTGATGGCCTGGACCCAATCCCATTCGGCCTCGGTCGTTTCGTGGGTCGGCTTGTTGGTTCCCGCCACGCCGGCGTTGTTGACCAGAATATCGATGCGACCGAAGTGTTCGGCCGCTTCGTGGATCGCACGCGCCACCTGGGCCTCGTTGCTGACGTCGCATCGCCAGTAGCGCGCCTTGCGTCCCTGGGCCGTGATTTCGTCGACGAGCGCGGCGGCCTGGTCGTCGAGAATGTCAAAGATGGCGACAGCCGCGCCTTCTTCGGACATCCGCAGCGCCGTCGCCCGGCCAAGCCCCAGGGCTCCGCCTGTAATGATCGCAACCTTGTTCGTCAGTCGACCCATTGTCTCGCCTCCTGGTGGGCGATGTCGCCAGGTCAAATATCCAGGCGCCATCGACATGCCGTGTCTGTGAATGACCGATGTCCCGGTACGATGGTTAGCCGTGTGTCTGTCGCATTGACCCAACGCAATCACCGCACCGGCAGATCAAGGGCGGCGTCGATCCCGGATGCTGGCTGCGATCATTGTCTCGCCCGCCAGGCCTCGTCGCTTGATGGTCGGCGATGCGGCCTCCCGGACGACGTCCGATATGACGCGAGATATCGTTCGCCAATCCGTTGCCATGATTGCGCAAATTTCGTGCGGGGACGGCTATGGCAAGGGCGGCATTGACCTGCGTCAACGCGCGCCTCGATCTGCCGCTCTTCACTCGGACGTTCCCTTGTCGCGCCTTCGAAGGAGGCCAAGATGACGGCTGCCGCTCAGCTCTGGGTCACGCCCGCATGCGGCCAGCATCGCGCCATTGCGAGTCTGCCTGGATCGCCGCGACGTGAAATCGATCGCCTTTTCGAGGCGGCTCCACGTCGCTGCGCAGGGGCCTCGCCACAACCGCCCTGAGGCGTCGCGCCCAGGGCCGTCGCCGCGATTATCGCCCCACTACCTTGTCGCGGCGTCGTCCAATCTCGTCTCGCGGCGGTTGCGGCGAGACCTCCACAGGAGCCAAGAGCGACATGGACGTATTTACAGCCATTCACGAGCGCCGCGCTGTCCGCGACTATAGCGACGAGCCGGTGGCCGACACGGCGATCGCCACGCTGATCGACGCGGCTATCTGGGCTCCAAGCGGGATCAATCTGCAGCCCTGGTGCTTTTTCATCATTGAGGGTGCGGCGAGGTTGGCGGCGTGTTCAACCAAGGCCAAGGCGGCCCTTCAGGGGGCAGCGATGGAACATCCCGAACTGACGGGCCTGCAGTCAATGCTCGCCTCGCCGACGTTCAACGTCTTCTATAATGCCCCTGTCCTGATCATCGTCTGCGCGACAACCGGCGACGAGATGGCCCTCAAGGATTGTTGCCTGGCCGCACAGAACCTGATGCTGGCAGCGACCGCCGAAGGTCTTGGCACCTGCTGGATCGGCCTGTCTGAAACCTGGTTGAATACGGATCAGGCCAAGGCCGACCTGGGAATTCCGGCCGGCTTCAAGCCCGTGGCGCCGATCATCGTCGGCCATGCCAAAGGGTCATCGCCGCTTCCGAGCCGGCGCGCCGCCGATATCCGTCGTGTCGGCAAGGCGGTGCGGTCATGAGCGCGCCCGACAGCGCCGCGATCTTCGCGGACCGCGCCGACGCCGGCCGGCAATTGGCGGCGCGGCTGGCGCGGCTGGGTCTCTCACGTCCCGTGGTCTACGCCCTGCCGCGCGGCGGGGTTCCGGTCGCGGTGGAAATCGCCAAGACCCTCGCCGCGCCGATCGACCTGATCCTCGTGCGCAAGCTTGGCGCGCCGGGGCAATCTGAACTCGCCGTTGGCGCTGTGGTGGACGGACAAGAGGCGCAGGTCGTCATTAACGAGGATCTGGCCGCGGCGACCGGCGCCGACGCCGCCTTTCTGCAGGACGCCCAGCGACGCGAACTTGGCGAGATCGAACGGCGAAGGACATTCTATCTCGGCGACCGTTCCCGGATCAGCCCTGTCGGGCGCACGGCGATTGTGGTCGATGACGGCCTGGCGACCGGCGCGACGGCCAAGGCCGCCTTGCGGGCGCTCCGCCGTCAGGGCGCCGCCCGTATCGTGCTGGCCATCCCGCTCGCGCCAGTCGAGACTCTGGACGCCATGCGCGCCGAGGCCGACACGGTGATCTGTCTGGCATCGCCATCGCCGTTTCTGGGCGTTGGCAGATTCTATGGCGACTTCCATCAACTGACCGACGATGAAACCATCTCGCTGTTGCATCAGGTCTGGGACGCCGCCGCCTCTGGCGGGACCGTCGAACGGCGTGAGGTGCGGCTGCCGCCGATCGGCTTGACGGGCGACCTTCAGGTCCCGGAGGTGGCGCGGGGCATCGTGGTGTTCGCTCACGGCAGCGGTTCAAGCCGGCTTAGCCCGCGCAATCGCGCCGTGGCCGAGTCCCTCAACACGCGCGGCTTGGCGACGCTGCTGTTCGACCTGCTGGACGACACCGAGGCTGCCGATCGCCGCAAGGTGTTCGACATCGACTTCCTGGCCGAGCGACTGGTCCAGGCCATAAACTGGATCTCGGGTCAGCCGGATCTGGCCCAACTGCCCCTGGGTTTGTTTGGCGCCAGCACCGGTGCGGGCGCCGCCCTGGTAGCGGCCGCCAGGCTGGGCGAGGGGGTGGGCGCCGTCGTCTCTCGCGGCGGACGGCCGGACCTGGCGGACGCCGCGCTAGCGCGGGTTTCAGCGCCAACCTTGCTTATCGTCGGCGGTGCGGACCATCAGGTCATCGAGCTCAACCGGCAGGCTTTGGCCGTGCTGCGATGTGACAAGGCCCTGCGCATCGTACCCGACGCGGGACACTTGTTCGAGGAAGCCGGCGCGCTCGAACATGTGATGCATCTGGCCGGGGACTGGTTTGGCGCCAAGCTTTGCGGCCCGGTCGCGACCGCCGATTCACGGGCTCTGACTGTCACGCCTCAGGCCCGCCTCGCCGCCGCAGCCGAACCGCTGCCGGACATCGACGATCCCGCCTTCGCCGCCGCCTTCGACCGCTACGCCGAGGCCCGGGTCGTGCTGATCGGCGAGGCCAGCCATGGGACGAGCGATTTCTATCGCGCCCGGGCGGCGATTACCCGCCGGCTCATTGAACAGCATGGCTTCGAGGTCGTCGCGGTCGAGGCTGACTGGCCCGACGCCGCCGCCATAGATCGACACGTGCGATGGAAGCCGCACAGGGAGATGACGCCGTCGCCATTTACCCGCTTTCCCACCTGGATGTGGCGCAACACCGACGTCGAGGCCTTCACCCGCTGGCTGCGCGATCACAACGCCGCAAAGCCAGTCGCTCACCGCGTCGGCTTCTATGGCCTTGACCTCTATAACATGCGCGCGTCGATGGCGGCGGTGCTGGCCTATCTCGACGAGGTCGATCCGGCCGCCGCCGCCGAAGCGCGCGATCGCTACGCCTGCATGGCGCCCTGGAACGTCGCGCCGGCGACCTACGGTCGAGCTGCGATCAACCAAGGCTATGCGATCTGCGAGCGCCAGGTGGTGAGCATCCTGGTCGATCTGCTGCGCAAGGCCGCCGACTACGCCGCCCAGGACGGTGAGGCCCTGTTCGACGCCACCCAGAACGCTCGACTGGTCGTCGACGCCGAACGCTACTATCGGGCCATGTATTACGGCGCTCACGAGTCCTGGAACCTGCGTGATCGGCATATGTTCGAGACGCTCGATCGTGTCCTGAAGATGCGCGGCCCGCAGGCCAAGGCGGTGGTTTGGGCCCACAATTCCCATATCGGCGACGCCCGCTATACCGAAATGGGCGCCGCGCGGGGCGAACTGAACATCGGCCAACTCTGCCGTGAACGCTTCGGAGGGGACGCCGCGCTCATTGGCTTGGGCACCCACAGCGGCACGGTGATGGCGGCTTCCGACTGGGACGCGCCGGCGGAGGTCAAGACGGTCAAGCCCTCGCGCCCTGACAGCTATGAGGCGTTGTGCCACGCGGTGGGCGTCGAACGGTTCCTCATCGATCTGCGGCCGGGTCAAAATGAGGCCTTGCGGACCGATCTGCGCGAACCGCGGCTTGAGCGCTATATCGGCGTTGTCTATCGCCCCGACAGCGAGCGCATGAGCCACTACGCCCACGCCAGCTTGTCCCCACAGTACGACGCTTTCGTCTGGTTCGACCAGACGCGGGCCGTCACACCGTTGGCGACGGAGGTTCGCGCCGGCGAAGACGATACCTATCCCTTCGGCCTCTGATTTGCCCGGCGCCCAACACGGAGGCCAACTCTACGTGCACTATCCTAGAGCCTGGCTCTAAGTGAATGGCCTTGAGCGCGCTGAACACCGACGGGCTGCCTTATGCCGCCAAGAGTCACTCTGCGGTCTGGCGCACAGAGCGCCTGTCTACGAATCTGAGGGTCGGACGTTCGAATCGTTCCGGGCGCGCCATTTCTTCCCATTGAGATCGTTGCGACTTTTCGGATCTGCCTTCGGGTGGAGACGAGAATTTCGCGCCGGTTTAGAGGGAGGTTTACAGTTTACGTTCCCGAACTGTTCGCTGCAGCCTTTGACGCCGCCCGTTTCGCCAGCAGATTTACGACGTTATCGACGTGGTCCTGTCCTGCGTCGGCCAGTTTTCGACGATCGGTGGCGTGCTCGAGCCGGCTCATGATTGCAGCATCGCTGGCACCGGCCTGCGCGAGCTCGACGCCGCGCGCGATCTTCTAAGGGGCTGCGGTCCATCGCCGCCGGATCGATCGCCCGCAGGTGTTCCGCCATCCCGTGCATTCCGTGGTGAGTATGGCCCTCCCGGGCCAAACCTGCGCCGGCCGGGCAATCCGTGGCGCCTATCGCAGCCAGCAACTCCGCCATCAGCGTCAGCTTCTGAATGTCCGGAGTCTGGCGAGGCCCCAATGTCGGCTCCTGGCGCTGAGCAGAAGGTCATCGAGGCTCAGCGACTACTGTCGATCCGTAACTGACGCAGTCGCTCCCGCCGCTCGTGATTTTTGGCCTGTTCCTGGTGCCACTCTCCGATGTTGAAGCCTGGGGCCCGCCGCGTCGGCTCATCTGGGATCAATCGGCCGATCATGTCCGCGAGCCGCTGCTCATGGGCGATTTCGATCTCATAGACCTCCCGAAGCTCCGGATTCTCTTCGATCTCCTGCCTATAGGCCTCGATCTCCAGCAAGGACTCTGCCCGACGTGCCGCGAGCTTGTCCCAGTGCGCCTTGTGATGGTCATCCATCGGGCCATTGAAGATGACCTGACCGGCGCGGATATCCAACAGAATGTCGTCGGGGTGTGGGATCGGATTTGGGCGGGCTTCACCTCTGCGATCACAGGCTTCGAAAACCTCCTCCCAGCCCTTCTTGTACTCGATCGCGGCCCCCATCATTGCGTCACGCTCGCTGAGCGACCGCTGTTCCACGGCCTGCACGAGGCCGGTGACGGCAAGCTGTGCTCTGTGGCTGCCTTTCACGGCGGCGACGCCCAGGCTTCGGAGTACGGCCTGGATCATCGGAAGCTCCTCGAGCTTCCCGTTTTCGCGGATCTGGATCGGCCGATAGGCCTCCTGCATGATCAGATCCTCCAGCCCTGACGCGCGACTTGCCGTCTTGCCCGGCTTTGCCTTCTTCCTGGGACGGCCGCGGGGATTGCCAGATGCACCCTTGCGGAACTGATGCTGCGCTGGCGGCTGACCATACCCGACCAGGGCCTTGCTCGGGCTGCCGGGGTCCCCATCGTCGGGCGCGCTCACTTCGGCTCCTCCCGCGAGCGCTGCACCTCGGTCGCCTCGAAGGTCGCACCATCCTGGGCAAGTTTCGCCGCCTTGCCAGTGAGCTTCTCAAACCGCCGCACAATGGTGTCGCAGTAGAGCGGGTCGAACTCGATGAGGCGGGCCGACCGACCGCATGTCTCCGCGGCGATCAGAGTGGTGCCGGATCCGCCAAATCCGTCGAGCACGATGCCGCCCCGCTTCGAGCAGTCACGGATCGCGTCGGCCACCAGGGCGGTTGGCTTAACGGTGGGATGCATCGCGAGCACCTCCCCGCGCCCCGATCCTAGACTGCTGATCCCCGGATAGTCCCAGACGTTGGTGCGGTATCGCCCGTCCTCACCAAGGCCGAAGCTGTTCACGTGTGGAGCTGTCCCGACCTTGAACACGAACACCAGCTCGTGCTTGGACCGATAGAAGGTGCCCATCCCGCCATTGGTCTTGTTCCAGACGCAGAGGTTCTTCAGCTCGCTGAACACCTGCTCGCCGGCCGCTAGCAATTCCCCCATGTGGCGCCAGTCCATGCATACGAAGGCGATGGCGCCATCGCGACTGACGCCGGCCATCGCGCCGAGGGTCTCCCGCAGGAACGCTGTGAACGCGACCGAAGACATCTCGCCGGCGCCCATGGCGAACTCGCGATGCTGGATGCTCCCCAAGCCGGAGACGTGCCCATCGATCGGCACATTGTAAGGCGGATCCGTGAATACAAGGTCGGCGATATCGCCCCGCATGAGCCGGGCATAGTCCTCCGGATTGCGCGCATCGCCGCAGATCAGCCGGTGGCGCCCAAGCTCCCAGACGTCGCCCATCCGGCTTACCGCCGCCGTCGCAAAAGGCGGGACCCGATCCTCCGGACCGGGAGGCGCGTCGGGGTCGCTGTCTCGGGACAAGTCGAGGGTAAGGTCGACCTCGGCCAGGGAAAAGCCGGTCAGGGTCACGTCGAAGTCCAGGTCGATGAGGGCCTGGAGTTCGATCGCAAGGATCTCGGTGTCCCAGCCTGCGTTGAGCGCGAGTTTGTTGTCGGCGAGCACGTAGGCTCGGCGTTCGGTCTCGCTAAGGTGGGACAGGCGGAGGATCGGCACCGATTCCAGGCCGAGAAGCTTTGCAGCTTCAACCCGGCCATGACCGGCGATGATCTGACCCTCGTCGCTCACCAGCACCGGATTGGTGAAGCCGAACCGCTGGATACTGTCGGCGATCTGCTTGATCTGCTTTTTGGAATGGCGCCTAGCGTTTCGGGCGTAAGGTTTGAGCGTGCTTGGTGCGCGGTGCTCGACTTCAAGTTCGGCGGGGCGAGTCATCTGCCGAACATATCATGAACTCGTGATTCTGAAACTAATGGCCGCAACCTGCCGCTGCCTGCGCTGAGGTTCGACTGGACTGCGGCGGGCGTCCGAGCATTGCTGTTGGCGTCCAGCCCGGCAGTCCGGGTTTTGCTCAGTGCGGGCCAACACCGGCCCCATGAGCGAAGGACAACTTCAAATGACCAAGTCATTCCGCCGATCCGGCGCCTTGCCCACAGACTCAACCGCCGAAATCCCGACCGAGCCGGCCAAGACGAAAATCGCCAGCGTCGTCGACCTGCTTCGCAGCCCTGGCGGCGCGACCCTCGAGACTATGATGCGCGCTACAGGCTGGCAGGCGCACTCGGTCCGCGGCGCCCTGGCCGGATCGATCAAGAAGGGCATGGGCCTGCACGTTGTCTCTGAGAAGGTCGACGGTGTCCGGATTTATCGCATCCCGGCGAAGGTCCCGGCGTGATGATCGATCCCGCAATTACCGAGGAGGTTCGAGCGCTCGAGCGCCTGGACCTGGAGGGGCTGCGAGCGGTTTGGCGCAAGCGCTATGGACATCCGCCGACGCTGAGGTCGACCGACCTTTTGGCTAGGCTCTTGGCCTGGGGGATTCAATCCGAGGCCTTCGGAGGCTTGGACGCCGAGACCCGGTCGACCCTCTTCCGAATGAGTCTCCCGGTCGCTGCGCCCAGTCTCGCCCCAGGCATGCGTCTGGAACGTATCTGGCGTGGGACCACCCAGACCGTCGAGATCGTCGAAGGCGGGTTCCGCTGGCGTGGAAAGGCCTATCGCAGCCTTTCACAGGTGGCCCAAGCGATCACGGGCGTGAAGTGGAACGGTCCAAGGTTCTTCGGGCTGCGGCGGGACCCAGCGCGATGAGCCAGAAGCTTCGCTGCGCCATCTACACCCGAAAGTCCTCTGAAGAGGGGCTCGATCAGAGCTTCAACAGCCTGCACGCCCAGCGCGAGGCGTGCGAGGCCTATGTGCTGAGCCAAGCCGGGGAGGGATGGTCGGCCCTCAGGACCACCTACGACGATGGTGGGTTCTCCGGCGGTTCAATGGAGCGGCCGGGCTTGGCCCAACTGCTCAGCGACATCGCCGCAGGCAAGATCGATGTGGTGGTGGTCTATAAGGTCGATCGATTGACCCGGTCGTTGGCGGATTTCGCCAAGATCGTTGAAACCTTTGACGCGCGGGGCGTCTCGTTCGTTTCGGTCACCCAGGCCTTTAACACCACCAACAGCATGGGCCGGTTGACCCTCAACGTTCTGCTGTCGTTCGCCCAGTTCGAGCGCGAGGTCACCGGCGAGCGCATTCGCGACAAGATCGCCGCCTCCAAAGCCAAGGGCATGTGGATGGGCGGTACTATTCCTCTGGGCTACGACCTTCGTGAGCGCAAGCTGATCATAAATCTCGTCGAGTCCGAACTCGTCCGGGACATCTTCGCGCGCTACCTGGCCGGATCGTCGGCGGCGTCGCTGGCGGAGGATCTTGAGCGCGCCGGCGTCCGCTCCAAGGCCTGGACGACGCGCGCGGGCCGGCCGATGGGCGGCAAGGTCATGGGCAAGGGCGCCATCGTCCATATCCTTCAGAGCCGGCTTTACCTCGGTGAGATCGTCCACAAAGGACAGGTCCATACCGGCGAGCATGAAGCGATCATCTCGCGGGAGGTGTTTGATACGGCCGCGGCCCAGATGGCTGCGAGGGCGGCGCTGCGCCGCAGTCGGCCGTCGCGCGCTGTGGCGGGACCACTCAAAGGTCGACTGTTCGATGGTTTGGGTCAGCCAATGAGCCCGAGCTTTGCCTATGGCAAAGCTGGAAAGCTGCATCGCTACTACATCGCCATGGCGTTGCAGCGCGGCGTCAAGCTGGCGCAGGCTGATGGCTTCATACGCCGGGTGTCAGCGCCTGCGGTTGAGGGTTTCCTTGTCGGCATCTTGAACCGGATCAGCACCCGAGACGATGTGGAGACCGCCGACTTGCAGGATGTTGTGCATCGCGTGGAGCTGCGGGCGGATGAGACCCATCTCATCATAGATTCCGAGATGCTCTTTCCCGGCGAGAATCCGGAGCTTGTACTGGCCGCGGTTCGCAAGGCCCTCGTTGAGGGCGAACAGGCGGTTGCAGAACGCGGGCAGCAAAATGCGATCCGGCTGGTGCTGCCCCAACGTCTCCAACTCCGCGGCGGGCGGACATCAATCCGCGGGGGTTCGGCGGATGAGCGGCCTAGGCGGATCAATCCCGGGCTTGTGAACGCCCTGAAGCGCGCCCATGCCTACTTGCTCGAACTGAAGGCCTCGCCGTTTTCGAGTCGGGAAGACCTTCAATCTGCCGTGGCGCCGGCGACGCAACATGATCGTCAGGTGTGTCGCCTCGCTCTGATGTCGCCGGATATCCAGCGCCAAATTCTCGTGGGTGACCAGCCCGCCGGCATGACCCTTCGAAACATCCTGAAAACGCCGATGCCGCTTGCCTGGGCAGACCAGATGGCGTGGCTGGAGACGATTTCGCGCGGGTGATTTAGCCCCTAAATTTATCCCTGTTCCAGGGCGAATTGTTCCCTGTTCAACTCGCTAATGTTCCCTGTTGCCGGCTTGCAAATTCCCTGTTCGCAAGCTGAGGGATCGTGGAAGGCTTCGAGATTATTGCATTAAATTCAGCAGGTTATGGGGGTTGAACACCGTGGGGAGGCCGATGGTGCGATTCAAATGTCCCTGAAATCCCTGTTATCAGCTCATAACAGGGAAACCGTCACGGTTTTTGATGCGCGGAGACAGGCCCTGAAATGGAGGGGTTTGGGGGCCGAACAGGGCCATCGGAGACCGGGCCGGATGACGGATTGGTCTCGCTGGAAGCCCGGTGCGCTGGGGCTTTGGCGACTTGGTCTCGGAGAAGAGCCAAGTTGCCCAGACTGCGTGGCGGCCCGGAAGGGACTCGAACCCCTGACCTTCGCTTTAGGAAAGCGGCGGTCTTTGCCAATCAGTGTCAACCATCGACCACCAGGCCCGTCGAAAAAAGCCAGTAAATACAGCAGGTATTGCACCACCACCCATCAAGCGTTACCGTGAAGCCTCATCTTTGTGTGACCCCGCTGTGACCCCGCAGCGCCTGGGGTCACAAGCGAGCGGCGGGCAATGCAACCCTCTCCATCCCCCTTTGGCTGCGGCGAAAACGTCGAGAGCATAACAACCGCGCGGGGCTACAAGGCCCCCGCCAAGGCATCCACTGAGCGCCCGTGGCGAGTCGTCCGCACCGAACACCTCTTGGCCCTGGGGGAGGGCGCGCCGCTCGAGGTACGCGGCCCTGCCCCCGGTCGCGGCTGGTATGTCCGCGAATTGGACGCAGACGGTCCCGACGCAACCAGCGCCCGCGTCTAGGGAGGCCCTGCCACCATGGCTTCGCAGCACCTCACCGCGCGAACGTGCGCTTCGGCCCGGCCTCGCGTCGCAGCGGATGGCAGCCTTGAACGTATCGCTCTTGGCGACAACGACCCCGTGGGCCTGGAACTACGCGTATCGGTCGAGGGACGGAAGACCTGGACTTTTCGCTACCGCACGCACGACGGACGCCAGCGGCGCTTGACGCTGGGCGTTTTCGTTGACGGAGACGATGAGCCGACGCAGCAGGACCGCGAGGCCGTGGGCGGCGACGCCCAGGCTCTCACGCTCAAGGCGGCGCGGCGGCGCGCGCGGCAGGTCCGGGCAGGGGCGGAGGGGGGGGGCGACCCAGCGGCGGAGAAGCAGGCGCGCAAGGCGGCGGCGAGGGCGGAGCCGCTGAAGACCTTCGACGATCTGGCGACCGCCTACATGACCGCATGCGAGAAAGGTCGGTGGAAGCCGCGCCGCAAGCAAAAGCGCGCCCGAACCCTGCGCGACGAAACAGGCATCCTCGCCCGCAATGTGCGGCCGATCCTCGGAAAGCTGCGGCTGGAAGACGTGAACAAGGCAGCGGTGCGCCGGGTACTTGACGCGATGCTTGACCGTGGCGTCGGCGCGCAGACCAACCGGACCCATGCGGTTATCCGGCAGGTTCTAGCCTACGGCGTGGCCCAAGAGCGGCTGACCATCAACGTAGCCGCTGCAATAGCCCCTCCGGCCGATCAGACGCCCCGGACGCGGGTTCTGTCCGACGACACACTGAAGGCCCTCTGGGCCGCTTGTGAAGCGGTGCCGGCGGGGTGCCGGCTTCCGCCGCGCAAAGGGCAGAAGGAGGGCGACAGTCTCAAAGTCGGCCGGCCCACCCGAATCACGCTTCAGTTATGCGCGTTGCTGCTTCAGCGCCGGCAGGAAGTGGCGGACATGCGAGTGGATGAATTGGATTTGGCGAACAAGGTCTGGACGATACCGGCCGAGCGCACCAAGGGGGGCAGGGTGCAAGTTGTCCCGCTGCCGGATCGAGCGTTAGCCTTGATCGAAGAGGCCCTTCGCCTTGCGCGCGAAGGCCAGACCACGGCCCCCGCTTTCGTCTTCCCCAGCCCGCGCACGGGCGATGATCCCAAAGACGCGCGCTGCATTACGCCCGACAGCGTGACGCGGGCTATGGCGCGGCTTTGCAAGGGGCTGGATCTGCCTTTGGTGTCGCCGCACGACCTGCGAAGGACGGGCGCGAGTGCCATGGCGAGCGAGCGCCTGGGGATTGCGCCGCACGTGGTGAGCCACGTGCTGGGCCACGCTGGCGACCTGGGCGGGGCTGCCGCCGTGACTTGGCGGCACTACGCGCAGCATGACTTCATGCCCGAGAAGCGTCGGGCCCTGGAGGCTTGGGAGGGGCTGCTGCTGGTGATCGTCGGGGAGCGCACGCACCCGTCAAACGTCGAGGACCTTGCGCAGGCGCGGGGGCGGCTGGCGTGAGCGACTTCCGGATGGATGAAGAGACGGCGGACTTTGGCGAAGCCCCGTGGGAAGAAGATTGGTGGGACCTCCTGCTAGGCCCGCAGCCGCCGCCGCACCATCACGACGAAGCCAACCGCAAAGCGTACTATCGGAAGGGGGATTGGCCGGAGGAAGATAACGGCCCCCTCGACGGCGTGTTTCTACACCGCTGGCTCGGCGCGCGCGCAGTCGAGGCGGTCGGGCAGGTTCGCCTACCTGCATCGCTCAGGAACTGCGGCCCCGAAGCGGGGGAGTGGCGCGAGGCTGCCGAGACCCAAGCGGTGAGGGAAGTTCGCCAACGCCTGCGGCAAGACCTGCTCGCGGGCGTCATCACGGCGTTCGCGATACACCCAGAAACCGGAAGGCGGCACGAAGTCCCGAAGGAAGTTTGGCAGGCTGCGGGCGGCGTATGCAGTGCGATTTTCTGGTCAGGCCGTTATCAGCTTGAGGCCGGAGACGGCGCGGCTGGCGACGTGTTTCTGCGCGACCTCCCGCCGCCGCCGCCCGACTGGTGGCCGCTCCCGGCGCAGTTGCTGAAGGTCTGGTGTGCGCCAGACGGAACCGCCGAAAAGGCCGCAAACGAGCGGCTTGCGGGGCGAGGCTGTCCGTCGCCATCGGAGCGGAAGGTTTGCCAGGAACTGTCTGACATGTGGCATGAAGCGGGGCGCGAGGGCGGCTCGCTTAAATCGATCCAGACGGCCCGCAGTTCGCTCCGCTGAACGCTGGCCTGATGCCAGCAAGAGGGCACCCACTAGCGTCAGCACTGGGCTAACCACTTGGCGTGATTGTTCATTCCGACCCCGCCCCGTCAAATTCGTGGCGCCAGTTTTTCGCCAGTCTTTCGCCAGCCGGTTGGCGGCAAACCACCTGCCACGATGCGCCATCAACGCCCAGCACGGGCTGCGCAGCGAAGGTTTAGAAATGACGACGATCCCTGAAGGCCAAGACAAGCCCCGACGCTCTCACGCGGGGCCCGACCCGGACACGGCACCGGTCTTCCTTAACATGCGCCAGGTGCGCGCCCGCACCAGCCTTGGCGAAATGACCATCCGTCGTTTGGCCGAGCAGGGGGCGTTCCCCCGGCCGGTGCGGCTGGCCCCTCAGCGCGTCGCGTGGCGCAAGGTGGACGTGGACGCCTGGGAAACCTCGCGCGTGGAGGTCGGCTGAGCCATGACCAAGAGCAAGGGCAAGCGCCCCCTCGCAGCGGGGCAGGGCGGCAGGAAGACGGGCGGGGCAGGTCAGCCTATCTCCGGGCCTTACACGACCTATATAGGGCGCGGAGCGGGCTGGACGTGGGTCTCTGTAGCCGAAGAGGCGGGCGTCGCCGTCGCGTCAAGCACGCCGCTGCCTGACAAGGAAGAGGAAGCGGCGGCCGTAGCCGAGGCGGCGTCGGCTGTGGCGGCGGGCGCGACCGGCCTCAAGTGGGTGTCTGATGCCGCCGAGGCTACAGCGGGAGTGGCGCATGACGCGTGCCTTCATTTCCGCCGACGCGTGCGTGAGTCGCAGGCAGCGGACAGTTACACCATGGAGCCTTGGGGCCGAGAGATCGGGGCTTGGCTCAATGTCGAACGCTACGGCCGCCTGGCAGCTTATAGGAACCGCGTAGCGGTGCTGATGCAGGCCGAGCAGGGGGGCGGGGCTTGAACGCGATTACCCCCAACGCCTTCAGCCGCCTCCCCAGCAAAATGCTCGAGGCCAAGCGGTGGCTGGGCTGGAAGCGGGGCACAGGGGCGGAGGGCAAGAAGCCCCGCAAGGTCCCCTTCTACGCGAACGGCACAGCCCGGTCCGGCAAGCTCGACACCCCGGAGGATTGGGCGCGTTTCGTAACATTTGAGGACGCCCGGGCCGTGCTTGTACGGGGCGGCTTTGAGGGGCTGGGCTTCGCCCTTGGCCCGGATGGGTCCGGGCAGGTGTGGCAGGGCCTGGACTTCGACGGCGTCAGGGAGCACCGGGAGCTGCACAAGGTGCTGCGTTCAGCCCCCGGATACGTGGAGGCCAGTCCGTCCCAAAACGGCCTGCACGTGATCGGTTACGGTCGCGCGTTCGCGGCTCTGGGCTCGAACGCCAGCGGCATTGAGGCATATGCCGGCGGCCGGTTCTTCACGGTCACGGGAAGGACCGCCTCCTGGGCGTCGTCGGAAATATTGGACCTGTCCGACTTCGTGAACGGGACGCTGCGCCCCCTCCACGCCGTCGGCCGTGCTGGCCTGCCGGCCGTGCAGGGGGGCGGTGCTGAAGCCGTGCAGGGCGTTGGCGCGGGAGTCGGGCAGGGGGGTGTTGCTACGGTCGTCGTCGTTTCGCCCGAGGTGCTCGACGACCTTCGCTCCGCGCTCCGCCATCTCGACGCTGACGGCTACAAAGAGTGGACTGACGTTGGTATCGCCCTCATGACTCTCGGCGAGCCCGGTAGGGAATTGTGGCACGACTGGGCGAGCACCTCCGGGCAGTACGACCCTGATGAAGCCGAAACGAAATGGGCGACGTTCGCGCCGGACCGGACCAGTTACAAGGCCATTTTCGCGAAGGCGCAGCGCCAAGGGTGGCGGAACCCAGGCGGACGCGAGAGCAATGACGGCGCGGTGGCCGGGCTCAGCGACGACGCCCTCGCCCTTGAGTTCGCCCAGGAGAACGAGGCCAGCCTTCGGTACTGCGAGGGGTGGGGCAAGTGGCTCAAGTGGGACGGAGTGCGATGGGCGGAGGACAAAGACCTTACCGCCCTAGATTGGGTGCGGGACCTCTGCCGCCGCTTCGCGCAGGCATCCGGCGGCCGCGCGGCGCAGGCGCTGGGCTCGGCCCGCACTGCGGCGGCGGTTGAGCGGTTGGCGAAGACCGATAGGCGGCTCGCTGCGACTACCGGTCAGTGGGACCCTGACCCTTGGCTTCTCAACACGCCGGGCGGCGTGGTGGACCTGAAAACCGGAAAGCTTAGCCCGTGCAGCCCTGCCTTAAACATGACCAAGGCGGCGAGCGTGGCACCCGAGCAGGGGGGCGCAGTCCCGCAAGTTTGGCTGCACTTCCTGGACCGGATCACGGGCGGCGACGAGGAACTACGGGACTATCTCCAGCGGGTGCTGGGCTACGCCCTGACCGGGGAAACCAGCGCGCACGCGCTGTTCTTCGGCTACGGCACGGGGGCGAACGGCAAATCGGTGCTGATCGACACGGTGGCGGGCATCTTGGGCGAGTACCACAAGACCGCGCCTATGGAGACGTTCACCGAGAGCCGGAGCGAGCGGCACTCCACGGAGCTAGCCATGCTCAGGGGGGCCCGGCTGGTCACGGTGGCCGAGACGGAGGAAGGCCGGCGCTGGGCCGAGAGCCGGATAAAGCAGCTCACGGGCGGCGACCGGATCAGCGCGCGCTTCCTGTATCAGGACAACTTCGAGTTCGCTCCGCAGTTTAAGCTATTCATCGCGGGCAACCACAAGCCCGGCCTGCGCTCTGTTGACGAAGCCATGCGGCGACGGTTCCATCTGATCCCGTTCGCGGTAACGATCCCGCCTGAAGAACGCGACGAAGGGCTGAAGGACAAGCTGCGGGCGGAGTGGCCGGGCATCCTTGCGTGGATGGTCCGGGGTTGCCTGGACTGGCAGCGCGGGGGCCTTGCGCCGCCCTTGGCGGTTCAAGAGGCGACGAACGCCTATATGGAAGGGCAAGACGCCCTTGCCACCTGGATCGAAGACCTAATCGACGTAGACGTGCAGGGGTGGGCGGCATCGGGCGACCTCTTCAGCGCATGGGAAGCCTGGGCGAAGCTGCATGGCGAGCCTGTCGGGACGGCTCGAAGGCTCACCCAGGCACTGGAGGCGCGGGCCTTCGTTCGGGGCAAAAAGGGCGGGGTACGGGGGGTGTCGGGCCTGAGGCTGAAAACCGGGGATCTCCCCGAATAAGACGCTGGACACTTCGGACACGGCGGAACGTTCTTCCGCGCAGTAGGCACCCCTTGGGGGGGGGAGAGTGTTCTTTTTGCCGTGTGTGCGTATAGGGGAAAGAAGGATTCTAGCTGTCCGAAGTGTCCAGCCCCCTCGAATATCCAACCAACTACCCCCAACTGCTCGCGCGCAAAGACAGTTTATAAGTGCAAATGCACTCAATCATGCGGGCGGGAACCCCACCCCCTGCCCGGAGCACCGGGCCAACGGCGCGACGCGTATTTGCGCCCGGCCCGCGCTGCCGAGGCTGATGGCTTTTCCACGCAAAGCGCCACACGACAAAGCAGGCGGCCCACCTGTCGTCCCCTAGTCCAGGGTTAGAGCGCGGGATGGTTCCAGAGCCCCCACGGCCCTGCGCGTCCTTGAGGTTGTAGCTCGAAACGCATATCCCAGAGACTGAACGGCGAGGGCAGGTGGCCGCAACTGCACAACACGACAAGTTGTCGCAAATGGTTAGCCAGCCGCCGCAGCTACACGGGCGGCGGCGAACCTGCACCAGAGGGGAGGGTATTGTGAGTTTTCTCGATTGGAAGGTGGGCGACGTTTTGAGCGTTGCCGCCGGGGTTTTGGCGGCCGCTGCCTTTGTCTATGGCGGCGCTCATCTCAGCGCATCCGTACTGGAACTGCTCGACGCGTCTTTCGCTGCGGACAGCGACGCCGATGATTGGGGCCTTATGACCGCGCTCCTCGCCAGTGTCTTCGTGGGTTTGGCTTTGGGTGTGCAGCTCTGGGCCCGGCGCTTCCCGCGCGGCGTACTTCACTTAGCGGTCATAGGCCTCGGCATAGTCGCTGGCGCATCGTTTACCCAAGGTGTGCTCCGCCGCATCCCTAACGACCTCATAGCCCTGCCGGTGGCGATCGTCCTCATGTTCCTAGGTATTGGAGTGTCTTGGACGCTTTTGTTCGCGTGGACCGAAAGAAACCGTTGGACAGCGGCCCGGATGAGCGTTCGTCGTGAAGACCCCCGCTAGTCACTCTGCGGGCAGGGGTGACGACGGGGGCATGAGTCCGTGCGAACCGGGCCAAGATCGGAGGGGCTGGCAGCCGCAGACTTGAATTTGAGCCCGGCGCTATTGTTCTCTCCTGGCCCGACGCGGGCCGTTATTGGGGCGGGTTTTGTGTCTTTCCCCCAACTTTGCTGAGACGGCGTGGAGAGGCGGCGCTTATCTCGGGGCCCTGCCGAGCTTCGTACACGCCTGCGGCGACAAGCGGCCCGCCTATGGCCCGTCTCGTTTGCCCGAGGCCATTCTACCTTTTCCCCAAATTTCCCCGGGCCACGGGGTAGGCAGAACACGCGCGCGCGCCGGACCCCTCCCCCAGGGGGCGGGATCGGCCGTGGTCCGCCGGGAGTTCGACGGAGAGCGGAAGCCTTGGCTGCTGACGGCGTGTGGGCGGGAAGGTGGCCAGCGGGGCGGCGGTAGGACGGAGAGCGTCACCCCCAAGGGGCCGGCTCGCTCCCTGACCGATGTGAAAGCAACCCCTACCAGCCTCGACAGCAATCCCGGTGAGCTGCGCGGCTTGTGGGGCGAACGTGCAAACGGACGACCGGACGCCAGCTTTGGCGGGCGAGACGACCTTGTACCCTGCCTTTCGTGACCAAGGCCGAACGCGAAGGTGTCGCCCTGGTCGCCGCCAACGTCGAAGCTGGCGCCACCGTTCATGCCGATGAAGCGACCCACGGGGACCTTCTCACCGCCAAGTTTGCCACCAAGCGTATCAATCACTCGGAAGCCTACTCGCTGGACGGCGCTTGCACGAACTGGGCTGAGAGCTTCTTCAGCCGCATCCGCCGTGCCGAAGCCGGTATCCATCACCGCATCGCCGGCGAGTACCTGTCAGCTTATGCGAACGAAAGGGCGTGGCGCGAAGACTTCCGCCGCGTGTCGAACGGTGGCCAGTTCGCCATGATCGTGGACGCCGCGTTGTCGGCTCCGGTGCCGCGCCAGTGGAAGGGCTATCGGCAGCGGGGGTTGGCGAGCGCTGTGTAATAGCTCTAGAAAAGGTTGAGGGCGGCGTCCCGCTAAGGACCCGCCCTCTGATCTTGTCCACGGTAGGGGTGTTTCCACAACCTATCCGCAGCTCACAAGCGCACCCTAGTCCGGCGAATCTTAAGATGCAACTACCAAGCGCTCCAAGCGGCGATAGGTTCCAAATCGTAGAAAAGGCACTACAATCTCAAAGAGTTGGTAGATATCTACCTGCTGCCGGGAGAAGTAATGAGAAAGCTCTAGAGTATTACATCTGGAACCTTTCTCTATCGGAATGCTTCATTGCTCCTCTACATTACGCCGAAATTGTTTGCCGCAATGCGCTTCACAACGGCCTTGTGGCTAGGGCGGGTGATCAATGGTATTTAGACAAGACATTCAATTCACTCTTGGACGATCGATATAGTCTTGAATTGGCTACTGCGGTAGGAGACGAGCGCCGGCAGCATCGCGATAGAATGACCTCCCATCACGTGGTTTCCGCGCTAACTTTTGGCTTTTGGGAGCACCTAACGACGAAGCGTTTTGAGCGCTATTTGTGGGCGCGCGGCATTTCTGCGGTATTCCCTTGCGCCCCAAAGGGTAAGACCCACGAAGACCTTCAACGGCTCATAGAGAGTGTTAGGCGATGGCGAAATCGCATCGCGCACCACAGAGCGATCTTTGATCGTGGCCCTATGAGAAAGCATGCCGACGCGCTTGAGCTTATCCGCTGGGCGTGCGGGGAAACATCTTCATGGGTGGCATCAAATTCTCGCGTTCCCGCTGTCATCTCGCTACGGCCCAAACCCTAACTCACCAAGCGCCACACGTACTCGCCCTTGATCGACTAACTGGTCACGGCCTCCGCGCGGTATTGGTGCGCTGTATAGGGGTCGAGGTGGCGTAGAAACCATTCCCTTGCCAGGCGACCGACTCTAACGAGTCAACAGAAAAATGTTGACGCGATTCAGCCCGGCGCATACACACCTTTGCACGTTCACTTTGTGGAAAAGTGTGGACAAGCCAGACCCTAAGGTCCGACTTGTCCGGGTTTGCCGCCACCTGTAGCGACTGCGAACTGTATCGACGTGCGAGGTCAATACAGTCCCCCGAAGGCGAATCACGCCTCCCGTTCATCTACCGGCATAGGGCGCCTTTATGGCGTTGACCATGCCCCTTTAAGAAAAAATCAACACATAAAGAATGCCTTATGCCTATTCGGCGAGGCTCCAGATGTATTCGCCGCTGATCTTGTTGGGGGTCCGGGCAATGATCTTGGCGTCTGACGCGAACCGAAGGGCCTTCCCCATTCGCTTGACGATGTCGGACAGCATACGGCGGTCAAAGCTGTCCTTGCCCTCCTGACGGGCCAGTGCTTCGGCCATCTGGCGCGATGTGAGCGGGCCATGTTCCTTAAGCTGGGCGACTAGGTACTGGCGAAGCTCCCTTCGGTAGAGCAGGACAACGCGGCGGACGCGGGCGGTGAGATGGATTTCGCCCTGATAGCCGAGCTCTCCAGCGTCCGGTCTGGGTCGTCCGCACCGTTCGCCAGTGCGGCCTGTCGCTCGCGGAGGACGGCTAGCTCTTCCATCATCTCGCCGCGCCGGAACAGCAGGGCGGAAATCGCGTGCTGGAAGGTCTTAGTGGTGCACCGGGTCATGCCCGAAATTACCCCCGGACCCCCGAAGAACGCACCTGAGAGCTAGGTGTGCTTGCTACATCATACCGGTCTTTCGCGGCGGGGGGCGTCCCCAAGCCGCTCCGCCGCGTGGCGGGTGTGACCCATTTGTGACCCACGGGAATAATTCGACAACGGAGGGGCGCATAAGTCATTGAAAACGTTGGCGGCCCGGAAGGGACTCGAACCCCTGACCTTCGCTTTAGGAAAGCGCTGCTCTATCCTGCTGAGCTACCGGGCCGCGCGCGCCGTGCGGGCGCAGGGTCAATAGCGCAGGATGGCGGGCTTGCGAACCCCGCCTGAGAAGGCGACGCAATCGGGCTGCTGGCGCGTCTGAAGTCCTGGGACGTGCAGGGGCTGATCGCCATCGCGCTGGGCATTCTGGTCGGGGCGCTGTGGCCGACGATCGGGGTGGCGCTGAAGCCGCTGGGCGTCCTGGTGGCGACTTCTATCTGACCGCCCTGATCTTCGCGTTTGTGAGGTTGGGCGACATCGCGTCTCGCTCAACGCGTCTCTGGAGCGTCGCACCTTCCCGCTGCGCGAGCTGGATCACCGGGTGAAGAACACCCTGGCCTCGGTGCAGTCGATCGCCAGCCAGAGCCTGCGCCCCAAAGAAAAACGCCCTCCGCCGCGAGGCGAAGGGCGTCGAATCTTCAGACGCCGGAGCGTGTGATCAGGCGGCGACCGAGGCCTTGACCAGCGACTTGGTCAGGATGCCGATCGCGGCGTCGCGGTCGATGCGCTCAATAGCGGCCACTTCGCGGGCCATGCGGTCCAGAGCCGATTCATAGAGTTGACGCTCGGAATAGGACTGTTCGGGCTGGTTCTCGGCGCGGTGCAGGTCGCGGACGACCTCGGCGATCGAGATCAGGTCGCCCGAATTGATCTTGGCTTCGTATTCCTGGGCGCGGCGCGACCACATGGTGCGCTTGACGCGGGCGCGGCCCTTCAGGGTGGTCAGGGCTTGGCTCACCACATTGCCCTCGGCCAGGGGGCGCAGACCGGCGGTCTTGGCCTTCTTGGTCGGGACGCGCAGGGTCATTTTTTCGTGGTCGAAGGTGATGATGTAAACTTCGAGCGACATTCCCGCCACTTCCTGGGTCTCTACACCCTGGATGCTGCCCACGCCGTGCGCAGGATAGACGACGTGATCGCCAACCGAGAATTCCAGACCGCTCTTGCTCATGTTCGTCCTCATCAATGCGAGCCCAAGGGGCCCGGAACACCGTCACTCCAGATCTGTCCATTGAAGACAGCACAGCGACCGCGAACTGGGCGCGGGAGCCAAGCCAGGACAGGATTTGGAATTAACCTCTAAGACACCCTTCGCCTTCGATCGGGCGCGCCGGTTGAACGGCTCTTCGACAAAAAACGTACAGCCGCGAATTGCCGCAACCGTCACGTTGAAGGCGACGATATCATAAAATTCAGCCTCATGAAAGGCTTGCGCCCGGTTCCGGACCCGTTAGGGGGTCGGATCAGGAGCCCTTGCCGGGCTTTTCGCTGAAGTATTTCTCGAACTTGCCGGTCTCGCGCTCGAAGTCGTCGCGGTCGGCGGGCGGCTCGCCCTTAACCGTGATGTTGGGCCAGACCTTGGCGTAGTCGGAATTGATCCGCAGCCACTTGCCGTCGGCCTCGTCTTCCGTGTCGGGCTTGATGGCGTCGACCGGGCACTCAGGTTCGCAGACGCCGCAGTCGATGCACTCGTCGGGATTGATGGCCAGGAAGTTCTCGCCCTCGTAGAAGCAGTCGACCGGGCACACTTCGACGCAGTCCATGTACTTGCATTTGATGCAGGCGTCGGTGACGATATAGGTCATCCAGAACTCGATTGGTGCTGACGGCGTTCGGCGCGGCGGTTTTCGAAGGCGCAGGGCCGCTTGTCAATGCGGCTTGCTCGCGCGAGGCCACAGGAATTCTCGCTGCGCCGTCAGAGATGGACGCGGGGAGGCGCTCAGGGCGCCCGCCGCCGCGGCGATGGGTCCTCTGGGCGCTCATGATTTCTTATCCAAAATAACGCCAGTCTCCGAGCGAGGAAACGCTCAAAAAAACAACGTCGAGAACCCGACACCATGATCAAGTCGACTGCGGAGGTCAGGTATTTGCCAGAGTCCGAGACCGGACCGGCGCGCCTGGCCGACGCACGCGCCGTCGCCTTCTCGCAATTCGTGCTTCAGCTGCCATTCGCCGCGGCGTTGCTGGATCGTGATCTGTGCCTGCTCGCCGTCAGCCGCGAGTGGACCGCCCATGCCCTGGCGCCGGATCTGAGTCCGGGCGTCGATGCGCGCCGCGCCCTGGTGGCGGGCGAAGATGTCCTGGCGCTGATGAAATGCGCGCGGACAGGCGACGCCTTCTCGCGTTATCTGCCGAGCCTGGACGCCGATGGCGTCCAGCGGATCTGGCGCACCGAGTTCAGCGCCTGCCGCGACGAGGGTGAGCAGCCCTATGCCGTGATGGTCACCGCCCGCGACGTCACCGGCTATGCCCAGGCCACCCTGCGGGCCGAGCGCGATCAGCAGCGCCTGCGCATGGCGCTGGAGCTGGATGGCCTGCTGGTGCGCGAATACGACCTGAACACCCGTGAAGTGGTGTTTTCGGGCGCGACGCCGGATCTTGAAAAGTGGTGCCGGTTCAAGACCGACCCGCTGGAGATCATCCATCCTGACGACCGAGACCGGGTGGCCGCCCTGGTTGCGGCGCGCAAGCCGGGCGAGACCGGGGTCTATGAGTTCCGTCTCGATCGCGATGACGGGGTCGAGACCTGGGTGCGCTCGGCCAGCAAGCTGCTGGTCGGGGCCAATGGCCGGCCCGAGCGACTGGTCAACCTGTTCAAGGACATCACCGACCGCCGTCGTCAGACCGAGGCGGTCGAGACCCTGGCCTTCAAGGATCCGCTGACCGACCTGCCCAATCGGGCCCTGTTTCAGCACAAGTTCCAGGAGGCGGTCAGCGCGTCCGAGTTGCTGGGCGAGATGTTCGGCCTGATCATGATCGACGTCGATCACTTCAAGGACATCAACGACACTCTGGGCCACGACGCCGGCGACGCCCTGCTCAAGCGCCTGGCCGACATGCTGCGCCACGCCTTCCGGGCCCACGACACGGTGGCGCGGCTGGGCGGCGACGAGTTTGCGGTGATCCTGCGCGGCCTGCACTGCGAGGCCGACATGCTGCGGCCGATCCAGACCCTGCAGGAGCTGCTGCGCCGTCCCATCGAGCATGGCGGCCGCAGTTTCACCTGCAGCGCCAGCATCGGCGCAGCCCTGCACGGCGACATGGACGCCGACCCGTCGCACATGATCAAGAACGCCGACATCGCCCTCTATCGGGCCAAGGACGCGGGCCGCAATCGCAGCGTGGTGTTTCAGCCCTCGATGCGCTCGGAGCTGGAGCAGCGGATCGAGCTGTTGCGCGACGTGCGGGCCGGCATCGCGGCCGGCGAGTTCGTGCTGTTCTACCAGCCGGTGGTCGATGTGCGCGAAGGCGGCGTCACCGGTTTCGAGGCCCTGATGCGCTGGGCCCATCCCGAACAGGGCATACTGGCGCCGGCCCACTTCATGGCGGCGTTCGAGGATCAGGACCTGTCGCTGAAGCTGGGCGACGTGGCCTTCGACGCGGCGCTGAACCAGATGCGTGACTGGATCGACACCGGCGTCGACTTTGGCCGGGTCGCCGTCAACATCTCTGCCGCCCAGTTCCGCAGCGGCCGCCTGGCCGAGGAGATCCAGGCGCGCCTGGCCCATGCCAGGGTGCCCTGCGACCGGCTGACCATCGAGGTCACCGAGAACGTCTATATGGGCTGGGGCTCGGACATGGTCAGCGAGACCGTCAAGCGCCTGCACGACGCCGGCGTGATGATCGCGCTGGATGACTTCGGCACCGGCTATGCCAGCCTGGCCAATCTGCGGCAGTTCCCGATAGACCGCCTGAAGATCGACAAGTCCTTCGTCCAGAACGCCCAGGACGAGGCGATCGTCAGAGCGGTGATCACCTTGGGCTCGTCGATGGGCATGAAGGTCGTGGCCGAGGGGGTCGAGGACGCGGAGCAACTGGCCAAGCTGATCGGCTATGGCTGCGACCAGGTGCAGGGCTATCACTTCGGCCGGCCGATGCCGGCGGCTGAGGTGCCGGGGTTCCTGGCTGGGTTTAGGCAGTAGGCGGGTTTTAGAGGCTCGCCCTTGGGGGAGGATCTGCCGCCTAGTCCACCGCCTCGTAGAGCGCTCGCGCCTCACTCGCCGACCCGCGCCGTTCGCCCGAGGCCAGCACCCGCACAGACACCAGCCGCCCGCCGATCCCGAACACCAGCACATCCCCGGCCTTCAGCGTCCGCGACGGCTTGTCCACCCGGCTTTCGACACCGCCGCGGGTCAGCCGGATGCGGCCTTCTTCCACAAAGCGGCCGGCCAGCGAGCGCGTCTTGAAGAACCGTGCACGCCATAGCCAGACGTCGGCGCGGCAGGCGTCGTCAGCCCCCTCGCTCACGAGGTAGCTTTCAGGGCGGCCGCCTTCCGCCGACGGGGCTTCTTGCGGCGGGGGGGCGGCTCGGTCAGCTTGGCCAGGGCGGCGAACGGCGAGTCCGGACGCGCAACGATCGTCACCTCGGCCTTGGCTGCCCCGCGCCGCTTCCAGATGATCGGGGCGTCGGACTTGGGCCGGATGGCCGGCGTGTAGTCCAGGGCCCGTAGCACGGCCGAGCCTTGGGCCGCCGTCCAGTCCAGGCTTTGCAGGGCCGCCTCGCTCAGCACCACGCCGCCCGGCTTCTGCTCGGCCCGCAGCAGGTCGTCCAGCCGCTCCAGCATCTCGACGGGCGCCGTGAAGCCGCTCACCGCGCGCAGGCCGCTGGCGGCCAGTGCCTGCGCCGAGGGGGGCGGTGAGGGCAGGGCGGCCAGCCTGGCCCGATCGCCGCGCCAGCCGCCGGGACTCAGCGCCCGGGCGCAGGCGATGGCCTCGGGCCGCAGCATGGCGGGCAGGTAGAGGCTGAAGGCGCCGATGCGAACGCCCAGGGCCTTGAGCGTGCGGCGTTCAGCCTGGCTGAGGGCCTTCAGTTCGGGCTCCAGCGGCCGCTTGTCCAGCACCCCGCAGGCTTCCAGCAGGCGGTGCGCCAGACCGCGTGGCAGGCCGCGCAGCTCGGACCCGGCCAGGGCCCGTTCCAGTTTGCGCAGCGGCGCCAGATGCCGATCGACCTCGGCGACCAGGAAGGCGTCCAGCCGGCGTTCCGCCCGCTCGCGCACGGCGGCAGGGCCCAGCTCGCCCAGCAGCCTGGCGTGGGGCGACAGCAGGGCGCCGCCCCCGGACGTCGCTGCGGGCCGCACCACCCCGGCAATCTCGCCGCGCCACAGGATCGCGCTGTCGGGGCTGAGGGCGAAGGCGTCGTCGGCCTCGCCGGTCAGGGCGCCCAGGCGCTTGGCGATCTCGGGACCCACCGCGCGCACGGCCGCATTGCGCAGGGCCTTTTCCTCCAGGGCGCTGGCGCCCTTTTCGGGCGTGAAGGTGACGCCGGCCAGGTGACCCACCACGTGGCCTTCGACCGTCACGGCGCCGTCCTGGCCGACCCCGGCCAGCATGGTCTCGCGCTCGCCCAGCTGGCGCATCAGCACGCTGGTGCGCCGGTCGATGAACCGGGCCATCAGCTTTTCGTGCAGGGTGTCGGAGATCCGATCCTCAAGCTGACGGGTCACGCCCTGCCAGTGGGCCGGATTGGCCAGCCAGTCGGGGCGGTTGGCGATATAGGCCAGGGTCCGCACGCCCGACAGCCGGCCGGCCAGGCTGTCGATCTCGCCATCGATGCGGTCCAGCGCCTTGAACTGGGCGTTGATCCAGTCTTCCGGCAGCCGCTTCCTGCCCGTGGTCAGGTCGTCGAACAGGGTCCTGACCATCCGCTGGTGGTCATCATCGGTTGTCTTGCGGAAGTCGGGCGTCTGGCACACGTCCCACAGGCGCAGCAGGGCCGAGCGGTCGGCCTTGCAGCGGGCGATGACATCGTCCTGCTGCGACAGCTTCCTCAAGGTGCGCTCATCCAGCACCTCGTTGGACAGGGTCAGCCCGGCGCGGCCCGGCCCTTGGCCCAGCGATTTCAGAAGCAGCGGCAGCGAGCCGAAGTCGAGCCGGGCGCTGCGCCATTCGGCGGCGATGATCGGTTCGAACTGGTGGTTGACCACGCTCTCGACGAGATCCTCGTCCATCTCGTCGCAGTCGCCCGTGACGCCGAAGGTGCCGTCGCGGGTATAGCGCCCGGCCCGGCCGGCGATCTGGCCCACTTCCTGGGCGTGAAGCCAGCGGGTGCGCACCCCGTCGAACTTGCGCAGGCCGGCAAAGGCCACATGGTCGACGTCCATGTTCAGGCCCATGCCGATGGCGTCGGTGGCCACCAGGAAGTCGACCTCACCCGATTGGTACAGCGCCACCTGGGCGTTGCGGGTGCGGGGGCTCAAAGACCCCATGACCACAGCCGCTCCGCCGCGCTGACGTCGGATCAGCTCGGCGATGCCGTAGACGGCGTCGGTCGAGAACGCCACCACGGCGCTGCGCCGGGGCAGGCGGGTGAGCTTCTTGGAGCCGGCATAGGACAGGTTGGAGAACCGCTCGCGGCTGACGATCTCGGCGTCGGGCAGCAGGCGGCGGATCAGCGGGGCCATGGTTCCGGCCCCCAGCAGCATGGTCTCGAACTTGCCCCGGGCGTGCAGCAGGCGGTGGGTAAAGATGTGACCACGCTCGGGATCGGCGCACAGCTGGATCTCGTCGATGGCCAGGAACTCGACCTCGCGGGTCAAGGGCATGGCCTCGACGGTGCAGACGAAATAGGCGGCGCGCGGCGGGACGATCTTTTCTTCGCCGGTGATCAGGGCCACCGACGCCTTGCCGCGCAGCTTGACGATGCGGTCATAGATTTCGCGCGCCAGCAGGCGCAGCGGCAGGCCGATCATGCCCGAGGCATGACCCAGCATCCGCTCTACGGCCAGGTGGGTCTTGCCGGTATTGGTCGGGCCCAGGACCGCAGTGAGCTTGGAAGGCGCCAGGCCGGTTGAACGGTCGCTCATGCGATCAGACATGGTGTGGGAATCGGAGGGAGGCAAGCACTGGTGTGCGCGGGGCCGGCGACAGCACGTCGAGCGGAGCCGGAGCGAGAATTGACAGCGCTGGGCATCTGCGGTCTCAGAGTCCGCCGTCTCGCCGCAAGATTCAGTTTCGGCGGGCGAGGGGCAGGGAAACACACGTGACGGATATCATCGCCAGCACCCTGGAAGTCGCCGGAAAAGTCCTGTCGGCCAATGGACCCGCCACCCTGGCGGCGGCCCACAGCTACACACCGACCGATTTCAGCGTGCACTTCTTCCTGCAGCTGGCGGTGATCCTGCTGGCCTGCCGCGTGGTCGGCTGGCTGGGCCAGAAGTTCCTCGGTCAGCCCCAGGTCGTGGGCGAGATGATCGCCGGCGTGGTGCTGGGCCCGTCGCTGCTGGGCCTGCTGTTCCCGGCCTTCCAGGACATGCTGTTTCCCAAGGAAACCAAGAACGTCCTGTATGTCGGCGCCCAGCTGGGCGTGGGCCTCTACATGTTCATGGTGGGCACCAGCTTTCAGGCCGATCACTTCAAGGCCAAGGCCAAGAGCGCGGCCAGCGTCTCGCTGGCCGGCATTATCGCGCCGTTCCTGATCGCCGTGGCCATCACGCCCTTCCTGCTGAAGGTGCCGGGCCTGTTCGCTGAGGGCATCTCGCAGTCCAACGCCACCCTGTTCATGGGCGCCTGTATCGCCCTGACCGCCTTCCCGATGCTGGCCCGCATCATCAATGAGCGTGGCCTGGCCAAGACCTCGCTGGGCACCCTGTCCCTGACCGCCGGCGCCTTTGACGACGCCGTCTCGTGGTGCGTGCTGGCGGTGGTGCTGGCCACCTTCGGCGGCGGCCCCGGCGTGGCGGTGCTGGCGATCGGCGGCGGCCTGTCCTACGTCCTGTTCCTGGGCCTGTTCGGCAAGCGCCTGCTGGCCCCGCTGGGCCGCATCGTCGAGCGCGAAGGCCAGATGAGCCTGACCGTCCTGGCCATCACCCTGATGCTGTTCTGCCTCTCGGCCTTCCTGATGGACGCCGTGGGCATCCACGCCATCTTCGGCGGCTTCATGCTGGGCGCCGTCATGCCGCGCGGCAAGTTCGTCGAGGAGCTGAAGCAGAAGGTCGAGCCGCTGGCGGTGGTGCTGCTGCTGCCGATGTTCTTCACCTATTCGGGCCTCAACACCCGGATGGATATGGTCAACTCGCCGCAACTGCTGCTGATCGCCGTGGGCATCCTGCTGGCCTCGATCCTGGCCAAGGGCGTGGCCTGCTACGCCGCCGCGCGTCTGGCCGGCGAAGACAATCGCACCGCTCTTGGCATCGGCGCCCTGATGAACTCGCGCGGCCTGATGGAGCTGATCATCATCAATATCGGTCTGCAGAAGGGCATTATCGGCCCGACCCTGTTCTCGATGCTGGTGCTGATGGCCATCGTCACCACGGTCATGGCCAGCCCGTTGTTCGAGGCCTTCTATGGCCGCAAGGCGCGGGAGTCGGGCGAGCTTGACGGTCTGGAAGAGTCCGCCGCCAAGGCCGCCGCCGCTCCCTGACGGGACAGGCTCTACCGGCCCCGTTCGAACGCCACTACGCCGTCGACCACGGTCAGCACCGTCTCGGCGGTGAGGATCTCGGCCGGAGCCACCGTCATCAGGTCCTTTGAGAATGCGGTCACATCGGCCTTCTTGCCGGCCTCCAGCGTGCCGCGATCCTTGTCGGCGAAGGCGGCATAGGCTGGAGCCCAGGTCAGCATCTTCAGGGCCTGCGCCCGGCTGACGGCTTCCTCCAGATGCCAGTCCTCATTGGCGAAGCCGGTCAGGCTATGGCGGTGGACGGCGGCGTAGAACTCGATGCGAGGATCGCCGACCTCGACCGGGGCGTCCGAGCCGGCGGCCACGACCGCGCCGCTCTTGAGCATGTCGTTCCAGCGATAGCCTTCATGCAGGCGGGCCTTGCCCAGGCGGGCGGGGGCGAAATAGAGGTCGCCGATGGCATGGCTGGGCTGCATCGAGGCGATGACGCCCATCTTCGAAAAGCGCGGCAGGTCGGGGTCGGCGAGGATCTGGGCGTGCTCGATCCGCCAGCGGGCGGTGGTGTCGCCGGCCAGGGTCTCGCCAAACCAGTCCAGCACCATGCGATTGCCGCGATCGCCGATGGCGTGCATGGCCACCTGGGCCTTCACGGCCCGGGCCTGCTTCATCAGCGCTAGCCCCTTGTCGCGCGGGGTCAGTTGCAGGCCTGTCCCCTCGGCGTCGCTATAGGGCTCAAGCAGGGCCGCGCCGCGCGAGCCCAGGGCGCCGTCCATATAGAGTTTGACGCCCCGCGTACGGATCAGGCCGGTGGCGTCCTCGAACGGGCCCTTGGCCAGCACCTCGGCGGCGCCGCTGGGGTCCATGTAGTTGTCGACGCGGAGGTGGAACTTCTTCTCGGCGGCCAGGGCGGTCATCAGGGCCAGGTCGGGCGCCTCGACGCTCATATTGCCAAGGCCGGTCCAGCCGCGTGAGGCATAGAGCGCGCCGGCCTTTTCCAGGGCCTGACGCTTGAGGGCTTCTGACGGCGGCGGAATCACCCCGGCGACCAGCGACTGGGCGTGGTCGATCAGCATGCCGCTGGGCAGGCCGTCGGCTCCCTTGAGGATCTGGCCGCCGGCGGGAGCGGCCGTGTCCTTGCCGACGCCGGCCTGGGCCAGGGCGGCGGAGCTGGCGACCGAGGCGTGGCCGTCGGAGCGTTCCAGCACGATCACCCGACCCGAGGCTGCGCGGTCCAGATCCGCACGGTTGGGGAAGCGCTTCTCGGGCCAGTGGGTCTCGATCCAGCCCCGACCATAGATCGGCCCGCTCGCGTTGGCGGCGGCATAGGCGCTGACCGCCTTGACCAGGTCCTCGACCGAGCCGGTCTGGTCCAGATTGAGGGTCAGTTCGCGCAGGCCAATCCCGGTCAGGTGGGCGTGGGCGTCGACAAAGCCCGGAAAGGCGGCGGCGCCCTTCAGGTCGAGGTCGCGAACGTCCTTGGCGGCCTTGGCGCGGGCGGCGGCCAGGTCGCCGACGAACAGGATCCTGCTGTCGCGGATCAGCACGGCCTGGGCGCTCGGCGCGGCCTCGACCCCGGTATGGATCGGTCCGCCATGGATCAGCAGGTCGCCGGCCGAGGCTGTCGAGACGGTTGCGGACGCCAGCAGGGCGGCGAGGACGATGGGGCGCACGGCAATCTCCAGACAGCAAGAAACGGAAATCGTAGGGCGCCGCTCGAAAGCCGCAACCGCGATGCTATAAATGAGGGATGCAGGGGACCGCTTTCGCGCTTTTTGACACCGTTATCGGCCGCTGCGGCGTCGCCTGGGGCGTTTCCGGGCTGATTGGCATGCAACTGCCCGAAGCGACACCCGGCGCGGCCTGGGCGCGCCTGCGCAAGCGTTTCCCCGAGGCGGTCGAGGCGCCGCCGTCGCCCGCGATCGAGCAGATCATCGAGCGGGTCCTGGATCTGCTGGCCGGCGGTCGCGACGACCTGACGGACGTCCCGCTCGACCTGACCGGCGTCCAGGCCTTCAACCTGCGGGTCTACGAGATCGCCCGCGCCATCGCGCCTGGCGAAACCTCGACCTATGGCCAGGTGGCGCGCGCCATGGGCGAGCCCGGCGCTGCGCGGGCGGTGGGCAAGGCCCTGGGCGAGAACCCTTGGCCGATCGTGGTGCCCTGCCATCGCGTGCTGGCCGCTTCTGGCGGGATGGGCGGCTTCAGCGCCGAAGGGGGCGCGAGCACCAAGGCTCAATTGCTGACCCTCGAGCGCGCCCGCACCAGCGCGGCGCCCACCTTGTTCGATCTGGAATTCTCGGTGGCCCCGCCGCGGGGAGGATAGGCCCGGGTCCAAGTTAACGCCACGGGCGGAACTTGCGAACAGGGGCGAAACGAATCAGGACCGAATCAGCGACATCCGCCAATTCAGTCTTTGTTCCCTACAACCCATTGTACCTTAATTCGGATTAACCACAAACGGCTTCCCTAAGAGCGGCTATTTGGCGTCGGCCGGGCAACTGGCCCCCACGCGCCGTGCGTCCATCACGCCGGCCAGCCGAATGCCGTTGATGGTCTTCAGCTTGACGTCCAGCTTGAAGCTCTCGGCGGTGTAGTCGCCCTTGGCGGTCACCGGGGCGACGCGGCCCTTTTTGTCGGTCCAGGCGCCCTTCAGGGCGATCTTGCCGTCCTTCACCACCCGCGTGGTGTAGTCGCAGGTGTATCTGCGCGTGCAGATGCCCTTGGCGAACTGCTCGACATCGGATTGCTTGAGACAGCGCGACTCGTCCCCAGCCGGGATGGGGCCGATCCGGTAGCTATACTCCCAGTGACCGGGAAGAATCGTGGCCGGCGCGGGCTGGGCGGCCAGGCTCAGGCCGGCGGTCAAGGCGAGACCTGCAGCGGTCAGTGCGAGGGCGATCAGACGCATGGACGGGTGCTCCTTCATGGGCTCTCTATACAAGGCGCCAGATGAACCTGTCTTGAAGGCGGTCGTGAGGCGATCTTCATCCGGGATGGCGCCTCGAAGCGGGCTTGCTGCCTTGACTCGGCAGGCGCCCTTCGCCTATATCGCCCGCTCTCGCGTGGCGGCTCGTCCGACGCGCCTCGAAATTCATGTCTGCGAAGCTCCGGCTTCGCCCAGCCAAGGTAGTCCCATGTCGCGCCGCTGCGAACTCACCGGTATCGGTCCGATGGTCGGCCACAATGTGAGCCACTCGAACATCAAGACCAAGCGCCGCTTCCTCCCGGCCCTGTCGCCGGCGACGCTGGCCTCGGATTCGCTGGGCCAGACCTTCCGTCTGCGCATCAGCAACGCCGCCCTGCGCACCCTGGATTTCAAGGGTGGCCTGGACGTGTTCCTGCTGGGCGCCAAGGACGAGCAGCTGTCGCCGCGCGCCCTGAAGATCAAGTCGCAGGTCAAGGCCAAGGCCAAGGCCGCCGCCGTGGCCGTCGCCGCCTAAGCGACGATCGCGATCGACTATTGAAAGGCCCGCGAGGAGCGATCCTCGCGGGCCTTTTCGCGTCTGTGCGCTGGCGCCCGGCTAAGCAAGGTCCAGACAAAGCAAAACCCGGCGCGAAGGACCGCGCCGGGTTTGGTACGCTACGCTACTGAAAAAGGTCGGCTTAGCGGGCCGAGACAACCGAACCCGAAGCCGGGTTGGCGGTGTTGTAGGCGCTCAGGGCCGGGCTGTTGATCTTGGCGACGGCGTCGCTGACCGAGGCGCGGATGCAGGCGGGGTACAGGTAGCCGGACATGGCTTCGCCGCGAACGTCCTGCCAGCAGACGGTGCTGGCGGCTTTGACGATGTCGGCGCGGACTTGCTCGGCGGACTTGCCGGACACCTTGACGCGGAGTTCGGTGGCCGAAACGGGGGCGGCGATGGTCAGGGCGATGGCCGAAACGGCCAGGGCGATGGTGCGGATCATGTTGTTTAGTCCACGAAAGGGGGTTGGGTTCAACCTCCTCCCGACGCGTTCCTCTGACGGTCCTTCCGGTTCTCGCCTGCTCGGCCGTCGAAGCAATCTGTAGCTCCAGGCGTTCAAGTGATCAACGGTAATATTGCGCTGCACCCAAAGTTTTTGCCGCTGCTCCGGAATGAAACAGCTCAGCCCTTCTGAAGTCGATCTGGCGCTTACCGACGACGCGGCGTGGCTTTCTTGCGGACCGGCGGCGGTGGCGGCGGGGGCGGCGGCGTCCAGTCGAAGGCCATCAGCAGGGTGCGCTGGCCCGGCACGCCGCCGTCGTCCGAGATCAGATAGACCCGGGTGGCGCCTGAAGGCGTGGTGCCCAGGGCCAGGCCCTCGTAGTTGTCGCGCGTGGTCGAGCCGTCCAGATGCAGGCTGGCGACTGCGGTCTGCCGGGCGGGCGGGGCCATCGGATTGGCCACGAAACGCAGGATGCCGCGCCAGCCCCGGATGGGGTCGAATCCCCGGTGGAAGGTGGCGATGGCCGGGCCGTTGAACGCGGTCATGGCCGTCAGGCCCCAGGTGAAGTCCGGACCCTGCTGCGGGGCCAGCGCCTGGCAGGCCGCCGACAGCTTGCACAGCCAGGTTTCGCCCTCCTCGCCGCCCACGAGATAGGCGTCCGGGCCCGCGGCGGGATAGGCGGCCAGGGCCTCCATGCCTTCATTGTAGGGGAGGATGGTGGCCGGCTTGGGCGCGGGGCGGGGCGGCCCGCCTGCCGCAGGATAGAGCCAGATGCGATGGTCGCGCTCGAAGCTGATCAGGCGATCACCAGTGGCCAGAATCGCCAGACCCTCGGCGTCACCCTTTTCCTTGCCTTGCAGCGGCTGGCCGTCGAGCCCCTTCAGGCCCTCCAGCTTGCCGTCGCTCAGGCCGATCAGGCGGCCGGCGGGGTCCAGGACCAGACGCGCCTGGAAGAGGTCACCGTCATCGGTCACCGCCATCAGGCCGCCATCAGAGGCGATGGCCAGGTCCGACAGGCCGTGCAGGCGCGAGGTTTCGGTGCTGGTGATGGCGACGCCGCCGGCGAATACGAAGCCTTCAATCGTGGTCCTGGCCGGGTTGGAGGCATCCAGCGGCACAGGGGTGGTCTGCAGGGCGATCTCGGGACCGGCCTTGACGGGAACCACGGGCAGGGGCGGCGGGGGCTTGCGGCTGCAGTGGCTCAACATGCCGGCGGTCAGGGCCAGCACCAGGCCGATCCGCAGGCCGATCATGCAGGAACCTTGCGAACCGCCTTCGGCGCAGAGGGCTGCACGGTCTGCAGCGGCGCCAGCAGGCCGCGCGCCTTCTTGACGGCGCGGGGCTCCTCATCGAACAGGGCGGCCAGTTGCTCGACCAGAACGCCGCCCAACTGTTCCACATCGACGATGGTGACGGCGCGACGATAGTAGCGCGTCACGTCGTGGCCGATACCGATGGCGATCAGCTCGACCGGGCTCTTGCCCTCGATCTCGGCGATGACCTGACGCAAGTGGCGCTCCAGATAGTGGCCCGAATTGACGCTCAGGGTGGAGTCATCCACCGGCGCGCCGTCAGAGATCACCATCAGAATGCGGCGGGCTTCGGGCCGGCCGATCAGGCGCTGGTGGGCCCACATCAGGGCCTCGCCGTCGATGTTTTCCTTCAGCAGGCCTTCGCGCATCATCAGGCCCAGGTTCTTGCGGGCCCGGCGCCAGGGCGAGTCGGCGGACTTGTAGATGATATGGCGCAGGTCGTTCAGGCGGCCCGGGGCGGGCGGCTTGCCGGCCTTGACCCACTCGTCGCGGCTGGTCCCGCCCTTCCAGGCTCTCGTGGTGAAGCCCAGCACCTCGGTCTTGACGCCGCAGCGCTCCAGGGTGCGCGCCAGAATGTCGGCGCAGACGGCCGCCACCATGATCGGCCGGCCGCGCATCGAGCCGGAATTGTCGATCAGCAGGGTCACGCAGGTGTCGCGAAACTCCTGATCCTCTTCCTGCTTGAACGACAGAGGGGCGGTGGGGTCGATGATCACCCGGGTCAGGCGGGCGACGTCCAGCATCCCTTCCTCGAGATCGAAGGTCCAGGCGCGGTTCTGCTGGGCCAGCAGGCGGCGCTGCAGCTTGTTGGCCAGTCGGGAGACGACGCTGGAAAGCGCCGACAGCTGCTGGTCGAGATAGGCCCGCAGCCGGGTCAGTTCCTCGGCGTCGCAGAGGTCCTCGGCCGGGACGATCTCGTCATAGCTGTTGGTGAAGATCTTGTAGGCCGGCTCGCCCGGCTGGGCGGGGCCGCTGTCAGGACGCGCCGGCTTGGCGCCGTCGCCCATCTCGGGGCTTTCGTCGCTGTCCTCGGGCTCGCCGTCCTGCTCGGACTGGACCATCTCCTCGTCGCCGGCCTCGGTCTCGCGGTCCGAGGTGTCGGTTTCCTGCGGGGTTGAGCCCTCGGACTGATCGCCCTCGCCCTCGCCCGGATCCTCGTCGGAGGTCTGGTCCTGCTGGTCCTGCTCGCCGTCGTCCTCGTCGGAGCTCTCGGTGGCGTCCGACATCTCCTCACCCAGATCCAGATCGCGCAGGATCTCGCGGCTGACCCGGGCGAAGGCGGTCTGGTCGTTGATGGCGGCGACCAGACGATCCAGGTCCTTGCCGGCCTTGGCCTCGATATCGGCGCGCAGGATGTCGACCAGGGCCTTGGCGCCCTGCGGCGGCGCATCGCCCGTCAGGCGCTCGCGGACCATCAGGCCCAGGATCTCGGCCATGGGCGCCGTCTGGCGGTCGGTGGCGACGGTGCGGGTCAGGCCCTGCTTTTCCAGTCGGGCTTCCAGCGCGGCCGTCAGGTTGGCGCGCACGCCGCCCATGGCGTTGGCGCCGATGGCTTCCAGACGGGCCTGTTCGATCGACTCGAAGGCCGCCTGACCGTCGGGTGAAGAGGGACGGGCGCGCGCATGGGCCTGCGTGTCATGGTGGGCCAGACGCAGAGCCATCTGGTCGGCCAGCCCGCGGATGCGGGCAGCTTCCTTGCTGTTCAGGTCGCGCGGGGGATGGGGCAGCACGGCGCGCTTGCCCATCAGCATCGGGCCATCGCCCGAGAACACCACCTCAAGATCGGGCATTTCGGCAAGCGAACGGGCGGCGTGCGCCAGGGCGCGCTTGAAGGGTTCGGTCGGGCTTTCGGGCTTGGACGCCATGACTATCGGTTACCGGCCCCGGGCGGCGAAAACAAGGAACGCTGTGCGCGCTGACGAGTTGTTTTGTCAGAAGCGCTGCCGGCTTCCCATACAAGGAAACGCACCATGCTGAAGTGGGCCATTATCCTCGCCATTGTCGCCCTGATCGCCGGGGCTCTGGGCTTTACCGGCCTCGCCGGGGCGGCTGCGGGCGTCGCCAAGATTCTGTTCTTCCTGTTCCTGATCGGCTTTGTGCTGGTGCTGCTGCTGGGCGGCGTCATCTTCAAGGGCGCGACCCGATAGGGGCAAGCGTCAGGGGGAGCGCCAGCGCTCCCCCATCGTGCTGGCTTCAGGGGGCCGCAAACGCCTTGGACTGTTCGCCCACCAGCGTGACCAGATCGCCCATCGCCAGATTCACGTCGATCAGGTGCAGGCCCCAGTCCTTCAGCGGCTGGCCGAAGACCAGGATGTCGCCGGTGATCTCGTCGACGCGGGGATCGGCCGGGTCGGCGTTCACATCCACCGACAGATAGGTGAAGTCGCCGGCGCTGACGCAGCGCCCCGACACCAGGCCCGGCGCAGAAACGAACGGTGTCGTCACCTTCATGTCCTTGGCCCACGGCTTGGGCCTGGCGGCCGAAGAGCCCATGCCTACAGCGCTGAAATAGGCCTGCAGGGGCACGGCGTCTGTCTGGGTCTTGCCGGCCACCAGGGCGGAGGGGTTGACGCAGGCCGAGCGCAGGCCTTGCGGATCGGTCTTGCCAAAGCGGCTTGCGGCCGGCGGCGGCGAAGAACTGCGGAACGACACATAGGACACCAAGCAGCCGGTCTGGCTGGCGCTGGCGCAGGAGGGGATCGAGCCGTATTTGCCCGCCGCGTCGACCGGCGTGTTCATGCCCAGGATCAGGGCCGAGATCATCTGCTTCTGGACCGGCTTGCCGTCGATCTCTTCCTTCAGCAGCTGCAGCAGCATCCGCGAGCCCTGGCTGTGGCCGATCAGGACCACGCCCCGGCCCTTGTTCTCGTGGGTCAGGTAGTGGTTCCAGGCGTCGCGCACGTCGCCATAGGCCAGGGCGGCGTCGCCCCCCTGGCCGCCCATCATGACCCTGCGCAGGGCCGCCAGGGTGATCTGGCGATACATCGGCGCATAGATCCGGCACTGGGCCCCGAAACGCGTGAGCTGCTGCTCGACCACCGAACGCTCGGCGGCGTCGATGCTCATGTCGCTGTTGCTGCCCGGATCGGTAGAAACGGTCGGATAAACATAGAAGCAGTCCACCGGCGCATTGGCGGCGGGCTTGAAGGCTTCGCTGGCGGCCTTGCCGTCGGCGGCGACGATCGTGGTGGTCTGGTCTGTGGCGCAGGCATCGGCGCGGCCGGGCAGGCACAGCCAGTTATCGGCCTTGGCGTAATCGTTGGGCGCGGCGGCGGCCGGCGTCTGGGCGCAGGCGGCGCTTCCCAGCATCAGGCCGGCGGTCAGGCCGATTGCGGCCAGCATGGTCTTGGACATCGTTTCCCCACTTCGCGCTCAAACGCTTGTTTGGAAGACCATGGCAAAAGGCGGCGGCCGCGCCAAGGCCCTGAGGCCTCGTTGTTATGGCCCGGTTGTTGCGGCGCGGCGGGACGCCGTCCCGAAACGGCACGTATTTTTGAGTACCAACCCGATGAAGACGCCGTTCAGGACCCTTTTGCTCGTCGGCTCGATCGCGACTGCGACGAGCTTGGCCGCGCCGGCCCTGGCCGATGGCTATCCCGCCGCGCTTCAAAAGGCGCCCGCCAAGCGACCCGCGCCGGCCAAGCGACCCAAGCCCGTGACCAAGGTGGTCTATGTCGACCGTGTCGTCGAAAAGCCCGTCTATATCGACCGGCCGGTGGATCGCGTCGTCGAAAGGATCGTCGAGCGCCGCGTCGAGGTTCCGGTGGTCAAGGTGGTGGAAAAGATCGTCGAGAGGCCGGTCTACGTGGATCGGCCCGTCGATCGTGTGGTCGAAAAGATCGTCGAAAAGCCGGTCTATATCGACCGCGTGGTCGAGCGGCCGGTCCCTGTGGCGCGCGACTGCAATTGCGGCCCGCGCCATGAGCGCCGGCGCGAGGATCACCGCGCCTCGGGCGGCGTGATCATCAGCGACGAAACCTATGAGTCGGAAAGCACGCGCTACGAGGAGCGCCAGGAAAGCCGCTCCTGGGACGGGGCGGCCTATTATGGCGGCAACCAGAACTTCTCCACCCGCTACGGCCTTGGCGGCGGCTGGCTGCCCCAGCCGGTCGATGTCGCTCCCGACCATCCTGCCGAGCCGCCCTATATCGGCGGCGGCTATGTGGGACGTCCCTCCGGCGGACGGGGCGGCGGCTACTATGGCGGCGTGGTCAGCGGATCCGGCGGCGGCTGGGCGGGCGGTTCCGCCAGAAGCTCGGCTTCAGCCACGGCTTCGGCTTCGAGCTCGGTTCGCGTCACGGTCGGCGGCGGCGGCTCGGGTTGCGGCGGTTGTGGTGGCAAGCGCCACTAGGACTCGGTCTGCACCGGCAGCCAGCGGCGGGGGAACTTGTCGCCCAGCGCGCGGATCTCGCCGGGCTTGAGGCCCAGTTCGCGCATCCGATAGGCCACGATCTCGCGGATGGCCTCGACCGGCTCCGTGCCCCGATACGGGCTGGAGGCCACGGCGCCGACTTCCAGGGCCAGATCGACGGCCGCCCATTCGGCCCGGGCCCGCTCAGGCTTGCCGACCCCGAAATAGTGTCGGACGGGCGCGCGTTCGCCGGCGATCTCGACCATCACGCCGACAACCCAGCCTTGAACAAGAAGATCGGCGTCGGGGCGCTGGCGGAACATGCCTGCTGCTTGGCGGTGCGCGGGGGCGGCGTCAACCGGTGAACCGCAGTGGTCCCTCTCTCTTTAGAGCGAGGGACTATGAGCGCTGCCCCTTTGCCGCCCCGCCAAAGAAAAAGGGCGGGACCTTGCGGTCCCGCCCTTCGTCTTGTTGGTTCAGCAGGTGCTGACCGGATTTCTTAGAAATCCATGTCGCCGCTCCGGATCGACATGTCGATCCGGATCCCTTTTGAGGGATGGGCGACTTTATGGATTTCTTAGAAATCCATGTCGCCCATGCCGCCCATGCCGCCGCCGGGAGCGCCGCCGGCCGAGGCCTTCTTGGGGGCCTCGACGATCGCGGCTTCCGTGGTGATCAGCAGGCCGGCCACCGAAGCGGCGTCTTGCAGAGCGGTGCGGACAACCTTGGCCGGGTCGATGACGCCGTCCACGATCAGGTCGACATACATTTCGGTCTGGGCGTTGAAGCCAAAGGTCGGCGAGTCGCTTTCCAGAACCTTGCCGACCACGATCGAGCCTTCAACGCCGGCATTTTCGGCGATCTGACGGATCGGGGCCTGCAGGGCGCGACGGATGATCGCGATGCCGGCGGTCTGGTCGGCGTTGTCGCCGGTCAGGCCAGCCAGGGCCTTGGAGGCCTTCAGCAGGGCGACGCCGCCGCCGGGGACGATGCCTTCTTCAACGGCTGCGCGGGTGGCGTTGAGGGCGTCGTCGACGCGGTCCTTCTTTTCCTTCACTTCGACTTCGGTCGAGCCGCCGACGCGGATCACGGCAACACCGCCGGCCAGCTTGGCCAGACGCTCTTGCAGCTTTTCCTTGTCGTAGTCCGACGTGGTGTCTTCGATCTGGCGCTTGATCTGGGCGATACGGGCTTCGATCGCGTCCTTCTCACCGATACCGTCGACGATGGTGGTGTCGTCCTTGGTGATCGTGACCTTCTTGGCCTTGCCGAGCATTTCGAGCGAAACGTTCTCGAGCTTGATGCCCAGGTCTTCCGACACGACTTGAGCGCCGGTCAGGATGGCCAGGTCTTCCAGCATCGCCTTGCGACGATCGCCGAAGCCCGGGGCCTTGACGGCGGCGACGCGCAGGCCGCCACGCAGCTTGTTCACGACCAAGGTGGCCAGGGCTTCGCCCTCGACGTCCTCGGCGATGATCAGCAGGGGACGGCCCGACTGCACGACGGCTTCCAGCACCGGCAGCAGGGGCTGCAGCGACGAGAGCTTCTTTTCGAACAGCAGGATGAGCGGCTCTTCGAGCTGAACTTCCATCTTGTCGGGGTTGGTGATGAAGTAGGGCGACAGGTAGCCGCGGTCGAACTGCATGCCTTCGACGACGTCGAGTTCGGTCTCGGCGGTCTTGGCTTCTTCAACCGTGATGACGCCTTCGTTGCCGACCTTGTCCATGGCCTTGGCGATCATTTCGCCAACGTCCTTGTCGCCGTTGGCCGAGATGGTGCCGACCTGGGCGATCTCGTTGTTGGTCGTGACCTTCTTCGAGGACGCCTTGATGTCGGCGACGACGATGGCGACGGCCTTGTCGATGCCGCGCTTCAGGTCCATCGGGTTCATGCCGGCGGCAACCGACTTGAGGCCTTCTTGAACGATGGCTTGAGCCAGGACGGTGGCGGTGGTGGTGCCGTCGCCGGCCTTGTCGTTGGTCTTCGAAGCGACTTCGCGGATCATCTGCGCGCCGAGGTTCTCGAAGCGGTCAGCCAGTTCGATTTCCTTGGCGACCGAGACGCCGTCCTTGGTCGAGCGCGGGGCGCCGAAGGACTTTTCGATCACGACATTGCGGCCCTTGGGGCCGAGGGTCACCTTCACCGCGTTGGCGAGGATGTTGACGCCGCGCAGCATCTTGTCGCGGGCGTCCGAGGAGAAATAAACGTCTTTAGCGGCCATGTTGAGAGCCCTTCAGAAAGAGAAATGGGGGGTTGGAAAGTCGTTCGGACGGAGGAGGACTTAGGCCTCGACCACGCCCAGAACGTCGCTTTCCTTCATGATCAGCAGGTCTTGACCATCGACCTTCACTTCCGTGCCCGACCACTTGCCGAACAGGATGCGATCGCCAGCCTTCACGTCCAGAGCGACAACGTCGCCCTTGTCGTTACGGGCGCCGGGGCCGACGGCGACGACTTCGCCCTCTTGCGGCTTTTCCTTGGCGGTGTCGGGGATGATGATCCCGCCCTTGGTCTTGGTTTCTTCTTCGACGCGCTTCACGAGGACGCGGTCGCCCAGGGGACGAAATTTCATAGGATGTTCTCCGTCGGGACGGTTAGAATTAGGGATCGCCAGCGAGGGAAGCGCTGCTGTTAGCAGTCGCCCCCGGTGAGTGCCAGCGCTGGGCAGGAGGTAGTGCCGGGGGATGGCGGAGTCAAGGATTGCGCCCTCCGATTCTGGCGCGCCAAATGCCCCGCGCCGCCTCGGCGGCCAGCCAGGACAGGCTTAAGGACAGACTTGATGAAACGACTGGTATCCTCGGCCCTGGCGGCCAGTCTGGGCCTGGGCCTGATCCTCATGGTCGGTTGCGCCAGCGCCCCGCCGCCGCCGCCGGGTCCCCTGACGGTTTCGGACGCTGGACCGGTCGTTCTGGCGCCCGGGCAGGTGCTGCGGATCGAACTGCCGCTGAGCGCCGGCACGGGCTATTCCTGGCGACTGGATCGGGAGGCGGACGGCACGGTTCTGAGCGGCGGCTCCAGCCAGACCACCGACGCCGCCCTGCCGGGCGGGGCGATCATGACGATCTTCACCTATCAGGCCTCGGCGCGCGGCAGGGCCGAGCTGTCCTTCACCCTCAAACGGCCGTGGATGCCCGACACGGCCAGCGACACCCGGCGAGTCTTCCAGGTGCTGGTCAAATGATCGACCCTATCACCCTGGGCGGGGCGCATTTCGATCGTTCGGAAGCCTTCCAAGCGGCGGCCCTGGCGGCGGGCGGGCGAGACAACGGTCCGCCCGGACTTCGCCCTCATTGTCATCCAGGCTATGACGGCGCTTTCGTGCTGGACCCGGACGGGTTCAACATAGAGGCCGTCTGTCATGCCGCCGCGCCTGCGACGCCCGCCTGAAACGACCTCAAGGAGCGCCCTGCGCATGTCGAGCTATGCCCTGTCCCTGCTGCTGGCCGTGATCGCCTGCGTGATCGGTGGCGCGCTGGGCGGCATCGCCCTGGTCAGACCGGTCCAGGGGCTTGGCATGGTCGGCCTCGCCGAGGGTGAGGCGGCGCCGATCCCGCGGCTGGCCGAAGGTCGGGCGTTTGGCGGCCTGCTGGTGCTGTCGCATGCCGGGGCGGCCCTCTATCTGGGCTACCAGCCGGGGATCGGCGCGGCGATGGCCTTCGCCCTGGGTCTGGCCTGGTTCGGCGTCGCGCTGGGTCGCGCCGCTTCGCTGCTGATCGACAAGGCCGGCGGCCGGTTCAATCTGGGCAACCTGGTGTTCGAAGTGCTGATCGGGGCCACCCTGGCGCTGCCGTTTCTCAACCCCGGCCGCCTGGTGCTGCGCGGCGGGATGATCGCCTAGGGTCGCGCGCCCTCGTGCCTTAGCAACCACGCCTTGCGCTCAAGGCCGCCCCCATAGCCGGTGAGCGCGCCGGTGGCGCCGACCAGGCGGTGGCAGGGCACAAGGATCGCGATGGGATTGGCGCCGTTGGCCGCGCCCACGGCCCGGGTCGCCGCAGGCTTTTCGATCCGCGCGGCGAGGGCGGCATAGGTCGAGGTGGTCCCGGCCGGTACGTCGAGCAGGGCGGACCAGACCTGGCGTTGGAACGCAGTGCCGTTGGTCGCCCAGGCGACAGCGGACAGGGCGTCCAGGACGCCCTCGAAATAGGCGTTGAGCGCGGCGCGCACACCGGCCGGTGCGGCGCCGGTCTCCGGAGACAGGTCGCCATAGTGCAGGCGCAGCAGCCGGCTCATGCGCGGGATGTAGTCGTGAAAATCCAGCGCTCGCACGGCGCCGGTCTCGTCGGTGACCAGCAGGATCTCGCCGATCGGCGAGGAGACGCGGTCGAGGCGAAGGCGGGCGGGCGGCGACATTCAAGTTTTTCCGCGATCGTGAGGCTGCAGTCTGCCCGATTTTTTGCGATCATTGTTCACTGTTTGTTCAAGTCAAGATACCGTCTCCCTTCCCCCTCGATGGGGGAAGGGCCGGGGATGGGGGTGATGCGGCATGTCCGACAAGCCAAAGCCAAGTCACGCGCCCGGCGCGATCCGCCGGGCGCGCAGACTTCGCCGAGACATGACAGTCAGCGAGAGGAGGCTATGGGAAGCTTTGCGGGCCTTGAACCTACACATCCGCAGACAGGCGCCGATCGGCCGCTATGTCGCCGACTTCGCCCATCATGGCGCCAAACTGGTCATAGAAGTGGATGGCGGTCGGCATGACCTCCCCGAGGCGCAATTGCGCGACGCCGAGCGCGACACGTGGCTGACCGTGCAGGGCTATAGGGTCATGCGCGTGCGGGACCGCGAGGCGTACGAATATCCGTACGACATCGCCGAGCGTGTCGCGGCTGAGATTCAGCGGTCACCCCCATCCCAACCCTTCCCCCATCAAGGGGGAAGGGCTTCTTAGGATCTAGCGAATGCCCGCCACGTGCAGGGCCGCTTCCTTCTCGGTCTTCTGCTTGTAAACCAGGTCGCCGTACTTGCCGTATTCCATGCGGGCGATCGTGCGCTGGTGCACTTCATCCGGGCCGTCGGCCAGGCGCAGGGTGCGGATGCCGGCATAGGCCTTGGCCAGACCGAAGTCGGTGGTCACGCCGCCGCCGCCGTGAGCCTGGATGGCGTCGTCGATGATCTTCAGGGCCAGGCGCGGGGCCGCGACCTTGATCATGGCGATCTCCAGACGAGCCGACTTGTTGCCGGCCTTGTCCATCATGTCGGCGGCCTTCAGGCACAGCAGACGGCACATCTCGATGTCGATGCGGGCGTCGGCGATGCGTTCTTCCCACACCGACTGGTCGGAGATGTACTTGCCGAACGCCTTGCGGCTCATCAGGCGCTTGCACATCTTCTCCAGCGCCACTTCGGCGGTGCCGATGGTGCGCATGCAGTGGTGGATGCGGCCGGGGCCAAGGCGGCCCTGGGCGATCTCGAAGCCGCGACCTTCGCCCAGCAGCAGGCCATCCTCGATCGGCACGCGCACGTTCTTCAGGATCACCTCGGCGTGGCCGTGCGGCGCGTCGTCATAGCCGAACACCGGCAGCATGCGGACGATCTCGATGCCGGGCGCGTCCAGCGGCACCAGAACCTGGCTCTGCTGGGCGTGGCGGCTGGCGTTGTCCGGGTCGGTCTTGCCCATGACGATGGCGACCTTGCAGCGCGGATCGCCCACGCCCGAGCTCCACCACTTGCGGCCGTTGATCACATAATGGTCGCCGTCGCGCTCGATGCGGGTCTCGATATTGGTGGCGTCCGACGAGGCCACGTCCGGCTCGGTCATCAGGAAGGCGCTGCGGATTTCGCCGTTCATCAGCGGGCGCAGCCAGCGCTCCTTCTGCTCCAGCGTGCCGTAGCGCATCAGCACTTCCATGTTGCCGGTGTCGGGCGCCGAGCAGTTGAAGACTTCCGACGCGAAGCCGACCTTGCCGAGCTGCTCGGCGATCAGGCTGTATTCCAGGTTGGTCAGTTGCACGCCTTCGAAGACGAAGGTGTCGTCGACGTGGGTCTGGCCGCTGTGCGGCGGCATGAAGAAGTTCCACAGCCCGGCCGCCTTGGCCTTGGCCTTCAGTTCCTCGACGACCTGCACGACTTTCCAGCGCTCGGCGCCGAGCACGTTCATCTCGGCCTCGTATCGCGGAATGGCCGGCACGATGTGCTCGTCCATGAACGCGGTGACGCGATCGAGGAACTGCCGCTGTGTGGGGGAGATGTCGAAATCCATGGCGCTTCCCAATCCCTGTCTTCAAACGTTTGTTTGAAGAAGTTGTAACACCGGGCTGACGCGGACGGCAAGGTGGGTTGGCAAGCAGACTTGCAGCCGTGGGGCGGCGCCCTTCAAGATGCCGGCCATGAACATCCAGATTCTCCCCCTCAACGGCCGTCATGTGCGGCTGGAACCCATCGCGCCTGATCTGACCGGGGCTTTGCGCGACGAACTGCGCGCCGCGATCGACTGTGATCCCGCCAGCTGGGAGATCATGTCGACCAACGGCTGCGGCGAGGGCTTCGAGGACTGGTGGGGCGCGCTGCAGGGCGAGACCCAGCGCGGCGAGCGCATCGGCTTCGCCATCCGCCGGCTGTCGGACGGCAAGGTGGTGGGCACCTCCAGCTATCTGAACATCCGCAAGCTGCACAAGGGCCTGGAGGTCGGCTCGACCTTCCTGCATCCCGACGCGCGCTCAGGCCCGATCAATCCGGAGAGCAAGCGCCTGATGCTGGCTCACGCCTTTGATGCGGGCGCCATCCGGGTGGAGTTCATGATCGATGTCCGCAACGCCCGCAGCCAGGCGGCCATCACAAAGCTGGGCGCTGACAAGGACGGCGTGCTGCGCAATCACAAGATCACCTGGACGGGCCACGTGCGCGACACCGCCGTGTTCTCGATCACCGACGCCGATTGGCCAGGCGTCAAGCAGCGGCTGGACTTCCGGCTGACGGAGACGTTCGTCTAGATCAAGGTTGGCTGCGACCCGCCGCCGCCCGTCGGGCGCCCGCAGGTGATCACCCGCGATGGCGTGCGCGAACGGGTCCCTTGGGGGGCGGCGGGTCCCGTCTGCGCGCCGGCCATATATCGACCTAAGGCTGCGGCAAGGCGTCACAGGCGTGCGATCACGCCGCGAATTTGACCCGTGTCGCGCACGGGGACTGTCGTCGGCGAGCGGGGTTTTGTCTGCGCTCCGTTCAGTGAACCCTTGCTGGAACAGGCGTTTACCCATTCGGGTCTGCCGTGCAGAAAGGCTTCTCTAGCCTCCGAGAACCAAGGGTTGGGTCAATTTCCGCGCACCAGTGTCCCTAACCAATTGGCGAGGAATCGCGGGTAAGCCAGTGATCATGACCGCGATCGCCTGTCTGCGCCTGCTCATCGACGATGACGCCCTCCCGGCCATGCGGGCCCAAGAGGTTGCGGACGCCTATCTGAAGGTGCGCTGGACGGCGCCGCGCCGATATGGGGCCGTGGCGCCCTTGGCCTTTGTCCTGGCCGATCACCGCGCCACGCAGCTGGACCCGGTCGAGATGCAGGCCCTGGCCGCCGAGCTGGAGGCCAGCCTGTTCCCCGGCCGCAAGAGCGGTCAGGTCTGTCTGCTGACCTTCGAGGGCGATGAGAGCGCGGTCCTGAAATTCGCCAGCCTGAGCCAGGCTGAGCTGGCCGGTCTGGTGGCCGGCGAAGGCTATGGCGGCCCCGCCGGTCGTGTGCAGGTGGTCACCGCCGAAGCCATCCGCGCCGTGCCCAGCACGCGCGAGGAGGCCCGCGAGGCCAAGGTGGCGGTCGCCTCGGCTCCGCCGCCCGTCACGCCAGCTCCCGTCACGCTCGAAAAGCGTCCAGCCTCGCCGACGGCCCCTCCGATTGTCGCCAGGGCCAAGGAAGCCCCGCCGCCGCCGCCATCGCCGACCGGCTGGTGGGGCCTCTATGATCTGCCGACCGAGGCCTTTGTCGGCTCGATGATCGGCTTGCGCGCCGATCTCACCGACACGCCCCCCGAAGCGGATTCGGCGCTGCTGACCCGCGACCTCAGCTGCCTCAACGCCGCCCAGACCGCCCTCAAGACCGCGCCTTTCGGCGACTTCTACGTGCCGTTCGGCTTCTGGAACCTGACCACGCCGCACGCCCAGGACGCCTACAAGAGCCGCCTGTCGCGTTATCCGCTGGACCTGCAGCCCCGCCTGGGCGCCAGCATCTATGGCACCCCGCGGGAGGCCTCGCTGGGTCTGGTCAGCCAGATCCGCGCCTTCCTGAAAGGCAGCTTCGCCTTCCTCGACCTCAATGTGGTGGATCCGACCTTCCCGGTGCACACCCTGCCGCCCGAGTTGATCGACAGCGTCACCCTGACCCTGACCGGCGAGGACGAGCGCGAGCGTCTAACCAAGATCCTGAAGTTCGTGGAGCGCCAGGGCGTCTATCGCGGCAAGGGCGTGGCCCAGTGCGTGGCCGGCGTCAACAGCGCCAACGAACTGGAAGCCTGCCGCCAGGGCGGTGTCGCCCGGGTGCAGGGCACGGCCATCACCGCCTTCCTCGACAAGCCCGTCGCCCAGGCCGAGGGCGCGCCGCTGGCCCAGGCGCGCAGCGCGGCCTGATAGAAGCGCTTCATCTGGGCCTGCCCGTGGGCGCCAAGACGGATGTGGTCGATCCGGCGAGCGCGATGGATTTCCACGCAACAGCTCCGTCGTTCCATGCCAGATGTCCTGCGCTTGCGGTCGGCCTCAATGGCGCTTGACCCTCACGTCGCGTGATCCCTGATTGATCGTCTCCAGTGAGAGAGAGGACGATTTGAGCACCTACACGGTCAAGCAGATGGCGAGGCTTTCGGGCGTCTCGGTGCGGGCCTTGCACCACTACGACGCCCTGGGTTTGCTGAAGCCCAGCGCCGTGGGCGGCAATGGCTACCGCTACTACAGCCGGGATGACCTGCTGCGCCTGCAGCAGATCCTGTTCTATCGCGAACTGGAGACGCCCTTGCGCGACATTCAGGTCGCCCTGGATGACCCCGACTTCGACGCGGCGTCGGCCCTGCGCGCGCACCGCGTTCGGCTGACGGCCGAGGCCAGGCGCTATGACCGGTTGGTGCGGGTGATCGACCAGACTCTCGAAGCCCTGAGCGGAGACGAGACAATGGATGACAAGACGATGTTCCTGGGGTTCTCCCCGGAAAAGCAGGCCGCGCACGAGGCGTGGCTTGTCGAAACCTATGGCGGCGACATGCCTGAGCGCATTGCGCAGTCGAAGGCCGGCATGAAGGACTGGACCGTGCGCGACGGCACGGCCTTTCAGGAGGAGTCCAGGGCGATCGAGCACGATCTGTCCCGGGCGTTGACCCAAGGCCTGCCGGCCGATTCCGAGGTCGTGCGGACGATCATGCAGCGGCACTGGAACTGGGTGGCCAAGGCCTGGAACCGCAAGCCGGACCCGGCGGCCTTCGCGGGGCTTGGGCGGCTGTATCTGGAGGTTCCGGAGTTCACCGCTCGCTATGAGGCGGTGTCGCCGGGGCTGACGGAATATCTGGCCGAGGCGATGCGAGTGTTCGCGGAGGGCAGGGGCTAGCTGCCCCTACCGCCGCCCGAACAAGCGCTCGATATCGGCTAGCTTCAGTTCCACATAGGTCGGACGGCCGTGGTTGCACTGGCCCGAATGGGGCGTGGCCTCCATCTCGCGCAGCAGGGCATTCATTTCGGCGCCGTTCAGGCGGCGACCGGCGCGGACGCTGCCGTGGCAGGCCATGGTCGAGCACACCGCTTCCAGCCGCTCCTTCAGCGCCAGGGCCTGACCGTTCTCGGCCAGGTCGTCGGCGATGTCGCGCACCAGGCCGGCGGCGTCGGACTTGCCCAGCAGGGCCGGGGTCTCGCGCACCAGCACCGCGCCGGGACCGAAGCTTTCGATCACCAGGCCCAGGGCCGCCAGTTCCTCGGCGCGAGCCAGGATGCGCTCGGCTTCGGCGGGGTCCAGGTCCACCACCTCGGGCAGGAGCAGGGTCTGTCGCGTGACGCCGCCGGACTCCATCTCGCCCTTCATGCGCTCATAGACCAGGCGCTCGTGGGCGGCGTGCTGGTCGACGATGACCATGCCGTCGCGGGTCTGGGCGACGATATAGGTCTCGTGCACCTGGGCCCGGGCCGCGCCCAGCGGGAAGTCGACGGGGTCGAACGGCGGGGCAGCATAGTCTCCAGCCTGTGGATAACTTCGCGCCGCGTCGCCGTTCTGGATCGCGTCATAGGCCTGGCCCAGCACGTCGCTGAAGCCGGGCTCGACCCGGGCCGAAACATCCGACAGGCCCGGCAGTCCCTGCGGACGCGGCGGCGCCCAGCCGCCCTCGCGCCAGGCCGAGAAGCCGGCGGGCGAAGGATCGGCGCGGAACTGGAACGGTGAGCCACCCTGGGCTCGGATGCTGTCCAGCGCCGCCGTCGCCACCGTGGTCGAGGCCCGGTGCCCGGCCCCGGCCAGGGCATGGCGCAGCGCCCCGACGATCAGGCCGCGCACCAGGGCCGGATCGCGGAACCGCACCTCGGCCTTGGCGGGGTGGACGTTGACGTCGACCTCGGCGGTGTCGAGCGACACATAGAGCGCCGCCGTCGGGTGGCGGTCGCGGGCCAGGAAATCGGCATAGGCGGCGCGAAGCGCGCCCTGCAGCAGCCGGTCGCGCACGGGGCGGCCGTTGACGAAGAGGTACTGATGGGCCGCATTGCCGCGATTATAGGTCGGCAGGCCCGCAAACCCGGTCAGGCGCACGCCGTCGCGGGTCTGGTCGATCTCGATGGCATTGTCCTGGAAGTCGCGACCCAGCACGGCGGCCAGACGCGCCAGACGGCCCTGCGGTCCCGGATGCTCGGGCGGCAGGCGCAGCACCCGGCGGCCGTCGATATCCAGCGAGAAGCCGACAGCCTCATGGGCCATGGCCTGGCGCTTGATCTCCTCGGTGATCGCCAGGGCCTCGGCGCGCTCCGACTTCATGAACTTCAGGCGAGCCGGCGTGGCGTAGAACAGGTCGCGCACCTCGATCCGCGCGCCGTGCGGGCCGGGGAAGGCGGCGGGGGCCACATCGCCGACCTGACCGCCCTCGACCAGGATCGAGAAGGCGTCCTTGGCCCCCTTGGCGCGGGAGCTGATCTGCAGGCGTGCCACAGAGCCGATCGACGGCAGGGCCTCGCCCCGGAAACCCATGGTGTGGATGCGCAGCAGGTCCCACAGGCCGTCGGCGTCGGGGGCCAGTTTCGAGGTGGCGTGGCGCTCGATGGCGACAGGCAGTTCGTCCGCTGACAGGCCCATGCCGTCGTCGGCCACCAGGATACGGGTCAGGCCGCCGCCATGGGCTTCCACCTCGATATGGGTGGCCCCGGCGTCGATGGCATTGTCGACCAGTTCCTTGATGGCGCTCGCGGGCCGTTCCACCACCTCGCCGGCGGCGATGCGGTTGACGGTTTCCGGGGGCAAGCGAAGGATCGGCATGGTCGGGCTTTCGAGGCGGGGCGGCGAAGCCGACCTGGCATTGCGTCTTCGTAATTTGACCCGGCGGGCGCTGGGCCCTTCAAGTCACGCAGATCCGATCATTCTAGATCGATTCCACCACCCTTCGAGGATCAGAGATAGTGAAGATCGGTTCCAAAGCATCCCAGGTCGCCGCCTTGGCCGGCGCGCTCGCCTTGCTGGGCGGCGCCCAGGCCCAGGCCCAGTCCGCGCCCATCGACCTCCAGCGGGTCGACCCGGAGGCCAATCTGGTCGAGGAACTGGTGGTCAACGCCAAGCTGCCGGGTCCCGCCTGGTGGAAGGTGTCCGACGCCGACAGCACCGTCTATGTGCTGGCGGTGCCGGCCATTGCCCCCGAGGGGTTGGCTTTCGACACCTCGGTGATCGAACGGCGGCTGGACGGCGCCAACCGCCTGATCCTGGCCCCGGAGCCCAAGATCAATGTCGTTCGCGTCGTCAGTCTCGCCATGGGAGGCCGTCGCTACTTCCTGACCGACACCCCGATGCGCCAGACCTTGCCGCCGGACCTTCGCGCCCGTCTGGAGGCGCGCCTGAAGACCGTTGGCGAGGACGCCGACAGCATGGACGACATCAAGCCGGCCTTTGCCGGTTTCCTGGTCGCCAACATGAAAACAGGCGGCTCGGTGTCGATCAGCCGCGGCTCGATCGGCGATCGCATCGAGAAGATCGCGCGCAAGGGTGACCTGCAGAAGCGCCCGAAGATCCAGGAGCTTGAGGGCTATGATGTGATCGACGCGCTGAAGGCCGTTGGCTCGCTGCCCAAGACCCAGCAGGAGTTCTGCCTGGACGCCGGCCTGCGCGAGGCGGATGCGGGCGGTCCCGGGATCGAAGAAACGGCCCGGCGCTGGGCCGAGGGCGACGTGGTCAAGCTGGCCGCCGCCGACCGTGGCTATCAGGCGTGCCTGTCGGCGACGCCGCGGGTGGCCACCGAGATCCGCCAGACCATCGACCGTTCGACCAGCGCCATCGAGGCGGCGCTGAAGACCCCTGGCAAGTCGGTGGCCCTGGTCAATTTCCGTCCACTGCTGGCCGAGCAGGGCGTCCTGGCGCGCTTGCGCGCCAAGGGCTTCACGGTGACGACGCCGGCCGATGGCGCTCTCTAGGTCAAGCTTTGGCCGCAAGAGCCGTGTCATGATCGTCTGATCGATCAGGGGAAGCCGACCATCATGAGATTCGCAGTTCTAGGCGCGGTGCTGACCGTCTTGTCGCCGCTCGTCTGCCACGCTCAGGTTCCTGAAGACCCCGAGGCCAATCTGGTCGAGGCGCTGGTGGTCAACGCCAAGCTGCCCGGACCGGCCTGGTGGCGGATCTCCGACGGCGACACTACGATCTACATGCTGGGCACGCTGGCCTCGCTGCCCAAGGGATCGCGCTGGGATACGTCGGTGCTGGATCGTCGGCTGGACGGCGCCTTCGCCCTGATCCTGCCGCCGGTCGGCCGGGCGGGCGTGACCGATATCCCCGCCATGCTGAAACTGCGCGGCAAGCTGAAATCCGACCAGCCGCTGGACGCCGCCACGCCCGAACTCGCGCCTCGGCTGGCGAAGGTTCGCGCCCAGCTGGGCAAGAAGCCCGACGCCTATCGCGACTGGAGTCCGCTCGGCGCGGGGATCATGATCGCCATGGACTATCAGAAGACCACCAGGCTGGACCCGGGCGAGCCCGAGCGCACGGTCGGCAAGCTGGCGCGCAAGCATCGGGTGAAGGCCAAACCCGCCGGGACTTACAAGGCCATGCCGGTGATGAAGGCGGCGGTGCGCGACCACTCCGATGAGGCGGGGCAGTTGTGCCTGGAGGGCGTGCTGAGCGAGGCCGAGGCCGGAACCGCTGCGACCCGCGCGGCCGCCGCCGCATGGGCGCGGGGTGACGTGCGCGAGGCCATTGCCGGGCCACGCAATTTCCAGCGCTGCATCCGCAGCCTGCCGGGCATGGTCGAGCTGGAAAAGCGGGCCATGGACGATGAGGTCGAGGCCCTGACCGAGGCGATGAGGACGCCCGGACACGCGGTGGCCCTGTTCTCGATTCGCGGCCTGGTGGCCCAGAACGGCCTGCTGGACCGCATGCGCGTCAGGGGCTTCACGGTGCGGACGCCGGGGGATTGAAACGATCTGGACGACTCGCCCTCTTAGGGGCGGGGCGATCGCACATGAACAAAACGACTGTCATCCCGGACGAGCGCGCAGCGCGAAGATCCGGGATCGACGTCTGAGCTCGGCGTTCAAAGTCGGTCCCGGATCGGCGCCCGGCTTCGCCAGGCTTGTCCGGGATGACAAATTTTTAGCGCCTGATTCACAAGCAGCCCGTAGGGGGCAAGTTCGTGAACGAAAAACGGCCCGGAAGCTTTCGCCGCCGGGCCGTCGAATTCGCAGATGTCGCTAAAGCCTACAGGCCCGGCAGCTTGATCCGGGTCTGCTTGTCGCGGCTGATCACCACCTTGCCAGGACCCATCAGGGCCTTGAGGCGGGCTTCCTCAGCGCTGGCGTCGACCACCAGCGGGGCGTTGGCGCCGGTTTCGGTCGCGGTGGAGGCCACTTGCGCCGCCTTGTCCTTTTTCCAGAACATCACCTTGGAGGCGAAGCTCTCGTCCTTGTGGGCCAGGTCGCCGGTCTCGTCGTCGACGACGAAGCGGATCAGCGGATCGGCCTTGTCGACGCCGGCGCGGGCGACCAGCAGCTTTTCACCGTCCGAACGACCGGCGGCGATGCTCTGGCCGATCAGGGCCTGACGGGCGGCGCTTTCGGGCTGCAGTTCCTGCGGGCGGGGCTCGCCGGGGGCCGGCGGGCGCAGGGCGTAGTCGGGCGGAACGACCAGCGGAGCCTTGGTGACGACGCGGAATTCGTCGGGGACCACCTTGCTCATGCCGAGCGCCTTGGAGGCTGATTGGCAACCGGCGAGGCCCGTGGCGGCCACGGCGGCCAGAACGCTCAGGGTCGCAACCCGATTGAAACTCATGAACCGATGCTCCAGCGGGCCCGTGCGGGCCAAAATTTCGAGCGCTCTCGATACGACATCAGCGCGCGGGCGCCAATGTCTCTTGCGATTGCGGCCTTATTCGGTCGGATGGGCCAGCTTGTCCTCGCCCGTCAGGAAACTGTCGAGCAGCAGGAAGGCCACGCCGATCGAGATGCCGGCGTCGGCGATGTTGAAGATCCACGGGAAATAGAGGTCGCGCACGTCGATGAAGTCGGCGACCGCGCCATAGACGATGCGATCGATCAGGTTGTTGCCGATGGCGCCGCCGATGATCAGCCCCAGGCCGATGGCCATCAGCGGCCTGACCGCCTTGCGCGCCCAGATCGCCAGGGCCACCACCACGACAGCCGAAAAGCCGGTCAGCAGCCAGCGGCTCCATTCGCCGTGGCCGTTCAGCAGGCCAAAGCTCATGCCCCGGTTCCAGACCATGGTCAGGTCCAGCGGACCGGGCAGGGGCAGCGTGCCCCGGGCCTGCAGGTCCAGACCATGCAGGATCCACAGCTTGGACGCTTGGTCGAGCGCCACGGTGGTGACGGCGATGGCGTAGGCGATCCAGCCTTGGCGGGTGATGTTCAGCATTGTTTTCTTCAGCCCCCAAAAGGCGCGTCAGCAAAGGTATCAACCCTCCCCCTTGATGGGGGAGGGCAGGGTGGGGGTGATGCGGCGGCGGAAACTTGGCGGGGACCGATCCAGTCTAGCCGCCGCGCCACCCCCATCCCCAACCCTTCCCCCATCAAGGGGGAAGGGGGTCACCCCTTCTGGCTATCCCACCACGCCACGGCTTCCACGTCGCGAAGGCTAAGCTCCGGGTAGCGCGGATCGGTTCCGACCTCGGGCAGGATCCGCCACGAGCGGGCGCATTTGTGACCTTCGGCCAGTTGCGGATCCACCGACACGCCCTTGACCTCGTCGGTCGTGAACGCGCCGCCGTCGCCCGCGATCAGGGTCGCGGCGCTGGTGCGGAACACCTCGGCGGCGTCGAGGCCGTCGAAGGCGCTCAGCAGATCAGGCTCGCTGACATGCACCACCGGCGCGGCCTCCAGCGCCGAGCCGATTCGCTTTTCACGGCGCTCGACTTCCAGGGCTCCGGTCACCACCGACATCACCGTCGAAACCTTGGCCCAGCGGGCGGCCTCGGCGGGGTTTTCCCACTGCGCCGGCGTCGCCGGCATCACCCGCAGGCTGTTGGAGCCCGCCTCGGGGAAGCGCGTCATCCACGCCTCTTCCATGGTGAAGCTGGTCAGGGGCGAGAGCCAGATGGTCAGGCGCTCGAACACATAGTCCAGCACGGTGCGATAGGCCCGGCGGCGCAGTTCCGTGGGCTTGTCGCAGTACAGGCTGTCCTTGCGGATATCGAAGAACAGGGTCGACAGGTCGCCCTGGCAGAACTCGATCAGCGGCCGCGTCACATCAGCGAAGCGATAGGTCTCGTAGGCGGCGCGGACCTGGCCATCCAGCTCCCACAGGCGGTGCAGGATGAACTTTTCCAGCGGCGGGAAGTCGTCGTAGTTCGTCACCCGCTCGGCCTCGTCGAAGCCGGCCAGGGCGCCCAGCAGATAGCGCGTGGTGTTGCGCAGCTTGCGATAGGCGTCGGTGGTGGTGGCCAGGATGGTCTTGCCGATCCGCTGGTCTTCCGAATAGTCGACCATCGCCGTCCACAGCCGCAGGATCTCGGCGCCGCTTTCCTTGGTGACGGTTTGCGGCTCGATCGTGTTGCCCTTGGACTTGGACATCTTCTCGCCGTTCTCATCCTGGGTGAACCCATGGGTGAGAACCGCCTTGTAGGGCGCGCGGCCGCGGGTGCCGCAGCCTTCAAGCAAGCTGGACTGGAACCAGCCGCGATGCTGGTCGGAGCCTTCCAGATACAGGTCGGCCGGCCAGTGGCTGTCGGCCCGGCCCTCGATGGTGAAGGCGTGGGTGCAGCCAGAGTCGAACCAGACGTCGAGGATGTCGCCGACCTTCTCGTATTGGGCGGCGTCATAGGCCTCGCCCAGGAACTCGGCGTCGGGACGCAGGAACCAGGCGTCGGCGCCGCCTTCGCGGATGGCCGCCAGGATGCGGGCGTTGACCGCCTCGTCCATCAGGGGCTGGCCGCTGTCCTTGTCGACGAACATGGCCAGGGGCGTGCCCCAGGCGCGCTGGCGGCTGACCAGCCAGTCGGGCCGGCTTTCCACCATCGCGCCGATGCGGTTGCGACCGCCGTCGGGGTGGAAGGCGGTGTCGGCGATGGCCTGGATGGCTGTCTCGCGCAGGGTCTTGCCGCTGTCGAGCGGCTGATCCATGCGGATGAACCACTGCGGCGTGTTGCGGAAGATGATCGGAGCCTTCGAGCGCCAGCTGTGCGGATAGCTGTGCTCGACCCGGCCGCGCGCCAGCAGGTTGCCGGCCTCGATCAGCCTGTCCATGACCGCGCCGTTGGCGGCCCCGAACTTGCCGGCCTTCTTGCCCTCGGTCTCGATGACCTTCAGGCCCGCAAACAGCGGCACATGCGGGAAATAGGCGCCGTCGGGGTCGACGGTATCGGGGATGGAATCGAGGCTGTAGCCGCTCTTCAGCCAGACCAGATAGTCGTCGGCACCGTGGCCGGGGGCGGTGTGGACAAAGCCGGTGCCCGCGTCGTCGGTGACATGGTCGCCGGCCAGCAGCGGCACGTCGAACGCGAAGCCTTCGTCGAACTGGGCCAGCGGGTGGGCGCAGATCAGGCCGGTCGGATCGACGGGCTCGACCCGGCGCCAGGTCGCGACTTTGGCGGCCTTGCGGACATCGTCAGCCAGCTTGTCGGCGACGATCAGGCGATCTCCAACCTTCGACCATGGGGCGAACTCGAGGTTCTCCTCGATGGCTTCCACCTCATAGAGGCCGTACTCGACCTTGGGGTTGAAGCTGATGGCGCGGTTGGCGGGGATGGTCCACGGGGTGGTGGTCCAGATCACGACGCTGGCGTCACGAAGGTCAGCATCGGCTGACACGCCTGGCACGAAATCTCTCGCGATCCCGTCGGCCCGCTTCACCACCGGGAACTTCACCCACACCGTCGGGCTCACATGGTCGTGGTACTCGATCTCGGCGTCGGCCAGGGCCGTGCGCTCGACCGGGCTCCACATCACCGGCTTGGAGCCGCGATAGAGCTGGCCGCTGGCCGCGAACTTGTGGAACTCGGCGACGATGGTGGCCTCGGACGTATAGTCCATGGTGGCGTAGCGGTTCCACCAGTCGCCCAGGATGCCCAGGCGCTGGAACTCCACCTTCTGGGCCTCGATCCAGCCGCCGGCATAGTCGCGGCAGCGGGTGCGGAACTCCTCGGCCGGGACCTCGTCCTTGCGGCGGCCCTTGGCGCGGAACTCTTCCTCGATCTTCCACTCGATCGGCAGGCCGTGGCAGTCCCAGCCGGGCACGTAGTCGACGTCGTAGCCGAGGGCGAAGCGCGAGCGGACCACGAAGTCCTTCAGCGTCTTGTTCAGGGCGTGGCCGATGTGGATGGCGCCATTGGCGTAGGGCGGGCCATCGTGCAGCACGAACAGCGGGGCGCCGTCGGCCTGGCGCTTGGCGCGCACCGCGCCGTACAGGCCCTTGTCGGAGAGGGCCGCCCAGCCCTCCAGGATCTCGGGTTCCTTCTTGGGCAGGCCCCCGCGCATCGGAAACGGGGTGTCGGGAAGGAAGACGGTTTCGCGATAGTCGCGGGCGGGCGTGGCGTCGTCGGCCATGGGAGAGCTATCCAGCTGGGAAGTTCGGAAAAGGGGTGCGGGTCTTGATCCCGGCGCGCGCTCGAACCTGCGTCCAGCGTTACGCCGGGCGGATAATTCGCGAGGATTTCCGAACGAAAGTCATGGGCTGGGGGATAGCAGAGGGTTGCGGGCAAGGCCAGAGCTAGGACGGCTGGCGCCGGACGCCCCCTCCGTCACGATGCGTATCCGCATCGCGCCACCTCCCCCGCACGCTTCGCTACGGGGCAGGAGAAGAACAGCTGAACCCTCCTGCCCCGCTTGCGGGGGAGGTGGCGCGGCGCCGGTAGGCGACGTGACGGAGGGGGCGCTACGGCGTTGGCCGCCCCTACCCCCGCTTCCTCACCTTCGGCGTGATCGACACCGTCATCAGCCGGCCCTCGCGGATCAGGGTGAACAGCGTCGGCTTGTTGATCGCGTGGTGGTCCAGGGCCCGCAGCAGGTCGTCCAGGCCGGTCAGGATCTGGTCGCCGGCCTGGATCAGCAGGTCGCCTTCCCTGACGCCGGCCTTGGCTGCGGGGCCGCCGGCGTCCACATGCGCCACGAACACCGCATAGGGCTGGGTAACGCCGGTGGCGCGGGCCAGGCCGGCGGGAATGGGGGCCTGCTGGGCGATCAGGCCGATCGAGCCGCGCCGTACGAAGCCGTGGTCCAGCAGTTCCTGGATCACATAGGTGGCGGTGTTGACCGCCACCGCGAAGCACAGGCCCTGATAGCCGGCGATCACGGCGGTGGCGATGCCCACCACCTCGCCGGCAGAATTGACCAGCGGACCGCCGCTATTGCCGGGATTGAGGGCGGCGTCGGTCTGGATCAGGTCCTCGATCAGCCGGCCGCGCTCGCCCCTGAGCGAGCGACCCAGCGCCGAGACCACGCCGGTGGTCACCGTGGCCTCGAAGCCCAGCGGCGCGCCGATGGCGATCACCAGCTGGCCGCGTCGCAGCTTCTTGGAATCGCCCAGCTTGGCGATCGGAATGTCGATGTTCTGGTCGACCTTGAGGATGGCCAGATCGGTGTCGGGATCATCGCCCACGCAGCGCGCCGTCAGGCTGCGGCCCTCGGCGGTGATGACCACGAAGCGGGTGGCCCCCTGCACCACGTGGCTGTTGGTCAGGATCAGCCCGCCCGGCGCGAAGGCGAAGCCCGAGCCGATGCCCTGCATGCGCGGGTCTTCCAGCATCGGATGCACGCGGACCACGGCGGGTCCCACCACCTCGACGGCGCGGACCACGGCGTTGGAATAGGCGTCCAGCAGGTCGCCATTGGGCAGGGCGCAATAGCCGCCCTCGACCTCGACGGCCTTGCCGGTGTCGAACACGAACTGGGCGTCGGCCGGATAGGACAGGATCTCGTGCCGGCGCTTGGGCGCGGGACGGCGCGCCCTGGCGAAATGCTCGTACTTGCGCGCTTTCAACATCCCGCCCCCGTGGTGGTTAATGGAGGTTAACAGCGAAGCTCCGGTCAGGGATAGGGGGATCGCCGGTTGGGCGAAACGGCGTCCACAGGACGCCCCCTCCGTCACGATGCGTATTCGCATCGCGCCACCTCCCCCGTTTCACGGGGCAGGAGGGGTAGGCTGTTCTTCTCCTGCCCCGTAGCGAAGCGTGCGGGGGAGGTGGCGCGGCGCCGCCCCCAAGCAAAGGAATGGGAGGCGACGTGACGGAGGGGGCGTTCGGTGTTGGCCGCTAAAACCCCGGCGACACGATCGCGCGGGCCTGGGCTTCATCCCGGCGGATCTGCTCGACCATCAGCTCGATACTGCCGAACTTCTGTTCGGGCCGCAAAAACGCGATCAGGTGGGTTTCGATGACCTGGCCGTACAGGTCTTCGTCGAAGTCGAACAGCCAGGTTTCCAGCCGGGTCTCGACCGTGCCGGTGGTGGGATTGTTGCCCAGATTGGCCACGCCGGGCACCTCGCGGCCGTCGGGCAGGCGCGTGCGGGTGGCGTAGACGCCGAGTTTTGGCACCACATAGTCGATGATCTCGACATTGGCGGTGGGAAAGCCAAGCGTGCGTCCCAGCTGCTGGCCGCGGCGGACCACGCCCTCGATAGCGAAGGGGCGACCCAGGATGCGGGCGGCGATCTGGGGGCTGCCGTCGCGCAGGGCGTCGCGGACGCTGGTCGACGAGAACTTGTCGCCGGCCTCGCCCGCCACAGGCTCGGCGATCGAGACGCCAAAGCCATGCTCGGCGCCATAGGCCTTCATCCCCTCGGGGCTGCCGGAGCGGCCCTTGCCGAACGAGATGTCGAAGCCGGCCGCTACGTGCCGGACGCCCAGTCCCTCGACCAGAACCTGCTCGACGAACTCCCGATCCGAGAAGCTGGCCATCTGGAAGTCGAACGGCAGCAAATAGAGAATGTCGACGCCCATGCCGGCCAGAACGCGGGCCTGCTGCTCGGTGGTCATCAGGCGGAAGGCCGGCTCGCCCGGGCGAAACAGCCGCCGCGGGTGCGGGTCGAAGGTGACCACGCCCAGCGGCGCCTTCAGGGCCAGCGCCGCCCTGGCCGCCTCGGCGATCACCTGCTGGTGGCCGCGATGCACGCCGTCGAAATTGCCCAGCGCCACGGCGGCGCCGCGCTCTTCGGACGCAAGGTCCTTCCAGCCGTGAACGATTTTCAGCTTCATCAGACGGCCTTGCGCGGAACCATGATCAGGGCCTCACCCTCGACCACCGGCTTGCCGTTGACCAGACAGACCGTGGCCAGGGTGACGCGGGCCTTGGCCTGGTCGATCTCGGTGATGGTAGCCCGGGCGGTGACTTCATCGCCGATCTTGACCGGTCGCTTGAAGCGCAGCGACTGCGACAGATAGATCGCGCCAGGACCGGGCAGGGTGGTGCCGATCACCGCCGAGATATAGCCGGCCGACAGCATGCCGTGGGCGATGCGCTCGCCAAAGCTGGTGGTCGCCGCGAACTCGGCGTCGAGATGCACGGGATTGTTGTCGCCCGTCACGGCGGCGAAGGCGATGATGTCGGCCTCGCCGACGGTGCGAACCAGATCGGCGCTTTGGCCGACGCTGAGCTCTTCAAGAAACAGACCCTGCATGACGCGTTACCCTGCGGTTTTTACTGTGGTTTCAGCGCAATCTAGCGGCTCGTTCGGTCTTCACCAGACCAGATCGCCCACGGCGTGCGTGGCCCCGACCTTGTCGGCCGCCAGCAGAGCCAGCACGGCCTCGGGATTGAGCAGGCCGTCCGGGCCGATGGCCTTCTCGCCATGGATGCCCTTGGCGATGAACAGACAGGCCAGTTTCTGGTTCTCGGCGCCCAGAACGTCGGTGATGACGCCGTCGCCGATGCAGAGCACGCGGTCGCGGTCGACGGGCTTGCCGGTCAGTCTTTCCGCCTCGGCGATGGCCAGGTCATAGATCGGCGCGAACGGCTTGCCGGCCATGATCACCGCGCCGCCCAGGCTTTCGTACAGATCGGCCAGGGCCCCGGCGCAGAAGATCAGCCTGTCGCCGCGCTGCACCACCCGGTCGGGATTGGCGCAGATAAAGGTCAGGCCGCGCTTGGCGGCGATCGCCAGGCGATCACGATAGTCCTCGGGGACCTCGGTCTCGTCCTCATAGAGGCCCGTGCAGCTAATGAAATCGGCGTCTTCGCACGAGCCCTTCAGATCGAGGTCGAAGCCGGCATAGAGCGGGGCGTCGCGGTCGGGGCCGATCCGCCAGACCTTGCCTGGGGCGCGGGCCTCCAGCAGGGCGCGGGTGGCGTCGCCGGAGGTGACAAAGCCGCTCCACGCCGCGCGCGGCACGCCCAGGCTGTCCAGTTGCGAGACCACATCATGCGACGGTCGCGGCGCGTTGGAGATCAGCACCACGGGCCCGACCTGGGCGCCCCATTGCACCAGGGCCTCGCAGGCCTCCGGAAAGCTCTGGACGCCGTTGTGGATCACGCCCCAGACGTCGCACAGGACGATGTCGTAGCGGTCGCGGAGAGCCGAGAGGCGGTCTGGAAAATCCATCATGGGGGCGGCGGTACCGGTCGGAAGCGGGGGCGTCAACGCTGGAAGGCTCAGGTGTCGTCGTCGCGCGCGCTTTGCAAGAGCCCGTACTTTCGCTGATCGGCGTTCTGTGACTAAGCTCCAGCCAAAGCTGTTGAGGGCGTGATGGCGATTCTGATCCTGGGACTTGTGCTGTTCTTCGGCATTCACAGCGTGCGCATCGTCGCCGGGCCGTTCCGCGATGCCCAGGTCGCGGCCAGTCCCGGTCGATGGAAGGGACTCTATTCGCTGGTCGCGGCGGCCGGGCTTGGTCTGATCATCTGGGGTTGGATGCAATACCGGCTGATGGCTCCGCAGCTCTATGACCCACCGGCCTGGGGTCGGCATGCCGCCATGGCTCTGATGCTGCCCGCCTTCATCCTGCTGGCCGGCTCCAACGGCCCGGTCGGACGCATCAAGGCGATGGTGCGCCACCCCATGTTGATCGGCGTCATCCTGTGGTCGGCGGGGCACCTGGCGGCCAATGGCGACCTGGCCTCGGTGCTGCTGTTCGGCAGCTTCCTGGCCTACGGTGTGATCGACCTGATCTCGGCGCTGGCCCGCAACGCGCCGCCGCCTGTCGCGACCAAGCCGCTGGCTGACATGATCATGGTGGTGGCGGGGACGGCGCTCTATGTCCTGTTCGTACTGTTCCTCCACCGGATCTTCTTCGGGGTCTCGCCGCTGGGCTGAGGCTCAGGTTGCATCGTGGAAGATCACGCCCAGGGTCCGTCTTCGGCCTGAGCGGATCTCGCTGACTCCATGTCGCAATATCCGCCGATGGACGCCGCGCGCGCCTTCGGCCGGCCGCTCGCGGACCGCGAAGATCACGCCTTCGCCCTGGCGCAGGGGCACGACCTGCGGGGCCGATTGCTGTCGGGGCCTCTGTTCGACCAGCACGAACTCGCCGCCCTCAAAGTCGCGGCCGGGCTCGTCGAGCAGGAAGGCGGCCTGCAGCGGGAAGACCTGCTCGCCATACAGGTCCTGATGCAGGCAGTTATAATCGCCCGGGCCGTAGGTCAGCATCAGCGGGGTGGGCCGCACCTGGCCCGCTTCGTGGCAGCGGGTCAGCATCTCGTCCAGGGTTTCGGGAAAGCGCCGCGCTTCGCCCAACCGCTGCGCCCAGCGGTTGGCGATCCAGGCCAGGGGCGGATAGAGGTCCTCGCGCAGGGCCTGGATCGGTTCGGGCAGGGGATAGGCGAAGTACTGGTACTCGCCCTTGCCAAAGCCGTGCCGGGCCATGACCACCTTGCTGCGAAACAGCTCAGGCCGCGCATAGAGCCCCGTCAGGTCGGCGCAGGCCTGCGGGGTGAACATCGGGCCGGTCAGGGCCCAGCCGCGGGCGTCCAGTTCGGCGGCGATCCGCTTCCACTCCAGACTCACGCCGCCTCGCGCGCCAGCAGGGCGGCCTTGCGCTCGACGCCCCAGCGATAGCCCGACAGGCCGCCGTCGGCGCGCACCACCCGATGGCAGGGGGTGATCACCGCCAGTGGATTTGCCCCGCAGGCATTGGCGACCACGCGGGAGGCGGTCGGCCGGCCGATGGCGCGGGCCAGCTCGGCATAAGACACCGTCTCGCCGGCCGGGATCTGGCGCAGCATCGCCCAGACCTCGCGCTGCAGGTCGGTGCCCTGGTCGTCTAGCGGCACGTCCAGGCGGCTCTCCGGGCGGTCGATGAACGCCGCGACGGCGGCCAGCTCGGCCTTCAGGCCGTCCGCGTCGGGGAGCAGCCGTGCGGTCGGGAAGCGACGCTCGAGGTCGGCCGTCAGGCCGGTGGCATCATCGCCAAGTGTCACAAGACGCAGGCCCTTGTCCGACCGGGCGACCAGCGTGAGGCCCAGGCTGGAGGAAACGATGGCGTAGCGCAGGACTTCGCGCTCGAGATCGGGCTTGCAGCGCAGACAGGCGCGGAAGCCGGCGGCGCGGGCGCTCTGCCGTGTGGCGTGGAACTCGACGTTCTTGCGCAGGGGCCGTCCGCCGCAGCTGGCGACGCAATAGACGCCGGTGGTGCGCACGGCGATGTAGAAGGCGCCCACGGCGGCGCGGTCCTTGCGGCGCATGGCGTCCCAGCGCGCGTCATCGTCTGGATAGGTCGAAGCGGTCATCGGAACATCTCCTCTGTTGAGGGGAAGATGCGCCCGACGGATCAGCGGGTCATTCCGAAGCTTGCGGCCAGAGACCCGAAAGTGTCACCAGCCTGAGGCGCGCCGGCGCAGGGCGCCGCGCATGAAGTCCTGCGGGGGCTCGGCCTCGGCCAGCACGGCGTCGCGGATGGCGCGCGGTTCGCCGAACAGGTGGCCCTGGCCATAGCCGATGTTGAGATCCAGGATATCGACGATCTGCTTTTCGGCCTCGACCTTCTCGACGATCACCTCGATGCCATAGCGGCGCGTGAGGGCGGCGAAGTCGCTGGCGTTCAGGTCGGGCAAGGAGGCGATGACCAGCTTGCCATCCTGCTCCTGCAGCTGGTCCAGCATCATCTGGGCGCCGACCTTCAGGAATTTCACATCGGCGCGGGCCAGGTCCTGGAAGTCGAGATCCAGGTCATTGACCTTGTCGAGGCTGAAGCTGAAGCCCAGGCTGGCCAGACGCGACATGTGGCGGGCTTCGACCGCGCCGCGCCGCTCGAAGGCGGCCTGACCCAGTTCGAAGATCACCGCGCCGGCCAGGTCCTTGTTGGCCTGCATGAATTCCAGGAACTGCGGGAAGAAGCTCTCGTCGGCCAGGCTGGCCAGCGAGATGTTGCAGAAGATCCCGACCTTGCGGTCCTGCTTGGCCAGCCGGCGCACGATCTGCACGCAGCGGAACAGCAGCAGGTTGTCGATGGCGGTCATCAGGCCTTCGGGCTCGGCGACGGCCAGATATTCGGCGGGCATCATCACCCGGCCGGTCTCGTCGCGCAGGCGCGAGAAGCTCTCGTAGAACACGGTCCGGCGCTGGGGCAGGCTGACGATCGGCTGCAGATAGAGGTCGACCCGGTTCTCGGCCAGGGCCTCCTGCACGACCTGCAGCATCACGTTGGACTGCGGCGTGCGGCCACGAACCTCGACGCGAGCGGCGGCGACCTGGTGGGTCAGCTGGTGCTCAAGCCGGTCGTTCATGGTGGCGATGAGGTCTTCCAGCTGGTGGACCTCGGTCGACAGCTCTTCGGAACGGCGCTGGGCGTCGATCGCGACGCTCTCGACCAGTTCGGTCATGCGGGCGTCGATCTTCTCGATCTGGTCCAGCAGGATGGCGTGAGCCTCGCGCACGGTGTCGATGTCCATGCGGGTGCGCGCGGACTCGAAGGTGTTGGCGATCATGCCATGGAACGCAAAGCACAGGCCCAGCGTGCCGATGAAGGCTGACAGACCGACAGCCGGAGCCGCCCCCGTGCGCCACAGCACCAGGGAGATGATCAGAGCCAGACAAAGATAGGCGCCCGTAAGCAGCGCCAGCATCAGCCTTCGCATCAGTCCGTCCACGCGAATCGTTACAGGCAATCAGACCGGTCCGGGCCTCAAGAGTCGAACAGATTAACGCCCCTGCGCCATTCCGCCTCGCTCCTCGAGAGTCCGGGCATCATAACTCAACCTTGCGAGAACGCCGCATCGACAGCGCCGTCTTGGACTGATAATCACTCGCAAGTTTTCACGGGAGTCTCGATGTCCGACGGTCTTGCCCTGGTTTCCGGCCTTGACGCCGTTCTTGCCGATACGCCCTGCGCGCGTTCGCTGGGCGAAGCCTCGCGCGGCGACAAGGGCGTGATCGTCAGCGTCACCGGCCAGACCGGCGCGGCCGAGGCCGTCGATGCCGAGGAACTGGAGCGGCGGCTTCTGGAGATGGGTTTTGTCGAGGGCGCGCGTATCGAGGTCCTGCACGAGGGCCTGTTCGGCCGCGACCCCATCGCCGTGCGGGTGGACGACACCCGCGTGGCTCTGCGCCGGCGCGAGGCCCGTGCAGTGACCGTGCAGTTTGACGGGACCCAGTCTTGACCTCTGACACCTCTATCCTGCACCCGGCGCGGATCGCCCTGGTCGGCAATCCCAATTCCGGCAAGACCGCCCTGTTCAACGCCCTGACCGGCAGCCGCCAGAAGGTCGCCAACTATGCCGGCGTCACCGTCGAGCGGAAGGAAGGGGTTGTGACCACCGCCGCTGGCCGGGCCCTGCGCCTTCTCGACCTGCCCGGCACCTATTCCCTGCGCGCGCGCAGTCCAGACGAAGTCGTGACCCGCGACGCCATCCTCGGCCGCCTGGCCGGCGAGGCGGCGCCCGACGTGCTGATCTGCGTCGCCGACGCCACCAATCTGCGGCTCGTGCTGCGGCTGGCGCTGGAACTGAAACAGGTCGGCCGGCCGTTCGTGCTGGCGCTGAACATGTACGACATCGCCCAGCGCCAGGGCCTGCGCATCGACCTGGAAAGGCTGGGCGCCGAGATCGGCGTCCCGATCGTCACCACCGTGGCAACCCGCAAGCGGGGTCTTGATGACCTGCTCGCCCAGGCCGAGGCCCTGACCCTCAGCCATGCCGGCGAGCACGCCAGCACCTGGCGCGAGCCCGACGCGGCCGAAATCCGCGCCGCTCACGCCGAGGCTCAGCGCATCTTCAAGGCCTGCGTGAAGCCGCCGGAACGACCCGACACCATCACCAGCAAGATCGACGACGTGCTGCTCAATCCAGCGGCCGGCCTGTTGATCCTGGGCCTGCTGCTGTTTGTGATGTTCCAGGCGGTGTTCACCTGGGCCGAGCCCCTGATGGGCCTGATCGAGGCGGGCTTCGCCGGGCTGAGCGGCCTGGTCGCCGCCGTTCTGCCTGACGGCCTGCTGCAGAGCCTGATCACCGACGGCCTGATCGCCGGGGTCGGCAGCGTACTGGTCTTCCTGCCGCAGATCGTGATCCTGTTCTTCTTCATTCTGCTGCTCGAAGACAGCGGCTACATGGCCCGCGCGGCCTTCCTGATGGACAAGATCATGGGCGGGGCCGGCCTGCACGGCCGGGCCTTCATCCCGCTGCTGTCCAGCTTCGCCTGCGCGATCCCGGGGATCATGTCGACGCGGGTGATCGACAACAAGCACGACCGGCTGACCACCATTCTGGTGGCGCCGCTGATGACCTGCTCGGCCCGCATCCCGGTCTATACCCTGATCATCGCCGCCTTCATTCCGCACACCACCGTCTGGGGCTTTCTGAGCCTGCCCGGTCTGGTGATGTTTGGCCTCTATGCCGGTGGCATTGTCAGCGCCTTGCTGGTTTCGTTCATCATCCGGCGGGTGTTCTGGCGCGGCACGGTCGAGCCGTTCATGATGGAACTTCCGACCTATCGCTGGCCCGAGCCGCGCAACGTGCTGATGAACCTGTGGACCCGCGCCCGCATCTTCATCAGCCGCGCCGGCCGCATCATCCTGCCGCTGATGGTGCTGGTCTGGGTGCTGTCGACCTTCCCCTATCCGCCGGAGGGCGCTACCGGCCCGGCCATCGACTACAGCTTCGCCGGCCGCATCGGCCACTTCATCGCGCCGGTCATGGCCCCCATCGGCTTCAACTGGCAGATGACGGTGGCCCTGATCCCGGGCTTCGCGGCCCGCGAAGTGGCCGTGGCGGCGCTGGGCACCGTCTATGCCGTCGGCGGCGACGACGAGGCCGGCACCGCCCTGGGCGGTCTGCTGGCCAAGCAGTGGTCGCTGGCCACGGCCCTGTCGTTCCTGGCCTGGTACGTGTTCGCCCCGCAGTGCGCGGCGACGCTGGGCGTGGTCAAGCGCGAGACCAATGGCTGGACCTGGCCGACCGTGATGTTCCTGTACATGACCGGCCTGGCCTATCTGGCCTCGTTCGCGACCTATCATATCGCCGTGGCGATGGGCGCGGGGTAGGCTTGGTTCGCGTTATGTTCCGTGCTAGATTTACGGAATGACGATCAAGGTCGACATCAACGGGCACGACGCGCTGAGCGAACTCGTGGCGCATATTGATGCGGGCGAAGATCTCGTATTGCTGACCCGCGATGGGCAAACCGTGGCTGTCGCCCATCGACCTGAACCCAAGGTGGCGCAAGGGGATCGTATTCCAGGCGTCTGGGCTCATTTGGGTCCGATGGATGATCCAGACCTTTTTCTGCGACCTGATCCAGAATTCGCGCAACTGGCCGAAGCCCATGACGAGGATGAGTTCTATCGGCCGTCGACGCCGAAGGAATGAGTTTCCTACTCGATACTCATACGTTCATCTGGAGCGTGATTGACGCGACAAGATTGCGCGGCGACGCTGGGCGCGGGCTGATCTAACGGTCCTGACGGAACACAGCGACGGCGGCGTCGTCGAACACCGCGTCGCGCTCATAGGCGAAGCCGACCTTGCGCAGCACGCCTTGCGAGGTGGTGTTATCGAGGTCGGCCACCCCGACTAGGCTGGAAGCGGCCAGGCGCGTCTTCCAGATCTCGACCAGGGTGCCGGCGACCTCGCTGGCCAGGCCTCGGCCCCAGGCGGGCTTGTCCAGCGTGTAGGCGATCTCAAGCTCCTGGATACCTTCCAAGTCTATGTAGCGCAGGCCCGCCCGGCCCACGAAGCCGCCGTCGGGCGTTCGCAGCGTCCATAGGCCAAAGCCGTGATCGGTCCAGTGCCGAAGGTTGGTGTCCAGATAGACGGCCGTGGACTCGGGCGACCTGATCCCGCCCAGGAAGCGCGAGACCTCCGGATCCAGATGCAGTCTCACCAGATCATCCAGGTCTTCGGCCGCCAGCCTGGTCGCCGTCAGGCGAGCAGTTTCGAAGGCCTCCATCGGTCAGGTCCTCACCAGCCCCTTGCCATAGGCCAGCCGCCGCCAGACCCATTCCAGCGGGCCCATCGAGAACTTCGACAGCCACAGCGGCGACCAGATCAGCTGCACCAGCCAGATGCCCGCCACGATCACCCAAAGGTCTACGCGGTTGGCGTCGCCATACAGGCCCAGTCCGCGTCCGCCCCAGAAGATCGTGGTCATGATGATCGACTGGCTGATGTAGTTGGTGAAGGCCATCTGCCCCAGGCGGGCCAGGGGCGTCAGCAGCTTGCGCAGCAGATCCAGCTTCAGCAGCAGGATCGCCAGCGAGGCGTAGCCCAGGGTGATGGGTAGGGTCAGGAACTCGAAACCGATCTGCAGGGCCCCGCTGGACCGCGGCTGGGCGAAATCAATCAGCAGCTTCTCGCGCGACTCCATGCCGGTCACCCACAGGCCGACCGCCCCGAAGGCGACCAGGAGGGCATAGACCCAGGTCGGGGCGCGCCCCGTCAGGAAGCCCCACTTGTAGAGCGCCATGCCCAGCATCATCAGGGCCCCGGTTCGCCAGATCACGACCAGCAGGCTGACCGGCTGCAGGAACATCCAGGCCTTGAAGTTGACGCTCATGGCTCCGGCCAGGCCGGACTTGACGGCGGCGATGGCGGTCGCGATGTCGGCCGGGCTGCCCTTGGACATCTCCTTGAGCACTTCGGCGCGGGTCGCGGCCGGGGCGAAGTCCAGGGCCATGATCGGCAGGATCGCCAGGGCCGACCCCAGCAGGATGATCGTGATGGCGACGATGAACAGGGTGCGCGGCTTCCAGGAGCGGAACAGCAGCACCACAAAGCCGGTCACGGCATAGAGTAGCAGAATGTCGCCATACCAGATCAGCAGGCCGTGGATCAGGCCAAACAGGGTCAGCCAGCCCAGTCGGCGCCGCAGCAGGGCCCCGCGCGGCTTGTCGCTGCGCTCGCCGCCGACCAGCAGCAGCGACACGCCAAACAGCATCGAGAACAGGGTGACGAACTTGTAGTGGAAGAAGGTCTGGACCACCCACCAGGCGTCGCCCTCGGCCCCGTCCATCGCGAAGGGCGACAGGTTGGGCGTCATATAGACGTCCATCGGCAGGGCGAAGGCCACGGCGTTGACCGCGAGGATGCCCATGACGCCCAGGCCCCGCAGGACGTCCAGGCTCATATGGCGATCGCCGGCCGTCACCGGCCGCAAGGTCTGAGTCTCGGTCATCGGCGTCCCCCTTGGGAGACGCCGCACGCCTAGCGCGTGGGAACCGGCGTCTCGCCCCGGTAGTCATAGAACCCGCGTCCGGCCTTTTTGCCAAGCCACCCGGCTTCGACATATTTCACCAGCAGCGGGCAGGGGCGATATTTGCTGTCGGCCAGGCCTTCATGCAGCACGTTCATGATGCTCAGCACGGTGTCCAGGCCGATGAAGTCGCCCAGTTCCAGCGGACCCATCGGGTGGTTGGCGCCCAGCTTCATGGCGGTGTCGATGGCGTCGACCGTGCCCACGCCCTCATAGAGGGTGTAGATCGCCTCGTTGATCATCGGCACCAGCACGCGGTTGACGATGAAGGCGGGGAAGTCTTCGGCGTTGCTGGTGATCTTGCCCAGCGACTTGGCGAAGGTCACGGCCGTCTCATAGGTGGGCACGTCGGTGGCGATGCCGCGGATGATCTCGACCAGCTTCATCAGCGGGACCGGGTTCATGAAGTGCAGGCCGATGAACCGTTCGGGGCGGTCGGTGGCCGAGGCCAGGCGGGTGATCGAGATCGACGAGGTGTTCGAGGCCAGCAGGGTATCCGGCTTCAGGTGCGGCTGCAGGCTGCGGAAGATGGCCTTCTTGGTCTCTTCGTTCTCGGTGGCCGCCTCGATGGCCAGATCGGTCTGGCCGACCGCTTCCAGGCCCTCGGCGGGCTTGATGCGGGCCAGAGCCCCGGCCATGGCGGCCTCGTCGATGATGCCGCGACCCACCTGGCGAGCCAGATTCTTCTCGATCAGCGCCAGGCCGGCGTCGATGCGGTCGCGCGTCACGTCGTGCAGCAGAACGTCATAGCCCGCCAACGCGCAGACATGCGCGATGCCGCAGCCCATCTGGCCAGCGCCGATTACGCCGACAGACTTGATTTCACTCATGAACGCCAAGCCTTCGCCTGATACGGCGCCGGGACCCTGGTCCGCGCCCTGAATTGTGATGACTTTTCTAGCACGAGAAAGCACGCCCTCGCCAAGGCTTTGCTGCGACGCAGCGGGGAAGTGTCGCGCTATCCTGCGGGGGGATAGGGATGCGCCCGGCCTTCAGGGTCTTCCACGGCCCCATCGTCCAGATAACCGGGCCCCACCGGGACCTTTCCATGGCCGCCGGGGATGTCGAGAATATAGGTCGGCTGGCACAGGCCCGAGATCGTGCCGCGCAGGGCCTTCATCAGCGCCTGGCCCTCGTCGATCGAGGTGCGCAGGTGGGCGGTGCCGGGCGCATAGTCGTGATGGTGCAGATAGTAGGGCTTGATCCGGGTCTCGACGAAGGCCCGCATCAGGGCGCCCAGGGTCTGGGGATCGTCATTGATCCCGGCCAGCAGCACGGTCTGGCTGATCATCGGGATGCCGGCATCGACGATCCGGCCGCAGGCGGCGCGGGCGGCGGGCGTCAGCTCGCGGGGATGGTTGGCGTGCAGCGCGACATAGACCGCCTTGCCGCTGGCCTTCAGCGCGTCGACCATCTCGCCGGTGATCAGCGCCGGGTCCACGGCCGGCACGCGGGTGTGGAAGCGCACCACCTTCACATGCTCGATCTGCGCCAGCCGCTCGCCGATGTCGCGCAGGCGGCGCGGCGACAGCACCAGAGGATCGCCGCCGGTGACGATCACCTCCCAGATCTCCGGCCGCGCGGCGATATAGGCGAAGGCGGCGTCCAGCTGGGCGGGCGACAGGGTCTTGAGCCCCTCGGGGCCCACCATTTCGCGGCGGAAACAGAACCGGCAATAGACCGCGCAGGTGTGGGTGGGCTTGAGCAGCACCCGGTCGGCATAGCGATGGACGACGCCCTCGACCGGGCTGTGGGTCAGGTCGCCGATCGGGTCGGGATCCTCGCCGGGCGTGCTGACCAGTTCGGCGACCTGCGGCAAGAACTGGCGGGCGATGGGGTCGGCTTGGTTGGCCGGCTCGATCAGGGCGGCCATGTCGGCGGTGATGGCCACCGCATATTGCGCCGCAACGCGCTCCAGCGCCGGCAGGCGCTCGGGAGCGATCAGGCCGGCGTCGGCCAGGGCGGCTGCGCTGCGAAGGGTGTGAGCGGGGGGCATGGGAGGGGCGGGATATGGCGGAAAAGGGCTTGGGAAGCAATGTCGAGCCCTCGCCCAGCCCCTAGGCCACCGGCGCCCACATCACCTGATCCACCCGGGTCGCCCCCGCCGCCAGCATCGCCAGCCGGTCAAAGCCCAGGGCGCAGCCCGACGCCTGGGGCATGATCGCCAGAGCCGCCAGGAAATCCTCGTCGAGCGGATAGCGCTCGCCATAGATCCGCGCCTTCTCGTCCATCTCCATCACGAACCGGCGGCGCTGTTCGACCGGATCGGTAAGCTCGCCAAAGGCGTTGGCCAGCTCGACCCCGCAGGCATAGAGCTCGAAGCGTTCGGCCACGCGCGGGTCGCCCGGCTTGGGCCGCGCCAGGGCGGCCTCGGCCACGGGATATTCGCACAGGATGGTGGCGCGCCCGACGCCCAGCCGGGGCTCGACCTTCTCGACGATCACCCGGCTGAAGATGTCGGCCCAGCTATCGTCGTCGGCCACCCGGATCCCCGCCGCCCGCGCCGCAGCGGCCAGCCCGTCGCGGTCGGTCTGGCCATCGGGGCCCAGGCTGGCCAGCAGATCAACGCCGGCATGACGCGCGAACGCCTGCGCCACGCTCAGCCGCTCGGGCGGAGCGAAGGGATCGCAGTCCAGGCCCCGGAAGGAAAACCGCCGCGTCCCCGCCGTCTCGGCCGCGATGGCCAGCAGGGTCGCGCAGTCGTCCATCAGCACCTCATAGGGCGCCCCGGCCCGGTACCATTCCAGCATCACGAACTCGGGGTGGTGCAGCGGCCCCCGCTCGCGATTGCGCCACACCCGGGCGAAATCGAAGATCCTGGCCTCGCCCGCCGCCAGCAGCTTCTTGCAGGCAAATTCCGGCGAGGTGTGCAGATAGAAGGTCTGGTCCGGCTCGCCCGTCAGGCTGGTCAGGGTGGTCGAGAAGGCGTGCAGATGGGCCTCGTTGCCGGGCGACACCTGCAGGGCGGCGACCTCGACCTCGACGAAGTCCTGGCCCTCGAACCAGCCGCGCACGGCGCGGGTGATGGCGTTGCGGGCCAGCAGGAAGGGCCGGCGATCGGCGTGAACCGAAGGCGTCCACCAGGGAGAGGGGGCGTCAGCAGCCACGGGGGCTCCGCATAGTAGAGACTGGCGATCTTGCCGCGTTCGCTATAGGAGGGCGGTCACAAGATCTCTACTCCATTCGCGCGGCTCTCCGGGCAGCGCCCGGAAAGCCTAAGGACTCACGAAGTGAAGGTAGCCGCCAGCTCGCTCCGCAAAGGCGCCGTCGTCGATATGGACGGCCGCCTGTATGTCGTTCTGACCGTCGACAACATCCACCCCGGCAAGGGCACCCCGGTGACCCAGCTGAACATGCGCCGCATCAGCGACGGCGTGAAGGTTTCGGAACGCTACCGCACCACCGAGCAGGTCGAGCGCGCCTTCGTCGACCAGCGCGACCACACCTTCCTGTACCAGGACGGCGAGGGCTTCCACTTCATGAACCCGGTCAGCTTCGACCAGGTGCTGGCCAGCCCCGACGTGATCGGCGACGCCGCGCCGTACCTGCAGGAAAACATGACGGTTCAGCTGTCGACGCACAACGAGGTGCCGATCGCCATCGAACTGCCGCGCACCATGATCCTGGAAGTCGTCGACACCGAACCCTCGGTCAAGGGCCAGACCGCCAGCTCGTCCTACAAGCCGGCCCTGCTCAGCAACGGCATCAAGACCACCGTCCCGCCCTATATCGCCGTCGGCGTGCGGGTGGTGATCCTGACCGAAGACAACAGCTATCAGGAACGCGCCAAGGACTAGGCGTCGCAAGCCGCGAGACGATCAGAAGGCCCGGTGCGCAAGCTCCGGGCCTTTTTCGTTGGAGGCCATTGCTGACTCTTCTCTGACGCTAGGAAGGTTCGCTCGTAGGCGCGGGTCCCGATGGAGCCTGCACTGCCCGTTCTTGGCACGTAACACCTAGCGATCCAGGCGAACGCACCGGGTCGATGAACACCTTCAAGGCCTTCGACACCTAGGCCGCGATTTGCGTCCAGCGGACCACAGTTTCAAGCAGGCGGGCCGGCTGGAAAGGCTTGCCGATGTGATCGTTCATACCCGCGGCCAGACATTTCGCGATTTGCTCTGGCAGGACATTGGCGGTCAAGGCCACGATTGGGGCGGTGTTGTTGTTGGCCCGGATGAGCCGGGTGGCGGTCAGGCCGTCCATGACCGGCATCTGTATGTCCATCAGGATCAGGTCGTAGATCCCCAATTCGGTGGCCCTCAAACCTTCGGCCCCGTCGTGAGCTGTATCGATGGTTATGTCGAAGGGGGCCAGCAGTGTGCAGACCAGTTCGCGGTTTACGGCATTGTCTTCGACCACGAGCACGCGCAGCGGCGCGGTGAAGCCGGAGACGCCTTCGTTGAGCGCCGCCTGGACGGCGTCCAGGCTCACAACTGGCGCGGAAACCTCGAACCAGAAGGTCGAACCTCGGCCCTGCGTGCTCACGACCCCGATCTGGCCGTCCATGCGCTCGATGATCCGTTTCGAGATCGCCAGGCCCAGGCCCGTGCCGCCAAACTGCCGTGAAATCCCTCCGTCAGCCTGAGCGAAGCGCTCGAATACGTTGCCGATCTGATTTTCCGAAATGCCGATACCCGTGTCGATTACTTCGATCCGCAGGCGTGCGGTCTCCGCCTCGACAAACTGGCGCAGCGACACCGCGACATGGCCTGCACCGGTAAATTTCACAGCGTTGGACAGCAAGTTCAGCAGCACCTGCGACAGGCGCGGCCCATCGCCGACCATGCCGCAAAGGTCCGGCGCGATGTCCAGGGTCAGGGTCAGGCCCTTGTCTCGGGCCTGGTCCTCGATGAGGGCGCAGGCTGCGCGAGCCAACTGACCCGGGTCGAAGGGCTGGGGGTCCAGGTCCAGATAGCCGGCCTCAAGCCGGGAAAATTCCAGCACATCATTGATCACGCCCAGCAAGGTGGCGCTGGCGCCGCTGATCAGCTCGACATGATGCCTGTCTTCCGGCGACAGACGGTTGGACCCGCGCAGCACGCCTGAAAAGCCGGTAATGGCATTGAGCGGCGTGCGCAGCTCGTGGGTCATGTTGGCCAGGAAGTCGGACTTGGCGGCGACCGCGCTCTGGGCCTCGACCAGGGCCGTCTCCAGATCCCGCCGCAGGGTCCAGCGTTCCGTGATGTCGCGCGACGTCGATATCAAGCTGCCGTCCGACAGCCGAGCATAGGTACTCTCGACCCATATTTCGCTGCCGTCCTTGCGGCGGGAGCGATACTCCCAAGTGCGGCTTTCTCCGCCCGGCGTTAAAGCTTTTAAAATCTGCAGTAGTGGTCCACGGTCTTCCGGTCGAATGATATCGCTTACTGGGATGTCTACATATTCTTCGGGGGTATATCCCATCAGCCGTTCAATCGAAGGCGAACTGTAGAGTCTATTGCCTTCGGGCGACCATAGCGAAATCGAGTCTGTCAGGTTGTCTGCCAGCAGGCGGTAGAGTGCCTCGCTAGACCTTAGGCGGACCTGGGCGTCTTCAAATTCAGAGATCGCGCTTTCCCGGGCCGCCAGGAGGGCCAGCTGTTCTTTGTGGGCGGTTTCCAGATTGACCTGCTGGCTCACCAGCATCCATGCCAGCGGGAGGGCGATGATCGATGCGATCGCCAGGGTGGAGAACGGGGTAAAAACCTCGTTGTGACCAAGGACTGTGATCGAAAGAAGAAAATCAGCGGCGACCGCCATCAACACTACGGTTGCGGCAAGAGTGAACGTCCGAAGGAGCTTGGCGCGTATCATGGGGCGAACGTACCGAGTGGCCAAAATCAGCTAGGCACAACACTGCCTGCAGAAAACGACATGCGACAACTGGTTTAATGAGGAGGGCGGCCCGCGCCCAAGATCCGGTGCCTGGCTGCACGCCAAGGCCTGCTCGCGACGCACAGCGGCCGGCTGATGGACGTCGAAAACAACCCGCCTGACGCCTATGACGAGACCGCCAGGGGCGTGGCCTATTCCGGGGATCGGTAGTCGCCGAGCCCTCCGGGGGCGTTTCTCTAATAGATCAGCGTCATTCCCGCCCTTGTGGCGTGAACCTCTCGTGCCGCCGCAGGTGCGGGAGGAGCGAAATGCATGCGCACTTCGCTGACGGTTCACGTGTCAGCTGAAAAAGGGGTTCCCGCCATAAGGGCGGGAATGACGGGAGTTAGGGGGATTGGCGTCGCTGTATCCCCGTTCTTTCCGGAACACACTTTAGCCAGATCAAACGCTTGTAAAATAGTTGATCGCGCCAATCCTCTGCGCTCAAAACGCCCGTATTCTTGAGCCTGTCCCTGTCGCAGGGGGAGGCGCCTGGATCCGGCCCAACAGCGGCGATGGGGATGGAGCTGAGCGGGGCCGCGACGCCCTGGAAGGCGGGTTGAAGCGTGCGGGCTGTCTCAGAAGGACGGACCAAACGCCGAGTGGCTCGTCGGCCGGGTGAACGCGGGTCGAAGAGGGCGAGGGATCGTAAACCCGCCTATCGCGCATCGTCGGGGGTCGAGACGGTTAGCCGATTGACCTTGGTGCGCGCCCGTACGGGGGCTCTTGGGTATCAGAGCTGAAAGACGCTCGCTTGGCCCAATCCTCACGCAAGAACAGCTTCTGCGAAGCGGACAGGTCGAGCCGAAACGCAAAACACACATCACGGTCATCCGGGTTCGTCCCGGCCGCTTCGCGCCTCCCCACCTAACTCAGCGAGTGTTCGCGTGAGGCCGAGAAGCTGTGCCTGCCAGACTTGTCCCGACAAGCGGCGCAACTGTCAGGAGGGGCTGGAGGGTGTCTCCCGACCATCCATCGTCTCGGCCACGAACCAGTCGCGCAGCTTCAGCAGTCTCGCCAGCTTGGGATTGTCGGCCCGCCAGACGAAGTGGTGGCCGGTGTGGACCTCGACGGCTCCGGCCAGGGGGCGGACCAGGCGGCCGTCGCGGATGTCGCGTTCGGACAGACCGCTGCGGGCCAGGGCGACGCCCAAGCCCTGCGCGGCGGCGTCCAGCATCATCGAGGTGTCGTCGAAGCCCAGGCTGGGCGGCAGGTCGGGCATGGGCAGGCCCATGGCCTGGAACCAGGCGCTCCAGGGCAGGGCGGTATGGCGCAGCAGCGGGGCGTTCAGCAGGTCTTCGGGCCTATTGATCGGATGGCGCTTGAGGAGAGCAGGGCTGCACACCGGAAACAGGCGCTCGCTGAGCAGGCGCACCGAATCCAGCCCCGGCCAAGGGCCGACGCCAAAGCGCAGGGCGATGTCGGCGCCGTCGGTGGACAGGTCCGACACCCGGTCCTCGACGCGCACGGTCAGATCCAGCTCACCGGTCTCGGCCGAGACGCGGGCCAGGCGAGTGACCAGCCAGCGGGTGGCGAAGGCCGCGCCGGTACTGAGCACGATAGGCCCGCAGGCGGCGTTGCGGGCGGCCTGGACGCCCCGTTTCAGGCTTGCCAGGGCCTCGGTGACGCTGGCCGCCAGGGCCGCGCCGGTGACGGTGGGCTGCATGCGGTTGCCCTGGCGCAGGAACAGGCGAACGCCCAGCTCGTCCTCCAGCTTGCGGATCTGCTGGCTGACCGCGCCGTGGGTGACGAACAGCTCGTCGGCCGCGCGGCTGTAGCTGTGATGACGGGCGGCGGCCTCCAGGGCCGTCAGGGTCGAGAAGGGCGGCAGGCGCATGATCCAGGGATGTTAGTTCAGCTCACAAGCTGGACCAATAGGGATCGTTGGTTTTTGGCGGGCTCAGGCGCGAATGTCCCTCTCGGCGCCGCTCTTTCCAACCCCCTCCCCGAAAGGTGAAGAGATGAAGATCCTGCTTGTTGCGGGTGCGCTGACGCTCGCCGTTTTCCTGGCCGCCGGCCAACCGGCCCGGCCGCTCGACGATCTGCGCTGGCAGCGCGGCGAGGCCTATCTGCTGGCCCCCTATGCCACCGCAAAGATCGGCCGACCCGACACGCCGCACCAGATCGCCATGGCCTCGTCCACCCTGCAGCGCCGATGACAGCGGCGACCCGCCCAGCCCAACAGAAAAAGGCCCGGAGTCGCCTCCGGGCCTTTCCATTGTCTTCTGGGCCGAAGCCTACTTTCCGGCTGCGGCGAGCGCGTCCATCAGTTCCGGCACGGCGGTCTTGTAGTCGGCGACCAGGCCGAAATCGGCGACCTGGAAGATCGGAGCATCGGCGTCCTTGTTGATGGCGACGATGATCTTGCTGTCCTTCATGCCGGCCAGGTGCTGAATGGCGCCCGAGATGCCGATGGCGACATAGAGGGCCGGGGCCACGACCTTGCCGGTTTGACCGACCTGATAGTCGTTGGGGGCGTAGCCCGCATCGACTGCCGCGCGCGAGGCGCCGACGGCAGCGCCCAGCTTGTCGGCCAGGGGGTCGATGACCCGTTGGAACTCTTCGGCCGAGCCCATGGCGCGACCGCCGGAGACCACGATCTTTGCCGCAGCCAGTTCCGGGCGGTCCGACTTGACCATCTCTTCGCTGACAAAGCGGGTCTTGTCGGCGTCCGCGCCGGAGGCGTTTTCGACCGGGGCAGAGCCGCCGTCTTCAGCCGCCGCAAAGGCGGTGGGACGCACGGTGATCACCTTCTTGGCGTCCGAGGACTGGACGGTCTCAAGAGCGTTGCCGGCATAGATCGGGCGCACGAAGGTGTCGGCCGAGATGACTTCCACGATCTCGCTGATCGGGGTGACGTCCAGCTTGGCGGCGACGCGCGGCGCGAAGTTCTTGCCGCCCGAGGTGGCCGGAACCAGGATCGCGTCGTAGTGGCCGGCCAGGGCCAGCACGGCGTCGGCTTGCGCCTCGGCCACGCTGTGACCCAGGGCGGCGCTGTCGGCCAGCAGGACCTTGCGGACACCGCTGATCTTGGCGGCCGCGTCGGCCACGGCCTTGGCGTTGTGGCCCATGACCAGAACGTCGACGTCGCCCGAAAGCTTCAGGGCGGCGGTGACGGTCTTGTTGGTGCTATCGCGCAGGTGCGCGTTGTCGTTATCGGCGACGACGAGAACAGCCATCTAGAGCACTCCCGCGAGATTGAGTTTGGCCACCAGATCGGCGGCGGTTTCGACCTTGATGCCGGCCGAGCGCTTGGCGGGCTCGGCGACCTTGAGGACCGTGAGGCGCGGCGCGATGTCGACGCCGTAGTCGGCGACCGTCTTGCTGACGATCTCCTTCTTCTTGGCCTTCATGATGTTGGGCAGGCTGGCATAGCGCGGCTCGTTGAGGCGCAGGTCAGCGGTGATCACGGCCGGCAGATCAACGTCCAGCACCTGCAGGCCGCCGTCGACTTCGCGGGTGACCTTGGCGGTGGAGCCCGAAACTTCGAGGGCCGAGGCATAGGTGGCTTGCGGCCAGCCCAGCAGGGCCGACAGCATCTGGCCCACGGCGTTGTTGTCGCCGTCGATGGCCTGCTTGCCCATCAGAACCAGGCCGGGTTGCTCTTCGCCGATCACGGCGGCCAGCAGCTTGGCCACGGCCAGGGGCTCGGGATCAGCGTCGGTGGTGATCAGGATGCCGCGGTCGCCGCCCATGGCCAGGGCCGTGCGAATGGTTTCCTGGGCTTGAGCCGGGCCGATGCTGACGATGACGATTTCGGTCGCCACGCCCTTTTCCTTGAGGCGCACGGCTTCTTCAACCGCGATCTCGCAGAAGGGATTCATCGACATCTTGACGTTCGCCAGATCGACGCCCGTTTGATCGGCCTTTACGCGGACCTTCACGTTGTAATCGATAACCCGTTTAACCGGGACCAGGACCTTCATCGGGTTTCACGCCTCCAGGCTGCGTTTTCTCTAGCGTTGGCAGGGGAATTACCCGTTTTGCACCGCAACGCAAGTTTCCCTTCGCGTAAGCGTAAAGCGTTGCCGTGCGCAGGGTTCAAACAACTGTAAGATACTTGGCTGGAGGCGTCCTCTCACCGTTGCGCCATCGGTGCGAAAGGTCCGGCAGAGGAAAGGACTGGTCAGCTTTGCGGTCGGCCACTAAACAGCCGGGCCATGAACCGCACGATCGAACGCCTGAAAATCATCTTCGTCGGCCTGTTCCTGGTCAGCAGCGCCGGCGTTTTGGGCTACCACGCGCTCTGGGTCTGGCCCAAGGACCGCTGCGAGGCGCGGGGCGGGGCCTGGGCGGGGCGCTGGCTCAAGTGCGGCACGGTCTATTCGATCGAGACCCTGACGCGTCGTCCGGCCAATGTGCCGCCGATCAACAACGAGCGTCCCGCTGCCGCGACGCCGGCAGCGCCCGAGAAGAAATAAGCGCCTAGCGGGTCGCGCCGGGCTTCCACAGCACGTCGGCCGCGCCCTTGTCATTGGCCCAGCGCGCCGCGACGAACAGCAGGTCCGACAGGCGGTTGATATATTTCAGCGCCGGCTGCCCGACGACCTCGCCCTCGGTTTCCGACAACTGCACCACCACACGCTCGGCCCGACGGCAGACCGTGCGCGCCACATGCAGGGCGGCCGAGGCCGGCGACCCGGCGGGCAGCACGAACGAAGTCAGGGCTGAGAGCTCGCCGTTCAGACGGTCGATCTCGTGTTCCAGCCGGTCGACCTGGCTCTCGACGATTCGCAGAGGCTCCCAGGCGGGCTTTTCATGCTGTTCAGGCGTGGCCAGATCCGCGCCCAGGTCAAAAAGATCATTCTGAATGCGCTCCAGCATGGCGTCGAGCTCGGGATCACCTGCGGTGTGTTGTCGCGCCACGCCCAGGAAGGCGTTGGTCTCATCGACGCCGCCATAGGCCTCGACCCTCAGCGAAGCCTTGCTGACAGGCGCTCCCGTGGCCAGGCGCGTTGAGCCGCCATCCCCCGTGCGGGTGTAGATTCTGTTGAGCGAGACCATGGGTCGCAGACCGCCGTTATCGTGCTTTAGCGCGTGCGCCACCAATATGCGGCCACCAGCACGATGATCGCCACGAACTGCAGCATAACGCGAAGCCGCATCAGCTTGTTGGAATTGGAGCGGCCAAAGTCACCGCCCCTGAAGAGTGCATAGAGCCCCCCGCTGAGCGCCAGGAGCACCGCCAGCAGCGTGGCGGGAACGAGGAAGTCGAAGAGTCTGTCCATGAGCTCCAGGATAGGGGTTTGAAAGTCTTTTGGCCACTGAGCTTTGCGTTGGCGGAACGATGTCCGATGAGCGAATTCGCCGAACGGGTTCGTTGAGTGCATTTGTCGCACTGGCAATGTGCGAACGGTAACATATATAGAAATCTAGCCGACGTTCGGTGATTTTAGTTCTATCTAGCGGTTGCTATTCTACAGCTTGGGCGTTAAGCCCCCCGCTTCAATTTTTCCAGTATGCGTTCGTTGAACATGATCATCTCCTCACCGCAGATCGTTCAGCGCTCATCCCCAGCGGGGAGGCAGGAGAAAACAGAATGGCAAAGGCCTCTATAGCCGTCGCCGCGTTCTCCGCGTCCGAACGCGAAGACGCCATGGCGGAAGTCCGCCAACTGATCACCGACCTGCGCGACGCCGCGCAAGATGGCCGCCAACTGGCGCGCCGCTACGCCGACGTTCTTCAGAACGTTGTCGATGACTATTGCACTGAGTTTGAGAAGCGCGCCGAGGCGGCCCTCGCTCGACTGGAGGCCGCCGCATGAGCTTTGTATCCGTCAATATCGAGTCGGCCACCGACTCTCCCGTCAAGCTGACCCGCCGGGCCCTGGCCAAGCAGCGCACGCGTGAACGCGTCCTGTCGGCCGCGCGCCGTCTGTTCAGCGAGCGGGGCTATGAGGGCGCGACCATCCGCGACATCGCCCAGGCTGCAGGGATGTCGACCGGCGCGGTGTTCGCTAGCTTTGCAGACAAGACCGAGCTGTTCGACGAAATCCTGACCGCTGATTACGAAGTGATCTACGCTCAGATGATCCAGGCCGCACGCGCTGCCGCCACCGTCGACGAGGCTCTGCTGGGTCTGTTCGGCGTCGCCTACAACTTCCACGTTGAGCAGCTGCCGCTGCTGCGCGCCAGTATCGCCGTGTCGTGGACCCGCAACGAGGCCGCCGAGCGCCGCGCCCGTGCGGATCTCAAGCACATCTTCCGCCTGATCGGCGAAGTCACACAGCGCGGCATCGATCAAGGCCAGCTGAAGATCGGCATCGATGCAAAGCTCTTGGCTGAAATGACTTGGGACGTGTATGTCGCCAACTATCGCCGCGCCGTCTTTGATGGCTGGACGGTTGAGGCGTTGCTCGCGCGGCTTTCAGATCAACTGAAAGTCATTTTTGCGGGCGCTCGCGCCTGATTTAAAGGGCGCTCCGTTGGGGCGGGGCGTCCTTGATTGTAATTAGACGCTGGCGTGTTCGAGGGGGACGGGCTTGGGCGTAAGAGACGACCAGAAACAGGCGACGCGCGAGAAGGTCCTTGAGGCCGCTCGCGACCTGTTCAACGACGTCGGTTACGAGGAAACGACCATCCGCGCGATTGCGGAGCGGGCGGGGGTCTCGGTCGGCAGCGTTTTCACGACCTTTGTTTCGAAGGCAGAGGTGCTCAGCCATGTCATGCAGGGGCGGCTGGACGAGCTGTATGCGCAGTTCGACCGGGTGATCCCCCATCTGCGGGGCTCGGCGATGGACAGGCTATGCTCGGTCTTCGCCATTCACTACGAGTTCGAAACCCGGCGGGTGAAGCTGTTCCTGGCCCACATCGCCGCCGCCTATAATCCCAGCATCGACCCCGGCGTCACGCCCTATGGTCGCAATCAGCGCCTGACCGGGATGTTGCACGACATCCTCGAAGAGGGTGTGCGACGAGGCGAAATCCGCGCCGATCTCGATCAGGCGCTGGCCATCGAGATCCTTCGGGCCGCCTATGCCTGGAACTATCGACTGGCGGCCGCCGATGCCAGCATGGCTGATGCGTCCGTGATGTCGGCCACCATGGACCGCCAGATCCAGGTCATCGTCGAGGGCTGGCGACCGCGTTGAGGTCGACGGGTCAGGGCTGCCGCGTCAGCCGCAGGTCCTGATAGTCGAACGAGAAGTCGGCCAGGGGCGAGACAGCCCTGGCCAGGGCTGACTTCACGGCGCCGTTCTCGACGTCGAAGGTGATGAAGGCGTCCTCCTGGGTGCGGTCGTCGAAGACCGTCTTGAAGGTCTCGCCGTCGAACAGGTCCAGCCTGCCCTGCAGGGCCGGGGTCTTGTCGAACGACACCGTCAGGCCTTTCGCCTTTTTGCCTTTGGCTTTCCCGATCGTGACCGTGCCGTACCAGGGGTCGCGATAAACCCCGACATAGGCGTCGAGCGGCAGGCCGGGCGGCTTGCTGCCGGCCTTTGGAGTCGCGGCCTCTGCGGCATCCTTGATGGTCTGGGCGTCGGCCTCGGCCTGGACGCGCTTGCTGGAGGCGATCCAGTCAAACTCGCTGCGACCCTGCAGGCGGTCAGGACCGCCGTAGCGCAGTGCGCGCAGCACCGGGTTTTCCTCGGCGTTGGTCATCACCATGATGCCTGACTTCCGACCGGGCAGCAGGCCGGTATAGGAGATGAAGCCCGCCAGGCCGCCGGTGTGCCACAGCAGCCGCTCGCCGCGATGGTCCTGCACGAACCAGCCCAGGGCATAGGCTTGCATCGAGGGCCGCACGGGGTTCTCCGCCGTCGGACCGTCGGACGAGGACGTGATGGTCTGCGGCTTCCACATTTCGCGGGCGGTGGCCTCGCTCCACAGGCGCTTGCCGTCGGGCAGGGCACCCAGGGCCAACTGCACCTGCATCCACTTGCCGATGTCGGCCGGCGTCGTATTGACCCCGCCCGCAGCGGCGGCCGAGGCGAAGCTGTCGTCGAAGGGCAGGACCGTCTGCGGGCCCATGCCGCGCACCGGCGGACCCAAGCGACAGTGCGGCTCGGCCCGGCGGGTCTTGTCGATCTGGGCCGGGGTGGTCACCGTGTCGGTCATGCCCAGAGGGTTGAGGATCCGGGTCTGGATGAAGTCTTCCCACGGCTTGCCCGTGACCGCGGCCACCACCTCGCCGGCCGCGACGTAGAGCACGTTGTCATAGGCGTAGCCGCCGCGGAACGGGCTGCCGATCGGCAGGTATTTGAGCCCCGCGACGATCTCGGCCCGGCTGTGGGTGGGCGCCGGCCAGATCATCAGGTCCCCGGCCCCGAGCGTCAGGCCGCTGCGGTGGACCAGCAGGTCGCGCACGGTCATCAGCTTGGTGACCACCGGATCGCTCATCGCGAAGTCGGGCAGGTAGCGGGTGACGGGCGCGTCCCAGGCGACCTTGCCGTCCTCGACCAGCATGGCCAGGGCGGCGGCGGTCATGGCCTTGGTGTTGGAGGCGATGCCGAAGAGGGTGTTCTCGTCGCACCGGACCGGAGCGCCCAGACGTCGGACGCCATAGCCCTTGGCCAGGGTGATCTGGCCGTTCTCGACCACGGCGACGCCCAGGCCCGGCTGGTCGGGGAAGGCGGACATGACGTCTTGGGCGTACTGGTCGACCGCGGCGGCGACCGAGCCGGTTTCCCGGGCCCGGGCTGATCCGCCGAACGCGGCGAGCCCGCCGGTGGCCAGGGCGGAAAGCAGGGCGGCGCGGCGGGTCGTGGCGATCATGATGCGTCCTTGGGTGCGGGCGCAGGCTATGCTGATGCCTGGCGGGCCGACAAGGGGCATAGACGACCGCTCATCCCGCCTTTCGCGGAATGAGCGGGCCCGATCAGTTCCCGCCGTCCAGCAGACGTCTTGCGATCACCTGGGCCTGGATCTCGCCGGCGCCCTCGAAGATGTTGAGGATCCGGGCATCGGCCAGCACGCGGCTGATCACATACTCGGTGGCAAAACCATTGCCGCCATGGATCTGCAGGGCGTTGTCGGCGGCGGCCCAGGCGACGCGGGCGGCGATCAGCTTGGCCATGCCGGCCTCGATGTCGCAGCGCTTGTCCTCGTCCTTCTGGGCGGCGGCGAAATAGGTCAGCTGGCGCACGCCCATGATCTCGGCGGCCATCATCGCCAGCTTGTTGGCCACGCGGGGGAACTCGAAGATCGCCTGGCCAAACTGCTTGCGGTCCATAGCATAGGACAGCCCCACCTCCAGCGCCGACTGGGCCACGCCGACGGCGCGGGCGGCGGTCTGGATGCGGGCGCTCTCGAAGGTGGCCATCAGCTGCTTGAAGCCCTGACCCTCGACCCCGCCCAGCAGGTTTTCAGCCGGCACGGTAAAGCCGTCGAACGCCAGCTCATATTCCTTCATGCCGCGATAGCCGATCACGCCGATCTCGCCGCCGCTCATGCCGGGGGCGGGGAAGTCCTCGTCATCGGTGGCGCGCGGCTTGGGAGCCAGCAGCATCGACAGGCCGCGATAGTCGGTGGTGGCCGGATCGGTGCGGACCAGCAGGGTCATCACATCGGCGCGCGAGGCGTGGGTGATCCAGGTCTTGGCGCCGGTGACCACATAGTGGTCGCCGTCCAGCGCGCCCCGGGTGCGCAGGGCCCCCAGGTCCGAGCCGGTATTGGGCTCGGTGAAGACGGCGGTGGGCAGGATCTCGGCGCTGGCGATGCGCGGCAGCCAGTACTGCTTCTGGGCCTCGGTGCCGCCGGTCAGGATCAGCTCGCCGGCGATCTCCGAGCGGGTGGCGAGGGAACCGACGCCGATCCAGGCGCGCGACAGCTCTTCGGAGACCACGCACATGGCGGTCTTGCCCATGCCGCTGCCGCCATATTCCTCGGGAATGGTCAGGCCGAACACGCCTAGATCGCCCAATTCCTGCACCAGTTCCAGCGGGATCAGCTCGTCCTTCAGGTGCCACTCGTGGGCGAAGGGCGTGACCTTTTCCTCGGCGAAGGCGTGGAACTGGTCGCGGATCATCTCGAAGGTTTCGTCCAGGCCGGTGTTTTCCAGCGTGGGACGGCCGCGCGCCTCGGCCAGGCGCTTGGCGATGGCGGTCTTCACCGCCTGGCCGCCGCCCTTGGTCATCAGGGTCACCAGGGCCGGGGCGAACAACAGGTTCATCACACCGCGGTCATCGGTGATGTCGACGGGGCGGATCATCTCGCCCTGGTTCATGGCGATGCCGCCGACCAGTTGGGTGGCGTATTCGGCGAACAGCAGCTGGGCCAGCAGGGCCTCGATCTCGGTGAAACGGCCGCCGGCCTCCAGGCGCTCGGCCCAGCCAGCCACCTGGTTCAGCAGCTCGGCATAGGAGGCGTACCAGCCAAAGCCGTGAACGACGTGCTGTTCCAGGTCCGCCAGCTTGCGATCGACCTTGCCGTCCGGACCGGCGATCCGGGCCTTCACGATCGGGTGGACCTTGTCGACAAACGCCTGGGCGGCCGTGGCGGCCTCGCGTAGCAGGCCCGTCAGGTCGGGGAGAATGATCGAGCTGTTATCTTGAGCGATCGTCGCAGTCATCACTTGCTCCCCTGAGCCAAACGGTTGTTTTCTTTCACTCTGGCGCTTTTCGCACCTGCGAGCAATGCCGCAGTGCAGCATAAAACCACAATACGGGGACAAAACATGCTCAAGGTTCACCACCTCAACGAATCCCGCTCGCAGCGCGTTCTGTGGCTGCTGGAGGAGCTTGGCCTCCCCTATGAGATCGTGTTTCACACCCGCGATTCCAAGACCCGCCTGGCTCCGCCGTCGCTGACCGACGTGCATCCGCTGGGCAAGTCGCCGGTGATCGTCGACGGCGACCTGACCGTGATCGAGTCCGGCGCGATCATCGACTACGTCATCCGTCGTCACGGTGAAGGCCGTCTGGCCCCCGATCCGGCCAGCGCCGACTACGACCGCTATCAGCAGTGGCTGCACTATGCCGAGGGCTCGGCCATGCTGCCCCTGATGCTCAACATGTATGTCGGCCGCCTGGGCGAAGGCGGCGCGCCCCTGCAGCCGCGTATCCAGTCCGAGATCGCCAACCACCTGGCCTTCGTCAATGACAGCCTGGCCGGCCGGTCGTTCTTCGTCGGCGACAGTCTGACCGGCGCCGATATCCAGATGAGCTTCGTCCCCGAGGTCGCCAAGGCCATGGGCAAGCTGCCGGAGTATCCGCACATGGCCGCCTGGATCGAGCGCATGCATGCCCGCCCGGCCTGGAAGACGGCCCTGGACAAGAGCGGACCCTACGCCCTCGGGGCTTAGGGGCGCCAGCTTTCTCCGCGCCCGCTTCGCGGTGATCCTCCCCGCTGGGGGAGGTGGCCCGGAGGGCCGGAGGGGGCCAGCTCCGAGATGGCGGCGATGGCCCCCTCAGTCGCTCCGCGACAGCTCCCCCAGAGAGGGGAGCATCTATCTGGCGGACACGACTTCTCAGCCTCACGCGGCGTCAGCCACTGAAGGAGTTGGGAAGGGTCGCGGAGCGTCCGGGCTGCGCCCGGATGAGGGAGTAGATTGATACCGTTTCGACGAAGACAGACGCTCCGCGCAGCCGTTATTCGGGAGCATCGCCGGGCTGGCGGGGTTTTAACCCGCTCCGGTAGCTAAGCCCTCGACGGGCGGAGGGGCGGCTAACCCCGTCCGGACCGCATGGGCGATTTCAGCCCATGCCTGCTGCGCTCTCCGTTCCCTCGCCGCTGGGTTTTCGTGCCGATATTGCAGGCAGCCCGTCCAGTCCGTCACGAAGGCTGTCATTCAAGACCACGGCGGGCGCTTCCCGCTCGACCACATCCCAAAGCCCGTCAGGTCGCCGGCCGACGTCCCTTCCCTTGCCTTGGGGTGAGATCAGTATGCGGGCGATTTCGACGCGTCTGATCGGCGCGCTCAACTATTTCACAAGCTGTTGATTGGGATGGAGTTTGCTCTGGAAAGAGCGGGGATACAGCGCGGTCTATCCCCTTAGGTCCTCCCCCTGGCGGGGGAGGTGTCGGCCCCTTCGGGCCGACGGAGGGGGAAGTGACTGCTGGCTCTTTGCGGCCTTCCCCCTCCGGCCTTCCCCCTCCGGCCTTCGGCCGCCTCCCCCTTCAGGGAGAGGACTTGGCTAGCGCGAACCGCCCCCTTCGCGACTACTGGTTCCCGGTATAGGCCACGCCCTTGACCGTCTCGTCATAGGCGGTCGGCGGGTTGTCCGGGAAGTTGATCAGTTTGGCCTTGGGCGCGCTCAGTTCCCGCACCCGCCAGGCGTTGGGTCCAACGCGCGTGAAGACCGCCTCGGTCTGTTCGCCGCCGGTTGGCAGCTCCATGCCCGGATTGGCCTCGTCGCTGGCCGGACGCAGGCAGTAACCCTTGATCTCGGTATCGCTGATCCATTCCATGGTCATACAGCGCGACTTGAACTCAAATTTGCGGTGCGGCTTTGTCGACCAGTCGCGCAGCTCGGTGCGGGCGCGGCCGTCGTCATCCGCCTCAAAGATCTCGTCCTGCACCGAAATGGCGAGCACGGCGCCCCGCCAGATGCCGCCGTCGGCAGACTCGATCTTGACGCCTCGCTTGTCATAGTAGGTGACGAAGGGCCCGTCGGGCGAAGCGAAATAGTCCGTGGTGACTTCGTAGACGGTCTGCACGCCCATGGCTGTCGGCACCTGAATGACATTCGTCAACAGCTCGTAGGTTTCCTCGTCGTCGGTCACGGTCAGGCCGGGCTGGCCGTTGTGCTGCAGCGTCAGGGTCGGACCCTTGCGCGCGTCCGGCTGGCCCAGTTCCTTCAGCAACTTGGCCTCGCCGACGCGCCCCGCGTCACGTGCGGCGTACAGGTCGAACTGCGGCAGCTCCGGCTCCGGCGCGGCGGCGGACGTCGCCGGTGAGACAGGCTTGGCCGCTTCGGCCGGCGGCTTGGCGGCGCCGGGGAGCTTGTCACAGCCCGAGAGGGCCGCCAGGGCGGTCAGGGTCAGGGCGAGCGTCACGGATCTGGACTGGAACGACATGGGGGCCCCGGGGCGACTGAAATGGCGGGCGCACCCTAGTCGGAACCGCGGGGCGAGCAAGGCGGCGCCTCGTGCGGTTGTGCGGGGCAAAGTTTTTTCAACATGAACGAAATCTGTCCGCGCGGTCCTCGACCCCGTTCAGCTTCACCCTGTCATGGTCTGTCTCACGGGGTTGATGACCCCGGACACATTCCATCGGGACAAGGACTATCGACATGACCAGCCTCAAGACCTTCAAGACCATCGCCCTGACCCTGGCCGCCTCGGCCAGCGCCCTGACCCTGGTTTCGGCTCCGTCGGCCTTCGCCGTCGAGCAGCGCCTGGGCGGCGTCGTCGGCTGCCAGGCTTCGGGCAAGAAGCAGGAAACCGCCGCCGTGATCGGCGCTCTGCTGGGTGCTGCCGCCGGCTCGAACCTGGCCAAGAATGACCGCGGAACCGGGACGGCGATCGGCGCTGTCGTCGGCGCGGGGGCCGGCTCCTTTGTCGGCTGCAGCATGCAGAAGAACGACGCCCGTCAGGCTGTCGGCGGCGCCTACAAGTATGACGGCGTGCGCTTCGCCAACGCGGTCCAGGCCCAGCCGGTCACCCAGATCAAGGGCAAGTATGTCGCCCGCTCGAACCTGAACCTGCGCGCCTCGGCCTCGAGCCGCGGCGCCAAGGTGGGCGGTGTCGCCGCCGGCCAGACCTTCCAGGCCCTGGGTCGCACCGATGACGGCAAGTGGATCCTGGTCGGCCAGGACGGCGTTGGCGTCGGCTACGTTTCCAGCGCCTATGTCTACCGCGCTTAAGTCATAGAGGTCTGGAACGCGGTTCCGTCCCTCTCCGCGTTCCAAGCACGAGCCCGTCTGGTCCCCCCGACCAGGCGGGCTTTACTTTGACTGGAGCGGGGCGCGCGATAATGGAATCGCACGCCCCGCTCCAGGTTTTTGATTTCGCGTCGCTTTTGCGGAAAACCGGCGTCCACTTTTCCGCGCGACGCTCTAGCTCAGCCCAGGGCGCTGACGCCGCCCCACCAGGTCTGCCAGGCCACGACCAGCGCCCAGTGCAGCAGGACCGCCGGCCACAGCGAGCCGGTCCGATAGCGCAGGATCGCGCACGCCAGGCCCAGTACCGCGCAGCACAGCAGGAAGTCGGGACGCAGGAACACGCCCGCGGCGCCGGGCAGGAAGGTCAGGGCCTCGGCCGCGTGCCATAGGGTGTAGAGACCGGTCGAGATTGCGATCAGCAGCGCGGGCCTTGGCGACTCGTGGCGACCCGGCGTCAGCAGGCCCCGAAAGACGATTTCCTCGCCCAGGGCCGGAACGAACAAGACCGTCAGCATGCGGAGCGCCAGGTCAGGCTGGGTTGGCGTCAGGTGATAGAGGCCGGTGGAAAAACCGATGGCGGCCATCACCGGCAGGGTCGCCGCGCAGACGGCGGCGCAGAACAGCCAGCCGCTGGCCGAGGGCAGGGTGACCAGGCTGCGTCCCAGCCGCCGACCCAGTCTGGCGATCAGGTCCGCCAGCGCAGCACGGTGTCCTGGACGGGATTGACGAAGGCCCGGCCCTCGGCGCGGCTGGCCTGCCACTCGCGCTTGCACTGCTGGTACCAGCGGGCCTGCTGGTCGGCGTCGCCCACCCACATCAGCGGCGGGTTGGACTGCAGGCCCTGGCTCTGGACGCCGACAATATAGCCGTCCTGGCGCAGGAAGGCCCGGGCCGCGATGCGGATGATCGGATAGAGGGCCGTGAAGGCCCAGTGATCGGACCACATGATCTGGTTCATGCGGGTCTTGTTGGCATTGATCGGGGTCATGGCCGACAGGGCCAGCACCTGTTTCTTGCCCACCGTCACATGCTCCCAGCGCAGGCCGGGCAGGCGGAAGGTGATCTCGGTCAGGGGCTCGCCGCCCAGGATGGCATAGGCCTTGGAGTTCTTGGACGGCTCGTGCCGCACCATGGTGAAGCCGGCCTCCGACGGGGCGAAGCGCTTCGTCTTCTCGTGCTGGCTGGCGGTGGTGCGCCACCACCATTGCTGGTGCACATAGGGGCCATGGGCCGGGTCGATCAGGCCCAGCACGGCGTGGTCGATATGGATGTCGTAGTCCAGGGCGTCGACCAGCTTGGGCTTGCCGCCCACCACGCCGGGAATGACCGGCGGGGCCTCCGGCGGCTCGCCGTCGAAGCGGGCGTCCGACGACATCCAGATCCAGACCAGGCCCTGCTGCTCGACCACCGGATAGCGGCGCACTCGCACCTTGCTGATGTCCAGGTCGCTGTCGGCGGTCAGCGAAGGGATCGCCGTGCAGGCCCCGTCCGTGCCGAACCGCCAGCCGTGATAGGGGCACTCGATGCTCTCGCCGCCGTCAGCCTCGGTCCTGACCTTGCCGGCCGACAGGGCGGCGGCGCGGTGCGGGCAGACGTCGCGGATGGCATAGGCGGCGCCGGCTTTCGTGCGGCCCAGCAGCACAGGCTCGGCCAGCAGTTCGCGGTGCTCCATCTTGCCCGCCTTGAGGTCGGGCGACAGGGCAGCCACGTACCAGGCGTCCATGACGAAGCCCTCGCCGAACTTGGCGGCGGGAGCGGACTTTGGGGCGGACTGGGGAGCGGGCGAAGCGTCGTCGGGCATGCAGGTCTTATAGCCCAGTTTGCTGACTTTTCACGACGCTTTGGGGATGGGACCTACCGCCCCGCCGCCGTCTCGACCAGGCGCTGATAGAACCGCACCATCCGCTCCACATTGGCCAGGCTGATATGCTCGTCTGTGCCGTGGATCATCTTGGTCTCGTCGATGCTCAGGACCAGCGGCTGGAAGCGATAGACGTCGCTGGCCACCGGGGCCAGGTAGCGGCTGTCGGTGCCGGCGGTGACCAGGCCGGGCACCACGGGAGCCTGGCTCTCGTCGGCGGCGAGGCCGGCCAGGGTCTTCCAGGCCTCCGACTGGGTTGACGAGACCCTCGACGGCTCCTCCGGCTTCTTGGTCCAGGCCAGTTCTACCGGCAGCTTGCCGACCGCGTCCTTGGCCTGGGCCATGACCTTGGCCGAGCTGTCGCCCGGCGCGATGCGGTAATTGATCCAGGCGGTGGCGTCCTGCGGCAGGACGTTTTCCTTGGGCGAGCCCTTCAGCATGGTCGGGGCGATGGTGGTGTGCAGCATGGCCGCGCCGGCCGGGGTCTTGGCGGTGACCTGGATCAGCAGGGGCGCGAACAGCCAGGTATTGGCGGCGGCCATCTTGACCACCGGCGAAGCGTGCGGGGCGATCGATTTGAGCATGTCGGCGCCCGGGCCGGCGAACTTCATCGGGAAGGGCTTGTCGGTAATGGCCAGCACGGCCCGCGACAGGGTCGCGACACCCGTCTCCTCCGGCGGGGCCGAGGAGTGGCCGCCGATGGCCGGGGCCGTGACCTTCAGGGTGGCGTAGCCTTTTTCGGCCGTGCCGATGATGGCGGTGGGCTTGCCGGTGACGGGGTGGTCCTCGACCACGACCATGCCCTCGTCGAGCACGAACTGGGCCTTGATCCCACGCGACTTGAACAGGGCCGCCGCCGCGACCGCGCCGACGCCGCGCACCTCCTCGTCATGGCCGCTGACGATGATCACGGTGCGGACGGGCTTGAAGCCGCCGGCCGCCAGACCCTCCAGTGCCTCGAACAGGGTGATCAGCGAGCCCTTGTCGTCGATCGCGCCGCGACCCCAGACGGCGTTGTCGGTCACCACGCCGGCAAAGGGCGGATGGGTCCACGCGCCTTCGCTGCCCGGCGTCACCGGCACTACGTCCTGGTGGGCCATCAGCACGATGGGGGCCAGGGCCGGGTTCGAGCCGGGCCAAGTGTAGACCAGCGTATGCCCGGCCAGCACCTCGCGCTGCAGGGCGGCGTGGGCGGCGGGATAGGTTGTCTGCATCCAGGCGTGCAGCTTGTCCCACTCGGCCGGCTGGTCGTCGGCCCGGTCCTGGTGGCTGATGGTCTGGAAGCGGATGGCCTGGGCCAGGTTGGTGGCGGCCTTGGTGGTGTCGACGGTGCGTCCGGCGGCCAGCCTGGCCCCCGCCACGTCGACCGCGGCCGGAGCCTTGAAGGTCGCGGTCCGCACCGCCACGACGCCGGCCACGGCCAGCACCAGTCCAACAGCCGTCAAGCCGGCCTTGCCCGCAAATCCCATCACGCATCTCCCCCGAACATTTGTTCGAGACTGTGCGTCCGCGCGGGGCGATTGCCAACCTTCCTTTGCGGCGGGTCTGGCGCGGGCCGCCCTAGATCGCCCCGCTCAGCTCCTGCACTTCCTCAAACGTCCGCAGGCCCGGACGCTGAGCGCAGACCAGCACGCCCATGTTGCCGGGCAGATGCTGGTTGGCCAGCATCTTCTCGTGGGCGGCGGGGATGTCGTTCCAGGGGAACACTTCCGACAGGCACGGGTCGACGCGGCGGTCGATGACCAGCTGGTTGGCGGCCGACGCCTGCATCAGGTTGGCGAAGTGGCTGCCCTGCACGCGCTTCTGGCGCATCCACAGGAAGCGGGCGTCCATGGTCAGGTTGAAGCCGCTGGTGCCGGCGCAGATGGCGACCATGCCACCGCGCTTGACCACAAAGACGCTGACCGGGAAGGTCGCCTCGCCGGGGTGCTCGAACACCATGTCGACATCGCGATTGCCGGTGATCTGCCAGATCGCCTTACCGAACTTGCGGCTTTCCTTCATGTAGTCGTTGAATTCGGGGCCATTGACGGTCGGCAGCTGGCCCCAGCAGTTGAATTCGTTGCGGTTCAGCACCGCCTTGGCCCCCATCGACAGCACGAACTCGCGCTTGTCTTCGGAGCTGACCACGCCGATGGCGTTGCCGCCGGCCACGGCGGCCAGTTGCACGGCGAACACGCCCAGACCGCCCGAGGCGCCCCAGACCAGCACGTTCTGGCCGGGCCGCAGCTCATGCGGCTTGTGGCCAAACAGCATGCGATAGGCGGTGGCCAGGGTGAGGGTGTAGCAGGCGGCCTCTTCCCAGGTCAGGTGCTTGGGGCGCGGCAGCAGCTGGCGCGACTGCACCCGGCAGAACTGGGCAAAGCTGCCGTCCGGCGTCTCATAGCCCCAGATGCGCTGGCTGGTGGAGAACATCGGGTCGCCGCCGTTGCACTCCTCGTCGTCGCCGTCGTCCTGGTTACAGTGGATGACCACCTCGTCGCCCAGCTTCCAGCGTTTGACCTTGGCCCCCACCGCCCAGACGATGCCCGAGGCGTCGGAACCGGCGATGTGGAAGGGCTGCTTGTGGCCGTCCAGCGGGCTGATCGGCTCGCCGAGCGCGGCCCAGACGCCGTTGTAATTGACGCCGGCGGCCATCACGAGGACCAGAACCTCGTCTTCGCCGATGGTCCAGGTGGGCACCACCTCGACCTGCATGGCCTGGGTGGGCTTGCCGTGGCGCTCCTTGCGGATGCTCCAGGCGTACATGTTGGCGGGCACGTGGAAGGGCGGAGGGATCTCGCCGATCTCGTAGAGATCCTTAAGCGGCGACTTCTCAAGCGTCGTGGTCGTCATGTCACTCCCCGTTTCCTTCGGCCCCGTTGTTCGTTGCGTTGCAACAACGTCCGAAAGCTCAACTCGGCTGCGCGCGGGTGGTCACAATGGCAAAAACCGATCGCCAACCCATCGTTTTTGGTTCCGAGGCGGACAAATCGACCTCGAAGCGGCCTAAGCTGAGACAACTGTTTGAAACTGGCAAGCGGAAACTTGTGCGACGCAGCATGAGCGTCGCCTTGTCGCGGCCAAGGCTGTTCAAGCGGCTGGCGATCGGCGAGGCTTGGCCATGAGCCCGACCCTGCATGTCTCCCGTCCCCGCGCTGCCATCGTCCTGCTGGAACTGGACGGGCCGCCCGCCAACGGGCTGGGCATGGCGCTTCGCCTCGGCCTGGAAGAGGCCCTGGACGCGATCAACGCCGACCTCGACGTGCGGGCGGTGGTGCTGACGGGACGCAACGGCGCGTTCTGCGCGGGCGATGATCTGCGCGAGGCGGCCGGGCGCGGCGCGGGCCAGCTGGAGGCGGTGCTGGGTTTCAACGTGCTGATGGACAAGGTCGAGGCCTGCCGCGTGCCGATCATCGCGGCCATCGACGGCTGGTGCCTGGGCGGCGGGCTGGAACTGGCCCTGTCGTGCGACATCCGCCTCGCCAGCGACCGGGCCAGTTTCGCGGCCTCGGGCGTGAATATCGGGCTGATGGCGTCGGTGGTCCGGTTGCCGCGCCTGATCGGCGAGGCGCGGGCCAAGGCGCATCTGCTGACCGGCGCCAGCTTTGATCCGGCCCGGGCCCTGGCGGACGGGGTGGTGAGCCAGGTGCAGGCGGCCGACGCGTTGCTGCCGGCCGCTCTGGACCTGGCCGACCGCATCGCCTCGCGCGCCCCCCTGGCGGTCGAGGCCGCCAAGCGGGCGGTTGCCGGGGGCAAGGCGGATGTGGCCGCGCTGGTGGCCAGCGCCGACCACGCCGAGGCCGTCGCCGCGTTCATGGCCAAACGAGCGGCGGTGTTTCAGCGGACCTGAGGCGGAAGTCCGTCGGATTGATCGACCGCAAAGCGGGCCTGCGCGTGCTCGCGCAGGATGAGGTCGGCGCCAAGAGGGGCGTCCATTTCCCGGGAAGTCCTGAGCCATGAGCAACACCCCCCACGAACTGCACGAAGAGTTTCCCCAGGACGCCGACCGCATCCATGCGCTGAAGACCAGCGACGCCCACTTCGCCAAGCTTGTTGAGGGCTACCACGAGGTCAATCGCGCCGTTCACCGGATGGAGACCAACATCGAAGCGGTGGCCGACGCCATCCTCGAGGACTTCAAGAAGCAGCGCCTGGACCTGAAGGACAAGATCGCCTCGGCCCTGGCCAAGCTGGCCTGACGGGGCCGCCGACTCAGCGCGTTCAGGGGTTTTTCAGCCGCCAGGCGCGGTAACGCTTGCCCTGGGCGCGCTGCTTCATCTGCTGGCCCGCCAGGGTCAGGACCGGCGAGAGCTTGCGGGCGGGCGCCTTGCCCGCCGCCAGGCGGTTCATCTGCGCCTTGGTCAGGGCCATCACGGCCAGGCCGGAGAGCTCGCGGCTTTTCCAGGTGACTTCGGGCAGGGTGACATCCAAGCCTTCGGGCTTGCGCCAGGCCTTGGGCAGGTCGGGCGCGAAGGCCAGGGCGCGGGCGATGCCCACCACCGGCACGCCCGGCAAGGCGCCGTCGGCTGCCAGGGCCGCCAGGGCGACCTCGCGGCGGCGCACCCCGCCCGTCACCATGATCGGCATGCTGGCGACCTTGGCGATGTCGCGGGCGAAATCGACGAAATAGGCCTCGCGCGCGGCGGTCGAGGTCTTGGGGCGGGCCTCGCCCTGGCCCGAGTCCGAGGGGGAGCCCTGCATGGCCGGGCTCTCGTAGCTGCCGCCGGACAACTCGACCAGGTCGACGGCCATGCCGTTCAGCTGTTCCACCACCCAGCGGGCGTCATCGGCGTCGAAGCCGCCCTTCTGGAAGTCGGCCGAGTTCAGCTTCACGGCCACGGCGAAGCGCGGCGAGACGCGGGCCCGCACGGCCTTGATCACGTCGAACAGCATCCGGGCGCGGTTCTCGCGCGAGCCGCCCCAGGCGTCTTCGCGGCGGTTGACCAGGGGCGAGAGGAACTGGCTGAGCAGATAGCCGTGGGCGGCGTGGACCTGCACCCCGTCGAAGCCGGCTTCCTCGGCCCGGCGTGCGGTCACGGCGAAGCGCTCGACGATCCCGGCGATCTCTTCAGCAGTGAGGGCGCGGGGCTGGGCCAGCAGGTTGGAGAACTTGCCGATATCGACCGGCACCGCCGACGGGGCCACCGCGCCCTGGCCGAGGTCGGCATAGGTCTGGCGGCCGGGATGGTTGATCTGCATCCAGACCAGACCGCCGCCCGACTTGGCTTCGCGGGCCCAGGTCTCGAACGGGGCCAGCGGCGCGCGGGCGTCCAGCACCACGCCGCCCGGGCCGGTCATGGCCGAAGGATCGACCATCACATTGCCGGTGATCTGCAGGCCAACCCCGCCGTGGGCCCAGCGCCGGTACAGGGTCCACAGCGCCTTGCCGGGAACCTGGCCCTCGGCGGCGAGATTCTCCTCCATCGCCGCCTTGGCGATGCGGTTGGGCAGCACGGCGCCGTTCGGCAGCGCCAGGGGCGCGAACAGGGGCTCGAAGGCGGCGGTGAGCATGACGTCTTGACCTTGGCTTAGTGGATCGCACCTTCTACACCTTCAAGCTAGGTTGAAGGTCAAGCGCCCTTTCGGAGGCCTGTGGAATGAAGATCGGCGAGATCGCCAAGCGCGCCGGGGTGTCGGCCTCGCGCATCCGGTTCTATGAGGCGCAGGGCATCCTGCCGCCCGCGCCGCGTGGCGGGAACGGCTATCGCGACTATCCCGAAAGCCTGATCGCCACCCTGGGCTTCATCGAGCAGGCCCAGCGGCTGGGCTTTTCGCTGAAGGAGATCGCCGGCCACGCGACCCTGGAGGGCAAGGTCTGCGACGCCCTGCCCCAGAAGCTGCGCGCCAAGCTGGCCGAGGTCGACGCCCACATCGCCGCCGCCCAGGCCCGGCGGGCCGAGCTGGTGGCGTTGATCGCGACGCTGGAGCCGGGCGAGGAGAGGGTGGCGGCCTGAGCGCTCCTCGGGTCTTGAAGTCCGGGATGGGTGTCGGCGAGCGATTTCGCACTCGCGAAATGAATGTTGCGCCGCAAAAAATCCCGGATCATGATCGACGGTAATCAAGAACGATAAGCGCCGGGAGCCCGCCATGTCCGCCAAGCCGTATCAGCATGCGCCCGATGCGCCGTGGATCTTCCGCACCTATGCCGGCCATTCGACGGCCGAAAAGTCCAACAGCCTGTACCGCGCCAACCTGTCCAAGGGCCAGACCGGCCTGTCGGTGGCCTTCGACCTGCCGACCCAGACCGGCTATGACCCCGACCACATCCTGTCGCGCGGCGAAGTGGGCAAGGTCGGCGTGCCGATCAGCCATCTGGGCGACATGCGCCAGCTGTTCGACCAGATCCCGCTGGAGCAGTCCAACACCTCGATGACCATCAACGCTCCGGCCGCCTGGCTGCTGGCGATGTATGTGGCCCTGGCCGACGAGCAGGGGGCCGACCGGGCGCTGCTGCAGGGCACGACGCAGAACGATCTGATCAAGGAATATCTGTCGCGCGGCACCTACATCTTCCCGCCGGGCCCAAGCCTGCGGCTGATCGGCGACATGATCGCCTGGTGCTATATCGAGGTTCCCAAGTGGAACCCGATGAACGTCTGCAGCTATCACCTGCAGGAGGCCGGCGCGACGCCGGAGCAGGAGCTGGCCTTTGCTTTGGCCACCGCCATTTCCGTGCTCGACACCGTCAAGGCCGGCGGCCAGGTGCCCGAGCAGGACTTCGAGATCGTCGCCTCGCGGATCAGCTTCTTCGTCAATGCCGGGGTGCGGTTCGTCACCGAGCTGTGCAAGATGCGGTCGTTCACCCGGCTGTGGGACCAGATCCTGCTGGAGCGCTACGGCGTGCAGGACAAGAAGGCCCGCCGCTTCCGCTATGGCGTGCAGGTCAACAGCCTGGGCCTGACCGAGCAGCAGCCCGAAAACAACGTCTACCGCATCCTGATCGAGGCCCTGGCGGTGACGCTGAGCAAGGACGCCCGCTGCCGGGCCCTGCAGCTGCCGGCCTGGAACGAGGCCCTGGGCCTGCCGCGTCCGTTCGACCAGCAGTGGTCGCTGCGCCTGCAGCAGGTGCTGGCCTATGAGACCGACCTGCTGGAATACGAGGACCTGTTCGACGGCTCCCACGTGGTCGAGGCCAAGGTCGCCGAGCTGAGCAAGGGCGCGCTGGAACAGCTGGCTCTGATCGACGAGATGGGCGGGGCCGCCAGCGCCATCGACTACATGAAGACCCAGCTGGTGGCGTCCAATGCCAAGCGGGTGCGCTCGGTCGAGACCGGTGACATGACCGTGGTCGGGGTCAATCGCTGGACCGACACCGAGGTCTCGCCCCTGTCGGCCGGCGAAAGCTCGATCGAAACCGTCGATCCGCGCCTCGAGGCCGGCGTGGTCGAACGCATCAAGGCCTGGCGCGCGGCCCGCGATGACGGCGCCGTTCAGGCGGCTCTCGCTGACCTGAAGGCCGCCGCGCAAGACGGCCGCAACATCATGGAGCCCTCGATCGTGGCCGCCAAGGCCGGGGTCACCACCGGCGAATGGTCCGGCGCCCTGCGCGAGGTGTTCGGCGAATATCGCGGCCCGACCGGCGTCGCCATTGTGGTCTCGACCGGCGAGGCCGAGGATGTCGAGGCGGTCAAGCGCGAGGTCGAGCGGGTCTCGCAGGTGCTAGGCCGCACCCTGACCTATCTGGTCGGCAAGCCGGGCCTGGACGGTCACTCCAACGGCGCCGAACAGATCGCCACTCGCGCCCGGGCCGTCGGCATGGAGGTCGTCTATGACGGCATCCGCTCGACCCCCGAGGAGATCGTCCGCCGCGCCAAGGAAAGCCGCGCCCACGTCGTGGGCCTGTCGATCCTGTCGGGCTCGCACCTGGACCTGGTGCAGGAAGTCGTCCGCCTGATGCGCGCCGAGGGGCTGGGCGACATCCCGGTCGTGGTGGGCGGCATCATCCCCGACGCCGACGCCCTGATCCTGAAGCAGATGGGCGTGGCGCGAATCTACACGCCCAAGGACTTCAAGATCACCGACATCATGGGCGACATCGTCAAGCTGGTGGAAGGCGCGGTGCTGGTCGAGGTGTGAGGCGGTTTATGCTAGGCTGATCCCATGACCCTCGACGACGCCCTCGCCAGACTGCGCGCGGCCAAGCCGCTGCTGGACCGCTACGGCGTCGCGCGCGTGGGCGTGTTCGGCTCGACCGCGCGCGGCGAGGCGGGGCCGGACAGCGATGTGGACGTGCTGGTGGAATACGCGCCGGCAGTGCTTCCGGGCTTCGGGTTCTTCCGTCTCGAACGTGATCTGGCGGCGCTGTTCGGCCGGCCGGTCGATCTGGTTACGGAAGATGGCCTGCATCGGCTGCTCCAGGACCGCGTGATGAGCGAGACCGTCTTTGCGTGACGCGGAGGACACCCTGCAGAGCGCCGCCGAACGGATCCTCGCCGCCCGCCCTTAACGCCGCCCCAGCCGCCAGGCCGCTGCGAAGGCGACCAGGGCCAGCGGGGCGAAGGCCCCGAACAGCCACGGTCCCACGGCATACGCCGCCGCCGGCTCAACGCCGTGGCCAAAGCCCAGCAGGTTGGCCATGGCCCCCGCCGCCGCCGAGCCGGCCGCGCCGCCGATCAGTTGCACGGTGGGCACGGCGGAGGAGGCCAGGGCCTGCTCGTCGGCCGGGGCCGCGGCGATCACCCGCCGGGTGAGGAAGGCCCAGCACAGGCCAAAGCCGCAGCCGATCACCAGGAAGGCGAGGCCGGTCTCGACCAGACCGCCGCGCGTCACGGCCCAGGCGCTCCAGATCACGCCGATCAGCAGGGTCCCGACGCCGGTGCGGATCGCCAGGCCCTCGCGCGCCGGCGGCAGACCCCCGACCAGCAGGGCGCAGACCGTCCAGCCGGCCGCGATGGCGCCGGTGACATAGCCGGCCATCAGGGGCGAGGCGGCGTGGCGGGCCTGGATGAAGGCGGGGCCATAGACGGTGAAGCCGATGGCGGCGGCCTCGCAGGCGAACATGATCAGCAGGCCAAGGCCGGTGGCGGTGGTCAGGTCCGAGACCGCGCGGGGCAGCAGGCGATCGCGCGTCCCGCGATTGGCCGCCAGCATCGCCGCCATCCCGACCAGGCCCAGTACGGCGAAGGCGATGGCGGCAGCGGGCGAGGCGACGACCCCGGCCAGGCCGATCAGGCTGACCCCGACGATCAGCAGGGTCAGTTGCAGGGCCGGAACGCGGTTGCGCCCCTCATCGCGCTTTTCCGAGGGCAGCATGACCGCCACGGCGACCACGAAGATCACGGCCTGGGCGACGAACATCCAGAACGCGCCGCGCCAGAAGCCGGCCTGGGCGAACAGGCCGCCGACCAGCGGACCCAGCAGGGTGGCACCGCCCCACACGCCGGCCACCGCGCCATAGACGCGCGGCCACAGGCTTTCGGGGAAGAGGGCGGTGATGGCCACATAGCACAGCGCCACCACCGCGCCGGCCCCCAGGCCCTGCACCAGCCGGCCCACCACGAAGGTGATGAATTCCGGGGCCAGCGCGCTCATCGCGCAGCCGACCGCATAGGCGATCCCGGCCAGCAGGGTGGCCCGCCGCAGGCCCAGGGCGACCGACAGCTTGCCGCTGCAGGCCCCGGCGACGATGGAGCCCATCAGGAAGGCCGCAACCGACCAGCCGAAATACTGGTAGCCGCCGATCTCGCGCGCGACGCTGGGCATGATGGTCGCTGTCACCAGCGTATCGGCTGCGTTCAGCCAGATGCCCAGGCACAGCAACGCAAAGCGTGGCAGCAGCGCGCGGTCGAGAAGGGCGGGTTGGTCGGGCGTCGAGGACATGGGCAGGCGGTGATGCCCTTTTCCAGCCGCCTCGCCAAGTCCGGGCGAGCCGGACCGGGTCGATGAGGCGGTTTGCCGGTTGAACGGCGGGCCTGGCTCGTGCTTGGTGCGGCGTTAACCTTTGCAAGGCGCTCCCCCGCCCCATGGCCTATCGCGTACCGCGCCATCCGCGCATCGAGCGCCACGCCAGACATCAGACGCGCCTGGCGCGGCTGACCGGCCTTGTGCTGCTCTGGTCTCTGGTGGCGATCATGGCCCTGCTGGCGCAGCGCACCCTTCCCACCCAGCATGCGCCGTGGAAGACGCTGAGCGTGGTCGACCCGGTGGGCATGGCCACCCGCATCAAGGCCGCCCGCAGCGGTCGCGACCCAGAGCTTTGTCGGGCCATCCTGGCCAAGGCCGGTCTGACCTATCTGGATCTGCCGGACAGGACCGAGGGCGATTTCTGCGTGGTGCGTGACGCCCTGCGCATCGAATCCGGCATGGCGCCGCTGATCCCGGCCGACGCGCCGATGGTATGCAAGGAGGCCCTGGCCCTGTCGATCTGGGAGCGCCAGGTCGTGCAACCCGCAGCCTATGAACTGCTGGGCCAGGGCGTCACGGGGCTGGAGCACTATGGCGCCTATTCCTGCCGGCGCATGTACGGCAAGGCCAGCGGGCCGGTCAGCGAGCACGCTTTGGCCGGCGCTATCGACCTTGCCGGCTTTCGACTGGCCGACGGCAGCCGGATATCGGTGGCGAGTGACTGGACCGATCCGGGCCCCAGGGGCCAGTTCCTGCGCCGGGTGCGCGACGGCGCGTGCCGGGTGTTCCTGACCACCCTGAGCCCCGACTACAACGCCGAGCACCGCGATCACTTCCACCTCGACATGAACGGCTGGAGCAAGTGCGCGTGAGGTAGCCAGACCTCGCTCTTAGAGCGTCGCCGCTAGCGCCGCCATCTGGTCGGCGGCTATGCCCCAGCCGTCGGTGAAGCCCATCTGCTCGTGGGTCTGGCGGTCTTCGACCGTCCAGTGGCGGGCAATGGCGGTGTAGCGAGTCTTCCCGTCGCCAAGGTCCTCGAAGGTGATGATGCCGGTCATGAAGGGCTTGGCCGACGGCTTCCAGGTTTGCGTGAAGGCGTCGGTGAACACGATCTTGCGGTTCTCGATTACTTCCAGATAGACGCCCGGATTGTCGATGACCTCGCCGTTGGGGCCGTTCATGGTGATCAGGCTGTTTCCGCCGGTGCGCACGTCGATGACCGCCTTGGAGAAGTACCAGGGCGGCGGGCAGAACCACTTGGTCAGCAGGTCTGGCGTGGTCCAGCACCTGAACAGCTTGTCGGCGGGGACGTCGATGATCCGGGTCAGGACCAGGTCGCGTTGCGGATCGATGCTGGCGGTGTCGAGCGACATGATCGGCTCCATCAAATGGGCGGAAGTTTCGCCTCAAGCACGCGCGGACTCCACAGATCCCGACAACGGCGGGGACTCTATTTTGCGGAGCGGCGCGGCTCCAGCCCCTTGAGGCTGACCACGCCCATCGCCGCCATCAGCCGGTCAGGGGTCGCGCCCTGGACGGTGGGCACCCATTTGACCAGCCAGATCAGCATACCCAGTAACAACTGCACGACCAGCTTGGGTTCGCAGGCGACGATCGAGCCGTCGACAATGCCGTCCTCGACCAGCTGCTCCAGGTCATTGGTCAGTCTCTGGCCCCAGTCCGACACCTCGGCGCGCTGGGCGTCGGTCAGATAGGACAGATCGCCGAAATAGAGCAGGGGCCCGTTCTCCGCAGCGTCATGCAGCAGGTCACGCAGGAAACGTTCGAGCTTTTCCGCCCCCGCGCCTTGCGTGCGCAGGGTGGCCACCAGAATGTTTTCCAGCCGCTCCAGGGACTGAAGATGGCAGGCAAAGGCCAAGGCCTGCTTGTTGGGGTAATAGTAGTAGAGCGCCGCATCCCGCAGACCGAGCCTAGCGGCGATCTCGGACATCGTGGCCAGAGCAAAGCTCTTGATATTGATGATCTCGCTGGCGGCCCGAAGGATCGCATCGCGCTTCATGGCCGACTTGCGGCTGTGGGATAACGTCCTGGAACCATAGGTTCCTGTCGCCTCGAGAGGGTCTTGACCCTTCACTGTGCCCGCCCCGCTTTGCGCCTTATTGTGGCGTTTGGGAGTCTATCGAACGGATAACGGCGGATCGCAAGCGCCCGCCGTGAAAGTCTAACTTGCATTAAAATATCTAGGTGACCATAAATTTGGCCAACGAAGGTCGGCGCAATGACGGCGGCCCGAAGAAAAAACCTTAGGGAGGTTTCCGTGAAAAAGATCCATTTGCTCGGCGTTTCGCTCGTCGCGCTCATCGCCAGCAGCCCCGCATTCGCTCAGGTCCAGTCGCAGGGCTCGACCGTCGAAGAGATCATCGTCACGGCGACGAAGCGCGAGCAGACCCTGCAGGACGTACCGGTCTCGGTCTCGGTGACCGGCGCCCAGGCCGTCGAGCGCGCCCAGGTGCGCGACCTGATCGACCTGCAGTCCCTGGTGCCGTCGCTGAAGGTTTCGCAGTTCAACGCCGTCAGCCAGACCAACTTCGTCATTCGCGGCTTCGGCAACGGCAACGGCAATGACGGCATCGAGAGCTCGGTCGCGGTGTTCATCGACGGCGTCTATCGCTCGCGGTCGTCTTCGGCCCTGGACGACCTTCCGGAAATCGAGCGCATCGAAGTCCTGCGCGGCCCGCAATCGACCCTGTTCGGCAAGAACGTCTCGGCCGGCGCCATCAGCATCGTGACCAAGAAGCCGCAGTTCGATTTCGGCGGCAAGGCCGAGGTCAGCATCGGCAACTTTAACCAGCAGCAGCTCAAGGCCACGATCACCGGCCCGCTCAGCGATAGCGTGGCGCTCCGCCTGTCCGGCGGCCTGAACAAGCGCGACGGCTTCGCCACCAACGTGATCACCGGCAATGACGTCAACGACCGCGACCGCTGGTCGATCCGCGGCGACGTCCTGTGGCTCCCGACCGACCAGACCTCGGTCCGGATCATCGCCGACTACAACAAGATCAACGAAGTCTGCTGCACCGTGGTGCAGCTGCTGAACGGTCCCGCGACCCAGTTCATCGCCGCGCCGGCCCCCTTCGGTCTGGGGGCCAAGGTCGGCAACCCGGCCACCAAGTTCAACCGCGACGTGACCTTCACCAGCGATCCGGTCAATACCCTGTCGGGCAAGGGCGTTTCGGGCCAGATCGACCATGATTTCGGTTTCGCCGCCCTGACCGCGATCACCGCCTATCGCAAGCAGAACGCCGCGTCGTTCCAGGATATCGACTTCTCCGGCGCCGACCTGGCCACCAACGATCTTGGCAACACGATCAAGACCTTCACCCAGGAACTGCGCCTGGCCTCGAAGGGCGACGGTCCGCTCAGCTGGCTGGTCGGCGGCTTCTACCAGAACGAAAAGCTCGACACGGGCCGCACGATCGCGTTCGGCAAGGACATTCGGGGCTTCGCCGAAGGTCTGAGCGGACCGGTGCCGGCGGCGCTGTTGGGCGCTCTGCCCGCGCCCCTGCGTCCGGCTCTGGCCGGCCGTTCCAACATCTATGCGCTCGAGTTCCTGCAGAGCCTGGTCACGCCTTCGGTCGTTCCGGGCCGGACCTATTTCCAGGCCGGCCAGGGCATCGATGACTATTATACGATGGATCAGACCTCGTTCTCGCTGTTCGGCCAGGCTGACTATGCCGTCACCGACAAGCTGACCCTGACCGGCGGTCTGGCCTTCCTGAGCGACGAAAAGGACGCCACCTCGAGCGTCGTCCTCAAGGACCCTTTCTCGTCGCTGAACCTCAGCGCCGTGCCGCAGCTTTCGGCCCTGGGCCTGCCGGGCAGCCTGTATGCCGCCCTCGGTGGTCTGCAGTTCTACTATGGCAACACGGCCAACCATGCGCCGGTCAATTTCCCCAACGCCACGGAGTCGGGGAAGCTGAAGGCTGACAAGGTCACCTATTCTGTTCGTGCGGCCTATGACTTCGGCAGCATCAACACCTATCTCAGCTACTCGACGGGCTGGAAGGCCGGGGCGTTCAACCTGTCGTCCGACAGCCGTCCGCCGAATGCCAACGGCGTCGGCCGTAGCGCCAACCCCGAAGACGTCACCGTGCTTGAAGCGGGCCTGAAGGCCAACTTCCCGGGCGGCTACATGAACGTGGCTGTGTTCGACCAGGCGATCGAGGGCTTCCAGTCCAACGCCTTCACGGGCATCGGCTACAGCCTGGTCAATGCCGGCAAGGAATCGGTTCGCGGCTTCGAAATCGACAGCGCCTACCGCCCCCTGTCCTGGCTGTCCCTGACCGGCGCGGTCACCTATCTCGACCCGAAGTACGACTCCTTCACCGGCGCGGCCTGCGTGAACTATGACACCGTGCGCTGCCCGCTGAACCCGGCGACCGGTCGTCGTCCGAACTTCCGCGATCTGACCGGTGATGCGCCGGCCGGCATTCCCAAGTGGAGCCTCTCGACCTCGGCCACAGCCAACCATAACTTCGGCAACGGTTATGCCGGCTATCTGCGGGTCGAATACGACTACACCAGCAAAACGCAGCTGACGGAAACCACCCCGCCCGAGCTGTCGACCTGGGGTCAGAACAACGTCAATGCCAGCCTGGGCCTGATCAACGAGGCCCTCAGCCTTGAAGCCATGCTCTGGGTTCGCAATCTGACCGAGGATGAAAGCCTGATTGCGACCTTCCCGACCGTGGTGCAGGACGGCAGCTACAGCGGCTATCCGACGACGCCGCGCACCTACGGCCTGACCGTGCGCAAGTCGTTCTAAGAACCATACCTCTGCACCGCCCGGCACGTACGGGCGGTGCAGAGACCTGACTTCAGAAGGCGCTTCCGGTTTCGGCCGGAGGCGCCTTCGTCGTTTTGGCGCGGACCCCAAACCTTGACCGCGCCGCCTGGGCGGCTCAGTGTGCCCCCAATTCAAACAACCGTTTCAGGGAGCGCGCCATGGGCCTCTTCGACCTCACCGGCAAGGTGGCGATCATCACCGGATCCTCGCGCGGCATCGGCAAGGCCATCGCTCAGCGCATGGCCGAGCACGGCGCCAAGGTGGTGATCTCGTCGCGCAAGGCCGGGCCCTGCGACGAGGTCGCGGCCGAGCTGAACGCCAAGCATGGTGAGGGAACGGCGATCGCCGTCCCGGCCAATATCGGCTCCAAGGAAGACCTGCAGCGCCTGGTCGACGAGACGAAGGCGGCATTCGGCAAGGTCGACATCTGCGTCTGCAACGCCGCCAGCAACCCCTATTACGGCCCCCTGGCCGGCATTGCCGACGACCAGTTCCGCAAGATCCTCGACAACAACATCATCAGCAATCACTGGCTGATCGGCATGGTCGCGCCCGAGATGCGCGAGCGCCGCGACGGCTCCATCATCATTATCTCGTCGATCGGCGGCCTGCGCGGCAACGCCATCATCGGGGCCTACAACATCTCCAAGGCCGCCGATTTCCAGTTGGCGCGAAACCTGGCGCACGAGTTCGGGCCCGACAATGTGCGGATCAACTGCATCGCGCCGGGCCTGATCAAGACCGATTTCGCCAAGGCCCTGTGGGACAATCCCGAGACCCTGGAGCGCTCGACCAAGAGCGTACCGCTGCGTCGCATCGGCGAGCCCGACGAGCTGGCCGGGGCGGCGGTCTATCTGGCCTCCAAGGCCGGCAGCTTCATGACCGGCCAGGCGCTGGTGGTGGACGGCGGCGCGACGATCTGACAGCGTTTCGAGATTGTAAGCTTAAGAGTGCATATACGCGTTGGATTGCAGGGTGCCCGCTGCACCCAAGGAGCGGTCTTGCGACGATTTCTGGCCTCTGTCGTCCTCTTCGGGAGCCTGGCCGTTTGCGCCGGCGCCTGGGCGGCGGATCGTGCCCCGTCGACGATGGCCGTCCGGCTTGAGCAACTGAACGACAGTATCGGGGCCCATCAGGTCCGGCGGCCGCCGCGCGATAACGAGGACATTGAGCGGGCAGGGCAGAAGGCGCTTCGCCAGAAGGGGCCCGAGCGCCTCTATGGCCTGTGGCGCGTTCTCTATGCCTATAAGAGCAGTCAGATCCAGGGCGCTTTCGACGGCTGGATCGCAAAGACCCGTCTGGTCGCCCGGCGCGACAATGACGCGTCGCTGCTGGCCCTGGCCGACTTGATGGTCCTGACCTACAGCAATGAGACGGGGGGTTTTCAGGCCTTTTCCGAAGCGGACTGGAAGCGGCTACTGGATCATCCGTCGCAGGATATCCGCATGATGACCGGCATCGAGCGCGTGCGTCATCTGAGCCAGACCGGAAGTTGGTCGGAAGCCGCGCTCCTGGCCGCCAATCTGACCGTGGAGATCGAGCGGCGTGGCGAGATCGCCCGACCCCTGCTGGCCGAAGCCCATCAGGTGCATTCCTATACGCTGGCGGATATCGGCGACAAGGAAGGGGCTCTTGAGCGCATGACGGAGGCCGCCGCCCTCGACGAGCGCGACGCCTTCTACATGCGCAAGATCGAGCGGGTCTACGATATCGCCTATACGGCCATTGAGGTCGGCGAAATCGATGCGGCCGAGCGTCTGGCCAAGCTGCATCACCAGATGACCTGGGCCAGTGGCGACCCGGGGCTGCGGGCCTGGGACCGGTTTCTCTGTGCGCTCGTCGCCGAAGCCCGTGAGTCGCCGAAGGGCGTTCTGGCCTGCTTGCCGGAAATGACGGCCGCCCTGGCCAATCCCGACAGCCGACTGCTCGTCGTGATGTTGAAAAGGCGGCTTATGGCCCGGGCCATGCTGGGCGATGCTGCTGAGGCGCGTTCCGACCTAGCCCTGCTGCGGGCCGTGCCTACGACCATCTCCGAACGCGATCCGCAGACTGAGAAACTGGCCGAGGCCTATATCGACCAGGCCGAAGGTCGCAGCCGTGAGGCGTTCCTGAAGCTTGATTCCTGGCAACGCCGGGATCGGGTCGAAAGCGACAAGGCCCATACGCACAGCGTGGCCGAAATGTCGGCGGCGCTTGAGAGTGAGCTGCGCGCCAAGCGCGACGAAAGTCGACGTCTGGCCGCCGAGGTCCAGCTCAATCGCCAGCTGGCCCAGGCCTCGGGCGTGATCGCCCTGCTGTTGGCGCTGCTGGTAGCGGGCGGGGTGACCTGGACGATCAATCTACGCCGCGCCTCGCGCCATCTGCGCGAGGCCCAAGAGCACGCCGAGGCCGCCAATCAGGCCAAGTCAGCCTTCCTGGCGGTGATGAGCCACGAACTGCGCACACCGCTGAACGGCATGCTGGGCGTGGCGCAATCGCTGCGGTCCGAAGATCTTCCGCCGCATCAGCGCGAGCAGGTCGACATGATCCTGGATTCCGGCGACACCCTGCTGGTGCTGCTCAACGACATTCTCGACCTGTCCAAGATCGAGGCGGGCAAGCTTGAGATCGCGCCGACCGCCGGCGATCTGGCCCAGGTTTGCGCGCGCCTGATCGGCGGCTATCAGCCCACCGCGCGCGACAAGGGTATTGAGCTGGTCTTCCGGATCGAGGGCGTGGCGCCCGGACCGCTGCTGTTCGATGCCGTGCGCCTGCGCCAGTGCCTGACCAACCTGGTTTCCAACGCCCTGAAATTCACCAATACGGGACAGGTCGAGGTGACCCTGTCGTGCGGACCCGATCTGGCCACGGGGCGCCAGCGCGTCCGTCTGCGGGTGCTGGACAGCGGTATCGGCATGAGCGAGGCAACCCTGGCCAAGTTGTTCGGCGCCTTCACCCAGGCCGACGCCTCGACGACCCGCACGTTTGGCGGCACCGGCCTGGGGCTGAACATCACCCGGCGACTGGTCGAGTTGATGGGGGGCGATATCCAGGTCCAAAGCCACGAGGGCCACGGCTCGATCTTTGTCGTGGAGATGCTGGCCGACGCCTGCGCCGCCTCCGACCAAGCGCCGGACGACGTCGACGGCGCTGAAGATGAGCCCTCCTTCGCCGCCCTGCATGGCCGCCGCGTGCTGGTGGTCGACGACCACCCCGTCAATCGCCGGGTGATCCGGCTGTTCCTGACGCCGTTCGAGTGCGAGCTGATCGAGGCCGAAAACGGCCAAGAAGCGCTGGACGCGCTGGAGGCCGGCCCCATCGACATCGTGCTGATGGACGTCAACATGCCGGTGATGGACGGGCTGACGGCCACGCGTCTGCTTCGCGCTGATCCGCGCTTCGAACGACTGCCGGTCATCGCCCTGACCGCCGATGTGATGTCGGCCCAGATCAAGACCTGCCTGGTGGCAGGGGTCGATGCGCATGTCGCCAAGCCCATCGACCTGCGCGACCTGCTGTCGGCGATGGATCGGGCTCTGTCCGCGCGCGTCCCGGCGGGGCGAACCGCTAGCCCGGACGCCGTACCTCGAACCGCATGAGCTGACCCTGCTCCGGGTCGAAATAGCCGCCGACATGGGTGAAGCCGCAACGGGCCAGCACCTTCTGTGAGGCGATCCGCGCGGGCATGGTCTCGGCCGTGACCAGCGACACCCGGGGGTCACGAAAGGCGCGGGCCACCAGCAGGCCAGCGGCCTCGACGCCATAGCCCTTGCGATGCTCGGCCTCGACCACCGAATAGCCGATCTCGACCTCGCCCCAGATGTTGGGCGGACCCTTGAAGCCGCAGACGCCGACCAGCCGGTTCTGGACGATCATGTACCAGCCGACATAGCCCGGCTCGTCGGGATGGTCGGCCAGCAGGCCGCGCATCCAGTCGCGCGTGGCCGGGTCGTCATGTTCCGGCGGCCAGGAAACCGGCGGCTTGACGCCCAGGCAGTCGGCGATGGCCTCTCCGCCCACGTCCTCGGCGTCGAACGTCTCGGCGGTGGCGCTGATCAGCGAGATGACCTGGCCGCGTTCCACGAGCATCGATACGGCCATCAGCCCTGTCTCCCGAAGCGCTCTGGGGCGTCTTCCTTCTGGTGGTAGAGCCGGCGAAGGTGTCGATCAACCGCCCAGACGGGGCCGGGCCGCCGCCAGTCGCGCGATGGCCTCGTCCAGCGTCGCGTCGGCCTTGGCGAAACACAGGCGAACGATGTGGGTCACCGGGTTTTGCGCATAGAAGGCCGAGACCGGTATGGCCGCCACGCCGTGCTCGCGCGCCAGGGCCAGGCAGAAGGGGCGATCGGCCATTACGATGCCCGAGGCGCGCAGGTCGACATTGAGGAAATAGGTCCCGGCGCTGGGCAGCACCCGGTAGCCGGCGCCCTCCAACCCGGCGGTCAGGCGATCGCGCGAGGCCTGCAGGCCGGCGGGCATGGTCGTGAACCAGTCGCGATAGTGCTCCAGCCCCCAGGCCACGGCGGCCTGCAGGTTGGGCGGGGTGGTAAAGGTCAGGAACTGGTGAGCGGCGGCGAGAGCCCGGGTCAGGGGCGGGGCGGCGCACAGGAAGCCGACCTTCCAACCGGTCATGCCGAACATCTTTCCCGCCGAGCCGATCTTCACCGTCCGCTCGCGCATGCCGGGGAAGTCCATCAACGAGCGGTGGCGGGCGCCCTCGAAGGTGACCGCCTCCCAGACCTCGTCGCAGACGGCGATGGCGTCATGGGCGACGCAGAATTCCGCCAGCAGGGCCAGGTCTGCGTCGGGCGTCACGGTTCCGGCCGGATTGAGCGGGCTGTTGAGCACCACCATCCGCGTCCGGGGTGTGAAGGCGGCCTCCAGCATGGCGCGGTCGAAGCGCCAGTGCGGCGGCTCAAGACGAACCAGACGCGGGATGCCGCCGGCCCGGCGGATCAGCGGCAGATAGGCGTCGTACAGCGGCTGGAACAGCACCACCTCGTCGCCCGGCGAGATCAGCGAAAAGAAGGCCGCCGCCAGGGCCTCGGTCGCGCCGGAGGTGACGGTGATCTCGTTCGCATCCAGGTCCAGCCCCTGGCTCAGGCGATAGTGCTCGGCGACCGCGGCGCGCAGCTGCGGCAGGCCGCGCATCGGCGGGTACTGGTTGGAGCCGCTCATCAGCGCCTCGGCGGCCTTGGCGCGCAAGGGCTCGGGTCCGGCGTCGTCGGGAAAGCCCTGGCCCAGGTTGATCGCGCCGAGCTCGCGCGCCAGGCCGCTCATCTCTTCAAAAATGGTCGTTGGCAGGTTGTCGAACACCGGGTGGACCATGATGCGCGCCTTGCCTGTTGCCTTGACCGTTTGATCGCACAATATCGAGCTCATGCGCATCCTGCCTTTCGAGCCCCGACACGCCGACGCCTGGCGCGACCTCAACACCGCCTGGATCTCCAAATACTTCACGATGGAGGCCAAGGACCACGAGGCGCTGAACGACCCGGTCGGCAAGATCCTCGACAAGGGCGGCCACATCCTGATGGCCGAGACCGACGAGGGCGAGGTCATCGGCTGCGTGGGTCTGATCCTGCTGGCCGATGGCGGCTTCGAGGTCGCCAAGATGACGGTTACCGAGCAGGCGAGGGGAACCGGGCTGGGCCGGCTGCTGATGCAGGCCTGTATCGATAGGGCGGAGGCGCTGGGCGCGCCACGGCTCTATCTGGAGACCAATTCCAGCCTCGCGCCGGCTCTCGGGCTCTATCGGGCAATGGGGTTTGTTGATCTGCCCCATCGCGACACGCCCTATGCGCGGGCGGATGTGTTCATGGAGCGGCGGGTTTAGCCGCTATCAGTCGCCGTGTTGACCGCGGACATTCCGAAGGTCTGTTGAGGGTGGTGGGTGGTCGTTGCTCCCTCTCCCATAGGGAGAGGGTTGGGGTGAGGGGTTACGGCGTTCGACGGAGTGCCGGCACGCCGTCAAGCCTCGTAACCCCTCACCCTCCCACCGCTTCGCGGCGGGCCCCTCCCTCTCCCTTTGGAAGAGGGATTTAGGTCCGCAATGGGTCGAAATTCGCCATGCGCTTCCCGGCGGAGAGCGGACGCGCCGGCGTCATAAGGCGATGAAAGTGTCGCTGGATTGAACCGATACGCCCCCTCCCACGCAACCTTCACCGCAGCTCACGCATTCCGAAAGCTCAACCGGGCCATCAGGAGAGACACATGAGCGGCGTAGGCATCATCGGCGCGATCATCATCGGTATTCTGGCCGGCTGGATCGCCGAACAGATCATGAAGCGCAATCACGGGCTGCTGACCAACCTGATCGTCGGCGTGGTCGGTTCGTTCCTGGGCGCGTTTGTCGCCAGTGCGCTGGGGATTGGCTGGGGCGGCTTCATCGGCAGCCTGGTGATCTCGACGATCGGCGCGATCCTGCTCCTGGCCCTGCTGGGTTTGATCAAGAAGAACTGACGATCAGGCCGAGGCGGAGGTCGAACCGGCTTCCGTCTCGGCCGCCGCGACGCTTTGGCGTCGCATGCGCCGCGCCAGGTCGCTGAGCAGGAAATTGGGGATATCGCCGACCGGCATGGGGCGTCCGAACAGGAAGCCCTGGAAGTGGTCGCAGTGCATTTCCCCGAGCATCCGCGCCTGGTCGGCCGTTTCCACCCCCTCGGCCGTGACCTGCAGCTTCAGGGTCTGGCCCAGCAGGGTGATGGTGCGGACGATGTCGCTGATGGCGGTGTTCTCGCCCATCTCAGCCACGAACGAGCGGTCCAGCTTGATCTTGTCGAACGGGAACCGCCACAGATAGGCTAGGCTGGAATAGCCGGTGCCGAAGTCGTCCATGGCGATCTTCACGCCCAGGGTCTTCAGCGCCGCAAGTTGCTCCAGGGTTCGGGCCGTGTCGTTCAGCAGCAGGCCCTCGGTGATTTCCAGCTCCAGTCGTGACGGATCCAGGCCCGAGTCGCCGAGCGCACGCGCTACCTGGCCCACCAGGTCGCCCGAGGCGAACTGGTTTGGCGACAGGTTGACGGCCACGGTCAGGGGCGCGGGCCATGAGGCAGCCTGCCGGCAGGCTTCGTTGAGCACCCACTCGCCGATCTTGCCGATCAGGCCCCACTGCTCGGCGCACGCGATGAAGTCATTGGGCGGAACCAGGCCGCGACGCGGATGCTGCCAGCGGAGCAGCGCCTCGAAGCCGGTGATGTCGTGCTCGCGACAGCCGATCAGCGGCTGGAAGAAGACCCTCAGCTCGTCATTCTTCAGCGCGGCGCGCAGATCCATCTCCAGCGCCCGCCGCTCCTGGGCCCCGACATCCATCGACAGCTCGAAGAACCGGTAGGCCCCGCGACCGTCGCCCTTGGCGCGGTACAGGGCCAGGTCGGCGTTCTTCAGCAGGCTGTCGGGATCGGCGGCATCGACCGGGGCGATGGCGATGCCGATGCTGGCGCCGATCAGGACATTGTGGCCCTTGATGTCATAGGGCTGGGACAGGGTCTCGACGATGGCGCGCGCCAGCTCGCCCAGAGCTTCCGGCGTGGGAGCCGGGGCGACGACCACGGCAAACTCGTCGCCGCCAAGGCGGGCCACCAAGCCGGCCTCGGCGACGCACTGGCGTAGGCGCTCGGCGACCTCGATCAGCAGGGCGTCGCCCACCGGATGGCCCAGGCTGTCATTGACGCCCTTGAAATAGTCCAGGTCCAGGCACAGCACGGCGCAGCCGCCGCTGGCGTCGTCGGCTTGCGCATGGTCGGTCCAGGCCTTGCTCAGGGCCTGCAGGAACGACTGGCGGTTGGGCAGCTGGGTCAGGACGTCGAAATGGGCCAGACGCGAGATGCGCGCCTGGGCCTCGCGGGCTGCGGTCACGTCGGCCCCGACGCCGCGGTATCCCGTGAAGGCGCCGTCCCTGTCGTGGATCGGCTTGGCGCTCAGCGACCACCAGTGGGTCAGGGCGCCCACCTGCACCGGCACCACGATATCGCGGAAGGTCCTGTGTTCAGCCAGCAGCGCCGCCAGCGAGGCCACCGGGCCGGCCGGGCCTTCGACGGCGGGACCGCACAGGGCCGCCAGGGCCTGGCCCAGAAGCTCGCGCCGGTCGGTTCCGGCGGCGGCGGCCATCCGGTCGGACACGTAGCTGAGCGCGCCGTGTGCATCGATTTCCCAGAGCCAGTCGCTGGCGCCTTCCTCGAAGTCGCTGAGCAGCAGGCTGACGACCTGTTTCTGGCGTTCCAGCTCCTCGCCGGCCACCAGGCGTTCGGCGAACACCTTGGCGTGCGACAGGCACGAGAGGCTGACCACCAGGTAGCAAAAGATCAGAAGGCCGCCCAGGGCCAGCAGGATCGGGTCGCCGCTGCGCACCAGGACATACAGCGAGCCGACCACCATCGGGGTTGAATAGGCGATTGCGGCGGGCGGAAAGGCCAGCATGGCAAATCCGCCGCAGCCGACCATGCCGGCGACCACCGAGACCACCATCATGCGCATCTGCACGCTGGCGGTGTCGCCGTCCATGGCCAGGATGGGCAGGGCGCCCCAAAGGCAGCCCAGCAAACCCGCCTGGGTCGCGATACGGCGCAGGCCGCGTGCAGACACGGTGGACTTGCCGCCCTTGCGGCGCTGGGCGGCCAACCAGCCGCGCAGGCCCAGCAGGCCATAGCTGATCACGATGGCCGACCAGATGATCAGGCCGGTCCGATGCGGACCGGTCAGGCCGGTCAGGCAGACCAGCATGGCGATGACGATGTTGGCGCCCATCATGATCGGGGTCAGGCGCAGGATGCTGGCCAATTGCTCCATGCGCACACGCCCGGCCATTTCCTCGGGCACGACGGGCAGCATGGGGGACAGCAGGGGGGCCAAACGCCCCGCAATGATCGAGATGGCGGCGGCCTTGCCCACGTCGCGGTCCTGATTTCCCCGGGACGACGAGGTCCCTTCGGCGAGCTTCGACGGTTTTGGTGAACCAGGCGTTAAGTCTCTGTGGCCGCACAATCTTTGAGCGTTCAGCGCGACGGTTTGGCGCGGGGCTCAGCCAGAAAAAAGGCCGCCGACCCGAGAGGGGCGGCGGCCTTTGTCAGATCAGGACTTGAGGTCCTATTCTTCCTTGACGCGACGCTTGCGGAACGACGGGTTCAGGGTCTGCTTGCGCAGGCGAATGTTCTTGGGCGTCACTTCGACCAGTTCGTCTTCCTCGATATAGGCGATGGCCTGCTCGAGGGTCATGCGGCGCGGCGGGGTCAGGCGAACGGCTTCATCCTTGCCCGAGGCGCGGATGTTGTTCAGCTGCTTGGCCTTCATCGGGTTGACGTCGAGGTCGTCCTGACGGGCGTTCTCGCCGATGATCATGCCCTGATAGGTCTTTTCGCCGGCGCCGACGAACATCGTGCCGCGATCTTCCAGGTTCCACAGCGCGAAGGCGGCGGTTTCGCCTTCCGAGTTCGAAACCAGCACGCCCTTGCGCTGGCTGTCGATGGCGCCCTTGTAGGGCTCGTAGTGGCTGAACACGCGGTTCAGCACGCCCGAACCGCGGGTGTCGGTCAGGAACTCGCCCTGATAGCCGATCAGCGAACGCGACGGGGCCACCAGTTGCAGGCGGGTCTTGCCGGCGCCCGACGGGCCCATGTCCTTCAGTTCGGCCTTACGCATCGACAGCTTTTCGATGACGATGCCCGAGAACTCGTCGTCGACGTCGATCATGACGTCTTCGATCGGCTCAAGGCGCTTGCCGGTTTCCGGATCGGTCTGGAACACGACGCGCGGACGGCTGATCGACACTTCGAAGCCTTCGCGGCGCATGCCTTCGATCAGCACGCCCAGCTGCAGCTCGCCGCGACCGGCCACTTCATAGGCGTCGCCTTCAGCGGTTTCGCTGACCTTGATGGCCACGTTGGATTCGGCTTCGCGCAGCAGACGGTCACGAATGACGCGGCTTTGGACCTTGTCGCCTTCTTTACCCGCCAGCGGGCTGTCGTTGACCGAGACGGTCATCGAGATGGTCGGCGGATCGATCGGCTGGGCGGGCAGGGCCTCGGTGACTTCCATGGCGCACAGGGTGTCGGCCACGGTCGCCTTGGACAGGCCCGCGATGGCGACGATGTCGCCGGCTTCGGCTTCATCGACCGGCTGGCGCTTCAGGCCGCGGAAGGCCAGCACCTTGGTGATGCGGCCGCGCTCGATTTCCTTGCCGTCCAGCGACAGGGCGTGGATCGACATGCCGGGGACGGCCTTGCCGGAGGTGATGCGGCCGGTCAGCAGGCGACCCAGGAACGGGTCGTTTTCGATCAGGACCGACAGGATCTGGAACGGCTTGTCGACGTTCTCGACGACCTTGGGCTCGGGCACGTGGCGCACGATCAGGTCGAACAGGGGAGCCAGGGTGCTGTTGGGCTGGTTCATGTCCAGCGTCGCCCAGCCGTTCTTGCCCGACGCATAGATGTGCGGGAAGTCCAGTTGCTCGTCCGTGGCGCCCATGGTGGCGAACAGGTCGAACACGTCATTGAGGATCCGGTCCGGATCGGCGTGCGGACGGTCCACCTTGTTGAGGCAGAGGATCGGACGCAGGCCCATCTTCAGGGCCTTGCCCAGGACGAACTTGGTCTGCGGCATGACGCCTTCTTCGGCGTCGACCAGGATCACGCAGCCATCGACCATGCCCAGGATGCGTTCGACTTCGCCGCCGAAGTCGGCGTGGCCGGGGGTGTCGATGATGTTGATGCGGGTTTCGCCCGCCTCACCGTGCCACAGGACGCTGGTGCACTTGGCCAGGATGGTGATCCCGCGCTCGCGCTCCTGGTCATTGGAGTCCATGGCGCGCTCGGTCGTGGCTTCGTTCGCGCGGAAGATGCCGGACTGGGCCAGGAGCTGATCGACGAGGGTGGTCTTGCCATGATCGACGTGCGCGATGATGGCGATGTTTCGCATGGACATGGAGAAGGCGAACTTTCGGGGAAGAGACGGGAGATGACGCTGCGCGCATCAGGCGCGCGGCTTTTACGCGACTGCGCGGCGTTTATCCACCCCACCTGTTGAGAAAGGGGATTCGATGGAAACCGGTGTCATCCCAAAAGCCTTGATTTAGCGGGGTTTGAGCGCCCTTCGCAGGCCGGGTTGTTTCACTGGCAACTAATTGTGCGGTGCAGCATGCGTGAAAAATGGGCGTCGCTGGGCGATCGGCGTTACATAACCCTTGTCCTGCATGGGTTTTTCTTCAGGCTCCTTCCGCAAAATCGACACTCGCGTCCACTTTTCCGCTTGCCCAATTTTGCACCGCACTCTATAAACAGCCTGTGAGGCGGCCTTGTCGCCTCTGCCCTTCCTGGGCGTTTCCTCCCTAATGAACTGCCCGGCTCTCGAGCCGGGCTTTTTTTTGGCCTGAACGCCGGTAGCGGTCACAAGGCAGTCAAACCCGCTTCTGCGGGTAAGGCCGCGGAGATCCACCGGCCGATCGGATCGGCGCAACACGGCGATCTTGAGCTTTAGCGCAGGCTGGAAACATCCAGATTCGCCAGGGCGCGGGTCAGGCGATCGGCGTCGGCGGCCAGCTTGATCAGCCCCTGGGTCGGCTCGCGCGTCGACTCGTTCATATAGAGCGCGCGGTTGATCTCGATCTGCAGGGCGTGAGTACGCCGCGCCGGCCGGCCATAGTGCTCGGTGGTGTAGCCGCCGGCATAGGGCGCGTTGCGGGCCACGCGGTAGCCCATCGATTCCAGCTCTCGCTCGACCAGTGCGGTGAGCTTGGGCGAGCAGGCCGCGCCGAACCGGTCGCCGAGCACGATATCGCAAGGGCCACCGCCCCGCGCCCTCTGGCCCCGGGCCGCCGCCGCCGGCATCGAATGCCAGTCCACCAGAACCGCGCAGCCATGGGTCGCCCGCGCCGAGGCCAGCAGACGGTCCAGCGCGTCGTGATAGGGACGGTGGGCCAGCGCGACGCGCGCCTGGGCCTCGGCGAAGGTCAGCTTTCGGGCATAGATCGGACGTCCTTCGCCGGCGACCTTCGCGATGGCCCCCAGGCCGGCGACCACTCGCGCCGAGCGGCTCCGGGCATAGTCGGGCAGTTCGTCCTCGAACATCGCCGGGTCCAGCTCCCACGGCTCGCGATTGAGATCGATATAGGCCCGGGCCAGCCGCGCCTGGATCACCGCTGCGCCCAGCACGGGTGCGCCGGCGATGATCTGGTCGACGAAGGCGTCTTCCGAGCCCCGGATCGCCTCGGCGTCCAGCCGCGCGGCGGCCATCATGTCGGCGGGATAGATGCTACCCGAGTGGGGCGAGGCGAAGACCAGGGCGGTGGGCGGCGGCTCGGGCTCGGGCGCGGCGCGCAGAACCTCATGGGCCAGGCCGGCGAGGGGCGCCACGGACGGCGCGACGGCTGTGGCCGGCGGCTTCCTCGTCGCGTTAGGCTCCCAAGCGCTCATGGGCCATAGTCGCAAGGCTGGCCGGGCGCGGTCAAACACCTTTGGCCAACCCAACGGGAAAAGTCGGACGATCCTGTCGATCAGGCGCCGGGTTCATCCCCGATTTACAGTCAGCGCGTTACAGTGATCCCCCCAAAGCCGACGATCTGCGGAAAAAGACCAAAATGGCTCGCATCCTTCTCGCCGAAGACGACGACTCGCTCCGGGGTTTCCTGGCCCGGGCGCTTGAGCGCGCCGGATTCGAGGTTCAGGCCTGCGCCGACGGCGAAGAGGCCGTTCAGCATCTCGATCATCCGTGGGACCTGCTGCTGACCGACATCGTCATGCCCGGCATGGACGGCATCGAGGTGGCCCGCCAGGCCGCAGCCCGCGACCCGGCCCTGCGCATCATGTTCATCACCGGTTTCGCCGCCGTGGCCCTGTCGGCGCAGGACCGCGCACCGGCCGGCGCCAAGGTGTTGTCCAAGCCTGTCCACCTCCGCGACCTGGTCGCCGAGGTCGAAAAGATGATGGCCGCCTGACTTTTTCCGCCCCGTTCCATAATTTAAATCTGGCGGCTTGCGCGATGCGAAAGCCGCCGCTATACCCCGTCACCTTCCCGCCCGGGACACTTTTACAGTGCTTCAGGGTCGCTTTGGCGGATGCGTAGCTCAGCGGGAGAGCACCTCGTTGACATCGAGGGGGTCACAGGTTCAATCCCTGTCGCGTCCACCATACTTTCCCAAGCCCATGAACTGCCTGCGAAATCTGGAAAATCCAGCGCGCACAAGGGCTTCTGCGACACCACCATGCTGCACACGGTCACTTCCAGACCGTCACAAAACGGTGGCCGGTCGGGCACTTCACGCCGATCTGGCTGCGACACCAGCCTTACCCAGGAACCGTCTTCACGGTCACCCCGTCGTCAGCGGCGAAACCCTCCCGGCCTGATCGTCCGTGGCACGATCTACCACGTCAGAATCAGAGTCCCCCGGAACCTCGAAGCTCAGGTCGGGCGATCTCATCTGACGAAATCCCTCGGCACCGGGAATCGGTCGGACGCTATTCGGAAGGCTCGACTGGTCGTCGCTGACTTCGAGCGTTCGTTCATGGCCGGGGAGGGGATCGCCGCGCCGCCCGTCGTCCATCAGCCCATCGCCGTGGTCGCCCCTGCCGCCATCCCCAAGATCGAAGCAGTGGTACCGGGGAAGACCTTCAGGGAGGTGTTCGACTTATTTCTCTCGGACCCATCGCGTGACCGGACGCAGAAGACCGCCTCGATCTATGAGGGGCTCTTCACCGTGGTCTCGGGTGTGTGGGGCGAGAACATCGCGCTCGACGCCATCGACCGAGCCGCGTGCCGGGAACTGCTCGACGTGTTGCGGACCTTGCCGTCCAACCCGACGAAGCGGTTCCCAAAGCTGACCATGGTCGAGGCTTCGCGTATGGCGAAGGAAACCGGGCTGACCACAGTCCTCAGCGCGGGCTCGATAAACGGCTACATGGCCAAGCTGCGGACCCTGCTGACGTTTGCCGTGCAGGAGGGCTGGATCGAGCGCAACGTCGCCAAGGGGCTCGGCGTGATCGACCCAATTCGGCGTCGTGACAAACGCCTGCCCTTCGCCACCGAGCAACTCCGGCTGATCTTCGACGCCCCGCTCTATCGGGGTTGCATCGACGATGGCGCGGGCTACGCCACGCCTGGACCGAGCCGTCCCCGGCGTGGTCGGTTCTGGATTCCGCTGATCGCCCTCTATTCGGGGATGCGGCTGAACGAAATCTGCCAGCTTGATGTGGCTGACATCCAGATCGTCGAGGGCGTCGATTGCATCTTCGTGGGTCTCGGGCCTTCGACCGAGGCCTCCGACAAGCGGTTGAAGACGGCCAGCAGCGAACGATACATCCCCATCCATCCCGCACTTTATGATCTGGGGTTGATGGATTTCGTCGCCAAGCAGCGGCGGTCTGGGCGCCGGAAGCTGTTTTCCGATCTGCCTGCTTCGAGCACGGGGTACTATTCGGACAAGTTCAGCCGATGGTTCAGCCGCTTCACGGAGAAGGCTGGGGCCGTGCGTCCGCGAACCTGCTTTCACAGCTTTCGGCACTGCTATCGCGACGCCTTGCGCGAGGCGGGCATACCCCATGAGGTTGCCCTCGCGCTAGGCGGCTGGGCGTCCGCCGGAGGGAAGGGTGATGTGGAGATCGCCGCCGCCTACGGCCGTGGCTACCGTCTGTCCACGCTCCTACAGGCTGTCGAGAAGGTCCAGTTTCCGGGTTTGGACATTAGTCATCTGCGGCCGTCCGATAGGCCGCCATTCGGCGTCTGATCGCCCGACCTGAGCTTCGAGGTTCCGGGGGACTCTGATTCTGACGTGGTAGATCGTGCCACGGACGATCAGGCCGGGAGGGTTTCGCCGCTGACGACGGGGTGACCGTGAAGACGGTTCCTGGGTAAGGCTGGTGTCGCAGCCAGATCGGCGTGAAGTGCCCGACCGGCCACCGTTTTGTGACGGTCTGGAAGTGACCGTGTGCAGCATGGTGGTGTCGCAGAAGCCCTTGTGCGCGCTGGATTTTCCAGATTTCGCAGGCAGTTCATGGGCTTGGGAAAGTATGGTGGACGCGACAGGGCCGATAAGGTGGGTTTTTTCACGGTCGCCCAACGGTCCCGTCTGATCGTCCTCCACCGGCTCTGCGGCAATGTTGATGATGGCGTCGTCGCCCATGTTTGGACTCCTAGACTGAGGTTCGGGATTAGCCGTCAGGCTGCCGATCCGAGCGGTGCGACGTCAAGATCGGGCTGATAGCGGGAGGGGCCACTGGTGTGCTGGACGCCTGTCCGGTGCCATTAAGCCCGGTCATATTGCGACGACGGTCTCACCACCGTCGGCCTGGACCGTCTGAATGGACCGTTTCACGCTCATCACGGTCATCGGCGAGGCGGCGTGCAGCCGGGCGGTGGCGCGGATACCGAGACCGTCCTGCAACGACTTCCTGATCGCGGCCAGACGGTCTTCGGGCATGGGCTTGCGACCGCTCTTCTTGGTGGTGCGACGCAGGCCCGACAGGATGCGTTCTCGGGCCATGCTGCGCTCGAACTCGGCAAAAACCGACAGCATTCCGAACATCATCCGGCCCGAAGGCGTGCTGGTGTCGAGCCCTTGCTGATGCAGGTAGAGGTCCACGCCCTTGGCTTGGATGTCGCCCAGGAAGGCGACCAGATCGTTCAGGGATCGTCCGAGGCGGTCAACGGACCAGGCTGCGATCAGATCGATTTCCCGGCGGCTGACGGCCTTCAGCAAGGCATCGTAGGCGGGGCGTTGATCGCGGCCCTTGGCACCACTGATCCCCTCGTCGGTGTGGACGCCGACCACGATCCAGCCCGATCGTTGGGCGACAGCGTGAAGCTCTCGCAGTTGGTTCTCGACCGTCTGATTACGGTCGGTGCTGACCCTCGCGTAGATCGCCACTCGTTTCAGGGATGGTCTCCAGGGCCGTTGATGACGGTGTCGAGATTCTCACGGATCGGCAGGGCGTCAAGGAAACGGGGACGACGCGCCGTGATCTGGTCGGGTCTGCTGTTCCTGCAAACGGATGATGTGGGGAACGCTTCGGGCTGATGATCGAACCCTTGTTCCGCCTCGACTTTCTGAGCGCCAACAGCGGGACATTCCAGGGAGGTTTGCAGGAACGGTTGCGCGCCGATCTGCGCGCCCGCCGTCAGGAAAAACCCCTCCGGATGTCTCTCTCCTTAGTGAGTCTATAAAGGAACGAGACATCTGAAGGGAAAATCACCTCACCCCCGTTCGTTCTCACCCCCAGCAACGGGCGCGCAATCGTCAGGGCCGACGATCAGGGCGAGACCTGGCTGTCCACCGGGTCAGTGCGTTTGGTGAAACATCGCCTCATCACCGGTGCCTTCGAACTCGATGCCGATCTCGATGCGACCTCGGTCAGGACCCGGAACCAACGGTGCTGGGTGCGATGGCAGCACCACAGTTCGACGATGATCCAGCGTCCATCACCGAGGCGGTCGGCGGAGTCGATGGCGATCTCGATGCGGTAGGGCGCGACAAACGTGCCCGGTAGCGCTGGCGAAAAAACTTCGCGGCGACAGCATTTCAATTTTCAGTTTCGGGAGGCCGGTACCGTATTCTGAGAATGGGTCGAGACGGTGCTGCCGCGCTTTACCCACCAAGCCTACGCGTCTCTCAGAAGACGATTTTTCAACAGTCGCCCATTTTGGCGAAACAACCCATGAAAGCAAAATATGCATTTTGATCAACTATTGGTAGGGCTTTGTTCCACGCCGGGTGCGTGGAAATACGACCATTCGAAGGAAGAAAGCTGCGCCTTTTTGGACGCGATGGACGAGCTTTCCACGCTTGAAAACGGGGCCAGCCTCCTGAAGGGCGCCACACTTTCGTTCCGAGATGACATTCTGGTTGACTATCTCGGCGTGTACGAAGGCCATGATGGCGGAATCTACCAAACCTTTTCCTTCCAGCTTGGCCACGACCTTCAAGTTGTCTCGTGCGAACACTACCCGTTTTACTACAAAATGACCTATCGTGGAGACCGACTTGCGTTCGAACGTTTGGCGGCCCAACTCCATAGCTTCCGAGGCAAGTGCTTCGCTCACCTTCGGGACGATCAGGCCGCCGCGTGACCTTGTAGGAGGCGCGCCCGGCGGCGCAGATTTCCATAGTAAGTATACTTGAAGCTAAAACGCCCACCGACCGCCATCGGCGCAGCAAATCATTTCGACTGCTTGGTATCCCTTAAGTATAAATAGATCATAGGTTGCTCGGCATAGCGACCAATCGCTTTGAAGCTGTTTCGAGCCCTAGCGATATTCTCAACTTCAACGCCGATCGGCGTGAAGACCGAGTCCTCTGGCAGATGCCGCTGCTGGGGGACTCACCCAAAGTGTTTCAACCATGAACTACCCGGCAGACATCGTTGAGGAGTGTGAATCCCTCTGGACGGACTACTTCGAGCCCGCCCTCGGCAAGTGCGCGGCGAACCAATTCCGTCGCGCCATGCGGCGGCAGGACAACGCCTTCGCCGACAACTTCCTGACCCCCTATCTGTTCCGCCCTGATCTTGGTGCCGGGCTCTACGTGCCAGTGGACGACACCAAGTTCGCCGAAGGGCGCAACCACCTGTTGGCCGAAACTCTCGCCGCTCAAGCCGATGATGGGCCGTCAGAAGCTGATCCGCGCCTGGCCTTGTCCTTTTTCGCCAACCCACTGCGGATCGGCGCCCAGCATGCCGACCCGTTCGAGGAAGGTCGGTTGGGGTGGGATGCTCCCAGCAGCCGCGTGATCCTGGCGCCGATCCAGATTTTCACCTTCGAGTTCGATCAAGATGTCGCGTTCCTCGGTCAGCAACTGGCTTGGATGCGCTCGGCCAAGAACGTTCTCGATTGTCCAATGGGCGCGCTGTATCGCCACTGCGCGAGCTACGCCGACTTCGCGGGGATCACGGTTGCGTATTCGGGCAACAAGGGCATCCATATTCACCTCGCCTTTCGCACCGACTTGGTGGCGGCGGTGTTTCCAGGCCTTAATGAAGCCGGGGCCGCGATCCGTGCGGGGCTGATCGACCATTGGAACCGTCTGCACGCCGATGTGCTGCGTGTTCTCTGCACCCCAGACGGGATAACCGCAGACGCTTCGGTCCGCTTTCCCGAGCAGTACCGGCGGATGCCTAACGGTCTTCGCCTGCTCGAAAAGCCAAGCCTGCTTGGCGTGCCCGCCGGACAGGACGTCCCGCAGGTCACGCTTTGGGAAAAATGGCCGGAACGCGCGGCGAAAGACGCCACCGATCTCTTCTTCACGCCCGCCGCCTTCGTGGCGCGAACGCCCGCCTTCGCGACCTCCCGACCGGCGAGGTCATCGACGGCTTCGTCATTCAAGGCTCACCTGACAGAGGCTGAGTTAAAATGCTGCGAGGATCATCTCGCGGCTCGGTTCAATGATTGGCCGAAGTTTGTTCGACTTGAGGATACCGGTGGCGGCTGGCGCGCGCTCTTCCAGAACGACGAGGACGATCGCAACCCGTCGTCGGTCATGAAGGAGGGCTACAAAACCATCATGCAGAACGGACGCGCCGACAACGCGTTGCGGCCCACGAACTTGCCGTTTCCGTTGGGCGTCATGATGAAAGTGTGGGTCAACGCTCACCGGGCCGAGCAGGTTGAAGGTCCATGGCAGGTTGTCGAGATTCCTTTCATGCCGTCCGCGCCGGTAACCGAGCCCTGTCCGTTCCAAGCGGCGATTGGTGCGGCGACCACCAAGGATGAGGCCTCGGCCCACCTTCGTCTCGCCCTACGCGCGACGGCGCTCCAGCATGAAGTCGCCTTCGTGAGTGGGCCGGAGGGCATTCGCAAGACCTCCTCGCTGTTCGCCGATCACAGACGCATCCATAACGCCGCCGCACGCGCTGAGCGCATGCCGTCGATGTATGCTTTCAACGATTACGATACGGCGAGGATCAAGTGCGGCGACTTCAATCGGAAGCATGAAGGCCGAGTCTTTCATGCCGTTGTCCTGCCGAGCCTTTCCGAAGCCTACAAGGCGGCGCGGGCCGATCTGAATTGCCGGGAAATCACCACAGCGACGGCGGCGGATTCGGGCTTCCCTAACCTCTGGGCGGCGATCAGCCAGCTTCAGCCCAAGGTCATCGACCACTTTCGGTATGTTCACGCGGCTATTTGGCGCGAGATCGGCGACAGGTTGCCGGTCTTCTTCAGCGTCCATCAGGTGGCCCATACGTGGAACGACTACACCCCGACGCGGGCGATGTGGGATCGCCATTTCTGGGATGTGGACAGGCCTTTCGAGGACAAGGTTCACGTTCGCAACTGCCGCCGTCGTATGGCCCTTGGCTTGCTAGTGCACGACGAGGTCGAGGTCAGCGATCTCGTCATCATGCACCGGGCCGAGGTCGTGGATTGGGTGCGACGGCTGATCGCGGCGGCACCCAAGGCGTGGGGCGCCAATCGCGGCGACCTGGCCGGTCAGTGGTCGAGCTATCAGAGATTTTGCGCTGCCAACCCGTTCCCCGTCGTCGGCGGAGAGGTCCGGAATGTGGACTTCCAGATGGTGCGCGAGATCGCCCGAGTCCCGGCGCAAGATTGGGATGCGGTGCAAACAGCTTGGTCTGGGGACTATGGCGACGAGGACGAGGATCGCTTTGACCTCTACGCCAGTACGGTTGGGCGATCCTGGTTTGTGTCGCCGCGCGGCTGGTGGAACGGGCTGGCCAAGCGGGTTTTGGTACTAACGACCGAGTGCGTGCCAACCGCCTTGGTGCGACGGATCAGATCGCCATGGCATGTGGCCGAGTTCGAGGCCAACGGTCTGGACCGCGACAGTGTGACGGTCCTCGCTCCGCGCAATGTCCGCTCTGCGAAGTTGCCGTTGGTGGTGCAGGCGTTCCAGCAGGAACATCCCGGCGTGGCGGTGATCTCCAACAAGGTTGCCATGCTGGACGGCACGACGACCCACGCCCGTGCGCGTGGGAGCAATGCGTACATCGGCCAAGACGTGGCCCAGACCATGACGTTCCTCTCGCCAGAAGAATATGAGCGTCTGGAGGCCCTGAACGTTTGGTGCGGTAGGGACGATCTGGTCAGCCTTCGTCATGTGGACGAGTTTAACCAGAGCGCCGGGCGAAACCTGGGCTTCCGGCGCCAAGGTGATCCCCGGCACTGGCTTCTGATCCCGCCGCGCCTCCTGGGACGCCTGCTTGCGCGCCAGTCGTTGGGGCGGGCTCGATACGACCTGCGGCTCCAATTGGATCGACAGCGCCGATGGCTGATCAAAAGCAAGATGGGGTGACGATTTTGCCCTACATTTTGCTCCTAATCGACCCATCAGTCCAATCGGGGCGATCGTGTCTCCGGGGTTTGGCTCCGCTTCCTCGGCTCGCCTATCCGGATTTTCGACGCGATCTCAAAGCCGCTTTCCCGATCGCCTGTGTCCAGCCGTGCGACGGCGACCTGGGCGAAATCCTGAACGCCGAACTCCCCGATCCGTTGGCCTCGCCAGACTGCTCTATCGGAGACGGGGTCGTTTTCTATACGGCCATCTACCGGATTGGTGGTGGCTTCCGGACGCCGTCCTGCAGTCGCGGCCTCAGGTCGCCACCTTCGTTACGGAACCGGCTTTGCCCAGCAGGGGTCGAACCCATGCCGATGCTTTTCGATACCCACGTCTCACATCTTCACCCACACCAAGGAGCCCAATGAACCTGAATAAACTCCGCCACCGCGTCGAAAACATACCCGGAATCGCCGATCGGATGGCACGGCAAGCCCTGAAGCTCCCGTGGAAGTTTGCGATCGCCTACGACTTCAATCTCCCGGAAGAGGTCGAAGAATACGGCGAACTGATCGAGCGCTGCCGAGATGCCTTCGGAGCCAACGTCCGATGGAGGGCGGAGGCCAGTCGGGGGCGGGCGATCTTCGAATTGGCCACCGATCGGGATGCCGCCGAGTTCGTTCTGATGTGCGACCGGCCGACAGAGGTATTGCCCCGGACGGTTCTCCCCAGACGCTAAACCCGATGTGGCAGACGTCCAGCTTGTTAGAGGACGCCAGCACACTGGACGGCCAGCGTCACTTGGCTGGTCGGGCTGCGCAACGCCGCTGGACATCTTGAAGGTCCGATTTCGGGCGGCAGCCTGATTTCCGTTCCCAACCCTAGTCAGACATAGAGATTGGACCTCATTGACCGGCCTAACCTGACTCTGCTCGGACGTTGGGAAGGTCCGCTTCCTGGCGGAGGCCGCAGCACGGTGCCCAGCACGATCCCGGCACCGGAAAACCTGACGCTTCTGGGACCCTCGATCGGAAGGCTCAGCGGCGCCCCTGACTCCTGAAGACTTCGGTAGTGAAGTCGTTCACCAGATCACAAAGTTCCAGATACAGGACGACGTTCATGCCTCGCGCCGAGCAGAATAGGGCCTCGGCGTCATCGTGCTCGATGAAGGCCTGCGCCGAAAGCGTGAAACAGTCGACGCCGCGCAAGGCCTTCTGAAGAGCCGGGCTACCCCGTCGCAGTACGATCTGCGCAAGCCGCGTCTGTTCGAGCAGTTCGGTGGGTGATCGGTCGGGCGTGCCGGGCTGCGCGCGACCCGCAGACGCGGCCACAGGGGCCGGGAGGGCATCGGGTACCGCAGTGATTTCCGCCGTCGGAGCGTACCTGAACCCCGAGCCGGTCGCCGAACCATGCACCAGGATCGTGAAGGCGTTCAGCGTGTCGACGATCTCGAAGTATTCGCGCAGGCCGAGGGCGGGGACCTTCAGGAACTCGGCCTCGCTGTCGCCGTCGGCCAGGAAGTCCAGGGCGGTCATCGTGAATAGGCCCGAGCGCGCGACGCAAGCGAGCAGAGTTGCGCTGGCGTCGGAGCTGCGAATCACTTGAGCGATCGAGACGGTCGACAGCAACTCGTCAGGACTTTTCGAGAGATCGAGTGCGGGAAGGGATTTCGAGGGCCTCGCACGACCGTTCAGCAAACGTCTGAAGGAGACGCTCGTCCGACGTCCTCGCGCGACTTCAGGCAGGTCGACTACGACTTCGGACCAGTCATCGGCCGTCTCAGTCGTCTCGTGCGCGGAGATCGCGTTCTGAATGGTTCGAGCGGCCGTGACCGCGTCCTCGTGGAAAACGAAGGACGGCGCGATTTCGTCCTGCGCCTCCCAGTCATCGTCGCCATCCGCGCTGAAAATGTCTGTCTCTGACAACGATATGACCCCGTGGAGCGCGGGCTCCATTTTCTCCCTTGGCGTTCTTTCGAGCCATAGCACGAGAACTTGTGAGGGTGCTGTCAGTCCATCGCCAACTTGTCTCCACTAGGCGCGAGGCGGATCACGTCAGGCGGGGTATCAAACCGGCGGAACGGATTGGTTGATTTTGCCCTGTCGGGAGCGTGGCTCGGACTGCCCTACCGGGCGACTAAAGTTTGGGCTGACAGAACCCTCGGGGGAAGCCGCCAGCCGAGCAGGGTCGCGACTGTCCGATCAAGCGCCGCACCCGCAATTCCGGCCGGCATGGCGGCGGGAAGCTCTAGCGACACGTCGCCCCAGTCCTCGCCTGCGGCCTCGACAGGAGCCGTGCCAAGGCCAGCCTGAAACCGGCCCACTTCTTCGCGGACACCGGGGTTTGCATCGCCAAGGGGGCCGTTGGCGTCCTCCGCCCAGGCCTGATCCTGGCGGAGATCATTCTCACCTGATCGCCACCCCAGCCGTTGGGCCAGCTGGCTGGTCGCCTCACCAGATAGATCAAGGGCGCCAAAGCCGACGCCCGGGACCGTCTCGATACCGAACAGCCAGAAGATGCGGGCGGCCGCGACGCCGGATCCCGGCGCTAGCAGCAACAACATTGTCCCCTCCGTCCGCCACGCAAGGATGAGAAGGTCGCCCTCGCGCGCCCGCTGCGCCGCCGGGTTTTCCGGGAAGTAGAGCCGGTATTCGGACCGGGTCGGATGACGGGCCCGGGCGTCGTACCAGGTCAGCCAGCCGGTGTGGCTGAGGAACTCGCCGTCGTCGGGCATCCAGACGAACTCGGTCGAGAAGCGCTGCGGCTGGTCGGGCCCGAACACCGACATAAGCACCTTCGAACCATTAAACTCGTGCTGGTTCGAGCGGCTGGCGTCCGTCTCCACTGCGGTCAGCCGCTTTACGACTACATGGGTGAACAGGCCGGTGACGGCGCCGTTCGTCATCGGGACACGCTCATCGACACGCTGCCGACATTTCCGCGAGGATCATCCAATCTCCGGTATCCCTGCCTTCAGGTCCGAGTAAGAACGGGTGCGTACAGCCTGCCAGCACTCTTCCTTCTTGGCCCACTCGGAGACCATCCGCGTGCCTGCCGTCTCCCATAGAATCGCATTGATCTCCGAGGCCCAACGACTGATCTGCTGCTTCAGTTCGATCGAGACCGCCTGCTTTTGCCAGATCATGTCCAGAGACAGCGACTTGCCGGCACGGTCGGAGAGGAGCGCCACCGTATACACGGCGATGTTGGCCTGAAATGCGCTGTATGGGCCGCTCCGGACGACCTCCTGAGCGGTCTTGAACATGATGACCTGGGCGATGAGTTGCTTGTAGCCGGCGACATCCGGAATGGGCGTCGTTCCATCCGCAACGTCTCGCATGAAGCGGTCAAAGTTCTTCTGGGACCCGAGTGCGACCAGATGCGGCAGGCTAGCCCAAGTATTTGCGTATTTAGCGAGGTCGGTCTTGGTAAGTTTGCGCTTATTCGGGATCGTCTCCTTCAAGCGGGCAAGTCTGGCCGGAGTATTGCCTTCGCGCGCCAGCATCACGTTGTAGCTGCCGGCTGCCCGCTCATAGAACCAGCGGCTTACGCCGTCGGGACAGAATACGTCGCGGGAAAGCTTTTCCATTTCAACATGCCAAGGCTTGTTGGCTGAAAGGTCAGAGACCTTCACGGCGTTCTGGCTGTTGGCGAATCGCGAGATGTCGCTGACCAGCATCTCCTCGCTGTCAGGATCATGCGACTTCAGGATGATGACCTTGGCCGGCACCCTGACCTTTGACAGGTCGATGTCCGGATATTTGCGCTTGGAGAAGTAGATCGAGGCCGTGGTCTGGCCGCCGTTAACGATCTGCATGCCGCGCAGCCAGGAAATGCCGACCGAGCCGTCGCCAGCGCGGGCGAAGCTGGCTTCGTCGGCGATCAGTACGATCCCATTATTGTAGGCCATAAAGCGGTCGGGGGCGTTGCGAAGCGTGTCCCGGATGCCCTGGTTCACCTTGCCCGTCTGGCTCAGGAAGGACCGGACATTGGCCTCCAGAAGACGGGCGCCGAACTTTTCGTAGATCAGCCTGAGCGCCGCGCCCGGCACAGCCGTAAGCGCGTAATCGTATTCGTCGTTTTCACCGGGGACGAGGACGCAGGGCAGCGGCGATCCACAGACTTCCTCGAAGTTGACCACCAGTTCGTCACGGGGTTTGCCCTCCGCCCAGTGACGGAACAGCCGTTCGATATCCATCACCTCGAGACGCACTGATCGACCGGCCACCTCGCGCGGCTTGAAGCTCTTGGACTTCGCTTGGCGATCGGTGAGCACGAAGACCCGGATCTGATCCAGATTGTCGTAACAGTCCTGAATGGTCAGGATGAGCGGATAGGCATCGTCGGACTGATCAATCGAGGTCGTCAGCTTCCCCATCGCAGCTGCCGACAGAAACTTGATGCACTGGTCAGCTGCAGCCTTGATCTCGGTTTCGGAGATGGCCTGAACTTCGTCAGCGCCCTGATAGCAACTGACGAAGAGATCGAGCTCGTCGCCTTCGTCCGAGACGGCGTAGCCGCTCAGGCGGAGATTGGCCTTTCCAAGCTTGCGCTCAATATGCAGGACCTGCGGGTCGAAGGTCATCCCGCTGTCCGACATGTGGTTCATGACGATTTCGGTGAAGACCGCCTCGGCGTTCGCGTAGGCGCCGGCAACCATCTGGCCGCTGACCTGCTCGCGGACGCTGGTTTGCGTCTGGGTGAGAAACTCGTCGAGCGTCATGGATCAGAACAATCTGTGCTGGGTGATTACCTCGCCAAGAGCGATGGCGGGAGCGGTAACCAGGTCGAGGTCGAGTTCATATTCAGCCGTCCGGATTTCGGCGCGGACCGCCGAGCGGGTCAGGCTTGGAAAATCATCGTCTACCGGGAACACGCGGGTATTCACGGGGCCGAACCGGCGAACGTATTTGTCGGCCGCCGTGTCGAAATAGCCTGCAAGAAGCAGACTCCTTTCGAAAAGGGATGCTGTCAGGCCAATTCCCGCTAGACGCTCGCGCAGATCGGTGACGAGTTCGGGCAAGGTCAAACCATCGTCCTGCAGGCTGAGCCTGACGGCCGCAACCATCACCGCCCTGCCTTGACTGGTGTCCAGCTGGTCGAGAGAGCTAATCCGGGCCGGAAATCCGTTGGCCGAAAGCGTGGTCTTCACCTCAAGCCCACGATATCCGACGATGAAATCCTGGACACTGCGCGCCGGACCCTGCCATGCCGCAGCGACCTGGACAGGCGTGACGCCAGCGTCAAGAAAATCCCGGAACACAAGAAGTTCGCCGAACAGACCCAGCTCCTTTTCACGGGAGAGGACGCCATCCCTCGGGCGTTGCATGAAGTCCTGCCATGCCCGGATTCGGTGGAGGAGGGTTCCGAAGAGCCACTGTTCGGAGGCTGGCCCTGCGTCAGTCAGTGAAGCCGCAATATCGCTGGCCATCAGGGCGAACAGGTCGACACCCGCTTCGGGCCGACGGGTAAGCGCGATCCAGTTTTCGTACCGTGCGGCCGGGGGCTCGGCGAGAAACGAGACGCTGAACCCTCGGGCTTCGGGCAACTCGTCGACACGCCGTGTCTGGCCGAGATTGAACCCGACCAGGAGGGTCTCCTGCCCTAGAGGGTAGGTTATACCGGCCCTGACCCGCAGGCGGTCAGCGCCCAGCGCGATGACCCGCAGGCCATCGCCGGTGTCACCGGCTGAAAGCCCTCGCCAAGCCAGCAAAAGTTCGTCGGCGTCAGTCTGCACCGCCGTACTCCTGTTCCCACGCAACATTGTTCACCTTGTATTCGACCTTCACGCCCGAGCCGCTGGCCGGGAAGCTGATGCCAAAGGCCACGACTGGGGGCAGGTCGGCAGAGACATGGGATTTGCCCGCTTCGGCAGGATCGAGGAGATACAGCAATAGCAGGCCTCGCTCGGGATTTCCGGTGCGGGTCGCGCTGCCAGGGATGCCCTCCCCCCGCACCCGCCGAATAGCCGGGCCTGAAGGGTCGACGGGATCCCCACGCTCCTTCAGCCGCCCGGCATCGGCCTGCCACCCCTCGCGGGTCAAATCGAGAGCCGCCTGCCAGGCGTCGTTATCAAGGTCCAGCGCCTCATCGCGCGAGGACAACAGCCGGCCGATCGAATATCGCCCCGGATTGTCGGCAGCAGTTCGTTTGAGCATGCTGACTTCCACGTTAGGCGTCAGCTCATGGGGCTGCCCTTGGCCGCCGCCGATCAAGGCCACGCTCCAGGAAGTCAGCTCGCCATCCTTGGTCATCGAACTGATGAACTCGGCGAGCAGCTTGCTATCAACTTTGTAGGCATCGGGGTGCGTCTTGTAGCGACCGAGGAAGTCGATGACCGCCTGCGCCGGCACATCGTCCCACAGGCGCCCCTTCCAAGATTGGGTGGCCCCTCCGCGTTGTCGGACGGGGTCAACTTCAGACTTCCCGAGCCCGGCCACCAGGCTCTTCGCGGCATCGAGATTGCGATTGAGAACAGCCGGCTCATTGAAAAGCGATACGGTTTCCACAAGCTGCCCGCTGAATGACAACCAGAGGCTCTTTGCTGACCGCATCTTCAGCCGCGACGTAACCATCAGAACCGGATGCGACTGTACTTTGAGGCCGTACTCGCGGGGCGTAGCGGCGCTGGCGGCCATGAGGTCAAACTCCTCGCGAAGCTCCTCGGCGGCGTCAGCGATATGCCCAAACCAGTCGGCCAGTTCGTCGGTCGTGTAGAGGCGGCAAAGGTCGATGTAGCCCGGCCGATAACCGAACCAGCGGCCCATCTGCATGAGCGTGTCGTACATCTTGGACGCACGCAGGAAGTAGCTGGTGCAAAGCCCCTCTAGGGTCAGGCCACGGGAAAGCTTGTCACCGCCGATGGCGATGACCTTGAGACCCCGGCCTTCCTGATCGGCATAGTCCAGCGCGTCCTTCGCCGTGCCATTGATCATACGAACTTCAGTGTCGGCGACCACATTTGGCAACTCATCCAGCACGGATTGCCATGACGGAAGGGAGACGTTGTCGGCGAGGTTCGAAAAATGCCCGCCTGCCTCAGCGCTCGTCGGGACGAAATCGGTTTCCCAAAGGGTCCGCAACTTTGCCTCAGCTTCATCGTGATCGATGCGCCGATGAAGTCGCTGCTTAAGTGTACTGATGTACTCGTCGACCTGCTGGTGGACGGCCATCTGGACAGCCGTGAACCGCGTCACGTGCACGAGCATCGACGCATGTTCGCCAGCCTGACCTCTCAGGTTCCTTACGGCGCAGGCCAGCAGAAATGAGTTTATCGCGGCCTCCAATGAAGATGGGATCTGACGCTTACCCTCAGTCAGTGGAACGTGCGTTTTGTTGTGCTTCTGCGGCATCCAGCCGGACAGGCCATCCGACGACATGTGGTCCTTGACCGCCCGGAAGAGCGGCAGGCCGCGTGAACGCCCATCAGTCCCCAACAGGCCAAAGACCTGCGCGGGACCAACGTAGTTCGAAGGTGCAGCCAGGTTGACGATGAAGGCCGCAGGAAACAGGTCCGGTCCTTCGGCGGCCGTCTCGCCCCGTTCATGGATGAAGATGTTGGCGAACGGCGTCGCCGTGTAGCCCACGTAGGCCGACCGATCGAAGGAATGGAGGATCTTCCGGGTCAGCCGATTGATGGCTGTGGGCTGGTGTTCGCTGTCGGGGTTCCCGTCTTCGTCAAACACCTGCTCGCCGGTATCGACAGAAGCATGATCGGCCTCGTCGTCGATAAGCAGCAACGGAAGGCGGGTGACTAGCTTGCGGCCTGTCTGAGGATCATGGACGTCCGCGACGTGATTGCGGATCCAAGTCAGCAGCCTCTCAAGGACCGTCTTGTTCTTCTTGACCACAAACAACCAGGGTCGCTGTTCAGGGGAAATCCCAAGCGTGTTTGCGCGGGCGGTGCTGAAGTCACCTGTATTGGTACGATTGGTGACGTAGTTTGGCCGGATCGACGGATCGCCATCAATCAAGCCGACGCCGATGGTTCTGCTTTCACTCGCCACCGGGCGGGTTTCATAACCCAAGAACCCTTCATCGAGCCGCATTTGCGTCTGTGCCCGGAGGTTGTTGTGAACGCCCGCGAGCACAATGATGATCTTGTAACCGGCGTCAGCAGCCTTCGTGATGAGGCCGGTGTAGTTGCCGGTCTTTCCTGACTGAACGTGTCCCACGACGAGGCCGCGCCGGTCCCAGGGCCCCGGGCGTTGAGGGTCTTCCAGCAGTCCAAGGACCGTGTCGGTCGACTTATCGAGCGCTTCGACCGCCGTGTAGGACATTCGCCTTTCGAGGAGCTCGCGATATCGCTGCCAGTATCGCCAGTCTGACTTTCGGGACGCAGTCAGCCAGGCCGAGTGCCCCACGTCGCTCTTTATGGTCGTGTCTGTCCCGATCCAAAGACTGAAACGTCGGACGAGCTCCGAGATTGCCGCGTCGCGATCTAGCCCGACGCTCCATTTCGGATTGAACTGCAGGACCTGATCGATCTTTGAGCCGATCAGCGCCGGACTTATTGTCGCCGGGTCTGCTTCCAACAGGAGTTCCTGGGCGAATTTGACCACCTTCTCATTGGACATCGCTTTACTCCTGAGGCCCGAGTTCAAGTTCGCCGACATATTCCGGATAGGCATCGAAGGGTTCGGTGCGGGCGAGTTGCTCGCGAGCCCGTTCCGGGGATAGACCTTTGCGCACCACCAGATTCCGGAACAGGGTCAGCAGAAGCGCGCGCACCTCTGCGGGCGGCGCGCCGGCAAAACCAGTTCTCGCTGTCTCCCGAGCCTCCGCCGTCTCCAGCCAGATTTGCTGTATTGGAACCGTTTCCTCGATGATCCGGATCATCGCCTTTAGCTCTGGAGTTAGACTTCCGGCCTGTTCGAGGACGCTGGCAACGGCTGGATGAGACTGATCGATCCTGTACCTGACCCCTCCGGCGGCATGATCGACCGCCCACGCCTGAATGCGTGGCGCAGCCTTCCCGGCCTTCTTGGGGGAACCCCGATGGGCAAAGACCCGTCGCGCTCGCTCCCGTACGTCTTCTGCGAACAATGTCAGGCGCTCGCGTGCTTCGGGCGGGGGACGGGCGACGGACTTGCGAATATCGATCTTCCAATCCGCGTCGGCTGAGTTGGGAAGGTCGATCCGTATCCGGGCCAGTTTGAAAGCCTCGTCCTTGGCCCAACCGCGACCTCGGCCAAGACCCAGCCAGTTTCCGGCCAACAGAAGACGCCTGTTCCGATAGACATAGAAGCCCTGCTGGGACGTCCAGCCATCCGGGCCGGCTGCACGCTCCCAGACTTTCGGGTCAACCCTGTCCCGATGCGGGAGCACAAATCCACGAACCGAGATGGGGTCGCCATTCACCGTGAAACGGTCCTCGCGGGAACGCCAGGTCGATGTGTGATTTTCAAGAAAAGGGTCCCAAGGCGCTACGGCCCTTCCATTAATCCGGATGATGATCGCCCGAGATTCGATGAACCTGTGGAACACCATGGCTAGGTGCTCTTCGACCCTGTCGATCAGATTGAGGAAGTCCTGCTCCCGACCCCCTTTGGGGGTGAGCCTGTCCATAACCTCCCACAGGACGACCGTCCCTTGAGCATGCCCCTCGAGACCCCGGAGCAGTGGTTCGGAACCTGGAGAAGCGCCTTCATAGAGGGACCATTCGCCACTAGTGCTGGCGGCGAGAAGGTCTAGATCCCATCGAAGGGTTGAAGTGACGCCTTCTTGCTTTGAAGCGACTGTAAGCCGCCGGCATTGGGAGAACGACGCTGTTTTTAGTCCGAGTCCAAAGCGGCCAAGATCTGCGGCCTCACGCTGATCCAGCGGACTTCGCTCGCCAAGCCGCATCGCAAGGTCCAGGGCGGAGGGGCCCATGCCGCGCCCGTTGTCCGTGATGACAAGGTGGCTGTCGGGCCCGTTCCAGCCAAAGGTCAGGTCGACAACAGAGGCACCAGCCGAGATGCTGTTGTCGAGGATATCGGCGATCGCGGTCGGGGCTGAATAGCCGAGGCCTCGAAGCGCCTCGATCATTGAGCTCGCTCGTGGCGGCGCGTTTCGGGACGCACCGATATGGTTCTTGTCCATGCTAGTCATCAAAGAAGCTGCGAAGCTTGCGGGAGCGCGAGGGTTGTTTCAGCGTTCTCAGCGCTCGGGCCTCAATCTGTCGGATGCGCTCTCGGGTGACCCCCAACTGATTTCCCACTTCCTCAAGGGTGGCATCGAAATCCAGGTCCATACCGAATCGCAGCCGAATTACCCGTTCTTCTTTGGGTCGCAAGGTCAAAAGTACTCGACTCGTCGTGGATTTCAGCTCTGATTGAATTGCTGAATCAATCGGCGACTTCGCGACCCTGTCCTCAATCCGACCCGCGAGCCCCCCCCCAACCGGCGTTTCGAGGCTGATCGGTTCCTTGGCGATCTTCAGAATCTTGCGGACGCCTTCCAGCGGCATAGCCACCTTTTCAGACAGTTCTTCGGGAGTCGGTTCGCGGCCGATCTCGTACAGGATCTGGCGCCCCGCGCGGGTGACTTTGTTGATCGTCTCGAGCATATGCACAGGGATTCGGATTGTGCGCGCCTTGTCGGCGATAGAGCGCGAGATTGCCTGACGAACCCACCAGCTAGCATAGGTCTGGAAACGATAGCCTCTGGCCAAATCAAAGCGCTCAACCGCCCGAATTAGCCCAAGGTTTCCTTCCTGAATAAGATCAGCGAGGTCGAGACCTCGCCCCAGGTATTTGCGTGCGAGCCTCGGAACGAAACGGAGATTGTCCTCAATCGCCCGCTGGCGGGTCTCGAGATAGATTTCTATCGCCGCTTTCAACCGGACAACGTCAGCGTCGCCCGCTTCAGCGGCCGAAACAGACGCGTAGATGCCGTTGAGTAGCCCCATCGGGATTTCCGCTTTGGCAAAGTCCCCCAACGTTGATTCCAAATCAGCCGTGGTATTGTTAGCGATGACACCGAACAGCCCGCTCATGTCATCAGGATGATCGCTCTGAAGAGTATCCGGATCGTCGGCTTCGTCCGGATCATCCTCTCCAATGATCTGCATCGCGTTCGAGCGCTCGCGAATGGAACAAGCCCAGAACGCCTGCGATGCGGCCATTGCCGCTAACAGCTGCTTCTTGGCTCTGAAGAAGGCTGCAAATGTCGCCTGTTCAGATTGTTTGGACGCAGCCGGGATTTTTGAAAGTTCCGCCTCGTAGGCGGCGGCCGCACTGACCTCGGCAAGCAGACTGGCGGCAAGTTCGCCGGCTGCGGCCACTTCCTCGCGGCCAGCTTTTGTGATGGTTCCCGGAGACAACGCTCGCGCGACCGTGTCCCCGACCATGTCGGTCTCGAACTGCACGCCCATATCAGCCAAGACCAGCCTGAGGACATCACGAATTCGCCCGGGGCCAGCTGGCCACATGGTCTCGACGGCGTCGCTCGGCACTCGCCCGGATGCGATGGCGTTTTCGAGAAATTGAACTGCTTTTGGAGGAAGGTGGACGGTACGGGTTGTCGCCGCTGCCCCCATCGGGAGCTCAAGGCTTACGTCGGACCATTCAGTGTCATCGTTCCGTCCTCTACTACGCCCGAGGTTGCCCTGAACGGCAATCGCAGAGGCTAGTGCGCTGTCATCACTTTGGGGCGCAGCGGCAACTACGTCGGGTTCCCAATTGCCTTCAAACTCAAAGCCGTCGCCTAACTCCGCCGTGAGATCTGGCCGGACGGGCTCAGGCTTGGCTGAGAGCGCCGCACCAAGGGTGCGATGACCAGCCTGACTTGCGATTTCAGCGGCGGTGTTTCCACCCGGGTCCCGCGCGCGCGCGTCCGCGCCTTCTGCCAGCAACAGCAGGCAAATCTGATGACGCCCGGCCGATGCCGCCAGCATGAGCGGGGTTCGCCCCTTTTCGTCGCGGCCGTCTAGAGGGGCACCACGCCGAATGTGCAAAAGCACCGTCGGCTCAGTCCCCTTCAGGACGGCCATCCGGAACAATGGAGGAAGCGCTGACGCTGAACTGGAACGCGCGGACACGTCTGCCATTCAGGGAACAGCGGATCCAGGGAAAGTGCGGACCGTTGGCTCACGCGCCATGCCTTGATCGCAGCTGATCATCCCCACCCCGCTAGAGAGCCCCGAGCCCCTTCGACGACAACCTGACATCACGTCGGTGTCAAAGCGACCGTAAAGATGGTCTACGACAAAAGCGGACGCGCCCAGGCCGGCAGACGCTAAATGGTTGCGCGGTGCTGTCAGTCTTGCGCCGACTATACGGCGCTGGAGGGGCCTGTCAGTCTAACGACAACCCACTGGGCGCAGTGCGAGCAGAAACAGCCCGGTCCCAAGCCATGAGGGGTTGCTACTCAGCGGCGCGCACGATGGCGACGGATGAAACAAAAAGAGAACATTTCACCTTGCGAGCTGGGTAATTGCGTGCCATCTCGTCTCTAAGATTCCCAGAGCGTCAGATTCGCAAGGACGACCCCCATGACTGAGCCCGAGAGCTTCGCCACTGTGTTCAGGCAGTCAGGGCTCACGGCGGACAGCGTGCAGGACGAGCTGGGCTACTCCTGGAAGCAGGTGTGCCGATATGTCGAGGGCGAAGCGCCTGTGCCCAAGCTTGTACTGGAACGCGTCACGATGCTGGCTGCGGTGCGTCTGGCCGCCAGGCCCCCGGCGCAGTTCCGCTTCATTGACCTGTTCGCCGGTATTGGCGGCCTCAGGCTGGGCTTTGAGGCCATTGGCGGCCGATGCGTTTTCACAAGTGAATGGGACAAATGGTCGAACAAGACCTACAGGGCAAACTTCGTGGATGGCGCCGACCACAAACTGGTCGGCGATATCCGCCCCTACGGTGATGACCCCTCCCTCATCCCGCAACACGATTTGCTGCTGGCGGGATTTCCGTGTCAGCCGTTCTCCTTGGCCGGAGTTTCCAAGAAGAACTCACTGGGCAGGGCCCATGGTTTCGACGATGTGAAACAGGGAAATCTGTTCTTCTATATTCGCGACATTCTGAGGCATCACCGGCCGCCGGCCTTCATGCTGGAAAACGTCAAGCACCTGCAGCGACACGATGGAGGGAACACCTTCCGGGTCATCCGCGAGACGCTGGAAGCAGAACTCGGCTACAAAATCGATTTCAGGGTCATCAGCTCGGAGCCTTGGGTACCGCAGAAGCGCGAGCGCATTTTTATTGTCGGCTTCCGCGAGGACGTCGGCTTCAGTTTCGCCGATTTCGACAGGATGATCCCGGACGAAAAAATCTGGCCGAAGCTGGGCTCAATCCTGCAGACGCATAACGAGGTGGATTCAAAATACACGCTCACGCCGAAGCTCTGGCAGTACCTACAAGACTACCGCGCCAAACACGAAAAGGCCGGAAACGGTTTTGGCTACAGTACCTTCGGAAACGAGGGGGTCACCCGCACGCTGTCGGCGCGCTACCACAAGGACGGATCGGAGATCCTCATTGACCAGCAGCCGCGCCCACGCCGGCTGACGCCCATCGAATGCGCGCGCCTGATGGGCTTTGAATATGAGGTGGAAGAGGGCGGTCGCATGCGTCGTCGCGAGTGGACGATCCCGGCAGGGGTGTCTGACACCCAGGCATATCGCCAGTTTGGCAATGCGGTGGCTGTTCCGGTGATCGAGGCGATCGCCCGATACATGGAGCCCAACCTCCTTGAGATGCTTGCGCGCGACAGCGGGGTGGTCGGAGGCAAGCGACAAGCCGTTGGCTGATGTTGTAACGCCGGAGGTCCGCAGCCGGATGATGGCCGGTATCGGGCCTGCCAACACCCGCCCCGAGATGATGGTGCGTCGAGGGCTGCATGCCTTGGGCTATCGCTACCGGCTGCACGACCGCAGGCTGCCGGGGCAACCCGACCTTGTGTTTCCCGGACGCCGCGCTGTCATCTTCATCCACGGCTGCTTCTGGCATGGTCATGACTGTGGCCTGTTTCGCTGGCCAGCCACCAGGCCAGAGTTCTGGCGTACGAAAATATCGGGCAACATCACCCGCGACGCACGCGTCAGATCACGGCTTGCCGCAATGGAGTGGCGGGTGCTCGATGTCTGGGAATGTAGCCTGAGGGGTCGTGAGCGCCTGCCGCCGGGGGAGGTGCTGGCGGCCTGTACGACCTTCTTGGAGGGTTGTGAGACCTTCTCCAGCATCGGCGTTGATGGAACGGTTGTCGGGCCCGGGCTGGCCTGAGGCGCGGGGCCCAGCGAATGTCGACGGTTCTGGCCCCCGATAGTTCTCTGGTCTATCTAGACTGGACTGTCCTGGAGATTAGATGACATCCGAGACCGATCTGTTTGCGCCCGAGGATACCGGCGAAACCCTGCTCATCGACCTGCTTTCGCGATCCCGAAAAGTGCTGGTCAAGAAGCTTTCCAACAATGACCGCGACTGGGCGCAGAAGGCGAACAAGCATCAGGCGGGCGTTTACATCCCACCCGCCCAGCGCGACGACGGCTTCTTCCCGGCTTTGGTGACCCGCCATCGCGGGGATGAGGCCGCAGAGATTCGAGAGGTATACTTCCGGACCGAATGGCCGCAGGTCGGGGAAGAGAAGGCGACGCGCCTCGTGCATTACACGAGCAAGGGCGCTGAAACCCACATGACGGGTCTGCCGAAGGCGGCTTTCAGCCAGCTTTCGCCGGCGTCCTGGCTGGTCATGGCGCAGAAGCATGATGCGCCAGAGCCCACCTTCATCTGCCTGACCATCAGCTCTGATTCCGACGCTTCGGCCCTGCTGGTCGATGTGCTCGACCTGGCGTCCGACTTCGCTGTCGCTGTTCTCCAGCCGGCTGCGATCTCGGCCCTCGAGCGTGATCGTATCATGGGATTTGCGGAGGAGGTCGCCGCAGCTTGGCTGGCCAATGATATCGCCAGCTTCGCCGCCGGCCGGGCGGCCATGCCCGCGACGGCCGAGCTCGCTGTACTGGCGCGCGGCCGGTTCTTGGAGGGCAAGGGTCTGGCCAGCCTTGATCCGTTCGGCCTGGCCAGGCCGGGCGACGCCATTCGTGAAATCAGCCGCGCGATCGAATGGGAGCTTTTCCGCGATTTCCAACGGCGCGAACGGGCAGTGGAGCTGGTCCGCGCCGTCTTCGGCGACCAACCCGCTGCAATGGACATGAAAACGGTCATCCGCCGGATGGTTGACGGGGTCGCCGAGATCGACCGGATCATGCTTTCCGCCAGCCAGCAGCGAAAGTCGCGCGCCGGGTACTCGTTCGAGCATCACATCGAGGCCATGCTTGAGGCGGGCAGTATTCCGTTCGCCAAGCAGGTCGTCATCGAAGCCAGAAAGCGCCCGGACTTCGTCCTGCCGTCGCTCGCCCATCTGCGGGGAGAGCTTGAGGGGCCGGCGCGAGGCCTGATCCTCAGCGCCAAGACGACCCTGCGCGAACGCTGGAAACAGGTGGAGCGGGAGATGGGCGCCAGCGACCTGTACCTCGCGACGGTCGATGAGACGATCGCCGCCAACGCCATCGAGGACATGGCGACGATGAACATCACACTTGTTGTTCCCGAGAGCCTGAAAACCTCGCGGGACACCGAGTATGTCCGCCACGACAACGTCATGGATTTTGCGACCTTTTTTGGTCGCGAACTGCGAGATGTCCGCATGCCGGCGTGGAACCTATGCTGAAGGCCGGGGGAGTGAGATATCCAGACCGGACTGGCCAGAAGCGCTTGGACTTTGCGGCGGTGGGCCAGCCTTCTGCTGAGGGCGGCATAAACGCTGGAAACGAGGTGAACCGTGGCCGATGAGCTGACAGAGGTAGACTATCCCTTTGGCAATATCCGTCTGCCAATGAGCCAGATGGCCATGACGGAGGCGCCTGCCGAGCTTGAAGCCCTGCTGCGCGATGCTGCTGGCAGGAACGGCATCGAGATCCTGCGTGACCAGACGGTGGAACTCCGCTGCACATCACCGCAGTTTCCGGACGCGACGTTTGTTGTGTTCTGGCCAAGCGGCAATGAGCGCCTGAATGTCCTGGCTCCGAAAGGTTCGCGCGTCGGAAACGCATAGGTTTCCCCGCGTAAGGAGCCGCGCTTGCAGAGCGATCTCTCGACTAGCTGGTCGAGTTGGCTCAACCGGACGATTTGTCTGAATGTGAGAGGGTAGAGGAATAGCCGCGCGCTCTTGCCTGTGAGGCATACCCGGCCGCCTGCTGCGAGAGCGGCAGCGGGGCCTTCGCATGTGGACCGCCGAAAGTCCGGTTCCTGCAGTGACCCCGAGTTCCGGTTTTGCCGGACCGGAGCTGATTTGAAGGTCGTACTTCTGGAGGGGCACAAATGTCCGCATCTGGCGCGACGACGCCTTACAGGCCGCTCGGCGTGAAGTCCGCCTCCCACCCTTTCAGCCGATCGCGAGGCCTGCTTTCGGGTGTCGAGCGGCGTGGAGCGCCCCGCTGGCCGCCCGGCGCTGGCCGTCAACCTCACCGGAACGGGATCGTCTGACGACATCCTGCGGCAGCATCGTTCGTTTTCCTCGACAGATTCGCGACTTGTGAGACCATGCCCGTACTGAAACACGGGAGCAGAGTTCTACATGGCGAGCGACGTTGACGAAGCCGACCGCAACACCCGCCGCCCGATCTCTGATCCCAATCCGCCAGACCTCATTGGCTGGCCCACCAAGCGCCTGATCGCGCTCGACGCCCTCGCGCCCGGCCTTCTGGCACGCGTCCTCAGCGCGGCGCCGATGTCCCGGCACGCAATCTTCGCCGCGCTTTCTGTGAGACTCCATCCGGCTGCGGATGATTCCGATCTCGCGCTGGTTCTGCGATCCGGTAAGGCCAGGGAGATCGTATCGTACTGCCGCAGTGAGCCCCCAGAGGGATTGCTCGGCGCCTTTGCCCGGATGGGTGGCCAGCCCCTGCCACGGGCGACCTACTACGACCTTCTGTTCGACATCTTCAGCGATCCCGATAAGCGGTTGCAGGCCCGTGCGCTCAGGCACTGCGGCTACATCAGCAAGCTGACGCTGGATGCGCTGACCAGTCTCGAATCCAAGTGGCTCCTCCCCGGCGTTCTGAAACGGGCTGACAATCTCATGGAAGTCCGGGATTTCCAGAAATCCATCGACGTCCTGCGAACGCTGCCCAATCCCCCGACTGACGAAACGATCGAGCGGGCCATTCTCGCGCTCGGACCCAAATCCAAGCTCTCGGCGGTGATCGTCAGATTGATCCGGAGGGCAAAGAGCTTCCCGGATCACCCGCTGGTTCGCGATGAAGTCTTCCAGCCCTTGGTCAGCGCCAGCGACCTCATCCGGGCCTCGCGGAAGTACGAAAACTGCCTCAGACACCGCATCATGGGCCCGCTGACAGGCCGGGTCGCCTTTGCGGAATACAAGGACGGCGTCGCGGTCATCGAATTGCGACGCATGTCAGAGGACCAGGGTTGGCTGTTGGTCGGGATTCACGGACCCCGGAATGAGCCTGTGACGGTCGAGATTCGTCGCGAAATCCGCGAGGTCTGCTCTGGGCGCGGGATTCCCCACATCGTCGAAAACATCGAAGACGTGAAATGGCGCAGCCTTCTCCGGATGGCCGACAGCGGCGGTCTGTATGATTGGACGGTCTAGGCTGGGTCGGCAAAAACCCGCATAGCGCGAAGTGGTGCACTATAATTATCGGAGGTTGCCTTCCCGGGCACATGGGATAGGCTCTGACTGGGGGCTCCATGGTCGTTTCACAGTTGCTCGATACGGCCAATTGGCCAACCGCGTTGATCGCAGGCCTGGCCGCAGCCATCTCCAGTGCAGTCACCGTGCTGCTCAGCTATGCGCGTTTCAGGCGAAGCGACCGGCTCTCGGACAACACGGACGCGGTTCTCCGTGGGATGTTCCAACGGGGCTATCGGACCAGAAAGTTCGAAATCCTCCGCCACTTCATCCCGTTGGAAGACAGCAAGCTCGGGGGGCATTGCTCCGTGCCGGCGCTGTTCGGATCAGTGCGGCTGAGGCCTCGCGAAGTAGAACAGTGCGGCACTTAGATCATCAACATTACCCCAACAGAATTGACTTTGAGCTCGCAGTGGAGAGTCTATTGAATCAGGGTGAGGTATACAGATGAAGTTGGGTGCATTGGCTTTGATGATTGTGGCGGTTTCTTTAATTGGATGCTCAGACCCAGCGGAAACTTCTGACAAACGAGACGCACACCAAGCAAAGCAACTGGATAAGGGTCACCCCAAGGTGTCCAGTTGCGACGCGGGCATGATCAACGTCATGATCCAAGTGTGCGTGCTCCATTTTGTCGGCCTGGAATCGAATGATGCTGAAGCGCTTTCTATGGCGAAATGGCGTGCGAGCGCGTTCGCGAAGGACGTAAATGAGCGTTGTGGCTACGTCGGCGAATTATCCGACTTTATCGACGTCGGGACGACGCAACGAAGTACAGAAGCAGAGCGAATTCGAAGTGGCTCGTGGCTTGCTTATCACGCGGTTCGATTAGCCCCGAGAGGGAACGGATCGCTCACGCTCGCTGACCTTGGGACGGCATGCCACACCGCAGCTAGGCACGAGTTTGATCGGCGATTTCCACCGGTCGAAGTTCTTACCACAACCGGAACGGTGAGCGTTCCCGCATTAGAGGCTCCAGCCGGTGGTGAGGCGGTGCCCGCGACCGGACCGGCGAGTGCGCCTGCAGCAGAGGCTCCAGCCGAAGATGAGGCGGTACCCGCGACTACTGACCCGGTGGACAGCCAGGTCTCGCCCTGATCGTCGGCCCTGACGATTGCGCGCCCGTTGCTGGGGGTGAGAACGAACGGGGGTGAGGTGATTTTCCCTTCAGATGTCTCGTTCCTTTATAGACTCACTAAGGAGAGAGACATCCGGAGGGGTTTTTCCTGACGGCGGGCGCGCAGATCGGCGCGCAACCGTTCCTGCAAACCTCCCTGGAATGTCCCGCTGTTGGCGCTCAGAAAGTCGAGGCGGAACAAGGGTTCGATCATCAGCCCGAAGCGTTCCCCACATCATCCGTTTGCAGGAACAGCAGACCCGACCAGATCACGGCGCGTCGTCCCCGTTTCCTTGACGCCCTGCCGATCCGTGAGAATCTCGACACCGTCATCAACGGCCCTGGAGACCATCCCTGAAACGAGTGGCGATCTACGCGAGGGTCAGCACCGACCGTAATCAGACGGTCGAGAACCAACTGCGAGAGCTTCACGCTGTCGCCCAACGATCGGGCTGGATCGTGGTCGGCGTCCACACCGACGAGGGGATCAGTGGTGCCAAGGGCCGCGATCAACGCCCCGCCTACGATGCCTTGCTGAAGGCCGTCAGCCGCCGGGAAATCGATCTGATCGCAGCCTGGTCCGTTGACCGCCTCGGACGATCCCTGAACGATCTGGTCGCCTTCCTGGGCGACATCCAAGCCAAGGGCGTGGACCTCTACCTGCATCAGCAAGGGCTCGACACCAGCACGCCTTCGGGCCGGATGATGTTCGGAATGCTGTCGGTTTTTGCCGAGTTCGAGCGCAGCATGGCCCGAGAACGCATCCTGTCGGGCCTGCGTCGCACCACCAAGAAGAGCGGTCGCAAGCCCATGCCCGAAGACCGTCTGGCCGCGATCAGGAAGTCGTTGCAGGACGGTCTCGGTATCCGCGCCACCGCCCGGCTGCACGCCGCCTCGCCGATGACCGTGATGAGCGTGAAACGGTCCATTCAGACGGTCCAGGCCGACGGTGGTGAGACCGTCGTCGCAATATGACCGGGCTTAATGGCACCGGACAGGCGTCCAGCACACCAGTGGCCCCTCCCGCTATCAGCCCGATCTTGACGTCGCACCGCTCGGATCGGCAGCCTGACGGCTAATCCCGAACCTCAGTCTAGGAGTCCAAACATGGGCGACGACGCCATCATCAACATTGCCGCAGAGCCGGTGGAGGACGATCAGACGGGACCGTTGGGCGACCGTGAAAAAACCCACCTTATCGGCCCTGTCGCGTCCACCATTCCCTTCCTTTTTCTTGTGTGGCCGCTTAGCCTGAAGCGCGGCTATCGGCGCGTTTGAGCGTGGTCGGCGACCTTTCCTCGCCCCGATCCCCGTCGATGTTCCGGGGCCGGATGCTTCGGTTTTTCGAAATGTGGTCATTTTGCCACATACGAAATCCTCGCCGCTGCGTTTGTCCTGTCGGGTCCGCCTCCGGGTCGGCCCCATGACAATTCCAGCGAGGGTGCAAACCATGAGATTCCAATTGTTGGCCGGCGTCGCGGTGGTCGCGCTTTGCGCCGCCACGAGCGCGTCCGCTCAAAGCGCGACGAGCGGTTGGTATGTTGCCGGCGACGTCGGCTACCACATGCCCAAGGACGTCAAGGCGACGTCGTCAACGGGGTACGACTGGGACTTCTCCCAGAAGGAAGACTGGGCGGCCTTCGGTCGTCTGGGCTACAAGTTCTCGCCCAACTGGCGCGTTGAAGCCGAGTACGGCTATCGCGGCGCCGATATCGACGGCGTCCGCGGTTCGGGCCTTTCCGGCGCCCAGCCGATCGGTCTCTGCACCGCCGGCCCGATCCGCACGGCCTCGTCGCCCGCCTGCGGCGAGCCGAACGGCGAGATGAAGGCCACCACCCTGATGGCCAATGTCATCTATGACTTCATGCCCGACTCTAGCCTCCATCCGTTCATCGGCGCCGGCGCCGGCGCGGCCTGGGTGCACAACAAGGTCTATGGTCAGCTGAGCGGCGTTCCGGCCGGCGGCGCGCCGTTCCAGAACGCCAGCTTCGACGACGTTGATCAGGCCTTCGCCTATCAGGGCCTGCTGGGCCTGGCCTGGGACTTCTCGCCCAACTGGAGCCTGGACCTGACCGGCCGCTACCTGGCCACCAAGGACCTCAAGTGGGGTCAGGTGACCCAGAATATCGGTCCGGGCGTTGGCTCGATCACCAACACCGGCGTGCATCAAGGCAAGTACGAGGACGCCTCGGTGACCTTGGGCGTGCGCTATACCTTCGGCGCGCCCCCGCCCCCGCCGCCGCTGCCGCCCGCGCCGCCGATGGCGCCTCCGGCCCCGCCGCCCGAGCCCCCGGCTCCGCCGCCCCCGCCGCCGGCTCCGGTCTATGAAGCCCGCGAGTTCATGGTCTACTTCCCGTTCGATCAGTACGTGCTGACGCCGGAAGCCCAGGCGGTGGTTCAACAGGCCGCTGACTATGCCCGGAACGGTTCGGCGACCAAGCTGACGATCACCGGTCACACCGATACGTCGGGTTCGGATCGCTACAACGCCCGTCTGTCGGAACGCCGCGCCAAGGCTGTTGCCGACGGCCTGGTGGGCATGGGTGTCGTCGCCACGACCCTGGCCGTCGACTGGAAGGGCGAAAGCGCTCCAGCCGTCGCCACCGGTGATGGCGTGAAGGAACCTCTGAACCGTCGTTCGACGATCTCGATCAACTTCTAGGTTCGACGTCAAACAACAGGACTGGGGCTCGACCGAAAGGTCGGGCCCTTTTTCTTTGGAGATGGCCCAAACGAAAGACGCTCCCGATGGGGCGTCGGGAGCGTCACCGTCGGCGGCCTTGAGGGCTAACAGGCCGCCGGCATGGGCCAACTGGGGGGAGTCGGCCTCATGTCCTGGGGCGCCGTCTCAAGAGGCGGACGCCCTTCGTCAGCACGAACTGGGCTGACAAAAGCTCGATCACGCAGACCCAAGGGTCCAATTCCGAGCTCCACTATAGGCCGGCTCTCGCCACGGGCGAGTCAAAACGCGCCGGTGCGACCAACCGCGACAATTCGCGCGGGAGGGGCGACGGCGCGCCGATTGCCGCAGCCACAATATGCTCGGCCAGCAAGGGGGCCAGACAGAACCCTCGCCCGCCCAGGCCGCCCAGCACGAACAGTCCGTCGGGCAAGCGACCCGCCAGCGGCAGGTGGTCGGCTGTGGTCACGCGCGTTGCGGCCCGCCCGGACAGCGGCGCACCATCCAGCCGGGCCGCCAGCGCCGGCAGGCCCTTGGCCAGGGTCTCGAGATTGCGCAGGTGATCCTCGGGCCGCTCATCCGTATCCAGCACGTCTCGGTCATGGGTGGCCCCGAACAGCACGCCCTCCCGGGTGGGTATCGCATAGCCGCCGAACGCGGCCGGAGCCTGGCTGCCGCCCTCGGCCAGGAGCGTCCAGCTGGCCTGGCCGCGCACGGGGCGGTGGCGCAGGTTGGGCAAAAGGCCGCCCAGCCCGGCGCCCGCCGCGACCACCACCAGGTCGGCGCGCAGGATCTCGGCCCCTTCGGCATCCAGCAGGCGCCAGCCGTCGGCGTCGCGCTCCACGGCATGCACCCGCGCGGCGAGGGTCTGGCCTCGCCAGGCGTCCAGGATCACGTGCGGTTCGACCACAAGGGCCTTTGCCATGGCCAGGGCGGGGCCGGCGGGTTCGCCCAGAGGCTCGGACGCCGAGACCAGCAGGGTCATCGATCCCGGCTCGAAGATCTCCTGCCCAGCGATGATGGCGAAGCGGTCCGCGACCTGCGGGGTCTGGGCCAGTTGCAGCACGCCGCGCGCGATCACCGCGCCGGGCAGGTCTTCATACAGCTGGACCGCGCGTGCGAAGGCCTGGGCGGGCAGGGCGGCGCGCGGACCGCCGCCGGCGTCGAGGGCCGGGGTGACCAGGGCGGCCGGATTGCCCGAGGCTGGCGCTTCGCCGGCGTCGACGATCGTGGGGGCCAGGCCTTGCGATACGGCGGCGCGGGCCAGGGCGGCGGCGGCGATCCCGCCGCCGATGATCGCCAGGCTGGCGGGGCGGGGCGGGGCGGATGGTTCGCCCGGTAGCCAGGCCTCCAGTCGATCCTTCTTGCGGCCAAAGCCAGGGCGCTTGGCGATCTCGAAGCCGGCCGCCTGCAGGCCGCGCCGCACCGCGCCGGCCACTGTGAAGGTGGCGGCTCGCGCGCCCGGGGCCGAGCGGGCGGCGACGGCGGCCAGGATGTCCTCGCTCCACATCGCCGGATTGAGGGCTGGCGAAAAGCCGTCCAGGAACCAGGCGTCGGCTGCGCCGTCCCAACTGTCCAGAGCCTGACGCACGTCCATGACCGCCAGATCCAGGGTGGCGCGGAAGCCCGGCAGGTCGACGCGATGGAAGCCCCGGGCCTGGCCCGGCCAGTGGTCGAGCAGGACCTGGGCGGCCTCGCCCAGCTCGGGCCAGACGGCCAGGGCGCGGGCGGCGTCCTCGCGGGAGATCGGATGGGCCTCGATCGAGAAGATGTGCAGTCTCGCCTGCGCAGGGGCTTCCCGCCGCCACAGATCCAGCAGGGCGGCGATGTTGAGGCCCGTGCCAAAGCCCAGCTCGCCGACCACCAGCCGGTCACGCCCTGCGAAGCTTTCCGGCATGCCGCAGCCGGTCAGGAACACGGCCCGGGTCTCGGCCAGGCCATCGGCGCTGGAGAAGTAGACATCGCCATAGAGCCGCGATCGCGGCAGGCCATCGTCGTTCCAGACGAGGGGCGAGGCGTCTTGCGGGGCGGGGTCGATCATGGCGCGTTAGAGCCGCCCCGGCCGTGAGCCTGTCAAGACGCCCACGAAAAAGGGGCCGCCCGGTCAGGCGGCCCCTTCGATCGGCAAGCTAAAAAACGCGCTTAGTGGGCGGCCTTTTTCTCTTCCGGAGCATGGGCCGGCTGGGCCGGCGCCTTGGCGGCGGAGGCCGGGGCCTCGGCGGCGGTCGCGCCCGTGGCGGCGACCGTGTCATCCTCGGTCATCGGCGCGGCGGCGGCATCGGCGGCGGCCTTGTTGGCGTCGGCGGCGGCCTGGTCCTTGGCGGTGGCGGCGTCGGTCACCGTGCCGGCGCCGGCAGCGGCCGCTTCGGCGGCGGCGGTCGAGGCCTCGCCGCCCTCTTCCTTCTTGCCGCAAGCGGCGAGCGAGAGGGCCGATGCGGCCACGCTGGCGATCAGGAGCGTGCGAAGAACGGTGGTGCTCATGGGAAATCCCTTGCGGCTGTTGGTCTGGCGGGTCGCGCGCGCTTTCGCGCTAGGTCTGTCCATCGAAGGGAATACCGGTTCGAACGGGCGCGCAAGCGTGACTTCACGCGGCCGTGATTACTTCGGTGACAGACTCGATACGTCCGGTCAGGCTTCGTTGGGGATCTGCGACAGGGCTTCTTCCAGCTCCAGGAAGCTGGGCTGGGCGGTGCTGGGCACGTTGCCGCGGCCGATTTCGACCGAGATCTGGGCGGCGTTGCCGTGCAGGTGGGCGACCAGGACGGCCTGGATGATCCTGTAGAAGGCCGCGTCCTCGTCGATCACCCCGGCCAGGCGGGTGGCCATCGGGCCGACCAGGCCATAGGCCATGAACACGCCCATGAAGGTGCCGACCAGCGCGCCGCCGATCATGCCGCCCAGAACGGCCGGCGGCTCGGTGATCGAGCCCATGGTCTTGATGACGCCCAGCACGGCGGCGACGATGCCCAGAGCTGGAAGGCCGTCCGAAAGATTGGTCAGGGCGTGCGCCGGGCCGTGGGCCTCGTGATGGTGCTTTTCGAGCTGCTTCTCCATCGCGTCCTCGACCTGGTGGGGATCTTCCAGGTTCATGGTCATCATCCGCAGGGTGTCGCAGATGAAGTCGACGGCGAAGTGGTCCTTGGCGATCTTGGGGTAGCGCGAAAAGATCGAGCTATCGTGCGGCTTTTCGATGTGGCTTTCCAGGGCGATGACGCCCTTGGACTTCATGGTCTTGGTCAGCAGGAACAGCAGGGCCAGCAGGTCGCGATAGTCGGAGGCTTTCCACTTGGGGCCGCCGAAGATCTTGCCGAACGCGGGCCCCGTGCCCTTGATCACCGTCATCGAGTTGGCGATCAGGTAGGCGGCGACGCCGGCCCCGCCGATGGCCATCAGTTCGTGCGGTGCGGCGTGAAGGATCACGTCCATCTTGCCGCCCGAGATCAGGTAGCTGCCAAACACCAGGGCGAAGAGCAGGACGATGCCGATGATCTGGAACATAGCGGAAGACCGACCCCGAGAATTGATGCCGCATCATCGCGGTTAATGATTAAGCCAAGGTTCCTGAGCGCGCACCCGCGGCGAGTTGCACCGCGACGGTCGGCGGCCTAACAGTCGTTTGATGTCTACCGCCGCACCAGAAGCCCGAAGCAACCGGGGCGCTTTCGCGATCCTCTTCGGGGTGTCGGTGGTCTCGGCCATGGGCAACAGCGGCATGTGGTCGGTGCTGCCGGCCATCGGACGGGAGATCGGCATTCCCGACGTGCTGGTGGCGGCGATCTTCTCGCTGTCGGCCGTGCTGTGGGCGATCAGCTCGCCGTTCTGGGCCCGGCAGTCCGACCTGCATGGCCGCAAGCCCTTGATCCTGCTGGGTCTGGTCGGCTTTAGCGTGTCCATGACCCTGTGCGCCATCGTGGTCAGCGCCGGCCTGCTTCACCTGGCTGCGCCCATGGTGATCTTTGTTCTATTCCTGATGGCGCGGGCGTTGTTTGGCCTGTTCGGCTCGGCGTCCAATCCCGCCACCCAGGCCTATATGGCTGAGCGCACCAGTCGCGAGGAGCGCACCCAGAGTATGGCCACCCTGGCCGGGGCCTTTGGTCTGGGCACGGTGGTCGGGCCGCTGCTGGCGCCGCTGTTCGTCCTGCCGGTGGTGGGACTGGCGGGACCGATGTTCGCCTTCGCCATCCTGGCCGGGATCATGGTTATTGTCGTGCAGCGCGGCCTGCCCGAAACCTTCAAGCGGGGCGTCGCCGATCCGCCGCCGCGCAGGGGCTTTGGCCTTTCGTTCAAGGGCGAGGGGGCGGCCCTGTGGAGGGATCCGCGCCTCAAGCCCTTCCTGATCTATGGCTTTCTGGTCGCCTCCTGCCAGACCGCCCAGTCCCAGACCCTGGGCTTCCTGATCATCGACAAGCTGCAACTGCCGCCCATGCAGGCCCAGGGCTACATCACCCTGGCCATGGCGGCCGGGGCGGTGGCCGGGCTGCTGGCCCAGTGGGGCCTGATCCGGATGTTCGCCATGCGCCCGCGCGACCTGATGCGCTGGGGCGTGGCGGCGGCGGTGGTGGGCAATGTGGTCGTGGCGTTCGCGCCCGACTACGCGGCCGTGGCCATCGGGTTCGCCATCGCCAATCTCGGCTACGGTTTCGCCCGGCCGGGATTCACGGCCGGGGCTTCGCTGTCGGTGGGCGCCAAGGACCAGGCCGGCGCCGCCGGGGCGATCGCCGCCATCAACGGCCTCAACGTGGTGTTCGGTCCGCTGTTCGTGATGCTTTATCGCTGGATCGGCTGGGGGCCATTCGTGCTCAATGCGGTCATCCTGTTGGGCCTGCTGGTTTACACCCTGCGCCAGGCGGCCTTGCGCAAGGTCAGCGATGCCGATCCGCAGGAAGAGGCCACCCTGGCCAGCCTGGAACGCAGCGACGAAGGCAGCTGAAGCCTTTTCGCGCGACGTGGATTCCGGTTCGCGTGAAGAAAGTGCGCTAGAACAAAAGCCTAGTTCGCCAGCCGCCGCAGGGCCACGCCATCACGCAGCACGATGTGGCGCGTGGTCGGGATGGCGATAACGCCATCGGCCTGCAGCTGGGTCAGGGTGCGTGACACCGTTTCGATGGTCAGGCCCAGATAGTCGGCCATGTCCTGCCGCGACATCGGGATGTCCAGCTCATCGCCGCCGGTGCGATCGGCCAGGTCGACCAGCAGGCCGACCACCCGTTCGCGCGCTGACTTGCGGCCCAGCATCAAGACGTGGTCCTGGCTGCGCTGCAGGCCCTCGACGGTCAGGCGAAACAGCACCCGGGCCACCTCAGGCCGCTGCGCGGCCAGCTGGCTGAGCGCGCCGCGCCGCACCATCCGCACGGTGGTGTCGGTCATGGCCTCGGCGGATACCCGATGCAGGTCGCCGGCCTCGAGGCCGAAATAGTCGCCGGCGAAGTGGAACTCGTCGATCTGCCGCCGGCCATCGCGCAGGGTTCGGCAGGTGCGAACCGAGCCGGAAATGACCTGATAGACGTGATCCGCCGTCTCGCCCTCGCCGAAGATTTCCTCATCGCGGGCATGGCGAAGGCAGGGACCGGTGAAGCCGAACGGGGCGGTGGTCGGAGCCGGGGTTTCGGACTGGCTAAGCGGAGAGAGCATGTGGCGGTCCCTTGTTGGGTATTGTTCTGGAACGCGCGAGACGCAGGGTAAATTCGGGTGCGACGCCTAAGGGACGTTACGTAAGCGCGCCTGCGGAGCGTCTCGGGACCCAGCTTGAGCTCGATCAAGGCAAAGCCCGAGCGGGCGTGCGCTGATGGCGTCATGAGCGGTGTTTCTTACGCCCTGAATGGCGAGCGCGCCCGGCGCCCCCTGATCGTGGTTCTCGACGAAGACGAGGCCCTGCGAGAGGCCCTGCGCTTTTCGCTGGAGACCGAGGGTTATCGGGTCAGCGTCTTTGGCGCGGCCCAGGCGTTGCTGGCCTGCTGGAGCCGTCTGGACGCCGCCTGTTTCGTGCTGGACGAACCGGCCTGCGATGCGCGCCTGCGCGACCTGGTGCTGCGGCGACGCCCGCCGGTGATCCTGATGTCAGGAGGGCGGACGCGCCGCCAGCCGGCCTGGGCCAAGGTTCGGGTCGTGGAAAAGCCGCTGATGACCGACGCGCTCAGCCAGCAGATCGCTGCGGCGCTAGCGGTCGGCTAGAGCATTTTCCGATCCAGCTGGATCGGTGAAATGCTCTAGTCTTCTGTTTTAACGCATTTTCTGACGACGAACCGGCGTCCACTTCGTCGGAAAATGCTCTAACCCCGAACCGCCAGCGTCATCCGCACCAGGGCGGCCAGGTTGTCGGCGTGCATCTTGGTCATCAGCTTGGCGCGATAGATCTCGACGGTGCGGGGACTGATCCCCAGTTCACGGGCAATAACCTTGTTGGGATGGCCGGCGACGACGCCGTCCAGCACCTGACGTTCGCGCTCCGACAGGGTTTCCAGCCGCTGCAGGATCTCGGCCTGGTCGTCTGACATGGACGGCGATTCCAGGGCGTTCATGGCCCGCTTCAGGGCGTCCAGGATGCGGCTTTCCGAGAATGGCTTTTCGATGAAGTCGACCACGCCCGAACGCATGGCCTCGACCGCCATGGGGATGTCGCCGTGGCCGGTGATCATGATGACCGGCATGCGCGCATTCAGCGCCGCCAGCCTTGCGACCAGCTCCTGACCGCTCATTTCGGGCATGCGCACGTCGGTGATCACGCAGCCGGGCCGGGCGGTGGGCAGGGCGTCCAGGAAGGCCGGCGCGCTGTCATAGGCGACCACCTGGAAGTCGGCAGACTCCAGCAGGAAGGCCAGGGACTCCCGGGCGCTTTCGTCGTCATCGACCACATGAACCACGGCCTCAGTCATGGATGTCGTCCTCCTGGTCGGCCGGTGGCAGGGTGAAGCGGAAGATGGTTCCGCCGCCCGGATTGGGCTCGGCCCAGATCCGCCCGCCATGCGCCTCAATGATCGAGCGCGAGATGGAAAGCCCAACGCCCATACCTTGTGGCTTGGTGGTCATGAAAGGCTGGAAAAGCTTTTCGCGCACCGCGTCGGTGATTCCGACGCCGCTGTCGGCGACGCTGACCCGGGCCCAGCCCTCCTCGGTCAGATCGCTGGCGATGACCAGTTCGCGGCGCGGCAGGCTCTCCATGGCGTCGATGCCGTTGCGGATCAGGTTCAGCAGCACCTGCTGGATCTGCACCCTGTCGGCGAACACCTGATCGGCCTGGGCATCCAGCGAAAGGCGCACATCGACCTGACGTTCCTTTTCGCCGATCAGGGCCAGGGCGCTGGCCTCCTCGACCAGCTTGGACAGGCTCTCGACCTCGCGCTCGCTGGCGCCGCGCCGCACGAAGTCGCGCATCTTGTGGATGACGTCGCCGGCGCGCAGGGCCTGGGCGGCGGCGCGGTCGATGGCGTCGCGCACCTTGGCCTGATCGGCGGGGCGGCCGCGATCCATCAGCCGGCGCGAACCGGTCAGCAGGTTGGCGATGGCCGAGAGGGGCTGGTTCAGCTCGTGGGCCAGGGCCGAGGCCATTTCGCCCACCGCCGTCAGGCGCGAGACGTGGACCAGCTCGTTCTGCAGCTCCTGCAGGCGGGTCTCGGTCTGCTGGCGATCGGTCAAATCCCGGATGAAGCCCGTAAACGAGGGGCGGGCGCCCTTGGTCTCGCCGACCGCCAGTTCCATCGGAAAGGTCGAGCCGTCCCTGCGCTCGCCCACCACGACGCGGCCAACACCGATGATCCGCTTCTCGCCGGTCTGGGTGTAGCGGTGCAGAAAGCCATTATGGGCCTCACGGTGGGGACCGGGCATCAGCAGGTTGACGTTCTGGCCGATGGCCTCGGCGGCCGTCCAGCCGAACAGGCGCTCGGCGGCGGGGCTGAACGAGGTCATCATCCCCTCACGGTCGATCACCACCACGGCGTCGGGCACGGTGTCGAGAATCGACTGCAGGTGGGCGTTGGTCGCCGCCGCCCGCCGCCGCGCCGCATGGAACCAGCCGCCACCGATGGCCATGCCCATGCCGACCAGCAGGAAGATCACACTGCTCAGCGCGCCGACCAGGGTCGGGGCGTCGTTCTGGGTCACCAGCCCGACCGCCACGCTGGCGCAGACCGTGGCGAACAGGCCGCAGATCAGACCGCCCAGCGCCGCGCTGACCAGGACGGCGGGAATGAACAGCAGGAAGGACGAGGCCGCCGTGAACGCCTCGCCCAGCGACAGCCGCAGCACGAAGGTCGCCGCGATCGCCACGGCGGCCACGAAATAGGGGCCGGGGCGCGGGTCGCTGAACAAGGGGGTAGGGGGTCGGGCGGACCGCCTTCATGTCGTGTCTCTGTAACGCGGGTTGCGCCGTTGGGGTCTTATAGCTGAGGGCCGGCCCTTCGCGAGGCGTCATCGCCATCCGCGATCAGCGTGGCGGGGCGGACAGGTCAAGCGTCCGCCTGCAGATCGCCAGCGGCGCGGGCCGGTGGCTGACTAGCACCACCCCCTGGCCCGTGCGGTCCAGCCGCGCCGCCAGCCGGTCCAGCACCACGGCCTCGGTGGCGGCGTCCAGGCCCTCGGTCGGCTCGTCCAGCAACAGCCACGGCGCTGGACGAAGGAAGGCTCGGGCCAGGGACAGTCGTCGCCGCTCCCCGCCGGAAAGGCGCTCGCCATTGTCGCCGAGCCAGGCGTTCAGGCCGGCGGGCGCCGAGCGGATGCGCTCGTCCAGGGCGGCGTCACGCAGGGCCGCCCACATGTCGTCTTCAGAGGCGTCTGGTGCGGCGAGGCGCAGGTTGTCGGCCACGGTGCCGGCGATCAGGGCGGCGTCCTGGGGCGCCAGGGCGAAGGCCGCGCGGACGGCCGAAGGGGCGAGACCGGCCAGATCCGCGCCGCCCAGCCTGATGGTTCCGGGCGCGCTGGGGCGCAGGGCCACCAGGCGTTCCAGCAGGGTCGTCTTGCCGGCGCCCGACGGCCCGGTGATCGCGATGCGGTCTCCCGGTGCAAAGTCCTGGTCCAGCAGTCGCAGGTTGGGCGCCGACAGGCTGGGCGCGGCCGCCGCCATCGGCGCGTATTGTAGTACGGCGTCCAGCCGTTCGGCCGCTTGATCGGCGGCGCCATCCTGGTCGAAGGCAGCGGCCAGGCCGGCGACGCCCTCTATCGCCATGGCGGCGGCCAGGCCCGCCAGCGCCGCCAGCGCCGCACCGGCCGGGACGGCCAGGGCCACGGCGATGACGACCGCCAGACCCAGGATTGCCGCTTGCGAGACGGCGATCCACCCTTTGGCGCGGGCGGCGTCCAGCCGGGCCTGGTCGACGGCCTGGCCGTAAGTCTCCAGCGTCTGGCCGGCCCAGGCTTCCAGGCCATGGGCGCGCAGTTCGGGCGCGGCGGCGGACAGACTGGCGGCGACATCCTTCAGCGCGCCCATGCGGGTCTGGATTTGGCGGCCGGCGGGGGCGGAGACGCGGCGGGCCAGGGCGCGGGCCACCAGGATCGCGGCGGCGGCTGACAGCAGGATCGCAAGGGCCGTCGTCCAGCCCGACAGCGCGCCCAGCGCAACCCCCGCAGCGACGGCGGCGCCTGCGCCCCAAGGGGCCGACAGCCGCACGAACCTTGTCTCGACCGCGTCGACATCCTGCACCAGCCGGGCGGAAGCCTCGCCGCCGGAAAGGGCCAGGGCCTGGGCGGGCGGGGCGGCGGCGAGCGCGGAAAACAGCACCGGCCGGATCGCGGCGAGTGATCGCAGGGCGGCGGCGTGGGCGCTGAGGCGTTCGCCATAGCGCGCGCCGGTCCGCAGGATGGCCAGCAGACGGATGGCGGCGCTGGGCAGCAGCACATTGAAGGCCTGGGCGCTGGCCAGCCCCGCCAGTCCCGCCAGGGCCGAGGCGGTGATGAACCAGCCCGACAGTCCCAGCAGCAGGGTGGAGGAACCCCCAACCACGGCGGCGCAGGCGGCCGCCAGCAGCAGGCCCTCGGCATGGCGGCGACGCTGGGCGCGGATCAGGGCCTGAAGCGGCGAGGCGCTCATGTCAGTCTCACCACATGGTCGGCCAGGTCGGCGACGGCCTGCGAGTGCGTGGCGATCAGGGTGGTGCGACCCACGGCGGCCTCGCGGAGGGCGGCCAGCAGGTCGGCCTCGGCGGCGGCGTCGAGATTGGCGGTGGGCTCGTCCATCAGCAGGATCGGCGCGGGTTTCAGGATGGCGCGGGCCAGAGACAGTCGCCGGCGCTCGCCGCCCGACAGTCCGCTGCCGCGTTCATCCAGCCAGGCGTCCAGACCGCCCGGTCGCATGGCCAGGGCGCCGGCCAGGCCGACGCGCTCGGCGGCGGCTTCAACCTGTTCGCGGGTCGCATCGCGGTGGGCCAGGGCGATGTTGTCAGCGATGGAGCCCGGCGTGATCAACGGGTGCTGACCGGCCCAGGCGATCTGGCCCGACAGCGCGCCAAGCTCCGCCAGGGGGCGGCCGTCGATCAGCACCGCGCCGGCGCTGAGCGGCGCCAGGTCGAGCAGCAGGTTCAGCAGCGAGGTCTTGCCCGAGCCGCTGGGGCCCAGCAGGGCGATGATCTTGCCTGCCGGAATCTCCAGATCGAACCCCTGCAGCGCGGGCGCGTCGGCGTCCGGATAGCGGATCGTGACACCCCTGAACAGGATCGTCGGCGGGGCGGCGAAGACCGGCGCGGCTAGGCGCGGTTGCGGGCAGGGTAGGGCGATCAGGCTGGCGGTCGCGGCCTCGGCGGCCTGACGGTCGTGATAGGCGGCGGCCAGGCGGCGCATCGGCAGATAGACCTCCGGCGCCAGGGCCAGCACGAAGAAGGCGCGCTTGAGGTCCAACTGTTCCGGAACCGGGAAGGGCAGGAGGCGCAGCAGGTTGAAGCCGCAATAGACCGCCACCAGGGCCACCGACAGGGCGGCGAAGAATTCCAGCGCGCCGGACGAGAAGAACGCCACCCGCAGGACGCGGATGGTGCGGGTCGCCAGCTCGTCGGCGGAGCGGGCCAGGTCGCGGGTGATCCGGCTCTCGGCCTGGAAGGTCAGCACCACAGGCAGGGCGCGCACCCGATCCAGGAACAGGCCCGACAGACGCTCCAGCGCCACGAACTGGGCGCGGGATTCGGCGGCGGCCGCCGTGCCCGCCAGGGCCATGGCGATGATGAACGGGATCATGGCCCCCAGCAGAATGCCGGCGGCAATCGGACTGGCGACAGCGGCGACGGCGATCAGGGCCAACGGCGTGGCGGTGGCCGCGAACCGCGCCGGCAGGAAGCGTGAGACATGGCCGTCCAGCGCCTCGACCCCTTCGACCAGGGCGGTGGTAGCCTCCCCGCTCGACATCGCGCCACCGGGCTTGCGGGCCATCAGGGCGGCGGTGGCGTCGCTGCGGGCGGCGGTCTTGACCAGGGCCGCAGCCCTGGCGCCGGCTTCACCGGCCAGCTTGGCCATAATGCCGCGTGCGATCATGGCAACGGCCAGCAGGGACAGCCATCCCTGAAAGTCTCGGCCGGTGGCCAGGGCGTCGACGGCGCAGGCCAGGGCCGCAGCGAAGGCGGTCGCCGCCGCCCCATCCAGCAAGATCCACGCGCGCGCGCGGCGCAGGGGGGCTGCGCCGGCCCTTGCGAGGTCCTTCAATCTTGTCGCGACCTGAGAGGGGCCAGCGATAAGCGCTGGACGAGCTTGCATGGGTTCAGTGTAGTTTGCCCCCGACCGCCGGCCTTGATCTGGATCAAGGTCTGCGCGGCCGGACCGGCCTAGGGCAGTGCTCTCGGTCGGCGCGATCATTCGCCGTCCGCTTCGGAGCTGTGCATGGACCCCGCCGTCGTCGATCTCTCGAGGCTGCAGTTCGCGCTGACCGCGCTGTACCACTTCTTGTTCGTGCCCCTGACCTTGGGGCTCTCGTTCATGCTCGTCATCATGGAGAGCATCTACGTGATGACCAAGCGTCCGATATGGCGGACGACCACGCGGTTTTGGGCCGGACTGTTTGGCATCAACTTCGCCCTCGGCGTGGCCACCGGCCTGACCATGGAATTCCAGTTCGGCATGAACTGGTCCTACTACTCACATTATGTCGGCGATATCTTTGGCGCGCCGCTGGCCATCGAGGGGCTGATGGCCTTTTTCCTCGAAGCCACCTTCGTCGGCCTGATGTTCTTCGGCTGGGACAAGCTCTCGCGGGTCGGCCACCTGGCCGTGACCTTCCTGGTCGCCATCGGCACCAACTTCTCGGCCCTCTGGATCCTGGTCGCCAACGGCTGGATGCAAAATCCCGTGGGGGCGGCGTTCAATTCCGACACCATGCGCATGGAGGTCACCGACTTCCGCGCGGTGCTGTTCAACCCTGTGGCCCAGGCGAAGTTCGTCCACACTGTCAGCGCGGGCTACACCATCGCCGCCGTCTTCGTGCTGGGTGTCTCGGCCTGGTACCTGCTGAAGGGCAAGCACATCGGCGTCGCCAAGCGCTCGATGACGGTCGCCGCCGCCTTTGGCCTAGCCTCGTCCCTGTCGGTCGTCGTGCTGGGCGACGAGAGCGGCTACGCCCTGACCGATAACCAGAAAATGAAACTGGCTGCGCTGGAGGCCATGTGGGAGACCGAACCCGCCCCGGCCGGCCTGACCGCCTTTGGCATTCCCAGTCTCAAGGACCGCCAGACCCACTACGAGGTCAAGATCCCCTATGTGCTGGGCCTGATCGCCACGCGCAGCATCGACACGCCTGTCGCCGGCATCTTCGAGCTGGTCGCCACCGCCGAGGACCGCATCGAGTCCGGCGTCGTCGCCTATGGCGCGGTCGAAGCGCTGAAGGTCAATCCCAAGGACATGGCCGCCCGCGCCACCTTTGAGCGGCATCGCCGCGACCTGGGCTATGGCCTGCTGCTCAAGCGCTATGTCTCGGATCCGCGCATGGCCGACGCCGCCACCATCAGGAAGGCCTCGTGGGACACCGTTCCCAATGTGCCGGTGATGTTCTGGGCGTTCCGGATCATGGCGGGCACGGGCCTGCTGATGATCGCCCTGTTCGCCACCGCCTTCGTGCTGGTCACCCTGCGCAAGCACCAGACCAAGTGGTTCCTGGTCCTGGCGGTCTGCGCCATCCCGCTGCCGTGGATCGCCACCGAGTTGGGTTGGATCCTGGCCGAGGTCGGGCGTCAGCCCTGGGCGGTGGAGGGCGTGTTGCCCACCTTCCTGGGTGCCTCCAGTCTGAGCGTCGCCCAGCTGTGGACCACCATCATCGCCTTCACCCTGCTGTACGGCGGGCTGGCGGTGGTCGAGGTCGGGCTGATCCTGCGTCACATCAAGAAGGGCCCCTTCGCCGAGCAGGAGGCGTTCCTCGCTTCCTCCGCCGGCGAACCGGCCGTCGCCTGAGGAATGACCGTCATGGAACTTCCAATCGACTACGCGACCCTGCGGGTCATCTGGTGGGCGCTGTTGGGCGTCCTGCTGATCGGCTTTGCCCTGACAGACGGCTTTGACATGGGGGTCGGCGCGCTATTGCCCTTCGTCGCGAAGACCGACGAGGAGCGCCGCATGGTGATCAACACCGTCGGCGCGACCTGGGAAGGCAACCAGGTGTGGTTCATCTTGGGCGGCGGCGCGATCTTTGCGGCCTGGCCGCTCGTCTATGCGGTCAGTTTCTCGGGCTTCTACCTGGCCATGTTCCTGGTGCTGGCGGCGATGATCCTGCGGCCGGTCGGCTTCAAGTATCGCTCCAAGCGGCCCGACCCGCGCTGGCGCTCGTTCTGGGACTGGGCGCTGTTCACCGGCGGTTTCGTGCCGGTGCTGGTGTTCGGCGTCGCGGTCGGTAACGTCCTGCAGGGCGCGCCCTTCCGCTTCGACAGCGATCTGCGGATCTCGTATCTGGGCTCGCTGCTGGGCCTGTTCTCGCCCTTTGCCCTGTTATGCGGCCTGCTGTCGGTCTCGATGCTGGTGCTGCACGGCGCGGCCTGGCTGACGGTCAAGGGTGAGCCGGGGCCCGTCACCGAACGCGCCCGCCGCTTTGGCGAGATCGCCGGCCTGACCAGCATCGTGCTGTTCGCCGCCGGCGGCTTCTTCGTCGCCTTCGGCGGCATGGGCTTCCGGCTGGAAGGTCTGACTGACGCCGCCGGACCGTCCAATCCGCTGCGCACCACGGTGGTGGCCGCGCCCGGCGCCTGGCTCGACAACTATGTGCGCAACGGCTGGATGATCCTGGCGCCGGTGCTGGGCTTCGTCGGCGCGGCGGCGGCCCTGGTGGGTCTCCGGTTCGACAAGGCGCCACTGTCGTTCGCCGGCTCTACAGCCTCGACCCTGGGCATCATCTCGACCGTCGGCCTGTCGATGTTCCCGTTCATCCTGCCCAGCGCCATCGATCCGCGCTCGAGCCTGACGGTGTGGAACGCTTCGTCCAGTCACCTGACGCTGTTCATCATGCTGATCTGCACGGTGATCTTCCTGCCGCTGGTGCTGCTCTACACCGCCTGGGTCTACAAGGTTCTGTGGGGACGCAGCACGACGGGCGCCCTGACCACCAACCCCGACCTGTATTAGGGAGACGAGACGATGTGGTATTTCGCGTGGATCCTGGGCCTGGGCCTGGCCGTCGCCTTCGGCGTGCTCAACGGCGTCTGGTACGAGTTCAACCTGTCGGACGACGGCGATGAGGGCCTGTCAGAGCCCTGATGCCAGGCGCGGCAGGCCGGATTGGGCGATTGCGACAATCCAGCGCGCTGGTTCGGCGTCACCGTTAACCGTTGTTAAAGGGCGGATCGGGTCTTGTAGCACCGTGGTCTGGAGCGCGCCGAATACGCGAACCGGAGGCACGCCTGATCTGACGATCCCGGGGAAATCGATATGACCGACCAAGCCGCCGAGCCGGCCCTGGAACTGATCTCCTTCTGCATCGGTGAGCAGGAGTTCTGCATCGACGTGAAGACCGTCCGCGAAATCCGCGGCTGGACTCCGGCGACGCCGATCCCGCACGCCCCGTCCTATCTACGCGGCGTCATCAACCTGCGCGGCGCGATCATGCCGGTCATCGACCTTCGCAACCGCCTGGGCCTGGGCTTCACCGTTCCCGAGACCCGCCACGTGATCGTGGTCGTCGAGTGCCAGGACCGCCTGGCCGGCATCTTGGTGGACGCCGTCAGCGAGACCTTCACGGTGTCGCGCGACCACCTGCAGCCGGCCCCGGACCTGGGCGTCGAGGAACTGCGCTTCATCCAGGCGATCATCTCGATGGAAAACCGCCTGATCACCTATCTGCGCATGAACGACGTGTTCCCGGCGGTCATCCGCGAAGCGGCCTAAGCGCTTCCAGCCTTAGCGGTAGAAAAAAGCCGCCGTCCGCTCAGCGGGCGGCGGCTTTTTCGTGGCCTTAGGCCTTGCGCACGATCAGGGCGGCGGCGGCGTGGAAGCCGGCCTCGGCCTCGGCGGCCGTAGCGACGCCCGCGTGACGGTCAGCCGCGACGCTCATGGCCGCCCGGCCGGTGGTGGGCGCGGCATAGCTGGCCGAGACCTTGCGAGCGTCCTGGGCGCGAAGCGTAGCGTTCGAGGCCTGGGTCTCGTGCCAGGTCGCCAGCTGGTCGGCGGTCAGTCGGCCCTCGGGCGAGGCGTCGGCATGGGGCATGACCTCGCCAAAGCCCAGGGCCACGAAGCCATGGATGACGCCGTAGTCCTCTTCTGAAAGTACAAATGTAATCTGGCGCTCTTCGGTCTGGCCTGTATAAACTTCACTTTCCGGATCGAATTCGCGCAGCACCAGGATGTCGCCGACCGTGAAATCGCGGTCATTGCGGCGGATCTCGAAGCGCTTCTTGCCCGAGCGGACGGCGGCGAAATACTGCGGCCAGGTCTTCAGTTCGTGGCGGTGCATGGTCTTGGCCTTCGTATGCGCATCGAGTCGGAAAAGATGGGATCGTGGGTGTTGAACGCCAGACCCTAGCGGAGGATTAATCCCGCCGCACGCGCCTGTGGAGCGTCCTTGACGCAGGGGAGCCGTTTGACGGCTGGAACAACGCTGATACGCTTTCATGAACAACGATAAGTCAGACGGGGCGGACATGGCGGGCAAGCTTCCCAAGGCGTGCATCATCGGCGCGGGCTGCAGCGGCTTCACCACGGCCAAGCGGCTCAAGGACGTGGGCGTCCCCTATGATTGCTTCGAGATGTCCGACGACATCGGCGGCAACTGGTACTTCAAGAACCCCAACGGACTGTCGGCCTGCTACGAGAGCCTGCATATCGACACCTCCAAGTGGCGTCTGGCCTTCGAGGATTTCCCGGTCCCGGCCGACTGGCCCGACTTTCCCCATCACGCCCAGCTGCTGCAGTACTTCAAGGACTATGTCGTCCATTTCGGCCTGCGCGAGACCATCAGCTTCAACACCAAGGTCGAGACCGCCCGCCGCACGCAGGACGGCCTGTGGGCGGTGACGCTGGCAAGCGGCGAGACGCGACTCTATGACGTGCTGTTCGTCTGCAACGGCCACCACTGGGACCCGCGCATCCCTGAATATCCAGGCGAGTTCGACGGCGTCGCCTTCCATGCCCACGCCTATAGCGACCCGTTCGATCCCGTCGACATGCGCGGCAAGAACGTCGTGGTGGTGGGCATGGGCAATTCGGCCATGGATATCGCCAGCGAGCTGTCGCAGCGGCCGATCGCCAAGAATCTGTGGGTCTCGGCCCGGCGCGGGGTCTGGGTGTTTCCGAAGTATCTGAACGGCAAGCCCTCGGACAAGTCGGCCCTGCCGGCCTGGATGCCGCGCAAGCTGGGCCTGGCCCTGACCCGCAAGGTGCTGAAGAAGAGCATCGGCCGGATGGAAGACTACGGCCTGCCCAAGCCCGATCACGAGCCGCTGGAGGCCCACCCGTCGGTCTCGGGCGAGTTCCTCACCCGGGCCGGCTGCGGCGACATCAAGTTCAAGCCGGCCATTGCGGCGCTGGAGGGGCCCAATGTGCGGTTCGCCGACGGCAGCGTGGAACAGGTCGACGCCATCGTCTTCGCCACCGGCTACAAGATCAGCTTCCCGTTCTTTGACGATCCAGACCTGGTCCCGGGCCCGGATCACCGCTTTCCGCTGTTCAAGCGGATGATGAAGCCGGACGCGCCCAACCTGTTCTTCATGGGCCTGGCCCAGCCCCTGCCCACCCTGGTCAACTTCGCCGAGCAGCAGGCCAAGCTGGCGGCGGGCTATCTGGCGGGGACCTATGCGCCGCCGTCGGCCGACGAGATGGTCAGGATCACCGCCAAGGACGAAGAGCGCCATCTGGGCCAGTTCTACGCCTCGGCGCGGCACACGATTCAGGTCGATTTCAACGTCTATTGCGCTGACCTGAAAAAGGAGATCGCAAAGGGCGAGAAGCGGGCGAAGGCGGCGGGGAACCGGCTGCCGGTGGCGGCGCGGGCGGAGGGTTTGAAGGCGCCTGTCGCGGCCTGACCCCCTTCCCCCTTTGATGGGGGAAGGGTTGGGGATGGGGGTGACACCGCTTCCGAAAAGAGCGAGGCCTTGCCACTATCCGCCGCCGCATCACCCCCGACCCCGCCCTTCCCCCATCAAGGGGGAAGGGAGAATTAGAGAGCCATGCCCAAGATCGACCTCGACAAGGACACCCGCGCCAAGCTGACCGACGGCCTGTCGCGCTATCTGAGGGACGAGCTGGATCTGGAGGTCAAAGGTTTCGACGCTCAGTTCCTGCTCGACTTCATCACCGAGCGGCTGGGACCGTACTATTACAACCAGGGTCTCCACGACGCCCAGGCGCTGTTCGCCAAGAAGATCGAGAGCGTTACCGACGCGGTCTATGAGCTGGAGCAGCCGACCAAGGGGTTCTGAGTCGGGCGGCTTGCCTCCCCCAGCGTCAGCATTGACCTCCGGCCCGCCAGGCGCATCATACCTGAACGGCGATCAGTCTGCGCACGGCGTGACGACGCCAGGGAAGGAACAGCATGCCGATCGTCCGCGCGCGGCGAAAGTCTTGCCCCATGCGGCGGAATGAGGCTCAAATCATGACGGGGCGTCACGATCGCCTCGTTCCTGAGTCGCGTTTGATGTCGAATATCGCCTATTTCCCAGCGGCTCCGGTCGTCGACGACCGGCCCGGCAAGCGCGAGCGGACCAAGGTCGCCAATCGCCAGGCCATTCTCGACGCGGCGCGGGAAGTGTTCGGCGAGCTGGGCTATGACGGCGCCACGGTGCGCGACATCATCCGCCGCACCGGCCTCGCCTCGGGCACTTTCTACAACTATTACAAGTCCAAAGAGGAAGTGTTCGACGCCCTGGCCGATGATGGCGCGCGTCGCTTCCGGCCCCTGCTGCGGGTGGAGGTCGACAAGGCGGTCGATTTCCAGTCGTTCCTCAGCGGCGCCATCCTGGCCTATTTCCAGTTCGTGGCCACCGAGCAGGAAAACTGGCGCCTGAACCGGCCCGCGGGCGAACCGATCCCCCAAGCTCGGGCCACGCCCGAGATCGTGGCCGTGTTCGACCAGGTGCGCGAAGGCTTTGCCAAGGTGCTGGAGCTTGAGCACGCTCCCGCCGTCGACCTGGACTACCTGACCGCCGCCTGCATCGCCGTGGCCCGCGAGGTCAGCGACAAGATGCTGGAGCGCCGCCCGGTCGACACGGTCGGCGCGGCTGACTTCGCCGTCAAACTGATCCTCGGCGGCTTGCCCGCCCTTCCCAAACTCTAGTCCCTTACCCGGAGCTCGCATGGCTGACGCCGCCGTCCAGAAATTCGTTCTGAAGACCATACTGTCCCTGCCCAGCCCGATCCTGCGGGCCATGTCCGGGGGTGGGGTGGTCTATCGCGGCGGCCGCACCCTGGACCCGCGCTTCCAGTTCTTTGCCCACGCGGCCCAGAAGATGCCGTCGATGACGACCCTGCCGCCCGACGTGGCGCGCGAGGCCAGCGCCAAGGGCCTGGGCGCGGTGTCGGGCCCGCCGGAGCCCGGTGTGCGTACCGAGAACCTGTCGATAGAAGGGCCGGGCGGGCCCTTGCCGCTGCGCGCCTATCGCCCGGCCGAGCAGGACGCCAACGCCCCGCTGATCGTCTTCGCCCACTTCGGCGGCGGGGTGATCGGGGACCTGGAGACCTGCCACGCCTTCTGCGGCATCCTGGCCAAGTTCGCCCGGACGGCGGTGCTGTCGGTCGACTATCGCCTGGCGCCGGACCACCGCTTCCCGGCCGGGCTGGACGACGTGCTGGCCGCTTATCGCTGGGCCCGCGACAACGCCGCCCGCTTCGGCGCGGCCGAGGTTTCGCCGGCGATCGGCGGCGACTCGATGGGCGGCAACTTCGCCGCCATCGTCGCCCAGGAGATGCAGCGCACGGGCGAAGCCCAGCCGGCCCTGCAACTGCTCATCTATCCCGCCGTCGATGTGGCCAGCGAGACGGCCTCGATGAGCACCTATGCCGACGCCTATCCGCTGAGCCGGCCGATCATGGACTGGTTCATGGGCCACTATATGGGCCCCGACGCCGATCCGGCCGACCCGCGCCTGTCGCCCAACAAGACCGCTGACCTGTCGGGCCTGGCCCCGGCCGTGGTGATCACCGCCGGCTTCGACCCGCTGGTCGACCAGGGCGAGGCCTATGCCAAGCGCCTGCAGGCCGCCGGGGTGCCGGTGACCTATCGTTGCTATGACAGCCTGGCCCATGGCTTCACGGCCTTTACCGGAGCGGTGCCGGCGGCCGACGCCGCCTGCCGCGAGGTGGCGCGGCTGGTGCGCGAGGCGCTCGTGGCGGGATCCGATAAGTAGGACGGGCGGAGACCGGATAGTCCGGACTTTTTCTGGATAAACCCCACAAAACATCCGCTCTCCCCGGCGAAGGCCGGGGCCCAGATTCATCCAGAGAGGCTGGGGATGACGCGCCTTCGGAGTGTATCAGGCGCGCCGACCGCTCTGGGCTCGATCTGGATCCCGGCTTTCGCCGGGAAGAGCGGAAGAAGGAAGACCCCGTGAGCCCCACCATGCGCGCCCTGGTCGTCGAGAGCCTGGCCCCCGACTACGCCGGCTGCGCGGTCCGCGAGGTCGCCACGCCGACGCCCGGCCCGGGCGAGGTGCTGGTCTACGTCATGGCCGCCAGCATCAACTTCCCCGACCTGCTGATGACCCGCGGTGAATACCAGTTCAAGCCGCCCACGCCCTTTACTCCGGGCCTGGACCTGGCCGGCGAGGTCGCGGCGCTGGGGCAGGGGGTCTCGGGCTTTTCGGTAGGCGACGCGGTGGTCGGCGGCGCGCGGCTGGGGGCCTTCGCGCAATATGCCGTGGTCTCGGCGCAGGCGCTGAAGCCCAAGCCCGAGCGGTTGTCGTTCGCCCAGGCCGCCGCCTATGGCGCGGCCTATCTGACCGCCTATGTCGCCCTGGTGCGCCGGGCGCGGATCGAGCCGGGCGACTGGGTGCTGGTCCACGGCGCGGCCGGCGGGGTGGGGCTGGCGGCAGTGGACCTGGCCAAGGCCCTGGGCGCGCGGGTGATCGCGGCCTCGGCCTCCGACGACAAGCTGGCAGCCATCCAGGCGCTGTATGCGCCTGACGCTGTCGTCAACGTCACCGGCGGCTTTCGCGATCAGGTGAAAGCCATCACCGGCGGGCGCGGGGCCGACATCATCTATGACCCGGTGGGCGGCGACGTGTTCGACGAGAGCGTGCGCTGCATCGCCTTTGACGGCCGGCTGCTGGTGATCGGCTTCACCTCGGGACGGATTCCGACGGTCTCGGTCAATATGCCGCTGATCAAGGGCTTCTCGGTGATGGGCGTGCGGGCCGGCGAATATGGCCGGCAGTTCCCGGACAGGGGCCGCGAGAACAGCGAGGCGGTGTGGCGCATGGCGAGCGAGGGCGTGATCGCGCCGCATGTGCATGCACAGCTGCCGCTGGAGCACTGGCGCGAGGCGTTTGATCTGCTGGCTGAGCGCAAGGTGGTGGGCAAGGCGGTGATTGTTCCTTGAAAGCTGTCATCCCGGCCGTAGCGTCGCGAAGAGCCGGGACCGCCGGAAACGCTGGCGCTCGCCGCGGTCCCGGCTCGGCGCTTCGCTTGGCCGGGATGACAGTTTCAGCGGCCGACTCAGGTTGACAGCCGTCGCCCCTTCCCTTATCCACCGCCCCTCACTCGCGGAGGCCTTGCGGCCCTTGCGTCCCATTATTATCGGAGCCACCTCGTGAAGCGGACATTCCAGCCGTCGAAGCTCGTGCGAGCCCGCCGTCACGGCTACCGCGCACGTATGGCCACCAAGAACGGCCAAAAAATCGTTGCGCGTCGCCGCGCCAAGGGCCGTAAGCGCCTGACGGCCTAAGAACGGCTCACCCCGTTCTTTCTCCCGCTTCGGCGGGAGGCACAGACCATGATAAAAGCCGCCTTTTCCCAGAGCCTGACCTCAGGTTTTCGCCGGAAAGGGCGGCTTTTTTCATGACCGCGATCCAGCCCGCAGATGCGGTGAAGATCGAGCGCCTGAAAAAGCGCCCCGATTTCCTCAGGGCCGCCAAGGCGCCCGCCCTGTCGCGCGGCGCGGTGTTCATGCAGATGCGGGCCCGACTCGACGATGATCCCCTGATCCGCGTGGGATTTACCGCCACCAAGAAGGTCGGCGGCTCGGTCGAGCGCAATCGCGCCAAGCGCCGCCTGCGCGAGGCCGCAAGGCTGTTGTTACCCCTTCATGGCCGGCCCATGTACGACTATGTATTCATCGCGCGCGGCGGCACTCGCACCCGCGAATGGGGGCGTTTGCTTGACGATGTGAAAACCGCGCTGATAAGCCTCGCGGCCGAACATGATCGCGCGGAGGCTCGGGCCAGGCTGGCTCAATCCGCTGATCTTCCCAAAGACCCATCTTCAGACGCTCCACCTGCCAACCCAGGCGCGCCCGATCCCTCTGTTTCCGGTTAAGTCATCCATGCAGAACGACAACAAAAACACGTTGATGTTCATCGTCAGCGCGTTCGCGATCCTGATCGGGTACCAGTTCTTCATCCTGGGTCCGCAGCAGAAGAAGGCCGACGCCGAGTTGCAGGCCAAAAAGGCCGCCGAGGCCCGGATGGTCGCGACCCAGCCTGGCGTGGTGCTCGGCCCCGATGGTCGTCCTGCGCCGCTGAAGCTGTCGCGCGACGCCGCCAAGGCCCAGAGCCCGCGCGTCGCCGTCGATACGCCGGCCCTGTCGGGTTCGATCGCGCTGAAGGGCGGCCGCATCGATGACCTGTGGCTGAAGACGTATGCCCAGACCACCAAGAAGAATTCGCCGCCGGTCGAGCTGTTCCGCCCCGAGGGCGCCGAGCACGCCTGGTTCGCTGATTTCGGCTGGGCCGGCGCCAACCTGCCGGGCCTGCCCGACAGCCGCACCCTGTGGACCACCGCGCCGGGCCAGACCCTGACCCCGACCTCGCCGGTCGTCATGACCTATGACAACGGTCAGGGCCTGATCTTCACCCGTACTCTCTCGGTCGACGCCGACGCCATGTTCACCGTCGCCGACACCGTCCGCAATCAGGGCGCCCAGACCCTGTCCCTGGCCGCCTACGCCACGGTCCAGCGCCAGGGCATCCCGGACGACCTGGGCAAGAACCAGATCGTCCACGAAGGCGCCATCGGCGTGTTCGGCGTCGAGGGCGGCAAGAACCACGAGCTGAAGCAGTCCAAGTACGGCAAGTGGAAGAAGGACAAGCCGCTCGAAGCCTTCCCGTCCAAGGGCGGCTGGGCCGGCATCACCGACAAGTACTGGCTGACCGCCCTGATCCCGGATCAGTCGCAGGATGTCACTGCCCAGTACCGCGTCACCCAGGCCGGCGCCGTCGACATCTATGACGTCAATTTCGTGGGCCCCGCCAAGACCCTGGCCCCTGGCCAGACCCTGGTCCAGAACACCCGCCTGTTCGCCGGCGCCAAGACCGTGCCGCTGCTGCGCCAGTACGAGTTCGGCGGCCAGCCCCCGGCCTGGTGGAAGTTCTGGGACGGCAAGAAGGCTGAAGTGCCGCGCTTCGACGACGCCGTCGACTGGGGAATGTTCAGCTTCTTCACCCGCCCGATCTTCAACATCATGGAGATGTTCTACAAGTGGGTCGGCAACTTCGGCGGCGCCATCCTGCTGCTGACCGTGGCCCTCAAGCTCGTGCTCTATCCGCTGGCGGACAAGAGCTACGAGTCGATGGCCAAGATGAAGAAGATCGCCCCCGAGGTCGAAAAGCTGAAGGCCAAGTTCAAGGACGATCCGACCAAGCAGCAGCAGGAAATGATGGCGCTGTATGGCAAGGAGAAGATCAATCCGATGATGGGCTGCCTGCCCATGCTGATCCAGATCCCGGTGTTCTACTCGCTGTACAAGGTGCTGACGGTGACCATCGAAATGCGGCACGCGCCGTTCTTCGGTTGGATCCAGGATCTGTCGGCGCCCGAGCCCACCAGCCTGTTCAACCTGTTTGGCCTGATCCCCTATGATCCGGGCGCCCTGCCGCTGGTGGGCGCCATGATCGCTCACCTGGGCATCTGGCCGCTGCTGTATGGCGTGACCATGTGGCTGACCACGGCCATGAACCCGCCGGCCGCCGACCCGATCCAGCAGAAGATCTTCCAGTGGTTCCCGGTGATCTTCACCTTCACGCTGTCGGGCTTCGCCGTGGGTCTGGTGATCTACTGGTGCTGGTCCAACGTCCTGACCATCTTCCAGCAGTACATCATCATGCGCCGCTATCAGGTCGAGAACCCGATCGACCAGATCATCGCCCGCTTCCAGCGCAAACCCACCGTGGCGACCTGATGACCGAACCCAACTTCGCGCCCGCGCCCAATTTTTCACCTCCTCAGGGTCCCGTCTTCACCGAGGAAGAGATCGAGGCGGCGCGCGTGCTGTTCGCCCAGCCGGTGGCCTTCATGATGGGGGCGGTCAACATGGACGGCCTGCCCCATCCGATCGCGCCGGAAGTCTGTTTCGCCGGCCGCTCCAATGTCGGCAAGTCCAGCCTGATCAACGGGCTGGTGGGGCAGAAGTACCTGGCCCGCGCCTCCAACGAGCCGGGCCGGACGCGGGAGATCAACTTCTTCCTGCTGGCCGAGAAGCTGCGCCTGGTCGACCTGCCGGGCTATGGCTTCGCCCGCGCCTCGAAGACCACGGTCAGCAAGTTCCAGGACCTGGGCCGGGCCTATCTGCGCGGCCGGGCCACCCTGCGCCGCGTCTATCTGCTGATCGACGCCCGCCACGGCCTCAAGAAGGTCGACCAGGAAGCCCTGGACGCCCTGGATACGGCGGCGGTCTCCTACCAGATCATCCTGACCAAGTCCGACAAGATCAAGCCGCACGAGGTCGAGAAGGTCACCGCCGAGACCGTCAAGGCGATCGCCAAGCGCCCAGCGGCCTTCCCGCGCGTTCTGGCCACCTCGTCGGAAAAGGGCCTGGGCATGCCGGAACTGCGCGCCGAGATCGCCCGGGTCTGCCTGGACGAATAGGGGCGACCTTAAGACCCCGACCGCCTGTACGTCGCGCTGCAGCGCGCGTTGCACTGCGCCCACTGGCTGGGACAGATGTCGTCGTCGCCGGCCTTGCAGAAATAGTAGCTCCGCGCGCAGGCGGCCCGGCACTGGCCGGCGTCGCCGCCCGGCCGGCTGGAGGCCAGCGGGATCAGCGGCTGCAGGGCGGTCTGCGGGACGGCGACCACGGCGGGCGGCGGGGCCTTTTTCGACGCCGGCTTCTGGTCGGCGCCGGCCGGCGAGGCCAGGGCGAGAGACACAAGCAACAGGGCGAGCAGGCGGCGCATGGCCAGAGCCTAGGGCCCGGCGGTTAAGGTTTGGCTAACCATGTTTCCCTCTCCCGCAAGGGGAGAAGGCGTTCAGCCCTTCAGCTTCTCGATCAACGCCATCGCCGCCGCAGGGTTCCTCACCTTGGCCCCGGAGATGAAATAGGCGAACACGTCGCCGCGCTGGGCCCAGTTGCGCGTCTGGGTGACCACGCCGTCCAGCTCGTCCGACGTCATGCCGGTGGGCTCGTCCTCGCGGCTGCACATCAGGCGGGCATAGGTGAAGTCGGCGGTGGGCTCGTCGATCCGAGGCCAGTCGGGCGATTCGTCATCGACGGCATAGACGATGGCCGCGCCGTACTTTGCCGCGAGGTCGTAGAAGGCCTGGGTCTGGAACGTGGGGCTGCGCACTTCCAGCGCGTGACGCGCCGGCCGGCCACCGATCTCGCGGGGCAGCAGCTTCAGGAAGCCCTCGAAGTCGACCGGGTCGAACTTCTTGGTGGCCATGAACTGCCAGTTGATGGGGCCCAGCTTGGGACCCAGCTCTTCCAGCCCCTGGGTCAGGAATTTCTCCAGCGAGTCGTTGTTCTCCGACAGCACGCGGCGATTGGTGCAGTAACGGCTGGCCTTGACCGAAAACACGAAGTCGTCGGGCGTCTCGTCGCGCCACTTCATCCAGCTGTTGGGCTTGAAGGTGGAATAGTAGGTGCCGTTGATCTCGAGGCTGGTCAGGTGGGACGCGGCATATTTCAGCTCGTCCTTCTGCTTGACCGTGTCGGGATAGAACACGCCCCGCCACGGCTCGAAGGTCCAGCCGCCGATGCCGGCCCGGATGACGCCTGTGGACATGCCTGTTCCCTTCCTGTTCTTTTTGAAGTTAGGTGAGGTTGGGCGAGGCGTCGAGCGAAAACGCGTCAGGTCCTAGAGCCGAGCGGATCAGCGTCCTGCGGCAACGCCGTATAGGCGGCTTGATCTTGTGCGGCATTGCCGTATTCTGGAGGGCAGATGGTCGAGGCGTTGCACACCGTCGCCTATACGGCCGCCTTTCTGGCCCAGGCTAAGGCCGACGGCATGACCGAGGCCGAGATGGAGGCGATGGAGCGGATGCTGGCCGCCAATCCCGAAGCTGGCGAGATGATCGTGGGATCGGGCGGATGCCGCAAAGTGCGCATCGCTGGCAAGGGGCGGGGAAAGTCGGGCGGCTATCGCGTGGTGACCTTTTTTGCTCACGCGGGATTGCCGGTCTATCTGCTGGCGATGCTGTCCAAGGGTAGTCGCGCCAACTTTTCCGCCGTCGAAGTGGCGGCCATGGCCAGCATGGCCAGGAAGATCGTCGCCGCATGGGTTGGCGGCCGACGGCGTTGATCGGGATTGAGACGATGAAGCAGGGCGACGACAGCAATTTCAGCCGGATCATGGCCGGCCTTGAAGAGGTTGCAGCCATAGTCGAGGGAACCGCCGCGCCCGCGCGGGTCCACGCGCCGGCTGAGGTGGATGTCAGGGCGATCCGTCAGCGACTGGGGCTGAGCCAGAGCGCGTTCGCCGCCCGGTTCGGTTTCAGCGCGGCGGCCGTCAAGGATTGGGAGCAGCATCGCCGTCGCCCTGAGGCGGCGGCGCGCATCCTGCTGACCGTGATTGATCGCGAGCCCGCCGCTGTCGAGCGAGCGCTGGCGACCTAAGCCCCCACCACGTTGCGCGGCGCTCCGGCCGTGAAGGCTTCGATATTGCCCACGGTCACGGCCATGATCCGTTCCACCGCTTCCTGGGTGTCATAGGCCACGTGCGGCGTGACGATGACATTGGGCAGTTTCAGCAGGGCGTGGCTGGCGACCAGGGCGCGCAGGCCCTCCACGGCGGGCGGGGTCGATGAGCGGAAGATCTGGGCCTCGTCGCGCAGCCAGGGCTCCTGGCTCAGCACGTCCAGCGCCGCGCCGGCGATCTGGCCGGTCTGGAGGGCGTTGAGCAGGGCCTCGGCGTCGACCACCCCGCCGCGCGCGGTGTTGACCAGCACGGCCGAGGGCTTCATCGCCGCGAACTGGGCCGCGCCGATCAGGCCTTCGGTGGCCGGGCCGCCGGGGATGTGCAGGGTCAGCACGTCGCAGGCGGCGATCAGGGTCTCGAGCGGGACATAGGTGAAGCCCAGGGCCTCGGCCGCCGCCAGGTCGGGTCGCCGGTCGAAGGCGATGACCTCCATGTCAAATCCCCTGGCGATCTTGATCACCCGCCGGCCGATCTGACCCGTGCCGACCACGCCCAGGGTCTTGCCGCCCAGGTCGAAGCCCCGCAGGCCGCCCTGGGAGAAGTCGCCGCGCCGGGTGCGCTCGACGGCCTGGGGAAGCTTGCGGGCCAGGGCCAGCAGCAGGGCGAAGGCGTGTTCGCCCACGGTGGGGTCGCCATAGTCGGGGACGTTGCAGACCGTAATCGCGTGATCGCGGCAATAGTCCAGGTCGACATGGTCATAGCCGGTCGAGCGGGTGGCGATCAGGCGCAGCTTGGGGAAGGCCGCCAGGGCCGCGGCGTCCAGGCGCGAGTCGATGAAGGTCGAGACGACCTCTGCGTCTGCGAAGCCGGGGCCGGCGACCTCTGCCACACAGGTCACGGCGTGGTCGCGGCTCAGGCCGTCGACGGCGGCGCGTTCCCAGTCTTCGGCTTCGAAGATGACGATGTTCATGGGGCGGCCTGTTTTCCTGGACGTTGCGCAGTCAGGTCTAGCGGCCCGGCTGCAATTCCTGAACCTCAACCTGACCGGCCCGTTTGTTGAACACGCAGGTCGCTCTGGCGCGGGCGCCTTTCATGGGCCGGCTCAAGTCCTCCCCCTGAAGGGGGAGGTGGCCGCAGGCCGGTGGGGGAAGACCGCATTGAGTCAGCAGTCACTTCCCCCTCCGATCGCTTTGCGATCCCCCCCTCAGGGGGAGGACTTGTTCATCAGCACTCCACCCGGTTAACCGACAGCCCCACGGCGAGCCCGCCCATCGAGGTTTCCTTGTAGATCTCGTTCATGTCTTCGCCGGTGCGCTTCATGGTGGCGATCACCTTGTCGAGGGAGACGCTGTGCTGGCCATCGCCCAGCAGGGCCAGGCGGGCGGCGTCGATGGCCTTGATGGCGCCCATGGCGTTGCGCTCGATGCAGGGGATCTGCACCAGCCCGCCGATGGGATCGCAGGTCAGGCCCAGATTGTGCTCCATGCCGATCTCGGCGGCGTTCTCGATCTGGGCGTTGCTGCCGCCCAAGCCCGCGGCGAGCCCGGCGGCGGCCATCGAGCAGGCCACGCCCACCTCGCCCTGGCAGCCCACCTCGGCGCCGCTGATCGAGGCGTTGCGCTTGTAGAGCGCGCCGATGGCGGCGGCGGTCAGCAGGAACACCCGGATCTGCTCGGGCGTGCCGTTGTAGAACCGCACGAAGAACCGCAGCACGGCCGGCACCAGCCCCGCCGCGCCATTGGTCGGGGCGGTGACCACCCGGCCGCCGGCGGCGTTCTCCTCATTGACCGCCATGGCCCACAGATTGACGAAGTCCATGGCCGCCAGCGGATCGCTGATCTGGCGCTCCATGCGGCCCTGGATGGTCTGGTGGATCTGGCGGGCCCTACGTTTGACATCCAGCCCGCCGGGCAGGATGCCGTCCTGGCGCATGCCCCGGTCGATACAGGCCTCCATGGCCGCGAAGATGCGGTCGATGCCGGCGTTCATGTCGTCCAGCGACATCCGGGCCAGCTCGTTGGCGCCCATGACCCCGGCGATCGACAGGCCCGCATCGGCGGCCCGTTGCAGCAGGTCGGCGCCGCTTTCGAAGGGGTGGGGGATTTCAGGGCCGGCCTCGGGCGGCGCATTGCTGCCCATCTCGAACTCGTCGCGCACGAAGCCGCCGCCGATCGAGAAATAGGTGCGCTCGGCCAGCACGGCGCCGGCCTTGTCATAGGCGACGAAGGTCAAGCCATTGGGATGCTGGGGCAGGCGCTCATGGCCCAGCCAGACGAGGTCGCGGGCCTCGTCGAAGGCGATGTCGATCTGGCCGCCCAGCTTCAGCGACTGGGTGGCGCGGGTCTCCAGCAGGGCCGCCTCGCCGGCGTCCGGGTCGAGATCGGCCGGGACAAAGCCCATCAGGCCCAGCATCACCGCCCGGTCGGTGGCGTGGCCGCGTCCGGTCAGGGCCAGGGAGGCGTAGAGCCGGATCTCGACCCGGGCGACGCCGGGCAGCTGAGCGTTGTCGCGCAGGCGGCCGACGAACAGCACCGCCGCCGTCATCGGGCCCATGGTGTGGCTGCTGGACGGACCGACGCCGAGTTTGAAGAGGTCGAAGACCGAGGCTGTCATGGGGGCATCCCGCAAAAAGGTTGTCATCCCGGACGGTCCGCAGGACCGATCCGGGACCGCCGGAAACGCATGCGCTTGCCGTGGTCCCGGTTCTGCGCGCTTCGCGCTTGGCCGCGATGACAGTTATTCGCCTACTTGCGCTGCGCCTTGGTCGCGTCGCGCGTACCCTTGAACTCGGACCCTTCACCCCACTCGGGCCAGCGGGTGGAATTGGCCAGGTCCAGGCCCAGGCCCTGGATCAGGCTGATGTCGGCGGTCATGCCGTCCAGACGCCAGCCGTCGTTCCACTCATCGGCGGGCTGGTGATAGGCGTTGATGCGATAGGCGTCGGCGAAGGCCTTGCCGGCCGCCACGCCGCCCTCGACCAGATCCTCGCCCGAGCCGAACGAGATGGCCGGCACGCCGCGCTTGGCGAAGGGGAAGTGGTCCGAGCGGTAGAAATAGCCGGCTTCGGTGGCCGGGTCGGGCGTGTAGGTGCGGCCGACCGCCTTGCCGTGGGCGATCAGGTCATCCAGCAGGCCCAGCTTGGCGCTGCCCGAGATGGTGAAGTCCTTGGCCGGGCCGGCGGGGTCCAGGGCGTCGGTGTTGAGCACGCCCACGGTCTTGGCCAGCGGATACAGCGGGTTGGCGGCATAGTATTCCGAGCCCAGCAGGCCCTTTTCCTCGGCGGTCACGGCCAGGAAGACCAGGGTGCGGTCGGCGCGCGGGGCCTTGGCGAAGACCCGGCCCATTTCCAGCATGGCGGCGATGCCGGTCGCGTTGTCGACGGCGCCGTTATAGATCCTGTCGCCCTTGGCGTCGGCCAGGCCCACGCCCAGGTGGTCCCAGTGGCCGGTGAAGAACACCGTCTCGTCCGGGCGCTTGGCGCCGGTCAGCTTGCCGACCACGTTTTTGGACACGATCACCTTGGGCTCGACGGCGTAGTTGGCCGAGAAGGTCGCGCCCTTCAGTTCCACCGGCTTGAAGTCACGGCTCTGGGCCGCCTTCTTCAGGGCGTCGAAATCCAGGCCGGCTGCCTTGAACAGCGCCACGGCGGTGTCGCGCTGGATCCAGCCTTCCAGGGCGGGGTGCGACTTGGCCGGCTCCTTGCGGACGATGTCGAACATCGTGTTGGTGTTGGAGTTCTTAACCGTCGCCCAGCCATACGAGGCCGGGGCGGTCTCGTGCACGATCAGCAGGCCGGCGGCACCCAGGCGGGCGGCTTCCTCGAACTTGTAGGTCCAGCGGCCGTAATAGGTCATGGCCTTGCCGCCGAAGTCGCCGGAACCGGTTTCGAAGTCGGGGTCGTTGATCAGCACGACGACGATCTTGCCCTTGACGTCCAGGCCCTTGAAATCGTCCCAGTTCCGCTCGGCCGCCTTGACTCCATAGCCGGCGAAGACGATCGGGGCGTTCTGGATCGCCACCTTGTCGACATTGGTCATGGCCGCGCGGATGGCGATCTGCTCGCCCTGGTTCAGAGCGATGTGGCTGGCGCCGACCATCATGTGGGCGCTGACAGGGCCCTTGATCTCGAACATCCCCAGCGGCACGTCCTGGGTCCAGGCGCGCTTGCCGTCCTTCAGGTCGCCGCCGGGCTCCAGGCCTGCGGCCTGCATCTGCTCGACGATATAGGCGACCGTCTTGGTCTCGCCGGCCGTGGCCGGGCCGCGGCCCTCGAAGGCGTCGGAGGACAGGGTCTTGATGTGGGCGGCCAGGTTGACGGGGTCGATCTTCGGCGCGTCCGAGGCGTGCGCCAGCATGGGCGCGGCGATCAGGGCGGTGGCGAGCAGCAGGCGTTTCATCGTTGTCACTCTTTGGAGCAAATCTTGTCGTTGGCGCGGACCGTATCCGGGGTCTTCGGCGAGGGGAAGCCGGTTTGGACGGCCAGCAGCGACCCGCTCCAAATCCGTTCTTCCCGGCGAAGGCCGGGACCCAGATTCATCCAGAGCCGTCGGGGATGACGCGCCCTGGGCCCACGCCAAGAGCAAGAGCATTCGTGGTTTCGATCTGGGCCCCGGCGTTGGCTTCGCCGCACTGACGTGTCGCCGGGGAGAGCGGGATTAGATCGAACTCACCCGCCGCCCATCCACCGCCCAGCGTTCCAGGCTCGCGCCGTCCCAGACGTGCAGGGCGTCATAGAGGTTGACGGTCGGATCGCAGTGGCCCGGCTGCAGCCAGACGATGTCGCCGACCTCTGGCGCGTCGGCCGGGAAGGCGCGGGCCGGATCGGCGTCGGCGGCGGTCACCGCCCCGGCGAAGCCCAGCGGATCGCGGCCGGCGGCCTTCAGCACGTCGATCATCGCGGGATGGGCGATCAGGCCGTGCTCGTCGCCCATCGGCCGCCACAGTGAGCCGGGCGCGGCGCCGGCGATGACGCGAGCCGGCGGGCCGTCCATCGATACGGCCTTGAAGCCGGCGTCGACCACCACGTGGCTCTTGTGGCGGGTCGAGACCACGCTGGACGCGATGTAGAGCGACGGCTCGAACGGCCAGTCGCCGCCGCCGGGCGCGCCGCAGTCGTCATATTCGACATCCATCACGGCATAGGAGCCGGCCTGCAGCTCGGTGAACACGCCCGAGGCCAGGTCGAAGGCGTGGGTGCCGGTGCCGCCGCCGGTCACCACGGGCGGGGCCAGGCCGGCGGCGGTCAGCTCGGCGACCAGGGCCTTCAGCGTCGCAAAGGCCGCCTCGTCGGCCGAGCGGCGCAGGTCGCCGTCATCCATGTGCTGCAGATGGCCCAGATAGGCCTGGAGGCCGGCAAAGCGCAGGCCCGGCGCGGCGTCGGCGGCGCGGGCCAGTTTCAGGGCCTCGTGCGGATAGGCGCCGGTGCGGTGGGTGCCCAGGTCGAGGTCCACCACCAGGTTCAGGATCGTCCCGGCCGCGACGGCGGCGTCGGACAATCGGTCGATCTGGCCCTCGTCATCGGCGGTGACGCCGATCGTGGCGCCGCCTTTGGCCAGGGCGGCCAGACGCGGCGCGGCCCAGGGCGGCGGGGCGGCGGTGACCAGCACGTCGGTGATGCCGCCGGCCACAAAGGCCTCGGCCTCGCCCACCGTCTGGGCGCACAGGCCGACGGCCCCGCGCTCGATGATCAGCCGGCCCAGGGTCGAGCACTTGTGGGTCTTGCCATGGGCCCGCAGTCGCACGCCGGCGGCGTCGCACAGGGCCTGCATGCGGTCGAGGTTGCGGAGCAGGGCGGCCTTGTCGATGACGAGGAGGGGCGTTTGGGGGAGGGTGGTTACGTCTGGAAATTTCATCGACCGCTCATCCCTGTTTCTTCGTCCTCCCGCGACTTGTTCGCGGGACCCATTTGTCCGCCGCGTGTGCGGAGCAGAATGGAACACGCCCATGCAAGCTGAACCATGGGTCCCGCGAACAAGTCGCGGGATGACGGGGTTGATTAGATTTCACCCTTGAGCACCCGCGCAAACAAGCCCGGATCGACATTGCCGCCCGAAAGAACGATCGCCGAGGTCTTTCCCGCCACCGCGACCTTGCCCGCCAGCGCCGCCGCCAGGGCCACGCAGCCGCCCGGCTCGACCACCAGTTTCAGCACCGAGAAGGCGTAGCGCATGGCCTCCGCCACCTCGGCGTCAGTGACGGCGACGATGCCGGTCAGGGTCCGCTGGTTGATCGGCCAGGTCAGTGCGCCGGGGGTCGGGGTCAGGAGCGCGTCGCAGATCGAGCGGGCGTTCGGATCGATGGTCTCGCGCTGGCCGCTGGCCAGGGAGCGGCGGGTCTCGTCAAAGCCGGCCGGCTCGACGCCCCAGATCTCGGTGGCGGGAGACAGGGCGCGGACGGCGGTGCTGGTTCCGGCGATCAGTCCGCCGCCACCGACGCAGCATAGCAGCACGTCCAGGGACGCGCCGCGCGCCGTCGCCTGCTCGACGATCTCGACGCCCAGCGTGCCTTGCCCGGCGATGATGTGCGGATCGTCATAGGACGGCACGACCACGCAGCCGCGCTCGCGGGCGATCTCATCGGCGATGGCGACCCGGTCTTCGGTGAAGCGGTCATAGAAGCGGATCTGCGCGCCGAAGCCGCGCGTGCCCGCCACCTTCACCGCCGGCGAGTCGGACGGCATGACGATCAGGGCCGGGCAGTCGACCAGCTGGGCCGCCAGGGCCACGCCCTGGGCGTGGTTGCCCGAGGAGAAGGCCACCACGCCGCGCTTTTTCTCGTCATCGGTCAGCTGGCTGAGGCGGTTATAGGCTCCGCGAAACTTGAAGGCCCCGGCCCTTTGCAGGGTCTCAGGCTTGAGCAGCACCCGGCCGCCCAGGCGCTCATTAAGGGCCGGGCTCTCGATCAGCGGGGTCTCGACGGCCTGGCCCTTCAGGCGGGCGGCGGCGGCCTGGATGTCGGAAAGTGTGATGGTCATGCGAAAGGTCTAGCTCGCACGCGATCTGATCGAAACCCTTTGCGAGCTTCGCCGTTCAAGCCATAACCAGCGCGGGGTTGGGCTGCTGAGGGATATCCAGAATGAAGACCGCACTTTTCGCCGCCGCCGCTGTCGCGGTGCTGGGTTTCGCCGCGCCCGCCATGGCCGACGAAATCTTTATCGGCGCCTACAAGCACGACGTCACCTTTATCGGTGAGGCCGTGGGCCTGGGCGCCGCCGGGCGCGAGGACGGGGTCGACATCCATCTGGGCTATCGCACCGACCGCATCGAGAGCCTGACCTGGCTGGGCAAGCCGCAGGTCCACACCTTCGTGTCGATCAACAGCGAGAATACCTCCAATTTCGTGGCGGTAGGCTTTGACTGGAAGCTGGATCTGGGCCAGCCGGGCGGCTTCTATCTGCGCCCCGGGATTGGCCTGGCCTATACCGATGGCGAGGCGGGCCTGCCGCCGGCCAACGCCCCGAACCTGACGCCCGAAGAGCGCGCGCGCCGCACGAATCTCTACTACACCCGCATCGATTTCGGCTCGCAGGTGCTGTTCGAACCCGAGATCGCCCTGGGCTACAAGTTCAACGACAGCTGGTCGGGAGAGCTGTCCTACACCCACCTGTCGAACGGCCAGATCTTCCACCAGGGCAAGAACCAGGGGCTTGACGACGTGGGGGTTCGGCTGGTCTACGCCTTCTGACTTCGCGGGCGTGCTCTGACGCCGCCCGTGGCGCCGCCCAAAATCGAAGAAGCGTCTGCGGCCGAGTCCTGTCGAAGGGCCGCTGGACGTCACCGGGCAGGTGACAAGGCATATCTCTACCATGGCCAATGTGACCGTCGTCGGCGCCCAGTGGGGCGATGAAGGCAAGGGCAAGATCGTCGACTGGCTGTCCAACCGGGCAGACATCGTCGTGCGTTTTCAGGGCGGCCACAATGCCGGCCACACGCTGGTGGTCGACGGCAAGGTCTACAAGCTGGCCCTGCTGCCTTCGGGCGTCGTGCAGGGCAAGCTGTCGGTGATCGGCAACGGCGTGGTCGTCGACCCCTGGCACCTGCTGGGCGAGATCGCCAAGATCGCCGAGCAGGGCGTGATCATTGGCCCCGACCTTCTGGTGCTGGCCGACAACGCCACCCTGATCCTGCCGCTGCACAAGGACCTGGATCAAGGCCGTGAAGCCGCCTCCAGCCAGAAGATCGGCACCACCGGTCGCGGCATCGGCCCGGCCTATGAAGACAAGGTCGGCCGCCGCGCCATCCGTGTCGCCGACCTGGCCGATCCCGAAGCCCTGAAGCCCAAGATCGAGCGCCTGCTCAGCCACCACGGCGCCCTGCGTCGCGGCCTGGGCCTGCCCGAGGCCGACGGCGAGGCGCTGTTCGAGCAGTTGATGGAGATCGCGCCGCAAATCCTGGCCTATGCCCAACCGGCCTGGCGCCTGCTGGACCAGGCCTACAAGGCCGGCAAGCGGATCCTGTTCGAGGGTGCGCAAGGCGCCCTGCTGGACGTCGATCACGGCACCTATCCGTTCGTCACCTCGTCCAACACCGTCGCCGGTCAGGCCGCCGCCGGTTCAGGCATGGGTCCCAAGGGGCCGGGTTATGTGCTGGGCATCGTCAAGGCCTACACCACCCGCGTCGGCGAGGGCCCGTTCGCCTGCGAGCTGGATGACGAGGTCGGCAAGCACCTGTCGACGGTCGGCCGCGAGGTCGGGGTCAATACCGGCCGCGCCCGCCGCTGCGGCTGGTTCGACGCGGTGCTGGTTCGCCAGTCCGTGGCCATCAACGGCATCGACGGCATCGCCCTGACCAAGCTGGACGTGCTGGACGGCCTCAAGACCCTGAAGATCTGCGTCGGCTACAAGATCGGCGACCGCGAGGTCGACTATCTGCCGGCCGGCATGCGCGACCAGGCCGCCGCCGTGCCGATCTACGAGGAGATGGAAGGCTGGAGCGAAAGCACCGTCGGCGCGCGCTCGTTCAAGGACCTCAACGCCAACGCCATCAAGTATGTGCGCCGGGTCGAGGAGCTGATCGGCGCCCCCGTGGCCCTGTTGTCGACCAGCCCCGAACGCGACGACACCATCCTGATGCGCGACCCGTTCCAGGGTTAGGGCGCCGGACAGGGCTCAGCCTAAAGGTTCCGGAAACCCGTCGTGGCCTAGCGTGACACAGCTAGACGTTGCGAAGGTGTCGACCTTGGGTCTGCGCGAGTTTCTGAATGACGGGTTGAACGGCGCTGCGCTCGAGATGAGCCGGCGCAGTGCCTGGGCCCGGCTGGCGGCGACAGGCCTGGTTGCAGGCCTGCTGGCCTATCACTTCGCCGCCGCCGCCAGCCTGACCTGGCTGGCGGTGATCGGCGTCCTGGAAGGCTTGCTGCTGTTCCTGCACCGCTGGCGCCAGGCACGGCCGGACTGGCAGGCTCCGCTGCTGGTGCGGCTGGGCGCGCCAGCGCTCTACAGCATGGCGTGGGCGACCATGGCGGCCCTGAGCTGGGCCTATGGCCCGCCGACCATGAAATTCGCCGCCCTGCTGCTGCTTTTTGGCCTGATGGTCGATGCGCTGAAATATGCTGCACTCAGCCGTTCGGTGCTTCTGGCCATGGCTCCGCCGCCGTTCATCGCCCTGACCGTGGCCCCGCTCCTGGCCGGCGGCTTCAAGGCCTGGGACAGGGTGGTGGTCGCCGTCACCCTGGCCGCCCTGCTGGTCTATTTGCTGGATACGGCAAGGATGCTGCGCTCCAACGCCTTGGCCCTCGAAAAGGCCCAGGCCGAGGCCCAGGAAGCCAACCGCGCCAAGTCGGCCTTTGTGGCCATGATGAGCCATGAGTTGCGCACGCCGATGAACGGCGTGCTGGGCCTGGCCCACGCTCTCAGCTCAACCCGTCTGGATGCCCGGCAGGCCGACTATCTGGAGATGATCATCCAGTCCGGCGATGGCCTGATGACCATTCTCAACGACATTCTGGACCTCTCAAAGGTCGAAGCGGGCAAGCTGGAACTGGAGGCCGAGCCGTTCGAAATTCGCCGCCTGGCCAGTCAAATCCATCTGGTCTGGAGCCAGACCGCCCAGCTGAAGGGCCTGGCTCTGACGCTTGACGTTGCGCCCGAGACACCGGCCTGGCTGCTGGGTGATCCGTTGCGGGTTCGGCAGATCCTTCTGAACCTGGTCTCCAATGCGCTGAAGTTCACCGAGGCGGGACGGGTGGAGATCCGCATCGCCCCGGGCGAGGCCGGGGGCGTTGATATCGTTGTTGCAGACACCGGCGTCGGCCTCAGCGTCGAGCAGCAGGTCAGTCTGTTCAGTCCCTTCAGTCAGGGCGACCGTTCGACGGCGCGGCGGTTCGGCGGTACGGGCTTGGGTCTGGCCATCAGCCGGCACCTCGCCCAGTTGATGGGCGGCGAGATCACTGTGACCAGCGCGCTGGGACAGGGTTCGACGTTTCGGGTTCATCTGGCGCTGACCTTGGCCCAGGCGCCCGCCGCCCTCGAGCCGGCCGGACTCTCGCTCACCCTTGAAGGGACCCGGGTGCTGGTCGTCGACGACAATCAGGTCAACCAGGCCGTGGCGCGAGCCATCTTGGAAACGGTGGGCATTATCATCGCGACCGCCGACGATGGCCGCCAGGCCCTGGCGCGATTGCGGATCGAGGATTTCGACGTCGTGCTGATGGACGTCCACATGCCCGAAATGGATGGGGTCGAGGCCGTACGGCGCATTCGGGCCGGCGAGGGCGGCCGGGTCGACATTCCGATCCTCGCCCTGACCGCCGACGCCATGGTCGGCGAGGCCCAGCGCCTGCTGGCTCAAGGCTTTGATGATGCCCATCCCAAGCCGATCCAGCCGGCAGGTCTGCTGGCGGCCGTGGCGCGGATGAGCCGTTACCCGGCCGAGCCCGGAGGGCGGACCGGGTCGGTGCGTTTCGCCCCGGTCTGACTTTTCTGACCAATTATAGCCGCTCAATTAGCGAAACCTTAGGTCTGGAGCCCTAGACCCAACAGGGTCTCCAGAGGGTCCTGTTCTTGTCAGTGCGTCGAAAACTCAAGCCGGTGCGCAACAACGACCGGGTGACCCGCAGTCTGCGGGCGCTTGAGCGGACGGCCTCGACCAGTCGCGTGCTGAACCTGCTGGCCATTCAGGCCGACAGCGGGTCGCGCGCCGATTACGCAGAGCATCCGCTGTTTCGCAATCGCGTCCTCAACACCGCCCTGATCCTCAAGCACCGCCTGCGCAGCGACGACATCTTCCTGTTCGACGAAGCCCAGGCGACGGCGACCAAGATCATCATCCCCTTCGACCGCCGCGATCTGGGCCTGGGCGGCCAGTCGTTCTTCGTGGGGCAGCGCGGCTGGGTCGATCTGCTGCACGAAGCCTGCAACGACACCACCGACATGGTCCGCGACATCGCCACCCTGCGCATGATCGACATGTTGCCGTCGCTGGACCCCTTTTTGTTGCGCGAGCATCTGCGCCGCCACGGCATGACCGTCGCGGCTTGCTATTTCGCCCTCTCGGCGGCCGATCTGGAGCAGATGCAGGACTTTGTCAGCCGGGAGATCTCGCGCCTGATCGAGCTGGCCTATCGCGACACTGGCCGCTTCTCCGGCGCTCACGCGGCGCGCCTGGTCGAGGCCCTGCTGTCGACCGACGTCGATGAACGCCTTGAGCCGCTGCGCGAGACCCTGGTGCTGGAGGGCGAGAGCTTCAAGGAAGGCGTCTTCAGCTGGAAGGGCTTCCTCTATTACAAATGGATGCTGAGCCGGCTTTGGCCCCAGTTGGCGACCGTGAGCAGCGAGATCGGCCAGTTGGTCATCCCCGGGGCGCGTGACACCGAGACCTCGCGCTATCTGGATGAGGCCCGCAAGCGCCTGCAGGCCAGCGTGATGCTCGAGCGCCAAGCCGTGCAGCGCACGCTGAAGGTCTATGACGACGCCTTCGAGGATCTGATCGAGAACGGCAAGCCGCAGGCTTTCCGCGCCTTCCTGCTGAGCGCGCCCGAACTGTTCCTGTCGCTGGGCGAAAAGGTCGGGGTGATCTCGCATATCGCCAGCTACTGGCGCTATCGCTTTCCGGAGGGGGCCGTGCCCACCGCCCAGGTCGACGAAGCCATCGACATTTTCCAGGACTTCGAGGGCGGACTCAGTGTGTCCTTGGGCAACTGATCTGACGACGTTGTGCGCCTTATCAAGGTGATCTTCACGAACTGTCGTTAGGGTTGGAGTAGATTAGTCCTTTGAGGAGCCGAGTTCCCGGTGTTCGACGGCAATAACCGCACACTTCAGCGTGTCGCCGCCAAGGTTCAGCGGGTGCTGGTCGTTGACTCCCATCCGGCGACGGCGCGGCTGCTGGCTGACCAGCTGAGGCAGCTGGGCAATGTGCAGATCTATCCCGCCGTCACCGCCGAGAAGGGCTATGCGATGGCCCGCACGGTCGATCCGCAGCTGATCTTCGTCGAGCACGCCAGCGCCGGGATCGACGGCCTGATGCTGACCCGCAAGATCCGTCGCAGCGAACTGGTCTGCCGCGAGGCGCCGGTCATCATGTGCACCGCCGAGGCGACCGCCGAGGCGATCTTCGGGGCCCGCGACGCCGGGGTCCACGAATTCATGCGCAAGCCGTTCACGATCGGCGATCTGGAGCGTCGCCTCGAGGCGGTGACCCTCAAGCCGCGCGACTGGATCGAGGGTGTGGGCTATGTCGGCCCCGATCGCCGCCGCTTCAACTCGGCCGAATACAAGGGGCCGCGCAAGCGCAAGGCCGACGCCGCCGGCACGATCGCCGCGCGACTGTCCCAGGCGCTGCGCATTGTCCGCTCGGCCGCCGGGGCGCTGGACAGCGATCCCATGCAGGCCCGCCGCGCCCTGGCCGCCCAGGCGGTCGAGCTGCGCAAGGTGGGCGAGGCCGTCAAGGAGCCCCGTCTGGTCGCGGCGGCCGAGGCGCTGGAAGACTGCATGAAGAGCGAGGCCCCGGGGGCTGAGGCGCGCGCCGTCCTGCTGGCGCGCATCGACTCGCTGATGGGCTTTATGGCCGCGGATGACGACGGGGGTCGGGGGGCGGCTTAAGCACGCTCGGCGCTCAGGCCTTGGTCGAGACTTCAGGTCAGATCCCCGCCACCGCCGGGTGTGGCCTCCGTGAGACACGGTCAAGCTTTCGCGGCGCTGTCATAATTCGACAATCTAACTCCCGAAAATATTTCACAGAGCCAAACTATCGGTCCCCCAACTGATCGAGGGGGCTACAATGAAATTCCGGGTTGTTCTGATGGGCGCCGTTTCGGCGCTTGGCTTGGCGTCGATGGCCAACGCCCAGGTCGCTGGCGGCGAAACCGCAGCGGTCAGCGAGCTGCTGGTCACCGCCCGTCGCCCGCTCGCGGAAAGCGAAGCCACCGCCCTTCAGGTGCAACGCGCCTCTGACTCGCTGGTCAGCGTTCTCTCGGCCGACGCCGTCGGCGACCTGCCTGACCAGAACATCGCCTTCGCCGTGGGCCGCCTGCCGGGCGTCGCCGTTCAGCGCGACCAGGGCCAGGCCCGCTACGTCAACCTGCGCGGCGCGCCGGTCTACTGGACCACCCTGTCGTTCGACGGTCTGAGCGTGGTCAGCCCGCAGGGCCGCGACTCGCGCTTCGACAACATCCCCTCGGCCATCGCTAGCCAGATCTCGGTGCAGAAGGCCGTTGTGCCGTCGATGCCGGGCGACACCGTCGCCGGCAATATCGACATCCGCACGCGCCGCGCCTTTGACTACAAGGGCCAGAAGCTGACCGGCAAGGTCGGGGTCGGCAAGGTCGAGCTGGGCGGCGGCACCGAGCTGGACACCAGCCTCGTCTATTCGAACATCTTCATGGACGGCAAGCTGGGCGTCGTGGCCCAGGGCTCGTTCTACAGCCGCGACATGGTCACCAATAACTGGGAAACCGATCCCTACATCACCAACACGACCGATCCGACCAAGCACTTCGCGCGCGAGCACGAAAACAAGCACTACCGCCTGAACCGCTCGAACATCTCGGGTTCGACCCGCGTCGACTACAGGTTCGACGACAACAACTCGATCTTCGCCAGCACCATCAACACCTTCTATCATGACGACGAATGGCGCGACAATTTCATCTTCCGGCTCGACCAGGGCACGGACGCTGCCGGCAACGGCTACAACACCGCAGCCTTCATCAACGCCAACAACCCGACCTTCGGCACGGTCTACGGCGCCCGGATCAATGGCCGCGTCGACTATCGCGACACCAAGGAATTCATGACCACCAATACGGTGGGCGGCGAGCACACCCTGTCGGGCTGGAACGCGTCCTGGCGCCTGAACTACACCTTCACCGACGACGGCCGCGACACCCCGGTGACCGCCGCCTTCCAGAGCCCCTCCAGCTTCCTGCTGCGCCCGACCGTCGAGTATGATTTCCGCAACGGCGACGTGAACACCATCAAGCTGTTCAGCACCGGCGGCGTGACCGGAGCCCGGACCAAGGGCGCGCAGATCACCAATATCGAAGCCTTCCAGTTCCCGGCGACCTCGATCGGCAACGTTGAAGGCGGCGACATCACCAGCGCCTGGACTGGCAAGTTCGACTTCGATCACGAGGGCCAGCTGTTTGGCCTGCCGACGAAGTTCGAGTTCGGCGGCCTCTATACCGACCGCACCAAGAAGTCGCGCGAGACGGCCTATAGCCGCCCCTTCACCTCGACGACGGCCGTGCCGTGGGCGTTCTTCGCCAACGACGATGCCTATCAGGGCACCCAGAACCTCAACTACAGCTTCCGCTACACCAATGCGGGCGCCACGACGGCCTATATGGACAATCTGGTTGCGACCGGCCTGGCCACCCGCACCGACACCCGCGGCAACTTCTGGAAGGTGTCGGAAAAGATCACCGCCGCCTACGGCATGGCCACGACCACCTTCGACTGGGGTAACCTGGTCTATGGCGCCCGGGTCGAGATGATCGAGAACACCGGTCAGGCCTATGTGAACTTCCCGGCTGTGGGCGCCACCCCGGCCGAGACGCGCCTGGTCAACACCTCCAGCGACGAGACCCTGGTCTATCCCAGCGCTCACCTGAACTGGAACGTTCGCGAAAACGTCAAGCTGCGGGTGGGCGTGACCACCTCGGCCTCGCGCGCCGACTTCGACGACCTGCGTCCCAACTTCACGATCAACGACTCGGCCCAGACGATCTCGGGCGGCAACCCCGACGCCAAGCCCGAGAAGCAGATCGGCCTGGACACCTATGTCGAGTGGTACATGACCCCCGAGGGCTTCCTCTCGGCGGGCCTGTTCTACAAGGACATCTCGGATGTCCTCGTCCAGACGTCCAATGTCTACGGGCGCGACAACCTCGACATCGCCGGCCTTGACCGCTCGAACTACACCTATTCGCGGATCGACAACGGCGGCGACGGCCATCTGCAGGGCCTGGAAGTGTTCTTCTCGGGCACCGCCAAGCAACTGGTCAGTGACCTGAAGCTGCCGGAATGGATGGAAGGCTTCGGCACCCGTCTGTCGGGCACCTGGACCTCGTCGGAAGTCAGCCTTCCGGCCACCGGTACCCAGCCGGCTCGCAACATCAGCGTCCTGGGCACCTCGGACGCGGTCTATAATGTTCAGGCCATCTACGAGAAGTACGGCCTGACCGTGCGCCTCGCCTATCAGTACCGCACCCCCTGGGGCGAGTCGGTCGGCGCCTACCAGACGATCAACGGCGGCGTCTATCCGGGCGACAACGGCGACATCTTCTGGGATGCTGACGAAGAGCTCGACCTGTCGGTCCGCTATCAGGTCAACAAGAACTTCGAAGTCTATCTCGACGGCGTCAACCTGACCGACCAGGGCGCGCGTCGCTATGGCGATCAGAAGCGCTATCCGATCGAGTACGAGACCTTCGGTCGCCGCTACGTGGCTGGCGTCCGCTTCAACTTCTAAAGCTGGAGAGCTGAGGACCGCTTCGGCGGTTATCGCGACGGGAGCCGGCTGAGTGATCAGCCGGCTCTTGGCGTTTTGGGCTATCCGTAACCGGACTATCTCTGACCGGCGGGACGCTCCAGCCAGTGCCGCAAGGCTCCGGTCACCGCGCCGGGGGCCTCCATCGGGGTCATGTGACCGGTCTTGGGGATCACCAGCAGGTGCGAGCAGCCGATGGCCTCTGCCATCGCGCGATGCCCCGCCGCAGGCGTGATCTGGTCGGTCTCGCCGCAGAGGATCAGCAGCGGAACCCGCAGGGCTCGCAGCGCCGCCTCGCCGTCTTCGCGCGGCAGGCTGTTCTGGCGGATGAACACCTCGCGACCCAGCCGCAGGGTCATGGCGGTGATGCGACCCGTCAGGTCGGCGTCCGACAGGCGGGAGGGGTCGATATAGCTCTTCAGGATCGCCTGGCTGATGCCCAGGAACGCGCCCGGCTTGCGGGCGGCCTCCGTCAGGGCCTGGCGCCGGGCGGCGCGCTCGGGCGGGTCGACACGGATCGAGGTGTCCAGCAGGGCCAGGCGCGCGATGCGCTGGGGCGCGATCCGGGCGATCTCCTGGGCCACATAGCCGCCCATCGAAAACCCGGCCAGGGCGAAGGTCGGCTCGGCTTCGTTCAGCACGGACTGCGCCAGTTCGCGGATCGTTTCGCCGCGCGTCAGGTCGGGCACGTACGGCCGAGCGACATCGGCCAGACCGGCGATCTGGTCACGCCACAGCTCGGCGTCGTTCAGCAGGCCGGGCAGGAGGATGAGCTGGGGGAGGGAGGGCATGGGGGGTCTATAGCGCGCCCTTCTCCCCTTGCGAGAGAAGGTGTCGGCGAAGCCGACGGATGAGAGGTCGCAAGGCCCGTCCGCATAGTGGGGCGCGACCCCTCACCCGACCCTTCGGGCCACCCTCTCCCGCAAGGGGAGAGGGGAACGAAAAAAGGGGCGCTCGAAGCGCCCCTTCCGTCCAACCCGGGTGAGCCTAGGCCTCGACCATGTTCTTGGCGATGGCCGCCTCGCGCATGTTTTTCTGCAGCTTTTCGAAGGCGCGAACCTCGATCTGGCGGACCCGTTCGCGGCTGACGCCGTAGTGGGTGGCCAGGTCTTCTAGCGTGGTGGGGTCGTCCTTCAGCCGGCGCTCGGTCAGGATGTGACGTTCGCGATCGGTCAGTTCGACCATGGCTTCCTGGAGGAGGCCCATGCGCAGGGACTTCTCTTCGTTCTCGGCGACCACGGTCTCCTGGCTGACCTGATTGTCGTCGGCCAGCCAGTCCTGCCACTCGCTCTCGCTGTCCGAACGCAGGGGCGCGTTCAGCGAGGCGTCGGGACCCGACAGGCGGCGGTTCATCGAGATGACCTCGCTGTCCAGCACGCCCAGCTTGGTGGCGATGGCGCTGACCTGGTCGGGACGCAGGTCGCCGTCCTGGAAGGCCTCGATCTGGCTCTTGGCCTTGCGCAGGTTGAAGAACAGCTTCTTCTGCGCGGCGGTCGTGCCCATCTTCACCAGCGACCACGAGCGCAGGATGTATTCCTGGATCGAGGCGCGGATCCACCACATGGCGTAGGTGGCCAGGCGGAAGCCCTTGTCGGGCTCGAACTTCTTGACCGCCTGCATCAGGCCCACATTGCCTTCGGAGATCACTTCGCCGATCGGCAGGCCGTAGCCGCGATAGCCCATGGCGATCTTGGCCACCAGACGCAGGTGCGAGGTGACCATCTTGTGGGCGGCTTCGGAGTCCTGATGCTCTTTCCAGCGCTGGGCGAGCATGAACTCCTCGTCCTTGGGCAGCATCGGAAACTTGCGGATCTCGGTGAGATAGCGCGACAGGCCGCCGTCAGGCGACATCACCGACAAAGAACGAACGGCCATACGAATTACTATCCCCTTGGGCCGGCGGGTCGCCCGCCTGATCCCCTCACAACAGGTGAGATAGGGAGCGGTTGCGGCCAAGTTAAGCCCGGTAACGCATTTGTAATGTCCGAGCGCTGGGCTCGGGTATTGCGGGAAGGCGCGGGCCCCTTGTACCCAGCGATCATCGCGGCGATCCTAAGCCTCGAAAAACCTTTGGGAAGGGCAGAGTCGCGATGGTCCGTTTTGTCTTTCGAGTGCTGTTCGCCGCCCTGGGCCTGTGGCTGGCCGATCGCCTGCTGGGCGGCATCTCGTCCGACGGCTGGCCGACCCTGATCCTGGCCGGCCTGCTGCTGGGGCTGGTCAATGCGGTGGTCAAGCCGGTGGTGGTGCTGCTGACCTTCCCGATCACCATCCTCAGCCTTGGCCTGTTCCTGTTTGTGGTCAACGCCGCCATGCTGGGCCTGGTCGCCTGGCTGCTGGACGGGCTGGTGGTCAATGGCCTGGTGGCCGGGGTGCTGGGCTCGATCATCGTCGGCGTGGTCAGCTGGGCGGGCCAGGTGATGATCGGCGATGGCAAGGGCCGCGACGAGGCCTGAGGACCTGCCCCAACGGAAAGCTGCCCCGCGCGCCCAACTTGATCTAACCTTCCTGGACAGACGCGGCGGCCATGGGACCGGCGCGCGGGAGGAGCGCTCACGATGAGCATTGCCGGCGTCAACCATCTGGCCCTGGTCTGCCGCGACATGGCGGAGACCACCCGGTTCTACACCCAGGTCCTGGGCATGCCCCTGATCAAGACCGTGCAGCTGCCGGACGGCGGCCAGCACTTCTTCTTCGACTGTGGCGGCGGCTCCAGCCTGGCCTTCTTCTGGTGGGCCGACGGTCCGCCGGCCGCGCCGGGGATCGCGTCGGTGAAGGCGTTTCCGCTTGAGAGCCGCACCGCCGTCGGCTCGATGAACCACATCGCCTTCAACGTGCCGGAAGACGAGCTCGAGACCTGGCGCCAGCGCCTGGTCGACGCCGGGGTCGAGACCTTCCCGATGGTGGTCAATCACGACGACAGCGAGATGGGCGTGGCGCGAAAGAACCACGACGGCGTCTTTGTGCGCTCGGTCTATTTCACCGACCCCAACGGCATCATGATGGAGCTGGCCGCCTTCACCCGGCCGTTCACGCCCGCCGATGTGCGCCACGAGCCCGGCTCGGTCCGCGTTCCGGCGGAGGTCTGAGATGCCGCGCCTGCGCGAGGTTCCCCGCGCCGAGGTGACCGATCCCAGGGTCCTGGCCCTGTACGACCAGCTGTTTGGCGCCCGCGATCCGGTGAGCGAGCCCGGCACCGCCACGGGCACGCGCGGCGACTGGTGGACGGTGTTCGCGGCCAGCCCCGATGTGCTGCTGCACGCGGCGCGCGGCTTTGGCCTGTATCGCGATCCGGCTCGCAGGATCGATCCGGTGCTGCGCGAACTGGCCCAGACGCGGGCCGGCTGGACGCGGGGCAGCCAGTTCGTGTTCTCCCAGCACTGCAAGTCGCTACGGGGACTGGGGGTCAGTGACGACAAGATCGCCGCCGTGCCGGCCTGGCAGGTCTCGGACGTGTTCGACGCCCGGGAGCGCGCGGTGCTGGCCTATGCCGACGCCCTGGTGCTGGACGGCGGGCGCGTGGCCGACGGCGTGTTCGAAGCGCTGAAGACCTTCCTGGACGACGAGCAGATCCTGGAGCTGACCTACATCACCTGCCTCTACGAGATGCACGCCGTGATGAGCCGGGCCCTGCGGCTGGAGTTCGACGATCGTCCCGAGGCGGTGGTCGAGGTCGCCGCGCCGACAGGCTTCGCGGCGCGGGACTTCATGGATACGGGGTCGGCGGACAAGTCACGGTAAACGCAGCCGAAAACACTGTGACAGCGGCATGAAGTTTTCGCGAAACCCGGCCCTAAAGTACCCAAATTAGGGCGCCGTTAGCGCGGCCATGGTTCCTACGACTCCAGTGGAGGCGTAATCATGTTCACGTTGCGAGATACCGTTTCTTCTCTGGCCCCGGCGCGACGCGACGATGTGGGCAAGGTGCTCTATGAGCGGTTCCGCGAGGAGCCCGACACGCTGATCATTCCGGTGCTCGATGACGAGGACCGCCCGATCGGCCTGGTCGAGCGCAACGCCTTCTTCCTGCGCATGGCGGCCGAATATGGCCGCGCCCTGTACGCCAACCGCCCGATCTCGGCCCTGATGGATGTCGAGCCCCTGGTGGTCGACGCCGACACCCCCCTGGCCGAGTTCACCAGCGACAGCCTGTCCTATCGCGCCTCGGACCTTCTGCGCGGCTTTATCGTCACTGATGGCGGCCGCTACCTGGGCGTGGGCACGGTGCTGGCCCTGCTGCAGGCCGCCAACGAGTCCAACCGTCGCGGCGTGGCGGCCCTGGCTGCGGCCAAGGCCGACGCCGAACGCGCCCAGACCTTCATGACCGCCGTGGTCGAGGCCATGCCCTCGATGGTCTTCGTCAAGCGCGCCGACGATCACCGCTATGTGCTGCTCAACCGGGCCGGCGAGAAGACCCTGGGCTTTTCACGGGCCGAAATGATCGGTCGCACCGACGCCGAGTTCTTCACGCCCGAGCAGGCGGCCATCTACGCCCAGCGCGACCGCGAGGTGGTTGAGTCAGGCGAGGTGCGGGTAATCGAGGAAGATCTGGTGCCGCGCAAGGATGGCTCGATGGCCATTCTCCGCACCAAGAAGATCGCCATCAACGACGTCGACGGCCGTCCCGAATACCTGCTTGGCGTCTCCGAAGACATCGCCGACCGCAAGCGCGCCGAGGCCCAGATCGCCCGCCTGGCCCACTATGACCCCCTGACCGAACTGCCCAACCGCGTGCTGTTCCAGAAGGACCTGGCCGAGGCCCTGGCCCGCCGCAGCCGTACGGGCGACCAGCTGGCCGTGCACTTCATCGACCTGGACCGCTTCAAGACCGTCAATGACACCCTGGGCCATCCGCTGGGCGACGCCCTGCTGCGCATCGCCGCTGAACGCCTGCGAGGCTGCGTACGCGAAGGCGATACCGTGGCCCGCTTGGGCGGCGATGAGTTCGCCGTGGTCCAGACGGGGCTCTCCGATCTGACCGGGGCGACCCGGCTGGCTGAGCGGGTGGTTGCGGCGATGGCTGCGCCGTTCGACCTGCAGGGCCATCAGGTGATGATCGGGGCCAGTGTCGGGGTCTCGGCCGCGCCCTCCGACGGTGACGACGCTGACGAACTGCTGAAGAAGGCCGACATGGCCCTCTATCGCGCCAAGGCCGACGGCCGCGGGGCCTTCCACTTCTTTGAGCGGGCCATGGACGAGCAGCTTCAGGCGCGCCGGGCCCTGGAACTGGACCTGCGCCGCGCCCTGGTGGCCGGCGAGTTCGAGCTCTATTACCAGCCGCTGTACCATCTGGGCGATGACCGGGTGACGGGCTGCGAGGCGCTGCTGCGCTGGAACCATCCCGATCGCGGCATGGTCTCGCCGGCCGACTTCATTCCCATCGCCGAGGAGATCGGCCTGATCGTCCAGCTGGGCGAGTGGGTGCTGCGCGAGGCCTGCGCCGAAGCCGCCACCTGGCCTGACCATGTGCGGCTGGCGGTCAATCTGTCCCCCGCCCAGTTCCGCGACCGCGCCCTGGTGAGCACCGTGGTCTCGGCCCTCGCCACGTCGGGCCTGCCGGCGCAGCGGCTGGAGTTGGAGATCACCGAGTCGGTGCTTCTGCAGGACAACGCCGCCAACATGACCATGCTGCACGACCTCAAGGCCCTGGGCGTGCGCATCTCGATGGACGACTTCGGCACGGGCTACAGCTCGCTCAGCTATCTGCGCAGCTTCCCGTTCGACAAGATCAAGATCGACCAGACCTTCGTCCGCGACATCCTGGAAGACAGCGACGCCATGGCCATCATCAAGGCCGTGCTCGACCTGGGCGCCAGCCTGGGCATCGTGACCACGGCCGAGGGCGTCGAGACGGTGGAACAGCTCAACGCCCTGCGCGACCAGGGCTGCGCCGAGATCCAGGGCTATTTCATCAGCCGGCCCGCGCCGGCCAGCGAGATCGCGCGCATGCTGGGCGTCGAGGCGCGCGATCTGCGCGTGCCGGCAGGCCGCCATGCCGTGCTGACCTTCGCTCAGAAGGAGGCTCCGGCCGTGAAGTCGCGCGCCAAGAGCGGCGTGCGAAGGGCGAAAGCCTAGACGCGCTAGGGTCAGACTTCCGCGCCTGGCCGCCTTTCTGGCCCAACTGCGCCGCGATCCAGAGCGTCCGACGAAGATCCTCCCCTTCTGGGGGAGGTGGCCCGGAGGGCCGGAGGGGGCCAGCTCGGCTTAAGCCGTATTAGCCCTCTCAGTCGCTCCGCGACAGCTCCCCCAGACGGGGAGCATCTAAGATCAGGCTATCCGCTTCAAGGCCGCGCCCAGGTCCTCGACCATCTCCGGCGTCGTGGCCCAGGAGCACATGAAGCGGGCCGTGCCGTCCAGGAAGCGATAGACGAACCAGCCCTCGCCGCGCAGGCGCTCCAGAGCCGGCTCGTCCATGTCGACAAAGACGCCGTTGGCCTCGACCGGATGGCGGACAGGGAAGGGCATCAGGGCCGCCAGCTTGAGGGCCATGGCGTTGGCGTGCGCCGCCCGCGCTGCCCAGGGTCCGCCATCGTTGGCCTCACCCAGCAGGCCCAACCACGGGGCGGCCAGGAACCGGCCCTTGCTGACCAGCTGGCCGGCGTGTTTGAGGCGAGCGTCCAGCCGCCGGGCGTGATCGGGATTGAGGAACACCACGGCCTCGGTCGGGGTTGAGCCGGCTTTCGTGCCGCCCATCACCAGAATGTCGACGCCCATCTTCGCCACCGACTTTAGGTCAAAGCCCGCCGCCACCGCATTGGCCAGCCGCGCGCCGTCGAGGTGGACGCCATAGCCCCTGGCCTTCACCGGCGCGATCAGGCTGGCTAGATGAGCCTCGTCATAGACCGTGCCGTACTCGGTGGCGGTGGTCAGGGACAGGGCGGCGGCCGGTTGGTTGTAGGACACTTCGGGCCGCGCCAAAGCCGTCTCCAGCGCCGCAAGCTCGATCCGCCCCGAGGCGCCGGCCAGGCCGATCAAGCCGACGCCCTGGCCGAAGAAACCGGGCGCGCCGGTCTCGTCGGTGCAGATGTGAGCATGCTCGTGGGCCAGCACCGCCTCGTGCGGCTGGGCCAGGACCGTCAGGGCGAAGGCGTTGGCCGCCGTGCCCGAGGCCGTGAAGCGCACCGTCGCGTCGGCGTCCAGCAGGGCGCGGATGCGGTCGGCGGCGGCGGCGCTGACATGGTCGGTTCCATAACCCGAGGCCGTGCCCGCATTGGCGGCGACCAGCGCCTCGATCACCTCGGGCATGGCGCCGGCGACATTGTCGGAGGCGAAGTCGTAGCGGGCTGCGGTCATCAGAACGGCGGACTCTCTGGAAAGCCGGGCGTGGCGGGGTCGATGACATGCCACGGCGGCGCCGAGCGGGTCCAGATGCGCACGCCAGGCTTGAGATCGGCGGAGTCGTCCAGCCCGCCCAGTTTCACGGCCAGGAACGGCGCGCCGATGTCCGACAGCAGGGGCGTGCCACAGTCCGGGCAGAACACCCGCCCGACATTGGCGCCGCTGCCGCCCGGCCGGTCATACCGTTTGGGCGCGCCCTCCACGAACCGCACGCTGTCGCGCGGGGCCATGGCGATGAAGTTGGGACCGCCGCCCGAGGCGTACTGGCAGTCCCTGCAGTGGCAGACGGCGACGCCCATGAACTCGGCGTCGATCTCGTAGCGAATGGCGCCGCACAGACAGCCGCCGGTCTTGAGAGTCATCAGAGGTCTCCGGTTTCAGGGGTCAGGCCTGGCGGGCCCAGGCGCGTACATCTTCGACGAACAGCTCAGGCTCTTCCATCGCCGCGAAGTGGCCGCCGCGCGGCATCTCGGTCCAGCGCTGGATGTTGTAGGCCCGGTCGCACCAGGAGCGCGGCGGGGCCTGATACAGCACCTCGCCGGGGAAGTTGGCGAAGGCGGTGGGCGTTTCGCATCGGGTCCCGGCCGGCAGGGTGACGCCGCCTTCCTCCATGACGCCGCGATAGTACCAGGCGGCCGTCGTGAAGCTGCCGGTCATCACATAGAGCATGATGTTGGTCAGCAGCTTGTCGGGGCTGAACACCGTCTCGAAGGGCTTGCCGGAAAGATCGGCCCAGTCGTGGAAGCGCTCCAGGATCCAGGCGGCCTGGCCGACGGGATTATTGGCCCCCATCCAGGCCAGGGACTGGGGCTTGGAGACCTGCAGGCGCAGATAGGCGCCCATCATGTCCATGGCGAAGGCGGTGCGCTGGATCCAGGCGATCTCGGCCTCGCCCTGGGGCGCGCCGTGCGGGCGAAAGCCGATCATGTTCAGGTGGATGGCCTTGACGTGCGCCGCGTGGTCCAGCCCCAGCCATGAGGTGACCAGCCCGCCCCAGTCGCCGCCCTGGGCCAGGTAGCGCTCATAGCCGAGCTCTTGCGTCATCAGGCTGTTGAACAGTCTTGCCGTGGCCCGCTGGCCGATCGGGGCCTTGGGCTTTCCCGAAAAGCCAAAGCCCGGCAGGGACGGGATCACCAGATCAAAGGCGTCGGCCGGATCGCCGCCGAACCGCGAGGGGAAGGCCAGGGGCTCGATGGCGTCCCAGAACTCGAAATGGCTTCCGGGCCAGCCGTGGGTCAGCAGCAGGGGCCGCTTGCCCTGGGCTTCACCGACCACGTGCACGAAGTGGATGTCCAGGTCCTCGACCCTGGCGGTGAACTGCGGATAGCGGTTGAGGGTCTCCTGCGCCTTGGCCACATCGAACCCGTCGGCCCAATAGGCGGTCAGCCGCTTGAGGGTGTCGGCGTCGCAGCCATGGTTCCAGCCGCCGCCCGCGAAGGTCCCCTCGGGCGCGACGGGGAACTCATAGGCCCGGATCTGGTCGCGGACCTTGTCGATGGCCTGCGGGCTCCACTCGACCTTGAACGGCGTGGCCATGGCGTCCTCCCTGTTTTGCGGAGAGGGTCAGGCGGGTGACGTGGGGGAGGTCAACCCCAACCTCCGCTATCCCCGGCGGAAGCCGGGGATAGCGGAGGTGTTGCTAGGCCTTCACCACCCCAAACCGTCCCCGCACCTTCGGCCACAGCATGTTCACCGCCAGCCCCGTCAGCACCAGGGCGGCGGCGCCAAGCTTCCAGGCGGGCAGGGCTTCACCCAGCATCAGGGCGGAGGCGCCCATGCCAAACACCGGGATCATCAGGGCCATCGGGGAGATGGTGGCGGCCGGATAGCGGGCCAGCAGCCAGCCCCAGGCGGCATAGCCGAACATGGTGTTGCCCACCGCCTGCCACAGCACCGCCAGCCAGGTCAGAGCGTCGGCATTGCGCACACCCGCGACCATGGCGCTCCAGCCTTCCAGCCACAGCGACATCACAAACAGCGGCGGGATCGAGAACAGGCTGGCCCAGACCACATAGCCCAGCATGTTCACGCTGCCGGCCTGACGGGCGACGATATTGCCGCCTGACCAGCCAGCGGCGGCCAGCAGCACCAGCCCGACGCCCAGAGGCGTCGCCGAGCCGCCGCCGTGGGCGGCGATCAGCACGATGCCCGAAGCGGCCAGCAGCAGGGCCACGACCTGAAACGGCTGGACCTTCTCGCCGTTGATCTTCATGGCCATGCCGATAGTGAAGAACACCTGGGTCTGCACGACCAGCGAGGCGAGCCCCGGCGAGATATGACCCTTCATGGCCAGGAACAGCATCCCGAACTGTCCGGCCCCGATCAGCACGCCATAGGCGGCAAGGTTGCGCCACGGCACGTCCGGCCGCTTGACGAAGAAGGCCATGGGCAGCAGCACCAGGGTGAACCGCAGGGTGGCGAACAGCAGGGGCGGCAGGTGATCCAGCCCCACGCGAATGACCACGAAATTGGTGCCCCACACCGCCACCACGGCCAGGGCCAGCAGGATGTGGCGCAGAGGCAGGGGCGCAGCGGTCATGGAGCGGTCCGATCAGGCTTGGCTCTGTTGCGCCTGAGCGCTCGCGAGCTTGGCTACAAGGCCAGGGTGGTTTCAGGCCAGCAGAAATGGCTAACACGCTACTGCACACCCACTAGCCGGTGCGGGGAAGGCTCAATCCTCTAACGAAGTTCAACTTTCCGCCGAACCGACGGTCGACTATGAACCCTGATCGGGGGCGACAGATCTATGAAGACATTCCTGCTCGGCGTCGGCTGTCAAAAAGGCGGTACGACCTGGCTCTATGATTATCTTCGCGGCCATCCCGCTGTGCGGACGGGCCATGGCAAAGAGTATCATGTGCTTGACTGTCTGTTCCTGCCCCAGATGTCGGGCCTGTTGTCAGCCACACGTAGCAAAATCAACGAGTTGGACCGTCGGCCTAAGCTCGATCCTGCAGCCCAACGCACGCGGAAATATCTTCAGGATCGTCTCGATTTTGTGGCCAACCCGGATGCCTATTTCGATCACTTTGTCAGGATTCTGCAGGGTTCGCCGGACGGCAGCGTGACCTGCGATATTACGCCCAGCTATGCTGCCCTACCCGAGGAGGCTTATCGCCTGGTCAGGGATCAGTTGCGGCTCAGGGGGTTTGGCGTCAAAATCGTGTTTCTGATGCGTGACCCGGTCAGTCGCATCTATTCGCACCTTCGAATGCTGCGTTCCCGCTCGGCTGAGCGCCGGAAATCCGTCACTGAGGTCGAGGATGTCCTCAAGCACTACGATTCCTGGGACTTCGAAGTGCGAACGCGATACCAGGACACCATTTTGAAACTCGAACGGGTGTTTCCAGCCGAAGATATACTCTATTTATTCTATGAAGAGCTGTTCACAGACGTCTCGATCGGGGCGCTGTGCAGCCATCTGGGTCTGGCCCAGACGCCGGCGGAACTCAGCAAGATCGTCAACGCCTCGCCCGCTGGGGCAGGCGTGCCAGACGCCGCCCATCGCCGCATTCGGGACCACTACCAGGAAACCTATGACTTTGTGGCCGAACGCTTTTCGGCCGAGCGGGTGGGCCGGCTGTGGGCTGCGTCGCCAGGGCGGTGAGCAACCGTTTGACTTGAGTGTCCCAAACCGCGACCCCGGCCGGCAAAAGATGGCGCAAGAGCAAGGGCGCAGCCGGAGCGCGGAACGGGCGGGATCAGGGCTCCGGCAGCCCCAGTCCGCGCAGCAGGGTGGCAAACATCTGGCGTCGCAGGGTCTGGGGATCGATCGTCGGGGCCAGCTTGCCGGTGATCTGCAGCATCAGCATGCCGTGCAGCACAGACCAGAACATGTGGCCGATCATCTCGGCGTCGCCCTCCAGCAGGCCGGCCTGGATCATGCCCTCGACGTGGGTGGTCATGGTCCGCCGGGCCCGGGCCACAGCCGCCTGCAGGTCAGGATAGTCGGCCTCGGTCGGCTGGTTGAGGTCGAACATCAGGCGGTAGGCCTGGGGCTGGGCGAGGGCAAACTCGATATAGGCCATGCCGGCCTGGCGTGACTGTTCCATCGGGTCGCCCGCCGGCCCCATCCCGGCTTCGAGGGCCTCGGCGAAGCGGGTGAAGGCGGCGGCCCGCACGGCGGCGAGGATGGCGTCCTTGTCCTGGAAATAGCGATAGGGCGTCATCGGGCTGACCCCCATGGCGGTGGCCAGCTCGCGCATGGTCACCGCCTCGGGGCCGCGTTCGGCGAACAGGGCCTCGGCGGCCACGCACAGGCGGCGACGAAAATCTTCGACGTCTTCGGAAGACAGGACGCGGGGCACTGACGAATCTCTGTTGACGAACTCATTTTCTTACAACATAAATTTACAGCGTAAACAACAAACCCTTTTCACGGCAGCCCGGAGACCGACCATGGATGGCGACGTTCGCATCAACCCCTATCTGACCGGCAACTTCGCGCCGGTGCGCAGCGAGGATGATTTTGAGCTGGTGGTGGAGGGTGTCCTGCCTCCCGGCCTGACGGGCACGCTGTACCGCAACGGGCCCAATCCGCAGTTCGAGCCGCGCGACGGCAATTATCACTGGTTCGTCGGCGACGGCATGCTGCACGCCTTCACGATCAAGGATGGTCGAGTGAGCTACAAGAACCGCTGGGTGAAGACGCCCAAGTGGCAGACGGAGCACGAGGCTGGCCAGGCCCTGTGGGGCAGCTGGGGCAATCCTATGACCTCGGATCCTTCGGTGATCGGCCGCACTGACGGCGCGGTGGCCAACACCAATGTCGTCCAGCATGCCGGCAAGCTGATGGCGCTCGTTGAGAGCAACGCGCCCTTCACGGTCAGCCAGGGCGACATGGAGCCTGAGGGCTTCGCCGACTTCGGCGGCAAGGTCACGGCCCACCCCAAGACCTGCCCGATCACCGGCGAGATGGTGTTCTTCGCCTATGCCGACGATCCGATGCCGCTGTCGAACAAGGTCAGCTGGGGCGTGGCCGACGCGGCCGGAAAGCTCGTGAAGCGAGAGACTTTTGAGGCCCCCTATTGCTCGATGATCCACGACTTCGCGGTCACCCGCGACCACGTGGTGATCCCGGTCCTGCCCCTGACCGGCAGCCTGCAGCGGGCCATGGCCGGCCAGCCGGTCTTCGCCTGGGAGCCGGAAAAGGGCGGCCAGCTGGCGGTGATGCGTCGCGACCAGGGCGTGGCCAATCTGCGCTGGATCGAGGCCCCCAAGGGCTATGTCTTCCACGTGATGAACGCTTTCGATGAGGGCGAGACCATCATCGTCGACGTGATGCGCTACGCTTCGGCGCCGCTGTTCCCCAATGCCGACGGCTCGCGCGGCGAGAACGCGGCGGCCTATCTGGTGCGCTGGACGATCGACCTGGCCAACGGGTCGGTGACCGAGACCGCCCTCGACGACCTGGCCGGCGAGTTCCCGCGCTTCGACGAGCGTCTGGCGGGCCTGCCCTATCGCCATGGCTGGTTCGTCGGCCAGAGCCTCAAGCCTGGCGACTTCCGCACCAACATCATCGCCCATATCGACCTGGAGATCGGCGTGCGGACCGACTGGACCGTGCCGGCAGGCGACGCGATCTCCGAAGCGGTGTTCACGCCCGCGTCGCCGGACGCGCCGGAAGGTGAGGGCTGGCTGACGGCGGTGGTCTATCGCGGCCAGTTGAACGTCAGCGAGTTGGTGGTGCTGGACGCGATGAACGTCGCGGCGGGTCCGGTGGCGAGCGCCAGCCTGCCCAGGCGCGTGCCGTTCGGGTTCCACGGGAATTGGGTGAACGCCTAGGGTCCTTCTCCCCCTGCGGGAGAAGGTGTCGCCGTCAGGCGACGGATGAGGGGTCGCGCGGACGGGTCAGGTAAGACCCCTCATCCGTCCGCTTCGCGGCCACCTTCTCCCGCAAGGGGAGAAGGAAGGCGAACAAGTGTTTGACTTGATCGCGGAAGCTCCTGTTACCTCACCCCAACAACCAAGGGAGCGCCGCCATGGCCTGGGATTTTCTGGTCGCCAAGACCGACCTGAGACAGACACAGTTCCAGCCCGCGACGCCCCCGGCCCTGGCCGAGGGCGAGGTCCGGCTGGCCGTCGACAGCTTTGCCCTGACCGCCAACAACATCACCTATGCCGTGTTCGGCGAGGCGATGCGTTACTGGGACTTCTTCCCGGCCGCCGAGGGTTTCGGCCGCGTCCCGGTCTGGGGCTTTGCGACGGTCGAGGCGTCGAGCCATCCCGACATCGCCGTGGGTCAGCGCTTCTACGGCTACTATCCGATGTCGAGCCATCTGACGGTGCAGCCTCGCAAGACGCGCGGCGGGTTCGCCGACGCCGCGGCGCACCGCCAGCATCTGGCGGCGGTCTATAATCAGTACACGGCGGTTGAGGCCGAGGATGGAACCGAGGCGCTGCGGTCCCTGCTGCAGCCGCTGTTCATCACCGGCTTCCTGATCGACGACTTCCTGGACGAGCACGCCATGTTCGGCGCCGGGTCGATCATCCTGTCCAGCGCCTCGTCCAAGACCGCCATCGGCCTGGCCTTCCTGCTTAAGCAGCGGGGCGGGGCCAAGGTGGTGGGCCTGACCTCGGCGCGCAATGTCGCCTTTGTCGAGGCCCTGGGCTTCTACGACCAGGTCGTGACCTATGACGACGTCCCCACGGCGCCGATCGCCACCCCGGCGGTGTTTGTCGACTTCGCGGGTGACGCCGGCGTGCTGGGCGCGGTACACCGCCGGTTCGGCGAGGACCTGGCCTATTCCTGCCTGGTCGGTGGTACGCACTGGGAGGCCGAGCGCGGCGCGGGCGATCTGCCCGGTCCCAAGCCGATCCTGTTCTTCGCCCCCGACCGCGTGAAAAAGCGCCAGGAAGACTGGGGCCCCGGCGGCTTCGAGACCCGCTATGGCGCGGCCTGGAGCGCCTTCGTCGCCGACGCGGCGCGCTGGCTGAAGGTCGAGACCGGTCAGGGCCAGGACGCCATCGCGGCGACCTATCTGGCGGTGCTGGAAGGCCGCGCGGGGCCGGAGACCGGGTGTGTGGTGCGACCCTAGTCTTCCAAAATAGCACCGTCATTCCCGCCTTTGTGGCGGGAACCCCTGGTTCAGCTCACACGTGAAGCGCTAGCGAAGTGCGCGCGCACTTCGCCCCTTCTGCACCTGCGGCGGAGAGAGGGGTTCCCGCCACGAGGGCGGGAATGACGGTGGAAAAAGGGGAAGCTTGCGGAAGCTTATCTGCCCGCCATCCGGTCAATCACCCCCACAACCCGTACCCACGCCGCCGAGGTCGGGTCGATCAGCTCGAAGTGTCCGGCGTCGGCAATCGTGATCTCTTCCACCCGGTCGCCCGCCGTTTTGGCCCTGGCCGCGAAGTCGACGCCGAAGGCCGGCGGCACGATCGGGTCGAGCGCGCCGGAGATCACCGCCAGCGGCGTCCGGATTGGCAGAAAGGCCGGCGGCGAGGTGTCGGCATAGCGGTCAGGCAGCGCTGCGCCGGCCGTCAGCTGGTCGATGATCTCGGGCCCGCCGCAGGCGTCGGGCCCCGTCGCGCGATAGGCGGCCAGGTCATTGATGCCGGCCAGACTGACCGCGCCGCGGATCTTCAGCGGCTTGCCAATCCGCAGGGGGCTGGCCTTGGGCAGGCGATCGCGGCCCGCCGCCCAGGTGGTCAGGTGTCCGCCGGCCGAGTGCCCCGCCACGACCACGCGCTTGAGGTCCAGATGATGCTGCGGCGCCAGGGCGCGCAGCTTGTCCAGGCCCTGGGCCACGTCGACGAAGGTGCCCGGATAGCCGCCGCCCGGCTCGCCCAGCCGGCGATAGCCCAGGTTCCACACTGCATAGCCGCGCGCCTGCAGGTCCCTGGCCATATAGGCCATCAGCTCGACGCTGGGATATTTCGCCTGCCAGCAGCCGCCATGGATCAGCACCACCACCGGATGCTTGCCGGGCCCCTGAGGCAGCCACAGGTCGCCGAACTGCTCAGGCTCGGCGCCATAGGGAATGTGGGCGGTGGGCTGGGCGCGCGGCATGTCCAGCAACTGCCGGAAGGTCTTGGGCGCGGCGGCGGCGGGACCGGCCGCGATCAGGACGAGGGCGGCGGCGAGAGCGGCGAGGCGCATGGAGAGTCTTTCGTCGAACGTGGAGCCCCATAGCTAGCCCCGCGCCGACACAACGCGTCAACAGGGCGCGTCAATGGGTCAGGCGGCGCGCGGCGGAGCTGTGATGCTGGTCATTGCGGCATAGGTGGCGGAGTCGCTAGCCTTCTCCCTTCCCCCTTGATGGGGGAAGGGCCGGGGATGGGGGTGATGCGGCGGGTCAGCCGGCAAGGGCCTCGATCCAGCTGAACGGCCCAGTCACCCCCACCCAACCCTCCCCCATCAAGGGGGAGGGCTCAAGACAACGCCCGCCCTGGTTTCCCGGGGCGGGCGCTTCATAACTCGGACTCAGAGCCTGATCGCTAGACCAGCGACCCGTGGCACTGCTTGAACTTCTTGCCGGAGCCGCAGGGGCAGGCGCCGTTGCGGCTGGTGTTCTGCCAGCCTTCCGGCAGCACCGAGACCGGCAGGGCCTCGCGTTGCTGGGGCGACAGACCCTCGGGCAGGGCGCCGGCCGTGGCGATGTTCTCGCCGGTCAGCGGGTCCATGTGGACCTCGATCAGGTTTTCCGGGCTGTGCAGCGGTTCCGGCTCGGCATAGGCGATCTCGACCGTCATCAGCCAGCGGGTGGTGTTGGTGCGCAGGTCGCCCAGCAGCTTTTCGAACAGGCTGAAGGCTTCGGTCTTGTACTCGTTGAGCGGATCGCGCTGGCCGTAGCCGCGCAGGCCGATGACGTTGCGCAGGTGGTCCAGGTGCATCAGGTGCTCGCGCCACTGCAGATCGATCATCTGCAGCAGGAAGCTCTTTTCGACCGAGCGCATCTGCTCGGGCGTGATGATTTCTTCGCGCTGGGCGGCGTAGTCGTCGGCGGCCTTGGTCAGACGCTCGCGCATCTCCTCGTCGGCGATGCCTTCCTCGGCGGCCCACTCGGCGAGCGGCAGGTCCAGGCCCAGGATCGACTTGACCCGCTCGGTCAGGCCCTCGATGTCCCACTGTTCGGCATAGGCCTTGGGCGGCAGGTGGCGCAGGACCAGGTCATCGACCACGTCGCGACGCATCTCGTGGATGATGTCGGACAGGTCGGTCGACTCCATGAACTCCTGGCGCTGCTCGAACACGGCCTTGCGCTGGTCGTTGACGACGTCGTCGTACTTCAGGAGGTTCTTGCGGATCTCGTAGTTGCGCTGCTCGACGCGCTTCTGGGCGGTGGCGATGGCGTTGTTGAGCCACTTGTGGGTGATCGCCTCGCCTTCCTGGACGCCGAAGGTGCGCATGATCGCGTCCAGACGTTCGCCGGCGAAGATGCGCAGCAGGTCGTCTTCGCACGACAGGAAGAACTTCGAACGGCCCGGGTCGCCCTGACGGCCGGTTCGGCCGCGCAGCTGGTTGTCGATGCGGCGGCTTTCATGGCGCTCGGTGCCCAGCACGAACAGGCCGCCGGCGGCCAGGGCCTTGGCCTTGGACTCGGCGATGTCGGCTTCGATCTCGGCGCGCATGGCCAGTTCGTCGGCGGGCAGCGGGGTGATGCCCAGGCCCCTTTGCTGCTGGCGCCAGCTGGCCAGACGCATGTCGAGATTGCCGCCCAGCTGAATGTCGGTGCCGCGACCGGCCATGTTGGTGGCGATGGTCACCGCGCCCGGCGCGCCGGCGTCGGCGACGATGCCAGCTTCCTGCTCGTGGAAGCGGGCGTTCAGCACCTGGTGGGGAATGCCCTTGCCGGTCTTGTAGACGATGTCGAAGGCGTCATCGCCGATCTTGGCCAGTTCCTTGTCGTCCTTGCCAGCGTGCTCGGTTTTCGGAGCCCGCGACATCTCGACCTTGTAGGCATAGGCCGACAGAAGCTTGGACAACTCTTCTGACTTCTCGATCGACACGGTGCCGACCAGGATCGGCTGGCCGCGCGCATGGCAGTCGGCGATCTGTATCAGGATCGAGTCGTTCTTCTCGCGCTCGGTGCGATAGACCTCATCGTCGTCGTCGATGCGCATCACCGGACGGTTGGTCGGGATTTCGCTGACGCCCATCTTGTAGATGTCGTCGAATTCCTGCGCCTCGGTCGAGGCCGTGCCGGTCATGCCCGACAGCTTGGTGTAGAGGCGGAAATAGTTCTGGATGGTCACCGAGGCCAGGGTCTGGTTCTCGGGCTGGATGTCGGCGCCTTCCTTGGCCTCGATGGCCTGGTGCAGACCTTCCGACAGCCGGCGACCGGTCATCATGCGACCGGTGAACTCGTCGATCAGAACGACCTCGTCGCCCTTGACGATATAGTCCTTGTCGCGCGTGTAGAGCACGTTGGCGCGCAGGGCCTGGTTGACATGGTGGACCAGCGAGATGTTGGCGGCGTCGTACAGACCGGCGGTGTCCTCGGCCAGGTGGCCGCCTGACATCAGGACTTCTTCGATGCGCTCCTGGCCGTCCTCGGTGAGGATGACCTGCTTCTGCTTCTCGTCGTGATCGTAGTTGGTCTTGTCCTTGATGAGCTCCTTCACCAGGACGTCGATGGTCTTGTACAGGCTGCTGCGGTCCTCGGTCGGACCCGAGATGATCAGCGGCGTGCGGGCTTCGTCGATCAGGATCGAGTCGACCTCGTCGACGATCACGAAGTGGTGGCCGCGCTGGACCATTTCCTCGACGCTGTAGACCAAGTTGTCGCGCAGATAGTCGAAGCCGAATTCGTTGTTGGTGCCGTAGGTGATGTCGCTGCGATAGGCGCGCTGACGGTCACCCTGGCTGAGGCCGTTGACGATCACGCCATAGCTCAGGCCCAGGAAGTTGTAGATCTGGCCCATCCACTCGGCGTCGCGCTTGGCCAGGTAGTCGTTGACGGTAATGACGTGAACGCCCTTGCCGGCCAGGGCATTGAGATAGGTGGGCAGGGTGGCGACCAGGGTCTTGCCTTCACCCGTGCGCATTTCCGAGATGCCGCCGAAGTGCAGCACCATGCCGCCGACCAGCTGGACGTCGAAGTGGCGCATGCCCAGCGCCCGCTTGGAGGCCTCGCGCACCACGGCGAAGGCCTCGTGCAGGATGTCGTCGAGGGTTTCGCCCTTCTCGAGGCGCGCCTTGAACTCGTCGGTCTTGGCCTTCAGCGCCTCGTCGGACAGTGCGGCATAGTCCGCTTCATAGGCGTTGATCTTCGCCACACGGGCGGTCAGCGTCTTGACCTTGCGGTCGTTGGAAGAGCCGAAGAGCTTTTTGGCGAAGCCGAGCATGAAGTCGAAATTCCGATGAAGTGTTAGGCGCTGTGGGCGTTGGGGATCGCGCAAGGTCATTACCAAGCCCGACTATTCCGGCCCTTACGGCGCGCGGGAGACTTAAGCAGCGACCCTGCCAGTGTCAACGCGAGGCCCCCTTATAGAGCATGGTAAAGGCGAAGGTTTCCGGCCTTTACCGCGTTTGGTTGTCCCGCCGGCTCGCTTTGGCGAAAAGCGGCCCGCGGGATAGGCCGGAGTTGCATTCCCCTGCGGCCGAAACCACGCTAGAGCCGGTCGCTAAGGTGTTTCGGAGATCCGTCCTTGATCAAGTTCCGCCACAGCCGCGTTTGGGCCGTTCTCGCCGTCACGGTCATTCTGGCCGCTTGCGGCCAGGACAAGAGCGCCGAGAAGCCGCCGGAGCCGGGCGACACCGCCGTGGCCCGCGTCAACGGGCACAATGTCTGGGCGTCCGACGTCAAGCGCGAGGCCGTGGCCCAGGGCCTGATCAGCGAGGGCGAGCCGCTGGATATCTCCAGCGACGTGTTCCGCCAGCGCCTCGACGAGGTGGTCGACCAGAAGCTGCTGGCCGCCGAGGCCCTCAAGCGCAAGCTGGACAAGGACCCCGTGGCCCAGCGCCGCCTGGCCGCCGCGCGTGAGCGCATCCTGGGCGACATGCTGGTCGAGAGCGTGGTCGAAAAGGCCGTCAATGAAGACGCCATTCGCCGCCTCTATGCCGAGCAGCAGAAGCTGTCCAAGCGCTCCGAGGAAATCCGCGCCCGCCAGATCCTGGTCGCCACCCAGGCCGAGGCCGACAGCATCAAGAAGCTTCTGGCCACCGGCGCCTCGTTCGACGCCCTGGCCATGGAGCGCTCGACCGACCAGGCCACGCGCTTCAACGGCGGCGACCTGGGCTATTTCACCGTCGATGTGATGCCCGAAGCCTATGCCGCGCCCCTGAAGGCCGCCCAGAAGGGCCAGCTGGTCGGGCCGTTCGCCACCGAGGGCGGCTGGGCGATCCTGCGCGTCGAGGACAAGCGCATGGAAGAGCCGATCACGCTCGAGGCGGCCCGTCCGCAGATCGTGCGCTTCCTGACCTATGATCAGGTCCGCGACCTGCTGGAAAAGCTGCGCGGCGGCGCCAAGGTCGATATGTTGGCCAGCAAGACCCAGGACGTGCCCGGCGCGCCCGAGGAGCCGGCGTCGGCCCCGCCGGTGGAGCTGCAAGGCTCGGCCCCGGCCTCCGCGCCCCCGGCGGCTTCGCCCGCTTCGCCCGCTTCGCCCACTCCGGCGCCCGCGAAGAAGAACTAGTCGAGACGACCCTATGCCCTCCAAGACCGAAAAGACGCTCGCCAAGTCCGCCGCCGAAGCCGACGCCGCCACGCCGGGCGCTGTCGAGCGCGTGGGCCAGAGCCTGGAACGGGCCCTGGATCCCCTGACCTCGGCCCTGAAGCGGGCCACGCGCCGTCGCGGCGACAAGCCGGCCGCCAAGGCGGCGCCTGCGCCGGGCAAGCCCGGTCTGACGATCTCGCCCCTGGCCGTGCCGTTCCCGCATATCCCGCCGATCGCCGGCGTCGAGATCGCCACCGGCCGCGCGGGCTTCTACAAGCACGAGCGCGAGGACATGCTGCTGATGCGCTTTGCCGAGGGCACCAGCGCGGCGGGCGTGTTCACCCGTCATGGCGTCGGTTCGGCCCCGGTCGACTGGTGCAAGCGCCAGCTCACCGCCACCGGCGGCGCCGACGTACGGGCTCTGGTGGTCAATGCCGGCTGCGCCAACAGCTTCACGGGCAAGCCGGGCGCCGACGCGGTGCGCCGGGTGGCCACGGCTGTGGGCAAGCGCTTCGACTGCCGCCAGCGCGACGTGATGATGGCCTCGACAGGCGTGATCGGGGTGATCCTCGACGACGCCAAGATCACCGCCCGCCTGGCCGAGGTCGAGACCCGCCTGACGGCCGATGCCTGGTCGCAGGCCGCCCAGGCGATCATGACCACCGACACCTTCCCGAAAGGCGCGTTCGCCACCGCCCTGATCGACGGGCACGAGGTCAAGATCGCTGGCATCACCAAGGGCTCGGGCATGATCGCGCCCGACATGGCGACCATGCTGGCCTTCGTGGCCACCGACGCGGCCATCGCGCCGGCGGCCCTGCAGACCCTGGTCAGCCTCTATACCCGCACCACCTTCAACAGCGTCACGGTGGACGGCGACCGCTCGACCAACGACACCCTGCTGCTGTTCGCCACCGGCCAGTCGACCGCGCCCAAGATCCACCGGGCCGGCGATCGCCGCCTGGCCGACTTCCGTGAAAAGCTCGACGCCCTGCTGCTGGATCTGGCCCAGCAGCTGGTGCGCGACGGCGAGGGGGCGACCAAGTTCGTCCGCGTTACCGTCAACGGCGCCGAGAGCCCGGCCAGCGCCCGCAAGATCGCCCGCACCATCGCCGAGAGCCCGCTGGTCAAGACCGCCTTCGCCGGCGAGGACGCCAACTGGGGCCGCATCGCCATGGCCATCGGCCGGGCCGACGAGCCTGTGGCCCGCGAGCGCATCAGCATCAAGTTCGGCGACCTCTATGCGGCCCGCGACGGTCTGGTCTCGCCCGACTATGACGAGGCGGCGATGAGCGCCTACGTCAAGAAGCCCGAGTTCGAGGTCACCGTCGATGTGGGCGTCGGCAAGGGCTCGGCCACGGTCTGGACCTGCGACCTGACCAAGCAGTATGTGGCGATCAACGGCGACTATCGGTCCTGACCATGGCCAGCGAGCCCCATCCCATCGACCTGGACGCCGTCGCTTCGGCTTGCCGCGAAGCCGGCTACCTTGTCAGCGAGATCGACAACGGCCTGGAGGTCTCCGGCGCCGACGACGGCGGGGCCTTCTATCTGTTCCCCGAGAACGACTGGCTGCAGGTCCGCTGCCAGGTGCTGGACCCCCAGGATCTGGACCAGGCCCGCGACCTGACCGCCCTGTTCGAGACCATCGCCCGCGCCCAGTTTCGCCTGATCGGCTGCCGCTTCGGCTTCGACGTCCTGACCGGCCTGTGGTTGATCGAGGACTGCTATCCGGGCTTCGAGCCTGATGGCGTGCCGGCCGTTCTGGAGCAGTTGGCCTTCGTCTGGGGCTCGTTGCAGAACGTCCTCGACACCGCCCTGACAGGCGAAGTTCCCAATGACGACGCGCTGGACGCGGCGTTCGAGCTGGAAGCGGTTTCGCCGCCGAACTAGGGCGGAACCTCTAGGCCGGAACCTGTTGCCAAGCTTGCCGTTCCTAACCCGCGTTCCGTCTTTCGGGCGCTTGAGGATTTGACATGCGTGGATCTGGCTTTCGATACGGGATGTTCGCGGTGGTCGCGGCGCTGACTCTGGGCGGCGTCGCCCAGGCCCAGGCCCAGGACAAGGCGCAGGTCGGGCCCGGCGTCGACAAGGCCAAGGACGAAGCCGCCGCTCCGGGACGCTGGGACGGCGCCCGCAAGTCGGTCCTGGAGATCGGCTCACAGCCCGTCCGCGACGTCGGGGTGATGCGGCGCGATACGCCGCCGATCCTCGAGGAGGCCCTGGCCGATCCCTATACGCTCAAGGGCCTGAAGACCTGCGTGCAGCTGGCTGGCGAGGTCCGCAAACTCAACGAAGCCCTGGGTCCCGACTACATCGTCGGCAATGAGGTCAAGGAAAGCCGCGCCGGCAAGCTGGCCGCGGCCGGCGGCCGGACGGTGATCAACTCGATCATCCCGTTCCGCAGCCTGGTCCGCGAGATCACCGGCGCCGCCCCGGCCGAACGCCACCTGAACGCGGCGTTGGACGCCGGTCTGGCGCGGCGCGGGTTCCTGCGCGGCGTGCACTACAAGCAGCGGTGCAAGACGGCGTTCTGAGGGGGCTTTTGAACGTCGTCTGGGCCCCGGCTCAGGCCGTCGACACGGCCTGAGCGAGGATCAGGGCGTCGTCGATCTGGTCGGCGCGCTTGGCGGCGGGGCGTTGCAGGTGGCGCTCCACATAGGTCTCGAACGCCGGGCGCTTTTCGATCGTGCCGAAGTTCATCCCCCAGGACAGATGAGAGGCGAGGTAGAGGTCGGCGGCTGTAAAGCCGTCTCCCACCAGATAGGGGCGGTCCCTGACCGCCCCCTCGACGGCGCCCAGGACGTCCTCGATGCAGCCGAAACCCAGCGAGAGACGTTGCTCGATCGTCGGCTCCAGGTTCATCGTCTTGGCGGCCACGGCCTGCTCGATCGGGCCCGCTCCGAAGAACAGCCAGCGATAATAGGGCCCGCGGAGCGGACTGTTGGCGGGGGGAGCGAGGCCGGCCTTCGGAAAGACGTCGGCAAGATAGGCGCAGATGGCGGCGCATTCGGTAACGATCACCCCGTCGTGGACGATGGCAGGCACCTTGCCCATCGGATTGATGGCGAGATAGTCGGCGGCCTTTGTGTCTCCGGCCTCCCACCGCAGGACCTTGGTCTCATAGGGCTGACCGATCTCTTCCAGCATCCAGCGGATGATGCGGCCGCGCGACATGGGGTTGGTGTAAAAGACTAGGCTGGACATGGTCGCTCCCGTTGTTTGCGACACCCTATCGCGAGCCTGCTGACAGGGTTTGGCAGCAGCCGTACTCAGCCGTTACGGGCGCCCGTCCGATGAGTGGGTGCGGCGCGTTTCATCTTCCCCCTCCGGGGGAAGACGGCTGCGCAGCAGCCCGTAGGGGGCCAGTGCGGCGCTTGCCACTCGCCCCCCAATCACGTTCTCATGCCGCCCGTGACTTGGGGACCCCTGCCTTGACCGAAGCCTTGATCGTGCGGGGTCTGAACAAGACCTTCGCCAAGCCCGCCGTCGCCAATCTGGACCTGACGGTCCATGCGGGCGAGCTCTACGCCCTGCTGGGTCCCAATGGCGCGGGCAAGACCACCACCCTGCGGATGGTGGCGGGCCTGACCCAGCCCGACAGCGGCCAGATCAGCATCTATGGCGTCGACGCCCGCAGCGACCCGGCCGGGGCCAAGGCCCTGGTCGCCTGGGCGCCCGACGAGGCGATGATCTATGACCGCCTGACGCCGCTGGAATATCTGGAATTTGTGGCCGGCCTCTGGAACGTTAATCCCAAGCTGGCCAAGACCCGGGCCGAGGAACTGCTGGCCCAGCTGGGTCTGGCCGACGAGGCCCGCCGCCGCTGCGAGGGCTTTTCGCGCGGCATGAAGCAGAAGGTCGCCCTGGCCGGGGCCCTGATCCATGATCCCCGCCTGCTGATCCTGGACGAGCCGTTGACGGGCCTGGACGCCGCCGCGGCGCGGCTGGTCAAGGACATGCTGCAGGCCCGCGTCGACGCCGGCGGTACGGTGATCCTGACCACCCACATTCTCGAGGTCGCCGAGCGCATGGCCGACCGCATCGGCATCATCGCCGGCGGCAGGCTGCTGGCCGAGGGCCGGCTGGACGAGCTGCGGGCCCAGGCGGGTCGGGCGGGCGGCAGCTCCACCCTGGAGGACGTCTTCCTGCAGCTGACCGCCGAAAGCGCCGCCGCGTGAGCCTGCTCAAACCCGCCAGCACGGCGTGGCTGCTGGCCCACGAGATGCGTCTGGCCTGGCGAGGGTTTCGCGCTGGCCAATCTGGCAAGGGAAAAGGGGCGGGCAAGGGCGTCGGCGCCCTGATCGGTCTGGCGATCCTGCTGGCCTTTGCCTGTATCTGCGGGGTGTTTGTGGCCCTGGCCGTGCAGGGCCACGAGGTGCCGATCCACCCGCTGGCCGTGCTGATCGCCGACCTGCTGTGCGCGGTGCTGCTGACCCTGATGCTGTCCCAGACCCTCAGCGCCTCAGCCGAGGCCCTGTACGAGCGGGGCGACCTGGACCTTCTGTTTTCGTCGCCGATCGCGCCGCGCAAGGTGCTGCTGGTCCGCTCGCTGGGCATCGCCGCCGGGGTGGCGACGATCTTCATGGCGTTTTCGGCCCCGATCCTGCTGCCGTCGATCCTGTATGGCCACCCCGGCTGGCTGGGGGTGTTTGGGGTGCTGATCGCCCTGGCCCTGACCGCCACGGCGGTGGGGCTGATCCTGGCCATGGCGCTGTTTGCCTTGATCGGCCCCCGCCGCACCCGCACCGTGGCCCAGGTGCTGGCGGCCCTGGTCGGCGCGGCCTTCTTCCTGGCCAGCCAGTACCGCAACCTGATGGGCGAGGCGGCCAGCGAGAGCCTCTATGCCACGATCGTCCGCGAGGCGATGGACGGCCGCCTGACCCCGCCGCCCTGGGCCAGCCTGCCGCTGCGCGCCATGATCGGCGAGCCCCTGCCGCTGGCGGGGATGCTGGCCATCGGGATCGGCCTGTTCTGGCTGGCGACCAACGCTTTGGGCCGACGGTTCTCCGACGCCGCTGCGGCCGCCCAGGGCGCGGCCTCCAAGCGACCGCGCGGCCGGGTCAAGCCGGCCGGAGCCTTTGCGGCCGGCGCCTTCAAGGCGACGGTGCGCAAGGAGTTGCGGCTGATCGGTCGCGACGCCACCCTGCTGTCGCAGGTGCTGCTGCGGGTGCTGTATCTGATCCCGCTGGCCCTGGTGCTGGCCCGCTCGGCCGCCAAGGTCGACGCTGTCGCCCTGGCTGGCGGAGCCGGGATCGTGGCCTTCATGGCCGGGCAGGTGGCCGGCAGTCTGGCCTGGATCACCCTGTCGGCCGAGGACACCCCCGACCTGCTGGCCGTGTCGCCGACCTCGATGGCCACCCTGCGCCGCGCCAAGCTGGTCGCGGCCTTGATCCCGGTCGCCCTGCTGCTGGTGGGACCGATCGCGGCCCTGACCTGGTTTCAGCCCCTGACCGGCCTGATAACCGCTCTCGGCGCGGGCCTGGCCGCCTGGGCCTGCGGGCTGATCAATGTCTGGCATCAGAAGCCGGGCAAGCGCGCGGACTTCCGCCGCCGTCGCGGCGCGTCCTGGCTGGCCACCCTGGCCGAGATCCTGATCGGCGCCCTGATCGCCGGCGCGACCACCCTGACCGTCATGGGCCTGGCCGGCTGGGCCGCGCCGCTGGTGATCATCGCCCTGACCGTGTTGATGATGATGCGGCGGACGGACGCGCAGATCGGCAGGGCGTTGAGGGTGGCGCGTTAGGCGTCCAGCAACGCCCGAATGTGGCAGACCACCCCGGCCGGTTCGAACCGGATCGAGGCCTCGCCCGACAGTTCGGCGGCCAGGCCGCGTTCGATCAGGCGCGAACCGAAACCTCGCCGGGTGGGCGGGCTGACGGGCGGGCCGTCGATCTCGGTCCAGGTCAGGTCCAGCCGCTCGGCCATGCCCGGGGCCAGAGCCCAGCTGAGGCGAACGTGGCCGTCCGGAACCGAAAGCGCGCCGTACTTGACCGCATTGGTGGCCAGTTCGTGCAGAGCCATCGACAGCGACAGGGCCGTGCGCGGCGACAGCCTGAGCGCCGGGCCGACCAACTCGAACCGCGCCGAACCGCCATGCAGCACCGCCAGGCGCGCAGCGATGTCGTGTAGCTCGGCGCCTTCCCAGTTCTCGCGCGTCAGCAGGTCGTGAGCCTCGGCCAGGGCGAGGATGCGGCTGGTGAAGGCTTCCTGGGCCTCGGCCAGGGGACGCGAGGCGTTGAAGCTCTGGGCCGCTATGGCCTGGATGGTGGCCAGCGAGTTCTTGACCCGGTGGTTCAGCTCGTTGACCAGCAGGCGCAGGTGCAGTTCGGCCCGCTTGCGGTCGGTGATGTCGACCGTCGCGCCCAGCAGCCGGGTCGCCTTGCCTTCGGGCGAGAAGAAGGCCTGGCCCTTGGCGGTGATCCAGCGCTCATGACCATCGTCGTGGCCGATGGTGCGAAACTCGAGGGCGTAGTCGGCGCGAATGTCCGGATCCACGGCACGGGCGATGGCGGCGCGGGTCGGCGCCTGGTCATCGGGATGCAGGCGCTCGTAGAAGGTTTTGACGGTGACCGGCTCTCCCGGCGCCACCCCGAACATCGCATAGCAGCGGTCCGACCAGGTCAGCAGGCCCGAGACGACATCCAGTTCCCAGATCCCCAGGTCGGCGGCGTCGACGGCCAGGCGCAGGGTCTCTTCCTGCAGCAGCAGGTGGGCCTCGGTTTCCTTGCGTTCGGTGACGTCGGACACGACACCCACGAAGCGGGTGCAGTGGCCATGCTCGAAATAGGCCCGGCCGAAGGTCTCGATCCAGCGCAGCGCCCCGTCGCTGGCGCGATGAATGCGGTATTCCAGATTGATCTTGCCGTCGCCGGCGGGATCCAGGGTGGCTTTGAGCGTGGCGTGCATGCCGGGCAGATCGTCCGGATGGATCAGCTTCTCAAAGCTCTCGGTGGTGTTTTTGTCTTCGTCGCCGAGGCCGAAGATTTCGCGCGCCCGCTTGTCCCAGAACCGCGCCCCGATCGATGGATTGTGATCCCAGCGACCCATGCGGGCGGCTTGGACAGCCAGGTCCAGGTCGGCCCGCGCCGCCATCAGGTCGGCCTCGGCGGCCTTGCGCTCGGTGATGTCCAGGACCACGCCGGTATTGCGCGAAGGGTTACCGTCGGCGTCGAGATAGGCGCTGCCACGGGCATAGACCCAGCGGGTCGAGCCGTCGGGCGTGACCAGGCGATACTCATCCGAAAAGTCGCCGCCCGTTGCGATCGCCGCCAGGCTCTGGGTCCTGATGCGCTCGCGATCGTCGGGGTGGAGGGCCGGGGCGAAACTCTCGACCGGCAGGCCGGCCTCGACCAGTTCCGGCGCCAGCGAGTGCAGGGTGGCGTAACCGGCGTCGGCATAGACCTTGTTGGCCTTGATGTCCCAGTCCCAGGCGCCGATGCCGCCGGCCGCCTCGATGGCCAGGCGATAGCGCCGCTCGGTTTCGCGCAGGGTGCGTTCGGTCTCGACGGCTTCGGTCAACTCGACGGCCGTGATCAGCACCCCGCCGACGCCGCTCGGGGCGCTGGCGTCGGGCACGGGGCTGTAGCTGATGGTGAAATGGCCGATGCGGGGGACGGCGTCGCCGTCCCGCTTGACGCTCAGGGGCGTTTTCTCGAGCGCATAGCCGCCGCTGGTTCCGTCCAGGATCGTGTCGTGGATCGTCCGCAGGCTGGCCTGAAACGCCTCGGAGTGCTCGCTGAACAGCATGCCCAGGGCCGCCGGGTGCCGCTTATGCAGGGCTGGAGCATAGGCGTCGTTATAGATCAGGCACAGTTGCGGCCCCCAGCGCACAGCCATGGGAAAGTTGGTCGCCAGGATCATGTCGACGACCAGGCGCAGGCTGGGCGACCAGGCCTCCATCGCGCCGATCGGCGTGGTCGACCAGTCAAAGGCGCGCACGCGTTCCGCCATCTCGCCGCCGGCGATCCTCGTCAGCGTCGGTCCGGCGCGCGGCTGTAGCTCCGCCATCGCAGCTGTTCCCTCCCGCCGGTGAGTGACCGGTCCCGGGGGCAAATGAACCTATCGCGGAGCCCGATTCAAGGCCTGTCTGGTCGGGAACAACCCCTGCGAGCGGCAAATGCCCTTGCGGACGAAAAAACGGCCGCTTTCGCCCCTCGGGGTGAAAACGGCCGTCGATTCAGTCACATGTCAGGGCGCGCCCCGAGAGCACTACCCGTCTTGGGTATCAGTCGATCGGGTTCCAGCGCTTCTCGGCGGGCGCCGCAGCGCTAATGCGCTTGGGGCCGCGATAGTCGCCGCCGGCCGGCTTGGCCGAGGCGTTCGAGGCGCCGCTGCGACCGCCGCCGCCGCCGCTGCCATTGCGGCTCTGGCCCTGGCCCGGACCCTTGGCGGCGCCGTCGGCGCTGCGGGCCGGACGGTTGCGCTGACGACGCAGTTCGGCCGGGACATTGTTGCGCGGGTCGGCGCGGCGCGGATCGACATACTTTTCCGGCGGAGCCAGCTTGTCGGCGACAGCGGCGGCCGCAGCCAGGCTCTTGTCGTTGCGGCGATCGAAGGTCGGGATCGTCTGGCGGGTGGCCTTCTGGATGTCGCGCAGCAGGGTGCGTTCGTCATCGGCGCAGAAGCTGATGGCGATGCCGTCCTTGCCCTTGCGGGCGGTCCGGCCGATGCGGTGGACGTAGGATTCCGGCACGTTGGGCAGCTCGAAATTGAACACGTGGCTGACGTCGTTAACGTCGATGCCGCGTGCGGCGATGTCGGTGGCGATCAGGGCCTTGACGTCACCGGCCTTGAAGGCGGCGAGGGCGCGTTCGCGCTGGCCTTGGGTCTTGTCGCCGTGGATGGCCGCCGCTTCGATACCGCTGGCGACCAGATACTTGGCCACCCGGTCGGCGCCGCGCTTGGTGCGCGTGAAGACGATCGAGCGTTCAACGGCCTTGTCGGCCAGCAGTTCGGCCAGCAGCGGACGCTTGCGCTGGGCCTCGATGAAGATCAGCGACTGGTCGATGCGCTCGACGGTGGTGGCCGACGGGGTGATCGACACCTGGGCCGGGTTCCTCAGCAGTTCGCCGGCCAGCTTGCCGATCTCGGTGGGCATGGTGGCCGAGAAGAACAGGTTCTGGCGTTCCTTGGGCAGTTGCGAGGCGATCTTGCGGATTGGCACCACGAAGCCCAGGTCCAGCATCTGGTCGGCTTCGTCGAGGACGAAGATCTCGACGCCGTTCAGGTGAGCGGACTTTTCGCCCAGGTGGTCCATCAGGCGACCAGGCGTGGCCACGACCACGTCGACGCCGGCCGCCAGGGCCTTCATCTGCGGGCCATACTTCACGCCGCCGAAGATGGTGGCGACGGTCAGACCCATGTGCTTGCCATAGTCGCGGAAGCTGTCGGCGATCTGGGTCGCCAGTTCGCGGGTCGGGGAGAGAACCAGGCAGCGGAAGCCGCGGCGCGGGGCCGGCTTCTTGTCTTCGGCCAGGCGATGCAGGATCGGCAGGGCGAAGGCGGCCGTCTTGCCGGTTCCGGTCTGGGCGATGCCCAGCAGGTCGCGGCCGGTCATGACGGTGGGGATGGCCTGGGCCTGAATCGGGGTGGGGGTCGTGTAGCCCTTGTCGGCCAGGGCCTTCAGGAGCGGCTTGGCCAGGCCAAGGTCGGTGAATTGAGTCAAGTTGGCTGTCTTTCAGACAATGCCGCATGACGGCGCGCGCGGTCCTCGCGCGGCTCGTCCATGAGACGGGTCGGTTGGGGAGCGCCCCGCGTGGCCCGGGCGGTCTTATGGACGTTTCATGGCGCTCGACAGGCTGATCCGAAAAACGGACCTTCACGCGACTGGAGCGCCGATAGCGCCTAAGGGCGCGGGGCTTAGATCGTTTATTGCAGGTGCGAAGTCAAGGGGTGCGGGGACGCACCCCCTGCGCGGAGCCCTTTCCCGTCGGGATTTCAGGGCTTGGGCTTGGGTTTGGCGTCGACGATCTTGTTGACGATCTTCCAGCCCTCGGGCGTCTTCAGCAGCTGCATGTAGTCGGTCAGGACGGCGTTGGGATGGTCCAGGATGATCTTGGCGCTTGCCGCCGAGCCGGTGATGTCGATCGACTCGATCCAGCGCTTGCGCTGCGCTTCATCCCCGGCAGGCTTGCCGCTGACGCCCGCGATATAGTCATCGTCGCTGCGCTGCCCGTAAGCACCGTCCCGGACCCACTGAAGACGCGCCTCGTCGTGGAAGGCCTGACGGAATTCCTGGGCCTGGCCGGTGGCGTGGCCGGCCAGATAGTGCTCCAGCGTCGCGCGGACGGCCGCTTCCTCTGGATGGGTCTGGGCCAGAACCGGGGCGGCCGTCAGCAGGCTCACCCCTGCGGCGATGGTCGCGATCAGTCGATACATTCAGTCATCTCCAGCGTCTCCGGTGAAGCTAGGAAGGCAATATGGCGCTGATGCGACCAAGATCTTGCCAGCCCGGTTTCTCCGCGCCAAACCCCTCTGATGACCAAGCCCACCGTCCTCGTCGCCGCCGCCGCCATGATCGATGTCGATGGCCGCGTGCTGATCTGCCAGCGGCCGAAAGGCAAGCAACTGGCGGGGCTGTGGGAGTTTCCGGGCGGCAAGGTCGAACCTGGTGAAACGCCCGAAGAGTGCCTGATCCGCGAGCTGCAAGAAGAGCTGGGGATCACGGTCGCTCAATCCTGCCTGGCGCCCTTTGTCTTCGCGTCGCACAGTTACGAGTCTTTTCACCTCCTGATGCCACTCTACTTGCTGCGCCGCTGGGAAGGCCTGGTTACGCGCAAGGAGCATGAGGCGCTGGCATGGGTGAAGCCGGACAAACTGGCCGACTATCCGATGCCCCCGGCGGACATTCCGCTGGTGGCGTGGCTGCGCGATCTGCTCTGAAGCGCTTTGGCCGCAACCAGAGCGGCGCCACCGCCGTCGAGGTGGGTCTGCTGGTCGCCGGCCTGTGCATCGCCATCATCAGCGCCGTGTCCATGCTGAGCGGCGGCATCAAGACCAGCTTCGAAAAGACCTCCACCGCCATCGCCTCGACGCACGGCAGCTAGCCGGAGCATTTTCGAGCGAAGTGGATTCAGGTTCGCGTGAAGAAAATGCGTAAAGCAAAAACCTAGAGCTCCGGACTGACGCAGTCAGGATGGAACTTTAGACGGGCTTCTCGCCCGCAGATTGTTCCTGGACGCCCAGGGCGTCGGCCAGTCGCATCTTGGCCGAGCCGGGCCGCAAGGGCTTCTGCTGGCTTTCATGCGGCGCCCAGCCCGTCACCGCCACGATCTCGAACGTTGCCGGCACGCGGCCGTCGGCCTCGGCGAAGCGCTCGACATAGATTTCCATCGCCCGCGCCAGCACCCGCCGGCCCATCGGTTTGCGCGAGCGGTCCAGCAGCACGCTGGTCTCGCCCATTCGCCGAAGGTCGCGCAGCAGCGCGATCGGGTGGCCATAGCGCACCTTGACCCGATCCACGTCCGCCACCGGCAGGGCGAAACCGGCCCGTTGCAGCAGACCTGCCGCGTCGATAGCGTCGGCGAAGGGCGAGACGCGGAAGGAGGCACCGCCGCTGACCTCGTCCTCGGCCTGCAGCAGGGCCTGGCGCAGTTCGGTCAGGGTGGCCCCGCCGAAGATCGCGCCGATGAACAGGCCGTCGGGCCGCAGCGCCCGGCGGATCTGGATCAGGGCCCCGACCAGGTCATTGGTCCAGTGCAGGGACAGGGTCGAGACGGCCAGATCGAGCGTCGCGTCGCCAAACGGCAGGCGCTCCTCGTCGGCCACGACCTTGAGGCCGTCACCGGCTCCCAGCATCCGCGCCGACAGGTCGGTCTGGAACAGCACGTCGATATTGGCGGCAGCGTCGCTGGCGGCCAGGGCCTGCGAGAAAGCGCCGTTTCGCGCTCCGAGATCGACGGCGACCGGAAAGCGTCGCAGGATCGTCTCCAACCGCATGACGACATCCTCGGCCGTCCGGCGCTTGAGGAAGTCTGCCGACGCATAGTCAGGCGCGGCGCGGTCGAGGCGGACCTTGAGAAGGTCGCGGTCGAAGAGGAGGGGCGAGGCGGTCATGCGGGCGGAACATGGCGATTTCGAACCGATATGGAAAGCGGGGCCGCGTCTGAGAGGTCTCGGAAGAGGCCTGCTCGATCTCCTCCTGCCGCTCCGGACCTTTGACGGAGGCCCGGCCCAGACCCGCGGGCTGTCCGCCGAAAGCTGGAGCCGCGTCACCTTTCTGGACGATCCGGTCTGCGACGGCTGCGGCCTGGCCATGCCGTTCGACAGCGGCGCGGTCGAGCATTGCCCGGCCTGCCAGGCTCGCCCAAGGGCCTTTTCCCGGGCTCGCGCGGCCTGCGTCTATGACGAACATTCCCGCGACCTGATCTTGAAGCTCAAGCACGCTGATCGCACCGACCTGTCGGGCCTGTTGGCCCGCTGGCTGTCGCGCGCCGCCGCGCCGCTGCTGGAAGAGGCTGACGCCATAGCTCCGGTGCCCATGCATCCGGGCCGCCTGCTGCGACGCCGCTACAACCAGGCCGCCGAGATCGCCCGACCCCTGGCCCGCGCCAGCGGCGTGGCCTATCTGCCCGACGCCCTGATCCGCCAGCGCGACACGGTCAGCCAGGGCGGCAAGTCGGCCTCGGGTCGCCGCCGCAACGTCGCGGCCGCCTTCGTGGTGCCCGAGTCGCGCCGGCATCGGGTGATCGGGCGCAGGATTGTGCTGGTCGATGATGTTCTGACCACCGGCGCCACGGCCGAGGGCTGCGCGCGGGCCCTGAAGGCGGCGGGCGCGGCCGAAGTGACCCTTGCCGTCGTGGCGCGCGTTACAGAGATGCAAGCGCGTCCTATATAAGGACCACAAGGAGAGACTCGTTATCCCCATGGCCAAAGTCACTATCTACACCCGCCCGTTCTGCGGCTACTGCGCCCGCGCCCTCAAGGTCCTGGGTGAAAAGGGCGCCGACTTCACGGAAATCGAAGCCGGCATGGACCCCAAGCTGCGTCAGGAAATGATGGACCGCTCGGGCCGCACCACCTTTCCGCAGATCTTCGTGGGCCAGCAGCACATTGGCGGCTGCGACGACATGATGGCCCTGGAACGCGAGGGCAAGCTGGACGGCCTCCTTGCCGCCTAAGGGGCTCGCCGCATGAGTCTCAACGGCGCCTTGAGGGTCGGCCTGATCCAGACCCGGACCCCCGCCACCCACGCGGCGGCGCTGGCCCATGTCGCGCCGCTGGTGCGCGAGGCCGCCGCCCAAGGCGCCCGGTTCATCCTGACGCCCGAGGGGAGCAACGTCCTGCAGAAGGACCGCGCCCGACTGCTGCCGGCCCTGCAAAGCCTGGACGACGACATCGTCGTCCGGGGGCTACGCGACCTGGCCGCCGAGCTGGGCGTCTGGATCGACATCGGCTCGGCCCTGGTGCTGCGCGAAGATGGCAAGGCGGCCAACCGCCAGGCGGTGATCGATCCGACGGGCGCGATCGTCGCCACCTACGACAAGCTGCACATGTTCGATGTCGACCTGCCGACAGGCGAGACAGCGCGGGAATCGGCGACCTATGAGCCGGGCGAACGGGCCGTGGTTGTCGACACCCCACTGGGCGTCTTCGGCCTGACCATCTGTTACGACATGCGTTTTCCCGCTCTGTATCGGGCCCTGGCCTTGAAGGGCGCGACGATCCTGACCGTCCCGGCCGCCTTCACCCGGCCCACGGGCCAGGCGCACTGGGAGATCCTGCTGCGGGCCCGCGCCATCGAGACCGGCTCATTCGTGCTGGCGGCCGCCCAGGGTGGTTTCCACGAGGACGGGCGCGGCACCTGGGGGCGGACCATCGCCATCGGTCCGTGGGGCGAGGTCATCGGCGTGCTTGACCATGACGAGCCCGGAGTGCTTGTGGCCGATCTCGACCTGGACGCCGCGCCCAAGGCGCGCGCGGCCATCCCCGCCCTCAAGAACGCCCGCGCCTTTACCGGTCCCTGACCATCCCCATCTTCAGATCATGATCAAGTACGCGCTCCAATGCGATCAGGCCCATGCGTTCGAGGGCTGGTTTGGCTCGTCGTCAGACTATGACGACCAGAGCGCGCGGGGCCTCGTCGACTGTCCGCTGTGCGGGTCAAAGGGCGTGTCCAAGCAGATCATGTCGCCCGCCGTCGCCGGCACCAGGGCCCAGAACGCCGCGCCGGCTGTCGATCCGAAGATGCGTGAGATGATGATGACGGCTATGGGCGAGGTCCGCCGGCACGTCGAGGACAATTTCGACAATGTCGGCGACGCCTTCGCCAAGGAGGCCCGCGACATCCACGAGGGCAAGTCCGAGGAACGCGGCATCTACGGCCAGGCCACGCCGGCCGAGGCCAAGGCCCTGATCGACGACGGCATCAAGGTCGCCCCCCTGCCGCCTGCGCCGCCGAAGAAGACGGACGTGAACTGAGGGCCGTGCCTAAAGCGCGTTGATGGGCAGCTTCAAGAACACCCGGCCGCTGGGCGAGGCCGGGGGCAGGGCGCCGGCGCGAATGTTCACCTGCAGCGCCTGCAGGATCAACGTCGGGGCGGACAGGGTGGCGTCGCGCGTCTCCCGAAGAGTCACGAAGTCGGCTTCGTCCACGCCATCATGCACATGGATATTGGCGGCGCGCTGTTCGCCGACGGTGGTTTCCCAGGCGTAGGTTTCACGCCCGGCGGGAAGATAGTCATGACCCACCAGAATCCGGGTCCGGGACGGCAAGGCCAGGATCTTGCGGATCGAGCGATACAGAGTGGCCGCGTCGCCCCCCGGGAAGTCGGCCCGCGCCGTGCCGTAGTCGGGCATAAACAGGGTGTCGCCGACGAAGAGGGTGTCATCGACCAGGTAGCTGACGCAGGCGGGCGTGTGGCCCGGCGTGTGCATCACCCTGATCTGTCTGCTCCCCAGAGCGATCACGTCGCCCTCGGCCACCAGCAGATCGAAGGCCCCGCCGTCAGGGGTGACATCGTCGGCCTCGAAGAGGTCGCCGAAGCCCTTCTGGACTTCCTTTATATGCTCGCCAATCACGATGCGCGCCCCGGTCATTGCGCGCAGGTGATGCGCCGCCGACAGGTGGTCGGCATGGGCGTGGGTCTCCAGGATCCAGTGCAGGGTGAGCCCCTGATCGGCGATCGCCGCGAGCAGACGGTCGGCTGAGGTGGTCGACAGCCGCGCTGATTTTGGATCGAAATCCAGCACAGGATCGATGATCGCCGCCGCCCGGGTCTCGGGATCGACCAGCAGATAGGTCACGGTGTTGGTCGATGCATCGAAGAAGGCTTGCACCGACAGCGGCGACGGAGTGGGTTGGGCTTGGGTCATGGCAATATATTAGTCATTGCTAAATTAGAATCAACTGATATATGAGTCTCATGTTCGATCTCGGCAATGTCGACATCACCCAGTTCCAGGCCAGCGCCGGAAGAGCCGCCAAGCTCCTCAAGGCCTTGGGCAACGAACGCCGGTTGATGATCCTGTGTCAGCTGGTCGATGGCGAAAGGTCGGTGGGGCAATTGCAACCCTCTGTCGGCCTGTCGCAATCGGCGCTCTCTCAGCACCTTGCGGTGTTGAGAGAGGAGGGTGTCGTGGCGGCTCGCCGCGACGGCCTGACGGTCTGGTACCGGATCCTAGACCCGGCGGCGGTACGGGTGGTGGCAACGCTTGCCGAGGTCTTTTGTCCCCCGGACATGAGGCCCCACCATGACCACAGCTCTGAAGCCCCTGAAGCCCGATGATGTCGCCGCCCGCCTCAAGGCTGGCGCAGCGGTCCTGATCGATATCCGGGAGCCCGACGAATTCGCCCGCGCGCATGTCAAGGGCGCGCAGTCACGGCCCCTGTCGGACTTTGAGACAGCCCATCTGAAAATCGAACCGGGCCAGGATGTGATCTTTACCTGCCGCTCGGGTATGCGCACCGGCGCAAACTGCGACCGGCTGGCCAGCCGGATCAACGGCCAGGCCTTCGTTCTTGAAGGCGGACTGGACGGTTGGACCCAGGCCGGCCATCCCGTGGCCCTGGACCGCAAGGCGCCTCTGGAAATGATGCGTCAGGTGCAGATCATCGCCGGCCTCCTGATCCTGCTCGGCGTCGGCCTTTCCCTGGCCGTGCACCCTGGCTTTGTGGGGCTCAGCGCCTTTGTGGGCGCGGGCCTGCTGGTGGCGGGCGCGACCGGCTTCTGTGGCATGGCGCGGCTTCTGGCCGTGTTGCCGTGGAACCGGCCAGCAGCGCGTTAGGGGCGAAAGGATGGACCCCGGCGCCCTCTTCGCCGCCACCATGGGCGGCGCCCTGATTGGTCTTCTGCTGGCCGTGTTCGGCGGCGGTGGATCGGTGCTGGCCACGCCGCTGCTGCTCTATGTGGTCGGCGTGCGCGACCCGCATGTGGCGATCGGCACCTCGGCGGCGGCGGTCAGCGTCAACGCCCTGGTCGGCCTGACCCTTCAGGCCCGGGCTGGCGCGGTCAAGTGGCCCTGTGCCTTGACCTTTGCCGGCGCCGGGCTCGCCGGCGCCCTGCTTGGGGCGGACCTCGCCAAGCGCCTGGACGGCGGTGTTCTGCTCCTCGGCTTTTCTGGCATTATGGCCGCCATCGCGGTGTCGATGCTGTTCCCGCGCAAGAGCGCCGGGGATCCCGATGTGCGGCTTACAGCCGCCATGACCCTCAAATTGGCACCCGCCGGCCTAGGGACGGGCCTGGCCGCAGGCTTCTTCGGGATCGGCGGCGGATTTCTGATCGCACCGGGCCTGATGGCCGCGACAGGCATGACCCTGGCCAATGCCGCGGCCTCCTCGCTGGCCTCGGTCGCCCTGTTTGGCGCAGCGACCAGCTTCAGTTACGCCGCCGCCGGTCTCGTGAATTGGCCTGTGTTCCTGGCGCTCATCGTCGGCGGCGCCGTCGGGGCCGCTGCGGGCCTCCCGGTGGCCAGAGTGCTCGCCACGCGAGCAGCCCTGGCTCGGCGGGGGTTCGCGATCATGGTGTTGCTGACGGCAGTCTATGTGGCCATCAAGGCGCTGGGTCAGGTCTGACCAGGCTTTCAGGACGCAAAACGCCCCGGCTTTCGCCGGGGCGTTCTGGTCGGCTCTGGGCTAAGGCCTAGCGGCGATAGCGGTACTCGTAGTGGCACTTCTTCTTCTTGGCGATCTGGTTGCCGGCGACAGCGCCGACCACGCCGCCCAGAATCGCGCCTTCGGTCTTGTTGCCGCCGCCGGCGACAGCGGCGCCGAGCGTACCGCCCGTCAGGCCGCCGATGACCGTGCCCTTGGTGCCCTTGGTCTTGTTGCAGACCTTCACGCGATAGCGCGAGCCGGACTGGGCTTCAGCCGCCGTGACGGCGATGGTCGAGGCCGTGAAGGCCAGAGAAAGAGCGATAACAATAGCTTTGGTTTGCGCGCGCATGGCGGGCTCCGATTGTTCTTGTGGTGTCCCTGCCCGTCATAACGTCCCAGACGCATGTCGGTTCGATGGCGACGGTCGGGTTTTCGACGCGGGTCGGCGACGAGGGCCATGATCCCCGCCGCCGCGCAGCCTAGCCTTCGACGCGGAAGCGCCCTTCGGCGTCGGGGCAGACACGGATGTAACGCGTCTCGGTGCGGCCGTTATATTCCGCCGGCGCAGGGGCCAGACGGCAGCGTTCGTCGCTGCGGCTGCTGTAGGCACCGCCGTTATAGGCCGCCTCTCGGTAGGGGACTGTCTCGTCATAGGACCAGTAATTGCCACGGGTGTCGCACTTGGACTTGGCCGAGGCGTTGCCGATGGCGGCGCCGATGCCGGCCCCGACCAGGGCGCCCAGGACGGTGCCTTCCGGCTTGGCGTTGCGCGCGGCGGCGTTTGAGCCGAGCACGCCGCCGGCCAGGGCGCCGATCACGCCGCCGACGGTGGCGTTGCGCTTGGCGTCCTGACGGCAGGGCTCATTGTAAGAGGTGTTGGTCCCGTACTGGCCGCCGGCATAGGGCGCGCTGTAGCGGGTGGCATAGTCGGGATAGCGGCGATCATAGGCACCGCCGCCATAGCGACGGTCATAGTCGGCGCGGGCCTGGTCATAGTCGGTGCGGTCGCGTTCCCACTGGGCGCGCTGGGCGTCGTAGGGGCTGTTGTCGGCATAGCCGGCGCCGCTCATGTTGAAGCGTGCGGCGATCTGCGGATGGCGACGGTCATAGGCGCCGACGCCCCTGCGGCGGTCCTAGACGCGACGGTTACGCTCGTAGAGCTCGCGGTCGCGCTGGAACGCGGCCTGCTCGGCGTAATAGGCGCTGCTGGTCTGATAGCTGGCCGAGGAATAGCGCGTCGCATATTGCGGGTAGCGACGGTCATAGGCACCGACGCCATAGCGGCGATCATAGTTCAGCCGCGAGCGTTCATAGGCGGCGCGGTCGTTTTCATAGGCGCGCTGCTTGGCGTCGTAGTCGGCGATCTGGGTGCGATAGTCGGCGCGCTGGTCCTGATAGGTGTTCAGTCGCTGCTGATAGGCGGCCTGGGCGCTGGCGGTCTGGGCCAGGGCCGGGGCGGCCGCGCCGAAGGCGACCGTGGTGGCCATCAGTGCGGCGATGTATTTCGATGTCATGGTGGTGCTCTCCGTTCGGTCGAACGGATCAACGGCCTCCCCCGAGGGGGTCGCCAATCCTTCACAGGGTCCCTGTGCCAAGGGAAAGCCCCGCGAAGGTGAAGGTTCCCGGTCTCAGTCGCGGGTCACCGTCATCATGTAGTTGATGTCACTGTCGCTGGACTGGCTCCAGCGGCCGGTCAGGGGGTTGTAGGTCACGCCGAACGGGCCCTGCATCTGAACCGGCTCGCCGGCCAGGAAGGCGCGCAGCTCGTCCGGCTTCAGGAACTGCTTCCAGTCGTGGGTGCCCGCCGGCACCCAGCGCAGCACATATTCAGCCCCGATCTTGGCCAGGGCCAGGGCTTTCAGCGTACGGTTCAGGGTGGCCACGATCATCAGGCCGCCGGGCTTGAGCAGCTGCGAGCAGGTGCGCAGGAACGCGCCCGGATCGGCGACGTGCTCGATGACCTCCATGGTCAGCACCACATCAAACGGCCCGGCGCCCTCGGCCAGCAGCTGTTCGGCCGTGGCGGGACGATAGTCGATCGTCAGGCCCTGCTCTGCGGCATGGGTCGCAGCGGTCTTGATGTTCCTGTCCGAGGCGTCGACGGCCGTGACCGTAAAGCCCAGCCGCGCCATCGGCTCGCTGAGCAGTCCGCCGCCGCAGCCGATGTCCAGCAGGCTCAGGCCCTCGAACGGCGCGCGGTCCTTGGGGTCGCGGTCAAAACGCGCCACCGCCTGCTCGCGGATGAAGGCCAGCCGGCAGGGGTTGAACACGTGCAGCGGCGCGAACTTGCCCTTGGGATCCCACCATTCGGCCGCGATGGCCGAGAACCGCGCCACGTCGGCGGGGTCGATGGACCAGGAGGGGGGCGCGGCGGGCGAAGCGGCTTGGGTCATGTCGCCTCTCTACCACGACGACAGCCGTGCGACATCGTCGGCGAAAAAAGACAGGCCCGCGACATTGCCGTTGCGCCGTTGCGCCGCTAGAAGGCCGGGGCTTGCGCGGCGAGGAGCAATCTCGCCGGGTGGGCGCAAGAAAAAACCGCTATCGTTCGAGGGTTTGAAGACGTGTCTCGTCTGGTGATGAAGTTCGGCGGCACCTCGGTGGCCGACCTGGAGCGCATCCGGCGGGTGGGCCGTCTGGTCGCCGCCGAGGTCGCGACCGGCAAGCAGGTGGCGGTGGTGGTCTCGGCCATGTCGGGCAAGACCAATGAGCTGGTGGCCTGGACCGACGGCGCAGGCCGCGCAGCCGCGGGCCTGCCGGAGTCGGACGACGAGTATGACTCCATCGTCGCGTCGGGCGAGCAGGTCACGGCCGGCCTGCTGGCCATGACCCTGCGCAATATGGGGCTGAACGCGCGCTCGTTCCTGGGCTGGCAGGTGCCGATCCTGACCGACACCGCCCACGGCCGCGCCCGCATCGAAGACATTCCGCCGGCCAATCTGGAGGCCTGTTTCGCGGCCGGCCAGATCGCCGTGATCGCCGGCTTCCAGGGCGTGACCAGCGACGGCCGCATCACCACCCTCGGCCGGGGCGGCTCGGACACCAGCGCCGTCGCCATCGCCGCCGCCATCAAGGGGGCCTGCGACATCTATACCGACGTCGACGGTGTCTACACGACCGACCCCCGCATCGAGAGAAAGGCCCGCAAGCTGGCCAAGATCTCCTACGAGGAAATGCTGGAAATGGCCTCGCTCGGGGCCAAGGTTCTGCAGACCCGCTCGGTCGAGATGGCCATGGCCCATCGCGTCCCGGTGCGGGTGCTGTCGAGTTTCGTCGAACCGGGCGAAGCCCCGGGCCAAGGTACGATCGTCTGCGACGAGGAAGAAATCATGGAAAAGCGCATCGTCTCGGGCGTCGCCTATAGCCGCGACGAGGCCAAGATCACCCTGCTGGGCCTGCCCGATCATCCGGGCGTGTCCTCGCAGATCTTCGGCCGCCTTGCCGACGCCAATGTGAATGTCGACATGATCGTGCAGTCGCGCGCCCGCAGCGCCGACACCGCCAACATGGAGTTCACGGTCGGCAAGCGCGACGCCCAGCGCGCCGTCGAGATCGTCACCGCCGCCCAGGCCGAGATCGGCTTCGAGGCTGTCGCCGTCGACGAGGATGTTTCCAAGGTTTCGGTGATCGGGGTCGGCATGCGCAGCCACGCCGGCGTCGCCCAGTCGATGTTCCAGGCCCTGGCCGAGAAGAACATCAACATCCAGGTCATCTCGACCTCGGAGATCAAGATCAGCGTGCTGATCGACGCGGCCTATACCGAACTGGCCGTGCGGGCGCTGCACGCGGTTTACGGGCTGGACCAGCTGTAAGTACCGCTCATCCCGCCCCGGCCTTGAGCCGGGGGCGAAGCGCGCCGAGCCGGGACCGCCAGAAGCTCTGAGCCTGCTGCGGTCCGGGGTCTTCGCTAGGCTACGCCCGGAATGACAGTTTAGCTAAAACGTCGTGTTCTGACGTTATGAAGACGTAGAACCGCTCCACGAGACCCCCATGTCCGACGTTTTCAAGTTCGACCCCGCCGCCAAGACCGTCACCTTCGAGGGCGATGAGGGGCTGGAGCTGCTGTACGACCTCCTGCTGCGCGCCAAGTTCGGCGACGGCTATGAGAAGCCGCTTTTGGTCAGCCCGTGGCTGGCGGCGCTGCTCAAGCGGCTCGACCAGGCCCTGCCTGATGACGGCCAGTGGTTCCCGGAAAAGCCCGGCCAGCCGATCTTCGACACCGACGACCTGCTGGCCATGGGCGACGCGGTGATCGAGGAAGGCCACACCGTCGGCTGGTGGACCATGACCGAGCCGGAAAAGCGCGCCTATCTTCGCGAAACCGTCGCCGCGCCGCACCCGCTGACGGATCTCGAGGTCGAGTTCATCGAGGCCGATATTGACGCGGCCCTCGAACAGGCCCGCCGCCTGGTCCAGGACGCCGGCGAGCCCCTGGCCATGCCGGGGCACGGATAGGGCTAGTTCCGCCGATACCGCGACACAAAGGCCCAAAGGGCGTCGTTGTCGGCCAGCCAGATGTGGGTGCCGCCCACGGTGACCCGGCCCACTATGTCTGCCTCGCCCCGGCAGCCTGAATAGCGCTCTTCATAGACGCCCGGCGAGGCCCACCGCGTGGTCGGGGCGGTCTGGCAGTCGTTCAGGGCGGCCCAGCGCTGCTCGGCGGCGTGCATGGTGTACTGCCAGTAGCCCGCGCCCCCGCCCTGGTTCGGATTGGTCGTGTCCTTGTCGCCGGCAAAGGCGATGATCGGCACGGGCAAGGCGGGCTTGCAGGTGGCCGGATCAGGCTCCTGCGGATTGTCGCGCTTCGGATTGCCGGCCCGAAGGCCGACCACCGGGGCGATGGCGGCGTAACGGCCGGCCTCAACGCAGCCCAGCCAGGACGCCATGCGCCCGCCGCCCGACAGGCCGGTGACATAGACCCGGGCGCGGTCGACGCAGCCTTCGGCGGCGAGGCTCTCGACCACCCTCGCCAGATAGGCCACGTCGTCGGCGTCCGAGGCGTCGGGGATCTTGCCGGTCACGGTCGGGACGCCGGGGATGTTCCAGGCGAAACCGGTCCCGGCCTTGATGGCCGCGTCCGGCGCGACCAGAATGAAGCCCGCGCGATCGGCGGTCGCCTCCAGCTTTGAGGTCTTCAGGATCTGGGCTCCGGTCCCGCCGCTGCCGTGCAGCAAAATCAGCAGCGGGGCGGGAACGCCAGGGTCCAGGGTCGCAGGGCGATGCAGCAGCAGAGGGCGACCGGCCTGGCCGACATCGACCCGCGCGGTGGCGTCCGGCGCGCCGACGGCGCAGGCGGCCTGGACCGTGGCGCTCCAGCCCAGCAGAAGCAGGGGCGCACCCAACCGGAGCAGCCATCGCGCCAAGGCAAACTCAGACATGACCATTCCCCGGTATCCTGCGGGCGAGCTTAGCGGGTCGATGACGTGAGTAAACCGACGGATCGGCAGGGGCGCCGTCGCGCGCTTTTGGCCAAGCCAAGCTGCGTCGTGCCTGCTAATTCGCCTCCATGACCAACCCCCGCCGCCTCACCCTGGGCCTGCTGTACGGCCTGATCGCCGGCGCCTTCTGGGGCGGGGTGTTTCTGGCGCCGTTGCTGCTGGCTGACTTCACACCGCTGCAGATGACCGCCGGGCGGTATCTGGCCTATGGCCTGGCGTCGCTGGTGTTGCTGGCCCCCACGGCCATCGCGGTGTTCGGACGCATGACAGGCCGCGACTGGCGGGACCTGGCCCTGCTGAGCCTGCTGGGCAACCTGATCTACTATGTCGGCCTCGCCATAGCCGTGCAGAACGCCGGGGTGGCGGCGGCCTCGCTGATCATCGGGCTCTTGCCCGTGACCGTGACCCTGGTCGGCGCCCGGCCCAATGGGAGAGGGGGCGAGGGCGTACCGCTGCGCCGGCTGGCCGCGCCGCTGGCCCTGCTGGCGGCCGGGGTGGTCTGCATCAATGTCGACGTGTTCAGAAGCGGGGAGGGCGCGCCCGCGCCGCGCCTGATCCTGGGCGTGCTAGGCGCCGTGCTGGCCCTGGCCTGCTGGACGCTCTACGCCGTCTGGAACGCCCGTCGGCTGGCTGCGACGCCGACCTTCAACAGCCACGAGTGGTCGCTGCTGACCGGGGTGGTCACCGGCGCCCTGTCGCTGGTGCTGATCGTTCCGGCCTTCCTCCTCGGCGGTGCGGGACATGTCTCCAGCGCCTGGACCCTGTTCTGGGGCGTCAGCCTGGCCGTGGCCCTGGGGGCCTCGGTGATCGGCAACGGCCTGTGGAACGCCGCCAGCCGCCTGTTGCCGCTGAGCCTGTCGGGCCAGCTGATCGTGTTCGAGACCCTGTTCGCCCTGCTCTACGGTTTCCTGCACGAAGGCCGCTGGCCGCGCCCGCTGGAGAGCGTCGCCATCGCCCTGATGCTGGCCGGGGTGCTGTGGTCGGTGTCGCTGCACCGGCCGACGGCGGCGGTCGAGCCTGCGCCTTAAATTTGCTCCGCTCTCCCCGGCGAAGGCCGGGGCCCAGATTCAGCCTGAGCGTCTGGGGATGATGCGCCTTCTGCCTTAACCCAATCGACCAAGTCGCCGGGTTCGATCTGGGCCCCGGCCTTCGCCGGGGAGAGCGGGAGAAAGGGATCCCCACATGACTGGAACCTGAACAGCACCGTTCAGATCGGGTTCAAGCGCCGGCTCCTAAAACGGACATCAACAGCGCCGCACCGGGTCTTCCGAACTGGCGACGCTTCTCGAAAGGGGCACTGCCATGAACACCTTCTCCAAGACCCTGATCGCCGGCGCCATCACCGCCGCCATGGTCCTGCCCGCCTCGGGCGCCTTCGCCGGTGAGAAGACCAACAAGGCCATCCTGGGCGCTGTGATCGGCGGCCTGGCGGGCGCGGCCCTGGGTGACGGCGACAAGGGCGCGGTGGCGATCGGCGCCATCGCCGGCGCCGCCATCGGCGCCTCGACAGCCAAGGGCAAGGACGATCGTCGCTACAGCAGCGGCTATCGCACCCGCCCGGCCCATAACGGTTACCAGCAAGGTTATGGGCAGCAAGGCTACGGCCAGTCCTATGGCCAGTCCTACGGCCAGCAGTCCTACGGCCAGCAGGGCTACCAGAGCCGCGACCAGCGCTACGCCCGCGACAGCCGCGACAGCCGTGACAACCGCTACGGCCGGGGCGACCATTACGACGCTCGCTACGACGCCCGCTACGACAACCGCTCCGCCTACGACGACCGCCGCTAGGCCCCCGACGACCGCCGCCAGGTCCTGATCCCGATCCTGACGGCGAAGACTTGCGCCGCCTTCCCTTCCCGGGCGGGCGGCGCTTTTTCGCGCGTCGCGCGGGACAATCTTTCCGTAAGGTCGCCGCGACCGCTGTCAGGCGCGCGAAATCTGCTATAGCGCGCTAGGGGCCGAAGCGGCGTCTTAACCCATCGGACTTTCAGTCGGGTTAGACCGCTCCGGACAGAGGGAGAGCGCATGGCGGCAAGCGGCATCGCCGTTCGAGGACCACGCAGTCTGCTGCGGCAGATTCGCGAGGCCATGGCCGGGGCGGGCCCCGCCCAGGGCAAGCTCGACATGGTTGTGCGGATCATCGCCATCTCGATGGTCGCCGAGGTCTGCTCGATCTACCTGCGCCGCGCGTCCGGAGATCTCGAACTCTTCGCCACCGAAGGCCTTGCGCCCGAGGCTGTCCACGTGACCCGGCTGAAACCCGGCGAGGGCCTGGTTGGCGAGACCATGCGGCTGGGTCGGCCGCTGAACCTGTCGGACGCGCCCAACCATCCGGCCTTCGCCTATCGCCCCGAAACCGGTGAAGATCCCTACCACGCCTTCATGGCCGTGCCCCTGCTGCGCGGCGGCCGCTCGATCGGCGTGCTGGTGGTCCAGAACCGCACCGAGCGCACCTATGGCGACGAGGAGGTCGAGGACCTCCAGATCATCGCCATGGTCCTGGCCGAGATGGTGTCGTCCAGTGAGCTGCTGGGCATGGCCGAGCTCAAGGACGTCGAGATCGCGCCCCACAAGCCCGAGCGGCTGAAGGGCGCGCGGTTTGCGGAGGGCCTGGCCTATGGCGTGGCCGTGCTGCACGAGCAGCCGGTGGCGCCCGAGCAGTTGCTGTCGGACGATTCTGCCGCCGAAGAGATCCGCCTGAAGGTCGCCGTCACCGCCCTGCAGAGCCAGATCGACGAGATGCTGGAGGGCCAGGGTGGCCTGGTGGGCGCGTCCTACGAGGTGCTCGACACCTACCGCCTGTTTGCCCACGACCGCGGCTGGAACCGGGGCCTGGAAGAGGCCGTTCGCTCGGGCCTGACCGCCGAGGCCGCCGTTGAACGTGTAAGGTCAGAGCACCGCGCCCGCCTGGGCCAGGCCCGTGATCCCTATCTGCGCGAGCGGCTGCACGACCTGGAAGACCTCAACGACCGGCTGCTGCGCCACCTGTCGGGCGATGTGCACGCCGTGCGCCAGCTGCCTGACGACGCCATCCTGATCGCCCGCAACCTGGGCCCCGCCGACCTGCTGGAATACGACCGCACCAAGCTGAAGGGCATACTGCTCGAGGAAGGCTCGGCCGCCAGCCACGCCGGCATCGTGGCCCGGGCGCTGGATATCCCCTGTGTCGGCCGCCTGGCCGGCCTGCGCGACCGGGTCAGCGAGGGCGACCCCGTGGTCGTCGACGCCGAGACCGCCGAGGCCTGGCTTCGCCCGCGTCCGGACGTGGTGAAGTCCCTGAGGGCCCGGATGGAGGTCCGCGCCCAGCGCAAGGCCGAGTTCGCCCGCCTGCGCGACACCCCCGCCTTCACCAAGGACGGCGCCAAGGTCACCCTGCTGATGAACGCCGGCCTGGCCGTCGACCTGGATATCCTGGGTGAGACCGGGGCCGAGGGCATCGGCCTGTTCCGCACCGAGTTCCAGTTCATGGTCGCCGAGGAAATGCCCCGGCTGGAGGCCCAGACGGCGCTCTACGAAAAGGTGCTGGAGGCCGCCAACGGCATGCCGGTGACCTTCCGCACGCTCGATCTCGGCGGTGACAAGCTGCTGCCGTACATGGAGATGGAGCGCGAGGACAATCCGGCCCTGGGCTGGCGCGCCATCCGCATGGGACTGGACCGTCCGGCGCTGCTGCGCATGCAGATCCGGGCGCTGATCAAGGCCGCCGCCGGCCGGTCGCTGCGGATCATGTTCCCGCTGGTGGCCAATGTGGACGAGTTCCGCGCCGCCCGCGCCTTCGTCGACCAGGAAGTGGCCTGGGCCCTGAAGCGCGGCCGCCCGGCGCCGGCGCGTCTGGACGTCGGGGCGATGATCGAGGCGCCCTCGCTGCTTTGGCATCTGGACGCACTGTTGCCGATGACCGACTTCGTTTCGGTCGGCACCAATGATCTGATGCAGTATCTGTTCGCCGCCGATCGGGGCAATCCGAAGATGGCCGATCGTTATGATCCGCTGTCGCCGGCGGCCCTGCGCGCCCTGAAGACCATCCAGCAGGCGTGCGAGGACACCGGCACGCCGGTGTCGGTCTGTGGCGAGATGGCGGGGCGGCCGCTGGAGGCCTTCGCTTTGGTGGCTCTGGGCTTTGACCGTTTGTCGATGCCGCCGGCCGGCATTGGCCCGGTCAAGCAGATGGTGCTGTCGTGCGATCGCGAGGCGGCCAGACGAAACGTCGAGGCCCTGCTGAAGACTTCGGCCGGATCGCTCCGGGGCGAGATCGAAACCTTGGCGCGCAAGCTCTATGTCGCCATCTGACAGGTTGGCCGATTAACCAAGCTTCGCTGTTTAGTGTATTGAATCCCGTAGCTTACTTTGATATCCACAAAGAACTGTTAAGAACTTCGTGTAACACGAAGCGGGATGGGCGTGGCGTTCGTGCGCTACGCGATTTTTGGGGTGATATTGCCGCAATGGCGCTGGATACGGGCAGTGTAAGGCACTTGCATCTGAACTCCGACGCTGAGCCCGACGAGGGCTTCGCCGTCGTGGGACAGCCGTCAGTCGACGAGGGCGTCGACATCGGCGCCGCTCTGCGCGCCGCCCGGACCTTTCGCGGCCTGACCACCCAGGACGTGGCCGACGCCACGCGCATCCGCCTGAGCTATATCGACGCTCTCGAAGACCTGCGGATGGAAGAGCTGCCTTCGCGCCCGTTCACCATCGGCTATGTCCGCGCCTATGCCCAGCTGCTGGGTTTGGACGGCGAGGCCGCCGTGCTGCGCTTCAAGAGCGACGTGCCCGACGACGGCGGCGAACTGCGCGCCCCGGTCGGCGTGCGCCATGAGCGCGATCCCCGCCTGGCCCTGGTGCTGATTGTCGGCCTGCTGATGGTCGGCGCCATCCTGCTGTGGAACGTGGCGCAGCGCGCCATGGACAAGGACGAGCCCGCCGCACAGGTCGCGGCCAATACCGCAGCCCCGCAGTCGGCCTCGGCGCCGGCCGGTTCAGCCGTGTCGCTGGGCGCGCCCCTGCCGGCCCCGGTCGAGTCGACCACGCCCGAGCCCTACAAGACCCCTGGTCTCGACGACGCCGCCGCCAATGGCGGTTCGGCCGACGCCGCCAACGCCGCTTCCAAGGCCCGCGCCACTGCCGTCGCAGCGGGTGAGGGCGAGATCGACGCCGCTCATGTCGCGGCCCTGGGCTCGACCTTCAAGCCGCGTGGCGTGATCCACGGCGCGGCCGCCGCCGATAGCTCCGGTGTCGTTCTGCTGGCCCGCAAGGCCGCCACCCTGGTGGTGCGCGGCGCCGACGGCTCGGTGTATTTTGCCCGCCAGCTCAACGCCGGCGAAGCCTTCCGCGCCCCGCGCACGGCAGGCCTGACGGCCGACGTCTCCGACCCCAGCAATTTCGACGTCTATTCCGGCGGCGTGTTGACGGGTCGCCTGACCGCCTCAACCACGGCGCTGGGCAAACTGGCCAAGCCGGCAGCCTGACTCCCGTCCCGATCTTCGGGCCGCTGGGCGGAGCGGGAAAATAGAGAACTCATCCTTGGGTTCCGCTCGCAAAAGCCCTAGATTGCCGCCATGGCCGCTGACCACACCCACCTTCGTCCCTGGCGCTCGATCCAGCGTCGCGTGTCGCGCAAGATCCGCGTCGGCAATGTCGAGGTGGGGGGTGATGCGCCCATCACCGTCCAGTCGATGACCAACACCCTGACCAGCGACGCCGCTGCGACGCTGGAACAGATCCGTCAGCTGGAAGAGGCCGGCGCCGACATCGTCCGCGTCAGCTGCCCCGACACCGACAGCACGGCGGCCTTCAAGACCATCGCCCGCGAGTCCCGCGTGCCGCTGGTGGCCGACATCCATTTTCACTACAAGCGCGGTATCGAGGCGGCGCAGAACGGCGCGGCCTGCCTGCGGATCAATCCGGGCAATATCGGCTCGGCCGATCGCGTGCGCGACGTCATTCAGGCGGCCCGCGACCACGGCTGCTCGATGCGGATCGGCGTCAATGCCGGTTCTCTGGAGCGTGAACTGCTGGAAAAGTACGGCGAGCCGTGCCCCGACGCCATGGTCGAGAGCGCCCTCAACCACGCCCGCATCCTGCAGGACCACGATTTCCACGAATTCAAGATTTCAGTGAAGGCGTCCGACCCGTTCATGACGGTGGCGGCCTACCACCAGCTGTCAGAGCGTATCGATTGTCCGCTGCACCTGGGTGTCACCGAGGCCGGGGCCCTGCGCACCGGCACGGTGAAGTCGTCCATCGGCATTGGCTCGATGCTGTGGGCCGGCATCGGCGACACCATCCGTGTGTCGCTCGCCGCCGATCCTGTGGAAGAGATCAAGGTCGGCTTCGATATCCTCAAGTCGCTGGGCCTGCGCCATCGCGGCGTCAACATCATCGCCTGCCCGTCCTGCGCCCGGCAGGGCTTCAACGTCATCAAGACGGTGGAGGCCCTGGAAGAGCGCCTAGCCCATATCAGCCAACCGATGTCGCTGTCGATCATCGGCTGCGTGGTCAACGGCCCGGGCGAGGCCCTGATGACCGATCTGGGCTTCACTGGCGGCGGGGCCGGCTCGGGCATGGTCTACATGGCCGGGAAGGCCGATCACAAACAGTCCAACGACGGCATGATCGAGCACATCGTCGAACTGGTCGAAAAGCGCGCGGCTGAACTGAAGGCGGCCGCCGACGCTGAGGCGATCGCGGCGGAATAGGCTGCGCACTGGCCCTCTAAGGTCGTTTCACGACCACCTTCCCCCTCCGGGGAAGGGGCACGTCAGCGCGGAGGGGGCAGGTGGTTGGCTAGATCACCGCCCGAGACCGCTCGTCCACATCCGCCACCGCTGCGCCCACGATGCGGAGGCCGCGTTGCAGCTCTTCGCGATCCCGCGCTGCGCCTAGGCACACCCGCACGCCCGTCGTCAGGCCCGGCGCGACCACCGGCGCTGACGGGGGGGTCACTTCCACGCCGCCGCGCAGGGCCCGGCCGGCCAGACGTTCGGCGTCCAGGTCCGACATCGGCAGCCAGACGTGGGGCGCGCTGGCCGACATCGGGGTCTCGATGGCGTCGCCCAGGATCTCGCGGGCCAGGGAGAGGCGGGCGGTCATCTCGGCCTGGATCTCGGTGACAATGGCGTCTGCGGTCCCGTCCTCGATCCACTGGGTGGCGATCAGTCCGCCGAAATTGGGCGGGGCGTAGTTCAGCGCGCGCACGGTGCGCAGCACGCGGTCCAGGGCATCGCCGGGCGGCACGATCAGGAAGCCGGTGCGCAGGCCGGGCGCCAGCGACTTGGACACGCCCGAGACGTGGAACGTGCGCTCCGGCGCCAGCACCGCGAACGGCGGCGGGGCGCCCGGGGCGTAGACCGCATAGATGTCGTCCTCGATGATCATCAGGTCGTGCTTGCGGGCCACGGCCACGATCTGGGCGCGGCGGTTGGCGCTCATGATCCGGCCGGTCGGGTTCTGCAGGGTCGGCTGGATGGCCACCGCCCTGAAGGCGCCGGTGGCGGCGGCCTCGTCCAGAACGTCGGGGCGCAGGCCCTCGGCGTCCATGACCAGGCCCTTGAGCCCATAGCCCATGTGCTCGGCCAGCGCCTTGGCGCCGTAGAAGGTCGAGGCCTCGCACAGCACCGTATCGCCCCACCGCGCTACGGCGCCGAAGGCCAGGGCGAGGGCCTGTTGGGCGCCGGCGGTGCAGACCAGACGGGTCCAGTCGGCGCCGACCAGGCCGCCGCTGCGCTCCAGCCACGCAGCCCCGGCGCGCCGCTGGGCCTCCAGCCCCGCAGGCGGAGCGTAGCCCAGGCAGTCGAAGAGGTCGCCGCGCCGGCGCAACCTCGTCAGAGTGTCGCCCAGTCGGCCCTCGGCCGGTCCGCCGGGGGCGATATTCTGCGAGAGATTGATCAGGCCGCCCTCGGCCATCCTGACAGGCTTTCCCGCCGCCCCGCCGCGCACAAAGCTGCCACGGCCGACATGGGCCTCGACCAGCCCGGCCTTCTCGGCCTCGACATAGGCGCGGGTGACGGTGCCCAGGCCCAGCCCCAGGCGGTGGGCCAGGTCGCGCTGCGGCGGCAGGCGCGCGCCCGCGGCCAGGGCGCCGGTCGCGATATCGGTGCGCAGGGCTCCGAGCAGGCGCTCATAGATCGGCGCGTCGCCGGCCTCCAGCGATGGGGTCCAGTCCCTCAGGGCTTTCGTGGACATGTGGGCTCCGATATTGTCATCATGACAATACTCGTTTTGACTCATGGATCAATCGGGAACATCTCTGTGACACTCTCGATCATGGAGTCCCGACGTGACCCCCGACCTTCTGCTGGCCTTCGTCCTGTTCGCCTTCGCCACCGCCGGTACGCCCGGGCCCAACAACATGATGCTGCTGGCGTCGGGGGCGAACTTCGGCTTTCGCCGCACCATCCTGCACATCTTGGGGATCAGCGCGGGTCTGGCCGTGCTGCTGGTGGCTTCGCTCTATCCACTGATGACCCCGGTCAAGGCGTGACAGACGCGGGGAGGGGCGCCACGCTGGCGGCATGCGCATCCTCCTCGCCCTCACGGCCGCGATCGCCGCCGTCGTCCTTGCTTCGCCGGTCCTGGCCTCTCCTGTCCTGGAGGGGGATCTCAAGGTCACCGTCGCCGGCCGCGACACGGTGGTGCTGTCGCCGGCGGAGGTGAAGGCCCTGCCGCGCGCCAGGGCGACGATCCAGGTCAAGGGGCAGCTCGTGGTCTATGAGGGCGCGGTGCTGCACGAAGCCCTGCTCAAGGCCGGCGTGGTCTCGGGCGAGCGGCTGATGGGGCGGTATCTGAACCAGGTGGTCATCCTGCGGGCTGCCGACGGCTTTTCCAGCATCCTGTCGATCGCCGAGACCGACCCTGTTTATCGCGCCAATCCGGTGATCCTGGCCGACACGGTCAATGGCCAGCCGCTGGACGCGCGTGAGGGCCCGTACCGCGTGGTGGTCGACGGTGATCTGCGGCCCTCGCGCTCGCCCCGGGGCGTGGTGGCGGTCGAGGTCAAGGCCGGGTTTTAGATCGTCCCGGCGACCGCGCCCCTGGCGAAGCCCCGCAAGCGCTGGGCAATGACCTCGCCCACCGCCTCCACGGCGGGACGACCGGGATAGTTGGCGCGCCAGGCGATCCGAACCGTGCGCCCAGCCTGCTCGGCCAGCGGCCTGAGCACAATCCCCGCATCCTGCGCCGCGCCGGCCGCAAGCCCCGGAATCAGGGTCGTGCCGTAGCCGGCCGCCACCATGTTCAGCAAGGTGGGCAGGCTGGCGGCGCGGAGCGGGCCGCCCAGCGCCCCGTTGCTGCCGCAGGCCGCCAGGGTCTGGTCGCGCAGACAGTGACCGTCGGCCAGCACCAGAATGTCCTTCGCCAGATCGGTTTCGGTGACGGTGTCCAGCCCCGCCAGCGGGTGATCGGGCGGCAGGGCCGCCAGGAACGGCTCGTCGAACAGCGGCCGGCTCATCAGATCAGGCCCGTCGACCTCGGTGGCCAGCAGAGCCGCGTCCAGCTCGTGGCTGCGCAGCCGTTCAAGCAGGGCGGTGGTCTGGTCTTCCCAGGGCTCGAGCTCCAGCGCGGGCAGCGCCTCGCGCAGCGGCGCAAACACCAGCGGCAGCAGGTAGGGTGCCAGGGTCGGGATGATGCCAACGCGAAAGCGTCCCGCCAGGGGATCGCGCAGCGTTCGCGCCGTGGCCAGGATCGCTTCGGCCGCCGTGACGGCTGTGCGGGCATGGCCGATCAGTTGCAGGCAGGCGGATGTCGGGGCGACCGCCTTGCTGCTGCGCTCGAACAGGGCGACGCCCACAAGCTCTTCCAGCTTCCGGATCTGCACGGAAAGCGTGGGCTGACTGACGCCGCAGGCCCGCGCGGCCTGACCGAAATGCTCATGCTCGACCACGGCCAGAAGGTAGCGGAGGTCTCGAAGATTCACGGCGCGACCCCAAGTCTAATCATAGGCAAGGCCTATCACAGCCATTGATTTTTGGCGCTTCTCTTTATGATCAGGATGCGCGAAAACTTCGCCAGGTGTTCCGCAGAGAGCGCCCAGAGGGAGCGGCGGCAGGATCCAGACCTCGACTCGAATTCCGGTGCGCCTCACCCAGCGACAGCCTGGCTCCGCCACCCGGCGGGCCAGTGTGCGCTGTCCCGTTTCAACGGCGCGCCTTGCCAATCAGTAAACGGGCTTACCTCCGCAGAATTCACGGTCTTCATCGTGCAGGCCAAGTCAGTCACAGCAACCAAGATTGGAGCCAGTTATGGACGGAAGCGACATCGTCGAACCCACGAGCAAGTGCCCCCTCAATCACGGGGTTCGGTTTCACACCAGTTTCGGGGGACGGTCGAACCGCGACTGGTGGCCCAACCAGCTGAACCTGAAGATCCTGTCCCAGCACTCGTCGCTGGTCAGCCCGTTTTCGCCGGCGTTCAGCTATGCCGAGCAGGTCGAAAAGCTGGATGTCGAGGCCCTGAAGAAGGACCTGGCGGCGCTGATGACCGACTCGCAGGACTGGTGGCCGGCTGACTACGGCCACTACGGCCCGTTCTTTGTCCGCATGGCCTGGCACAGCGCCGGCACCTATCGCACCGGCGATGGTCGCGGGGGTGCGGGCTCGGGCACGCAGCGCTTTGCGCCGCTCAACAGCTGGCCTGACAACGGCAACCTCGACAAGGCCCGTCGCCTGATCTGGCCGATCAAGCAGAAGTACGGCAACCAGATCAGCTGGGCTGACCTGATGATCATCGCCGCCGACGTCGGCATGGAGACCATGGGCTTCAAGACCTTCGGCTTCGGCTTTGGCCGCGAAGACGTCTGGGAACCGGAAGAGGACGTCCACTGGGGCGCCGAGGACACCTGGCTGGGCGACGACCGCTACAAGGGCGAGCGCCAGCTCGACAAGCCGCTGGCCGCTGTCCAGATGGGCCTGATCTACGTCAATCCCGAAGGCCCCAACGGCAATCCTGACCCCCTGGCCTCGGCCCACGACATCCGCGAAACCTTCGCGCGGATGGCCATGAATGACGAAGAGACCGTGGCGTTGATCGCGGGCGGTCACACCTTCGGCAAGGCCCACGGCGCGGGCGACGCAGCCCATGTCGGAGTCGAGCCCGAGGGCGCCGGTATCGTTGAGCAGGGCCTTGGCTGGCGTAACAGCTGGGAAAGCGGCAAGGGCGTCCACACCATCACCAGCGGCCTTGAGGGCGCCTGGAAACCCAATCCCATCAAGTGGGACAACGGCTATTTCGACACGCTGTTCGGCCACGAGTGGGAGCTGACCAAGAGCCCGGCCGGCGCCCAGCAGTGGACCCCGAAGGACCCGGCGGCCCGGACCCTGGTGCCCGACGCCCACGATCCCACCAAGCGCCACGCACCGATGATGGCGACGACGGACCTGGCGCTGCGCTTCGACCCGCTCTACGCGCCGATCTCCAAGCGCTTCCACGAGAATCCGGACCAGTTCGCCGACGCCTTTGCCCGCGCCTGGTTCAAGCTGACCCACCGCGACATGGGTCCCGTCGCCCGCTATCGCGGCCCGCTGGTGCCCAAGGAAGAGCTGATCTGGCAAGATCCCGTTCCGGCGGTGGATCACCCCTTGGTCAATGCGGCCGACATTCGTGACCTGAAGGCCCGCGTCGCGGCTTCGGGCCTGTCGGTCTCGCAACTTGTCGCGACGGCCTGGGCCTCGGCCTCGACCTTCCGCGGTTCGGACAAGCGCGGCGGGGCCAACGGCGCCCGTATCCGGCTGGAGCCGCAGAAGACCTGGGCCGTCAACCAGCCGGCCCAGCTGGCCACGGTGCTGGCGACGCTGGAAGGCATCCAGGCGGCGTTCAATGCCGGCCAGACCGGCGGCAAGACGGTGTCGCTGGCCGATCTGATCGTGCTGGCGGGCTGCGCGGGCGTCGAACTGGCCGCGAAGGCGGCGGGGCACGCGGTCGAGGTCGGCTTCACACCCGGCCGTACTGACGCCTCCCAGGCCCAGACCGACATCGAGTCGTTCTCGGTGCTCGAGCCCACCGCCGATGGGTTCCGCAACTATCTGAAGACGGAATACACCCTGACGGCCGAGGAACTGCTGATCGACCGGGCGCAGCTGCTGACCCTGACGGCGCCCGAAATGACGGTGCTGGTCGGCGGTCTGCGGGTGCTGAACGCCAATACCGATCAGTCGCCGCATGGCGTCTTCACCGCGCAGCCGGGCGCCCTGACGAACGACTTCTTCGTCAATCTGCTCGACATGCGCACGGTGTGGTCGGCGACCTCGGAAGCAGAGGCCGAGTTTGAAGGCCGCGACCGCACGACCGGCGAGCGCCGCTGGACCGGCACGCGGGTGGATCTGGTGTTCGGGTCCAACTCGCAGCTGCGGGCCCTGGCCGAGGTCTATGCCCAGAGCGACTCCAAGGAAAAGTTCGTCACCGACTTCGTGGCGGCCTGGACCAAGGTGATGAACCTGGACCGCTTCGACCTCGCCTGATCGGCGAGACCGTACGGCTGGACGCGGCTGACCCCAGCCGCGTCCAGACTTCAAGGTCGGGATTAGATCGCGGCGACGCACGACCGCGATCACCCCGGCGCCTTGGGAGGAGGCCCCCATGTCCCATGCCGTGGACGCCGCGTTCCGCGAGGAACTGCGTAACGCCGGTCTGACTGGCCAAGGCGCGTTGCCGCGACTGCTGGCGCTGTTGCGCGCCGCGCCAGAAACCCATCTCACCCTGGCTGAGGTCGCCGACATCGCCGCCGAGTCCGGCTTGGCGGTCACGCTTGCCGATTTGACCCGCCAGATGGAAGCCCTGGCCGACCATGGCCTGATCGGCCGTCTGCCCACCACCACCGCCGACCTGGTTTTTGACACCGTCGCCGAGCCGCATTCGCACCTGTTTTATGAACAGGCCGGCCAGATCATCGACCTGCATGTGTCGTCCGAGACCCTGCTGGCCATGATCCGTCAGGCTCTCGCCGAGCGCCCGGGCGGCGTGGAGATCCTGGTGCGCTATCGCCGTGATCCTCCGACCGGGATCAATCCGGAGACTGAACAGCGGCACCAGCCAGAGCACCCCTGACGATCGGCCGTTTCGCCCTTAAGCCTTCCATGACTCCGTTGTAATTTGCCATCCCGTGTACTTTGAAAATAAAAGTACTTCATCAGAAACCGCTCTGAGGGAGCACTACACCATGAAACGCCTCGCCACGGCCGCCGCCGTCCTTTTCGCCACCACCGCCTTCGCCACCGCCCAGGCCGGCGAGATCGACCTGACCCTGAACGGCGTGCAGCCCAAGGGCGGCAAGATCCTGGTCACGGTCCAGAGCCGCGACCAGTTCATGCAACGCGCCCAGACCTCCGGCGCGGTTCTGGACGGCGCCGCCAGCGGCCAACTGAAGGTCAAACTGCCCGACGTGCCGCCCGGCGACTACGCGGTCTCGGTGCTTCACGACGCCGACAGCAGCTGGAGCATGACTGACGGCGCCGACGGCAAGCCGGCCGAGGGCTGGGCGATGTCCAGCGCCTCGCCCCTCAAGGGCGTGCCGACCTTTGACAAGGTCAAGGTTTCGGTAAACGGCGACGCCGCCATCACCCAGACGATGATGTATCCGAAGTAGTCGTTTTCACGCCGGGGTGACGTCAGGCCGCGCGGGGGGTACAGAGACCGCCCGTTCCCCTTAAAGCACGTGACGTCACCCTTGCGACTGCCCCAGGCCCGACTCGACCAGGTTCTCGACCGTTTCCGCGAAGTGGAGGCCCGCATGGGCGCCGCCAGCGACGGAGCCGAGATCGTCAAGCTCTCCAAGGAGCACGCCGAACTGCGTCCGGTGGCTGAGGCCGTCGAGACCCTGGCCAAGCTGGCCGCCGAGCGCGCCGACCTGGAAGAGATGGCCGGCGACCCGGAAATGGGCGCCATGGTTCGCGACGAGATGCAGGCGCTGGATGAGAAGCTGCCGGTCCTGCAGCACGAGCTGGCCCTGATGCTGGCGCCCAAGGACAAGGACGAGAACGCCTCGGCCATTCTCGAAGTGCGGGCCGGCACCGGCGGCGACGAGGCGGCCCTGTTCGCGGGCGACCTGTTCCGCATGTACCAGCGCTATGCCGTGCTTCAGGGCTGGAAGGTCGAGGTCGACAGCGTCTCCGAAGGCGAAATGGGCGGCTACAAGGAAATCATCGCCTCTGTCACCGGTGACGGGGTGTTTGGCCGCTGGAAGTTCGAGAGCGGCGTGCACCGCGTGCAGCGCGTGCCGGCCACCGAAGCGCAAGGCCGCATCCACACCTCGGCCGCCACCGTCGCGGTGCTGCCGGAAGCCGAGGATGTCGAGATCGAGATCAACGAAAGCGACATCCGCATCGACACCTATCGCTCGTCGGGGGCCGGCGGTCAGCACGTCAACAAGACCGACTCGGCCGTGCGCATCACCCACTTGCCCACGGGCGTGGTGGTGACTTCATCGGAAAAGAGCCAGCACCAGAACCGCGCGCGGGCGATGAAGAACCTGAAGGCGCGCCTCTACGACATGCAGCGCGAGGCGCTGGACACCGCCCGCTCCGACGCCCGCAAGGGCCAGGTGGGCAGTGGCGACCGTTCCGAACGTATCCGCACCTATAACTTCCCGCAGGGCCGGGTGACTGATCACCGGATCAATCTCACCCTCTACAACCTGGCCAAGGTGATGGAGGGCGACGCCCTGGACGACATCATCAAGCCGCTGATCGCTGAGGATCAGGCGGCCCGCCTGGCCACCCTCGAAGACGGCTACACCTGATGGCCTTCACCCGCACCTATGACGAAGACGAGCCCCAGCGGGTCAACAAGTGGCTGGCCCAGGCCGGCGTCTGTTCGCGCCGCGAAGCCGAGGCCCTGATCGCCGACGGTCTGGTCTCGATCGATGGCGAGACCGTCGAGGACGTGGGCCGCAAGATCCTGCCGGGCCAGACACTGGTGCTGGCCGACCGCGCGACCGACAAGCTGGATTCCAGCCTGACGATCATGATCCACAAGCCGGTCGGCATCGTCTCGTCCCAGCCCGATCCCGGCCAGATTCCGGCTGTGCGCCTGCTCAAGCGCGAGAACCTTTGGGCCCATGAGGCGACGATCCCCAACTTCAGCAACCGCCTGGCCCCGGTCGGACGGCTGGACATGGACTCGCGCGGCCTGCTGATCCTCTCGGAGGACGGCGTGGTGGCCAAGGCCGTGATCGGCCCGCAGTCGGAGCTGGAGAAGGAATACCGCGTCGCCATCATGGGCGAGATCACCGAGGAGAAACTGGAGCTGATGCGCTTTGGCCTCGAACTGGACGGCCGCGAACTGCGCCCCGCCCATGTGGAACTCATTTCTGACCAGCGCCTGCAAGTGATCCTGCAGGAAGGCCGCAACCGCCAGATCCGCCGGATGTGCGAGCTGCTGGAATGGAAGGTCGTCGACCTGTTCCGCGTCCGCGTCGGCTCCCTCACCCTGGGCGATATGCCGGAAGGCTACTGGCGCCCGCTGACCGCCGACGAGCGGGCGGGTTTGATCGCGGGTTAATCCCCAAACTCCACGCTCGGGATTCCCAAGATTTATGGTCTAGTTTGAATTTGCGCCTAATAAATCGATTCAAGCTGAAGCATTTGCGACCTGTCCTGGATCTCATGAATTCCAGGATTTTGATGCAATACAGCAAACATGGCGCGACAAGCGGTCGCACGGCGTGCGCCACCTCTTTGCCATATCTGGCCCTTAATCAGTCGAAACGTTCAAACGCCGAAATCGATCCCGGAACGACTGAAGGTCATTCAATGCACGCAGCCGTCGCCAAGACCATCACTCCCGCAGCGCGTTGCGTCATCGGTCTGGCGACGATCTTCGCGCCCATGGTTGTGGCGGCCATGGAGCATCCCGACGCCGCCCGGCACCGCCCCACCCCAATAGTCCGGCGCCTGCTGGAGGAGATTGCCGCCAAGCCCCAGAAGCCGGTGCGCCGGGAACTGGTCTGGAGCGGCGCCGATGTCGATGGCGACGGCGCGGCCGACTTCGCCAACCCCACCGGCGCGGCGCCGCGCGGTCACGACGACTTCGGCGAAGGCCAGTTCGGGGCGCGCCGCGACGGGGGGGCACGCGACCACGAAGGCGTCGACTACACCGCGGTCGCCGGTCAGGACGTCCTCGCCCCGATCTCGGGCTATGTGACCAAGATCGGCTATGCCTACAGCGGCTCGGTCGACCTGAAGTTCGTCGAGATCACCAATCCGGCCCTGGGCTATGTGGCCCGCGCCTTCTATGTGTCGCCCGGCGTCGCGGTCGGCCAGACCGTGCGGCTGGGCCAGGCCATCGGCCGCGTGGAAAGCCTGCAGGGCCATTATCCGGGCATCACCGATCACGTGCACCTGGAAGTCATGGAGCCCGGCGGCGAGCGCGTGAACGCCGCGCAGCTGATCCTGATCAAGCTGGTCGCGCGCGCCTAGGGACCGGGCGTACGGCTACAGCGCCTTCTTCAGTACGAGGAACTGCAAGCCGTCGACCTTGGGTCTGCCAAAGCGCGGGTCATCATAGGGGAAGGGCTCATACTCGCCGGTCGGCGCATAGCCCCGGCGCCCGTACCAGGCGATCAGGGTGTCGCGGCCCTCGATGACCGTCATCTTGCCAAACCGGCCGCCGCCGGCGCGCGCGTGGGCCTCGGCCGCATCCAGCAACCTGCGGCCGAGACCGCCGTCCTGGCGGTGGGGATCGACCGAGACCATGCCGATCAACCAGACATCGTCCGGCATCGGCTCGACCCAGACGCAGGCGAAGGGTCTGGACGAGGCATCTTCGCGCAGGGTCAGGATGGTCGAGCCCGGCTTGGCGGCCAGATCAGTCTGCAGGGTTTCCAGGTCGGTACGCTGACCGCCCAGGATATGGGCTTCCGTCGTCCAGCCCTTCTGGGCCTCTTCCCCGCGATAGGCCCGATTGACCAGGTCGGCAATGGCGGGAAGGTCGTGGTCCTGGGCTGGGGCGAGCAACATGCGGGGCTCCGGAAAAAGCGGGAGCGGAGCTAGCCACGCTCAAGCTGGCTTTCCAAGCCCTAGAGCCCTTTCCGACCTGGTGGCTTCATCAGGGTCGGGCGAAAAGGGCTCTAAATCAGAAGTTTAGAGCGTTTTCCGATAACCGTTTCACACTTATCGGAAACCGCTCTAGCGCCGTCGAACCTTGCCCCACGCCCCGCCGGCCAACCGGCGCACCATGCCCGCCTCGCGCTTGATCATCTCCCAGGGGTGGAAGGCCAGGCCCACCGTGTCAGCCATGGCCGCGCCGCGCTCGCCCATCGGGCGCGCGGGACCGGTGGTCGAGTCGATGGCCGTCTGGTGCTCGATCTCGGCGTTCAGCTCGGCCCCGACCAGCACGGCCATGATCGAAAACCACACCCAGACCATGAAGGCGATCACCGCCCCCAGGGGGCCATAGGTGGCGTCATAGTGGGCCACGCGGTTCACATAGACCGAGAAGCCCAGCGAGCCGACCAGCCAGCCGCCGGCCGCCAGCACGGCGCCGATCACCACCCAGCGCCAACGGGCGCGGGCACGGCAGGGGGCGAAGCGGTAGAGCAGGGCGAAGGCCGCCGCCGTCATCATCCAGACCAGCAGCCAGCGGATCGGCCCCCAGAACGCGTCCAGAGCCGACAGTCCGACCCGAGCCAGCACGATGGGGGTAGCGATCAGGATGAAGGCCGCCACGGCCGCATAGACCAGGGCGCAGACGGTGAAGACATAGGTCAGGGCCGCGCGGGCGACCAGATGGCGCTTCTCGTCCTCGTCATAGGCGATGTTCAGTCCGTCAAAGAGCGCCTTCATGCTGGCGTTGGCGCTCCAGATCGACAGCAGCAGGCTGACGCCGAAGGCGACACCCAGCTTGGCCTGTTCCTGGCTGGCCAGGCGCAGCATCTGCTCGCCGACGATCTGGATGACGCTGGCGGGAAAGACCCCCGACATCTCGTTCAGCTGCTTCTCCACGGCGGCCACATCGGCGAACAGGCCATACAGCGACACGAAGGCGCCGATGGCCGGGAACAGGGCCAGCAGGGTGTAGAAGGTGACGCCCCCGGCCACGGCGGGCAGGCGATCGACGGTGATCTCGCGCCAGGCGCGCCACAGGATGTCGCGCCAGCCGCGCCAGGGGATGGCGTAGGGAGATCTGGCGGCCCGGCCGCGCAGGGGTTCGACCCTGTCGAAGTCGTCGGGCGGCAGGATGCGGTCTTCTGACAGGCCCGGCGGCGGCGCGTGGACAACGGGTTTTGGAAAGGCGAACGGGACCAGGGCCAGCAGCACGATCCACGGCGCCAGTCCGTAGGGGCGCGAGGCCAGCCAGGTGCGGACGGGTCGTTTCGGCTTGGCGTCGTCGGTCATGCGCTCTCCCGTCCAAGGAAAGCGTGAGCACAGGGGGCGTTCCCGAGCCCTTGCTTTCGAGTGAGTCGTCCCCGACCTTGGCCGCATGGAAGCTCGCATCGACGCCCTCTATCGCCACCCCATCAAGGGCTTCACCCCCGAACGCCTGGACAGCGCCGACCTGGTCGCCGGCGCCTGCTTTCCCTGCGACCGGCTGTATGCGGTGGAGGACGGTCCCAGCGGCTTTGATCCGGCGGCGCCGGCCCACATTTCGAAGATGAAGTTCACGGTCCTGGCCAAGATCCCGGCCGTGGCCAGGGCCCGCACGGCCTATGACGAGGCGACGGGCGTCTATCGCGCCAGCGCCGAGGGCCAGCCCGACTTCGCCGGAGACCTGCGCACGGTCGACGGGCGGGCAGGGCTGGAGGCTTGGCTGACCGGCCTGCTGGGCGCGGATCTTTCCGGCCCGCTACGCGTGATCGAAGGCCCCGGCGCGCACCGGTTCATGGACAGCCGTTCGGGCTATGTCTCGGTCATCAACCTGGCCAGCGTGCGCGACCTTGAGGCCAGGCTGGGCGTCCCCCTCGACCCCTTGAGGTTCCGCGCCAACCTCTATGTCGAGGGCTGGCCGGCCTGGGTCGAGAACGACTGGACGGGTCGGACGCTGAAGCTCGGCGCGGCGACGGCGCAGGTGATCAAGCCGATCGTCCGCTGCGCGGCGACCCACGTGGATCCGGTTACCGCCGAGCGGGACATCGATGTGGTTAAGGCGCTGTTCGACGCCTACGGCCACATGAACTGCGGCCTCTATCTGAACGTGACGCAGGGCGGACGAGTAGTGGAGCGGGATTTGGCGGAAGCCGCTTAAGGCAGGTGGCTATCGACATCCATATTCTGATGCAGAATGCGGACGATCTCCGTTTGGTCGCCTCGCGGAAGATAGAAGATGACGTGTGAGCCGACAGGGCGCTTTCGATAGCCCTTCGGTAGATCTTCGAGGATCGGGCCAAGGTCTGGATAGGCCGCGACCATGGCAATCGCGGTTCGAATCTGGCGCAAATAGGCAAGCGCCCGCCGACTGCCCCATTTGCTTTTGGAGTAGTCCCAGAGTTCATCAAAATCGCGCTGAGCCCTTGGTGTGAGCTTGAAGGCGCTCACTCTTCGATGCCTTCCTCTTTCGCCTTCTCAGCGATGAAGGCGTCAATATCAAAATCTTCCGCGAACCCGCTTTGCTCCCCTTCAAGCAGGGCCGCGCGCAATCGAGCCAGCCGCATCTCGCGATCTTCAAGAAGGCGCAGACCCGCGCGGATAACTTCGCTGGCCGAGCCATAACGACCTTCACCAACCTGCTCGGCAATAAATCCCTGGAAGTGATCGCCCAGGCTGATGGACGTGTTCTTGCTCATTGTCGGCCTCCTCGCAGCGGCCATATTGTACCAAAAACTGGTACTAACCTCAATCTCGCGCTGGCCGCGTCAAAGCGCTAAGGGATCGCCATGACCCTGACTCTCGTCAAAGCCTGGACCGCCGCCAAGGAGCGTCTGAAGGACGCCGGTATCGATCAGCCCGCCATCGACGCGCGCCTGATGCTGGAGGTGGCCGCCGACGTCACCCGCACCGACATCATCACCGATCCCTACCGCATGCTGACGGCCGAGCAGTGGGCGACGCTGGACGACTATCTGACCCGCCGCGCGCGCCGCGAGCCGGTCAGCCACATCATTGGCCGCAAGGGCTTCTGGAAGATCCTGCTGCAGGTGAACAAGAACGTCCTGACGCCGCGCCCCGAGACCGAGGTGATCGTCGACGAGGTGCTCAAGGCCTTCCCGGAAAGCATGCCGTTCAACATGCTGGACCTGGGTGTCGGCTCGGGCACCATCCTGCTGGCGATCCTGGCCGAGCGGCCGGCCGCCAAGGGGCTGGGCATCGACGTCTCCGAAGACGCCTTGGCGGTGGCCCGCGAAAATGCCGCCAATCTGGATCTCAACACCCGGGCGGCCCTGCTGCGCGGCGACTGGACGGCGGGCCTGGGCGACGCGGGTTTCGACCTGGTGGTTTCCAACCCGCCCTATATCGCCAGCCACGTGATCGAGACGCTTGAGCCGGAAGTTCGCGACCACGAACCGCGCCTGGCCCTGGACGGCGGCCCCGACGGTCTGGACGCCTATCGCCTGCTGGCCCCCGAAATCCTGCGGGTGCTGAAGCCTGGCGGCATGTTTGCCGTCGAGATCGGCTACGACCAGTCGGCCGATGTCGAAGCGCTGTTCCGGCAGGCGGGCGCCGGCAACGTCCGTACGATCAAGGATCTGTCGACCCACGACCGCGTCGTGACCGGGGTGAAAAACCCCTTGGAAACCCCCGCGTGAGAGGCTAGACGATAAGGGTCTCCTTCCAAAACGCCGGGTGACGGGAACAGCAAACGTCGATGATGTTTGTAAAGCTCCTCCGGCAGGCGCGCACGGTCCAAAGCCGGTCGCCGCGCCAGGACCAGGACGGGGGCTCTACGGAAACCAGTGTCTCTAGAACTTCCAGGGGTTCGACCCCGCCTAGAGACCAACAAGGCCGGATGCTTCAGCACAGACTGACCTCCGGACAGGTTCAGAAGAAGACCATGAGAGATTTCAAGGGCATGAAGCGCCAGCGCGGCCGCAACAATCGCGGCGGCAGCAATACCGGCGGCAAGCCTCAGCAGCATAATGCCAACCGGGCCTTCGATTCGAACGGCCCCGAAGGCGTCAAGGTGCGCGGTGCGGCGCAGGGCGTTTACGAGAAGTACCAGCAGCTGGCGCGCGATGCCTCGTCGTCCGGCGACCGGGTGCTGGCCGAGAACTACCTGCAGCACGCCGAGCATTACTTCCGGGTCCTGCGCGCCATCCAGCCGAATCGCCCCGTCAGCGACATCATCGGCAAGGACGCCTATTCGGCTTACGAGATCGACTTCGAGGCCGAGCCCGAAGACGCGCCCGAAGTCGCCGAGGCGCCTAGCGAAAACCATGAGGGCGGTGAGGGCGAAGGCCAGCGCGACGAGCGTCCCCGCGACCGTTTCGAGGGCCGCCAACGCGACGATCGCCCGCGCGAAGATCGCCCCCGGGACGACCGTCCGCGCGAAGACCGTCCGCGCTTCGACAATCAGGGCCAAGGTCAGGGCCAGGGCCAGGGCCGTCGCGACCGCTGGCGCGAGCGCGAAGATCGTCCTCGTGACGATCGTCCCAGGGATGACCGTCCCAGGGATGACAGGCCTCGTGACGATCGTCCCCGTGATGATCGCCCCAGAGACGACCGCCCGAGAGACGACCGTCCTCGCGATGACCGCCCCAGAGATGACCGTCCGCGCGAGGATCGCCCGCGGGACGACCGTCCCCGGGAAGACCGCTTCCGTGACGACCGCCCCCGTGACGACCGCCCCCGTGACGACCGCCCCCGTGACGACCGTCCTCGTGACGATCGTCCCCGGGATGATCGTCCGCGCGAAGAGCGTCCCCCGGTCGCCGCAGAAGCCGTTGTTGAGGCGCCGGCCGCTGAAGGTCGCCGCGAACGCGCTCCGCGCCGCGAACGTGCGCCCCGAGATCGTGCCCAGGGTGACCGCGATCCGATGGCCGTGATCGAGCCGCAGGCCACGCCGCTGGTCAGCGAGCCGATCGTCAGCAAGGGCTCGCCCATGCTGCGCGGTCAGGATGGCGATGTGAGCCACGCTCCGGCCTTCCTGGGTCGCTCAACCGCCGTCGAAACACCGGCTCCGGCCGCTGAAGGCGAAGACGCCAAGAAGCCCCGTCGTCGCCGCGCCCCGCGCAGCTTCGAAGGTGGCGAAGGCGCGCCGCCCGCCACGGGTTCCGAAGACGCCTGATCCGCGTCCGTTGGGCAGAGCTTTTGAAAGGAGCCGTGAAAGCGGCTCCTTTTTCTTTGGCCGCAACGCTGGTTGCATGGAAGCCGGACGGCGGAGATAAGGCTGTGTCGCCCTTGTCACGTGTTGAAACCTGAGCATGACCTTCCGTCTTCGTCTGCCGCTGCTGATAACCGCTGCATTGGTGGTCGCCCTGCCCTTGGCGGGCTGCGCCTACAACGCCGATCTGGGCCGCGACCAGCTGCTGATCGTCAACGACTCGGGCCTGGCCGCCCAGGGCGAGAAGGCCTGGGCCCAGACCCTGCGCACGGGCAACATCTCCAGCGACGCGCGCAAGAACGCGCGGGTCCGGGCGGTGGGCCAGCGGGTGGTGACGGCGGCGGGGCTTAACACCCGGCCGTGGGACTATGCCGTTCTGATCGACGAGGCGCCCAACGCCTTCGTGCTGCCCGGCGGCCATGTCGGGGTGACCGTGGGCCTGCTGGACATGGTCGACAACGACGACCAGCTGGCTGCCGTGATCGGCCACGAGGCGGGCCATGTGGTCGCCCAGCATGCGGCCGAGCGCTATTCCCAGACCATGACCACCAAGCTTTTGCTGGGCGTGGCCGGCGCAGCGGCCGGCAGCTCGACCGACCTTGGCCGGGGCCTGGGCTCCTATGGCGGCGATGCGACCAAGTACCTGTTCCTGCTGCCGTTCTCGCGCAAGCACGAGCTGGAGGCCGACCGGCTCGGCGTCGACTACATGCAACGCGCGGGCTACAGGCCGGGCGAGGCCGTCACTCTGTGGCGGAAGATGCAGGCCCAGGGTGGTGCGGGCGGCAAGCCGGAGATCGCCTCCACCCACCCGTCTGACGCTTCGCGCATCGCCGCGCTCCAGGCCTACATCTCCAGCAAGGGCTGGTGACGCGCCTCCGGGCCGGGCGACCCGCGCCGTAAGCAGGCGCTTATCCGCCGAGCCGTAAGCGCCCGGTCAATGGCCACGGCGGCTCCCGCGCCGTTCCTGATCCCCGTCGCAACAGACGGAGGTTCCCATGCGCAGTCTCTACATCGCCATCCCCTTCCTGACTCTGGCCCTGGCTCAGCCGGCGCTGGCCCAGCCGCGGCTCGGCGAGGTGATCGGGCCGGACAAGGCCCGCGCCCAGGTCAGCCTGGCCGCTCAGGGCTATCGGCTTATCGAGTTTGAAGTCGAGCACGGGCGGCTGGAGATCAAGGCGGTCAAGGGCGAGGCCCGGCTGGAAATCCTGGCCGAGGAGAAGACCGGCAAGGTGCTCAAGGTCGAGGCCCGCAAGGGGCGGGGAGATCGCCAATGAGCGGCGCGGTTCCCGCAACACGGCGCTGGGATCCCCTCGTGCGGATCACGCACTGGGGGATCGCGGCGGCCGTAGTGGTCAACTGGCTGGTGACTGAAGGCGGGTCGCAGGCCCACGTCTGGATCGGCCTGGCGCTGGCCGCCCTGCTGGCCCTGCGTCTGGGCTGGGGCTTTGTCGGCCCGGTTGAGGCGCGATTTACGTCCTTTCCGCCCAGTCCGCGCCGCGCGGTCGAGCATGTGCGCGACATCCTGGCCGGCCGCCATGTCTCCCACCGGTCGCACAATCCGCTGGGCGCCCTGATGGCCTATGCGCTGTGGGCCAGCCTGGCGGTGGTGATCGCCAGCGGCATCGCCATGACCGGCTTTCCGCCCAAGGTTCAGGCCGAGGGCGGCGAGCGTCCGGCGGCCGCCGCGACGGTTCTGACCCATGAGGACGAGGAAGCCGGCGAGGGCGGCGAAGGCGAGGAAGGCGGCGAGATCGCCGAGGAGATCCACGAGATCGCGGCCAACCTGCTGCTGGCCCTGGCGGCGCTGCATCTGCTCGGCGTTGCGTTCGAGACACGTCGCAGCGGTCGTCAGATCGTGCTGTCGATGATAGGCGGGAAGGGCAAGACCAAGGAGCCTTGATGGCCCACCGACCCACCAAGTCCCGCATAGCCTTGGGAGACCGTCTGGCCCCGGCGGTCTCCTTCGTCGTCGCCGTACAGGCGGTGGCGGCCGTGTTCTTCATCGGCGACGCCCTGGCCGATATCCGCAACGCCGGACCCAGCCCCCATATCGTGATCGAAGCGATCATCGCCCTGGCCCTGCTGGCCGGGGTGGTGGTCGGGGCTCTGCAGGTTCGGCGGATGTGGACCGAAGGCCGACGCCGACAGGCGGCCCTGGCGGTGGCGGCCGGCGCGCTCAGCGAGGTCGCCGCCCAGAGGTTCCGCGACTGGCGCCTGACCCCGGCCGAGGCTGACGTGGCGGTGTTCGCGCTCAAGGGGTTCGATGTGGCCGAGATCGCGGTTCTGCGCGGCTCGGCCGCCGGGACCGTGCGGGCGCAACTGGCGCGCGTCTATGAGAAGGCCGGGGTCAATTCGCGCTCGGCCCTGGCCAGTCTGTTTCTGGAAGATCTGATGACCACGCCGGTGGCGCCGCACGAGGCGGCTTAAACATCCGGTCAGGCCTTGTGTGGCCAAAGGGACACACCTACATCCCTGCATGGGAGGCGTTGTGCTTGATCAAGGCGACGCACCCCGATCCGCCTAAGAAGGGGACACCATGAACATCGATCTGTATTCCGACCGCGCCAAACAGGCCGTCCAGTCCGCCCAGAGCCTGGCCCTGGCCAGGGGGCACCAGCAGTTCGCGCCCGAGCACCTGTTGAAGGTTCTGCTCGAGGAGAAAGACGGCCTGAGCCGCGCCCTGATACAGAGCGCCGGCGGCCGACCCGAGGCCGTGGACGCCGCCACCGAGGCCCTGCTGACCAAGACCGCCCGTGTCGACGGGGCCGGCGGCCAGCTCTACATGAAGCCTGACACCGCTCGCGTGTTCGCCGAGGCCGAGAAGGGCGCGAAAGCGGCCGGCGACGCCTTTGTCACCACCGAGCGCCTGCTGATCGCCATCGCCAAGGAAGGCGCGGACGCCGCCAAGGTCCTGAAGGACGCCGGGGCCACGCCCAAGGCGCTGGAGGATGCCGCCAACGCCATCCGCAAGGGCCGCACCGCCGACAGCGCCAATGCCGAGGAAGGCTATGAGGCTCTGAAGCGCTACGCCCGCGACCTGACCGCCGCTGCCCGCGACGGCAAGCTGGACCCGGTGATCGGCCGCGACGAGGAAATCCGCCGCACGATCCAGGTCCTGTCGCGCCGCACCAAGAACAACCCTGTGCTGATCGGCGAGCCTGGCGTCGGCAAGACCGCCATCGTCGAGGGCCTGGCCCTGCGCATCATCAACGGCGACGTGCCCGAAAGCCTCAAGGACAAGAAGCTGCTGTCGCTGGACATGGGCAGCCTGATCGCCGGCGCGAAATATCGCGGCGAGTTCGAGGAGCGCCTGAAGGCGGTCCTCAACGAGGTCACGGCCGCCGAGGGCTCGATCATCCTGTTCATCGACGAGATGCACACTCTGGTCGGGGCCGGCAAGGGCGAGGGGGCGATGGACGCCTCCAACCTCCTGAAGCCCGCCCTGGCGCGGGGCGAGCTGCACTGCGTGGGCGCCACCACGCTGGATGAATACCGCAAGCACGTCGAGAAGGATGCGGCCCTGGCCCGCCGGTTCCAGCCGGTGTTTGTCAGCGAGCCGACGGTGGAAGACACCGTCTCGATCCTGCGCGGCCTGAAGGAGAAGTACGAGGTCCACCACGGGGTGCGCATCTCGGACTCGGCGATCGTCGCCGCCGCCACGCTCAGCAACCGCTACATCGCCGACCGCTTCCTGCCCGACAAGGCCATCGACCTGATCGACGAGGCCTCCAGCCGCGTGCGGATGGCCATCGACTCCAAGCCCGAAGAACTCGACGAGATCGACCGCCGTCTGGTGCAGCTGAAGATCGAGCGCGAAGCCCTGTCCAAGGAAACCGACGCCGCCTCGCGCCAGCGCCTGGAAAACCTTGAGACCGAAATCGACGACCTGCAGTTCCGCAGCGACGAGATGACGGCCCGCTGGAAGGCCGAGAAGGACAAGGTCGGCGGCGCCGCGCAAGCGCGTGAAGCCCTTGACCGTCTGCGCGCCGATCTGGCGACGGCCCAGCGCGCCGGCGACTTCGCCCGCGCCGGCCAGATCCAGTATGGCGAGATCCCGGCCCTGGAAGCCCGTCTGGCGGCGGCCGAGTCCGTCGACGGCGCGGCCCAGAAGTCGCTGACCCCCGAGGTCGTCGACGCCGAGCAGATCGCCGCCGTGGTCAGCCGCTGGACCGGGGTGCCGGTCGAGAAGATGCTGGAAGGCGAGCGCGAAAAGCTGCTGCAGATGGAGGTCGCCCTGCGGGCCCGCGTGGTCGGTCAGGACGAGGCCCTGGAGGCTGTGTCCGACGCCGTTCGCCGCGCGCGGGCCGGCCTGCAGGATCCCTCGCGCCCGATCGGCTCATTCCTGTTCCTGGGCCCGACGGGCGTGGGCAAGACTGAGCTGACCAAGGCCCTGGCCGAGTTCATGTTCGCCGACGAACACGCCATCACCCGGATGGACATGTCGGAATACATGGAAAAGCACTCCGTCAGCCGCCTGATCGGGGCCCCTCCCGGCTATGTCGGTTACGACGAGGGCGGCGCCCTGACCGAGGCCGTGCGCCGCCGGCCCTACCAGGTGGTGCTGTTCGACGAGGTCGAGAAAGCTCACCCGGACGTCTTCAACGTGCTGCTGCAGGTGCTGGACGATGGTCGCCTGACCGACGGCCAGGGCCGCACCGTCGACTTCCGCAACACCCTGATCATCATGACCAGCAACCTGGGCTCAGAGTATCTGGCCAACCAGGAAGACGGCGAAGACGTGGACGCCGTCCGGCCGCAGGTGATGAACGTGGTGCGCGGTCATTTCCGGCCCGAGTTCCTCAACCGGATCGACGAGATCATCCTGTTCAAGCGGCTGGGCCGCGCCAACATGGCCGACATCGTCCGCATCCAGTTGCAACGCGTCGAGAAGCTGCTGACCGACCGCCGCATGACCCTGGCCATCGACGCCGAGGCGCTGCTGTGGCTGGGCGAGAAGGGTTACGACCCGGTCTATGGCGCGCGCCCCTTGAAGCGCGTGATCCAGAAGGAGCTGGTCGACCCCATCGCCCGGCGCCTGCTGGCCGGCGAACTGGAAGACGGCGGCGTGATCTCCGTCGGTGTTCTGGACGGGTCGCTGGCGGTGGGCAAGGCGACGTTGCAGTAGGTTTGCAGGCGGGCGCTCCGCACAGGAGCGCCCGTTCCGCCCGGTTGGCCCGTCGCCTTCACACGCGCTGGGCGCTGGGCGGATCGCCGATCAACAGAGCGCAGGCCGCCTCGGCGGCGGCGGGATCGCGCAGGGCGATGGTCGCCGCCAGCGCCCTGTGCAGCGCAACGTCCCGCATCTGGTCCGCCTGCGACTGCTTTTCCATCTGCCAGATCCAGTAGCGTGTCGCGGTGTTTTGCAGGGCGATCACGAAGCGGGCCAGGGTCGCATTGTGCGTGGCGAAAGCGACCGCGCGGTGAAAGCTGTGGTCCATCGCCAGCATGGCGCGGAAGTCGCCGCTGGCAATGGCGGCCTCGGCCTGATCGAAGGCGCCGGTAATGGCCGGCAGATCCTGTGGGCGATGATTGCGGGCCGCCAGGGCCGCCGTGCGGCCCTCCAGCATCCGCCGCACTTCAAAGGCCTGCTCGATCTCGGTGATGTCCATCGGCGCGACAACGGTGCCGACGCGGGGGCGGCGGACAACCAGCCCTTCGATCGCCAGGCGACCCAGGGCGTCGCGGACCCCCGACACGCCGCCGGCATAGCGTGTCGCCAGCACCTTTTCCTCAAGCACCTGCATGGGCTGCAACTGGCCCAGAATGATATCCATCAGGATAAGCTCGTAGAGCCGCGCCTTCTGGAGACCCGGAGCCCAGTCGCCATAGGGCTCGACGCTGTTGAGCGGACCCTTCATGACCGCATCCGGCTAAAACGCTGCATGGTCGAGCTCCTGGGGCGTCGGTGGTGGAGCGGATTGTGGCTCGCCACCGAAATAACGCGATAAAACAAAAACCTGCAGCAAAAGACATGGGCCGATCATCACGACCTTCGCTCTAGGGCCAAAAGCTTTCGAGGTCATTCTCGTGACCTCTAACATGTTAGAGTTTCCAAACAGGATGCGGGCTTGAAGCCTGCGGGGTGGCGGCTCTAGGTCTGCGTCATGTCGTCAGAGACCCATCCTCCGATCTGTTCTGTGTTCCAGGGTTTCCGCACCGCCCTGACGGTCGCCGAGGGCTTTGCCGGGGCGACGGCGCCCAACCCTCCTGTCGGCTGCGTTGTGCTGGACGCCCAAGGCGTGCTGCTGGCCGCCGCCGCGCATCAACAGGCCGGCGGGCCCCACGCCGAGGCGGCCGCCTTGGCCGCCTGCCGGGAGGCCGGGAGCTTTGAGCGTATTCATACGCTGCTGGTCACGCTTGAGCCCTGCAATCACCACGGCCGGACGCCGCCTTGCGTCGAGGCCATCCTGGCCAGCCCCGCCCAGGCCATCTGGATCGCTGCGGGTGATCCCAATCCTTCGGTCGCGGGGGGAGGCGCCGCGCGGCTTGCCGCCGCAGGACGCCAGGTCTTTGATCTGCAGGTCCTGAACGATCCGCAAGCTGCGGTCTTGGCGCGTCGGGCCCAGCGCCTGATCGCGCCGTTTGCCACGTGGTCGACCCGCAGACGGCCCTGGCTGACCCTGAAACAGGCCCTGACCCGGGACGGCGGCATGATCCCGCCCCCGGGCGCCAAGACCTTCACGTCCGGGGCGTCTCTGACCCTGGCCCACGGGCTTCGCCGCCGGGCCGACGCCATAGTCACCGGCTCGGGGACGATCCTGGCGGACCAACCGGAGTTCACGGTGCGCCGGGTCACTGATCCGCGTCACAGCCCTCGACGCCTGGCCATTCTGGACCGTCGCCGCCGGACGCCCGCTGACTACATGCAGGCGGCCTGGGCGCGCGGCTTCGAGCCCAGCCTGCACGACAATATCCCGGCCTTGCTGGCCGACCTCGCCGCGTCGGGCGTGCTGGAGGCCTTGGTCGAGTGCGGCCCGGCCCTGCTGGCGGCCTTTCTCGAAGCCGGCTTGTGGGACGAGCAGGTGGTGATCCGCCAGGCCGCTGAAGCCGGGCAGGCCGACCAGGTCGACATCCTAACCCGCATCCCATTCCGGGTCTGAAGGAGCACTGATGTTTTCCGGAATTATCGAACAGGTCGGTCGGATCGAGGCCATCGCGCCGGAGGGGGAGGGGGCATTGCGCCTGACCCTCGGGACCGGCTTTCCCGACCTGGAGCTGGGCGAAAGCGTGGCCGTCAACGGGGTCTGCCTGACCGTGGTGCGCCATAACGCGCAAGGCCATGCCGATTTCTTCGTCAGTCCCGAAACCCTGGCCCGCACCAATCTGGGGGGCGCGGCCGCGGGAGGCGCCGTGAATCTCGAGCGCGCCGTGACCCTGGCTACCCGTCTTTCGGGGCATCTAGTTCAGGGCCATGTCGACGGCGAGGCCCATCTGGTCGAGGTGATCGATGATGGCGGATCGTGGCGCATAGGCCTGAGCCTGCCTGCCGCCCTGCACCGCTTCTGCGTCGAGAAGGGGTCGATCGCCCTGAACGGCGTCAGCCTGACCCTTAACAGCGTCTCGCCCTGCGACGCTGGCGGCCGGTTCCTGATCGGCCTGACCCTGATCCCCCACACCTGGGCTCACACCAACCTGAAGTCCGCCGCGATCAACGACCCGATCAATGTCGAGGTCGATGTGCTGGCCAAATATGTGGAGCAGCTATGTCACGCCTATCTGAAGCCCTCGAACGCCTGAAGACCGGCGGCATGATCGTCCTGGTCGATGACGAGGATCGCGAGAACGAAGGCGATCTGGTCATGGCCGCCCAGTTTGCCGACGCGGCGGCGATCGCCTTCATGGCGCGCCGGGCCAGCGGGCTGATCTGCCTGACCCTGGAGGCCGAGGCCGTCGATCGGCTGGGCCTGCCGCCGATGGTTTCCGACAATCGCACCAGTCGCCAGACCGCCTTCACCGTCTCGATCGAGGCCGCCGTGGGCGTTGATACAGGCATCTCGGCCTTTGATCGGGCGCTGACCATTGCCGCGGCCGTGGCCCCTGACGCCAAGGGGGCGGACCTGGTCTCTCCAGGCCACATCTTTCCGCTGCGAGCCCGTCCGGGCGGGGTGCTGGTGCGGGCCGGTCATACCGAAGCCTCGGTGGACCTGATGACATTGGCGGGGCTGCGGCCTGCTGGCGTGATCTGCGAGATCATGAAGGACGACGGGACCATGGCCCGGATGCCGGATCTCGAGGTCTTCTGCCGCGAGCATGACATCCCGCTACTGACCATTGCCGAGCTGGTGGCCCATCGCAAGGCGACCGAGCTGCTGGTGGATGAGGTGGCCTCCGCCCGCCTGCCCTCCGAACACGGCGGCGCAACCTTCGAGGTTCGCGCCTTCCGCAGCCGGATTGACGGCGTCGAGCATCTGGCGATGGTCCGCGGCGCGTTGACCGGCACGCCGCTGGTGCGGGTTCATTCCGAGTGCCTGACCGGCGACGCCCTGGGCTCGCAGCGCTGCGATTGTGGCGCCCAGCTGCAGGAAAGCCTCAGGCAGATCGGCGAAAGCGGTAACGGCGTCCTGCTGTATCTGCGCGACCACGAGGGGCGGGGCCTGGGCCTGGCCAACAAGATCCGCGCCTATGCATTGCAGGACGAGGGCCTCGATACAGTTCAGGCCAACCACGCCTTGGGCTTCCCCGCCGATCAGCGTGACTATGGCGTCGCCGCCCAGATGCTCAGGGCGATGGGCGTCGAGCGCGTCAACCTGCTCAGCAACAATCCCCGCAAGGCGGCAGGCCTGCGCGCCAACGGCGTGGCGGTGAGCCGGGAGCTGCCACTGGCCATTCCCGCCAACCCGCACAACGCCGCCTATCTCGACACCAAACGCGAGAAGCTCGGCCACAGCCTGGCCCGCGCCTCCTGATCAGCAAAGAGCGTCCCATGACCAACACCCCATCTGCGCCGCGCATTGCGATCGTCGTCAGCAGCTTCAACCCCGAGGTCACCGATGGCCTCCTCAAGGGCGCGCTCGACGTGCTGAAGGCGCGCGGCGCCCCCGTCGCCACCAGAGATATCATCCAAGCGCCCGGCGCATTCGAGCTGCCCCTGATCGCCCAGACCCTGGCGCGCTCGGAACTCTATGAGGGCGTGGTCTGCCTGGGTTGCGTGATCAAGGGCGACACGGCGCACTTCGAGTTCATCAGCCTGGCCACCAGTCTGGGTCTGATGACCGCCGGACTGTCGACCGGGACCCCGATCACCTTTGGGGTGCTCACCACCTATACCGACGAGCAGGCGTTGGTGCGCAGCCGAGACGACGCCGAGAACAAGGGGCGTGAAGCCGCCCAGGCCTGCTTTTCCACCCTTCAGACGCTCAAGCAGATTCGGTCGCAGGCCTGGGGCGAATAGGACGGCTCTCGTCTTCGCGGGGGGCGGTTTCGCCGCTCGGATCAACGAGCGAGGCCCCGGCCCATGATACCAACCCTCGAGACTTCCGCCCTGAAGACCGTGGCGGTGCGCACCCTGATCGCGAGCGGCCTGGCCGTCTGCAGCTGCGCCACCAAGAACTATGTGAAGACCCAGGTCGGCGTGGCCTAGACCCTAGTCGCCGCCCCTTCGATCAAGGGGCGGCGACTAGGGGCGTATTTTTCGGACCCCACCTTTCGATTACAGCCTATGGGCGATATGCCTGATATAGTCTGGCCGTGTCGCCCGTCTTTGAATTTGATCCGGCTAAGGACGCCGCAAACCTGGCCAAGCATGGTCTGTCCCTGGCACAGATCCGGCGGGCGCTATGGCCACCGGATTTGGCCGCCGAGGACAACCGGCGCGACTACGGCGAGCAGCGGTGGTATGGTTTCATCAGGCTGGACGGCCGGGTCCACGTGACGGTATTCACGATCCGTGGCGCGATCGTCCGTGTGATCAGTCTGCGAAAGGCAAACCTTCGCGAGGTGCGGCGCTATCATGACCAGTTACTCTGACGCCGAAGTCGATGATGTGGACAACCCCGAGCTGCTCGCTGCGGATGTCGCGCTTATGCGTCCGGGGTCGGAGATATTGCCGCTGGCGGTCGTTCGTAGTGCGGTCTTCGAGGTCTATGCCCATGCGCCCCGGGATTGGCGCTGGACGCTGAGATCCGCCGATGGTCGCGCCTTGGCGGCGTCTACCCAGGGCTATGCCTCACGTCAAAAAGCGCTCGAGATCATCGAGGCTGTCAAGAACGCCGGCCATGTCACGCCGGTCCTGGGTTAGGCGGGCCCCTTAGCCTGTAGCCAAGGGCTTGAACGCCTGCCGCTCAGGCGGCACCCTCGCGTCTCCGCGTTTCCGGAGTCGCCATGCGTCTGCCCCTCGTTCTCGCCGCCGCTCTGCTGCTGGCCACACCGACCCTGGCGGCGGAGGTTCCGGCGCCGTCGAACGACCAGCCGCTGCTACGGGTGATCGCCGCCGACGTTGACGCCAAGGCGTTGGAAAGCACGATCCGCTCGCTGGTGGGTTTCGGCACCCGCCACACCCTGTCGGACACCAAGTCCGACACCCGCGGCATCGGCGCCGCCCGCCGCTGGGTGAAGACGCGGTTCGAGACCATCAGCAAGGATTGCGGCGGCTGCCTGACGATCCAGACCCCCGCCGAAGTGGTCACCGGTCGCCGCGTGCCCCAGCCGACCGAGGTCATGAACGTCCTGGCCATCCAGAAGGGGACCACCGACCCTGACCGGGTGATCATCATCGCCGGCCATCTGGACAGCCGGGTCAGCGACGTCATGGACTTCACCAGCGACGCCCCCGGCGCCAATGACGACGCCTCAGGCGTGGCGGCGGTGATCGAGGCGGCGCGCATCCTGTCGAAACACAGGTTCCCCGCCACCCTGGTGTTTGCCGCTCTGTCGGGCGAGGAGCAGGGGCTCTATGGCGGGAAAATTCTCGCCAACTACGCCCGCGCCAACGGCTGGAAGGTCGAGGCCGATCTCAACAATGACATCATCGGCAACAGTCGCGGCCAGAGCGGGGTGATGAACAACACCCAGGTGCGGGTGTTCTCGGAAGGCACCAAGGCCGTCGAGACGCCGCAGCAGGCCAACAGCCGCCGCTATAACGGCGGCGAGGTCGACAGCCCTTCACGCAACCTGGCGCGCTATCTGGACGGACTGGCTGACTGCTACCTGAACAATTTCGATGTCGTGATGGTCTATCGCACCGACCGCTATGGCCGGGGCGGCGATCAGGTGCCGCTGCTGGAAGCCGGTTATCCCGCCGTGCGGGTGACCGAGGCTGCCGAGAACTATGACCGCCAGCACCAGGATCTTCGCACCGAGAACGGCCGGGCCTATGGCGACGTGATCGAGGGCGTGGACTTCGCCTATCTGTCCCAGGTCACCCGGCTGAACGTGGTGGCCATGGCCTCGCTGGCCTCGGCGCCGGCGCCCCCCTCCGACGTCAAGATCGAGGGCGCGGTCAGCCCCGACACCAAGGTTTCATGGTCAGCGACACCCGGCGCGGCCGGCCACCGTGTCTGGTGGCGCGGCACGACCGAGCCGACCTGGCGGTTCAATCGCTGGGTCCCGACGGGGACCTCGACAGTCTTGAAGGACGTGGTGATCGACGACTGGTTCTTCGGCGTGTCGTCGGTGACCCGGGATGGCTGGGAAAGCCCGGTCGTGTTCCCGGGCGCCGCGGGCAGCTTCGAGAGCCCGCCGCCTGTTGCGGCAGCCAAGCCCTAGGCGATCAGGTCAGGATCGTTCCGCTGCAGCCAGGCGGCGGCGTAGGAGCATAGCGGCGTGATCCGCATGCCCTCCGAACGCGCGGATTGGGCCACCTGCTGCATCAGGCGCCCGGCTGCGCCTTGGCCGCGCAGGCCCGGATCGGCCTCCACGTGGGGGATCACCAGGCGGTGGCCGCTGCGCTGATAGTCGGCATAGGCCAGCAGGCCGTCGACTTCGAGCTCGTAGCGGCTCAGTTCAGGCTTGTGTCGGAATGTGTCAGTCATGGTGAGTGAACGCTGGCGATTAGGCGAAGATGCACTTGCAGCTTGCCAGATTGTGGCTGGCAAGGATTTGTTTCAATCAAGACAATGCTGAACTAGGTTCCGCGCCGCCGCCGCGCAGAGGATCGACCGCATGCTGGATATAACGAGAGCCTATGCGCTTACGTTTCTGATCGCACAGAATGATATGGGCATCGGCCGCATCCTGCGTGAGCGCGGCGAGTTCGCCAGGATCGAAAGCGAACTGATCATCGACTATCTGAAAGTTGAATCTAGCGGCGCCTATCTGGACATCGGTGCCAATATTGGGACGATCGCCCTGCCGGTGGCTGCGGCCTGCCCGCGCATCCGGGTCCTCGCCATAGAGGCTCAGAGGGTCGTTGCGGGAATTCTCGCCGCCAATGCCTTGAACAACCATCTTTACAATGTGGATGTCATCCATGCCGCAGCGGGAGCGACAACGTCCCTTATGGCCTTTCCACAAGGCCGACTTGACGATGGGCAGCTCAATTTCGGGCTTGTCGGTGCGCACGTCGATGTGGTCCGGAGCGAAAATGTCCGCGTGTGCACGCTTGATGAGATCGCGCCTGCCGACACCCGTTTTGTGAAGATCGATGTCGAGGGTTTTGAATCGGAAGTGTTGAAGGGCTCCGGGCGACTGATCCGGGATATCAAGCCGGCTTGGTTGCTAGAGGCCGACAGGAAGAAGATGGAGCATTCGCGGGCGACGATGCGGACCATGTCCGACGCGGGTTATCGCCTGTTCTGGTTCTACGCGCCACTGGAGTCGCCAGCGTCGACCAAGCTGCCGCGTGTCGCTCAGAACAGCGACGGGGACATGAATTTTCTGGCTTTACCGCCCCATGCGCCAAATCTCTGGAATCTTCAGGAACTGACCGATTTGGAAGAGGCGCCTCCGGTGAGACTGTCTGATTTTCCCTATCTGGACCGGGTGAAGTTCAAGCTTCAGCCGCGCGGCGAAAACGCTTAAACCAGCTCGATCGCCATGGCCGTGGCTTCGCCGCCGCCGATGCACAGGCTGGCCATGCCCTTCTTGCCACCGCGCGCCTGCAGGGCCGAGATCAGGGTGCAAAGGATGCGCGCCCCCGACGCGCCGATGGGGTGGCCCAGGGCGCAGGCCCCGCCGTTGACGTTCAGCTTGTCGGGCGAGAAGCCCAGCTCCTGCTGCGCGATCATGGCGACCACGGCGAAGGCCTCGTTGACCTCCCAGAGGTCGACATCGGAAACTTCCCAGCCGGCCTTCTTCAGCGCCTTGCGCATGGCGGGGACCGGGGCGGTGGTGAACAGGCCGGGCTCATGGGCGTGGGCGGCGTGGGCGGCGACGCGGGCGACGACCTTGAGGCCCAGGCGATCGGCCACGCTCTGGCGAGTCATGACAAGGGCGGCGGCGCCGTCACTGATCGAGCTGGAATTGGCCGCCGTGATGCCACCGTCGCGGCTGAAGGCCGGGCGCAGGGTCGGGATCTTGGCCGGATCAGCCTTCAGCGGCTGTTCGTCCTGGGCCACCACTTCGGTCCCCTTGCGGGTGGTGACGGTCACGGGGGTGATCTCGGCCTCGAAGGCGCCGTTCTGGATGGCGGCCTTGGCCTTCATCAGGCCCCGGGTCGCGTAGTCATCCATCGCCTCGCGGCTGAACTGGTAGGTCGCGGCCGAATCCTCGGCGAAGGCCCCCATCAGCTTGCCGGGCGTATAGGCGTCTTCCAGGCCGTCCAGATACATCGAGTCCCACATCTGGTCGTGGCCGATGCGGGCGCCCGCGCGGTGCTTGCTCAGCAGATAGGGCGCGCCGGTCATGCTCTCCATGCCGCCGGCCACGATCAGGTCGACGCTGCCGGCGGCCAGGGCGTCATGGGCCATGATCGCCGCCTGCATGCCGCTGCCGCACATCTTGTTGACGGTGGTGGCCTCGACCGACAGCGGCAGGCCCGCGCCGACCGCTGCCTGACGTGCGGGGGCCTGGCCGAGACCGGCCGGAAGCACGCAGCCCATGATGATCTGCTCGACCAGATCGCCCGAGACACCGGCCCGCGCGATAGCCGCCTTCACCGCCGTCGCGCCCAGCTCCGTCGCCTTGACCCCGCCCAGCGCGCCCTGAAAGCCGCCCATCGGCGTGCGGGCGAAGGAGACGATGACGACAGGATCGAGGGATGCAGACATGGACGGTCTCCGGATTTCTGGAATTCGGGGTGGAATAAACCCTGACTGCGAAGACCCGCGCAAGCGGTTTGCGGAAAGGGGAGGCGATCACGACCATGCAAGGATCGGCTATCGCCTCCCAAGGTGCAACCGAGAGGGTCAGTTGTAATTAAAAACTAACACCGTTCATCCTCAAACGCAACGCTCTCTTGCATTCCCCGGCGGAACACCGCACCTTTGGACCATGGGCCGCACCGCCGACTATACCAACGAACGCTGCAGCATCGCCGCCACCCTTGAGGTTGTGGGTGATCCGTGGACCTTGCTGATCCTGCGCGACGCCTTCGCCGGCGTGAAGCGCTTCGAGCAATGGCAGGAGCACCTCGGTGTCGCCCGCAACGTGCTGGCCTCGCGGCTCAAGACCCTGGTCGCGCACGGCGTGATGGAGGCGCAGCGCTATTCGGAGCGTCCGCCGCGCCAGGAATATGTGCTCACCGCCAAGGGGCTGGACCTTAGCCCAGTGCTGCTGACCATGGCCGAGTGGGGCGACCAGCATGTCTATGGCCTTGGAAAGGGTCCGGTGCATTTCGTCCACAAGACCTGCGGCCATGACTTCCATCCGCGCCTGGCTTGTGAGGCCTGCGGCGAGGTCATTGACCGCACGGATCTGTGCCGTGTGGTCCATGAGACCTCCCGGACCGTCGGCGAGGCCCTTGAAGCCGTGAAGATCGCCGCAGAATAGGACAAAGGCGCGCGGGGTAATTTGCCGCACCCGTCGCCAAATTCGAGCTTACCGAATGTTTAGGCTTGACCCGCACGGTGTTGTCCTGGCCGGGGGCAGGCATAGATGGCGATCATCAAGCAAATCGTACGGCTCTTCGCGATCCGCAATGACCGTCCAGAACTGCTGATCGCCCAGGCGACAGCGTTCTCGAGCCAGGCGCCGATGATGTACCTGGTTGTTTTGATTAACGCGATTGCGCTGTCGGCCACCCATTTTCACGCAGCGCCGCCAATTCTGACCATCGGCGGTCCGCTCCTCCTGGCCTTGGCGTCCGGCTGGCGGATGCTGGGTTGGAGGCGGCTGCGCAAGAACGGCATTGACGCCGTGCAGGCCGAGAAAATGCTCAGGGGAGTGGTGGCGGCTTCAGCCGTCCTGTCGATCGCCTTTACCAGCTGGTCGCTGTCACTCTACCCGTATGGCGATGCCTTTCAGCAAAGCCACGTTGCCTTCTACATGGCGATCACAGTCATTGCCTGCATCTTCTGCCTGATGCATTTGCGGGCTGCCGCCCTGATCGTCACCCTCTGTGTGCTCGGCCCGATGACCCTGTTCTTCGGACTGACCGGCAATCCGGTGTTCGAGGCCATCTCGATGAATGTCGTTGTGGTGGCTGCGGTGATGATCGCGATCCTGCTGATCCACTATCGCGAGTTCTCCGACCTGGTGGCGTCGCGCAGCGCGCTGATCGAGCAGGCCGCCCAGGCGCAGCAACTGAGCGACGACAATGATCGCCTGGCCAACGTGGACAGCCTGACGGGGCTGCCGAACCGCCGACGCTTCTTCGCTGAGCTGGAAGCCCACGTGGCCCGGGCCCGGCGTCATGACCGCAGTTTGGTGGTTGGGGTCATAGATCTTGACGGCTTCAAGCCCATCAATGACGCCTTCGGCCATGCAACCGGTGACCGCCTGCTGAGCGAGGTGGGTCGCCGTCTGCAGGCTTTCCATTCGCCGCCGCTCTTTGCGGCCCGCCTCGGCGGTGACGAGTTTGGCCTGATCATCGACGCTCATCTGGGCCCTGACGCGATAAAGGCCCTGGGGCGTGATCTCTGCGACTTGATGCGTGCCCCCTATCGTTTGCCGGGCGTTACCGCCCAGGTTGGCGGCTCGGTCGGATTCTGCGCTTTCCCGGCCGGCGGCCAAACCGGCGAGCAGCTGTTCGAGCGCGCCGACTACGCGCTCTATCACGCCAAGCAGAACCTGAAGGGTTCGGCCGTGGTGTTCGACGAGCGCCACGAGGCCGACATCCGCGAGCTGGGCCAGGTTGAGCAGGCCCTGCGCCGCGCCGACCTGCACGCGGAGATGCACATCCACTTCCAGCCCATCATCGACACCAGCGCCAAGCGGACCATCGCTTTCGAGGCCCTGGCGCGATGGTCAAGCCCCGAGCTGGGCGATGTGCCGCCGGCCGTCTTCATCAATGCCGCAGAACGTTCGGGCCAGATCGTCGAGATCACCCGCGTGCTGGTCGCCAAGGCGTTGCGCGCGGTGAGCACCTGGCCGATGGATATGCGGGTCTCGATCAATCTTTCGGCTCGTGACATCGCCTCGATGGAGACCGTCAGCCGCATCGTCGATATCGTTCTGGAAAGCCAGGTCGCGCCGCACCGCATCGATTTCGAGATCACCGAGACGGCTATCGTCTGCGACTTCGACCAGGCCCGCGCCGCCCTGATGACCTTCCATGGCCTGGGCGTCCGCACGGCGCTGGACGATTTTGGCACCGGCCATTCAAGCCTCAGCCATGTCCGACTGCTGCCGCTGGACAAGTTGAAGATCGACTCCAGCTTCATCGCGGATATCGACCATCACGCGGCCAGCGAGGACATCGTCAAGACCGTGTTGCAACTGTGCCGCAACCTGCGGATCGACTGCATCGTTGAGGGCGTCGAGACCCAGGCGCAGCTGGACAAGGTGGTGTCGCTGGGCGGGGTTGTCATGCAGGGCTACCATTTCGCCAGGCCGATGCCGGCTGCCAGCGTCGCGACCTACCTCGCCGAAGAAGCCGCCCAGGCGTTCGCCCGCAACGGCCTGCGGCCCAGCGCGGCCCAGCGCGCCGCGCGGATCTGGTTCGACGAGGACGGCCTGCAGGGCCTGGGCTAGTCGCAAGCCTTCTTCGCCGCAATTTGCACCTGACCAGAGGAAGAGGCGCGCCCCGACGTTCGGCGGGGTGGGATAAGGTCCGTCAGACGGCGGGAGCGCCGCCGCCGAGGACCTTGGAGAGGGTGACGAGATTGGTCGCCCGGTCCTGTTCGGCTGACCGGGCGGAAATGCAATGCGAAGATGAGCGGCGTGCTCTTTGACGGGCCTATCATGCGCTCGGCCAACAACCCTGACGCCGACCGTCAGGCCTTGGCCAAGGTGTTCCGCAGGACCCTGGACTCTATCCTCGGCTGAGATCTGGCCGGGTGTGATGTCGCAGGTGCGGCAACGCTGACTAGGGCTTGCGTCGTCGGCCGGCATGGCCCCCAAATCTGGATATAGTTATCGCTAACTGCGACGATCTGCCGCGATATACATTCTGTATTTCGAAAATAATGACCGAATGCATTCAGCGATTACTCAAACTCTCCAGGTTGTATTTTCGAGGTCTACAGATATTTTTTGATGCCGAAGCCCTAATTGCGGCCATTAACCATCCAGATTCATTCGGAATAAACTGCCTGGGTCAAAAGTGCAGGGAGGCAAAAGCCTACCGGCAGTCAAAATGACGTCGGATATCCTCGAATAGGAACTCTTTCGCTATGGCGCTGAACAGCATCAACACGAACAGCGGCGCAATGATTGCGCTGCAAAACCTGAACTCCACCAATTCGGAACTGGCGACCGTCCAGCAGCGCATCAACACCGGCAAGAAGGTGGCCAGCGCCAAGGACAACGGCGCGATCTGGGCGACCGCCAAGAACCAGTCTTCGATGGCGTCGTCGATGAACTCGGTGAAGGATTCGCTGCAACGCGGTCAGTCGACCATCGACGTGGCCCTGGCCGCCGGCGACACCATCACCGACCTGCTGGGCAAGATGAAGGAAAAGGCCCTGGCCGCTTCCGACACCTCGCTCAACACCTCCAGCTTCAACGCTCTCAAGGCCGACTTTGAATCCCTGCGCGATCAGGTGACCAAGGCCGCCACGAACGCCAAGTTCAATGGCGTCAGCATTGCCGACGGCACGACCACCAAGCTGTCCTTCCTGGCCAACCAGGATGGCTCGGGCTTCACCGTCACCGCCAAGACCTTGACCCTGGCCGGCATCGGCCTGACGACCGCCTCCAGCTTCACTGACGCGGCTACCGCCAAGACCATGATCGCCACGGTGACCACGGCTCTGGGCACGGCCACCAACAAGCTGGCTTCGCTGGGCACCAGCTCGGTTGGCCTCGACACCCACCTGACCTTCGTTGGCAAGCTGCAAGACGCCCTCGACGCCGGCGTGGGCAACCTGGTTGACGCTGACCTGGCCAAGGAAAGCGCCAAGCTGCAGTCGCTGCAAACCAAGCAACAGCTGGGTGTGCAGGCGCTGTCGATCGCCAACCAGTCTTCGTCTTCGATCCTCAGCCTGTTCCGCTAAGCTTAAGGCTCTACGGAATACGGAAAGGGCGGGTCTTCGGACCCGCCCTTTTTCGTTCAGGGCAGCAGCTGCCGCCGCAGGGCAGGGACCGCGTCGGCCAGTGCCGTAGCCACCAGGGCCGAGACATAGTCGGCTCCCTCATGACCCAGGTGCGTATAGTCAAAGGCCTGTTTAGGCGTTCCCATCGGCTCGGCCGCAGCGTTGTTCTGGACCGGCGGCGTTGCGACAGGCGGTGGCGGCGGTGGAACAGTGGCCCCGGGGATCGCCGGCTCGTAGAACCGCGCCTCGATAGTGGTGCCAGACCGGGCGGCGTCGCGCACGCGCGCGTCGGGCGGGCTCTGGGCCAGCCGCATGGCTTCGACCGGACCCATGGCCTGGACGGCGGCGGTGCTCAGGGCGTGCAGATCGACCAGCGGCGTGCGGGTCTCGGCCGCCACCTTGCGGGTGGCCTGGGCCCACGGACCCAGATCGTCGATCAGCTTGCCGTCTTTGAACTGGCGGCGCGTCAGAGGCGTGACCAGCACCGGCTTGCCCCCGGCGGCGCGCACCTCTTCGACATAGCGCTTCAGATTGGCCGGAAATTCGGTGGCCAGATCGGTCGAGCGGCCCGGCTTGCCCGGCTGGTCGTTATGGCCAAACTGGACCAGCACATAGGTGTCGGAAAAGCCGCCCGATTTGATCTCGTACAGCGCCAGCGTCCACGAGCCCTCGAGCCGGTAGCTGCTGGTCGAGCGCCCCCCGCGCGCCAGGTTGATGCAGGCGACCAGCGAGGTGACGTGCTTGCCGCAGAAGCTGGGCCCCCAGCCGCTCTGAACGGCGGTGGTGGAGTCGCCGATCAGCACGATCCGGGGGGCTTTGAAGGGTGGTGGGTCGATCTCTGGCGTCGCCTGGGCCCAAGCCGGCATGGGGGCGGTGAGCACGGCGGCGGCGAGGAGGATGGATCTAAAGGGCATCCGAAGCTCCAAGAATAAATGGCCTAGATGCTCCCCCTCCGGGGGAGCTGTCGCGGAGCGACTGAGGGGGCCATCCCGGCCTGGGCCGCGCTGCCCCCTCCGGCCCTTCGGGCCACCTCCCCCAAAGGGGGAGGATCAGCCGTTCTACGCCAGCGCCCGGTACTTGAAGTTCCGGAACCGCGCCGAGCCCTTGCCGGCCGCGTAGAGCCCCGGCTTCAGCATCAGGAACCCGCCGCGCACATTGTGGTGGTAGCCGCTGACTTCCATGCCCCGGTCGAACCGCTTCCAGGTCGCGCCGCCATCACTACTGGTGTGGAAGCTGACGATGTGGCGGGTGTTGCGCAGCCGCATCAGCATCTTCGAGCCATGCGGATTGGCCGGCCGCCCACGCTCGATGCCGTACTGGTGGGTGACGAAGTTTTTGGCGTCGAACCCCAAGCCGCAATAGAGCTGGCGGTCATAGAACAGGATCAGGCCGGCGCGGGTCTCCGGATCGATGTCGATCTCGCACTCGATCTCATAGGCCTGGTCGCCATTGACGAAGATCAGTGGCGAGCCGCTGCTGGGCGCCTCGCCCGCGCCCTTCAGGGTCAGGACGCCGTCGTTGCGCGAGATGCGGTCCTGCTCGCTCGGTTTGGGGTCAAAGAAGTTCCACTGCACACCCAGCTTGTCGGTGGTGAAGTCATCCGACAGCGCCATGCCGTGTGGCACGACCTTGCCGCCCTTCGGTTTGGTCATGGGCTTGGCCAGATCGCCGCCGCCGACCGTGAACCAGCCGTCCTTGGTCCAGGTCACCGGGGCCAGCAGGGTCTGGCGGCCCAGGGTGTAGAAGCCGTTTTCGTAGCCGTGATAGACGGTCCACCAGTCGCCGGCCGGGCCCTGGACCAGGGTGGCGTGGCCGCGCGACCACCACTTTTCCAAAGTGTCGGTGGTCCGCACGACCGGGTTGTGCGGATGGTCTTCCCATGGGCCTGCCAGAGACCTGGCGCGGGCGACGATGACCATGTGGCCGGTCGGCGGGCCGGCCGTGCCGCCCACGGCCGTGACCAGGTAGTAGTAGTCGCCCTTCTTCATCACCTTGGGGCCTTCGGGCGAGAAGCCCTCGACGTCCCAGTCGTCGGGATAGCGCCAGGGGTTGTAGACGTGTTCGGGCTTGCCCACGGTCGACAGGCCGTCGGGGGCCAGCTGGATGCGGTCGCCGCCCGACAGGAACAGCCAGCGCACGCCGTGCTCGTCGACCACATGGCCGGGGTCGATATAGCGCGGCAGCTTCAGGTCGATGGGCTCCGACCACGGGCCCTCGATCCGGTCGGCCCAGATCACATAGCTGGTGTTGTTGTTCGGGAACTTGGCCGGCAGGTAGATGTAGTAGCGGCCCTGGTGCTTGCAGAGCTCGGGGGCCCAGATTGAGCCGACATTGGTTTTCAGCGACGCCACCACCGGGGCCCAGTTCACCAGATCCTTGCTGTGCCAGATCAGCAGGCCTGGATAGGCGTCGAACGAGCTGTGGGTCATGTAGTAGTCGTCGCCGTCCTTGAGAATCGACGGGTCGGGCCGGTCGCCGGCCAGTATCGGATTGAGGAAGGTCCCGTCGCCCAGATCGGCCTTGCGCTGGCCCTCTACGCCCCTGGCCCAGATCGGGGTTCCGGCGGGAGCAGGGCCGGGCAGGGTTCCCATCTGGGCCTGGCCGGCGGCGGGAACAGCGGCCGCAGCCGCGCCGGTCAGAAGCGAGCCCAGGGCTCCGCGTCGGCTGATCTGGACCATGGCTTTCCTTCCCAGGGTTTCGGGCCGCGCGAACGGCTGTCACGCTGTCTGTTACCGGTCACCTAGCGGCAAGTCTCAGGGAATGTCTACCGGTGTCATTGGGGGGTTATACGGGATAACGCTGTCATGGACGGAGCGCGCTGGAAACAGAAGATGCCCGCCGCGAGGGATTGCGGGGGGGGGGGCTGGTTGTAGAGGCTCCCCTTCTGGGGGAGCTGACGCGGAGCGACTGAGGGGGCCATCTCGGCTTAGGCCGCGCTGCCCCCTCCGGCCCGTTGGGCCACCTCCCCCCAAAGGGGGGAGGATCAACCCGTCTTAGCCCTGCATGTCTTCCAGCTCGGTGCCGCGCGTCTCGCGAACCATCTTCTGGACGAAGAAGAACGAGACCAGGGCGCTGAGCGCGTAGAAGCCGTAGGTGACCGGCAGGCCAAGGCCCGCGGCCATGGCCGGGAAGCTGACCGAGATGGCGAAATTGGCCATCCACTGGGCGAAGCCGGCGACGGCCAGGCCCGAACCGCGGATCTGGTTGGGGAACATCTCGCCCAGCATGACCCACATGACGGGGCCCCAGCTGAGGTTGAAGAACACCACATAGGCGTTGGCGGCGATCAGGGCGATCAGGCCGAAATTGCCCGGCAGGCTGAGCGCGCCATTCACCATCGAGCCCTGGAAGAAGCAGTAACCTACGGCGCCCAGGGTGACGGCCATGCCGGCCGAGCCGATCAGCAAGAGCGGCTTGCGGCCGATCTTGTCGATCAGGGCGATGGCCAGCAGGCAGGCCAGGATCGATAGCGAGCCCGACAGGATGTTGATCTTCAGGCTGTCGTCTTCCGAGAAGCCCACCGACTGCCACAGCACCGAGCCGTAGTAGAAGACGATGTTGATGCCGACCAGTTGCTGGAACACGGCCAGACCGATGCCGGTCCAGACGATCGGACGCAGCTTCTTGGTGATCGGGTCGATCAGGTCGCTCATCTTGGGCTTGTGATGGTCGGCCGACAGCGAGGCGCGGATCTCGGCCACCTTCTTGTCGCCCTGACCTTCGCCGAACAGGCGCGACAGGATCTTGGAGGCCTCGGCATCCTTGCCCTTGGCGACCAGATAGCGCGGGCTTTCGGGGATCGTCAGCAGGCTGAAGAAGAAGATCGCGGCCGGGATGACCTGCATCCAGAACATCCAGCGCCAGGCCGGGAAGCCCAGCCAGAAGGTGGCGGTCGAACTGCCGGCGGTGTGGGCCAGGATGTAGTTGGCCACGAAAGCGCCGGTCAGGCCGGTGATGATCATGATCTGCTGCACCGACGACAGGCGGCCGCGGATGTTGGCCGGCGTCACTTCGGAGATATAGACCGGGCACAGTACGCTGGCCGCGCCCACGCCCAGGCCGCCGATCAGGCGGAAGGCGATGAACACCAGCGAGGTGTCCGAGGCGCCAGTGCCGATGGCGCTGACCAGGAACAGCAGGGCCGAGATCAGCATCACGGTGCGGCGGCCCCAGACGTCGGCCAGGCGGCCGGCGGCGAAGGCGCCGATGGCGCAGCCGATCAGGATGGCGCCGACATTCAGGCCGGTGCCCAACTTGCTGAGGTTGAAGGCGCTTTCCAGGCCTTCCTGCGTGCCGTTGATGACGCCGCTGTCATAGCCGAACATGAAGCCGCCGATGGTGGCGACGGCCACGATCGCGGCGATAAAGCCCATATTGACCTTGCCGCCGTCGGCGCTCATGCCCGGGCTAGGGCCAGCACTGGATACTGAAGCCATTGGTTTCCTCCCCGTGGCCCGAAGGCCGTGTTCAATCCCTGAGCGTCCTTGATGAAGCGCTCGTTGGAGGCGACCTTAGTGTTACCGGTATCAGCGCGCAAGCGGCGAGACAGGGTCGCAACTTTGGCCGTCTTTATGCCGGGTTCGATCTGTGCTAGCTAGGCTTAGCTAACAGCGAGTCCGGCCATGCGTACAGTCAACATGCACGACGCCAAGTCGCAACTTTCAAGGTTGGTTGAAGCCGTCGAGAGCGGTGAGACCGACGAGGTGGTGATCGCGCGCAACGGCCGACCTGCGGCGCGCTTGGTGCCCATGCTGTCGGCTGGCCGCACACCCGTGCGGATCGGCATCGCCAAGGGTCTGTTCGTCGCGCCGGCCGATACCCAGGCCCAGGACGCCGAGGTGGCGGCCCTCTTCCTGGAGCCGCGGGATTGAGGCTGCTGCTCGACACGCATATCGCGCTCTGGACCCTGACCGACGACCCGCGCCTGACCGAGCCGGCGCGTGCGCTGATCCTGGATCCCGCCAACGAGGTTTGTATCAGCGCCGTGACCTTGTGGGAGATCGCCATCAAGCACGGACTGGGGCGCGAGGGGGCTGGCGCGATGCCGATCTCCGCGCAGGAGGCCCAGCTGCTGTTCAGCGCGTCGGGCTATTCGCTGATCCAGATCACGCCCGAGCAGGCGGTGGCGGTCGAAACCCTGCCGCGCATCCACGCCGATCCCTTTGACCGCCTGCTGGTGGCCCAGGGTCTCACCGACGCCCTTGTGCTGGTGACACACGACGCGGTGGTGGCTTCCTACAATGCGCGGATCATCCAGGTCTGACCGGGGCCTGGCGTCCGTGACCGTTGCCCCAGAACCGCACTCCCTGTCCAAGCGCAACATTGCCGAAAAGACAGTTGATTCCGGTGTCGCGGCGCGGTCTACAGCGAAACAGGTCGCAACTATTTACAGTTGTAGTGCTGAAGCGTCGGGCTATCTCGCTCGGGGCTCAGTCCCCGGGAGCGTCCATGCGTCTGAAACTTCTGTTCGTGGCGACCGCGATGGTCCTGCCTGGCCTGGCCATGGCCCAGACGATCCTCGCCCAGACGCCTCCCGCACAGGCGCCCGCCGCCGCCAAGCCTGTGGACAAGTCCGCCCCGACTGCTGTCGAGGGCGTGGTGGTGACCAGCGATTCTACCGCCATGCGCACCTCGATCGACCGCCGCAGCTACAGCGTCGCCAACGACCTGTCGGCCCGCACCGGCTCGATCGCCGACGCTCTGCGCAACGTCCCCTCGGTCGAGGTCGACGTGCAGGGCAATGTCAGCCTGCGCGGTGATCCCAACGTCACCATCCTGATCGATGGCAAGCCCTCGGGCCAGTTCAACGGCGACGGCAAGGCCGACGCCCTGCAGTCGCTGCCGGCCGACCAGATCGACCGGGTCGAGGTGATGACCAATCCCTCGGCCGCCTTCCGTCCCGACGGCTCGGCCGGGATCATCAACCTGATCACCAAGAAGACCCAGAAGCCGGGCGTAAACGGTTCGGTGCGGGCCAATGTCGGCTCGGGCGAGCGCTATAATGGCGGCATCAGCGCGACCCGCCGTGCGGGCAAGCTGACCCTGTCGGGCGACGCCGGCTATCGCCGCGACATTCAGCAGTTCGTCTCCGAGACCGACCGCGGCATCCTTGATCAGACCAGTGGCCGGTTTCTGCCCAGCACCCAGGATCTGGACTCCCAGAACGAGAGCGACAGCCTGAACCTGCGCGGCGGGCTGGACTATGATCTCGACAAGCAAAACCGCCTCAGCGCCGAAGTGCGCTACCGCGGCATGGCCATGGATAGCGATAGCCGGGAGCTCTATGCCGCCCGCAACGCCGCCGGCGCGGTCTCGCGCAGCTATGAGCGGCTGACCCAAGGCGAGATGAACCGTGACAACGGCGCGGTCAGCGCTGACTGGCGGCGGCAGCTGACGGGCGCCGGCCACGAACTGACCGCCCATGCCGAATATGAGGTCACCAGCTTCTCCCGCGCCGGCCAGGGCGTGACCCGCAACAGTCCGGGCGTCGACAGCTATGAGACCTTTGGTTTCGGCATCGACCAGACCCGCGCCAATCTCAAGGTCGACTATGTCAAACCGCTGCCGGGTGATGTGAAGCTGAAGGCCGGCGTCGATCTGGAGGTCGGCGAAAACGACTATGACAACCGCCGCGCCGTCGGCCCGGCGCCCGGCGCCCTGGTCGTCGACACCGCGCGCACCAACCGCTTTCTGTACGATCAGGACGTCTTCGCAGCCTATGTCACCTATGAGAGGCCGTTCGGAGATTTCACCGTGCAGGGCGGTCTGCGGGCCGAGCAGGTCAAGATCGACACCAATCAGCTGACCTCGGCCCAGAAGAACAGCAATGACGATTTCAAGATCTATCCCAGCCTGTTCCTGAGCCATACCCTCAATGAAAACAACACGCTGAGCGCCAATTATAGCCGCCGCATCCAGCGGCCCCAGGCCCAGGATCTCAATCCTTATCCGGTCTATCAGGACCCCTACAACTACCGGGCCGGCAATCCCGACCTGAAGCCGCAACAGACCGACGCCTTCGAGCTGGGCTGGCAGTATCGCAAGGGCCAGACCTCCTATCTGGCCACCCTGTATCACCGTGGAAACACCCAGAGCGTCACCGATGTGGTCACCGATCTGGGCGGCGGCGTGCTGCTGACGACCAAGCAAAATCTTGGCAAGAACAACAGCACCGGCCTGGAGCTGGCCGCCAATGGCCGCCTGACCCCGACCCTGACCTACAGCGTCAGCAGCAACATCTTCCGCAACGAGATCGCCGCCGCCAATCTGGGCTTTTCGGGCACGCGCGAGGACACCATGGTCTCGGGCCGCGCCAATCTGAACTGGCAGGTCACGCCGAAGGATTTCCTGCAGCTCAACGCCATCAGCTCGGGCCGTCGCCTGACCCCGCAGGGTTATCGCGAGCCGTTCAGGATGCTCAATCTGGGCTATCGCCGGAAGATCAATGACAAGCTGTCCTTCGTGGTCACGGGCCAGGATGTGCTCAACACCATCGAGGACACGGTGATCATCGACACCCCGACCCTGCGCGACACCACAAGTCGCCAGCCAAGGGTGCGGGCGGTGTTTGTGGGCTTCACTTATCTGTTCGGCGGCGGCAAGCAGCGCGAGCCGGGCTTCGACTTCAGCGGCGCCCAGGTCGGCAACTGAAATCCCCGCCGGCCGGCTGTGACGCCGGGTGGTTTCATGTCATAGCGCGACCCTCAAACGGGATCGGGAGCGTCCATGAGCGTCGTTGCGGCCATCGCCTATGTGGACGGGAAACGGTCCCGCACGCTGGACCTCGACACGCCGGACGCTCTTGTTCCGCGTGAGGGCGAGTTCGTCTGGATCGGTCTGCTGGAGCCGACCAAGGCCGAGCTGACGGTGCTGCAGGACCGCTTTGGCCTGCACCCCCTGGCGGTCGAGGATGCGCTGCACGCCCGGCAGATGCCCAAGGTCGATCTGTACGGCGACCAGCTGTTCGTGGTGGCCAAGACCGCCCAGCTGATCGAGGGGCGCATCGAGTACGGCGAGACCGACATCTTCGTGGGACCCCGCCACCTGATCACGGTGCGCCACGGCTCGGCCCGGGCCCACACCGATCTGCGCGAGCATCTGGAGGCCACGCCCCGCCTGCTGGGCCACGGCGGCGACTATGTGCTGCATGCGGTGCTGGACTTCATTGTCGACGGCTATCTGCCGATCGTTGACGCCATCGATGACGAGATGGCCGAGATGGAACGGCGGGCGCTGGACAACTTCCTGAGCCGTTCCGAGGTGGCGCGCATCTTCGCCCTGCGCCGCGAGCTGATGCGGTTTCGCAAGCTGCTGGGGCCGATGGAGCAGGTGGCCAGCGAACTGGAGCACCATGACATGCCGTGCATCGACGCCGAGGTGAAACCCTATTTCCGCGATGTCCGCGATCACATCGCGCGGGTCGCTTCGCTGGTCGAGGGGCTGCGCGACGTGCTGACCTCGGTGTTCGAGGTCAGCTCGCTGCTGGAACAGCAACGCCAGGGCGTGATCACCCGGCAGCTGGCGGCCTGGGCCGCCATGCTGGCCGTGCCCACCGCCATCGCCGGCATCTACGGGATGAACTTCGAGCACATGCCCGAACTCACCTGGACCTTCGGCTATCCGATGGTGCTGGGCGTGATCGTCGGGGTCTGCCTGTTCCTGTACTGGCGGTTCAAGAAGACCCGCTGGCTCTGACGATCCGCCGGGCCAGGATCACTTGGCCGCGTCGAGCTTGTCCTGGGTCTTGGTGTCGAAGTCGCTGGCTTCATGCCGTTCGCGCAGCTGGCTGGAGGGCTCGCCGAACACGCGGTTGACCATGCGGCCGCGCTTGACGGCGGGGCGTGCGCCGATGGCGTCGGTCCAGCGGATGACGTTCTTGTAGTCCTGCACCGACAGGAACTCGCCGGCCTCGTACAGCAGGCCCTTGGCCATGCCGCCGTACCAGGGCCAGATGGCCATGTCGGCGATGGTGTACTCGTCGCCGGCGACAAAGGCGGTCTCGCCCAGGCGACGGTCCAGCACATCCATCTGGCGCTTCACCTCCATGGCGTAGCGGTCGATCGGATATTCCATCTTGTAGGGCGCATAGGCGTAGAAGTGGCCAAAGCCGCCGCCCAGGAACGGCGCGCTGCCCATCTGCCAGAACAGCCACGACAGGCACTCGGCCCGCGCCGCCGGCTCGGTCGGCAGGAAGGCCCCGAACTTTTCGGCCAGATGCATCATGATGGCGCCGGACTCGAAGATCCGGATCGGCTTGGAGCCGCTGTGGTCGACCAGGGCCGGGATCTTGGAATTGGGATTGGCCGCTACAAAGTCGCTGCCAAACTGGTCGCCGTCGCCGATATTGATCAGCCAGGCGTCATACTCGGCGCCCGCATGGCCCAGGGCCAGCAGCTCTTCCAGCAGGATCGTCACCTTGACCCCGTTGGGCGTGCCCAGGGAGTACAGCTGCAGCGGATGCTTGCCGACCTGCAGGGGCTTGTCATGGGTGGGACCGGCGATCGGTCGGTTGATCGACGCGAACTTGCCGCCGTTCTCCCTGTTCCAGGTCCAGACCTTGGGCGGCACATAGGCGGGGGCGTCGGTCATGGCAGGCTCCTGGTGACGTTCGAGCGCTTGGGCGCTTCTGGCATGGACCAATGTGGCGGGTCGTGCGTGACTGCGCCAGTGCAGGTGGCGGTATTTGATCGCCGATCGACGTTTCCCTAGGGTATCCAAGCCGCTGGGCGAGTTTCGGGAAAGCGGCGAGTCGATCACGACCGGTGCGCGTTTCTGTGGGGTGGATGGATGTCGAAGTTTTCGGGCCTGATGGCCGCGCTGATCCTGACCTGCGCGCCGGGCCTCGCCACCGCCCAAGCCCCCGACAGGCCGGCGGTCGCCGCGCCGGTCAAGGCCATCCACGAGGAAGGCTTCGTGCGCATCGGCGGGATCGAGCAGTGGGTCACGATCCATGGCGAGGACCGCTCCAGGCCGGTGATCCTGATGGCGCACGGCGGGCCGGGCAATCCGATGACCCCCTATGCCAATCCCTATTTCCAGGCGTGGGAGAAGGACTTCGTCATCGCCCAGTGGGACCAGCGCGGCGCGGGCATGACCTTCGGCCAGAGCCCGCCCGCCGAGGGCGAGTCCCTGACGGTGGAGCGCCTGCGCGACGACGGGATCGAGGTGGCGGCCTATGTCAGCCAGCGCCTGGGCAAGCAGAAGCTGATCCTGATGGGTGGGTCGTGGAGTTCGATCCTGGGCACGCACATGGCCAAGGCGCGGCCGGACCTGTTTCATGCCTATGTCGGCTCCTCGCACCTGGCCCGTTCCGCCGACAACCTGAAGGCCAGCTATGACCGAACCCTGGAACTGGCCCGCGCCGGCGGTGACCAGGACGCGATCGGCAAGCTCGAGACCGTGGGTCCGCCGCCCTGGACCAATCCGCGCAACTTCGGGATCATCCGTCGCATCACCCGCAAGTACGAGGCCGCCCGTACCGATCCGGCGCCGGCGCAATGGATGGCTCGCGCCCCCGCCTATGAGACGCCCAAGGCCCTGGCCGACTACGAGGGCGGCGAGGACTATTCCTACATCGAGTTCGTCGGCATGAAGGGCCAGGGGATGTATTCGAAGACCGACCTCTACGCCCTGGGCCCCAAATTCGCCCTGCCCGTCTATGTCATCCTGGGCGAGCAGGACCTGATCTCGACCCCTGAGGTCGCCCGCGCCTGGTTCGACACGCTGCAGGCCCCCGACAAGGCCTTCGTGCTGCTGCCGCGCACCGGCCACGATCCCAATCCGGCCATGGCGGCGGCACAGCTGGAGATCCTGAAGACCAAGGTGCTGCCGCGGATCGGCAAGGGCGGCTGAGGGCGCAGGCCCGGCTCAGGCGGGGCGTGCCGCTTAGGATCGTCTCCGGCGCCGACTATGATCCTGTCGCGGGGAATTCCAGCAGCCGGGTGTCGTAGCCCAGCGCCTTGGCGCGTTCGACCAGCTTGGCGATCTGGGCCGGGGTCGGTTGAGGGTCGCGCGTGTAGATCCACAGATCGTGGAAGCGCGGATCGGCCGAGATGAACCAGCTGTAGTCGTCCGCCCGCTCCAGAACCCAGTAGTCACGCGGGATCCGGAAAAGGCCGAAGACGCGATAGCTGACGTGCAGCTTGGCGTTGGTTCCCGGATCGGCAATGTGCGCCGGGCCGCCGATGGTCTTCAACTTGCCCGTCGGCGATCCGGCACGACAGAAGTCCAGCACCGTGACCTTGTCGCCGCCGCGCGGCGTATAGGTGGTGCCGCCTGCCACGCAGCCATCGGTGAGCGACATGGGCCGTCGTCCGATCTCGTACCATGTGCCGGTGTAGAACCGCGCCGCGTCAATCGTCGTGGCCGGTTTCAGGACGCTGGTGGACGCGCCCGTCGAGGCGCACCCCGCGAGGAAGAGCAGGCTCGAAGCGATCAGCAGGGCGCGCATGGGGGAACTCCGTCTTTGAGTTCGAGCTACGGTTTGATGCGCTCTGCGGATGCTTGGCGGGGGAGGGGGCGTCGACCCAAGCCGCCGCGACAGCGCTTGGAGCGTTCCGCCCCCAACCGGATGGTGGTTCAGCTACTCGAGGCGGCGAAGCGTCATTGCATGATGACCCCGCCGTTCAAAACCAGCCACAGGATCAGAAGCGTGGGCACGATGACGCGATGAACGATCATGCGTTGCACGACGATGAGCGCAATCAGGGGCAGGCAGTAGAGGGGAAGCTCCCATCCCCAATCGAAGAACCACTGGATCAGGCGCTCTGCGCTTCCCAGCCTGTTGAGGATGCCCGCCGCCGCAAAGGCGATGATCATGCCGATCAGGGCGCTCCAGACATAACGGTTCGAGGATCGGTAGTGATCCATCATGTCCAGGTCGAGGGCTTCACCCTCGTCCGGCAGGACGGCTTTGGCCGCCAGGAACATGCAGATCAGCTGGATCAGGATCAGCAGGAACTGCCACAGCGGCGTGTTGGTCCAATCGGTGTACCAGGCGATCCACCAGCTCCGGACGATCACCACAAAGACCAGGCTGGCGGCCGTCATGGGCAGCCAGTCCCAGCGCGTGCGGCCAAACCGCCGCAGCAGGGCGTGAACGCTCACGACCATGTCGCTGATCGCCAGGCCGGTGATGATGGCCAGAAGGCCGAGAAAGTATTCCTTGATTTCCAATGGCCGTCCCCCGCCGTCTCTTGAAGCGGAACGGCTGGACGCCAGTCGCAGCATGATTCCGTCAGGGCCGTGAACCCGCTCGTTCCGGGCAGGGCGCGCGGTCAGGTTTCGGGGGTGACAGGGCCTGCAAACAAATGGCATGCTCATTGCCATATTATGCGCCCGGAACGGTCCGGGCGGCGGTTCCCGGAGCTTTCCGATGCAGGTCACCAATGCCCACGGCCCGACTTCGGCCCAGCAGCTCGCCGCGTTTCAGCGGGACGACGGCAAGCCGATCTACATGCTCAACCTGCTGAAATTCCGCGATCGCGCCGTCTATCCCGACGGGCGCGAGACCACGCTGAGCGGCGCTGAGGCCTATGCCCTCTATGGCCGGGCCGTCAGCAAGATGATCGCCGAAGCGGGCGGCAAGCTGGTGTTCAGCGCCCAGGTGCGCGGCCTGCTGATCGGCGAGGTCGAGGGGCCGTGGGATTCGGTGGCGGTGATGATGTACCCGTCCTTCAAGGCCATGGCCGAGATCCTCAGCTCGCCGGGCTATGCCGAGATCCACGTCCATCGTGACGCCGGCCTGGATGGCCAGGTGCTGATCGAAACCGTGATGGGCTGAAGCCTGCGGGGCTTATGGGAGGGTCTGCAAGATGTCGAGTTTCTGGGTCTGGGGCGTCGCCCTTGGTCTCTATTCCCTGTTCCTGGCCTGGTATGTGAACTGGAGCGGCCCGCTGTCGGCGGCCGAAGTCACCGACCTGATCGGCCGGATGAAAGCCGCCAGCATCGGTCGGGGCGGGGCCGACGAACTGCCGACCCTCGAGCGTTTCCTGGCCGAGGACGACGGGCGCGAGTTCTTCATGCTCAACGTCATCCGCATGGCCGACGGACCGGTGGCCGATCCGGCGACCGGCGCGCTGAAGCCCGCCCGTCAGGTGATGGAAGGCTATACCCGCATGTTCCTGCCGGCCCTGTTCCGGCGGGGCGGTCATCCAGCCCTCGCTGCGCGCCAGGTTGGGGGGCTGGTCGACACCTGGGGGATCGAGGACTGCCCCAAGTGGTCCATGATGGGCTATGTCCGCTATCGCAGCCGACGGGACCTGGCCCAGCTGGTCTGTGATCCGCGCTTTGCCGGGGCCCACGCCTTCAAGCACGCGGCCATGCCCCAGACCTTCAACTTCCCAACCCGGCCGATGATCATGACCCTGGCGGGGCCCCGGCTGTGGGTTGGGCTGATCCTGGCCCTGCTGGCCGCCCTGACCCAGGTGGGGTTGCTGCTGTCGGCGTCGGCGGGTTGAGCCAGACCGGCTGATGTCGCCACCGGCCTGCGGCGTCCGGCCTGACTCTCCGCTCTACCGAGCCTTTGCCCGGCGGAGCGGAGGCAGGACTCAGTGGTTGTGCCGGGGCAGCTTGCTGGCCAGATCCTGGTACTTGACCGCGAATTCCAGCACCCCGCCGGTCTCCAGCTGGCCGGTATGGGCGCGGTAGATTTCCTGCCAGGGGGTCATGGTTTCCGGCACGGGCGGCAGGCCTTCCTTGCGGCGTTCGGCGATCACCGCCTCGTCCACCAGGGCGTCGCAGCGGCCGGTGTTGAGGTCGATGCGGATGGTGTCGCCGGTGCGCAGCCATGACAGTCCGCCGCCGATGGCGCTTTCGGGCGAGGCGTTGAGGATCGAGGGGCTGTCGGCGGTGCCGGACTGGCGCCCGTCGCCCAGGGTGGGCAGGCTCTGGATGCCGCGTTTCAGCAGGGCGTCCGGCGGCTGCATGTTGACGACTTCCGCCGAGCCGGGCCAGCCGATCGGACCGGCGCCCCGGATCACCAGGATGCAGTGCTCGTCGATGTTCAGGGCCGGGTCGTTGATCCGCGCGGTATAGTCGCCCGACCCGTCGAACACGATGGCGCGGGCCTCGAAGATGTCTTCCTGACCGGGCTTGGACAGGTAGCGGGCGCGGAAGTCGGGGCCGATGACGCTGGACTTCATGATCGCGAAATCGAACAGGTTGCCCTTCAGCACCAGGAAGCCGGCCTTCTGCGCCAGCGGCTGGGCATAGGGGAAGATGACCTCGCGGTCCTTAGTCTCGCGACCTTCCAGGTTTTCCGCCATGGTCTTGCCGGTCACGGTCAGCACGTCGCCGTGCAGGCGGCCGTTCTGCAGCAGCTCCCACAGCACCGCCGGCGCGCCGCCGGCCCGATGGAAGCGCTCGCCCAGATACTTGCCGGCCGGCTGCATGTTGACGATCAGCGGGATGTCATAGGCCGCGCGCCAGTCGTCGGCGGTGATCTCCAGCCCGGCGTGGCGCGCCATGGCCACGATGTGGGGCTGGGCGTTGGTGGAGCCACCGGCCGCCGCCACCAGAGCGATGGCGTTTTCGAACGCCTTCTGGGTCAGGATGTCCTTGGGCTTAATGTCTTCATAGGCCAGGTCGACGATCCGCTGGCCGGTGCGATAGGCCATCTGGCCGCGCTCGCGATAGGGGGCCGGAATGGCCGCGCAGCCGGTCAGGGACAGGCCCAGGGCTTCGGCCACGGCGTTCATGGTCGAGGCCGTGCCCATGGTGTTGCAGTGACCGGCCGAGGGGGCGCTGTCGGCGGCCCGCTGGATGAACTCGGCCTCGTCGATCTCGCCGGCCGCCAGCTTGCGGCGCGAGCGCCAGATCACCGTGCCCGAACCGACCAGCTCGCCGTCGTGCCAGCCATCCAGCATCGGGCCGCCCGACAGCACGATGGCCGGGATATTGACCGTGGTCGCGGCCATGATGCCGGCCGGCGTGGTCTTGTCGCAGCCGGTGGTCAGGACCACCGCGTCGATCGGATAGCCGTGCAGGGTCTCGACCAGACCCAGATAAGACAGGTTCCGATCCAGCGCCGCGGTCGGGCGACGGCAGTTCTCGAAGATCGGATGGACCGGGAACTCCATCGGAATCCCGCCGGCGTCGCGGATGCCGTCTCGGATCCGCGTGACCAGGTCCAGGTGGATGCGGTTGCACGGCGAGATGTCGCTGCCGGTCTGGGCGATGCCGATGATCGGCTTGCCGCTGCGCAGTTCCTCGGGCGTGATCCCGTAGTTCATGAACCGCTCCAGATAGAGGGCGGTCATGTCGATGTGGTCGGGATTGTCGAACCAGTCTCGCGAGCGGAACCGGCGGGGTGTTCTATTCGGGGCGGTCAAGGCGCACCTCGTACTGGGGCTGGCCGGCGACATCGACATCGACGGCGAACAGGCCGCCGGCCTCGGGATGGGCGGCGAGGATCTCGTCGCTCAGGCCCTTGCGGGCGGTGGTGAAATAGAGGGTTTTCAGGTTGGGTCCGCCAAAGCACGGCTTGGTGATGTTGGGGACGGGCAGGGCGATCTTGTCGACGATCTGGCCTTCCGGCGAGAACCGCAGCACGCCGAAGCCGCCCCAGAGGGCCGTCCAGACATAACCTTGCGAGTCGACCACCGAGCCGTCGGGCCAGGCATCCGCAATCTCGACCTGGGCGAAGACGCGCTTGTTCGTCAGGTCGCCGTCGGCGTCGATGTCATAGGCCCAGATCGTCTTGGCCAGGGTATCGGTGTGATAGAAGATCTTGCCGTCAGGGCTGACGCACGGGCCGTTGGTGATACAGACGCCGTCGTCCTGCTTGACCGTCTCGCCGGCGGCGGTCAGGCGATATAGGGCGCCGCTGGCGGCGTCCTCGCCGTCATGCATGGTGCCGAACCACAGCCGGCCCTCGGGGTCGATGGTGGAATCGTTGGGGCGGTTGTCCAGTTCCGGCGGCTCGATCTCGCCCAGGAAGGCGAAGTCGCCGGTCGCGGGATCAAAGCTGTGCAGGCCGCTCTTCAGCCCGGCGATGAAGCCGTCTTCGCCGGCGATGGGCGCGACAAAGGTCACCTGCTCGGGGGCGGGAAAGCTCTGCTGCTCGCCGCTGATGGGATCGTAGCGGTGGACGGCGTGGCCCTTGATGTCGACGAACCACAGGGCGTTGCGATGCCAGATCGGGCCCTCGCCGAGGGTGGCTTTCAGGTCCCAGACGCAGGTGGGGGTTGGCATGCGCGTAATCTCCTTAGCCCTCCCCCTCGATGGGGGAGGGTTGGGTGGGGGTGATAGGGAGCTTGCCGGCGGAACCGCAGCAGCACCCCCATCCCCAACCCTTCCCCCATCAAGGGGGAAGGGGGCAATCCCTAGTTACCGCCAGCCGGCGTCGATCCAGTACTCGTGACCCGTACACAGGCTGGCGTCATCCGACGCCAGGAACAGCACCAGCGAGGCCACGTGGTCGGGGACCAGGCGGCCCTTCAGGCACTGGGCCTTGACGATCTCGGCCTCGCCTTCGGGCGTGTACCACTTCTCCTGGCGCTTGGTCTTGACGTTGCCGGGCACCACGCAGGTGACGCGGATGTCGTCGGGACCCAGTTCGCGGGCCAGGGCCCGGGTCATGCCCTCGATGCCGGCCTTGGCGGTTTCGTAGAGCACCAGATCCTCCAGACCCAGGTGCCAGCTGATCGAGCCGAAATTGATGATCGCCCCGCCGCCGCGCCTGGCCATGCCGGGCGCGACCGCCTGGGCCGCGAACAGCATGTGGCGCAGATTGACGCCGATGCGGTTGTTCCAATAGGCCGGGGTGATGTCGGCCAGCTTGTGGCGGTCGTCATTGCCGGCGTTGTTGACCAGCACGTCGATGTCGCCGATCTCGGCCAGCACGGCCTTCAGGCTGTCGAGGTCCATCAGGTCGCAGTGCCTGTAGACCGGCGCGATGGCCGCGTTCGGCGTCAGCGCGTCGACCAGGGCCATGGAGTCTGCATCGACGATATCGAGGAAGACCACCTCGGCGCCCTGGCGCACGAAGCCGGCGGTCAGGCCGGCCCCGATGCCCGAGCCGCCGCCGGTGATCACGACGCGCTTGCCCTTCAGGCTGGGATAGATGGCAGAGGACATGCGGCTTACGACCACGAGTACGAGGTTTTGGTCTGGGTGAAGAACTCGACCGCCGCGAAGCCCTGTTCGCGGGCCCCGTAGCTGGAGCTTTTCGAACCGCCGAACGGCACGTGATAGTCGACGCCGGCCGTGGCCAGGTTGACCATGGTCATGCCGGCCTTGGCGTGGCGCTGGAAGTGGCGGGCATATTTCAGCGAGGTGGTGGCGATGCCGGCCGACAGGCCAAACTCCACGCCGTTGGCGACCTCCAGGGCTTCCTCATAGTCCTTGACCCGGATGGTCGAGGCGACGGGGCCGAAGACTTCCTCGTTGTTGATCCGCATGTTGCGATCGGTGTCGGCGATCAGGGTCGGCTGCACGTACCAGCCGGGATTTTCCAGCTGTAGGCGCTGGCCGCCGGTGACGATGCGGCCGCCTTCGCCGGTGGCGATGTTGATATAGCGGTATGAGGTTTCCATCTGGTCTTCGGAGACAGCCGGACCGATCTGGGTGTTGGGGTCGAGGGCGTCACCGACCCGAAGGGCGGCGATCTTCTCGGCCAGCAGCGCTACGAACCTGTCGTGAATCCCGTCGGTGACGATCAGGCGCGAGCTGGCGGTGCAGCGCTGGCCGGTGGCGAAGAACGAGCCGTCCAGGGCGATGGCGACGGCGCGTTCCAGGTCGGCGTCGTCCAGTACGATCAGCGGGTTCTTGCCGCCCATCTCCAGCTGCACGCGTGCCTGGCGGGCCACAGCGGCGGCCGCGACCTGGGCGCCGACGCCCTGCGAGCCGGTGAACGAGACGCCGTCCACGTCCTTGTGCTTGACCAGGGCGTCGCCCATCGACCCGCGACCAAACAGCATGTTGAACACGCCGGCGGGCGCGCCGCATTCCTGCATGATGTCGGCCAGCACCGAGGCTGTGGCCGGGGTCGGGCCGGCGGGCTTGATCACCACGGTGTTGCCGAAGGCCAGGGCCGGAGCCGCCTTCCAGGCCGGGATGGCGATCGGGAAGTTCCAGGGGGTCACGAGACCGAACACGCCGACGGCCTGGCGATAGGTCTGGATCTCGACGCCCGGACGGGTGCTTTCTAGGTTCTGGCCGTGGCGGCGCAGAGCCTCGCCGGCGAAATACTTGAAGATGCGGCCGGCGCGGACGGTCTCGCCCACGCCTTCCGGAACCGTCTTGCCCTCTTCGCGGGCCAGCAGCCGGCCGATGTCGGCGCTGCGGGCGATGATGGTCGAGCCGACCTTGTCCAGCAGGTCCGAGCGGACTTCCGGCGAGCTTTCCGACCAGCTTGGGAATGCCGTTTTGGCCGCGTCGACGGCGGCGTCGACCTCGGCCGAGCCGCCGTTGGGCACATTGGCCACGACGTCGTTGGTGTTCGACGGGTTCAGGCTCTGGGTCGGGGCGTCGGAGGCGACGCGTTCGCCGCCGATGTAATGGCGCAGGGTGTCGGTCATGGGACGAGGTCCTCGAAAAACAAAGTTAGAGCAGGCCGCGGCCGGCCAGATTGCGGATCAGGGCAGATATTCCGAACGTCCAGGGCTTGGCTTGGTCGCAGGTGGTCACCTCGTTTTCGAGGACGCCCAACTTGGGGGTCGAAACCCGGACCCGGTCGCCGACCTTGTGGGTAAAGCCCTGGCCGGCCGTGTCGCGGTCCTGGATCGGAGCGAACATGGTGCCCAGGAACAAAGCAAAGCCGTCGGGATACTGGTGCTGCTTGCCGAACGCCTGACCGGCCAGAACGGCGGGGTCGCGGCTGATCAGGCTCATATTGGAATGGCCATCCAGCACGAAATTGTCGCGGCCAGTGATCTTCAGCTCGACCTCGGCCGAGCGCACGTCGTCCAGCGAGAAGCCGTCGTCGAACAGCCGCACGAAGGGGCCGATGGCGCACGAGGCGTTGTTGTCCTTGGCCTTGGAGAGCAGCAGGGCCGAGCGGCCCTCGAAGTCGCGCAGATTGACGTCGTTGCCCAGAGCCGCGCCGCGGATCTGGCCTGCGCCGTCGCACAGCAGCACGACTTCCGGCTCGGGATTGTTCCAGTGGCTGTCGGAGCGCACGCCGACCTGGTCGCCCCAGCCCATCGACGACAGGGTGGGGCCCTTGGTGAAGATCTCGGCGTCGGGGCCGATGGCCACTTCCAGATACTGCGACCACAGGCCGTCCTTGATCAGGGTCTGCTTCAGGCGCTCGGCGCCCTCCGAGCCCGGATCGACGCTGCGCAGGTCGCCGCCCATGCTGTCGGACAGCTGCTCGCGGATCTTCAGGGCCTCGGCGGCGTCGCCCCGGGCCCGTTCCTCGATCACCCGCTCCAGGGTCGAGACGGCGAAGGTGACGCCGGCGGCCTTCAGGCATTGCAGATCGACGGGGGCCAGCAGCTTGGCGGCCGCTTCACCCGAGGCGTCGGCCCAGACAGGGCGGATATCCAGCTCTTCCAGAGGTCCGCGATCCTCCCCGCGCGGGATCGCCGCGCCGGGCGCGTAGGCGTTCATCAGGTCGGCGACGGTGGGGGCGATCTTCGACATGTCTTCGATGCGTCCGCCGCGCACCAGCACGGGGGTCGGGCCGTCGCCGAAGTCGATGCGGCCCAGCAGGGTCGCGTCTTGCCAGTCTTCCGGAAGGAATTGCGTCACGCCCACGGCGTCGTCTCCCCGTCTCGAGCGTCTGGACCTCGCCCCACCTTGGGCGGCCGCGCTCGTTCGTGCCTGCGCACTTGTTAGCGCTAACATGTGGGGGCGGCAAGCGGGATATGGCCCTCTCCCAGAGGGAGAGGGAGGGGCCCACGCTTGCGTGGGAGGGTGAGGGGTTAGGGTCTTTCCGGACAGGACAGGGTGGAGCATCCGCTGGCGGCGTAACCCCTCACCCTCCCACCGCTGCGCGGCGGGCCCCTCCCTCTCTCTCTGGGAGAGGGATTTATCCCTTCGGCGCCGGACCGCAGGAATCCCGCACGATCAGGGTGTGCGGATGCATCAGCTGCCGGGGCTCGCCCGTCCCGTCGCGCTTGCGGCGGATCTCTTCCAGCACCAGATCGACGGCCGCGCGGGCCATGGCGGCGATCGGCTGGTGGACGGTGGTCAGGGGCGGCCAGATATTGGCGGCGATCGAGGTGTCGTCGAAGCCAACGATCGAGACATCGCCCGGCACGTCCAGCCCGAGGCGATGGGCCAGGCCCGCGGCGGCGGCGGCCATGTCGTCATTGCAGGCGAAGATCGCGGTGGGGCGAATATCGCTGGCCAGCAGCCGTTCGGCCGCCTCCAGGCCTGAGCGGTAGGTGAAATAGCCCTGCTCGACCCGCACGTTTTCCTGCGGGATCCCGGCCGCCTTCAGCGCGATCATGAAGCCGTCCAGGCGCTGCTGGCTGACCGTCTGGTTGGGGTGGCCCTTGATGAAGCCGAAGCGCTTGTGGCCCAGGGCCAGCAGATGCTGGGTCAGCTCGTAGGCGGCGGCCTCGTTGTCGATGCGGATGGTGGCCATGTCGGGGCTGGTCATGCCCGGGGCCACGCCGACGGCGGCGGCGCCGGAGGCCTTCACCTCGGCCAGCACCTGGGGCGACTCGCACAGCGGCGGCGGCAGGATCAGGCCGTCGACCCCGGTGCGCAGCAGGCGGGTCAGGGTAGCCCCGGCCAGTTCGGGCTCGGCGCACTTTTCGATGACCACCTGGGCACCGGTGCGGCTGCTCTCGTCCAGCGCCCCGACCAGGAACTCCGACAGATAGCCGGTCGAGGGGTTGTCATACAGCAGGCCGATGCGGAACGGAGCCGAGCCGGCCAGGCTGCGCGCCGCAGGATTGGGGGCGTAGTTGAGGTCGGTGATCGCCTTTTCGACCAGGGCCCGGGTCTCTTCCTTGACGGTGGTCTCGCGGTTGATCACCCGCGACACGGTCATGGGCGAGACGCCGGCGCGCGCCGCGACATCGCGGATCGTCGCGCTCTGCGTGGTGCGACGCCTCTGGCGTTCCGGCGGTAAGCTCATGGTTGACCCGTCCCTTTGGGCGCGGAGACTAGACCGGTTCGGAGCGTCAGTGGAAGCCGGGGGATGGCGGGGCCTTCTCACCCCGTGCGCGACGGATGTAGGAAACGCGGATGACACCCTTCGGCGCTCTTATCCTCACAGGCGGCGGCTCGCGCCGCATGGGCCGCGACAAGGCCGCGCTGGACTGGGACGGCGCGCGGGCGGTGGATCGGGTGGCTGAGCTGGCGCGCACGGTCGGGGCTACTGCGGTGCTGACGGTCGGGGCGGACCTCGGCTTGCCCTGGGTTTCTGATCCGGAGCCCGGCGCGGGGCCGGTCGGCGGTGTGCTGGCGGGTGTGGAGGCGCTGCGGGCGCTGGGCCTGGAGCGGGCGCTTATCCTGGCGGTGGACGCGCCGACCGTGACGGTGGAAGACCTAGCGCCGCTGATGGCCGCCGATGCGCCGGGCGCGGCGTTCGAGGGGTTGCCGCTGCCGATGGTCCTGACCTTTTCCGCCCTGCCCGCAGGCGCCGAGGCCGGCTGGCCGCTGCGGCGACTGGTCGAGCGGGCGGGGCTTTTCACCGTGGCGCTGCAGGCCGAGGCCGAGGCGCGGTTGCGAGGGGCGAATACGCCAGCGGAGCGGGCGGCGTTGCTGAGGCCGTAGTTCAGAATTCACTTGTCATCGCGGCCGCAGCGAAGCGGAGAGCCTGGACCCAGGGGCGACCGCAGTACGCCGGCCCCTGGGTCCCGGATAGCCTCTGCGAGGCTTCCGGGATGACAAGATAACTTGCGGCGTTCAGCGGTTGCCGCCTCAATACACATCCCGCCGATACCGCCCGGCGTCCGTCAGCCGCTCCAGCTCTTCGGCGCCCAGTATATCGCCCAGCGCCGCGTGGACCTCGCGCGACATGCCCTCCAGCGCGCCGCAGACCATGATCGACGCGCCGTCCGCCACCCACGCTCGTACGGCCTCGGCCGCTTCGCGCAGACGGTGCTGCACATAGACCCGTTGGGACTGGTCGCGGGAGAAGGCCAGGTCGAGGCGTTCCAGCACGCCGGTCGAGACCCAGGCCGACAGTTCGTCGCCGTGCAGAGCGTCATGCGCCGCCGTGCGCTCGCCAAACAGCAGCCAGTTGCGGCCACGCCCTGCGGCAGCGCGGGCCTTGAGGTGGGCGCGCAGTCCGGCCAGGCCCGTGCCCGCGCCGATCAGGATCATCGGCGCGTCGGTGTCGGGCGCATGGAAGCTGCGATTGACCCTGACGCGGGCATCGATCGCCGCGCCCTCTTCGGCGAAGCGGCACAGCCAGCCCGAGCCCAGGCCCGGCTTGCCGTCGGCGCGGGGCATCAGGCGCACGATCAGCTCGATCCCGCCGTCGGCCGGAAGGGAGGCGATGGAATATTCGCGGTGCGGCAGGTCGGTCAGGTGTTCCAGCACCGCCTCGCCGGTCAGGCCGATCAGGGGCTCGATGTCGTGCGGCAGGCGACGGCCGGCGAGCGCCTGGGTCATCGAAACCGGCAGGCCCAGGCGGGCGATCAGGGCGGCGACCTCGGCTGGGTCATTGCGCGGACCGATCTCGACGATGTCGCCGGCCGACCAGTCCAGAACGCCGTCCTGCGGCTCCAGCCGAATGTGCCAGGCCTGCCCGCCCGGACTGCCGGGATTGAGCAGGCGGCGCTGGGCCAGCCGCCACTGGCAATAGGCCGGACGGCTCCAGTCGGGCGCGTCGGTGTGGCCGGTCAGGACGCCCAGATGGGCCTGCCAGTGACGCAGGGCGGCCTCGTCGCCGTTGTCGACCTCGACCCGGTCCAGCAGCGGCGCGGCGCCGCAATGGGCCAGCCAGGCGTCCAGCGCCCGGCCAAAGGCGCAGAACTGGCTGTATTCGCTGTCGCCCAGGGCCAGCACGCCATAGCGCAGGGCCGAGAGGTCGGGCTCCGCTGCCATGACGTCGCGGATGAAGGCCCGGCCCGGGTCGGGGGCGTCGCCCTCGCCGGTGGTGCTGACCACGAACAGGGCGCGGCCGGCGCTGGCCAGGTCGGCGGCGGTGACGGTCGAGAGGTCGCGCAAGTTCACCGGCGCGCCGCCGGCGGTCAGGGCCGTGGCAGTGGCGCGGGCCAGTTCCTCGGCGAACCCGGTTTGGCTGGCATAGGCGACCAGCACAGGCTCGCCCGAGCCTGTCGCCAGGGCGGCGGCCTCGCGACGCCCGGCGCGGCGGCGCAGGGCATGGCGGGCGGCGATCAGGGCGGAGAAGGCCACCCAGGCCAGGGCGACGCCGGCGGCGGCGAGGTGGCGCCGGGTCTCAGGATCCAGGGCGGCGAAATCGATCATGCGTCGAGCATGGCCAGCAGGGCCGGTGACAGGCGCTCTTCCAGGCCTTTAGCCGCGCGACTGACGATCAGGGCGGGAAGATCGTGCGCGGTGGCGAAGGCCAGAGCCGCGTCTGGTCCCATGACCGTGAGCGCCGTGGCCCAGGCGTCGGCGTCCATGCAGGTCCTTGCCAGCACTGTGACGCTGACCACGCCATGGTCGCCGGGCGCGCCGGAGGCTGGGTCGAGGGTGTGAGCGTAGCGGCGGCCGTCATGGTCGAAGAAGCGGCGATAGTCGCCCGAGGTGGCCACAGACAGGCCATGCAGGGCCACCACGGTTTGCGGTGCGTCATTAGCGGTCGGTGGCCGTTCAAGCTCGACCCACCAGGGTTGGCCGTCGGGCCTGGCCCCAGTTCCGCGCAGCTCGCCGCCGACCTCGACGAGGTAGCTCTTCACGCCGGCCCGCTCCAGGGCCTGCGCGGCCTGGTCGGCGCCAAAGCCCTTGGCGATGCCGTTCAGGTCGAGGCGCAGGGACCCCGGCTGGAACAGCGCGTCGCCGTCCAGCGTCAGGCGTTTCCAGCCGCTGGCTTCCATGGCGGCCAGGGTCGCTTCGCGCGGCGGTGGCTCACCCGGGAAGGGGTGGGGGCCAAAGCCCCAGAGGTCGGTCAGGGCGCCCAGGGTTGGGTCAAAGGCGCCGTGGGTGGCCTCGGCGACGGCGATGGCGCGGCGCACCACGGTGGCCATGTCGGCGGGCAAGAGCGTCCAGCTTCCGGCGGCGCTGCGGTTGTAGCGCGACAGGTCCGAAAGCGGCTCCCACGGGCTCATCTGCGCCACCACGGCGTCCAGGGCGCGCTGGACCATGGCGGTCAGGCCCGGAACGTCAGCGGCCGGCTGGGCGATCAGCTTCACCGACCAGGTCGTGCCCATGGTCTGACCCGCGAGCGCATGCGTCACGCCGCCGAGCGGGCGGGCGGGAGGCTCGGTGAGGAGGGGGACGAGGACGCGGGTCATGGGTGTCAGGCTCGATCTCGATCCTTCCCCCTTTGATGGGGGAAGGGCAGGGATGGGGGTGAAGGCGCTGGCCGGTTTCACGAAGGTCGCGCCACATCCTGCGGCGCTGTCACCCCCATCCCCAACCCTTCCCCCATCAAAGGGGGAAGGGAGCTGTTCTCAGGGTCGCTGGGCTTCGACCACGGCGGTGTAGCTGGCCGAGAAGCCGTCGCCGGCCAGGGCCGTCACGGGCGCCGGAGCGGCGGGGGCCGCGCCAGGCGCGCCGCCCATGCCGCCGCCGGGACCGCGACCGCCGCTCTCGCCGCCGCGCGCCGTGGCGTTGACCCAGTACATGCCGGCCTCCGGCAGGGTGAAGGTCACCGCGCCATCGGCGCCTGCCTTGACCTTGATTTCCCCAGGCGTGGCCCGCCAGCGCGCGCCGCCGGGCACGAAGGTCACCTCAAGACCAGCGGCCGGCTTGCCGTCGAGCAGGAACTTGAAGGTCGCCGGCTCGGTGGCGACGATATCGGTCGGGTGGGTCACCGGGGCCAGTTCCAGGCCCTTGCCGGTGGGCTTGAAGACCTCGGTGGTCGGCTTGTCGCGCGTCACATAGGTCTCGTTGCGGTTGCTGCCCTTGATGGTCTTCAGGTCGGCGGCGTTCGCGGGAACGGCCTTGGCGAACTCGTCGGCCGAGCCCCGGAAGCGCTTGATCTCGCCGTTCTCGGTCCAGCTGGCGGTGACGGTGTTGGCGGCCGAGCCGATCTTCCAGGTGCCGGCCTGGTTCAGCTGCACGTCGAAGGTCGAGCGATACTGGCCGGTCGAGGCGTTCTGCAGCTTCGAGATCGTGCCGTCGGGCGCGGTGACGACCACGCCGTCCACGCGCATCGGGCGGTGGTCGGGATAGAACAGCTCATTGGAGATGGCCGCGTCGACCGTCACCCAGGAGCCGTCGCCCGACAGCACGGTGAACGAGGGCAGCAGCCAGCCGCGGTGGGCGCTGGCCGACATCGGCAGGGTCAGGGCGAGGCCGGCTGCGGCGACGGCGAAGAGACGGGTCTTCAGGGACATCGGGTTTCTCGCTTACTTGACGACGACGGTGACGGCGCCGAGCTCGGCCGCGCCCTTGGCCGAAGCGGGCTTGCCGGGCTGGCCCCAGACGAAGGGCACGCGGACGGCTTCATGGCCGCCGACTTCGCGGGCGGCTTCGACCACCAGATTGTACTGGCCGGGCTTGAGGTTTTTCAGCGCGCCCTTGGCGCCACTGAACACCACCTTTTGCGGGCCGGGGGCGCGGGTCGCGCCGCTGACGCCGTCGGCGGGGAACTTCATCTCGCGGCCGGCCTTGCGCCACCACTGGCGCATGTCCTTGAGCCACTTGGTGCCGTGGTCTTCCTTGGAGTCCGGATCGTACCAGACGGCCAGGGTGCCGGCGGCGGTGGCGTCGGGGTTCTCGATCCAGATGGCCACATAGGGCTTGTGGTACTCGGCCACCGACAGGCGGGGGATCTCGACGGCGACGCTGAGATCGGCGGCCATGGCCGGGGCGGCCATGGCCGGGGCGGCCACGGCGGCGCCGGCGAAGGTCAGGAGAAAGACAGAACGCTTCACGGATTTCACCTCAGAGGTGGACAAAGACAATGACGAGGATGACGGGGGCGGCCAGGCCGGCGGCGACCAGCGGCCAGGTCAGGGGCCGGGCCCGGGCGTGGAACTGCAGCAGGATCAGGCCAGTGACCGTGAACACGATCGTGGCGGCGGCGAAGATGTCGATGAACCAGGCCCAGGCCTTGCCGGTGTTGCGGCCCTTGTGCAGGTCGTTGAGCAAGGACACCGCGCCGCGCGTGGTCTTTTCGTGCTCGACGGCGCCGGTCTGCCGGTCGATCGACAGCCAGGCGTCGCCGCCTGGGCGGGCCAGGGCGACATAGACCTCGGCGTCGGACCACTCGGCCTCGCGCCCGGCGATGTCGGTCCCGACGGCCTTGTCCAGCCAGTGCTGCAGCTTCAGGGGCAGGGGGCGCTTGCCCTCGACCGGACCCTTGGCCAGGTCGGCGATCAGGTCGGCCGGCAGGGTGGCCTTGCGGCTGACCACGACGGGTTCGGCCTCGATCTGGCCGGCATGGTTCAGCGTGATGCCGGTGATCGAGAACAGCAGCATGCCGATCAGGCTCAGGGCCGCGCTGATCCAGTGCCACTGGTGCAACTGCTTGAGCCAGAACGAGCGGCGATGCTGGGCGGTGGCGGACGACACGAGGCGACGGAAACCTTGGGCGGGAACGGTTCCTGTCCATACTTGAGAACGACTTGCAATATCAAGCACCCATTTGCGTCGGCAGGGGCCGAGCCCCAAGATCAGGGGATGGGTGGTCCGGGCTGGTCTACACCATCACCGGAATCGCGCAGGGGGAGGGCGGTCAGCCCCCCGGCGACCCTGGCTTGTTGTTTCGTCTCATCACGGAATGGCGACGTTTACACAGTCAACTTCAAGCCGTACGAATGGCGATTATTAAGAATTTCGGCAAATCTCGCCATGGCCCGACATCGAACCATCGCGCTCATTGGTTATGACGGCGTCCAATCGCTCGATCTGGTCGGGCCTTTGGAAGTGTTTTCCATGGCCAACACCCTCGGCGGGGCGACTGTCTATACGGTCATCCTGGCTTGCCTTGAGGGTGGCGATATCGTCTGCAACTCGGGACTGCGTCTGGCGGGGTCGGTTGCCCTGGCGGACCTTCCGGCCGACCTCGATACGATCCTGGTGGGCGGCAGTGACGAGGCGCAGTTGCGGGCGCTGGAGCATAGCGAACTGCTTCCCTGGCTTCGGGACATGGTGGTTTCCACCCGCCGGATCGGAAGTGTCTGCTCGGGTGCTTTCCTGCTTGCCGCGGCGGGTCTTTTGGACGGCCGCAGGGCGACAACCCACTGGGGCTACTGCGACCAGCTGCGCACTTTCCGGCCTGCTGTCCGACTTGAGCCAGACGCGATTTTCGTGGCGGATCCGCCCTTCTATACATCGGCGGGCGTGACGGCCGGTATCGACCTTTGCCTCGCCCTAGTGGAAGCCGACCATGGCCCTGAACTGGCGTTGGCCATCGCCCGCAATCTTGTGCTGTTCATGCGGCGGGCGGGCGGGCAGACCCAGTTCAGCGCGGGCCTGAACGTCCAAGCGACCGCGAACCCACGCCTGCGGAAGTTGATCTCCGATATCAGCGCCAATCCTGGCGGCGACCTGAGCCTCGCCCAGCTCGCCGCGCGGGCGGGAATGTCAGAGCGCACCTTGTCCCGTGTCTTCCTGAAGGAGACGGGGGTGACCCCAGTCGCCTTCGTGGAGATGGCGCGGGTCGACCGCGCCAAGGCGCTACTGGAGGCGTCGGACTGGACCTTGGACCGGGTCGCTGAAAGGTCTGGGTTTGGCAGCATCGACGCCCTGCAACGGGCGTTCCAGAAGCGGCTCGGCGCGACGCCGAAGGACTATCGAATTCGGTTCGGCAGACCGTCCAATCGCATGGTCGGGGCGCTCGGCTAGGGTTTGGCTGGCTTTGCCGACCCCTTGGCCACCGCTGGGTGGAATGCGTGCGAAAGCATCACTTCCGGCATGTTCGGTATGGTCTGTTCGGTGGAGCAGAAGCCGTCGAGGATTCGAAAGTGTACGCCCTTCTATCTCAGGCAAAACGCTGTCGGCGGCGTGTCCGCTGATTGCTGTCTTGCCGCGACTCAAAAGAGTCAGTCTCGCCAGCCCTCAGGGCGTCGGACGGTTCTTTCGCCACGAAATCCGGGCAAGGTCGCGGACATTGGTGTCGAAACGCCCGATGACCCCGCGGCTCAGGACGGTGTCCGGCGCCTTCTGCGCCCGCCCGATCGTGCCGTCGGGGCGGGTAGCCCGGCAAAATGCCTGAACGCGGGGGATGGGCGCGCAGGCCAGGCCCACCATCGCCGTGAGGGCGATGCCGAGCGTGCGGTTGCCGGAGCTGGGGACCGCCGCCGCCGCGAATAGCCACGCCTACGGCCGTGGATATTCGAGCGTCTTGGTCGCCAGGCGCGTTGTGCGCCGACCGTAGCGCTGGTCCATATCCAGAAGCGTCTGATCGAGTTGAGCCCCGCCGCCGCCCATGTGGGCCGGCACGACGAAGGCGCCTTCCTTTGGCTCTGCGTCCGGCAGCAGCAGCAGTCCCCGGCGAGAGCGCAGGGTGGTGTTGGCGGGTCCGGTGATCACGACCTTGGTCTTGTAGGTACGGCCCCAAGCGTCCGATTGAAGCGCCAGGGCGATCTCGTCGTAGCCCTCCCTCGCCGGCACCTCGACCGTCTCGTGTCTCCAGAAGATCAGGACATTGGCCAGGCCCTGCGCGACGTCCGAAGCCGTGGGCAGGAAGTCGCTGGTGCGATGTTTGCCTCCCCATGACTTCACCCCCAGTCGGGCCGCCTGCGCCTCCGCGGCTTGCCGCCCGGCGATGCCTTCAACGAGCGCCAAAGAGGCCGGGATCGAGGCCGACACGCCGGCCGTCGAGATCAGGCGGCCGTCCTGGAGATAGCGCCGGTCCTTGGTCCACTGCACCGTGGGATGCCGACGCTTGAGGCCGCCGAACCCGCTCCAGTGGGTCGTGGCTTTCCGCCCATCAAACAGACCCGTCTCCGCGACGTTGGCCGCGCCGCCGCAGATCGACATGACCGTCGCGCCCTTGGCGTACTGGTCTTTCAACCAGGCCGTCACCACGGCGTTCTTCCGGTCGGGAATGTAAGGGACGATGATCAGATCCGCGCCTTCGGGATGACGCCTGTCGAACTGGGTGATCGTGGCGTCTGCCAGGATGGTCATCGACATCATGAGATGGACTGGGCCGGGGTCCGTTGACACGCTCAGGACATCGGCCACGTCTGCGTCTTTGAGGATGCCGTAGGGGATCACAAAGTCGGTCGTCTCGGCCCCGCCATTGTGGCCCAGGACCACCACCAGCGGCCGCGTGCGGCCAGCCTTCGGGGTCTGAAGGGTGAGGGCCGTGGGCGACCTTGCCGTCATGACGGCCGGCGGGGTCTGGGCTTGGCTGGACGTGGCGCCAGGCCACACCGCGAGGGTCGAAACGGCGGCGACGACCGCCAGGACGCGAGAGGAAAGTCGGGGGCGTCGCATGGCGTCATCTCCAAGGAACCCGGCCGGTCCGGGATGACACCACACTATAAGCGCCGCAATGCGGCGGAAATGTTATAAACACCGCACATCCCGCCATGTGGAATGCGGCGACAGGATTACGGTGACAGTGCACTCATTGACGGAGCGCCGGTCAGGCCGCTCGCTCAGTCCCGCCAAGCGGGAGCGCAAGCCGAAGCGGAATTAGGTACACTGTCACCGTGATCCAGAATCACAGGTGACTGAAATCAGCCAACGTCATTTCGGGTCAGCCTCTAAGGTTTTCAAAGTGATGACACGCCGTTCGTTGTTCCGCTCTGCCGGCGCTGTCGGTGGGCTTTCACTGTTGCCGCGCAGGGCCTTTGCCGCGGGTGCCGGGGCGTCGGGCTTTTGGTATCCCGAGGAAACCGACCCACATGAGCGCACCTTCATGCAATGGCCGCTCAGTCCCAAGGTTCACCCTGACGCTGATTTCCTGTTCGACCTGCAGGCCACCATTGCCGATATCGCCTCGACGATTGCCGAGTTTGAACCCGTGGTGATGCTGGCGGCGGCCGAGCATCACAAGGCGATCAGGAAGCTGGTGTCGGGCGCGGTCGAGTTGTGGGACGTTCCCACTGATGACCTTTGGGCGCGCGATTCCGGGCCTTCGTTTGTCGTCGATGGCAAGGGCGGGCTCGCGCTGACGCAGTTCAACTTCAACGGCTGGGGGGGTAAGCAGACCCACGCCAACGATGGAAAGATCGCCGCGGAAGTGGCCGAACGGCTGGGCCTGCCGGTGTTCGATGCGGGTCTGGTGGGCGAAGCGGGCGGAGTGGAAACCGATGGCCACGGCACGCTGATCGCGCATGAAAGCAGCTGGGTGAACCGCAACCGCAACAATGGCTCCAAGGCCGAGGTCGAAGCGATGCTCTTGGACACCCTGGGGGCGAGAAAGATGATCTGGGCCCCCGGCATCAAGGGCGCGGATATCACCGATTACCACATCGACGCGCTGGCCCGCTTTGTGAAACCCGGCCAAGTGCTGATCCAGATGGGAAACGAGGTTGATCCCGCAGACCCCTGGTCGGTGTCCGCCTTTGAAACCCATGACATTCTGGCCAATGCCACCGACGCCGAAGGGCGCAGCCTCGACCTGGTGGTTCTGCCCGAACCCCATGACACCCGCGTGGACAGCCCTGATTTCGTGGCCTCCTACGTCAACTACTATGTCTGCAACGGCGCGGTGATCGCGGCCGAATTCGGCGACAAGTCGGCGGATGCCGAAGCGGCAGAAATTTTGGCCGGCCTTTACCCCGGCCGCGAAATTGTCTTGCTGAATACTGATGCGGTTGGCGAAGTGGGCGGCGGCATCCACTGTGCCACCCATGAACAACCCAAGGTGTGACGTTCTGGGCTGGCTGAACCGACATTCAGAGGCGCGGCGGGGGCTATGAATTCTACCAGAACGCCTACGCTCACCGGGATTGCGGGCGGACCGCCGTCGGCGCTTTGAGACGTCGTTCTGACGGCTCGACAAGTGACGGATAAGGGGTGAAACATCCCGCCTCTTAACCGCGAGGCGCACGCTCGCGGACTGCATTGGGGTGTTTTGTGAGAACCTTGTTCTTTTCCGTTTCGCTGCTGGCCCTGGCCGCCACGACCGCCGTCGCCCAGACCCTGCCGCAGCCTTCGGCCCCGACCCCGGCCATCGCGGCCGCGCAGGACATTCCCTATCCGGGCACGCTGAAGCTGTCGGTCGACGCCACCGACCTGGCGCGCAAGATCTTCGATATCCGCCAGACCATTCCGGTGGCCAAGCCCGGCAAGTTCACGATCCTCTATCCGCAGTGGGTTCCCGGCGGCCACTCGCCGCGCAACGACATCGACAAGCTGGCCGGGCTGGTGATCACCGCCAACGGCCAGCGCCTGGCCTGGACGCGCGACCTGGTCCAGGTCTTCGCCTTCCATGTCGAGGTCCCCGAAGGCGTTTCGGAGCTGCAGCTCAGCTACCAGTTCCTGTCGCCGGTCGAGGCCAGGATTGGCCGCCAGGTGATGACGCCCGACATGCTGAACCTGCAATGGCTGCAGATGGGCTTCTATCCGGCCGGCTATTACACCCGCCAGATCCCCGTCGAGGCCAGCGTCAAGCTGCCCGAAGGCTTCAAGTTCGCCTCGGCCCTGGAGGTCGCCGAGACCGAGGGCCAGACCACGACCTTCAAGGTCACGCCGTTCGAGACCCTGGTCGACTCGCCGATGTTCGCCGGCCGCTATTTCAAGACGGTCGAGCTTGACCCGACCGGCCCAGCGCCGGTGCGCCTGAACATGATGGCCGACAAGCCCGAACTGCTGGAGTTCAAGCCCGAGCAGATCCAGGCCCACAAGGACCTCGTCCAGCAGGCCTACAAGCTCTATGGCAGCTACCACTACGACCACTATGACTTCCTGGTCGCCCTGTCCGACCAGCTGGGCGGCATCGGTCTGGAGCATCACCGGTCCAGCGAAAACCGCGTCGCGCCCAAGTACTTTACCGAGTGGGACAAGACCTATGTCGGCCGCGACCTGCTGCCCCACGAGTTCACCCACTCGTGGAACGGCAAGTTCCGCCGCGGCGCCGATCTGTGGACCGCCACTCTGAACGAGCCGATGCGCGACAGCCTGATGTGGGTTTATGAGGGCCAGACCCAGTACTGGGGCGGTGTGCTGTCGGCGCGCTCCAACCTGCACACCAAGCAGCAGAGCCTGGACGCCCTGGCCATGACGGCGGCGCTCTATGACACCCGGCGCGGCCGCGACTGGCGCAGCGTGGCCGACACCACCAACGATCCGATCATCGCCATGCGCAAGCCGCTGTCGTGGGTCAGCTACCAGCGCAGCGAGGACTACTATTCCGAAGGCCAGCTGGTCTGGCTCGACGCCGATACGCTGATCCGCGAGAAGACCGGCGGCAAGAAGTCGCTGGACGACTTCGCCAAGGCCTTCTTCGGCGTCGACAACGGCTCGTATGTGCCGCGCACCTACACCTTCGAGGATGTGGCCAGCACGCTGAACGACGTGGTGGCCCACGACTGGACCAGTTTCCTGAAGACCCGCATCGAAGGCCTGTCGGAAAAGGCCCCGCTGGATGGCCTGACCCGGGGCGGCTACCGGCTGATCTATACCGAGACCCCGACCGACTACTTCAAGACGGCCGAGACGCGCGGCAAGACCACCAACCTTGCCTATTCGCTGGGCCTGACCGTGGCCGCCGCCGGCCTGGTGTCGGATGTGCAATGGGGCGGTCCGGCCTTCAAGGCGGGCCTGACCCAGGGCGTGACCCTGGTTGCGGTCAATGGCGAGACCTACGACGCCGACAAGCTGAAGGACGCGATCAAGGCGGCCAGTAAGCCGGAGGGGGCGCTGGTCGAACTGCTGATCAAGGACGGCGAGCGCTATCGGATGGTCAAGATCGACTGGCGCGGCGGCCTGCGCTATCCGCGCCTGGAACGCATCGCCGGAACCCCGGCGCGCCTCGACGATATCCTGGCGGCGCGGAAGTAAGCTGCAAAAACAAGAGCTTGGTCGCAGCAGCCGGAAAACCGACCTTGCGACAATATGTGGAGGTGCCCCTCGCTCGGGTTGGGCGTAGGGTTATGGTGTTCAGGATCCTCCATCTTCGAACGATCTCCAAAGTCGAAGGGCCTGTCTTGCCCAGGCAGGCCCTTTTTCTTGGGCGCTTTGCAGGCCGCGCTCCGGCTTGACGACATGCCCTCGCCGGGTGACTGATTTGCCCCCGCAAAGCGCAATCGCTGGCGGGATCATTCAGTCGCAGGGGCCTTTCATGTCGAAGTTCGACCGTCGCCAGATCATGATGGGGGCGGCCGCCACCGCGCTCGCTACCGGGCTTCCGGTCCAGGCCGCTGACGCGAAAACCGAGCTCTATAAGCTGTTCGACGCCTTCTTCGACGAGGACCTGTCCGACAGCCCCGAACAGGCCACCAATCTGGGCCTCGACACCGGCGCCCACGCCGATGCGCGCGGCAAGCTTGGCGACCGCTCGATCGCGGGCTGGATCAAGGACCGGGCCGAGCCCGGCCAGCGGGTCCAGCGCCTCAAGGCCGTCGACCGCAAGGCTCTGACCGGCGACGACGCCGTCAACTACGATACCGCCCTGTTCCAGTACGAAAGCCGCGCGGCGGTCGCGGGCTTCGACTATGGCGCGATCAGCCGGCCCTATGTGCTGACCCAGTACTATGGGGCCTATTCCTCGACGCCCAGCTTCCTTGACACCAAGCACAAGATCGCCTCGGCGGCCGACGCCGAGACCTATCTGGCCCGCATGGCCGCCTTCGCCACGGTGCTGGATCAGGAGAGCGAGCGCTTCGCCGCCGACGCCGGCAAGGGCGTGATCCCTGCTGACTTCATGCTGGACAAGGCCATCGCCCAGCTGGGCAAGTTCCGCGCCCTGCCGGCCGACAAGAACGTGCTGGTCGCCTCGCTGGCGCGCCGCGCCAAGCCTTACGGCGACTATGAAGGCAAGGCGACCGCCCTCCTGGCCGGGACCGTGCACCCGGCCCTCGACCGCCAGATCGAGGTGCTGAAGGCCGCGCGCGCCAGGGCCACGCACGACGCCGGCCTCAATCGCCTAAAGGACGGCGACGCCTATTATGCGGCCCTGCTGAAGATCTACACGACCACCGACATGACCGCCGACCAGGTCCACCGTCTGGGCCTGGAGGAGGGCGCCGAGATCAGCGCCAAGATGGACGCCATCCTCAAGAAGCGCGGCCTGACCCAGGGCAGCGTCGGGGCGAGGGTGGCCTCGCTGAACACTGACCCGACCCAGACCTACCCCAATACCGACGAAGGCCGCGCCCAGATGCTGGCCTATTGCAACAAGCTGATCGCCGACCTGGCGCCCAAGCTGCCCCAGTGGTTTGGCGTCACGCCCAAGACCCCGGTCGAGGTGCGGCGCATCCCGGCCTATACCGAGGCCGGCGCGGCTGGCGGCTATTACGAGCGGCCGGCCCTGGACGGCTCGCGGCCGGGGGCCTTCTATATCAACCTGCGCGACACGGCCGATCGCCCGCGCTGGTCGCTGCCGACCCTGACCTATCACGAGGCCGCCCCGGGCCATCACTTCCAGCTGGCCCTGGTGGCCGAGAGCAGCCTGCCGCGCCTGCGCCAGAACATGGGCTTCTCGGCCAATACCGAGGGCTGGGCGCTGTATGCCGAGCAGGTGGCCATGGAGATGGGCGTCTATGAGGACGACGAGCTGGGTCTGCTGGGCATGTACCAGGCCCGGCTGTTCCGCGCCGCCCGCTGCGTGGTCGACACCGGCATCCACACCAAGGGCTGGAGCCGCGAAAAGGCCATCGCCTACATGATGGAGACCGGCGGCGAACCGGAGGGCCGCATCACCAGCGAGGTCGAACGCTACTGCGCCAATCCCGGCCAGGCCTGCTCCTACAAGGTGGGCCACACGGTCTGGGCCAAGGCTCGCGAGCGCACCAAGGCGCGGCTGGGCGGTAAGTTCGACATCCGGCGGTTCCACGATGCGGGGCTGCTGGTCGGGCCGGTGCCGCTTACGGTGCTGGATCGGGTGCTGGACGCTTGGCAGGGGTGATCCAGACCTGAACCGCTCCCACCGGCAGAGGCGCGACCGGATGTCCAAAAGTTGCATTTGGTAAAATGCACCAATAGATAACTGCTCCGTGGACCACAAAGTCCAGGGAGGAGCGATGTTCCCCGTTTTCCCTTGCATTCAACTGTCTCCTGTGGGAGACAGTTGAATTGATCGAGGTCCTTGAAACCGAAGTCTTCGTACGATGGATGGCGAACCTGCGTGATCCTGTCGCCAAGACCCGGATCGCGGGGCGATTGCGCCAACTGGCGTTCGGATTGCTGGGTGACGTCAAGTCTGTCGGCGAGGGGATCAGCGAACTGCGGGTCCATGTCGGCCCCGGGTACCGCGTCTACATCGTCCAGCGAGGCGTGGTGCTGATCGTTGTTCTGTGCGCGGGCAACAAGGGCTCACAAGCTCGGGACATCGCCAAGGCGCGAGCCTTGGCGCGCGACCTTTAGCGAAGGAATGAGGCCATGACCGTCAAGACCCGTCCATTCGACCCGGCCGTCTATATCGAAACCCCTGAAGCGGCCGCCGCCTATATGGACGACGCCCTGGCCACGGGCGACCCGGCGTTCATCACTGATGCGCTGGGCGTTCTGGCGCGGGCCAAGGGCATGACCGAGGTGGCTGAAGCCGCCGGACTGGGGCGTCAAAGCCTCTACAAAGCGTTGGCCGCTGACGGCAGTCCCAAGTTCGAGACCGTCCTGAAGGTGATCCGCGCGCTGGGGCTGCGGCTTTCAACCGTGCCAGCGGGCTAAGCGCTCCTCACCCGGCGCAATCGAATGAGACCGGTACCATTCTTTTCTTGAGTGGTCTGACAACCTCCCCCATAGTGATCGCCAAGGTGGCTCCAGGCCGCCAGCCAACGACGCGACCTCCGGGGAAACGAACCAGATGACACAAGCCATCACCCGCCGCCTGTTCGGCGCGAGCCTCGCCGCCATCGCTGCCGCGACCACCCCCGGCCTGTCGTTCGCGGCTGTTGCCAAGCCGCTCTACAAGGACCCGACCCAGAGCGTCGACGCCCGGGTCAAGGACCTGCTGTCGCGCATGACGGTTGAGGAAAAGGCCGCCCAGCTGATCGGCATCTGGCTGACCAAGGCCGCCATCCAGACGCCCGAAGGCGAGTTCTCGCCCGAGGCGGCCGGCAAGAGCTTCCCCAATGGCCTGGGCCAGATCTCGCGCCCGACCGACCGCCGGGGCCTCAAGCCCGCCACCGTGGTCGACGCCGCCGCCGGGGCCGAGGACGGCACCAAGGGCCGCAACGCCCGCGACACCGCCCGCTACACCAATGCCGCCCAGAAGTGGTCGATGGAGAACACCCGCCTGGGCATCCCCATGCTGATGCATGACGAAGCCCTCCACGGCTATGTGGCCCGCGACGCCACCAGCTATCCGCAGGCCATCGCCCTGGCCTCCAGCTTCGATACCGAGCTGGTGGAAAAGGTGTTCTCAATGGCCGCAAAGGAAATGCGCGCCCGCGGCTCCAACATGGCCCTGGCCCCTGTGGTCGACGTGGCCCGCGACCCGCGCTGGGGCCGCATCGAGGAGACCTATGGCGAGGATCCGCACCTGTGCGCCGAGATCGGCCTGGCCGCCATTCGCGGTTTCCAGGGCAAGACCCTGCCGCTGGCCAAGGACAAGGTGTTCGTCACCCTCAAGCACATGACCGGCCACGGCCAGCCCGAGAACGGCACCAATGTCGGCCCGGCCCAGATCGCCGAGCGCACCCTGCGCGAGAACTTCTTCCCGCCGTTCGAACGGGCGGTGAAGGAGCTGCCGGTGCGGTCGGTGATGCCGTCCTACAACGAGATCGACGGGGTCCCCTCGCACGCCAGTCACTGGCTGCTGACCGACATCCTGCGCACCGAGTGGGGCTATCAGGGCTCGGTCCAGAGCGACTATTTCGCCATCAAGGAACTGGCCAACCGTCACAAGATGACCGACAGCCTGGCCGATACCGCCGTGATGTCGATCACGGCCGGCGTCGATGTCGAACTGCCGGACGGTGAGGCCTATGCCCTGCTGCCCCAGCTAGTGAAGGAAGGTCGTGTCTCGCTGGCCCAGGTCGACGCCGCCGTTGCCCGGGTACTGAAGATGAAGTTCGAAGGCGGCTTCTTCGAAAACCCCTATGCCGACGAGAAGACCGCCGAGGCCAAGAACAACACGGCTGAGGCCATTGCCCTGGCTCGCGAAGCCGCCCGCAAGTCGGTGGTGCTGCTGAAGAACGACAAGGGCCTGCTGCCGCTGAACGGCAAGGCCATCAAGCGTCTGGCCCTGTTGGGCACCCACGCCCGCGACACCCCGATCGGCGGCTATTCCGACGAGCCCAAGCATGTGGTTTCGCTGTTGGAAGGCCTGACCGCCGAGGCCAAGGCTCAGGGCTTCGCCCTGGACTACGCCGAAGCGGTCCGCGTCACCGAGCGTCGAGTCTGGGCCGCCGACGAGGTCAAGCTGGTCGACCCGGCCGTCAACGCCAAACTGATCGCCGAAGCCGTGGAAGTGGCCAGGAACGCCGACGTGGTGGTCATGGTGCTGGGCGACAACGAGCAGACCAGCCGCGAGGCCTGGGCCGACAACCACCTGGGCGACCGCAACGACCTGGACCTGATCGGCCAGCAGAACGACCTGGCCAAGGCGATCTTCGACCTGGGCAAGCCGACCGTGGTGTTCCTGCTCAACGGCCGTCCGCTGTCGATCAACCTGCTGGCCCAGCGCGCCGATGCGATCATCGAAGGCTGGTATCTGGGCGAGCAGACCGGAACCGCCGGCGCCGACGTCCTGTTTGGCCGCTCCAATCCGGGCGGCAAGCTGCCGGTCAGCATCGCCCGCAATGTCGGCCAGCTGCCGATCTACTACAACCGCAAGCCCACCGCGCGCCGGGGCTATCTGTTCGATCAGACGACCAGCCCGCTCTATCCGTTCGGCTTTGGCCTCTCCTATACCAGCTTCGACATCTCGGCCCCGCGCCTGGCCAGGGGCAGCATCGCCCAGGGCGAAAAGGTCACGGTCGAGGTCGATGTCACCAATACCGGCAAGCTGGCCGGCGACGAGGTGGTGCAGCTCTATATCCACGATGTGGCCGCATCGGTGACCCGTCCGCTGCTGGAGCTGAAGCACTTCAAGCGCGTGACCGTGGCGGCGGGCGCCAAAACGACCGTGACCTTCGAGATCGCGCCGTCGGACCTGTGGTTCTGGAACCTGGAGATGAAGCGCGTGGTCGAGCCGGGCGCCTTCGAGATCATGGTCGGGCCCAACTCGGTGGACCTGAAGAAGACGACACTGACGGTGGTCTAGGTCGGCAAGCTGCTCCCCCTCTGGGGGAGCTGTCGCGGAGCGACTGAGGGGGTCATCTCGGCCAAGGCCGTGCTGGCCCCCTCCGGCCCTCTGGGCCACCTCCCCCAAAGGGGGAGGATCTATTCGGAGGGAGTAACACCATGCGCCGCCTGACCTCGATCCTGCTTGCCACCGCCGTACTGACCGGCCCCGCCGCCGCCCAGGACCTCCTCAACGCCCTGTTCGCCGATCACGCGGTGGTCCAGCGCGACCGGCCGCTGCCGGTGTTCGGAACCGCAATACCCGGCGAGACCGTCACCGTCGCCTTCGCCGGCAAGACCGCGACCACCACGACCGGCCCCGACGGCGCCTGGCGCCTCGACCTGCCGGCGACCCCGGCGGGCGGTCCCTACGACCTGAGGGCCAGCACGGCCTCGAAGACCCAGACCGTCCGCGACGTGCTGGCCGGCGATGTCTGGCTGTGCTCGGGCCAGTCCAACATGGAGCTGCCGGTCGACCGGGCTAATGACGCCTGGAGCCAGGTCAACAATGTCGCGCCCAATGACAGCCTGCGCATGGTGACCATCGAGAAGGCCGATGCCCGCGCCCCGAAGGCGAGCTTTGGCAAGCCTCCGGTCTGGAAGCCGACCAACCGCGATACGCTCGGGTCCTTTTCGGCCAGCTGCTACTATTTCGCTCGCGAGCTGCAGAAGATCCGCGCGGTTCCGTTCGGCCTGATCCACGCCTCTTGGGGCGGATCGGGGATCGAGGCCTGGATGAGCCCGGCCGCCCTGCGCAAGGTCGGCGGCTATGACGAGGCCATCGAGACCCTGAACCTGTCATTGAAGGACCCGGCCGCCGCAAACCGCCGCTGGGGCGAGACGATCAAGGCCTGGTGGGCGCCCAAGCACCCCGGCGAGGCCGCGACCGCACCCTGGACCGGTGCGGGCGTCTGGACCGAAGCGCCCAAGGACCTGGGCATCTGGGAGCGCTGGGGCGTTCCGGCCCTGGCTGAGTTCAACGGCGTGGTCTGGTTCAAGACCGAGGTGACGCTCACCGTCGCCCAGGCCAAGCAGGCCGCGACGCTGAACCTCGGCCAGATCGACGAGATGGATGCGACCTATCTGAACGGCGTGGGGGTCGGCGCGACCTCGGGCGCGTGGCTGGATCGGTCGTATCCGCTGGCCGTCGGCGCGTTGAAGGCGGGCCGCAACACCATCGTCGTCTCGGCCTACGACACCTATGCCAATGGCGGAATATACGGAGATCCCTCGAAAAGGGCATTGGTGCTGGCCGACGGGACGCGCCTGCCGCTGAACGCCTGGAGCTACCGCATCGAGCCCCGCGTCGGCGCCGATCCGCCCCGTGCGCCGTGGGACACCCTGGCCGGGGTCTCGACCCTCTATAACGGCATGCTGGCGCCTATGGGGCCTTACGCCTATTCGGGTCTCGCCTGGTATCAGGGCGAGACCAATGTCGGCCGCGACCAGACCTATGCGGCCCTGCAGACGGCTTTCGTTGCCGAGCGCCGCGCGGGCATGGCGCCCGACATGCCCGCGGTGGTGGCGCAACTGGCCAGCTACGGCGCCTTCGCGACTACGCCGGGAGCCTCGGGCACGGCGGCCCTGCGCGAGGCCCAGCGTCGGGCCGTCGTCGCCGATCCGCATGCGGGTCTGGCCGTGACCACCGACATCGGCGACCCCTTCGACATCCACCCCGGCAACAAGCAGCAGGTCGGTCGCCGCCTGGCCCTGGCCGCCCGCCGGATCGCCGGCGAGGCTGTGACCACGGGGCCGGCGCCAATCTCGGCCAAGCGGGTCGGCGAGGCCGTGGTGATCGGTTTCGATCAGATCGGCGGGACGCTGGTGTCGCGCGGTTCGGACCGGGTGATTGGCTTCGAGCTCTGCGACGCCGCCAACGCCTGCCGCTGGGCCGACGCCCGGATCGACAGGGCGAGCGTGGTGCTGACCGTTCCGGCCGGAGCACCCGCCGCCCAGGTACGGTTTGCCTGGGCCGACAGCCCGACGTTCAACCTCTTCGATAGCGCGGGCCTGCCGGCCGTGCCGTTCGAGATGGAGGTGAACTGACCCTTGCTTCAGCTCTCCCCGCCCGCAGCCCGCAGCTGTGGGCCGGCGGCTATCTGGGCTGGCGGAAAGCGTGCGGCATCCGAGACTTGCCGGTGGGCTGGAGCCCAGGCGTCAGGTCTTCTCGCAGGACGGCAGCTTGAACAGGCAGGCGGCGCTTTTCCATTTCGGCGCGAAACGCGAGAGGTCCACCGAGATCGCGAAGGTGTCGTCATGGCCGCCCGCGTTCAGTTTGGTTCGTGTCCAGACCATGTTGAGCGGAATTCCTGAGACGTCGAAGGGGGTGCGGACCAGCGCCCCATATCCCCAGTCCCTGGCGTCGCTCCGCTGGCGATAGGCAGCGACGGCCGAGATCCCCATTTCGTTGGCGCGCGCATAGGACTTCCGATCGTAGTCCCACCGGCTCCAGCCAACCACCTCGACGACGTTGACCACTGTGTCGGCGCCATCGACATCCTTGAGCGCCAGGCCCGACGAGGGGTGCAGCAGCGTCAAGGCGTGGCCGGGCGGCTCCTGCCAGCCCTCGGTGTCGGGGCGGCGGCTCGCATAGAGGACACTGTTCACCGCCAGCTCCCAGGGCAGTTGCGCGCGCCCCTGGCCCCCTCCGAAGTGATAGGCGTCCCACCGACCCACCAGGCCCTCGAGCTTTGTGATGGCGGTGTCGAAATTGTCGCGCGTGGCGACCATGAAGCCGCGCTCGAGCGCGTCAAAGAGGGGCCAGAGGGAAATGACGCGCGCGACTTCCTCTTCGCAGGTCGCGCAGGGCGTATTGGCGGCCAGCACATCGGCCTCGATGTCGCGGTAGGGCGTCTCGGCCTGCACGCGTCTGGCCAGCGGGGTATCGGGGTCCGACGCGTCGAGCACGAGTCGCATCAGACTGACCCCAACGCCGGACTTGACGCCGAAGCTGCCATTCTCAGGCTTCCACCAATAGGCGTTGGCCCGGCTGTAGTGATCCTTTGGAATGAGGCGGATAGCCTCCGTCTTGCCAAGCTTGAACAGCTGCAGTTCGCCGTATCGCGCCTCGGCGGTCAGCAGGCCGCGGCAGGAGGGCTTTTCGGACTGGGGCGCGCAGCCATAGGCGATACGCGTCTCTGCCAGACCCTGGTCGATGGCGCTCAGCATGGCGTCGAAGGTCGGCGAAGGCTCAGGCAATGTCAGGGGCGCGCATTTGCCGCCCAGTTCACCGGCCTCATCCCGTAGCGCCTGGACGGCCTGATTGGCGCTGGGTGTCGCGGGCAGGGCCGCAAAGGCGCCCGAAAGGCAGGTCTCCCGCGCCTTGGTCAAAACCGCGCCGGTAAAGGCGGTTGTGTCGGCCAAGGCCGAAGGCGCCAAGCCGGCAAGGGCCAGAGCGGCGGCCAGCAGCAGGCGAGTCACAGATGACCGGATCATGATTGGAACCCCTTCAGCTTGCCGAGCAGGGTGGGCAGAAGCTTGGCGACCGCTTCCTTGGTCGTCGGCAAGGGCGTGTCTCCCAGCGCGCCCTCCAGTCGCTGTCGAACCTCCTGCTCCAGTTTCAGGCGCAGGTGATCGCCCACGGTATCGCGAACCAGCTTCTCGTTGGCGTCGCGCACGGCGCTTTCCAGATTGGCGGATTCGGACGGCAACCGGCCGCGCAGCCTGGGCCACAGCTGGGCCACGACCTTGGGCTGGCGCATGTAGTGACTGAAGCCATGCGGCACGACCGAGGCCAGTTTGTCGAAATTGTTCCAGTCCTGAGCCCAGTCGATGAACTCGTCGGCCAGATAGTAGCCCGACAGTCCCGTCAGCGGCACGTAACCGGGCGCATCGACCCATTTCGCATCCGAGGGCTGAAAGGGACGAATCCGGCAGAACGGGTCCAGCGTATGGCTGCAATTGAGATAGTGCCCCACGCCCCACGGCCCCGAGGGGACCAGACGGTCGCTGTAGGCGGCCTCCGGCGGCGACAGCGCCCGCGCCACGTTGGCGGCCATGCAGATGACCTTGGGCGGAACAAGCGCCGCCTTCAGCTCCGGATCCTGGCTGATTTCGGCCATAAGCGCGGGGATGGCGTTGTTGATCACCGCCGTGCCGAGCGAGTGGGCCAGGATGCTCCAGTTATCCAGGCTCAGGGCCTGATGATGCCGGCGCAGGGCGTCAAGGATCTGCTTGGCGACGTGAGCGTGGATCGCGTCCTTCAGGAGTGGAGACGTGTAGAGCAGAACGTCCGCGACATGGGTCCAGAGAAAAGACTTTTCAGTGTTGCCCTTGAAGAAGTCGGTGATTTTTCCTGCGACACCACTGTCGAGGTCGAAGGCGTCCCAGGTGCCGGCCTGATATTGCCAGTCAGTACGGTAGTGCTCCAGCCAACTGTCGAACTCTATGGTCTCGATGACGAAGCGATCATCGAAATCCACGCCCTTGCCCAGCTTCGGATCGCTTTTGATGAAGGTGTCATAGACATCGATGAGGCTTTTGCTGGCTTCCTTGAACCAGCCCTTGGTGTCCTGGACCCACTTGCCGTCCTTGAACGTCCCGTAGGAGCCCATGCCGTGCACGAGGAAAAGGATGTGCTTGCCCATAACCACCCCCCGAACCCAGACCGATCGTTCGCGGAACGGTGTTCTCTGGAAGCTTCTCACAAGCTCTGCGTCAGTGCAATCGTGGCGCTAGTCGGGGTGGTGCTCCCTTGTGGCGCGCGCCCATTCCAGCGGGCTGGCTAGATCGCCACCCGCTTGGCGATCGCATCGCGCCGCGTGCTGGTTTCCTGCCTGGCGCGCTGGACGGCCTCGGTCTCGGTGGCGTGCAGCAGGTGTTCGATCACCCGCTCCAGGTGGTCGCGCATCGCCTGCCGCGCAGCGGCGGGGTCGCGGGCCTTCAGGGCCTCGAACACCCGGCGGTGCTCGTTGATGCGGGGTTCCAGGCCCATGCCGCGGGCGCGGGCCAGGATGTTGCGAGCCAGGGGCGAGCGGTTGCGCCAGTCCCACAGGTTCTCGATGGTGGCGATGATCGCGCCGTTGCCGGTGGCGCGGGCGATGATCATGTGGAACTCGCGGTCGGCGTCCTCGCCGGTGATTTCCTCTTCCTCGTGCATCCGCACCATCAGGGCCTCCAGCTGGGCCAGCTGGGCGTCGTCAATCGAGGTGGCGGCCAGGGCGGCGGCCTCGCCCTCGAACAGGCGGCGGGCCTCGATCAGCTCGAAGGCGCCGATCTCGAAGTCGATCTCGTGGTTCGGGGCGGCGGGGCGGGCCGTGCTGGTGACATAGATGCCCAGGCCGTGGCGGGCCTCGATCATGCCCAGCATTTCCAGGGCGATCATCGCTTCGCGCAGGGTGGGGCGGCTGACCCCGAACTGCTCGGCCAGTTCACGCTCGGTGGGCAGGCGGTCACCAAGCTTGTACTGCCCGGCCTCGATGGCGTCGGCCACGGTGTCGGCGATGCGGCGGTAGAGCTTGACGTTGTCGGCCATGGACAGTGCTTTTAATCTCGGGTGGCGCGGACGCCGGTTCAGATCTGCTGCACCTCAAGTATCACGCAGATTCTCGACCTTCGCTCGCCCTTTTAGCCGTAACAGCGGTTTGTCGATCCGTTTCACCAGTCATGCATCGCGCCGTCTTCGCGGCGGGCCACCGGCAGATAGGCGCGCTTGTAGGGATGGCCGGCCGCCAGGGTCTCGTCGATATCCACGCCCAGGCCCGGCGCCTCGCCCGGATGCAGCATGCCGTCCTCGAAGGTGTAGGCATGGGGGAACACTGCGTCGGTCTCGGGCGTGTGGCGCATGTATTCCTGGATGCCGAAATTGGGGATCGACAGGTCGAAGTGCAGCGCTGCGGCCATGCTGATCGGCGACAGGTCGGTAGCCCCGTGGCAGCCGGTGCGGACATTGTAGAGGTCGGCGAAGCTGGCGATCTTGCGCAGGTGGGTGATGCCGCCGGCATGCACCACGGTGGCGCGGATATAGTCGATCAGCTGTTCCTGGATCAGGGTCTTGCAGTCCCAGATCGAATTGAACACCTCGCCTACGGCCAGGGGGGTGGTGGTGTGCTGGCGCACCAGCCGGAAATTCTCCTGGTTCTCGGCCGGGGTGCAGTCTTCCATCCAGAAGGGACGGTAGGGCTCAAGGTCCTTGCCCAGACGGCCGGCCTCGATCGGGGTCAGGCGGTGATGGACGTCATGCAGCAGGTGGACGTCCCAGCCCAGCCGCTCGCGGGCGGCCTTGAACAGCTCGGGCGCGGCCCGCAGGTATTTCTCGGTCGACCAGATGGTTTCCTTGGGCAGGTCGCTGTCGGCCGGTTCGTAGAAGAACTTGTCCTTTGAGACGCCGTAGGTCCCCTTCATGCCGGGCACGCCCGACTGCAGGCGGATGGCCTTGTAGCCCTGCTGCGCATAGGCGGCGGCGTTGGTCAGGGTCTCGTCGATGGTCTCGCCATTGGCGTGGCCATAGACCATCACGCCCGAGCGGCAGGCCCCGCCCAGCAGCTGATAGACCGGCAGGCCGGCGACCTTGCCCTTGATGTCCCACAGCGCCATGTCGACCGCCGCGATGGCCGACATCGTCACCGGGCCGCGACGCCAGTAGGCGCCCTTGTAGAGGTACTGCCAGATGTCCTCGATCGTGTGCGCGTCGCGGCCGATCAGGCAGGGGATGACATGTTCGGTCAGGTAGGCCTCGACCGCCAGCTCGCGCCCGTTCAGCGTGGCGTCACCGACGCCGTAGGTCCCGTCCTCGGTCACGATTTTCAGCGTGACGAAGTTGCGCCCCGGGCAGGTGACGATGGTCTTGGCGGCGATGATCTTGGACATAACCCTCGGTTTAACGGCGGGGTATGGGTTGTCAACCCAGTGGTCAGACCACTAAATGTCGGTGTCTCGACCTCTGGGCGAAATTTGTGTCCGGAAGGTTCAAGGGCACCGCTCTCCCCGGCGTTCGCCGGCAAGAGCGGATAGAAACGGTCTGGGGAGTGAACTGATGCGGTTACTTGCGATCCTCACCGGCTTGGTGCTGCTGACAGCTTCCGTCGCCCATGCCGAGGACGGCCATGACCTGTGGCTGCGCTATCGACCTGTTGAGGCCACGGCGGGCTATGCGCCTGCCGCCATCGCGCCCGTCGCCGACACCCCGACCCTGAAGGTGGCCCGGGCCGAGCTGGAACGCGGCTCACCGGCCTGGTCGGTGCGCCCTCGGCGCAGGCGGGCCGCATCATCCTGATCGGCACGCCGGAAAGCTCGCCCGCCATCGCCAGGCTGGCCCTGCCGCTGCAGGCCGCCGGCGATGAGGGCTATCTGATCCGCACCCTGAGCGTGGACGGCAAGGCGACCACGGTGATCGCCGCCAATCGCGACGTCGGCGCCCTCTATGGCGTCTACCGCTACCTGTCGCTGATCCAGACCCGCCAGCCTGTGGATAACTTGAACATCGCGTCCGCCCCCAAGGTCCGCTTACGGATGCTCAATCACTGGGACAATCTGGATCGCACCGTCGAGCGCGGCTATGCGGGCCAGTCGATCTGGGACTGGTGGAAGTTGCCGGCCTACAGCGCAGATCCGCGCTATGTCGACTATGCCCGCGCCAACGCCTCGATCGGCGTCAACGGCACGGTTCTGAACAACGTCAACGCCAAGTCCCTGAGCCTGACCGCGCCCTGGATCGCCAAGGCCGGGGCCCTGGCGGATGTGTTCCGGCCCTATGGCATCAAGGTCTATCTGTCGGCCCGGTTTTCCTCGCCCATCGAGATCGGCGGCCTGAAGACCGCCGACCCGCGCGACCCGGCCGTGAAGGCGTTCTGGAAGGCCAAGGCCGACGAGATCTACAAGGTCATTCCCGACTTCGGCGGTTTTCTGGTCAAGGCCAATTCCGAGGGGCAGCCCGGACCGCAGGACTATGGCGCCACCCATGCCGACGGGGCCAACATGCTGGCCGACGCCGTGGGGCCGCACGGCGGCGTCGTCATCTGGCGGGCCTTCGTCTATTCGCACGAACAGCCCGACGATCGCGCCAAGCAGGGCTATTCGGAGTTCAAGCCGTTCGACGGCCAGTTCCGCGACAATGTGGTGATCCAGGTCAAGAACGGCGCGATCGACTTCCAGCCGCGCGAGCCCTTCCACCCGCTGTTTGGGGCCATGCCGAAATCAAACCTCGGCATGGAGTTCCAGATCACCAAGGAATATCTCGGCTTCGCCACCCACCTGGCCTATCTGGGCCCGATGTACGAGGAGACCCTGCGGGCCGACACCTTCGCCAAAGGCAAGGGCTCCACGGTCGCCAAGGTGATCGACGGCGCGCTGGACGGTCGCAAGCTGACGGTCATGGCCGGCGTGGCCAACATTGGGACAGACAGAAGTTGGAGCGGCTCGCACTTCGACCAGGCCAACTGGTACGTCTTTGGCCGGCTGGCCTGGGATCCGGAGGCCTCGACTCGCGACATCGCCGCCGACTGGGCCAGGATGACCTTCAGCAACGACAAGCGCTTCGTGACGCCGGTCGTCGACATGATGATGAGCTCGCGCGAGACCGTGGTCGACTACATGACGCCGCTGGGCCTGCACCATCAGATGGGCCGCAGCCACCACTATGGCCCGGGCCCCTGGGTCAGCGGCGGCGAGCGCGCCGACTGGACAAGCGTCTATTACGCCAAGGCCGGGGCGGACGGGGTCGGCTTTGACCGCACCGCCAAGGGCAGCAACGCGGTGGCGCAGTATGCGGCCCCCGTCGGGGCGTGCTTCGCCGACCTCAACTGCGTCGACGAGAAGGACCTGCTGTGGTTCCACCACCTGCCTTGGGACTATCGCCTGAAGTCGGGTCAGACCCTGTGGGACGGCCTGGTCACCCGCTATTCGCGTGGCGTGGCCGGGGTGGACGCCATGGGCGAGACCTGGGGCGACATGGCCCCCTATGTCGATGCCGAGCGCCACGCCCAGGTGGGCGACTTCCTGAAGATCCAGCGCCACGAGGCCCAGTGGTGGCGGGATGCCTCGGTGGCCTGGTTCCAGACCTTCTCCAAGCGCCCGCTGCCGGCGGGGGAGGCCGCGCCGCCGCTGCCGCTGGAGGCCTATGAGGCGATGAGCTTTCCCTACGCGCCGGGGATTTAGGTCCTCCAACAACTGTTTGACCCGCTTCACCGCGTCCGTAAGCTCCCCGCAAAAGGGAGCAGACGCATATGGCCAAGGTCGCCGCCAACGGTATCGAGATCGAGTATGACGTGCATGGCCAGGACGACGGTGCGCCGTTGTTGCTGGTCATGGGTCTGGGCCAGCAGCTGACGCGCTGGCCGATGGAGATCGTCGAGCAGCTGGTGGGCGAGGGCTTTCGGGTCGTCCGCTTCGATAACCGCGACATCGGCCTGTCCACCTGGCTCGACGAGGCCGGCGCGCCGGACATGCCGGCGGTATTCACGGCCATCGCGGGCGGCCGCAAGCCCGACGTTCCTTACCTGCTCGAAGACATGGCCGATGACGCCGCAGGTCTGCTCGACGCTCTGGGCATTGAGCGCGCCCACGTGGCCGGGGTCTCGATGGGCGGCATGATCGGCCAGACGCTGGCGGCGCGTCATCCGGCCAGGGTGCTTTCACTGGTCTCGGTGATGTCGACCACCGGCAATCCGGGGTTGCCGCCGGCGACGCCCGAGGCGCTGGCGATCCTGTATGTCCGCCCTGAGGCGACCGATATCGAGAGCCTGACCGACCACGCCCTGAAGGCCCAGATCGTCATCCAGAGCCCCGCCTGGCCGGTCGATCCGGCCCTTGAGCGGCCCAAGCTGAAGGCCGCCATCGAACGGGCCCACCATCCCGTCGGCATGGCGCGCCAGATGTGCGCCGTGATCGGCTCCGGCGACCGCCGCGAGGCCCTGAAGACCATCACCGCGCCGACCATCGTCTTGCATGGCGACGCCGATCCGCTGGTCCGCCTCGAGGGTGGCAAGGACACCGCCGCGACGATCCCGGGCGCGGAGCTGCGGATCGTCGAGGGCATGGGGCACGACATGCCGCAGGGCATTCACGCTGCCTTCGTCGCGGCGGTGGTCGCGGCGGCGGCCCGGGCGCGGGTGGAGGCTTAGCCGTACGAAAAAGCGGCGCATTCCGGGAGGGGAATGCGCCGCGAACATCACGCGGTCCTGGGAAGGCGGGGCGCGCGAAAGGCATCGGGGGAGGAAACCCGCCGCCGCGATCGCTCGCGAACGACGGGGTCGGTGAAACCTAGAACTTGCCGCGGATGCCCAGCACGATCTGGCGACCGGGCTGGTAGAAGGTGAAGGCGGCATTGTCGTGCTGGAAGGTGCTGCGCTGCGGCTCTTCGGTGATGTTGATCACGTCCAGGGTCACGCGCGGCGAGGTCGGCAGGGTCTCGAACTGATAGCTGGCCGACAGGTCCCACTGGCCCCGGGCGTCCGTGCCCAGTTCGGCCAGAGGAATGCCGTTCTGGTTGGGACCCGACGAGATCTGGGCGTCGTTCCAGACATAGGACAGGCGAACCGTCGCGCCGTGGTTCTCGTAATAGCCGGTGACGTTGTAGGCCCAGGGCGAGACGCCCACAGCCTTGGCCGGCGCGCCGTTGCCGCGCGGGTTCTGCTCGACATGGGTGGCATTGGCGGTGAAGCCGGCGCCGTCGAGCAGGAAGTCCAGCGGCTGGACCCAGGTGACTTCCTGGCCCTGGATCGTCAGGACGCCGTCGGCATTGACCTGCTGGCTGACCGTGACGGTGGCGGCGCTGGGGCCGCCCCGGTTGGTGATCGCCTGCTGTTGCAGATTGGTCAGCTGCTCATAGGGCACGCCCAGGGTCAGGAACGGAATGGTGCTGTTGCCGCTGATCGTGAAGCCGGTCAGCTCCTTGCGGAACAGGGCTACGCCCACATAGCCCGCGCCGCCCGTGTACCATTCGCCGCCGAAGTCGACATTGTTCGACAGATAGGGCTGCAGGTTCGGATTGCCCTGGTTGGCCTGCTGGGCGGAGGGGTCGCTGAAGGTGGTGCCCGGCAGCATGGCCGACGGATTAGGACGGGTAATCGTCCGCGAGGCGCTCATCCGCAGGACGATGTCGTCCTTCAGATTCCAGGCCGCGTTGAACGAGGGCAGCATGCCGTCATACTTGGTATTGCGGCTGAGGAACGAGGTGACGCCGTTCACTGTCTGCGGACCTTCGATGGTCTGCTCGGTGTTGTAGTAGCGAACGCCGCCGTTGATGCGCAGATCGCGTTCCAGCACCTGGGTCACGCCGTTGAACTCGACATAGGCGCCGGTGGTCTTCTCGCGGATGAAGCCCGAGGCCGCGCCCGTGGCGGCCGAGTTGGAGAAGGGCGCCGCCGCGTTGAAGGCGTCATAGTTGGTGGCGTTGAAGAACTTGTCCCGGTCCAGCGTCACGAAGCCCAGCGGGCCCGGCTTGATGTAGCTGGCCAGGCTGGCCACGGGGATGGCCGACCCGGCGCGACCGTCGCAGCCCGGGACCGGGGTCGGCGCCGGGCTCTGCGGGGTGACGCCGCCGCCGCCGCAGGTGAAGGTCTGCCAGCGGCCGCTGTTGTCGATGGCGGTGATCGAGCGGCTGACGTCGTCATAGGCGGCGCCGACCTTGAAGTTCATCGCCTTGTCATCGCCGATGGTCAGGTCGAAGTGCGCGCCCTCGGTGGAGGTGACGCGCTTCTCGTTCTGGATGTTGACGCGGCCGCCGGCCCAGACCCAGCCCAGGCTGGGATCATTGAGGTTCTTGCTCGGCTTGATCGAGGGCCGGTCGCCGCCGTTATTGGCATAGGTCACCGTCAGGCCCTGGCCCAGCGGGCTGTTGAACAGCACGGTCGGGGCTTCGCGGAAGAAGACGCTGCGGCTCCAGTTGACCTGGCCGTCCAGCTTGATCCAGTCGTTCGGACGCCAGGTGAAGCCCGGGTTCAGGTTCAGCACCTCGACGTCTTCATCATAGGGACGGTATTCGAGGAAGAACTGCGAATTGAGGAAGGTCCCCTCGGTCACGACGTTGTTGCCGTCAACCTTCACGCCCACCGGGACCATGAAGTTGGAGTTGCGACCCACCCAGTTCATGTCGATCCGCTCGAATTCGCGGCTGGCCTGGCTATACAGGGTGTCCAGATAGACGTTCAGGGCGTCGTTGGGGCGCCATTCCAGCGAGATGATCAGCGAGTTGCGGTTGCGCTCGCCCGAGCTCCAGCTGTCGCGGCCCAGGCGCGGGATCAGGGCGTCGGACAGTTGCACCAGGCTGGTCCCGGGGTTCAGCGCGGCCAGCAGGGCATTGTCGACCGTCTGGCCAGGCGTCAGGCCATTGCTGGTCACGCCGGCCGGGACGCTCGAGGCCCAGTTGAAGCCGTTGCCGCCGGTCGTATTGCAGCCGGCGCAGCTCATGTTGGCGTTTGACCAGCCGATGGTCTCGAAGCCGGTGGTGGTCGACTTGTTGCGGGCGAAGGCGGCGCCGGCCAGGATGCCGAAATCACCCGCCGGGGTTTCCCAGGTCTTGGACGCGATCAGCGAGCCGCGCGGGCTAAGGTCGTCGGCCTGGTTGTTCTTGCCGGCCTGGATTGAATAGGCCAGCTGGCCAGCGGCCTTGTAGTCGAACGGCCGCGCGCTGCGCATGTTGACCACGCCGGCGACGCCGCCCTCGACCTGACCGGCGGTCGGGGTCTTGTGGACGTCCAGACGGGTGAACAGTTCGGTCGGATAGAGGTCCAGATCGATTTCGCGGTTCTGGTTCTGGCTGTCGGTGCGGCCCGACGAGGCCACGGCCGCCTGGGCGCCGTTCAGCAGAACCTTGGTGAAGTTGGTGCCCAGGCCGCGGATGGCGACGTTCAGGCCTTCGCCGTTGATTTCGCGGGTCAGTTGCACGCCGGGAATGCGGTTCAGCGACTCGGCGATGTTGGCGTCCGGGAACTTGCCGATGTCCTCGGAGAAGACGGATTCGGTGAACGAGACGCTGTCGCGCTTGGCGTTGGTGGCGTCGGCCAGGCTCTTGCGGAAGCCGGTGACGATCACTTCCTCGACGGTGTCGGGCGCAGCGGCCGTCCCGCCTGCAGGGGTCTGGGCCTGGGCGGCGAGACCCATGAAAGCGGACGACAGGCAGGTGGCGCCGATCAGGGCCAGGCGGCGGCCGGCATTGTGGCGTGCGGATGAAGGCATGTTTCTCTCCCCTTGAGACGGCGCTGTACGCGCTCGTTCGTCCTTGGCCGCCGTCTTGCGATGGTAGCGGTCACAGGAGTAGAGGGTTAAGAGGTAAGGCCTCTTGAGTCAATGTGGTCATACCTTGAGGGTCGCGCGCCGTTCAGAAGGCGTCAAATCCCGTCGGGCCGCCGGCGCAGGGCCGCTGGCGGCCTGCCAGTGGCGCTGAGCCCGGCGGGGACCGGCAAGAGCGAAGACTATAGGTCAGACCTTGTTGCGCCGGCCGGCGCAGCGGGCTCAGGCTGCAGCGGTGCTGAGCGACAAGGCGGCGTCGATCCCGGCATAGAGGCTGTCTGGCGTCACCGGCTTGGTGATGAACCCGTCGGCGCCGGCGACCATCGCCTGTTCGCGGTGGTCGCTCGACGCGTTGGCCGTCATCATGACGATCGGCGTCGGCGGTCTTTGCATCGCCGCCTCCCAGCGACGGATGTTGGCCGTAGCCGATAGGCCGTCCATCACCGGCATCTGCATGTCCATCAGGACAACGTCGAACTGTGACTCGCTGAACTTGGCAAAGGCCTCGGCCCCGTTCTCGGCCATCACCAGTTCGACCTGGTGCGGTTCAAGCAGCAGCTCGACGACCCGGCGATTGACGGGATGATCTTCGGCCAGCAGGACGCGAAGATGCTGATCCATGCGCAGCGCCGGAGCGCCCTGTTCAGGGGCGGCCGCAGCAGGCGCCTCGGCGCGGCGCAGGGGCAAGCTGAAGGCAAAGCTGCTGCCGCCTTCGGGACGCGCCCGCGCCTCGATCTCGCCGCCCATCAGGATCACCAGGGTCTTGCAGATGGCCAGGCCCAGTCCGGTGCCGCCAAAGCGCCGCGTGACGGTGTCGTCGCCCTGCACGAAGCGCTCGAACAGCCGGGGCAGCACTTCGGGGTCCAGGCCGATGCCGGTATCGTTGACGGTGACCGTCAGGCGGCACTCGTCCGCTACGAGGGTCTCGACCTCGACCCTCAGGCTGACGCCGCCACTGTCGGTGAACTTGATGGCATTGGCCGTCAGATTGGAGACCACCTGTCGCAACCGCAAGGCGTCGCCCAGGAAGAAGCCGTTCGCCTCGGGCGAAAAGACAGTCTCAAAGGCGATGCCCTTGCCATCGGCGCGCAGGCGCATCAGGTCGGTGCAGGTATGGATCTCGGCCACAAGATCGAAGGGTGCGATCTCCAGCTCCATGCGCGAGGCTTCGATCTTGGCGATGTCGAGCAGGTCGTTGAGGATGCGCTCCAGCGACTCGCCCGAGTGAACGATGATGTCCACCATCTCCCGCTGGCGGTCGGGCATGTTGAGGCGCGACAGGGCCTTGGCCAGGGCGATGACGCCGTTGAGCGGGGTGCGGATCTCGTGGCTGACATTGGCCAGGAAGGTCGATTTGGCCGCGCTGGCCCGCTCGGCGGCGGCGAGCGCTTCGATCAGGGCGACCTCCTGACGCTTCAGCTGGGTGATGTCGACGAAGGTGGTCAGGGTCTGGGCAGGGGTGGGGCCGTCGCCCTCGAAGATCGGCAGGGAATTGACGTTCAACCAGCGCTGGTCGCCGTTGGGCAGTTTGACACCCAGCATGAAATCCAGAACCGGCTTGCCCGTGCTCAGGCACTGCATCGAAGGCTGCTGGTCGACGGTCAGGGGCGCGCCCTCGGCCGTGACCAGGCTCCAGTCGCGATCCGCCGAGGAACGGCCGGCCAGCTGGTCGCTGGTCATGCCCAGCAGAACTGCGGCATGGGCGTTATGCTCGACAATGATGCTGGATTGGTCCTGCAGCACCACCCCTTCGCGCATGGCGGCGATGATGGTCCGATAGCGCTGGTCGCTTCGACGCAAGTCCTCGAGCGTCTTGATCTGGGCGACGGCGACCCGGGCGCCGGCCCGGGTCTCGATCATGGTCATGGCGACCCGCGACAGGCGTTCCAGGCAGCGCAACTCGCGCGGCGTCCAGCGCTTGGGCTGGGTGTCGATGGCGCAAAGCGTGCCGATCCGCAAACCATCGACCGTGGTCAGGGGCGCGCCGGCATAGGCCCTAATGCCCTGCGCTCCCGTGACCAGGGGATTGTCCAGGAAGCGGGGGTCCTGGGTCGCATCCTCGATCACGAACAGCGCCGGCGTCTGGATGGCGTGGTGACAGAAGGCCACGTCGCGCGGGGTTTCCTGCGCCTCGAGTCCGACTCGCGCCTTGAACCACTGGCGGTCAGTGTCGACCAAAGAGATCAGGGAGATCGGCGTGTTGCAGGTCTCGGAGACCTCGGCGACCAGGTCGTTGAAGCCGTCTTCATCGAGGCTGTCGAGAATGTCCAACGCCCACAAGGCCGCGAGACGCCGCTGCTCAAGATCTGGTGCGGTATCGCGAATCAACATGCCACGCCCTCGCCCTGATTCAGGCTCTTGACCATGCACGCATGGTTAAGGCGTTTCAATAAATGGCAGCGGGACGAAACGACACAGGGCGCAGGCTCGCCGGCCTCACCCCATCGCGTCGCAGTTGGCGCGAATGAACTCGAAATGCCCGGGCATCACCTCGGCCGACTTGGCGATCACGGCCTTGATGTCGGCCATGCGCCGGAGCAGTTCCTCGTCACTCATCACCTCGACCATCGGGTCATAGCCCCCGGGCAGCAGGCCTTGGCCGACCATGACGGCAAACCACGAGGTGTCGTTGAACAGCTCGTCGTTCTCGCGGAAGGTCCGGCCATGGCTCTCGAACATGGCGATCTTGTCGGCCAGATAATCGGGGATCGGCATTTCGCGCAGATAGTCCCAGTAGGGCGTGTCGTTCCGCTGCGTGGCCTTGAAATGCAGGACGATGAAGTCGCGGATCTTCTCGTATTCGAAGGCCATCACGCGGTTGTAGCGGTCGATGTCGGGCTGGCGGAAATCGCGATCGGGGAACATGGCCAGCAGGCGGGCGATGCCCACCTGAATCAGGTGGATCGACTGGCTTTCCAGCGGCTCCATGAAGCCCGCCGCCAGACCGATGGCGACGACGTTCTTGTTCCAGCTCTTCTTGCGCCGGCCGGCGGTGAAGCGGATCTGGTTGGGCGCGGCCAGAGGCTCGCCGTCGAGATGGGCCAGCAGATAAGCCGTGGCCTCGTCCTCGCTGATATGGGCGCTGGAATAGGCATAGCCGTTGCCCAGCCGGTGCTGCAGCGGGATGCGCCATTGCCAGCCGGCCGGCCGGGCCGTGGCGCGGGTGACCGGGGCGTTTGACCCGCCAAGCGTGCAGGGCACGGCGACGGCGCGGTCATTGAGCAGCCACTGCGACCAGTCCTCGAAGCCTGTCTGCAGGGTCTGTTCGATCAGCAGGCCACGGAAGCCCGAGCAGTCGATGAACAGGTCGCCGTCAATGATCTCGCCGCTCTCCAGGGTGACCGAGGTGACGAAGCCAGTCAGGCCGTCCTGCTGCACCGTCGCGATCTTGCCCTCCTGCCGCACGATCCCGCGCGCCTCGGCATAGTCGCGCAGATAGCGGGCATAGAGGCCGGCATCGAACTGGAAGGCATAGGCGATCGCGCCCAGCGGTGAATTGGCCTGTCCGTTTGGACGCATGAACCGGTTCTGCCGGGCCGCGACGGCATTGAGCGAATAGGCCCCCAGATCCGGCTCCAGGCCCATGCCATGCAGCTTGAGCCAGTAGGCGTGGAACGACACGGCCTCCATGTCGACGCCATAGGGGCCGAACGGATGGTGATAGCTGTGGCCGATCGCCTTCCAGTCGACGAACTCGATGGCCAGCTTGAAGGTGGCCTTGGTCTTGCGGACGAAGTCGTTCTCGTCGAGGCCCAGCATGCGGTTGAAGATATTGATCTGCGGGATGGTCGACTCGCCGACCCCCACGGTGCCGATGGCCTCGGATTCCACCACGGTCACCTTCGTCTGACCGTCGCGGGTCAGGAAGCGGCCCAGGGCGGCGGCGGTCATCCAGCCGGCGGTGCCGCCGCCGACGATGACGACCTTGCGAAGACGATTGACGCTGGTCATCGGGCTTTCTCGATTTCGGTCGCGGCGCAGTAGCGGGCGATAAAGGCTTCGTGGGTGGGCAGGGCCTGCGCGGTCTGGCGCACCAGGGCGGCCAGGCGCTGCATCTGGCCGCGCACCAGCTGCTCGTCCAGCGTGTCGACCAGCGGATCATAGTTTCGCGGCCGGATGTTCTGGCCCAGCATTACGGCGATCCAGGACGGCTCGGCAAAGAGGTCATGGTCCGACTGGAACAGGCGGCCGCGCGCAGCGAACAGGTCGATCTTGCGCTGCAGGCTTTCCGGGATCGCCATCTCGCGGGCCCTTTGCCAGTAGGGCTCGGGGCGTTCATTGGCCTTGAAGTGGAGGATGATGAAGTCGCGGATCAGCTCGGTCTGCAGGATGGTCAGGCGGTTGTATTCGGCGATCTCGACCGGGTCGAAACCCTTGTCGGGGAACAGGGCCAGAAGCTTGGTGATCCCGGTCTGGATCATCTGGATGCTGGTGCTCTCCAGCGGCTCCAGGAAGCCCGAGGCCAGGCCGATGGCGACGCAGTTCTTGACCCAGACCTGCTTGCGCCGACCGGCCCGGAACCGGATGAAATTAGGCTCGGCGCGGGCAGGGCCGTCCAGGGTGGCGCGCAGGCGGGCCACGGCGTCGTCATCGCTGATATGCTGGCTGGAATAGACATAGCCGTTGCCGGTGCGGTGCTGCAGCGGGATGCGCCAGCGCCAGCCGGCCGCATCCGCCGTAGCCCGGGTATAGGGCGTCAGGCCATCGCCGCCGGTCTCGCACGGCATGGCCACGGCGCGGTCATTGGGCAGCCAATGGCCCCAGTCCTCAAAGCCGGTGTCCAGCGCCTGCTCGATCAGCAGGCCCCGAAAGCCCGAGCAGTCGATGAACAGATCGGCCTCGATCACCGCGCCTCTGTCGGTGGTGACTGAGGTGATGAAGCCGTCGTCGCTGCGCAGCGACACATCCACCACCTTGCCCTCGCGCCGGATCACACCGCGCTTTTCGGCATAGTCGCGCAGGTAGCGGGCATAGAGTCCGGCGTCGAAATGGAAGGCGTATTTCAGGCTCGACAGCACCTGGCCCGGGTCCTTGCTGGGCAGCATGAACCGGCCCATCCGCGCCGCCGTGGCCGACAGATTGAAGTCGTCGAGGGGTTGGGTGGACCCTTGTGACTGGGCCTTCAGCCAGAACTGGTGGAACTTGATGGCCTCGATATCCAGGCCAAAGCCGCCGAACGGATGCAGGTAGCGCGAGCCCGGCGCCGTCCAGTCGACGAACTCGATGGCCAGCTTGAAGCTGGCCTTTGTGGCCCGCATGAAGTCGGCTTCGTCGATGCCCAGGATCTGGTTGAAGGTGTTGATCGGCGGGATGGTCGCCTCGCCGACGCCGACGGTCGAAATGGCGTCGCTCTCGACCAGTGTGACCTCCACGCCCTTGAGCACCTTGGCGAGCGCGGCGGCCGTCATCCAGCCGGCCGTGCCGCCGCCGACGATCAGGACCTTGCGGACGGGGTTGCTGTTCATGGGACCCCGCGCGTCAGCGCCTCCGCATGGCTCGGCAATCGCTCCGCCGTCTGCCGGAAGATCTCTCGCATACGTCCCAAAGTCATGCGCACGCGCTCCAGCGGCATCCGGTCGGCGAGCGGATCATAGCGCCCCGGCAGGACGCCGTGGCCGATGAAGGCGGCGATCCAGCTGGGCTCCAGGAAGGTCTCCTCGTCATACATTACCACCCGCCCGCGGCTCTCGAACTGGGCGATCCTGTAGGCCAGCTTGTCGGGAACGGCGGCGTTGCGGCCCAGGTCCCAGATCGCGCCGTCACGGCGACCGGCGCGCCGATAATGCAGGATGGCCATGTCGCGGACGCGTTCGAACGTCTCCGCGCCCAGGCGGTTGTACTCCTCGGCGGCCACCGGCGCGCCGCCGGGCCGGGGGAAAAGGGCGATCAGGCGGGTGACACCGCTCTGGATCAGGTGAACATCGGCGCCGTCCATGGCCTCGACCCTGCCGGCCGCGCCGCCGATGGCCACGCAGTTGCCGACCATGGCGCGGACCCGCCGACCGTTGCGGATCGACAGGAACTGCGGCTCCGAGGCGCGCGCGCCGGGCAGGCCGGCCCAGGCCGCCTTCACGGCCGCCTCGTCGCTGGTCAGTTCGGCGCGATAGGCCAGGCCGCCGTCCAGGCGGTCGCGCAGCGGGATAAGCCAGCGCCAGCCTTCGGCGGTCGCCTCGATCTCGGTGAGGGGCGGCGCGTCGCTCAAGACCGGCGCGGCGATCCGCACGGCGCGGTCGGCGGGCAGCAGGGTCGACCAGTCCTCGAACGGTTCGTCGCCCATCAGCAGGGCGGCGGGGCCGGTGCAGTCGACGAAGAGTTCCGCCTCGACCCGCTCGCCGTCGGCCAGCACCACGGCCGCGATGTGGCCGGTCTGGCCGTCGCGAACCACCTCTGCGACCTCGCCGGTGCTGTCGCCCACGCCGCCCTGCAGGGCCAGGCGCCGCAGCACGTCCACATAGAGCCCGGCGTCCAGGTGCAGACCATAGGTCAGGGTCGACAACGGCGAGCGCGGATCGGGATCGGGGCCCGCGAACCGACCCAGCCGCGCGATGACGGCGGCGAGGCTGTAGTCATCCAGCGGCGTGGCGTCGCCGGCCAGGCGAAGGCGGTTCCAGTAGTGGTGGAAGCCCACCCCTTCCAGACTGGCCCCGATCTCGCCGAAGGCGTCGCAGAAGCTGGCGTCGGGCGTCCAGCCGCTGAACCGCGAGCCCAGCCTGTAGGTCGCCCGGGTGGCGGCCATCAGCGCCGCCTCGTCCAAGCCCAGCAGGGCGTGGAACGATCGCAGCGAGGGCAGGGTGGAGAGCGCGCCGGTCGCGCCGGGTCCCGTTGCGATGACGCGGATCGCGGCTTGCCCACCGGTGGCGCGGGCCAGGCCGGCGGCCGTGATCCAGGCCTCGACACCGCCGCCGATGATGGCGACCCGGCCCAGGGGAGGGGGCTGACTCATGCCGCGCCTCGCGCGTTGCAGAAGCGTTCGATGAAGGCCTGATGGTCGGGCATGGATTCGGCCGTGCGTCGCACCGCCGCCTTCAGTTCGGTCAGCTTGCGGGCGGCCTCGCCCGGATCGACGGCGTCGGCCATCGGGTCATAGCCGCGCGGCAGGATGTTCTGGCCCAGATAGACGGCCAGCCATGAGGGCTCCAGGAAGAAGCCGTCGCGATATTTCACCACCATGCCCCGATCGCGGAACAGCTCCATCTTGTAGGCCAGGCTGTCGGGGATAGGGGCGGCGGCCTTGTCGCGCCAGAAGGCGGAGTCGCCCCGCTGGGTGGCGTGATAGTGCAGCACCAGGAAGTCGCGGATGCGCTCGAATTCCAGGTCCATGACCCGGTTGTACTCGTCCTGGTCGGCGCCGGCGCAGCCGCGCTCGGGGAACAGTTCCAGCAGGGTGGAGATGGCCACCTGGATCAGGTGGATGCTGGTGCTTTCCAGCGGTTCCAGGAAGCCGGAGGCCAGGCCGATGGCCACGACGTTCCGGTTCCACTGTTTCTTGCGCCGGCCGGTCATGAACCGCAGGAAGCGCGGGTCGGCCTGGGCCTTGCCGTCCAGCTTGGAGACCAGCACCCGGGCTGCCTCGTCGTCGCTGATATAGCTGCTGCAATAGACATAGCCGTTGCCCACCCGGTGCTGCAGGGGGATCCGCCAGCGCCAGCCGGCGTCATCGGCGGTGGCGCGGGTATAGGGCGTGGGTGGCTCCACCGCGTCGCAGGGCACGGCCGCTGCCCGGTCGCAGGGCAGCCAGTGGGTCCAGTCCTCATAGCCGGTCTTCATCGCCTGCTCGATCAGCAGGCCCCGGAAGCCGGAGCAATCGATGAACAGGTCGCCCTCGATCCGCTGACCGCTTTCCAGGGTCACGGCTTCGACGAAGCCGTCCTCGCCGCGCAGCGAGACCTCCAGGATTTTACCCTCGATGCGCCTGACGCCACGGGCCTCGGAATAGGCCCGCAGATACTGGGCGTAGAGCCCCGCATCGAACTGGTAGGCGTAGGAAAAGGTCGATCTCAGCGAGCGCTGATCAGAGGAGGGCGGGGCGAACCGGTTCAGCCGGGCGGCCACGATCGGCAGGCTGTAGGCCTCGATGCCGTCGGCCTCGCCCCGAGCCCTGGCCCGCAGCCAATGCTGGTGGAACGCCACTCCGCCAATGGCCTGACCAAAGCCGCCGAAGGGGTGAATATAGCCCTCGCCCTTGCGGCCCCAGTCGCGAAACTCGATGCCCAGCTTGTAGGTGGCCTGGGTCTTGCGCATGAAGTCGGCCTCGTCGAGGCCCAGCTTGGCGTTGAAATTCCGGATGTGTGGCACGGTGGCCTCACCCACCCCGACAGTGCCGATCTCGGCCGACTCAACCAGTTCGATGGTGACGCGCGAATCGCCCAGCACGGCGCTGAGCCCGGCGGCCGTCATCCAGCCAGCGGTGCCGCCGCCGACGATGACGATTTTTCGGATACCATTGTTCCCGGTGTCATCCATCGCGCTGCTTCCTCCGCTCCCCATTTGTCCCATGGCCCTTTCTGACGGAACGGCCTTTGAGACAAACTGTAAATTGACAACGCTGTCTTTGGTTGTCATCTTCTTATCATCCGGACGGCAAGTTCCGGTTCAGGTGGTCAAACCATCGGGGGGAAACCGTAGGTAGAAGAGGCCGTGGGTGCGTGTGTCGTGCAGGCGACAAGCCCTTGAAGCCCTTCGTTCCAGGTATCTCCCCTTTGCACAGCTACGTGAGCCAGGTCTGAGTGGCAACGCTTGACAGCCGGTGATCTGTCATATGATCTGACCAATAATGGTCACGGTAACATGACCAATGGTAGCGCTAACGTCGCGCTATCCAAAAAAGGGGAGGTGAGACACATGGGCTCTGTTCAGAGGCCGTCCGCGCAGCGCGGGCAAAATTCATTCATGTCGGGTCTGAAGTGCGGCGCATCCGCCGTGGCGCTCGGCGCGGCGATCTTCGCCGGGCCTGCGTTCGCCCAGACCAAGACCGATGACGCCGTCGCCGTTGACGAGGTCGTGGTCACCAGCATCCGCCAGAGCCTGAAGAGCTCTCAGGCGCTGAAGCAGTCGTCCGAGATCATCGGCGACTCGATCACAGCCGAAGACATCGGCGCCTTGCCAGACCGCTCGGTCACCGAGGCCCTGCAACGCGTGCCCGGCGTGTCGATCAACCGCTTCGCCGCCGGCGTCGATCCGGACCACTTCTCGGTCGAGGGATCCGGCGTCGTGGTGCGCGGTCTGAACTTCGTGCGCTCCGAACTGAACGGCCGCGATACCTTCTCGGCCAATAACGGCCGCATCCTCAGCTTCGCCGACGTTCCCTCGGAACTGATGGGCGGCGTCGACGTGTTCAAGAGCCCTTCGGCCGACATGATCGAGGGCGGGATCTCGGGCACCGTCAACCTGCGCACGCGCCTGCCGTTTGACAGCAAGAAGCGCCTGCTCTCGCTGTCGGCCGAGGCCAGCTATGGCGACATGGTCAAGTCGTGGAAGCCAACCTATTCCTTCCTCTACAGCGACCGGTTCGACACCAATGTCGGCGAATTCGGCCTACTGCTGAGCTACGTCAATTCCGAACTGTCGACCCGCAGTGACGCCATCCAGGCGTCGAACTTCGGCTGCCGCACCAATCTGGGCGTGGCCAGCAGCAATTGCGGCAATGGCGCCAAGGGCGTGTGGTTCCCGCGCGGCGCGGCGTTCCGCTCCACCACTACCGAACGCGAGCGCCAGGGCGCCGGGGCGGCGGTGCAGTGGAAGAGCACCGACGGCACCATGGAAGCGGCCTTCCAGTACCTGCGTTCGGAATCGAATTCGGCCTGGACCGAGCACGCGATGGAAATCGCCACCGACAACGTGACCAGCAACGGCGACTCTCGCGCCGTCGCCGGCACGACCTTCAGCTTTGACGACCGCGGCGTGTTCACCAACGGCGCCATCACCGGCACCACCGGCTGGCGTTCGGACCAGTTCTCCGATCCGCGCACGCCGATCGACGGCCTGCAGTCGAACAATATCCGCCGCGACGTTGATCAGACCTACCTGACCAGCGACTACGGCTTCAATTTCAAGTGGACCCCGAACGAGAACTGGGGCTTCCAGTTCGACGCCCAGCACGTTGACTCCAAGGTCGACAATATCGATGTCGGTATCTGGACCTCGACTTTCCAGAACGCCGCCATCACCCTGAACGGCAACGATCTGCCGACGGTGGCCTTCTCGCTGCCGGGCAATGGCCTGACCCCGTCGAACTGTCTGCCGATCAACAACAACTGCCCGTCCTACGGCCGCGGCACGCATGCCAATCTGAGCGACCCCTACAACCACTTCTGGCGCTCGGCGATGGACCACATCGAGCAGTCCGAAGGCACCGAGGACTCGCTGAAGGTCGACGTCGAATACAAGTTCAACGACGACACCTGGTTCGACTCGGTCAAGGCTGGCGTGCGCTGGGCCGAACGCGACCAGACCACGCGCTTCTCGACCTATAACTGGGGCGTGCTCAGCGAGATCTGGGGCAATAACGGCCCGGTCTGGCTCGATGACAAGGTCGACGGCATTGTCGACAGCAACCCGCTCGGCGGGGCCGGTTCGACCACCGCCGGCGCTGCCGAACTGTGGGGCTTCCCCAACTTCATGCGCGGCCAGACCCCGCTGCCGACTGGAACCGACTCGCGTCTGTTCTATGCGGGCAATGCGGCGATCGACTACAAGACCATGTCCGACTTCGCCCTGCTGGTCGGTGACGAATGGCAACCGCGCAACGGCGCCAATGGCTGCCCGCAGCACTGGGTGCCCCTGGCCAAGCGCTGTAACACCATCGCCGGATCGCCCTTCCTTCCGCAGGAAATCAACCCGGTTAACGAGGTCAACAAGGCCGCCTATGTGGTGACCCGCTTCAAGGGCGACGTTGGCGCGGCTCGGGTCAGCGGCAATATCGGTCTGCGCTACACCTCGACCACCCGCGAGGCCGAAGGCTTCCTGGCGTTCCCGAACAGCAACTTCACGACGGATGCCCAGTGCGCCATCGTGCCGATTGGCCAGGCTCCGACCCCGTTCTGCCAACTGGCGCCGTCGGTTCGTGCTTCGGCGCGGGCCTGGGCCAATGGCGCTGTGACTCCGACCACGGCCAGCAAGGACTTCAACCACTGGTTGCCCAGCTTCAATGTGAAGGTGGTCATGCCCAATGGTCTTCAGTACCGCCTGGGCGCATCCAAGACCCTGGCCCCGCCAGATATCGGCCTGACCCGCAACTATTATAACCTGTCGCTGAACACCAACGCCGACGGCATTTCCAACGGCCGGCCCAGCGGCAATGTCACGGTCGGCAACCCCTATCTGAAGCCTACCCAGTCGACCAATCTGGACGCTTCGGTGGAATGGTACTTCGCCTCGGTCGGCTCACTGACCGTCGCGGCCTTCTACAAGGAGCTGACCGACGTCGCCACGAACACCACCGTGCGGCTGCCGTTCACCAACAATGGCGCGACCTTCGATGTCGTGACGACCACGCCGGGCAATTCCGACAAGAAGGCCAAGGTCAAGGGCTTCGAAATCGGCTACCAGCAGTTCTACGACTTCCTGCCCAAGCCGCTGGATGGGTTCGGCATCAATGCCAACTACTCGTACATCGAGAGCAATGGCGTGCCGCAAAGCACGCTGTCGGCGACCGATCCCGACGTGGCGGCCGGTCGTGTGACTACGGTCGACACCAGCCTCCTGCCGCTGCAGGGCCTGTCCAAGCACAACGCCAACTTCGCGGCCATCTATGAGAAGGGTCCGATCTCGGCCCGTCTGGCCTACAATTGGCGCTCGGACTTCCTGCTGACGGTCCGCGACGTGATCGTGCCCTTCGCGCCGATCATGAACGAGGCGACCGGCCAGCTGGATGGCTCGTTCTTCTACACCGTCAATCCGAAGATGAAGATTGGCGTCCAGGGCGTGAACCTGCTGAACGAAACCACCATGACCAGCCAGGTGCTGAACAACGACCTGCTCAAGACCGGCCGTTCCTGGTTCATGAACGACCGTCGCTACACCTTCGTGGTGCGCGCGAGCTTCTAGGTTTCGGGAACCGCGCCGGTCCGGTCTCCCCCGGGCCGGCGCGACTTTCGAAAACGGGCTCCGCCTTGGGGGCCCGGGTACTCCTGCAGATCCACTTCTCCGCGCATCGTCACCGGCGGTGCGCGGTTCTTTTTGAAGGCTCAGGCGATGCGTTCATTTCCCACGGTCCTTTCCCGTCGTACGGCCCTCGGTCTGGGCGCCGCCGCTGGCGCGATGACGGCTCTGCCGGCTCTGGCCGCACCGTCGCCATCGCTGGCCCGTCTCGCCCGCGACAAGGGCCTGATCTTCGGCAGCGCCGTCGGCGCCGGCCCCGTGGGTTCGCTCACCGGCTCGTTCGAGGACGCTCGCCTTCGCCAGATCCTCAAGGACGAGTGCGGCGTGCTGGTCCCCGAGAACGAGCTGAAGTGGTACGTGATCCGCGCCGCCGGCCCGCAGGCCTTCGACTTCTCGCGCGCCGACCGCATCGCCGACTTCGCCAAGGCCAATGGCCAGGCCCTGCGCGGTCACACCCTGCTGTGGCACCACCCGCAGTGGTTCCCGGCCTGGATCAAGACGCATGACTTCGGCCCCCAGCCCAAGGTCGCCGCCGAGGCCATGCTGACCGAGCATATCCAGAAGCTGTGCCGGCACTATCCGCAGATGATCTCGTGGGACGTGGTCAACGAGACCGTCGATCCCGCCGACGGCTCGCTGCGCAATACGGTCTTTTCCGACATCCTGGGCCGCGAGCAGACCCTGGACCTGGCCTTTCACACCGCCCGCGCCGCCGCGCCGAAGGCCCGCCTCGTCTATAACGACTACATGAGCTGGGAAGTCGGCAACGCGAAGCACCGCTACGGCGTGCTCAAGCTGCTGGAGGGCTTCCGCAAGCGCGGCACGCCTGTCGACGCCCTGGGCGTCCAGGCCCATATCGGCGCCGAGAACGCCGACAGCTTCACCGGTTTTGGCAAACCGCAGGAGCAGGAATGGCGGGCCTTCCTCGATGAGGCGACCGGCATGGGCTACGACCTGCTGATCACCGAGTTCGACGTTCACGACAAGGGCCTGATCCTGGACTTTGGCCCCCGCGATGCGGCGGTGGCGGCCTATGCCAAGGGCTATCTCGACCTGATGCTGTCCTATCGTCAGACCAAGGAGGTTTTGGCCTGGGGCATGGTCGACAAGTATTCCTGGCTGCAGAACCAGTGGCTTCGGGAAGACAAGAAGCCCAAGCGCCCGACCCTGTACGACGACAACTATCAGGCCAAGCCCCTGCGCGAGGCCGTGGCGGCGGCGTTCAGGGCGGCGCCGGCGCGATAACTCTCTGTCATCCCGGGCGCAGCGCAGCGGAGACCCGGGACCACGGCAAGCGCCGGCGTTTCCGGCGGTCCCGGCTCGGCGCGCTGAGCGCTTGGCCGGGATGACAATCGAAGGATGCCTAGATGATCCGCCCGACCCTGACCGCGCTCGCCCTGGCCCTGTTCGTTACAGCCGCCCAAGCCGCGCCCAAGCCCGGGACGGCGGAGTTCCGCAACTTCGCCTACCAGGGCGCCGACCCCGTCGATGCGCAGGTCGCCCTGGCCCCGGGCCAGTACCGCAACCCGATCCTCAAGGGCTTCTACCCCGACCCCAGCATCACGCGGGTGGGCGGCGACTACTACCTGGTCAATTCGACCTTCGCCTGGTTCCCGGGGCTGCCGGTCTGGCATTCCACCGACCTGGTGCACTGGGAGCAGATCGGCAACGCCATAGACCGGCCCGGCATGCTGGACTTCAAGCGCCTGGGCCTGTCGCGCGCCGTGTTCGCGCCCGCCATCGAGGAGCACGAGGGCACGTTCTACATCCTCAACACCTGCGTCGACTGCCAGGGCAATTTCCTGATCACGGCGAAGGACCCGAAAGGTCCGTGGTCGGACCCGGTGTGGCTGCCGACCGTGGGCGGCATCGACGCCTCGATCTTCTTCGATGACGATGGGGACGGTGGGGGCCGCGCCTGGATCCTCAATAATGACGAGCCGCCGGGCCCGGCCGAGTATCAGGGTCACCGCGCCATCTGGATTCAGGAATATGATCCCAGGACCCAGAAGATCGTCGGCCCGCGCACCTTGCTGTTGGACAAGGGCGTCGATCCCTCGACCAAGCCGATCTGGCCCGAGGGGCCGCACATCCTCAAGAAGGACGGCTGGTACTATCTGACCGCCGCCGAGGGCGGCACGGCCGAGGGGCACAGCCAGGTCGCCCTGCGGTCCAGGAGCGTCACCGGCCCCTATACGCCCTATGCCAACAACCCGATCCTGACCCAGCGCGGTCTGCCGAAGGATCGCATGCTGCCGATCACCTCGGCAGGGCACGCCGACATCGTCGACACCCCCGACGGCAACTGGTGGGCCACCTTCCTGGCCGTGCGGCCCTATGGCGACGACCTCTACAATACCGGCCGCGAGACCTTCCTGCTGCCGGTCGAGTGGAAGGACGGCTGGCCGGTGATCCTCGAGAACGGCAAGACCATTCCCTATGTAGCGACCGCGCCGAACCTGCCCGCGCCCAAGGTCCTGCCGCCACCCACCGCCGGGGCGTTCAGGGCGGCCGAGACCTTTGCCGGTCCTGAGCTGCCGCTGAACTGGATGACCCTCCGCATCCCCACCGAACGCTGGTGGAGCGTGGGCCAGGGCGCCCTGACCCTGCAGGCCCGCCCCGACAAGCTGACCGACCAGCCCTCGTTCTGGGGCCGCCGCCAGCAGCACATCAACGCCACCGCCCAGGTGACGGTGGACTTCGCGCCCAACGCCGACGGTGACCGCGCGGGCCTGACGGCGCTGCAAAGTGACGAGTTCTTCTACTTCCTGGGCGTGGTGCGCTCGGGCGGCAAGCCGGTCCTGCGACTGGAGCGCAGGGCCGGTGCGGGAGAGCCCGTCGATGGCGTGGTGATGGCCGAAACGCCCCTGCCGGCCGGTCCGGTCGACCTGAAGATCACCGCGCGGGGCGGGGAGTATGACTTCGCCTACGCCGTGAAGCCGGGGGACTGGAAGGTTCTGCAGGCCGGAGCCGACGGCACGATGCTCTCGACCAAGAAGGCGGGAGGCTTCGTGGGGGCGATGTTCGGGGTGTATACGAACGGTAAGTGAAGGGCTGCTCCCCCTTTGGGGGAGCTGTCACGGAGTGACTGAGGGGGCTAATGCGGCCTTAGCCGAGCTGGCCCCCTCCGACCCTTTGGGCCACCTCCCCCACAGGGGGAGGAGCTATTTGTACCCATAAAGCTTCACCCGCTGCGCCTGGAACCGGCCGGGCTCCAGCCGCACATGCCGGCCCTGGTGCGTCTCATCGCCATTCAGCCAGCGCCCCTCGACCCATTTTCCATCGACAAACCGTCCCTCGACCACCTTCTCCAGCCCGACGCCTTCGCCGAAGGTCAGGGTGATCCCCGAGCCGGCCACCAGAAACTCGTCGGCCGACAGCCGGATCACGAGGCCGCCATGCGCCGCAAAGGTCTGCTTGTCCTTCGGCGTCCAGGGATCGACGAACGACACCTTCACCGACCAGTCGCCCATCGTCACCGTTTGGGGCGCCTCATTGACCACGCCGTCGAAGCTGACCGGCGGACGGAAGCCGCGCATCACGCCCTTGCCCTGGTGGGCCAGGATCGTCGGGGTCAGTTCGCGCAGCAGGGCATAGGCGCCGGCCAGCGGATTGCTGGCCGGATCGGCCACGTTCTCGATGGAGAACGGCGAGAAGCCGATCGCGTCGTGCTCGCCGATCGCCCAGAAGGCGTTGGCCGGGGCCTCGACCTTGCCGGCCCGGTCGGCCTCGGGAAGGAACAGCGGATTACCCGGCCGGTCGTACTGTGCGGCCCAGTGGGTGAAGTCGGGGTAGTAGATATCCGGCGCCTGGAACACCGACGGCGCTGCCGCCTTCCAGACCTCATGGAGGTGGGGCAGGGGGCCGGCGCTGGGATAGCCGCCGGGAGCGACGCCGGGCTTGTTCAGCGCGGCGTTGACGTACATCGGCAGCGGGTAGGCCTTTTGACCCGCGCTGGACAGCCCCTCGACAAAGCGACCGAATGACCAGGCCTGCCACAGCTCGTCGGTCGCGTCGCTCTTGCCGAACACCTGCTCCCAACTGCCCGAGCCAGTCTTGCCGGTGGCTTTGAGCACGGCGGCGGGCACGGGTTTACGGAACTCGGCCTCGGCCAGCGGCGAGTGATCGCGGGCCGAGGGCAGCATGCCGATCTCGTTCTCGACCTGGATCATGATCACCGTGCGCCGGTCGCCATCTACCGCCCTCAGGTGCGTCATCAGGGCCGCGAAGGCTTTGGCGTCGGCGGCCAGGGTGGCCGGGCCGGCGGGCGACAGGATTTCCTGGACCTTGCCCTGGGCCGAACGCGCCAGCGGGAAACGCTGGCGGTCGCGCTTCACCCAGGCCGGCGTGTAGGTCGACATGCTGTTCTTCCACGCCCCGAACCACAGCAGCACCAGCCGCGTGTCGTGGGCGCGGGCCTGGGCGATCACGCCGTCGATCACCGTGAAGTCGAAGCGCCCCTCGACCGGCTCGATCTGGTCCCATTGCACCGGGGCCAGCACGGTGTTGAGGCCCAGGGCCTTCAGGGTGGGCCACTGCTTTTCCAGGTAAGGCAGGCTGGAGGCGGTGGAGTTGCCCAGCTCTCCGCCCAGGATCAGGAACGGCTTGCCGTCGACCAGCAGCTGGGTCGCGTCGCCCTGGGGCGCCAGGCGGGGGATCTCCTCGGCGGCGGCGGGAAAAGCGCAGAGCGCGGCGGTCAGCGCCACGGCGCTCAGGGTCTGGATCAGGGTACGCATCATTGGTCAGATGACCTCATGAGACTTGTAAGATCAATCATGAAAGCCGCGTCGGCGCGGGCCGTCGCCGGCTGGTTGTTGTTCCCGGAGCCCGCCGCTAGGGTCGGGGCATGATCCGTCGCCTCATCGCCGTCGCCCTCGCGCCTGTCCTGTTCGCCTCCTCGGCCCTGGCCCAGACGGTGGTGATTGTCCGCCACGGCGAGAAGGTCGCGCCCAACGGTGATCCTGACCTGTCAGCGGCCGGCCAGGCCCGCGCCCAGGCTTTGGCCCAGGCGCTTTCCGGCGCCCGCGTCGCCATGGTGTTGGCCACCCCGCTCAAGCGCACCCAACAGACGGCCGGACCGACTGCCCAGGCCGCCGGCGTGGCGGTGGTCCCCGTGCCCTTCGACGGCGGCGACGCGGCCCACGCCCAGCGCCTCGCCGCCCAGGCTCGCACCGCGCCGGCAGACGCCACTGTCCTGATCGTCGGCCACAGCAACACCGTCGCCAATATCGCCCGTGCCCTCGGCGACACCGCCGCTCAGGCGCCGACCGATTGCGAGTACGATCAGATGACGGTCATCCAGCTCGACGGGGCCGCGGCGCCCAAGGTGGTGCATGCGCGGTATGGCGCGCCGACGGCGGCGTGCTGAAATCCCTCTCGCGGAGAGAGAGGCTCTCGGCGCCTTAAGCCGCCGCCTGGATCGCCACCTGACAGGCTCGCGCCAGGCGCGTCGGCGACACGGGCTTTTCCACCACCGGATTGGTGCTGCCGGCTGAGATCGAACAGGCGTTGCCGGTGACATAGACCACCGGGATGGGGCCGAGATGGGCCATGATCGAGCGGACCGCGTCCTCGCCGGTGCCGCCCACGATGCGATAGTCGGCGGTGATCAGGTCGGGCTTGCGGCGTAGGGCCAGATCGAGGGCTTCACGGGCGTTGTCGGCGACGTCGACCGAGGTGAAACCCTGCTCGCGAAGCAGAGCTTCGACCTCCATGGCGATTAGGATTTCGTCTTCGATAATGAGAGCGTGACGCAATACCATCTTGAGTAACCCGTTTCGAATATCCCTCAAGACCACTTGGTCAACTGATTCCAGTCAAAGGCAAGCGTGACGTGAATCGAAATACGTTTCGGGATCAAACCCAAGGTCGCTGACCGGCGTTATTTCTTCTTGTCGCCGCCCCAGGGCAGGTTCTGCTTAACCTGGTCCAACGGCGTCTTGGTCACCACCACAGGCGGCGGGACATAGACCGTGGGCGCCTTGACCGGATAGGCGCGCCAGCCGGACTGGATCAGGGGGCCAAAGCCTACGCAGCGCGGCATGATCCTTACCGCGCCGGTGCGCGGCCTGGCGAAGGGCGGCGGCTGGCGCAGTTCCTGGCGCTTGGGATCGATGAACCACCAGTCGCCGGGCAGGCCATAGCCCTTCTCGCCGCCGGCCCGCACGGCCTGATAGGCGATGTTGGCCTGGAAGGGCGCGACGCCATAGCGCAGCATGGCGCGGTAGAAGATGGCGTCGGCCTCTTCGCGTTTGCCTGGCTCGCCCACCGCATACAGCCAGTCATGGACGATGGCGGCCCGGGCCGTCGGACCCTGCGGATCGACGAAGCCTTGGCCATACCAGGGCACGCTGGCGAAGTCGGTGACGTACCAGCGCGGCACGACGATCACCTTGCCGGTCTCGACGTCGCAGAAGGGGAACTCGGCGTCCAGGGTGAACAGCTTGCGGCCGGCCTTGGTCTGGTTGAACAGCACCACCGGCTGCGGCGTCAGCGAGCTGGGCGGTGTGGGCGCGACCACGGGGATGTAGACCGTCTCGTGGGTCTGCGTGGCGCAGCCGGCGAGGATCGAAGCTCCCAGCAGGGCGGAGGCGGCGAGGAGGGCGGTTCTGATCGGGCGCAAGGCGGTCTTCGGCTAGTGCGGAACGAGAGCGGGGCTATAGCACCGTTTCCGTGTCGCTTTCGAGGCGGCATGAGCGCGCGGCGACAAGTCCTAGCCCTCTGGCTAAGCCTTGGGCGGGCGGCGCCGGCGGGGCACGCGGACGGTGGCCTCGCCATCCATGACCAGGTCGTCGCCCACATAGGCCGCGCAGCGCAGCACAACGCGCGCGCTGGCCTCGTCGATGGCCGACACCGTGACCCGGGCCGCCACGACGTCGCCGATACGCACCGGCCTGTGGAAGGCCAGGGTCTGGCTCAGATAGATTGCGCCGGCGCCCGGCAGGATCGTGCCGACCACGGCCGAGCCGAACGAGGCCGAGAGCAGGCCGTGGGCGATGCGCCCGCGATAGGCGGTCCGCGACGCGAAGGCCTCGTCCATGTGAACGGGATTGAAGTCGTCCGAGGCCTCGGCAAACCGTTGGATGCGCTCTTGCGTGACGGTGACGAGCTTTTCAGCGACCATCCCGACGACAAGCTCTTCCAGGATATAGCCGCCTGAGAGGTGAGGTTGGATCATACCGGCCGGTTAGCGGTGATGCGGCCCCATGACCAGCGAAAATGCGTGCAGACGGCCGCAAGGCGTGGCGCTGACCCCGCTTCGGCATCTCGGACGCGCAGGCCTGTAAGCCGCGCGGGCTTGCGGCTGGGCGAGGAGGCTGTGCGATGGGATCAGCGCCCAGACGCCGTGATCACCTCGAGGATTCGGGCTGCCGCGAGATCCAGCGCGGTGGGGTCGAGACGGTCCAGGGCGATGCTGGCCAGGGTCGGCTGATCGGACTTTCGCCGCTCCCGCGCATAGGCCAGGTCGTAGTGGGCGGCCATCAGGGCTTCGGCCAGATCGGCAAAGGCGCCCTGGTCGACCATTTCACGCCAGGCTGCCAGCCGCCTCAGGCTGGGATGGATCGGCAGACGCTCCAGGATCGCCAGCAGGGCCTCCCGCCGGTCGGTGATGTCACCATAGGCGTCGACCAGATAGCGGGCGCGTTCCGCCAGGGGCGCGGTGACCTCGATGCGCGGGGCCTTGCGCATGGCCGCCCACAGCATCGGCGGCAGGACCCGGTTGCCGATCTTGCTCGACTCCGCCTCCACCACCACCGGGCGGGTCGGATCCAGCGCGTCGAACGCCGCGACCAGCTGGCTCTCGAAGCCCTTCTGGTCGGGCTGGGGCTGTCCCGACAGGGCGCCGAACAGCGAGCCGCGATGGCAGGCCAGGCCCTCCAGGTCGACGACCTGAACGCCGCGCTGCGCCAGGGCGGCGAGGATCGCCGTCTTGGCCGAGCCGGTGTCGCCATCCAGCAGGATCAGGTCCAGATCGCAGGGCGTGTCATACAGCCGGGCCTGAACCCAGCGGCGATAGGTCCGGTATCCGCCGTCCAGCACGGCGGTCTGCCAGCCCACCCGCTGCAGGATGGTGGCCATGGCGTTGGACCTCTGGCCGCCGCGCCAGCAATAGACCAGCGGCCTGAAGCCCTCCGGCTGGTCAGCCAGCGCGGTTTCCAGGTGATGGGCGATGTTGCGGGCCACATAGGCCGCGCCGATGCGGTTGGCGCGCAGCCGTGACTCCTGGACATAGATCGTCCCAACTTCGGCGCGCTGGGCGTCATCGAGCACCGGCAGGTTTATGGCGCCGGGCAGGTGATCCTGGGCGAACTCGCCGGGGCTGCGCACATCGATGATCTGGTCAAAGGCCGCCAGGGCGGCGGGGTCGGCGGATTTCAGGACCTGAAGCGGCTTCATGTCCGCTCGGGGTTTCGCCACAGGTCGGTTGTCATACTGCCGGATCTCGCCATCGCCGCTTTTTATGGGAGCGACTATGCGCGAGGCGTCGGGGAATCGTAAGGTCCCCCGAGCAGACTCGCCCTGAGTATGGGGGCGATCGTCCAGGAGCCACCCGTTGCCAGAACCCGTGTCCGACCCCGTTCGACTGACCTCACTGGCCCATGGCGGCGGTTGCGGCTGCAAGCTGTCTCCGGCGGTGCTGCGCGAGATTCTGGCCCAGTCCCCGGCCGCCGGTATGTTTCCCAACCTGATGGTCGGAACCGAGACCTCGGACGACGCCGCCGTCTGGCGGCTGAACGACCAGCAGGCCCTGGTCGCCACCACCGACTTCTTCATGCCCGTGGTCGACGATCCCCATGATTTTGGCCGCATCGCCGCAACCAATGCCCTGTCGGACGTCTACGCCATGGGGGCCACGCCGATCTTCGCTCTGGCCATCGTCGGCATGCCGATCGACAGGCTTTCGACCGAAACCATCGGCGCGATCCTGGCCGGCGGGGCCTCGGTCTGCGCGGCGGCGGGCGTACCGATCGCCGGGGGGCACTCGATCGACAGCGTCGAGCCGATCTATGGCCTGGTCGCCCTGGGTCTGGTCCATCCCGATCGCGTGCTGTCCAACCGGGGCGCGCGGGCCGGCGACGTGCTGATCCTGACCAAGGCCCTGGGCGTGGGCGTGCTGAGCGCGGCGTTCAAGCAACAGCGCCTTTCCGACGATGGCTACCGCGCCCTGATCGCCACGACGACCCAGCTCAATACGGTCGGCGCGGGGCTGGGCGAGGTGGCGGGCGTCCACGCCGTCACCGATGTCACCGGCTTTGGCCTGCTGGGTCACCTGCTGGAAATGTGCCGGGGCGCCGGGCTGGCCGCCGAACTGGACGCCGACGCGCCCGTCCTGTTGCCGGAAGTCGCGGCGCTCGCGCAGGCCGGGGTGCGCACCGGGGCGGCGGTGCGCAACTGGGCCAGCTATGGCGCTTCGGTTGAGATGCCCGCCGGCGCGCCAGATTGGCGACGCGACCTACTGGCCGACCCGCAGACCAGCGGCGGCCTGCTGATCGCGGTCGCGCCGGAGGCCGCTGACGCGGTCCTGCGCCAGGTGCTCGACGCGGGGTTCGGCGCTGCTCGGGTGGTCGGGCAAATGATCGCCGGAGCGCCGCAGGTGAGGGTGCGGGGCGGCCTCAGCTGACCCGGACGCCGGGCGCCGGGCGGCGACCCAGCTTGCGGACCAGTCCGAACCAGCCGCCGCTGATCAGGGCCACCAGCAGGGCGCCGGCCAGCAGGCCGGGCGTCGGCGGCGCGACCTTGAAGATGGCGTCCAGGGTCGGCACGGCGAAGATCAGGGCCAGCACGCCGGACGCCACCGAGGCGATGATCCAGTAGATCCGGCGATGCGGCGCGAACAGGCGGCCGCCGGTCGAGGCGGCGTCGGACAGGGCCAGGATCAGGTTGCCGGCCACCAGGGTCAGGAAGGCCGCGCCCCGGGCCTGATGCTCCGGATGATGGTCCAGCGCCCACAGATAGATCCCCAGCACCCCGGCCAGAACGCCGGCGCCCTGCAGCAGGGCCAGACCCAGCTGGCGGGGTCCAAACAGCGGCTCTTCAGGGCGTCTGGGCGGGTACTTCATCGCCTCGGCGCCGCCCGGCTCGGCCTCGAACACCATGGCGCAGACCGGATCGATCACCAGTTCCAGAAACACCACGTGCATCGGATAGAGCAGGGGCGGCAGGCCCATGACGATCGGGATCAGCGCCACCCCGGCGATCGGCACGTGGATGGCGGTGATATAGACCAGCGCCTTGCGCAGGTTATTGAAGATCCGCCGGCCCAGCCGCACGCCGCCCACGATCGAGGCGAAGCTGTCGTCGAGAATGACCAGGTCGGCGGCCTCGCGGGCGACATCCGTGCCCTTCTGCCCCATGGCGATGCCGATATGCGCCGCCTCCAGGGCCGGGGCGTCATTGACCCCGTCGCCGGTCATGGCCACCACCTGGCCGTCCAGTTTCAGGGCCTGGACGATGCGCAGCTTCTGCTCGGGGATGATGCGGGCGAAGATCCGGGTCTGGCGAAGGCGTTCGGCCAGGGCGGCGTCGTCCAGCGCGGTCAGTTCGTCGCCCAACATGACCCCGCCGCAGGTGTCCAGGCCGGCGGCCTCGGCGATGGCCAGGGCGGTCGCGGGATGATCGCCCGTGATCATGAGCACCGAAATGCCCGCTTCCCGCGCCTGCTTCAGCGCTGCTGGGACATCGGGGCGGATGGGGTCGAGGAAACCGATCAGGCCCGCGAACGCGAACGGCGCGTCCTGCGGATCGTCGGGAAAGGCCGTCTGGGTCTGGCAGGACGCCACCCCCAGCACGCGCAGGCCCTGGACGGCGAATTGCTCGACCACGCCGGTCAGGCGGGCTGCCTGGTCATCGGCCAGGCCGCACAGCCGGAAGATCGCCTCGGGCGCGCCCTTGGCCGCAGCGCGCCAGTGATCCCCCGGTTCGCGCCAGACCTGGATCATGGCCATCATCTCGGGACGAAGGGGCCAGGTCCGCTCCGGTTCGGCCGAGGCGTCGGTGGCGGTTGGATCCGAGGCCCCCAGCAGCGCCCGCACAGCCTTGTCCATCGGATCGACAGGGTGGACGGCGCAGGCCAGTCCGGCGGCGTGCAGCAGGGCCAGCGCCGCTCCGGCGGGCGCGGCGTTCCCCTCGATGAGGCGGTCTTCGTCCTGAGTCCACAGGCGGGCCACGCGCATGCGGTTCTCGGTCAGGGTGCCGGTCTTGTCGACGCACAGGAACGAGGCGCCGCCCAGGGCCTCGATCACCGCGCTGCGCCGCACCAGCACCTTGTGCCGGGCCAGGCGTCCGGCGCCCAGGGCCAGGAAGACGGCCAGCACCATGGGAAACTCTTCGGGGATCAGGGCGATGGCGACCGTGATGCCGGCCAGCACGCCACCCACCCAGTCCTGGCGCAGCAGCCCATAGGCCACCGCCACGACGACGCAGAAGGCGATGGCCAGCACGCCCAGCAGGGCGACCAGCCGACCCGCCGTCTTCTGCAGCGGGGTGGGCTCCTGCACGATGGCCGCCAGTGAGACGCCGATCTTGCCCAGCGCCGTGCGCGGGCCGGTCCTGGCGATCCGCGCCACGGCCTGGCCGCGAACCACCAGCGTGCCCGAGAATAGATAGGGTCCGGTCTCTGCGCCGGGCTGGGTCTCGGCGTCGGCGGCTTCGCCGTCGATCAGGGGGCGCTTGGAGACTGGCGCGGACTCGCCCGTTAGCGCCGACTCGTCGACGCTCAGCACGCCGCCGGCCAGCAGGGCGCCGTCGGCGGGCAGGCGTTCGCCTTCGCCGACCAGCACGATGTCGCCGGGAACCAGGTCGCGCGCGGCCAGCCGCACCTCGACCCCGTCGCGCATCACCCGGGCCTGGGGTTGGGACAGGTCGCGCAGGGCCGACAGCGCGTTCTCGCTCCGGGTCTCCTGCAGGACGACCAGTCCGATGGTGGCGATCGCCCCGGCCATCAGGAACAGGCCTTCGCCCAAGTCGCCCAGCACCAGATAGAGGCCCGCCGCCCCGATCAGCAGCAGGAACATCGGCTCGCGCAGGGTCTCCAGCACGATCCTGGCCAGGCCCCGGCCCGAGGCCTGGGGCAGGGCGTTGGGGCCGACCTCAGCCAGCCGTTGGCCAGCCTGCGTCGTTGTCAGTCCGCCGAGGTCATCTCGCGCCATGGGGCATCCCGGTTGCTCCAGAGGTCGAACTGGACCTTGTTACAACGCGTCGAACCTCACCTTGCGCCAGATCATCTTTGCAAAGGCCAGGGCCGGGCGCCCGGTCCGGGGCTGAGGCCGGCCTGTGCGCCGCCTGCAGTCGCTGCCTGGGCCCTTTGGTCTATCCCTGTGCGCTTCGCGACGGGGAGGAGCGCTCAGCCGCTATGGTCCTGCCCCGAGCGACAGGGAAGGCGTGCAGCGTCTGCCACACAGCGAGATATCGAGGGTTTAGGTTGAGCCGCTAGATGGGCAGCTGAGAAACGCCGCCGATCATGACCGCGCCGATCACCACCCAGCCGGCGGCCAGGGCGAACATCGGATAGCGTTGCCACCAGTGGCGTTGGGCGGCGCAGGCGCCGGTGTGTCTGGGCATGTCGTACCTCCCTCTCTGGCCGGATGGCTCTTTGGGAGGGCAACCGTGACCTAAAAAACATCTTAATGCTTGGTTAATAGCGGTCACAATCTCGACAAGTGGTCGTGAGATGGAGATTGACTCGATCCGCTAACTCGCCCGATTGATGAAAATTCCTATCAAGTCATTGATTTTTATAGGATTTTCCAGCCCCGAAAAGGTTGCTTCCTTAGGGAAAGCCACTAGTCTGCCGTTCCGAAAAAAGATTCTTCGTCAGGACCCCGAATGCTTCGTTTTGCCTGTTTGACCCTTGGTTTGACCCTGGCCCTGGGCGGGATGGCCTGCGCTCAGACGCCCGCAGCCGCGGCGCCCGCCAGTGTTGCGGCCGGTGCGACAGCCGGTCAGGCCTTCCTGGCGAGCAATGCCAAGGCGGCCGGCGTGGTCGTTCTGCCCTCGGGCTTGCAGTACAAGGTCCTGACCTCGGGCCCCAAAACCGGCCCGTCGCCCAAGACCGGCGACATCATCAAGGTGCATTACGAGGGCAAGCTGCTGGACGGCACGGTGTTCGACAGTTCGTTCGAGCGCAAGCAGTCGGCGATCATGCCGCTGGAAGGCCTTGTCCAGGCCTGGCTGGAAGCCCTGCCGATGATGAAGGTCGGCGACGAGTGGGTGCTCTATGTGCCGCCCGAGCTGGGCTATGGCGACCGCGATGTCGGGCCGATCCCGGCGGGTAGCGTGATGACGTTCCGACTGCAGCTGCTGGGCATGCTGGCGGTGGATTAGGGGCGATCAAGTCCTCCCCCTAGCGGGGGAGGTGTCGCCGCAGGCGACGGAGGGGGAAGTGACTGCTGAGTCATTGCCGCCTTCCCCCACCGGCCTCCGGCCGCCTCCCCCTTCAGGGGGAGGGCTTTAGTTCCGGCTCTTCATCAGCGGCTGGATCTTCGTCCCGAAGTTCTCCACCCCCTCGACGAAGTCATCGAAGGTCAGCAGCACCCCGGCCGTGCCCGGCACCGCGGCCACCTCGTCCAGCATCCGCGCCACGCTCTCATAGGACCCGACCAGGGTGCCCATGTTGAGGTTCACGGCCGACTCGGGGGCCGCCAGTTGGGCGGTGTTGGTTGTCGCGCCCGCCGCCGCGTTGGGGGCCGCCTGCTGGGTCAGCCAGGTCAGGGCCTCCTGGTCGGCGCCCTCGCGATAGAGCTGCCATTTCGCCATGGCTTTCTCGTCGGTCTCGTCGGCGATGATCATGAACAGAATGAAGCTGGCCACATCCCGGCCGGTCTTGTCGGCGGCGGCCTTCAGACGGTCATTGACCGAGCCGAAGGCGGTGGGGGTGTTGGTGCCCTTGCCCAGGGCAAAGCTGTAGTCGGCATATTGCGCGGTGAAGGCCAGGCCCTCGTTGGACGAGCCGGCGCAGATCAGCTTGGTCTCTTTCGGATGCGGACTGACCCGGCAGTCCTCCATCTGGAAGTACTGGCCCTTGAAGTCCGAGACGCCGGTCTCCAGCAGGTCCTTCAGCACGGTCGTGTATTCGGCCAGGTAGTTGTAGCGGTCGGTATAGTGCGCCTCGCCCGGCCACAGGCCCATCTGGCTGTACTCGGCCTTCTGCCAGCCGGTGACAAGGTTCAGGCCAAAGCGGCCCGGGGCGATGCTGTCGATGGTCGAGGCCATCCGCGCGGCGATGGCCGGCGGGATGGTCAGGGTGGCGACGGTGGCGAAGATCTTGATCTTTGTGGTCACGGCCGCCAGACCGGCCATCAGGGTGAAGCTTTCGAGATTGTGCTCCCAGAACTGCGTCTTCCCGCCAAACCCGCGCAGCTTGATCATCGACAGTGCGAAGTCGAAACCATAGCTCTCGGCCTTCTGGACGATGGTCTTGTTCAGCTCGAAGCTGGGCATGTACTGCGGCGAGGTCTCGGAGATGAGCCAGCCGTTGTTGCCGATGGGGATAAAGACGCCGACCTGCATGGGGGTGTGTCCTGTTTGGGAATGTCGCGAAGATGCCCCCCTGTGGGGGGAGCTGTCGGCGGTGCCGACTGAGGGGGCTAATGTGGCCTAGGCCGGGTTGGCCCCCTCCGGCCCTCCGGGCCACCTCCCCCAGAGGGGGAGGATCTGGTTGAGGCTCATTCGTCCCCCACCAGAAAGCCCAGCAAGGCCGCATTGAACGTCTCCGGATCGGTCACCGTAAACCCGTGGCCGCCCCAGGGGGCGACCTCCAGCTGGGCGTTGGGCAGGCCCTCGGCCAGGCGCATCGAGCAGCCGACCGGAACCAGCATGTCGTCGGCGCTGGCGCTGACCAGAACCGGATGCGGGATCTCGCCCAGGCGCGCGTCGATGTCGAACGCCAGCAGGGCCCGGATGCGGGCCAGCACCACATCGCGGGGCGGGAAACTGGCGACGTGATGCGGCTCCTCGGCCTGCAGCCGGTCGTGGTTCTCCGACAGCCAACTGGCCGGATAGAGGAAGATCGGCTGGGCGTGGACATAGGCCTCAACCCCGCTGTCGTTCAGCAGGTGGATGCGGCTGTCGAAACAGCGCTGGATGTGCGGATCGGGTCGCGACCACCCATTGACCACCACCAGTTTGGCGAGGCGATCGGGGTGCGACAGCGCCATGGCCAACCCCGCATTGCCGCCGGCCGCGTGACCCACGACATGGGCGCGGGCCAGGCCCAGGGCGTCCATGACCTTGACGATGTCGTCGGCCATGGCCTGCACGGAGTGTGGCTGGGTCAGCGCGCGAACGCTGCGGCCCGTGCCCCGATGGTCATAGAGCACCACCGGAAACTTCGCGGTCAGGGCCTCCATCTGCGGCGCCCAGAACGCGCCCGAGCCGCCCAGGCCTGACGACAGGATCACCGCCGTGCGGCCGGCCAGGGGGCCGCCGTGCAGTTCGTAGTGCAGGCCGTCGACGGTCCCGGAGGTCATGCGGCCTATCGCTTGCCGATATGGGCGACGCTGGCGATCTCGACCAGGAAATCGGGCTGCACCAGGCCGCACTGGATGCAATAGCGGGCCGGTTTCTCGCCTGGGAAGTACTCGGCATAGACCTTGTTGATGGTCTGATAGTCGGCCCAGTCCTTGAGGAAGATGTGGTTCATGGTCACGTCGTCCATCGTGCCGCCGGCGGTTTCGATCACCGACTTGATGGTCTCCAGCACCTGCCGGGTCTGGGCCTCGGCGTCGCCGACATGGGCGACATTGTTGTCCTTGTCGAAGGCCAGGGTGCCCGAGACGTAGACGACGCCGTCGGCCAGGGTGCCGGGCGAGAACGGGGCGATGGGTGTGCCCGTGCCGGGCGGGATGATGACGGTCTTGGGCATGGTGGTGATCCTCTTTCAAACCCGGTGAGGGCTAGAGCATACGAATTCAAAACTACCGTCATCCCGGGACTTGTTCCCGGGACCCATCTGTCCGCCGCGAAGGCTCAGCCGGAAAGAACTCTCTCGATGAAGCTGAACCATGGGTCCCGGGAACAAGTCCCGGGATGACGGAAAAATTTAGCATTTACCCCGGCGCCAGCTGTCCAAACGCGCCCTTGAAATCCGCCGTCGTCGAGACCCAGCCGAAGAAGGTCTCGATGTTGAACAGCGCCGCCTTCTGCACGAAGTCGGGGCCCGCCTGATGGGTGGCGTCCTCCAGCACGGTGCCGAAATATTCCAGCATGAAGCCGTCCCTCAGCGTCGACTCCACACAGACATTGGTGGCGATGCCGACGAACACCAGATGCCGGATGCTGCGGGCCCGCAGCACGCTGTCCAACTGGCTGTTGAAGAAACCAGAATAGCGGGTCTTGTGCAGGCGGATATCGCCCGGTTCGGGCTTCAGGGCGTCGACCAGCTCATAGTCCCACTGGCCGCGCGCCAGCAGCTTGCCCTGCAGTTCGGGCCTGGCGCGCATGGTCTTTAAGGCGTTGGATTTCCACCAGTTGGGCGAGCCGGGGCCGCCAGCCTCGACATACTGGTCGTCCCAGCCGTTCTGGAAATAGATCACCTGCATGCCGGCCGCGCGGGCCACGGGCAGGATCCCCTGGATCTGTTCAATCACAGCCACCGCGCCGCTGATGTCAAACCCGGCCAGATCCAGATAGCCGCCCGGCGACGCATAGGCGTTCTGCATGTCGATGACGATCACGGCGGTGGTTCTGGGATCGACAGGGATCGGCTCGGGCCGGGCCGGCAACATGACAGTGTTGGGCGACAAGGGCGTCATGCGCGCGCGGGCCTTGTCGGGATCGGAAGCCATGCCATACCATCCTGGAAGCGCGACGCGCGGTGGAGATCGGGCAGACGATGACGACGACCCGCGCCCTGTTCGTCAAGCCCGCCTCGCGCGTTTAGCGGCCATGCTGACACGATCCGTTCGAAACCTGATCGAAACGCCCGGCGGGCCGCGTGTGGACTTCACCGTCCCGGCCGGCGAGCCCGCCCTGGCGGCGGCGGACTCGGTGTCATGGCGGGTGTTCAAGAACCCCATCGCCCTGTTTGTCGGCGGGGTGACGGCGGTCATTCTGGAACTGGCCGAGCCCCGCGTGCGCTCGGGCGTCTGGGACCATTCGACCTTCCGCACAGATCCGCTGGGACGGCTGAAACGCACGGGTCTGGCGGCCATGGTCACGGTCTATGGGGCGCGGTCGACAGCCGAGGCGATGATCGCCGGGGTAGGGCGCCAGCACGCCCGGGTCAGCGGCCAGACCCCTGACGGCCAGGCCTATCGGGCTGACGATGTCGAGCTGCTCAACTGGGTGCAGGCCACCGCCAGTTTCGGGTTCATGGAGGCCTACAGCGCCCTGGCCTCGCCCCTGAGCGACGCCGAAAAGGACCAGTTCTACGCCGAGGCCGCCCCGGCGGCGGCGCTGTATGGGGCGGTGGGCGCGCCGACCTCGCGGGCGGCCTGGGAGCGGCAGCTGGCGGCCATGCTGCCGCGCCTGGAGGCCTCGGAGATCGTGCTGGAGTTCCTGACCCTGATGCGGGAGACCAAGATCGCACCGGGGCCGGTCAGCCGGCTGCAGCGCCCCCTGATCCGGGCGGCGGTGGGGCTGGTGCCGGCGCAGGTGCGAGAGGTGCTGGGTTTGGGGGCGGAGTGGCTGCCGAGGCCGTTTGAGCTCAAGGCCATCGCCCTGGCCGGGCGTTTGTCGGACCGTATCGCCGTGCCCGAAGCACCGCCGGCCCGGGCCTGTGTGCGGATGGGGCTGCCGGGGGATTGGCTGTATCGGAAGCGCTAAGCGCCCCCTCAGTCACGTCGCGTATCCGCGCCGTGCCACCTCCCCCGTTTCACGGGGCAGGAGAAGAAAAGCCGCACCTCCTGCCCCGCTTGCGGGGGAGGTGGCGCGCTGCAGATATGCAGCGTGACGGAGGGGGCGTCCGGCGTCTGAAGTCCTACAGCGACTGACCGTCATCCACCGTGAACACCCCGCCGGTGATCGTCGCCGAGGCGTCAGCGCACAGGTGCAGGGCCATGGGCGCCAGGTCGCTTTCGGCCATCAGCCGCTTGCGCGGGAAGCTGGCGATCAGCCTCGTCCCACCCTCCTGGTCGAACCAGTCGCTGTTGAGCTCGGTGCGGATATAGCCGGGGCAGAGGACGTTGACATTGATGCCCTTGCGGGCCCATTCGCGGGCCAGGCTCTTGCCCATCATCGCCGTGCCGGCCTTGGACGTGCAATAGGCCGTCAGGCCCGGCAAAACCTTGTGCGCCCCGATCGAGGCGACCAGCAGCACCCGGCCGCGACCGCTGGCCGGAGAGCCCGCCGCGATCATCCGCCGGGCGCCTTCGCGGGCGGTCAGGAACATGCCCCGGGTATTGACCGCCAGCACCTTGTCGAAGTCGTCGATGGCGATGTCGAGGGCCGAGCCCTGCATGCTGATCCCGGCATTGGCGATCACGGAATCCACGACCCCCAGTCCAACCTCGACGGCGTCATAGGCGGCGATCACCGAGGCCTCGTCCTCGACATCCATGGCCACGGCCAGGGCCTTGCCGCCGGCGGCCTGGATCTGGTCGACCAGGTCAGCCAGACGGTCGGTGCGCCGCGCCGCCAGGGCCACACGTGCGCCGGCCTGCGAGGCCGCCAGGGCCAGATGGGCGCCGATGCCCGATGAGGCGCCGGTCACCAGCACGGTGCGGCCGGCAAGGGTCTGGTCGGTCATGGTCTGGTCTCCCCGAGGTGTGGCCGGGAAGGTGGCGGCGGGAGGGCTGGATGTCGAGGGCGCCGTTGGGGAGCCCCTCTCCCGCAAGGGGAGAGGGAAATCTAGTAAGGCAGATCCTCGGGTCCCGGCTGCGTCGGCTCGGCGGGCGGATTGGCCACCGCGTCCAGCTCCGCCGCGACCCGGCCAAACTCCGCCGCCAGGGTCTCATAGTAGCCGTTGCGCGGGTCAGGCTCGCTCTCCGGGGCCGGATCGGGCAACAGCCACGGGAAGTCGCGCACGGCCAGGTTCTGGTGGGCGGTGAGCATGAACCGCCGCCAGATGCTGGCCGGCATGTCGCCGCCGACCACCTTGTTCATCGGCTTGTCGTTGTCATTGCCCACCCAGACGCCGGTGACATAGTCGGGGGTGAAGCCCACGAACCAGGCGTCGCGCCAGTTCTGGCTGGTGCCGGTCTTGCCCGCCACCGGACGGCCGAAGGCGGCGCGCTTGGCGGTGCCTTCGGTGACGACCTTCTTCATCATCTTGACCATCATCGAGGCCCGGGCGAGGTCATAGACCGCCAGCGGCGTCGGTGCGGTCTGACGGGCGAAAACCGGCGCCCCGCCCTGGGTGACGATGCTCTCGATCACATAGGGCTCAAGCCGGTTGCCGCCCTGCTGGAACACCTGGAAAGCCGAGGTCAGCTGCAGCAGGCTGACCTCGTACGAGCCCAGCGCCACCGACAGATCGGGGCTGGGCGGCAGGGTCGTGATGCCAAAGCGCCGGACCAGCTCGCCGATCGCCGGACCGCCGGCTTCCTGGCCCAGTTTCACGGCGATGGTGTTGGTGGAATTGACCAGGGCCTGTTCCACAGTCATCGGACCGCGATAGCCGCCGGCATAGTTTTCCGGGGCCCAGTCGCCGAACTTCACCGGGGCGTCGACGCGGATATCGGTCGGCAAAACCCCCTTGTCGAGGGCGGCGGCATAGATGAACGGCTTGAAGGTGGAGCCCGGCTGGCGACGCGCCTGGACCGCCCGGTTGAAGGGGCTTTCGATATAGTCGGTGCCGCCCACCATGGCCCGCACGGCGCCGTCGGCGGACAGCGACAGCAGGGCGGCCTGTCCGGCCCCGGCTCGCTCGCCGTCAAAGGCGATGGCCTGGCGCACGGTCTCCGAACCCAGCTTTTGCAGCAGGGGGTCGATAGTCAGGCGAACCACCAGATCGGGCGCGTTCTGGCCGGCGATCCGCACGGCCTCGCTGGTGGCATAGTCCAGCACCCAGCCGTAATTGCCCTCGTCCTGCACGGCCAGGGGCGACAGGCGCGGGGTGTCATCAAGCGCCCGGCTTTCCTGCTCGGCGGTGATCCAGCCCTCCTTGCGCATATTGGCCAGGACCAGTCGCGAGCGGGCCAGGGCCCCGCTCATGTCGCGGGTCAGGGCCAGGCGCGAGGGCGCCTTGGGCAGGGAAGCGAGCAGGGCGGCTTCGGACAGGGTCAGCTGGCTGGCCGGCTTGCCGAAATAGGTGCGGCTGGCCCCGTCGACGCCAAAGGTGTTGGCCCCGAAGAACACCCGGTTGAGGTACAGCTCCAGCACCTCGTCCTTGGTCAGGACCTTCTCCAGCTCGCGGGCCATGACCATTTCCTGCAGCTTGCGCTTGACCGTGCGGTCAGGCGTCAGGAACAGGCCCTTGGCCAGTTGCTGGCTGAGGGTGGAGGCGCCCTGGACGGTGCGGCCGGCCTTCCAGTTGACGAGCGCCGCCCGGCCGATGCCGCGCAGGTCGATCGGGCCGTGCTGGTAGAACCGGCGGTCCTCGGCGGCCATGAAGGCCAGGGGCACATAGTTGGGCAGGCCGCCCAGGGTCACGCGCTGGCCATAGCGCGGACCGCGGGTGGCGATCACCTGGCCGTTCTTGTCCTCAAAGCGGATGCCCGGGGCGCGGTTGACGGCGAACAGGGCCTCGCGGGTGGGCAGCTTTGGCGTGTCGCGCAGATATTTCCACCACACATAGCCGGCCCCGCCGGCCACGGTCAGAACGCCCAGCAACACCCCGACCAGCAGGGTCTTCCAGACCCAGCCGAAGCGTTTGGCCTTTTTGCCGGCCTTGAGGTGGGCCAGATCGGCGCGGAAGGGTTCTTCGGGTTCGGGTTCGGGTTCGGGTTCGGGCGGCGGCTTGAGCGCGAACGGGTCTTCGGGTGGGGGAGGCGGAGGCGCGCCAAACGACACCTCCGGCTTCTGCGGAGGCTTGGAGCCTTCTTCGAAACGGTACGGGGGAAGCGTCCAGTCGTTCACGGTTTCGATACGGCCCTGTTTGGTCTCAGCCTAAATCCGGTTTAGGACGCGCGCATGATGGTGCGCAAACCTTTCTGGGAGACGAAGTCCCTCCAGCAGATGACCGTCCCCGAGTGGGAGAGTCTATGCGATGGCTGCGGGCTTTGCTGCCTGGTTCGCTTCGAAGACGAAGATTCCGGCGAGGTCATTCCCACCCGCGTGCACTGCCAGCTGTTCGACGAGCACAAATGCAGCTGCAAGGACTACGCAAACCGCCGCAAGACGGTGCCTGACTGCATCAAGCTGACCCCGCACAATATCGAGGAGCTGGAGTGGATGCCCCCCTCCTGCGCCTATCGCCGCCTGCACGAGGGCAAGACCCTGCCTGACTGGCATCCGCTGGTCACCGGCGACCCCGACAGCACCCACAAGCAGGGCATCTCAGTCCGCGACCAGACCGTCAGCGAGCTGTCGTTCGAGCACCCCGAGGACGCCATGGACTTCGTGGCCACCGACCTGATGGTCGATCGCGGGGACGAGTATTACGAGCCGGAAGAGGGGTAGGGGGCCCTTCTCCCCTTGCGGGAGAAGGTGGCGCGCAGCGCCGGATGAGGGGTTGAAAGCCCTCTCGGAAAGGCCCGTGCGACCCCTCACCCGACCCGCTTCGCGGGCCACCCTCTCCCGCAAGGGGAGAGGGAAGGCGTCATCCTCCAAAGTTATCCACAGATTCCTGGCCCGTCAGGCTTCCCAGCGCACGGCCCCATAGTCCCGCGTATTCAGCGCCGCTGGGCCCGACCACGGGGATACGCTGCCCTCTATCCTCTGCGTTCAGCGAATTGAGTGCAGCGAAATCAACAACTTGAAACTTTCTCGCGCCTCTGGATCAGAGGCGCCCGCTGGTCCTGTATCTTTGTGTCATGGCCCACAGAAGCGAAGAGATCGAAGCCGCCCTTGCCTATGTGCAGGACCTGGTCACCGCCTACTATGTCGAGGCGGCCGTGGCGGCCTGCGAGACCACCACGAGCGACCCACCCGTCGCTCGCCTGAAGACCGCCGAGCAGATGGCGCGCGCCGGTCGAGCCCTGAAACTTTTCCGCGAGACCGGAACACGCGCGGTGGCGGCGATCACCGCCCTGCCGTCGCGCGCCGCCTCGTCGGATCCCGAGGAGATCCCGATGAATGACCGATCCGACTGGACATCCGAACGTATCGCCGAGCTTCATGCCGACGTCCGCCGACGCATGGCTAAGCTTGTCGCCTCCCGAGAAACTAAACACGTGGCTGGAGAAGACGCCGCCGGACCTGGTCGCGGCCTGCCTGCGCAGCCTCCGTCCGACGGAACGCCACCAGCGCCCCCCGGCTGACCCCTGGTCGGCCTGGCTGTTCCTGGGCGGACGCGGCGCGGGCAAGACCTTCGCCGGGGCCAGCTGGGTTGCCGGCCTCATCGGCCAGCCGCTGAGCATCGCCCTGGTCGGCCCCACCTTTCATGACGTGCGCGAGGTGATGATCGAGGGGCCTTCGGGCCTCATGGCGCTCTCGCCCCACGATGATCGGCCTCGCTGGGAAACCACCCGCAAGAGATTGGTGTGGAAGAGCGGCGCCGTCGCCTACGCCTTTTCGGCCGAAGACCCCGACGGTCTGCGCGGCCCGCAGTTCCACGCCGCCTGGGCCGACGAGTTCTGCGCCTGGCCCAAGCCGGCCCAGACCCTGGCCATGCTGCGGTTTGGCCTGCGGCTGGGCGAGGATCCGAGGCTGGTGGTCACCACAACGCCCCGGCCGATCCGGGCGCTCAAGACCCTGATCGCCGAACCCGGCGTCGCGGTCACGAGGGCCGGCACGGCGGCGAATGCCGACAATCTCGCGCCGGCGTTTCTGTCCACTCTGCAGGCGCTCTATGGCGGCACCCGCCTGGCGGCCCAGGAGCTGGACGGCGTCATCGTCGAAGACGAGGGCGGCCTGTTTCGCGCCGAGGATCTGGCCCGTTGTCGCGGCGCCTTGCCCGCCCGGTTTGACCGGGTGGTGGTGGCGGTCGACCCGCCGGCCACGGCCACAGGCGACGCCTGCGGGATCGTGGTTGTGGGCAAGCTGGACGGCAGGGCCTTCGTGCTGGCCGACCGCTCGGCCAAGGGCCTGTCGCCCAACGGCTGGGCCCGGCAGGCGGTGGCGGCGGCGCATGACTTTCGCGCCCACGCCCTGGTGGCCGAGGCCAACCAGGGCGGCGACATGGTCCGCGCGGTGCTGGTTCAGGCCGACCCGCCCTGCGCGGTGAAACTGGTCCGCGCCTCGATCGGCAAACGGGCCCGGGCCGAGCCGGTGGCGGCCCTGTACGAGCAGGGCCGGGTGGTTCACTGCGGCGCCTTCCCGGCGCTGGAGGAGGAGCTGATGGCGCTGGGGACCGGGGATCTGGGCCACAGTCCTGACCGGGCTGATGCGCTGGTCTGGGCGGTGAGTGAGTTGATTTTGGGCGTGGGGCGGGCGCCGCGGTTGCGGACGCTCTAGTCGGAAAAGTCGGCGCCGCCCCCTCAGTCGCTCCGCGACAGCTCCCCCAGAGGGGGAGCATCAGCGCGGCGCAGCTCCTCCCCCTCTGGGGGAGGTGGCCCGGAGGGCCGGAGGGGGCAAGCACCGAGATACTCCAGAATGCTCAACGCCGCCCCGTCTGGCGAAGCCAGCACGTCCCGCGCGGTGATGCGAAGGGTCGCGATACCGCGCTCCGCCAGCCAAAGATCACGGACGACATCCCTTTCGGGGTGGTCGCCCAAGGCGTGTTGTTCGCCATCGACCTCCACGGCCAAGCGGCGCTCGTCGCAATAGAAATCCAGGATGTAGGGGCCGATCGGATGCTGTCGGCGAAAGTGCAGGCCGTTCAGTCTGCGTCCCTTCAGGTTCAGCCAGAGCAAGACCTCTGGAAGGGTCAGCTCTCCTCGGAAGCGCTGGGCGGTCAGCCGTCGCTCCAGTGAAGCCCTCATCTGCGCCTCCCGCGCTGCCCCCTCCGGCCCTCCGGGCCACCTCCCCCGGAGGGGGAGGATCTATCTCAAAACAACCCTAACATGTTTACTGCCCGTTCTCAACTGAGAGGCTCCATGCCCCTGTTCCGAAAACCCCGCCCGCCCCAGTCCGGGCGAGAGCTGAAAGACTCCCGCGCCGCCCGGCTCATCGCCCTGACCACGGGCGGGCGGCCGCAATGGACGCCGCGCGACTATGCGGCCCTGGCCAGCGAAGGCTTCGCCAAGAACCCCGTCGTCTATCGCTGCGTGCGGATGATCGCCGAGGCCGCCGCCGCGACGCCGCTGGTGGTGTTCGCCGACGGCCGGCGCGCGCCCGACCACCCGCTGCAGACGCTGCTGCGGACACCCAATCCCGAGCAGGGCGGGCCCGATCTGATGGAGGCGTTCTTCGGAACCCTGCAGACGGCCGGCAACGCCTATCTGGAAGCGGCCGGCGACGGCCAGCAGCCCGGCGAGCTCTACGCCCTGCGCCCCGACCGCATGACCCTGGTGCCCGGCCCGCGCGGCTGGCCGCTGGCCTATGACTACCAGGCCGGCGGGCGCACGGCGCGGATCGGGCGCGACGCCGACGGCTGGTTGCCGGTGCTGCACCTGAAGCTGTTCAACCCGACCAGTGATCACTACGGCCTGTCGCCGCTGGAGGCGGCGGCCTTCGCCATCGATGTGCACAACGCCTCCAGCGCCTGGAACAAGGCGCTGCTGGACAATTCGGCCAGGCCGTCCGGGGCGCTGGTCTATTCGAACCGTGACGCGGGTGACCGGCTCTCCGAAGAGCAGTTCGACCGGCTGAAGGCCGAGCTGTCCTCGGTCCATTCGGGGGCGGACAACGCCGGCCGGCCGCTGCTGCTGGAAGGGGGCCTCGACTGGCGGGCCATGTCCCTGACCCCGGCCGAGATGGACTTCACCGACGGCAAGCACGCCGCGGCCCGCGAGATCGCCCTGGCTTTCGGCGTGCCGCCCCAGCTGCTGGGCATTCCCGGCGACGCCACCTACGCCAACTATCGCGAGGCCAATGCCGCCTTCTGGCGCCACACCGTGGTGCCGCTGGTCGAGCGGGCGGCGCGGGCCATGACGGCGTGGCTGGCGGTCAAGTTCCCCGGCGCCCGGATCGCGCCGGACCTCGACGCCGTGCCGGCCCTGTCGGCCGAACGCGACACGCTTTGGGCCCGGCTGGACGCCGCCAGCTTTCTGACGCCGGAGGAGCGGAGAAGGTTGGCGGGGCTGGACGGTTAAGCCCTTCCCGTCGGCGGATGGGGGAAGGGTTGGGATGGGGGTGACTACGGCGTCGGCCGCAGACCCCTCCATCACCGCGTTCCCCCGAAAGCCGCTGAACGCTGCGCGTTCACCCCCATCCCCAGCCCTTCCCCCATCAAGGGGGAAGGGAGGAGTTTCCCCATGACCACCACCCAAAGCCGCTGGCGGCTGGACCGCCAGATCTCGGTCGCCCTGATCGTAGCCGTCGCCCTGCAGGCCGCCGCCGCCCTGATGTGGGCCGGGCGCGCCTCGGCCCGGATCGACGAGATGCACAAGCGCCTCGACACCCAGGCCCCCGTCGCCGAGCGCCTGGCCCGGCTGGAGGAACAGGCGACCGCCGCCCGCGCGTCGCTGGCCCGCATCGAAACCCGGCTGGAGCGCGACCGATGAGCGACGCGCTGAAGATCGAGGGTTACGCCTCGCTGTTCTGGACCCGCGACCTCAATGACGACGTCACCGCCGCCGGGGCCTTCGAGGGCAGCCTGGCCGCGAGCGGCGCGGCGGGCGTCAAGATGCTGCACCAGCATGACGACGCCGAGCCCGTCGGCGTCTGGGACGAGATCGTCGAGGACGCCAAGGGCCTATTCGTCCGTGGGCGGATCCTGCGCGCGACGCCGCGCGGCAGGCTGGTCGCGGCCCTGGTCGAGGCCGGGGCGCTGGACGGCCTCTCCATCGGCTTTCGCCAGGTCAAGGCGCGGCAGGACGGCAGCCTGCGGGTGCTGAAGCGGGTGGAGCTGTGGGAGGTGTCGGTGGTGACTTTTCCAATGTTACCCGGCGCGCGGCTACGAGTGCGTGCGCTCGAATGAGCGATGGCGCCCTAGCCTGCGACTTCGGAAACCACCCTGTAGTTGGGATGGCCGTCGAAGCGGGACACGAAGGCTTCGAAATCCAGATCGGCTTTCCTCAAGCTCGTCAGGTTTTGCAACGCGCCATGAATCGCCTGGAAGACGCACCATTCGACCGAGCCAATGATTTGGTCGATCTCTTCGCGAAACGCCGTCTGGGTAGCCCAGTCCTCGATCGGAAAATGCGTGTCGTTCAGAGTACGCATGTTGCAGCCGTCGTTCAGGTGAAAGGTCTTGTCGCCCGCGACAATGATCTCGGGCCACTGCGCTAGGACCAGGTCGTAAGCTTCTCGCAAAACGGGGCGCACGACCTCCAAAACCTTTTGTCCCACTTCGTTTCTCCCAATCTCGCTTCAGCGTGTTTCTACGCTGAACGCGCGTCTGAGGGACAGCGCGCAACTGAGCTACGCGCTGTGTAAATGCCCGGAAAGGTCGGGACCTTCCCGATGCTGCCCGGCGCCCGGCTGACCGTGGTCGGCGCCTGACTAAGAGATCCTCCCCCTCCGGGGGAGGTGGCCCAGAGGGCCGGAGGGGGCAGCTCGGCATTCGCCCAGATGGCCCCCTCAGTCGGCTCCGCCGACAGCTCCCCCGGAGGGGGAGCATCCACCGTTCCAAAAACCGGAGAACTCCATGAAAGAGACCAAACACGCCCCGGCCTCGCCGGGCGCGATGATGCATGAGGTGCTGGCCGCGTTCGAGGCCTTCAAGGCCGCCAACGACCAGCGTCTGGCCGCCATCGAAACCAAGCGGGCCGACGTGCTGCTGGAGGAAAAGGTCAGCCGCATCGACGAGGCCGTTTCGCGGGCTCAGGACCGCCTGGACCGCGTGCTGGCCGACAGCCGCAGGCCGTCCCTGGCCGGTGACGCGCCGCTGGCGCATGTCGACGAGCGCAAGGCCGCCTTCGACCGCTACATCAAGACCGGCGAGACCCCCGCTCTGCTGCTGGAAGCCAAGGGCCTGTCGGCGGGCGTGGCCACGGCCGGCGGCTATGTCGCCCCGCCCGAACTGGAGCGGTCGATCCTGCGTCGCCTGGCGGCGACCAGCCCCATGCGAGAAATCTGCCAGGTGCGCACCATCAGCGCCGGCACGTTCCGCAAGCCGGTGTCGCCCGCCGGCCTGGCCGCCGCCTGGGTGGCCGAGACCGCCGCGCGCCCCGAGACCACGGCCCCTACGCTCGACGTGATCGATTTCCCGGCCGGCGAGCTCTATGCCAGCCCGGCCGCCACCCAGGCCCTGCTGGACGACGCCTATGTCAGCATCGACGAGTGGCTGGCCGAGGAGGTGCAGGACGCCTTCGCCGCCCAGGAGACCACGGCCTTCATCAGCGGCGACGGCGTCAACAAGCCCAAGGGCCTGCTGGCCTACACCGCCGCGCCGGACGCGTCGTACAGCTGGGGCCAGATGGGCTACCTCGCCACGGGCGTCGCCGGCGGTTTCGCGGCCGCCAATCCCACCGACAAGCTGATCGACCTGATCTACGCGACCAAATCCCAGTACCGCCAGAACGGCCGCTTCGTGATGAACCGCCGCACGGTCAGCGTCGTGCGCAAGTTCAAGGACGCCCAGGGCAACTATATCTGGAACGCGGCCCTGCAGCCGGGCCAGTCGGCCAGCCTGCTCGGCTATCCGGTCACCGAGATCGAGGCCATGCCCGATGTGGCCGCCAATAGCCTGTCGCTGGCGTTCGGCGACTTCGAAAAAGGCTATCTGATCACCGACCGCGCCGGCGTGCGGGTGCTGCGCGACCCCTATTCGGCCAAGCCGCACGTGCTGTTCTACACCACCAAGCGCGTCGGCGGCGGGGTGCAGAACTTCGATGCGGTCAAGCTGCTGAAGTTCGCGGTGAGCTAGGTTTTCCTTCTCCCCTTGCGGGAGAAGGTGGCCTGCGAAGCAGGTCGGATGAGGGGTCTCTGTGACCTGTCCGATCTGCTTCGCGATCACCTGAAAGACCGCGCGACCCCTCATCCGTCGCCTCACGGCGACACCTTCTCCCGCAAGGGGAGAAGGACAAGTCGAGACCCCCAACATGCCCCAATCTCTCACCCTGGCCGAGGCCCGGGCGTTTCTGCGCGCGTCCGACGCCTCGGAGGACGCCACGATCACCCTGCTGATCGACGCCGCCGAGGCTCGTGTCGCCGCCGCCACCGGCCTGACCCTGTCCCCCGCCAGCCCGGCGCCCCTGCGGCTGGCGATCCTGACCCTGGTCGCCCACGCCCATGCGCACCGCGAAACCGGCGAGCCCTCGCTGGCCCTGGTCGAGCCGTGGCTGGCCCCTTATCGAAAGGCTCGCCTGTGAGCGATCAAGCCCTGGCCGACGGCCTCGTCGTCGCCCTCAAGGCCGCGCCGGCCATCACCGCCATCCTTGGCCAGCGGATCTATGCCCGCGCCCCCCGCGTGCCGACCTATCCCTGCCTGGCCGTCAGCCGCACCGAGAGCCGCATCGTCGAGGGCGAGGTGGTCGAACACCTGCTGACCCTGACCTGCGTCTCGAAATTCGGCGGGCCGGAGGAGGCCAGAGCCGTGGTCGCCGCCGTCCGCGCTGTGATCCACGACGCCCGCCCGACCATCGTCGGCCGACGGCTGGTCAATCTGCGCGTGGCCTATGCCGACGTCTTCCCCGCCGCCGACCGCGAGCTGACCCTCGGCATCGTGCGCGTGCGAGCAGTGACCGAACCCCTCTAGTCCTACGGAGCCCACCCATGGCCGCTCAAGCCGGCAAGGATATCCTGCTGAAGATCAGCGACGGGGCGCCCACCCCGACCTTCGTCACGGTCGCTGGCCTGAGGGCCCGGACCATCAGCCTCAACGCCCGCAGCATCGACACCACAGACAGCGACAGCACCGGCCGCTGGCGTGAACTGCTGGCCGGGGCCGGCGTGCGCTCGTGCGCCGTCTCGGGCGCGGGCGTGTTTCGCGACGCGGCCTCGGACGCCCAGGTGCGCCAGAGCTTCTTCGACCAGTCGGCGCGCACCTGGCGGCTGGTGATCCCTGACTTTGGCCAGCTGGAAGGGCCGTTCCTGGTCGCGGCCCTGGACTATGCCGGCGACCACGACGGCGAGGCGGCGTTCGCGCTGAGCCTGGCGTCGGCCGGCGCGGTGACGTTCACGGCGATCTGACAAGTCCTCCCCCTAATGGGGGAGGCGGCCCGAAGGGGCCGGAGGGGGAAGTCATCCCACGCCGGCCACTTCCCCCTCCGTCGGCTCCGCCGACCCCTCCCCCTTCAGGGGGAGGACTTGAAAGGCGCATCCCATGCCACCCCCAAACCCCGCCCGAGGCGAGGTCACCGTCCACCTGGCCGGCTTCCCGCGCCGCCTGTGCCTGACCCTGGGCGCGCTGGCCCGCATCGAAGGGGCGCTGAACCTCACCGACTGGCGCGAGTTGCCGGCCCGGATGGAGACCCTGTCGGCTCGTGAACTGCTGGCCGTGCTGGCCGCCCTGATCGAGGGCGAGCCGGTTGACCTCGACGCCGTGACGATCCCCGAAGCCGTCGCCGCCGTGGCCGCTGCCCTGGCGGCGTCAGCATGACCCGCTGGCCCGAGGCCCTGCGGCTGGCTGTCCGGCTGAATATCCCGCCGCAAGCCTTCTGGCGGCTGTCCCTGCGCGAATGGCGGATGCTGACCGCTGCGCCCGACGCGCCGGTCCTGACCCGTCCGTCCCTGGACGCCCTGATCGCCCGCTTTCCCGATGAGGAGACCCCGCCATGAGCGGTTTCGACACCGACGGCCTGTCGTCCGTCCCCGCCCGCGCGGCCGAGGCCGCCGCCGCGCTGGAGGCCCTGAAAGCTCCGGCCCAGCGCGCCGCCTCGTCCATCGAGGAGGCTTTCGCCCGGGCGGGCTCCAGCTTGGCCAGGTCTCTGGCCCAGGCGGCCGCCGACGGCGAGATCTCGCTGGCCGAACTGGCGCGCGCGGTGATCGGCGCGGCCGGGGCGGCGATGAAGGGTGGCGGTCTGGCGGAGGCGGTGTCCGGCGTCTTTGCCGGCGGGCGGGCTGATGGCGGCCCGGTCACGGCGGGCGGGGCCTATCTGGTCGGCGAGCGCGGGCCCGAGGTGTTTCGGCCGTCCGCCGCAGGCTCGGTCGAGCCGCTGGGCGGCGGTGGCGTGTCGGTGACGGTCAATGTGCAGGGCGGCGACGCGGCGGGTCTTGCGCGGTCGGATGCTCAGCTGGCCCAGGCTTTGGCGCGGGCGGTGAGTTTGGGGGCGAGGGGGCTATGAAGAACCCTTCCCCCTCGATGGGGGAAGGGCAGGGTTGGGGGTGATGCGGCGGCGGATTTCACGCAAGCCGAGCCCGCTTCCGACGTGGCGTCACCCCCATCCCCGACCCTTCCCCCATCAAAGGGGGAAGGGGGTTTTCCTAGATCGCCACCGCCGTCGTCGGCGCCAGGCCGTACTTGTTGTCGCCGGGCTGGCCGGTGCTGAAGCCGACCCACAGGGTGAAGGCCAGCCACACCGCGAAGGCGACGAACAGCGAGATGAAGAAGCCGCCCAGAGCGGCGATCGCCGCCAGGTCGGGCTCGCCGTTGCCGATGGCCGCCAGGGCCGCCGAGACGCCGATCGAGATGGCCGAGCCGAACACCAGGATCGGGCCGAACACCCAGGGCAGAACCTGCCACCAGCCGGTCTGACCCATGTCGTGCAGGCGCTTGGTGTGGATGCAGATCGAGCACCAGATCGAGGCCAGCGACAGCGCCCAACCAAAGAACGGCACCCAGCCGGCCACGACGTTGGCGCCCAGCAGGCACAGCCAGCCGATCCAGAACGCCTGACGGCCGATGCGGCCTTCGGCCGAGAAAAACAGGTTCTTCCAGTCCATGACGGTCTCCAGTTCCAAAACGCGATAGCCGAAAGTGGAAGCCGGTTTCGCCGGCCATCGCGCTTCAGGTGTTGCCTCATACGTACGGTCTGGGCGCCCGCGCAAGAAGTGAAAAGCGGGTCATGACGCAGACTTAATCGCGGTCTGCTCCCTCCGCGCCTTCGGCACTCTTCTCCCGCAGGGCAAGGCAAACGCCTGGGAACACGTCTCTACAAAGGCTGTCATCCCGAACAAGGCCGGCGATAGCCGGGCGCAGATCCGGGACCGCCGGAAGCGCTGAGCTCAGGCGTCGGTCCCGGATCTGCGCGCTGCGCGCTCGGGCCAAGGCTGGGGCGGGATGACAACCGTCTTTGGCCTTGAGCCCTGTCTACGGCGCCGGCCAAACCCAAACCACACCCCAAACCCCAGGAGCCGCCATGAGCGCCTTCCACGATATCCGCCTGCCCGCGCGGCTGGCGTTCGGCTGCACGGGCGGCGTCGAGCGGCGCACCGAGGTGGTGACCCTCGCCTCGGGCCACGAGCGCCGCTCCAGCCCGTGGGCCCAGGGGCGCCGCCGCTATCTGATCGCCACCGCCGCCCGGCCGCTGGACGAGGCGGCCCAGCTGGTCGCCTTCTTCGAGGCCCGGCGTGGACGGCTGCACGGGTTCCGCTTCCGTGACCCCAGTGACTTCAAGTCGTGCGTTCCGTCGGCCCAGCCGGCGGCGACCGACCAGGCCATCGGAACCGGCGACGGGACGCGCAAGACCTTCCAGCTGACCAAGGCCTATGGCGGCGGCGCCGAGGTCGCGACGCGCACGATCGCCAAGCCGGTGGCCGGCACGGTGAAGGTCGCGGTCGCCGGCGTCGCCCTGGCCCCGGCCGCCTTCGCGGTCGACCTGGCCACTGGACTCGTCACCCTGGTCACCGCGCCCGCCGTTGGCGCGGCGGTGAGCGCCGGGTTCGAGTTCGACACCCCGGTGCGTTTCGACATCGACCGGCTGGACCTGCAGATGGAAGGCTTCGCCGCCGCGCGGATCGCCGCCTGTCCGCTGGTCGAGGTGCGGGCCTGATGCGCGCCGTTCCCGCCGAACTGGCCGCTCGCCTCGACAGCGGCGCGGCCAGCCTGTGCCATGCCTGGATCCTGACCCGCGGCGACGGCGTGGTGCTGGGCTTCACCGATCATGACCGCGATCTGCCGGTCGAGGGCGTGACCTGTCGCGCCGCCACCGGCTGGACCGCCGGGGCCCACGAGACCGCCGCCGGTTTCGCGCCGGGCCTTTCGGCTGCGCTGGGCGCTCTGGACGACAGCGCGGTCACGGCCCCGGACATTGAGGCGGGGCTCTATGACGGCGCGTCGGTAGCCTGCCTGCGCGTGGACTGGAGCCGGCCCGACCTGCTGGTGCGCCTGTGGACCGCGCGCATCGCCAGACTTCGCCGCGAGGGCGAGGCCTTCACCGCCGAGCTGGAAGGTCCGCTGGCCGCCCTCGACCGGGTGGCAGGTCGCACTTTCGGCCGGTTGTGCGACGCGGTGTTCGGCGATGCGCGCTGCGGGGTGTCGGCGGCGCCGGGCGTCAGCTGCGACAAGCGCTGGCGGACCTGCGTCGACAGCTTCGCCAATGGCGTCAACTTTCGGGGCTTTCCGGCCATGCCGGGCGAGGACTTCCTGACGCTGTATCCGTCCGAGGGCGAGCGGCATGACGGGGGCCGGCGGTGAGGTGCGCTGTTCTAAGTCCTCCCCCTAGCGGGGGAGGTGTCGGCCCGTTCGGGCCGACGGAGGGGGAAGTGCTGCTCAAGCCGTGCGGTCTTCCCCCACCGGCCCCCGATCAAGTCGGGGACCGCCTCCCCCTTCAGGGGGAGGACTTTGTTATCACCCTCGTCCGCCAGTGGCTGGGCACCCCCTACCGCCACCAGGCCAGCCTGCGCGGCGTGGGTTGCGACTGCCTGGGCCTGGTCCGGGGGGTCTGGCGCGCCCTGCATGGCGAGGAGCCGCAAACCCCGCCGCCCTATCGGCCTGACTGGGCCGAACTGGGCGAGCGCGAGATCCTGCTGGAGGCGCTGGGTCGCTGGCTGGTCCCGCTGTCCCCAGCGAACGCCAGCCCCGGCGACGTGCTTGTCTTCCGCATGGAGCCCGGCGCGATGGCCAAGCACTGCGCGATCCTGTCGGCTGAAGACCGCATGATCCACGCCTACTGGGGTCGCGCCTGCGTCGAAAGCTGGCTGGGGCGATGGTGGCGTGAGCGGCTGGTGGCGGCGTTTCGGTTTCCGGAGCCAGATCCCTCTCCCCTTGCGGGAGAGGGTGAGCCGCGCCAGCGGCTCGGGTGAGGGGTCGCACGGCGTGACCGCCGTGACGCCCGCTGAGGCCGCGCGCCAAGCTTGCAGAACGATCGACCCCTCATCCGGCGCTGCGCGCCACCTTCTCCCGCAAGGGCAGAAGGAAAAATCCAAGGAGCCCCCTAGATGGCCCAGGTGATCCTCTCCTCCGTCGGCGCGGCCCTGGGCGGACCCGTCGGCGGTTTCGTCGGCGCGATGCTGGGCCGGGCGGCCGACAATGCGGTGCTCAGCGCGCTGTCGCCGGCCCGCCAAATGGGGCCGCGCATTCCCGAACTGCGCGTCACCGGCGCCGCCGAGGGTGCGGCGATCCCGTGTGTGTTCGGGCGCGGCCGGGTGGGCGGCCACATCCTCTGGGCCGCCCGTTTCCGCGAGAAGCGGATTGAGGGCCGGGTCGGCGGCAGCAAGGGCCAGAAGACCACAAGCTATGCCTACAGCCTGTCGTTCGCCGTGGCGGTGGGCGAGGGGGCCATCGACGGGATCGGCCGGGTCTGGGCCGACGGCAAGGTGATGGACATGGCCGGGGTGACGATGCGCCTGCATCGCGGAACCGAGGACCAGGCGCCCGACCCGCTGATCGAGGCGGTCGAAGGCGCGGCGCCGGCCTATCGGGGGCTGGCCTATGTGGTGTTCGAAGACCTGCCGCTGGAGGCGTTCGGAAACCGTGCGCCGCAGCTGTCGTTCGAGGTTTTTCGCCGGCCGGGCTCGCCCACGGGTCTGGAGGCGCGGCTGAAGGGGGTGTGCCTGCTCCCCGGGGCGGGCGAGTTCGTCTATGCCACTGACGCCGTGCTGCGCCGCGATGGCATCACCCGCACCACGGCCGAGAACGTCAACAACGCCGAGGGCCGGCCGGATCTGGCGGTGTCGCTGGACCAGCTGCAGGCCCAGCTGCCGCAGGTGGATCATGTGACCCTGGTGGTCTCGTGGTTCGGGACCGACCTGCGCTGTGGGTCGTGCCAGATCAAGCCGGGGGTGGATCAGGCGTTCAAGGCGACGATCCCTTACGACTGGCGCGCGGGCGGCGTGGATCGCGGCGACGCTCACCTCATCTCGCTCCACGACGGCGGACCCGCCTATGGCGGCACCCCGTCGGACCGCTCGGTGCTGCAGGCCATCGCTGAGCTGAAGCGGCGCGGGCTGAAGGTGACGCTCTATCCGTTCGTGCTGATGGATGTGCCGGAGGGATCAAGCCTGCCGGATCCCTATGGCGGCGCCGCGCAGGGCGCCTATCCGTGGCGGGGGCGGATCACCTGCCATCCCGCGCCGGGTCAGGCGGGCTCGCCGGACGGCGGGGCGACGGCGGCGTCGCAGGTCGTGGCCTTCTTTGGCGGGGCCACGCCGGCTCAGGTGGGCGAGAGCGAGGGCCTGCCCAGCTTCTCGGGGTCTGGCTGGGGCTTTCGGCGGATGATCCTGCACTATGCGCGGCTGGCCCAACTGGCCGGCGGCGTTGATGGTTTCCTGATCGGCTCGGAGCTGCGCGGCCTGACCACGGTGCTCGGCGCAGGCGGGGCCTATCCGGCCGTGAGCGCGCTCAGGACGCTCGCGACCGATGTGCGCGGCATGGTCGGGGCGGGGACCCAGCTCGGCTACGCCGCCGACTGGAGCGAGTATTTCGGCCATCAGCCGGGCGGCGGCCATGCGGTGTTTCACCTCGATCCGCTGTGGGCCGACCCGGCGATCGATTTCGTGGGCGTCGACTTCTATCCGCCGGTCACCGACTGGCGCGAGGGTCAGGATCATCTGGATGCGGCGGCCGGCTTCGAAGGCCCGCATGACCCGGCCTATCTGCGCGCCCGCCTGACCGGCGGCGAGGGCCTTGACTGGTTTTATGCCAGCCAGACCGACCGCGACGCCCAGGTTCGCACGGCCATCACCGACGGCGCCCATGGCGAGGCCTGGATGTTCCGGCCCAAGGACCTGAAGAGCTGGTGGTCACAACCTCATCATGATCGCCCCGCCGGGGTGCGCTCGGCGACGCCCACGGCCTGGGTTCCGCGCTCCAAGCCCTTGCGCCTGACCGAGTTCGGCTGCCCCGCCGTCGACAAGGGGGCCAATGCGCCCAACCTGTTCATCGACCCCAAGAGCGCCGAGAGCCATCTGCCGCCCTATTCGACCGGCGCCCGTGACGAGTTTGGCCAAAGGCGGATGCTGGAGGCCGTGCTGGACTGGATCGCCGACCCGGCCGCCAATCCGGTCTCGCCCATCTACGGCGGGCCGATGATCGAGGCGGCCAGCGCCTGGTGCTGGGACGCCCGGCCGTTCCCGGACTTCCCGGCCCGCGACCATGTCTGGAGCGACGGTCCCAACTGGCCGCTGGGCCACTGGTTGAACGGCCGCGCCGGCGTGGCGCCGCTGGCCGAGCTGGTCGCGGCCCTGGGTGCGCGGGCCGATGTCGTGCTCGATCCGGGCGAGGCCAGCGGGGCGGTGGTGGGCTATGTGGTCGACCGGCCGATGCGGCTGCGCGACGCCCTGGCGCCGCTGACTGCCGCCTTCGGCCTCGACGCCGTCGAGCGGGGCGGAGAGGCGCGGCTGATCGCGCACAGCGGCCTGGCCACTGCCGCGCTCGACGAGGCCGACCTCGCCTGGCCCGAGGATCGCCCCGCCGCCGCGACCACCAGCCGGACGCTGGTCGAACCGGCCCAGGCCCTGCGCCTGCGCTTCATCGACGCCGGCCGCGACTACCAGACCGGGGCCCTGATCGTTCGCCGCGAGGACGGGCAGGGGACGGCCGACGCCGACGCGCCGATCGTCATGGCGCCGGCCGAGGCGGAACTGGCCGGCCGCCGGATGCTGAACGGCTCGGCGTCGGCGCGGCGCGAGACCGTCGTCCACCTTTCGCCCCTGGCCGCCCTGCGGCTGGAAGCCGGCGACCGCGTGACCTTCGCCGGCGAGACCTGGCGCGTGGCGCGGGTGGATCTGGACGAACACCCGCGCGCTACGCTGGCCCCGGTTCCCGTCGGGTCGGAGCTGGACGGTCGCATCGACTGGACGCCGGCCCCGCCGCGAGAACCTGTGGGTCCGCCGGCGTTGCGGGTGCTGGACCTGCCGGCCAGCAGCGATGACGCCCGGCCGCTGGTCGCCGCCGCCGCCGAACCGTGGCGGCCGTTCGACATCCATGCCGGCGGTGATCTGGACACCCTGAAGGTCCGCGCCCGCATCTCTGCGCCCGCCACCCTGGGCGAGACCATGACCGACCTGCCGCCCGCCTCGCCGCATCGGCTGGACCGCGGCGGCCGCCTGACCGTGCGACTGGAGGGCGCGACCCCGGCCAGCCGCACGCTGGCGGCCGTGCTGGCCGGCGACAACGCCCTGGCGGTTCTGGCGCCCTCGGGCGCGTGGGAGGTGATCGGCTTCACCACGGCGCAGATCGTCGCCGAAGACGTCTGGACCCTGTCGGGTCTGCTGCGTGGCCAGCGCGATGGGGTGGCCAGTGAGGTGGCCCTCCCGGCCGGCGCGCCAGTGGTCCTGCTGGATGAAGCGTTCGTCCGGCTGGAGGTCGCGCCGTTCGAACGTGGGGCGCCGCTGATCGTGCGCGCCGCGCCGGCCGGTGGTCCGCCTTCGGGGCCGGCGATGAGCGAGGTCGGCCTGACCTGGCGCGGCCGGGCCCTGCGTCCGCTGGCCCCGGCCCATCTGCGCGTGCGGGTCTCGGGCGGCGACCGCCTCGTCAGCTGGATCCGTCGCGACCGGCTGGGCGGCGATGTCTGGGAGGGCGAGGTTCCGCTCAGCGAAGCCGTCCAGGCCTGGCGCCTGCGGGTGCTGAACGGCGCAGTTGTGGTCCGCGAGGTGGAATTGACCGCGCCGGCCTTCGTCCACACCGCCGCCATGCGGGTCGCCGATCTCGCGGCTGGATCGGCCGGAGCGCTGACCGTCGAGGTGGCTCAGAGCTCGGCCAGCCTCGGCTGGGGCGCGCCGACGACAAGGTTGCTGTGATAATAATGCAACATTGCGCTTGTGCGCCGCCGCGAAAGGCCTAAGTGAGGGCGGACTGATCCAATCACTCTCGAGGACCTTCCTTGGCGCGCGACCCCTATCAGGAACTTGGCGTTTCCCGCACCGCGACGACGGACGAGATCCGCAAGGCGTTCCGCAAGCTCGCCAAGCAGTTCCACCCCGACGCCAATCCGGGCAACAAGGCTGCCGAGGACCGCTTCAAGCAGATCAGCGCCGCCTTCGATATTGTGGGCGACGCGGTCAAGAAGAAGAAGTTCGACGCCGGCGAGATCGATGCCGACGGTCGCGAGATCGCGCGCGGCTTTGGCGGCGCAGGCGGCAGTCCGTTCGGGGCCGGCGGCTTCAATCGCGGCGGCTTCCAGTCGCGCGGCGGTGGCGGCGGTGATGGTCCCGAGATCGACCTTGGCGATCTGTTCGGCGACATCCTAGGGCGCGGCGCGCGCAGCGGCTCGGCCGGCGGGTTCGGCGGCGCAGGCGGCGGCGGTTTCGCGCCGCGTGGCGCCGATGTTCGGGCCCGGCTGGACATCGACCTGGAAGAAGCTATTCGCGGCGGCAAGAAGCGCGTCGCCTTCTCGGACGGCCGCACCATCGACGTCACCATCCCGCCCGGGGCCCAGGAAGGCCAGACCCTGCGCCTCAAGGGCCAGGGCAGTCCGGGTCGCGGCGGCCAGGGCGACGCCCTGATCGAACTGGCCATCAAGCCGCACGCCATCTATCGCCGCGAGGGCGAGACCCTGGTCATGGACCTGCCGATCTCGGTGCCCGACGCGGTGCTGGGCGGCAAGATCGAGGCGCCCACCCCCGACGGCGCCGTCATGCTGGCCGTGCCGAAAAACTCCAACAGCGGCGCGACCCTGCGCCTGAAGGGCCGGGGCCTGGTCGATGCCAAGGGCAAGCGCGGCGACCTGCTGGCCCGCTTGGTGGTGACCCTGCCCGACGAGCCCGACAGCGATCTGGAAAAGTTCGCCCAGGCCTGGCGGGAGCAGAAGCCGTATTCGCCCAAGCGGAAATAGGCCAACGCCCTTAGCGGGAAGCGCTTGACCGGCAGACCCTGGCGCTGAACAAAGCCGTCCAGGGCAAGGCCGGGCTCGATTTGCCGCATGGCGGCGTCCATCCGTGACAGAACGCCACACGCCCTGCATAAGCTGTCTGTTCAGTCTCCATTCAGCCACCGTCCCTTACATCTGAGCGCATGAAACCGATCCGCGCCCTTCTCGTCGTCGCCGCGCTTGCCGCCACCCTTCCGGGTTCGGCGTCGGCGCAACGTCGCCCGGATTCGCTGGGGGCTGACTGGCGCGCCCAGTCGGACCAGGCGCGGGGCGGCGTGCAGTCGGGTCGTTTGGTGCCGTTGTCGCGGGTGATCGAGCAGATCAGCCGCCGCACGCCGGGCCGGGTGCTGGACGCCGGGCTTGAGGGGCGCAACTATCGGGTCCGGTGGGCCACCACCGACGGCCGCCGCATTGACTTCATCGTCGACGCCGAGACCGGCCAGATCCTCAGCGCCAACTAAAGGTTCTGCTTCCATGCGTATCCTGCTCGTCGAGGACGATCCCGACCTGTCGCGCCAGCTGAAGCTGGCCCTCGGCGACGCCGGCTATGCCGTCGACCACGCTGGCGACGGCGAGGAAGCCCAGTTCCTGGGCGAGACCGAGCCCTATGACGCGGTGATCCTGGATCTGGGCCTGCCCAAGGTGGACGGGGTTTCGGTGCTGGAGCGCTGGCGGCGGGGCAATGTCGCCACGCCGGTGCTGATCCTCACCGCCCGCGCCGCCTGGAGCGACAAGGTCGCCGGCTTCGACGCCGGGGCCGACGACTATCTGGCCAAGCCGTTCCATACCGAAGAGCTGCTGGCCCGCCTGCGCGCCCTGCTGCGCCGCTCGGCCGGCCATGCCGCGCCCAGCCTGTCCTGCGGCGCCCTGCGGCTGGACCCGCGCGCCGCCCGAGCCAGCGTCAATGGCGAGCCTTTGCGCCTGACCTCGCTGGAATACCGCCTGCTGCACTACATGATCATGCACCAGGGTCGGGTGATCGGCCGCACCGAGCTGGTCGAGCACCTGTACGACCAGGACTTCGACCGCGACTCCAACACCATCGAGGTGTTCATCGGCCGCCTGCGCAAGAAGCTAGGCAGCGACCGTATCGAGACGGTGCGTGGCCTGGGCTATCGCCTGACCGCCCTGGAGGGCGAGGCGACCGAGTGACGTCCGGGCCGAGGCTTAAGCGGTGATGGACCTGCGCCGACCTTCGCTGGTTCGTCGGCTGGTGCTGCTGGCTGTCATCTGGAACGCGGTGGTGCTGATCGTGGCGGGCGTGTTCCTGACCGCCCAGTTCCGCGACGCCGCCATCCGTCGCTTCGACCAGTCGCTGGCCGTGCTGACCGACGATCTGTATGCTGGCTCCACGGTCGAGGACGGCGTGCTCAAGGCGCCGTTCCTGACCGACATCCGCGCCACCCGCACCTATTCCGGCCGCTACTGGACCATTTCACGACGTGCGCCTGACGGGTCCCTCAAGGTGGTCGAGCGCTCGCGCTCGCTGTTCGACACCGACCTGATGGTGGCGTCCCGGCAGGTGGACCTGCTGGACGCGGCGCCGGGCAAGACCCTGTACTTCGACATGCGCGGGCCCCAGGACAAGCCGCTGCGCGCCGCCGCCATCCTGACCCGGTTGCCGGGCTATGCCGACCCGGTGGTGTTCATCGCCGCCGAGGATCGCTCGCCGATCGACGCCGACGCCGACCGCCTTGGCCGCATCACCGCCCTGGCCCTGCTGCTGCTGGGCGGCGGTCTGATCCTGGCGGTGGTGGTGCAGGTGAGGGTCGGCCTGGCCCCGCTGTTCCAGCTGCGCCGCGAGGTCGCCTCGGTGCGACGCGGCCGGGCCGAGCGCCTGACCCGCACCTATCCCGAGGAACTGGAGCCTCTGGCCGTCGAACTGAACGCCCTGCTGGCCCACAACCAGGAAGTGGTCGAGCGTCAGCGCACCCATGTCGGCAACCTGGCCCACGCCCTGAAGACCCCGCTTTCGGTGATGATCACCGAAGCCAGCCAGCAGCCTGGCTCGCTGGCCGAGGTGGTGTCACGACAGGCCGACGTAATGCGCGATCAGGTCGACCACCATCTGCGCCGGGCCCGCGCCGCCGCCCGTTCCCAGACCAGCGGCGAGCGCACGCCGATCGAACCGATCCTGGACGAGCTGGCGGTGACGCTGGAGCGGATCTTCCAGGACAAGTCGGACGGACAGGGCGTCGAGATCGACTGGCGCTGCCCTGAAGACCTGTGCTTCCAGGGCGAGAAGCAGGACCTGATGGAGCTGGCCGGCAACGTCATGGAAAACGCCGGCAAATGGTGCAAGGCCCGAATCCGCGTGGTCGCAGCGCCCACCAGCCCCGACCGCTGGACCCTGGTGGTCGAGGACGACGGCCCCGGCCTGCCGCCGGAACGCTGGGTCGATGCGCTCAAGCGCGGGCAACGCATGGACGAGCATACGCCGGGCTCGGGCCTGGGTCTTTCTATCGTCGACGAGCTGGCCAGAGCCTACGGCGGCTCTGTAACGCTCGGGGAATCGTCGATGGGCGGTTTGAGCGTCCGCCTGGACCTTCCCAGGTCGGAAGCCTAGCGACAAGCTGTCGCAGGGGTTGTGTTTAACGGCCCTTTGTCGCCGTCGCTAAACCTCTGGCGCCTTTGATCTTTCCCCGATCCGCAGATGTGTGGAAATCGCTGACTTTTTTGACGGGTTTGGGAAAGTCTTAACCTCGTTGCCAACATGGTTGACGCTGTCGGTCTTTTCGATCCGGCGGGGGATCATGGCCGCAATCGCTGCGCACAAATTGCAGATCGTTCGGATGTTGGTGGAAACCGCGCCTGACTCTGCCCTGCGCAGCCTGGAACTGGCCCTGGCCAGCGTCGGCAACGTGGGCGGGCTGGCGCAGGTGCGCGGGCTGGTCGAGGACGAAACCACCGACCGATTCGTTCGCAATAACATCCTGGCTCCGATCGTGCCGATGTGCGCGGTGCGCGGCCCCGGCCAGATCAGCTTTCCGCCGCGAGTCCTGCCGTTCCTCTGGAAGGCGCTGAAGACCATCGCGCCGCGGCGCGTCGAAGAGGCTGCGGCCAAGTGCAATCCGTGGGATCTGGAGCAGGGCGCGCCAGAAGTCTTCGATGAGTTGTGCGGTCTTGCCGCGCGCGGTCTGCGCGACGCCGAACAGGATGCGTTCGACGCGACCCGCGGTCTTGGCGTGACCGACGAACTGATCAACTGTCTGGAGATTGGCCACATCGTCCGGACTGCCCTGCCCAAGCTGTCCGAATGGGTCAGCCGGATGAGCGACGAGCGCGCCGCCGCCGCGCGTCTGGCCTATCGCGACGCCTGCGTCGTCCGCGAGGATTCCGGGGCCCGGATGTTTGACATGCTGGCCGCACATCTGCCCGACGACTGGCGGATCCTGCGGGTGATCTCGGCGGTTATGGATCGGCCCAATGACCGCTATCTGGCCGCGTCGGAAGTCAGCTCGTTTGGCGAGCGCGTGCTGGCCGAAATCGACACGTCGATCAACCTGATCCGCGACTTCGATCTCGACAAGGGCGAGAAGCTGGCCCGCGAGGCCGCCCTGGCCGCCCAGCAGGTCGCACTGCAGATCACCGAGTTCGAGCAGTCGGTGAACATCGCCAAGGACGGTCCGTGGGGCCGCAGGCTGAGCAAGTACAAGCAGCAGATCGCCCAGGCCGTCGAGCTGCGGATGAGCGCGGCCGACAAGGAGCTGAGCGAGGCCCTGCCCACCAAGCCGATCTCGATCCTGGGCAAGAAGGGCGGCAAGGGCGTGGCCAAGCTGACCTCGCCGCCGGACGAGGCGCTGGTGCGTCGCGCAACGGCCATCCTGGTCTTTATCGAACACCTGCGGCCCTGCGCGGCCCAGAGCGGCTATGGCGCGACGCGCACCCAGGCCCTTGAGAAGCTCAACAAACGTCTCGATCAGTATATCGAGGACGTGCTTTACGCGGCGCGCACCGGCGAGGGCGGCGATCCGGTCGTGGCCCAGCAGTATCTCGACGTCGCCGCCGCTTTTATCGCCCATACCCGCGACGACAAGACCGCCGAAATCGTCCGTCGCCGGGCCGCTGCCGCGATCGCGGCCTGATCGGTCCCTTAAGCGCTTTTTTCGCTAACGGCGGCGCGCATTCCCGGCTAACAGGCGACGTATGATCGCTTTCTGGATCTCGGCGGCCGGGCTGTCGGCTGCGGCCGGGGCCTTGATATTGCGCGGCGCTGCGCGCGCCGGCGCGGCCGAAGGCGTCTCCACCGACCTGGACGCCCACAAACGCCAGCTTGGCGAGATTGATCGGCTGGCCGAAGGCGGCCTGCTGGATGCTGCCGAGCGCAAGGCCGCGCGGGCAGAGGCTGGCCGTCGCCTGCTGGCCGCCGCCGACAGTGCCGAGACCTGGACCCCCGACGGGCGAGGATCGCGCCGCCTGGCCGTGACCGCCGCCGCTGTCGCGCCGCTGCTGGCCGTGGCGGTCTATGGGGTCATCGGTTCGCCCGGCTTTTCCGATCAGCCCTACGCCAGGCGGGTGGCGGAGTGGCGCGCCACCGACCCGGCCCTGCTGGATCCGCCGCGTATCGCCGCCGTGCTGGAGACCCTCGCCGCCCAGCGCCCCAACGACGCCGAACCGCTCAAGCACCTGGCCCTGGCCCGCACCGCCTCGGGCGATCTGGCCGGCGCCGAACAGGCCCTGCGCCGCGCCGTGCGCCTGGCCCCCGGCCGCGCCGACCTTTGGACCGGGCTGGGTGAGACCTTCGTGGCCGAGGCGAACGGGGATGTCGGCCCCGACGCCAGGCTGGCTTTCCGCGAAGCCCTCAAGATCGACCCCACCAGCCTGTCGGCCCGCTACCATCTGGGCCGGGGCCGGATCAGCGACGGTGACGTGGCCGGCGGCCTGGCCGACTGGCGCGCCCTGGCCGCCAGCCTGCCCGCCAATGATCCGCGTCGCGGGCCGATGAACCGCGAGATCGCCAAGGTCGAGGCGGCTGGTGGCATTCCCGCCCCGGAAGCCGCGCCGCAAGACAGCGCCCAGGTCCAAGGCATGATCGCCGGCATGGTCGAGGGCCTGGCCACGCGTTTGAAGACCTCGCCCGACGACCCCGATGGCTGGGTGCGGCTGGTGCGGGCCTATGCCGTGCTGGGCGACACCGCCAAGCGCGACGCGGCCCTGGCCTCGGCCAGCCAGCGCTATGCCGACCAGCCCAAGGTCCTGGCGGCCCTGCGTCAGGCGGCTCAGACGCCGCCGCAACCGAAGACTGCTCCATGAGTTTCTGGCCGAAATCCCGCAAGGCGCGCCGTCGCCTGACCATCCTGCTGGCCATCGCGCCGGTGCTGGCGCTTGCCGTCGGCCTGGCGCTGTACGGCATGCGCGACGCCATCTCGCTGTTCTACACGCCTGCCCAGGCGCAAGAGGCCAAGGTCCCGGCTGGCCGCAAGGTCCAGCTGGGCGGCCTGGTTCAGGCCGGCAGCGTGGTCAAGCACCCCGGCGGCGACGTTGAATTCGTGGTGGCTGACCACAAGGCGACCGCCCTGGTGAAGTTCCACGGCGACCTGCCCGACCTGTTCCGCGAAGGCCAGGGGATCGTGGCGCAGGGGACGTTCGACGAGAGCGGCGTCTTCATCGCCAAGCAGGTCCTGGCCAAGCACGACGAGCGCTACATGCCGCGCGAAGTGTCCAAGGCCCTGAAAGAGCAGGGCGAATGGCGCGGCGAGGGCTCCGGCCCGCCGGCCCATGAGGGCAAGGCCGCCCCATGATCGTTGAACTGGGCGCCTTCGCCCTCATCCTGGCCCTGATCCTGTCGGTCGCGCAGACCGGCCTGTCGGCCGTCGCCGGCGTCCGACGCGCGCCGATGCTGGCCGGGGCCGGTCGCGGCGCGGCCCTGGCGGCGTTCGGGGCGACGGCCATCACCTTTGCCTGCCTGGTCTGGGCCTTTGTGACCTCCGACTTTTCGGTCGCCAACGTGGCGGCCAACTCGCACACGGCCAAGCCGCTGCTGTTCAAGGTGGCCGGCGCCTGGGGCAGCCATGAGGGCTCGATGCTGCTGTGGTGCCTGGTCCTGACCGGCTATGGCGCCGCCATGGCCCTGTTCGGCGCCAGCCTGCCGCCGCGCCTGCGGGCCTATGCGGTGGCGGTGCAGGGCGCGCTGGGCGTGATGTTCCTGGCCTATACCGTCTTCGCTTCCAACCCGCTGACCCGGCTTGGCGATGTGCCGATCGAAGGGCGTTCGCTCAATCCGCTCTTGCAGGACTGGGCGCTGGCTGTGCATCCGCCGTTCCTCTACGCCGGCTATGTCGGGTTCTCCGTGGTCTATAGTCTGGCCATGGCGGCCCTGATCGACGGCCGTGTGGATGCGGCCTGGGCGCGCTGGGTGCGACCCTGGACCCTGGCGGCCTGGAGCCTGCTGACCGTCGGCATCACGCTGGGCGCCTTCTGGGCCTATTATGAGCTGGGCTGGGGCGGCTGGTGGTTCTGGGATCCGGTCGAGAATGCCAGCTTCATGCCCTGGCTGATCGGCGCGGCCCTACTGCACTCGGCCATCGTCATGGAAAAGCGCGGCGCCTTGCCGGGCTGGACAGTGTTCCTGGCCCTGTCGGCCTTCACCTTCTCGATGCTGGGGGCCTTCCTGGTGCGCTCGGGCGTGCTGACCAGCGTCCACGCCTTCGCGGTCGACCCGGCTCGGGGCGTCCTGCTGCTGATCATGATGGGTATCGCAGCGGGGGCCGGGTTCCTGCTGTTTGCCCTGCGCGCGCCCGCCCTCAACTCCGGCGGCCTGTTCGCCCCGGTCAGCCGCGAGAGCGCCATCGTGCTCAACAACATCGTGCTGTCGACCGCCACGGCCACCGTGCTGCTGGGCACCCTGTATCCGCTGATCCGCGAGGCCATCGATGGCGAGGCGGTGTCGGTAGGCCCGCCCTTCTTCAACCTGACCTTTACGCCGCTGATGCTGCTGGCCCTGGCCATCCTGCCGGCCGGACCGCTGCTGGCCTGGAAGCGCGGCGACGCCTCGGCCGTGATGCGCCGTCTGTGGGTGGCCTTGGCGGCCGCCGCCCTGCTGGGCCTGGTCGCCTATGCCCTGGTCACCCCGCGCAAGGCCCTGGCCAGCGCCGGCGTCGCCCTGGGCTTCTGGCTGATCGGCGGGGCGCTGGTCGAGCTGGCCGAGCGCCTGAAAGTCCTGCGCGCCCCGATCGCCGAGGTCTGGCGGCGCGCCGTCGGCCTGCCGCGCGGGGCCTGGGGCACGACCCTGGCCCATGCCGGCATGGGCGTCTTTGTGCTGGGGGCTTCGTTCGAGACCGCCTGGCGGGTCGAGCAGGCCCAGGCCCTGAGCCTGAACCAGTCGTTCAAGCTGGGCGCCTATGAGCTGACCCTGACCGATGTCGGCACGGTCGAGGGCCCCAACTATCTGGCCGAACGTGGCTTGGTGCGGATCACTGACGCCTCTGGCCGCGTGGTCTGCAAGGCGCAGCCCGAACGTCGCTTCTATCCCACCGGCGGACAGACCACTTCCGAGGTCCATATCTGCCCCAAGGGGCTGGACGATCTCTATATCGTGCTGGGTGAGCGCCGGGCCGGGGAGGGCGGCAAGCCCGCCTGGCTGGTGCGCGCCTACGTCAATCCGTGGGTGCGGCTGATCTTCCTGGGGCCGCTTCTGATGGCGATCGGCGGCGCGGTGTCGCTGTCGGACCGCCGGCTGCGGCTGGGCGTCGGGCGCAAGGCGTCTGAGGCCCGGGCATGAAGGTGCTGCGGACGCTGATCGTCGCCCTGGCCGCGGTCGCGTGCATGGCCGCCGCGTCCGAGCCGAACGAGCGCCTGCCCGACCCGGCGCAGGAGGCCCGCGCCCGGGTGCTGTTCCGTGAAGTGCGCTGCCTGGTCTGCCAGAACGAGTCGATCGACGATTCCCAGGCCGACCTCGCCGGCGACCTGCGGCGAATCGTCCGACAGGAGATCGCCAAGGGGCGCAGCGACCGCGAGGTTCGCGCCTTTCTGGTGGCGCGCTATGGCGAGTTCGTTCTGCTCAAGCCGCCGTTTTCGCCGGGCAATCTCGCGCTATGGCTAGCGCCGTTGGGGGTTTTGGTTGTCGGCGGCGGGCTTATGGCGACGCTTCTGCGTCGGCGGCGCGAAGACGGCGCGGTCGAGCCGGATGAGGCCGACGGCCTGTCTTCCGAAGAGGAAGCGCGGCTTGCGGCCCTGCTTGAAGACAAAGGCCACGATTGCGCCGAAAAGACCCCGCAAGAAGCACCTCCGGCGTGACGCAAAGATAATTCGAGAACCATTGCGCGTTACGCCATCACGACTAGGTTCTTCTGCGAAGCACGTTTTCGGCGCCGGGCGTCGAGGGCGAACAGGTCCCGGCGCTCTGCGCCGTGGGTGAGGAAAGACAAGAGATGACCGCTAGGAAGTCGGGTTTCATTGTGGGCGCCGTTGCTGGCGCGGGCGTCGCCGCCGCCGCTCTGGCGGGCATGGGCATGCGGATGGGTACGGCCGGTGCGGCCGAGGTCCCGGCCGCGATCCGTGTCTCCACGGCCGCCGCCCCGTCTTTCGCGCCGCCGCCCGGCGCCCCGATGTCGTTCGCCGACATCTTCGAGAAGGTTTCCCCGGCCGTCGTCCAGATTGACGTGATCTCCAAGGCCAGCCCCTCGCGCGGCCTGCGCATCCCGGGCCTGGAAGGCTTCGACATCGTGCCGCGCGGTCAGAAGCCGGGCGCCGAAGGTGAAGACGACACCCCCGCCGCGCCCAAGCAGCAGTCCTCGGGTTCGGGATTCTTCATCTCGGCCGACGGCTACATCGTCACCAACAACCACGTTGTCGCCGACGCGGACGAGATCAATGTCGTCATGAAGGACGGCCGCCAACTGAAGGCCACCGTGGTCGGTCGCGATGAAGGCACCGACCTGGCTGTGATCCGGGTCACCGATCCCAAGGCCAAGGGCGCGGCCTTCCCCTATGTCGATTTCGAGAACCAGGCCAAGCCGCGCGTCGGCGACTGGGTCATCACCATCGGCAACCCCTTCGGCCTGGGCGGCACCGCCACGGCCGGCATCATCTCGGCCTATAACCGCGACCTGGGCGATAGCTCGTCTCGCTTCGTCGACTACATCCAGATCGACGCGCCGATCAACCGGGGCAATTCCGGCGGTCCCAGCTTCGACATCTTCGGCCGCGTGATCGGCGTCAACACGGCGATCTTCTCGCCGACGGGCGGCTCGGTCGGCATCGGCTTCGCCATTCCGGCCGACGTGGCCGAGTCCACCGCCAGGCAACTGATCGCCGGCGGCAAGGTCGTGCGCGGCTATATCGGCGCCAACATCCAGGACTTCTCCACAGAGATGGCTGAAGCCCAGGGCATCCCTGACGTGAAGGGCGCCATCATCGCCGAGCTGGTTGCCGGCGCGCCTGCCGCCAAGGCCGGCCTGATGCCCGAAGACATCGTCACCGCCGTCAATGGCGTCAACGTCAAGAGCGGCTCGGAACTGACCCGCGAAGTGGCCAAGGCCAAGCCGGGCGACTCCATCCGCCTGTCGATCCTGCGCGGCGGCAAGCCCCGCACGGTCGAGGTCAAGTCCGGCGTTCGCCCGGCCGAGGACGCCCTGGGGGCCAATGACAACGACAAAGAGGACGGCGGCGCGCCAGCCTCGCCCGACAAGCCCCAGAGCCAGAAGTTCGAGGCTCTGGGCCTGACCCTTGCCCCGCTCGATACGACAGCGCGGGCAACCTACAAGATCGCGCCCGAAGTGCGCGGTGTGCTGATCGCCGGCGTCAAGGCCGACTCCGACGCGGGCGAGAAGGGCCTTGTGAAGGGCGACGTCCTGTCCAGCGTCAACGGCGTGGCGGTCAACTCCACCGGCGAAGTGGCTGAGGCGATCTCGGCGGCCCAGAAGGGCGGCCGCACCAGCGTGTTGGCCAAGGTGGTCCGCCAGGGCCGCCCGGTCTTCGTGCCGCTGAAGATCGCGCCCTAGATCGGCCCAGCTCCTCTCCCCTTGCGGGATGGGGCTTGAGGTTCAAATGCATTGTCGTCCCGGGAACAGGTCCCGGGACGACAACAAAAGCGGCCTGGGAATGCCAGGCTCTGTGCCAGCATCTAGCCATCAGCCTCCTATGCGGCGCCGCCCTGAAGGGTGCGCATCTAACCGCCTCTGGCGCGCTCTGACATTTCAGCCTACCTATCAGGCTCAACCCTGACGGAGCCTCGCCGGTGTCTTCTCTTCCTGCCAAGGACGCCCGGTCGCGGTTGCTTGTGCTCGACGTCTGCTCATCGTCGGGACTGGAGGACTGGTCGCCCGATCTTCAGAAGGCCAAGGTCTATGAGCGGATCCTGCTGGACCTGATCCTGGGCGAACTGGCCCCCGGCGCGCGGCTGGACGAGCAGTCGCTGGCGGCGCGCTATGAGGCGGGCCTGGCCGGCGTGCGCGACGCTCTCGGCCGGCTCGCCCTGGAAGGTCTGGTCATTCGGCGCGCCCGCTCCGGTACGCTTGTGGCGCCCCTGGATCTGGTGGAGCTGCGCCAGGGCTATGAGGCCCGGGCCTTGATCGAGCCGCACTGCGCGGGCCTAGCCGCTCGGCACGCTTCAAAGGCTGAGGCCCAGGCGATCTTCGACGCCTTCGAGGGCGGGGAAGAGGCCGCGCGCAACCGCGATCTGCCCCTGCTGGTCGCCATGGACCAGCGCTTCCACGCCGCCGTGGCCCGGGCCAGCCAGAACCTGTCCCTGGCCCGCATCCTGATTCCCCTGCAGCACAAGGCCGCCCGCTTCTGGGTGTTCTCGTTCAACGGCGCGACCGAGGCCGAACTGCTGGCTGACATTGAACAGCACCGCGACGTGGCCAGGGTCATCGCCAGCGGCGATGTCGAGGGCGCGCGGGCGGCGATGATGCGGGTACTGAACGTCACGCCCGAGGCGGTGCAACGCCCGTCGGTCGAGGCCTGATCCACCGCATTGATACAGAGCAAGCTCAGGTTCGAACTGTGAGGCTTTGGCGCAACAGTATCCTGAAAATTCCAGCTGAAATGTCAGAAGGCATTTTGACCAAAGCAACGCCAACCACCAGATGATGGATGTTGCTGCTTGGGTCTTCCTCTCCCGGGCGCGGTTGGGGTCTTCCTGTTATGTCGCTTCGACGCCTGCTGTTCTCGGTCACCGCCTTCACGATGCTGGCCGCCACTGCGGCCTATGCGGAAACCCAGGTCGCCGACCAGGTCGACGCCGTCCTGGTGCTGGCGCGCGACAAGGCGGGCCTGCTGGAAAAGCAGCCGTCCGACACGGTGTTCGGCATCGACAAGCCCCTGATCGAGACACCGCGCTCGGCCAGTCTGGTCAGCGACCTGACCCTGGAGCGCTTCGGTATCGAGACCCTGGATGGCGTCAGCGCCGTTTCACCCGGGACCCATACCGCCAGCTTTTATGGCGTGCCCGGCGCGCTCAACATTCGCGGCACCCTGGCCGAGAACTATTTCCGCGGCTTCAAGCGGGTCGAGAACCGCGGCACCTATTCCACGCCGATCGGCGGCGCGGCGCGGATCGAGGTGCTGCGCGGTCCGCCCACGCCGGTCTATGGCGCCGGCAAGGTCGGCGGGCTGGTCAATTTCATCCCCAAGTCGGCCCGCGACGAGGGGCGTTTCCTGGCCGGGCCCGAGGGTGAGGTCACCGCCACATTCGGCAGCTACAACAAGAAGCTCGTCACTGGCCAGTTCGGCGCGCCGGTCAGCTTGGGCGCGGCGCAGGGCGGCGTCTATGTCTATGGCGAGGTCGAGGACAGCCACAGCTACTACCGGGGCATCTATCCACGTCGGCAGCTGATCGAACTGTCGGCCGATTTCGACCTGGGCAACGGCTGGAGCACGGCCTTTGGCGGCATGGGCTTCCACTCGGATGGCGACGTGCAGACGCCCGGCTGGAACCGCCTGACCCAGGACCTGATCGATAATCGCACCTATATCACCGGCCGCGACACCAGCCTGGTCGACGCCGATGGCAATGGCCGCCTGACGCCCAACGAGGTCGGCTTCTATCCCTATGCCAGCGCGCTCTATATTCCGTATTACGGCTTCGCGAGCAGCGACCCGGCCCATACCCTGGATACCGGCGTCGGCACGACCAAGCTGAACCGCCACACGGTCTATATCAGCCCGGCCGACTTCTCGAAGACCACCACCGGCACGCTCTATTTCGACCTGGCCAAGGACCTGGGCGGCGACAGGACGCTGAAGCTGCAGCTGTTCCACGATCGCCAGGACAATGAGCGCTTCGTCTCCTACGGCTATCCGTCGGCCATCGACGCCAAGGTCTCGGAGGCCCGCGTCACCCTGGCTGTTCCCACGACGGTCGGCGCAGTCAGCGCCAGGACCCTGGTCGGCGCCTCGCATCGCCGGTTCGAGGGGCGGCGCCAGGAGAGCTTCAACAGCGGCCTGATCGCTCTGGATCGCCGCGACATCGCCTTCGGGTTCACGCCGACCGACACCATAGACAGCCCGTTCACCGACGAGCCCGGCGGTATCGGCCTGCGCTGGGAGAACGACAACCGATCGGACTGGAACCAGTCGGGCCTGTTCCTCACCTCCGATATTGAGGCCGGGCGTTGGAACCTGATCGTCGGCGGCCGCTATGACCACTACGAGGTCGAGAGCCAGGATACCGGCTTTCTCAGCTATACGATCGCCGGCCAGCAGTCTGACGACCGCAACAAGGCGACCTATAACGCCAGCCTGACCTACAAGGCCCCATTCGGCCTGATGCCCTACATCAGCTATGCCAAGGCTTCGGCCCTGGAGATGAGCCAGGCCGGCGATATCGCGCCGTCGCTGGTGGCCGATGGGTCATGGCTGTCGAGCTCGGATCTGACCGAGACCGGTGTGAAGTTCCAGTTGCTGAACGGCACCCTGGTCGGCTCGCTGGCCGCCTATCGCCAGAACCGCACCCAGCTGACCAACAGCTCGCCGCCGACCGTGCAGGGCACGCGCGCCAAGGGCGTCGAGCTGGAAGTCCGCTGGCTGGCCTCCGAGCAGCTCAGCTTTACCTTCGCCGGCAACAACCAGCGCACCACGATCAAGGGACCGGACGCCTCGTTCCAGTACATCCCGGCCTATACGGCGGGCGTGGCGGGACCGAGCGCCTATGGCGGCTCCTATGTGGTCTGGAGCTTTGCCGGCCTGCCGGGACGTGGCGGCGACTACGCCTATACCCTGATCCCCAAGTCGGTGGTCAGCCTGTACGGCGCCTATACCAGCAAGGGCTATGACTGGGGCCAGGCCGGCGCGACCCTGGGGGTCAGCCATGTGAGCCGAACCGCAGGTACAGTGCAGAACGCCGTCCGCTATCCCGCCTATTCGGTGGTCAACGGCTCGGCCTATGTGACGCGCGGGCCTTATACGGCCGAGCTGAATGTCGATAATCTGTTCGACAAATTCTATTTCACCCCGGACGCCGACACCTATGCCAATCTGGGCGCGCTGCCCGGCAAGGGCCGCGAATGGCGCGTGACCCTCAAGCGGACGTTCTGATTTGGCCTCAACGGATCTGCGTCGCCTCTCGCTGCTGGCGGGCTTCAGCCTGCTTCTGTTCCTGATCACCGCCTCGACCTATGGGTCGCTGGGTGTGGTTCTGCCGGCGATGATCGGTGAGCTGGGCTGGAGCTTCGAGAAGGCGTTCCTGGGCTTTTCTGTGCTGGGCGTCTTCACCGGCGCCTCGTCCTGGCTGCCGGCCATCCTGATCCGCCGGATCGGCGTGCGAGGGACCCTGCTGTTGGGCTCGGCGGTGCTGGGCGCCGGCCTGCTGGGCTTTGCGGGGTCGGAGAGCATTGCCCGCTACTATGTTGGCGCGGCCCTGTGCGGGATCGGCTTCCAGATGGCGGCCCTGATCCCCGGCACCCACGTGTTGTCGGCGCTGTATCGCAAGCGCGCCCTGCCGTTCGGGATCTATTTCACCTTCGGCTCGCTGGGCGGCGTCGCCGGCCCATGGATGGCCCTGGCGATCATGGGCGGCACCGACAATGACTGGCGACTGTACTGGTTGGTTCAGGCGGTTCTGGCCTGCGTCGTGGGCGCGGTCTGCGCAGCGATGGTCGGCGGCTCGAAGTGGCTGGCGCAGGCCGCTCATGACGTCGACGTCGAGGTGGAGCAGGAGGCCCGCGAAGCCCCCGCCGACGCCAGGATCTATCGCACCTCGCACGAGTGGACCGTAAAGGCGGCGCTGCGCACGCCGCAATTCTATGTGCTGGTCGCGGCCTATTTCACCCATCTGCTGACCGGCGTGACGGTGGCCAGCGTGTCGGTCAGCCACATCGGCGAGATCGGCGTCGCCGCCGGCATGGCCGCCGCAGCGGCGGCCGCCATCGGGGCCAAGATGCTGAGCCTGGAATCCCTGATGCAGACCCTGGCCCGGCTGGGTGGCGGCTTCATTGGCGACAGCGTCGATCCCAAATGGCTGCTGGTTGGCGCGCAGGCGATGCTGGTGGCGGGCCTGCTGGCCCTGGCCTCGGCGACCACCGTGCCGCTGATGCTGCTCTACGCCGTCGGCACGGGGGTCGGCTTTGGCCTGACCGTCCTGGCGGTGACGGTGCTGCTGCTCAACTATTATGGCCGGCGCAGCAATCTGGAGCTCTTTTCCCTGACCTGCCTGGTCGGGGCCGTCTCGGCGGCGGGGCCGTTCATCGCCGGCGCCATGCGCGACCGCCTGGGCGGTTTCGCGCCGACCTTCCAGCTGTTCGCGGCCGTGATCGCCGTCGTCTTCGTGGCCGCGCTGTTCATGCGACCGCCGGTTCCGCCCGCCGAGAAGGTCGACGTCCCCGACTGAACCGGGGAGGGATGAAGATCGGCGGTTTGCGCCCGCCGACCGCGTGCTACGAAAAGGCATGAGCGCGTCTTCTCCCCATCACAAGGATTTCGGCGTCTTCCTGCCGGTGGCCAATGGCGGCTGGATCGTCTCCGAGACGACGCCGCGCATTGACGGCCTGTATCCACAGAACCGCGCCGCGGCGGTGCTGGCCGACGAGATCGGTCTCGACTTCATCATGTCGATGGCCAAGTTCCGGGGCTTCGGCGGTGCGACCGATCACTGGGGCACAGTGCTGGAATCTGTGACCCTGATGGCGGGCCTGGCCGAGGCCACCAAACGGGTAAAGATCTGGGCGACCCTGCATCCGCTGCTACAGAACCCGGCCGTGGCGGCCAAGATGATCGCCACCCTGGACCATATCAGCGGCGGCCGCGCGGGCCTCAATATCGTCGCCGGCGCCTATCGCGAGGAATTCGCCCAGATGAGCGCCTGGGACGAGGCGCTGGATCACGACGACCGCTACGCCCTGGCCGAGGAATGGACCCATGTGGTCAAGCGGCTGTGGAGCGAGGAGCGTGTCAATCATCATGGCCGCTTCTTCAATCTCGATGATTGCCAATCTGAGCCCAAGCCCCTGTCGCAGCCTCGGCCAGACCTGATCTGCGCGGGCAGTTCGGCGCGCGGCTTTGCCTTCGCCGTGGCCGAGGCGGACGCCTGCTTCATCGGCGGGGCCACCACCGAGGATCGCCGCGACGCCAGCCGGCGCGCCAAGACGATGGCGCAGGGGCTGGGCAAGTCGATCAGAACCTACGCCATGTGCACGGTCATCCACGCCGACACCGACGAGGCCGCGCAGGGCCTGGCCCAAACCTATGCCGACGGGGTTGATCTGGACGCCGTGCGAACCATGTTGCGAAGCTGGGGCGCGCCCGCCGACAAGCTGGATGCTGCGGCCCTCAGGCAAGGAGCGTTCATGACCGAGACCGTGATCGGGTCTCCGGCGACCTGCGGCGCGAAGATCGAGGCTTTTGTCGCCGATTGCGAGCTGGACGGCCTGATGCTGATCTTCCCCGACTATGTCGCAGGCCTGACCATGTTCGGCGCCGAGATCCTGCCGGGGCTGCGGCGGCGCTTCGCATGACCCAGGTCCAGCTCCAGCCAGACTGGATCGCGCCGGGCCGTACGGCCCTGCTGGTCGTCGACATGCAGGTCGACTTCGCGGCGCCGGAAGGCGTGATCGGCCGCATGGGCGTTGATCTTTCGACCGTGGGGCCGGCCCTGGCCGGCGCTGAACGCCTGGCCGAAGCGGCGAGAGCGGCGGCCGTTCCGGTGATCTTTGTGGGCCTGTCGACCACGCCTGGAACCGACTCGCCGATGTGGCGCGAGCGGATGGCGCGCCGAGGCGGAGATCCCGATGTCGAAAGCGATCTGTGCCGGGCAGGGCAGGTCGGCTCTGATTTCTATGGCCCAAAGCCCGTCGCGGGCGAACTGATGCTCGAGAAGACCCGCTACAGCGCCTTCGCCGGCACGGGCCTTGGCGACAGGCTGCGGGCGCGGGGAATAGACACCCTGATCCTGTGCGGACTGACCACGGAGTGCTGCGTCGACTGCACAGCCAGGGACGCCTTTCATCAGGACTTCCACGTCTTCGTGCCGGCCGACGCCTGCGCCGCTTACGAGGCCGACGTGCATGAGGCGGCGCTGAAGGTCATGGGTCTGAACTTCGCCATCCTGACCGATGTCGACGCGGTGGTCGCCAGCTGGACGGCCAACCCATAGGCAAAGAAAAAGCCGCTCCGGTTTCCCGGAGCGGCTCAATCTGGTCGTCAGTGAAGTGGACGTTCTTAGAACGCGGCCTTCAGGCTGACGGCGACGCGTTCGCCATAGATGTCGCCAAACGAGTGCGCGCCGGTGTCCGAATAGCGGACGTCTGCGGTCAGGTTCGGGGTGATGGCGTAGGCCAGGCCGACGTTCCAGGTGGCGTAGTCGCCAGAGAACTCGATTTCCTGTTGGCCCAGAGCGCCGCTCAGGGTCAGCTTGTCCATCAACGGCAGAGCGGCGTTGACTTCATAGTAGAAGGCCTTGCCGGTCTCGAACGGGAATTCCGGCGAGTAGAACATCGACAGGCCGACGGTTGCCGGGCCGAGCGGACGCGAAGCGGCGGCCTTCAGTTCGAGGTAGCTGTACTGGCCAGGCGTGGCGCCCTTGTCGTCAGCGTAGGCATAGTAAACGATGCCAAAGTCCAGTGCGGTATCACCGACAGTCGGCTTCAGGCCGACATAGAGGTCAACTTCGACCGACGGGTCATCGCTGCCGAAGTCGACGTTCGAGGCCCAAACGCCCGCATAGCCAATGCCGTAGGCGGCGTCGACGCCGCCGAAGATTTGCGGATCTTCCTGGGTGTTGCTCACGCCGCGGAAGACGTAGTCGCTGGCGACGCCAACGTTGTAGGACAGCTTCAGCGAGTCTTGCGCCATGGCGGCGCCGCTGAGCGCGACGGTAGCTGCGGCCGAAGCCAGCGCGATCTTCATGATGTTCATGGTGGTCTATCCCCTTCTTTGTGTCGCCTCCCGGAGGCTGGCCCCGGGTTCGACGGCGCCTGCAAGCGCACTGTGTCGACGACTCATTAGTCGCCCACTGTCATGTAGTTGCAATCACACTGGGCAAAGCACCAGCACGAACGGCGTTATTTGATTAAAGTTTGAACTCAGTGTGACGAATTTGCTTCAGAATGAACGACCAAAGCCACGGTGCAGGGTCAAGGCTTGATTGACCTTTACCCGTGTCTTTCGCGCATCGCTGGTCCCTACCGCATGGAAAGACTCGCGCCGCCCAGATGCAGGCCGGCGTCCACCAGCAGGGTCTCTCCGGTCACGTGACGCGAGGCGGGAGAGGCGAGGAAGACCGCCGCCCCGGCCACATCCTCGGCCGTTGAGGCGACCTTGAGCGGGGTCGCGGCCGCCGCGCCGGCCCGCAGGCGATCGACGCGTTCGGCGTCCATGGCCTTGCCGAACCAGGGCGTATCGATGAAGCCGGGGCAGATCGCGTTGACGCGGATGCGCGGCGCAAGGGCCCTGGCCAGCGACAGGGTCATGGTGGTCATCGCGCCTTTCGAGGCGGCGTAGGGCACCGAAGATCCGTTGCCGACCACGCCTGCGATGGACGAGGTATTGACCACGGCGCCCGGCTGCGGCGCGGCCTCGAGCAGTGACCGGGCGGCCCGAACCATCTGGAAGGCGCCGACCACATTGACGCTGTAGAGCCGCAGGAAGTCTTCGGCGTCGACCGCGTCGAGATCGGCGTGGTTGGGTGCGAACTTGGTCATGCCGGCGTTGTTGAACAGCGCATCGATTCGGCCGCTCGCGGCGGCGGCCTCCGCAATCTTGCGGCAGTCGGCGTCCTGCGAAACGTCGCCCTGGGCCAGCACCGCCTTGGCGCCTTCGGCCTCAATGAGGCGGGCGGTTTCCTCGGCGTCCTGGGCGTTGCTGGCAAAGTTGACGACGATCAGGCCGGCGCCGCGCCGGGCAGTTTCCACCGCAATGGCCCGGCCAAGGCCCGTTGAGGCGCCGGTGACCACAACCGTGAAGCCTTCGAAATCCCGTCCCATCATGGTGTTCCTCCCGCGTTCGAACATGTGTTTGGACGTTTGTAGCGGCGGGACACCCGCTTGTCTCGGGCGCTGGACGGGCCTAAATCCCGGCGATGACAGATCTCAACGTCACCCAGCTCGGCCAGATAGTCGACGCGCCCGCCAGTCCCGAGGCCGCGGTTCTTGAACGCGTGCCCAATCCGCAGTCCGACGTGCTCTATCTGGCGCGCTTCGTGGCCCCGGAGTTCACCTCCTTATGCCCGGTCACGGCCCAGCCCGATTTCGCGCATCTGGTCATCGACTATGCGCCGGGCGACTGGCTGATCGAGAGCAAGTCGCTGAAGCTCTATCTGAGCAGCTTCCGCAACCACGGCTCGTTCCATGAGGACTGCACGGTCAAGGTGGCCCGCAAGATCGTCGAGATCGCCCAGCCGCGCTGGCTGCGTATCGGCGGCTACTGGTATCCGCGCGGCGGTATTCCGATCGACGTGTTCTGGCAGACCGGCCCGGCGCCGGAAGGTCTGTGGGTCCCGGATCAGGGCGTGGCGCCCTACCGCGGCCGGGGCTGATCTAGGCTTTCGAGAGACGGCGACGGTTCGCGCGAACCTTTCTGCGCAGGTGGCTCAGCGCGCGGGCGGCCACTGCCGGACCGGTCGTTCCCAACTGGCCGGTCATGGCCAGAATCGGCAGGGTCATGGCCGCCGTCACCTTCTCGCTGATCATGAGATCGATCTCGGTCTGGGCGGCCGCGCCGCCGGCCGCGATCTTCAGCGTGCGTAGCCCGATCACGGTGGAGGCTTCCAGGCCCATGGCCCAGGCGTCCCAGGCCAAGCCGGCCCAAGGGTCCCTGCGTCGCGCCATCATCGTCTCCGTCCTTGCTGTTTCAGGACAACGCGCGGGACGTGGCTTTGGCGCTAGCCCGGCGTCCATTCGCTGGTAATCGCCGCCACATCCGGCCGGACCCGCTCCTGGGGCTGCTCGCTCGACGTGCCCAGATACAGAAAGCCGGCGACCTGTTCGCCGTCGGCGACGCCCAGGATTTCCAGCGCGCGAGGATCATAGGAATACCAGTCGGTAATCCAGTTGGCGCCCCAGCCCATGGCGGGCGCGGCCAGCAGCATCTGCATGCACACCGCCGAGGCGCTCTGGCGCTGCTCCCATTCGGGGATTTCACCCGCGATGTAGCGCGAGATCACCGCCACGCAGACCGGCGGGCGGGTCAGCTTGCGCAGGGCGGCGTTGGCCTTGAGCGGATTGGCCTGGTCACCGGCCAGCGCCGAGATCTTTTCGGCGAAAATATCCTTGGCCGCGCCGCGCAGGATCACGAACCGCCAAGGTGACAGCTTGCCGTGATCGGGCACCCGGGCCGCCAGTCGCAGCAGGTCGATCAGTTGGGCGTCGTCAGGGCCCGGCGCGGTCAGGCTCATGGCCGAGGCCGAGCGGCGACGGGCCAGAAAGCCAAGCACCTCGGGCGAGGTCTCGATCGGCAGGATTTCGCCGAACGCCGGCGCGGGGGGAACAGAACCGGTCAAGACGATCTCCACGAAGCATTGTACTTGAGTCTAACTATGGCCGGGCCCCGGCCGCCACAAGCCGTGAGCCGCCATGACCCAGAAGCCCGACTGGCTGAAGCCGCACGGAACGCCGTGGAGCATTCGCGAGGCCAAGGTTGTCTATGACAATCCCTGGATCAAGGTGACCGAGTATCAGGCTACCGCGCCGACGGGGCGACCGGCGCTGTACGGCAAGGTCAGTTTCAAGAATCAGGCGATCGGCATTGTGCCCCTGCACGAGGACGGCACGGTGACGCTGGTCGGCCAGAACCGCTTCGCCCTGGCCAATTACAGCTGGGAACTGCCCGAAGGCGGCGCGCCCCTGGGCGAGGCCCCGCTTGACGGCGCCAAGCGCGAACTGGCCGAGGAGGTCGGACTCCAGGCGGCCGACTGGCGCCAGATCCTGACGATGGAACTGACCAATTCGGTCACCGATGAGATCGGAATCGGCTTTCTGGCCATGGATCTTTCCCCTACCGAGACCGCCCCGGACGAGACCGAGGACCTGGCGGTGGCCCGCGTGCCTTTCGCAGAGGCGCTGGACGCCGCCGTGGCCGGACACATGCCCGACGCGTTGACGGTGGCGCTGCTGCTCCGGGTCCACCATATGGCGGTCAGGGGAGAGCTTCCGAGCGATCTTGCCCGTCTCGTGCTAGGCTAGGGTCGACGGGGCGCAGACATGGCCTTGCTCTCAATGCCACTAGTGCGTTCTCAAAAAGGATGCTCTAGTGCGCCAAGGATCGCAGGGAATAAAGGAGAGCCCGGTGGCCAAGCACCTGGAAGTCGTAACCGACCAGTCGTCAGTCCCCGTGTGGGCGGCGCTGCGCAACCAGGCTGAATACGCCGCCAAGGCCGAGCCGGCCCTGGCCTCGCTGCTCAATGCCGTGATCCTCAGCCACGATAATCTGGCCGACGCCCTGACCTTCCAGCTGGCGCGCAAGCTGGGCGACCAGGAAATGCGGGCCATGACGGCGCGCGAGTTCGCCGCCGAAGCCTTTAAGTCCGACCCGGCCCTGGTCGCTGCCGCCGAGGCCGACCTGATGGCCGTGTTCGAGCGCGATCCGGCCTGCAAGGGCTATGTTCAGCCGTTCCTGTTCTTCAAGGGCTTTCTGGCCCTGCAGACCCACCGCGTGTCGCACTGGCTGTGGAGCGAGGGCCGCGAGACCCTGGCCTTCTATCTGCAGAGCCGGGCCAGCGAAGTGTTCCAGGTTGATATCAACCCCGCCGCCCGTATCGGCCAGGGCGTTTTCATCGACCACGGCACCGGCATCGTTATCGGCGAGACGGCCGTGGTCGGCGACGACGTCTCGATGTTGCACGGGGTCACCCTGGGCGGCACGGGCGCTGATCGCGGCGACCGCCACCCCAAGATCGGTCGCGGCGTGCTGCTGGGCGCCGGCGCCAAGGTGCTGGGAAACATCACGGTCGGCGACTATGCCAAGGTTGCCTCGGGTTCGGTGGTGCTCAAGCCCGTGCCGCCGCACTGCACGGCGGCCGGCGTTCCGGCCCGCATCGTCAACTGCCCGACCTGCGAAGAGCCCGCCAAGTCGATGGACCAGACCCTGTCCGAGGCCGTGTACGACTACGTGATCTGAGTGCAGCTTCGTCTCTGGAACAGCCTGCTTCTTGCGGCCCTGCTGACCGCGACCGTCCCTGCGCCGGCCCTGGCGGAAAAGCCGCGCCAGTACAGCTACACGGTGGTCGCCGCCTATCCGCATGATACGGGGGCCTTCACCCAGGGCCTGTTCTGGCGCGACGGCTATCTCTACGAGAGCACCGGACTGCAAGGCCGCTCGTCGATCCGCAAGGTGACGCTGGAAACCGGACTGCCCGAGCAGGAGCGTCTGGTCGATTCCCGCTATTTCGGCGAGGGGATCATCGACTGGAAGGACCGGCTGATCGAGCTGACCTGGAAGAACCAGATCGGCCTGATCTACGACATCGCCACCTTCGAACTGATCGGCGAGTTCTCCTATCCCGGCGAGGGCTGGGCCCTGACCCGCGATGAAACGCGGATCATCATGAGCGACGGCACCTCGGCGCTGCGGTTCCTCGACCCCGAGACGCTGAACGAGACCGGGCGCATCCAGGTCACCGACGACGGCAGGCCTGTGGATAACCTCAACGAGCTGGAGTGGGTGAAGGGCGAGGTGCTGGCCAATATCTGGCAGACCGACCGCATCGCCCGCATCGATCCCAAGACCGGCCATGTCACGGGCTGGATCGATCTCTCGGGGCTATTGAGCGCCGCCGATCAGGCCGGCGGTCGGGTCGATGTGCTGAACGGCATTGCCTATGACGCGGCGACCGATCGCCTGTTTGTGACCGGAAAGTTCTGGCCCAAGCTGTTCGAGATCAAGCTGACGCCGAGTGCTGGTTCGTCGCATTAGAAGCGACTGAGCCACCGGCCCTGGCCGAAGCGGCTTGCGACTCCGGCACGGAACGCTAGGTTCGCCTCAATACGCGCCACGGCGCCCAACAACGAAAACAGGAGCCTCCCGTGGACGCTGCATCCATCGAAAAGATCGAAAAGCACCTGAAGCGCACCTTCGGCAACCCGCATATCGCGCTGAAGGCCCGTCCCAAGCAGAAGGATTCCGCCGAGGTCGAAGTGGCCGGCGAGTTCATTGGCGTCGTCTTCCAGGACGAGGACGAAGACGGTTCGTACATGTTTGAAATGGCCATCCTGGCCGAAGACCTCGACTAGCCGGAAAGACGCCGCGCCGGGGCTTTTGCGCCGGCGCGGTGCACGACGATGATGAGCGCCCACCCCCTCGACCGGCCCGTCTGGTCGGCTTTTACAGGTCGGCAGGCCGATCTCGCGGTCTGGAACGGTCAAGCGCTGCGGGTCCATCCTGACTTTGGCCTGTTCGCCGGCGCTGCGGATAACTCACCCCAAGCGCTCGCGGACCTCGGCGCACTGGTCGCCGAGCGGGGCGATGTCGGGCTGGTTGAACTTTCCGACATGCCGCCGGTCCCCGGAACGCGAGTCGTTTCCGCCGCCGTGTGCCTGCAGATGACGGCCGAGACGGTCGCGCCGGCCTGGGATGTGGCGTTCGAGATCCTGGCCCTGGGCGATGCCGACGCCGCCGAGATGCTGGCCCTGGCCGCCTTGACCAAGCCCGGCCCGTTCTTCAGCCGCACCCATCAATTGGGATCGTTTGTCGGCGTCCGGGTG